>SECP01000015.1 GCA_004193285.1 Myxococcales bacterium | reverse complement strand
CCCGAGTCTTCGCCAGCGGCACCGGCGGCACGGCGGGCGGCGGCATCGGCGGCGGCGGCACCGGCGGCACGGCGGGCGGCGGCATCGGCGGCGGCGGCAGCGGGGGAATGGCCGGTAGTGGTGGCACCGGTGGCGGGCCGAATTGCGAGGCCGCGGCCTGGTGCAAGCTGGCCACGGCTCCGCTTAGCGCTGCTCAAACGGCGGTAAACCGCAGTGACAATTCGGTGTGGGTCGCAGGCAAGTTCACCCAAGCGATCACTTTCGGCTCGACGACGCTCACGCCAGCGGCCGGCGGTTCCTGGGCGCTCCTGCACTACGACGTGAACGGCACGCTGCTAGGGGCGTTCAAGACCGCGGATGGCGCGGTCGAGTCTCCCTCCATCGCCGCCCTCGCGGTGGACAACGCGGGCGGCGTCTACGTCTTCACCGGTGCGTTCAGCGGCACGATCACGTTGCCGACGAGCACCACCCCCGCGACGTTGACGGCGGGCTCCACCGGCGAATCCGCCGACTCTGCTCTCATCAAGCTCGACTCGGACGGTCGGTACCTCTGGGGCTTCAGCTTCAAAACGAGCGACAACGGCGAGCTCGTCCCGGGATACGTGGACGCGAGCGGCAGCCGGCTCGCCCTGGCGTTCAAGATCGGGAGCTCCGTCCAGCTGAATCAGGTGGGTGTCGGCACCAAAGGCACGGGAGCCTTGACCGGCGACGCTGCTCAACAAGGCGACGTTGCGATCGTGGTCGTGGACTCCGGTAACGGCGCCTTCCAATGGGCCAAGAGCTTCGGAAGCACGTTGGAACAAACGCCCAAATGCGTCGCCTTGGATAGTAGCGGCGATGTCCTGGTGGGCGGCGAGTACGACAAGACGCTCAACTTCAATCCTGGTAGCCCGGGCGCGGAGCTCGGCAGCGGGGAAGAAGAGCGCCGCGCGTTCACCGCGAAGCTGGCGGGGGCAACCGGAGCCCACACTTGGAGCAAGAGCTTTGGGGCCGGTGCGTACACCGAGACCAACGTTTTGAGCTGCGCTTTGGACTCTTCACGTAGCGACCTCTTCCTCACTGGCAGGTTCAACTCCGCGACTCAATCGTTCGGGGGCCCGGCGATCACCAATCCGAACGTGGGTGATGGCCTGTCGTACACGTACATCGCACATCTGAGCAACGCGGGCGCGCATGTGTACAGCGCCGGCGCGCCTTACTTCGCCGCATCGATTGCGGGCGACGGGGCCGGAGCCTACTCGGTGGGTAGCCTACAATCCGCACCTGTCGATTTCGGCGGCGGTGCGCTATCAGGCACCGTAGTCGCCAAGTACTCGAGCACGGGTACGCACCAGGATAGCCAGGCGCTCGCCGCCACTTCTTCGGTTGGCATCTCGGTAGCGGTGGGCGCGTCCAACGTCCCGTTCGCGTTCCGCAACTCGGCGACCCCAGCCCAGACGGAAGTCTGGCGCCACCAGCCCTGAGCGTCGCGACGAGCACGAGCTTGCAGGACCCCTCGCTCCGCTCCACGGCGGGCGGGGGGTCTTTCTGTCATCAGCGCTAGCTCATGGCGTGGCGGAAGGCAGACCAAGCGCGAAGATTTGCTCGCCGTTGCCCACGAATACTCGGCCGCGGGTCACGATCGGATCGCCGACGGAGCCTCCAAGCTCCACCCGCTCCAGCTGCGCGCCAGTGGAGCCGTCGAGCGCGATGAGCGCGCCCTCGCCGGTGCCCAGGTAGAGCACCTCCCCGCCGATCGCGAGCTGGCTGGTTACGGTGCCCTCGCCCAAGGCTTGGCCAAAGAGTGGGGACCCGTCCTCGAAGTCGAAACCGTCGACCACGAGCTCCCCGTCGTCAGTCGTGCCGACGGCGTAGACCAAGTCGAAGTTGACGGCGAGAGAGCTGACCGGAGAGGAGGTCTCCGCACGCCACAGCTCGTCACCCGTTCTCTGGTCCAGCGCGACGACCGCGCGACCGTCCGCCGTGGGCACGAATACACGCGCGCCGATCACCATCGCGCCCTGGCGCGGCAGCTCCGCCGGCGACGCTAGCTGTTCCTCCAGAACCGTGCTCCACGCCTTACGATTCATGGCCGTCTCGGGGTTGAACACCGTCGCGAACGCCACGTATCGAAACCCCTCCCCGGCCGGCTCCAGCGCTACGGAGTAGAGCATACCGCTCGTGAGCGCGGCGGGCGCGAGCGTCCGGTACTGTGCGCTCGGCATTGCCACCTCCTGCGCGGTCTTGTCCACGACGTCGTACGCAATGTACCGGCTCCCCGCATCGTGCGCGTCGCCGGCGCTGGGCGCGGCGATCGAGAAGAAGACCTTCGAATCCTTGGCGGTCGGCGGGCTGAACAACGCGTCCGGCGAGCCGAGGTCCTTCGAATCCGCGAGCTCACCGGTACGCACGGAGCGTTTGTCGATGGACGCTCCGATGCCGAACACCGCGCCCTTGCACACCGTGGCGTTGGGCAGCGGTTGCTCCGAGCTCCAAAGCAGCTCCCCGCTCGCCAGATCGTACGCTTCACCCGAAGTCGAGAAGACGCGGTCGGCATGTTGAATGACGAGCTGCGCCTGGCTCTCCACTTGCCACACGACTTCCAAATCCGCGACAGACTCGGGATTCAATTCTTGCTCGAACGGGTTGTAAGAGGTGCCGCGCGGGTAGCCCCGCGTCATCGCCCAGTTGGTGGACGTTTCGTTCAAGTACTTCGTGCGTTCGTCTTCTGAGGCTCCGGGCTTTCGCCCGCTGCTTCCGCAGCTGGTGATGGGGAGCAAGCAAGCGAGCAGTAGTAAGTGACGCCGTCCTAAGGACACATCGTGCATCATTGTCGTCCCTGTAAACCGAGCCACTGCGGCGCACAAGGCCGGCGAGCTCCATTTCGATGCTCCATGAACACGATACACTCGATACTCGAGCGCAGGAGTGTGAGGCGCAGCAAGTCGTCATGAGTTACTCACGGAAGCGCCATAAGAAGGCTCCGGACTTGTTCCGACTCGGTCACGGCCTCTGAGGTAGAACGACCGGCCCGTCATGAAAGCCCTGATGCTGGTTCTGCTCGCTTTGGCGGTCACGTCGCTGTCTCTCCCCGCTGCCGCGGCTCGGTCCGCCACGAGCGAGCCGCCCATCCCCAGCGACTACGAGAGCCGCTCTGCCATCGGCAGCAACCCCGCCCATGCGGCGATACTCGAGAAGGCAGACGCCGCTTTCGCGGAGGGCCGTTGGGCGCAGGCGGCGAGTCTCTTTGGCTCGCTACCGACGGAGGACGAGGAAGCCGCTCACTACCCCATGCGTCGCCGGTGCCAGGCGCTCACGGAGCAGGGCTTGCGCGCGGAAGCGGTGGACGCGTGCAACTCGCTCCTCCGACGCGTCGTGCCGGACGCTGCCGATCTCCAGGCCGCGGTAGCCGCGCTCATGCTCGGCTCCGGCCGCCCCTCGGACGCGGACTTGAAGCAAGCCACGCTGCTGATGCAGCGGGTAGAAGGGCTGGACCCGGGTAGCGTTTGGTCGGAGGCCGCTCGCTGCAACGTCGCCGAGCGCATCAGTGACCGCGCGGCCCTTGCTGGGTGCAGCGCGCAGCTCGCGCAACTAGCCCCAGGGAGCCGCCTGGCGCGCCCTTTCACTGAGGTAGCGGAAGGCGCGCAGCGCCGTCGTTTCCTCAAGCTCGGCCTGCTGGGCGCGTTCGCGCTTGCCCTGCTCGGCACGCTGCTCCACCGTGTCTTCTCGGGCCGCCGGGCCGCCGCGATGATTTCGGCTGCGTTCGCCTTGCTCTGCTTCCAGGTCCCGGCTCACGCACAGGCAGCAGCTCCTGGAGCAGCAGCGCCGGACGCCGCTCCCGTCCCGCCGGCGTCGGGCAGCATGTCCGAAGATCCGCAGGACGTCGCGAGCGCGATCAACCGCGACATGGAGCTCGTTCAAAAGCTCGCGGAACACGTGAGCCAAGCCGAGGAGCTCGTGAAGAAGAACGACTGGGCGGGCGCCGTCAATGAGTTCGTGGAGGTGGTCACCCAAGCTCCTTACTTCGTCAAAGGCTGGCGGCGCTTGTGCGAAGGCTATGCGTACCTCGGAGTCCCGGTAGAGGGGGCGCATGCTTGCCGCCAAGTGCTCGAGTCCCCCGACAGCAATGCGTGGGACCGTGCGATGCTCGTGCATCACTTGCTCAGCGGCCCGGAGGGAAAGAAGACCGAAGTGCGAGCGGAGGCGAAGCAGCTCGCGGACGCCGCAGTAGCACTCGCGCCCGGCGAGCGCTGGGGTTACGACGCCCAATGCGAGCTAGCGCTCCTCGTCGACGACTTCGTGACCCTGAAGTCTTGCAGCGAGCACTTGGACCGTCTAGCGCCGGACGACCGCAAGACGGTGGCGCTAGCCTTTTCGGTCGCCCTGCGCGAAAAGCGCTTGTCCGACGCGGAAGCGATCATCGAGCGCGCCAGCGCGGGCGGAATGGACGCGGCCAGCGTGGAGCGAATGCGCCAAATGGTGGCCGCTCAGCGGCCGCTGCTCGCGCGCGTTTGGCGAGCAGCACCGCTCGGAGTTGGCCTGGGAGCCATGGCCGGTATCATCGCCCTGCTCGGCCGGTTCTTCTGGGGCATGCGCTCTCGCGCTCAGCGATTGAGTCTCACGGAATCACGCGCGGCAAAGTAATTGCCAATCTCGTCCGCCGCGCGAGGGCGTGACCAGTCAAGAACGCGCGCTCGGCTCATGATCAACATCGAGTCGTAGCCGAATCGTCGTTTACCTGCGCGCTCGCGCCAGAATCCCGACGCGCGCGACGCGACGGCAACGTTCGAGTGCAATTCGCTCGCGCCCGAACCGCTATTCACACTCGATTGCTGGAGCTTGTGACGCGCTGACCGTCGTGAGCATGCAGAAGTCATATGCTGTCTATTCACGCCCTACACGGGCGCTGCAACGTTACTTAGTTGACGCACACCAACACTTTCAAAGCGTGCATATTCCCGCCGCCCTCTAGTGGGGCGAAACCCAAGGGACACAAAATGCGAACACTCCTCGTACTCAGCTCATTCATCGCCGTCGGCGCGGTCGTCACTGGCGCCGGCGCCTTGGCTCTCAAGGGCTCGGACACGCTCGAAGCGGTAACCAACCTCGTCCTCGCCGGCGACGCCACGCACGACTGCGGCGCGGCTTCTCTCACCTACGCGGGCACCGGCTCGGGCAACGGCGAAAGCGCCATGGTGGCCGCCACGCAGCAAATCGCGCCGATGTCCCGCACGCTCAAGGCTGCCGTTTGCGCCGCCAACCCCAGCTACCGGATGAACGCGATCGCGCTCGACGGTATCACCGTCCTCGTGTCGCGCCGCGAGGGTACCGCCGGCGTCCCCGGCTCGGCGCTGAGCTCGGCTCCGGTCGTGGACCCCAAGCTGAAGACCTGCCTCGGCATCAAGTTCACCGCCGGCGCTCCCTTCGATCGCATCCGCGCCATCTTCAGCGGCGGCGACGGCACCGCGGCGACTGCCAACGGCAGCGCGGCGGCGTGCACCAGCGCGTTCCGTACCTCCACCCTCAACAACTGGCAGAACTGGACGTCGTCGACCTGTGGCCACGCCGGTAACCCGCTCCGTCACGCCTTCCGCCGCGA
This sequence comes from Myxococcales bacterium, assembly GCA_004193285.1. Taxonomy (GTDB): domain Bacteria; phylum Myxococcota_A; class Polyangia; order Polyangiales; family Polyangiaceae; genus PMG-095. The sequence continues at coordinate 135,082 of SECP01000015.1, read as the reverse complement.
CGACGCGTCGGGCACGACGGACGCGTTCAAGCTCCTCACCGGTGTCACGAACTTCTGCAACGGCACCACCACGCAAGACAACGACCCGATCCGTCGCACCTGCGACGCGGACGAGCAGGTTTGCGGTCCGGACGGCAAGCTCGGCGTCGTTCTGGCGATCAGCGTCCCGGCGACGAACCCGTACCCCGGTGCGAACAACCCGGCCGACACGGCGGCGGATCGTCTCGCTCGTTGGAACGCCGGTGAGTTCCACCGCATCCACCAGAGCAAGACGCTCGCCAAGGACCCGGTCTCGGGCGCCAACGTGACGCCTTGCCGCCGCGCGGACTCCACGCAGCAAATCGGCTGCCTCGTGGCCATCAGCCCGTACTCCACCGGCTACGCCGGTCTCGAGGCGACGACCGTCTCCGGCGTCACCTCGCTGAAGGTCGGCAACGTCGTGCCGCGCACGGACACGATCCGCGCCGGTTCGTACCCGCTGTCTCGCCGCCTGTTCGTCAACGACCTCGTCGGCAACGCCGCGGTCACCGGTGACGAGGCGAAGCTGCTCGGTTGCTTCCTCGACCGCGCGTACACGGACCCCAAGGTCTCGGCCCAGGGTTTCGTGACGTTCTCGGACAACCCCGCGGACGGCGCGGCCGCCGGTTTCCAGAACCAGACCTGCCTCTGAGCTGATCCGTAGGCCAACTGGCGAAGACCGGCGCTCCTGGAGGGCGCCGGTTTTCTTTTGTCTCGCCAGCACGCACTCGGCCGCAAGTAGCCGGCCTCCTTGCGCGGGCTTCCTGGATGGCGCCACTGCGGAGTCCGCGATAGGCTGGGCGAGTGACGTCTGCCTTCCCGCTGCACCGCTACACTTACCAGGACTATGTTTCGCTAGAGGCAGAAAGCACCACGCGTCACGAGTTTCTCGCGGGTGAAATCGTGGCAATGGCGGGGGGCACTCCGGAGCACGCAGCGATGGCGGCCGAAGTGATCGGCCAGTTACGCGACCAGATACGGGGCGGTAGCTGTCGGGTCTTCACCTCGGACCTCGGCGTTCGAGTGATGGCGACAGGCCTTGCCACCTACCCTGACGCGTCGGTGGTGTGCGGACCTACCGAGCGGGACCCAGAGAAAAGAACGAGCGTCACGAACCCTCGTATCATCGTGGAAGTGACGAGCGACAGCACCGAGGACTACGACCGCGGCGAGAAGCTCACGCATTACAAGCAGGTTCCATCACTCGAAGCGATCGTGGTCGTTTCGCATCGCGCCGCTCAAATCGAAGTCTGGTCTCGTCCCAATTCCTCCTCGCTCTGGACGCGAACCAGCGCCGGCGCGGGGGAAATCGCAGAGCTCAGCGCTTTGAGCTGCCGATTGGACGTGGATGCGGTCTGGCGTGCGGCAGCCGAACCGGCCTGAGGAGCAGCGAAGTCGGCGCCAATACTGAGCCGAACCGCTCAGTTCATCGGCAGCACGCGGACGGTCGGCGGCTTGGTCGACAAGTCCAGCACCAGCCAGTGGAGGCCGGGGGCGGGGCAGCCCTTCTGTGAGCGAGGACCGGGTTGAGTCGGGCAGTCGTCCTGAATCAACTCACTGTTACCGTCCGCCGGAAGGTAGTTCGGGTCCACACTGCGCTGGGTTTGCGGATCGACGGAGGCAGCCACCGTTCCGTCCGCATCTGCGTCGTCGAGCCGGGGTTTGGATTCGAGTGTGACCGCGGCTGGTCTGGCGTCGCCCGTCGCGATCACCAGCAAGTCTTGGCCCGCATGCACGTCGAGCTCGAGGAGCCGCGGCGCGGGAAGCTCGACCTGCGCTTCGATGTCGAACGTCAACCGATGGGGGCCCGGGGTCACGCTGCGCGCGTCGTTCAATTGGAAGGGGCGAAGTCCCGTGATGACGGTCTCGCCATCCAACGCGATGTCGACGGGCAGCGCGAGGCCAACTCCGTCCCGCGTCACCGCCGCCGCCAGCCGCAGCGAGGCCACGTCTGGGCTCGGTTGCTTGCGTTCGATGCGCTCGAACGGGAGCTCGGGCGCGTCCTCCCCGAACTTGACGCGGTTGTCGAACCAAGGTCCGTCCGAAGGCAAGATCACCAGGTACTCCGCGCCTCCCTTTAGCTCCCCGCCCACCGTCTGCGCGCCTTGCCGGCCAATCGCCGCGCCGTTGCGGAGGCGCTGGTTGGGTAACAAGTTACCCACCAGGTTGTAGTTGAGGGGGACAGGCAGCTGCGGATCCCCGGGGATCGTGAGGTAGGCCTCGAGCGTGGCCGCACCTGCAGGGGACCTGGCCGTGCGCAGCTCCCCGAACCGCGCGTCGTCCACGAGCTCAGCCCTGATCAACCGCTGGTTGGTGGTGTGACTGACGGCAAAGGTGCGAACCCTCTGCGGACCATCCACCACGAGCGAGGCGCGCGGGTTTTCCGGCCCGATGAAGAGGTCCACCCCGCTATGCGCCGCGCTCGCGTGCAGGAAGTAGATGGTCGGGTCCGCCTGGACCTCGCTCACCACGGGTTCGGTCGACATGCGCGCGACGAGCAATCGGACCTCCGCGCCAGCCGGGCCTGCCGCCGCCGGGCTCCCGAGCAGCACGCTGATGACGCTGCTGCCCGCCATCGGCACCGGAAGCGTGAAGTCATCCGTCACGGCGCCATCCTTCAGGAAAGCGACAGCGGGGCGAGTCACATCCAGAGAGAAGGCTTCGGAAGTAGCGCCGGGCTCCACCGTGCCGTCCGGTTCCGCGAGGTTGTCGATACCCACGTCGAACGTTCGCGCGTCGCCGGGCACGGCGTTGATCAGATAGAAGCGCGCTGCGCCGTCGTTTGCGGAGTCCGACCCTGCCGCGGGGATATCCACGACGGATACTTGCCGTTCGGTGTCGCTCGTTACGGCCGCCGTGACGACGACCTGGAGCTCAGCACCCTCGCGCAGCCTGAGCTCGCGCGAAATACTCTCGTCTGCGAGGGTGAGCTCCAACGTGTAGTCGCCGGGTGGCAGCATTTCGAGCCGAGCGGCGGTGACGTAGCCGAGCTCTCCGGACTCCAGTTCGCTCTGGGGCGTGCTCAGCGTCCACTTCAGGCTTTCGAGCCCTTCCGCTGCGTGAATGAGCCCAAAACTCCCGGGGTTTGTCGGCTTCCCCGGCGCGCCCGCTTCGCTGCCGTCACCGGCGTGAGCAGCGCCGCCAACGCTCGCGGCGCCGTCCCCACCCGCAGCCGGCTGGCCCGTGGGTTCATCCGCCTCCGAATGGCAACCGGCCGCAATGAGCGCGCCGAGGCTCGCCACCAACGCGATGCTACTCGCTACCTTCTGGGCGCGCAGACCTCTGGACCGAGCTTGCACGCGGCTTGGTTAGCATGCAGCCCCTGGCGGCAGGTAACGATTCGATGAACTTTGAAGCTCGCTGACTTCATCAAGAAGTTGCGTGCCCAGGCTGGGCTTCCGACTAAGAGTCCCGCGCGTTCGGCCATGATCAATCAAAGGTGCAACGAGGGCACGGTGGGAGCGCGCATGCGCAGCGCAGCGCTGCTCGGCGCGCTAGGCGCGGCGCTGGCTCTCAGTTGCGGTGGCGACGACTCGCCTCCGAGCAACCACGACAGCGCTGGCGGTGCGGACGCGACCGCCAGCGGTAGCCCCACTCAAAATTCCAGTGGGGACGCGAGCTCCGGCGGCGGGAAGGCCGGCGCCGCCGGGGAGACCAACTCGTCGTGCGCGCCCGTTCGATCCGAGCACGCGATCCCCGCGCGCGCCGCGCTCTACTCTCGCAAGGCCACCGGCGCGGAGCGCGTGCAGTTCGTGAGTGAGCTCGTCTCGCGCTTCGACGGCTTCTGCGCGGGTTGCCATCGCTCACCAGCGAGCCAGGGCAACTTCAGTTACACGGCGGAGAGCTTCGCTACCGCCCTCCCCGCCTCCGCAGTGGAGCGCATCCTGGAGGAGGACGCGGTCAAGCGCATGCCTCCCGCTTCCCCGTTCCCTGTCCGTGACGACTTGAGGGCCTTGGCGTCGGATCTGCAAGCATGGATGGACCAGGGGCGCCCCACCGTCACTTACGCGCCCGTCCTCGCAGGCGGGGACTCGCCAGAAGCGGCGACCAATCCTTACGCGTTCGATGAGCGAGCGGGCCTCGGCCTCACCAACTTGGGCGACTGCATCCCCAGCAAGGAGGTCGTCGGAGCCGATTGGAGCGAGGAGGACGAAGCAAGAGAAGCTCGCTTCGCCGCGATCCAATCCTTCGCGGACCTGCCGAAGAAGCTGAGTGAGACGGACCTGTTCACGCTGGATACGGAGACGCTGGCGCGCCACAACACCATTGCGGTCGCCCCCACGTACCAGCTCTGGTCGTTCGATGCGGGCAAGCTCCGCTACCTGCATCTGCCTCGCGGCACCAGCCTTCACTACGACGCAGAGCAACAGACCTTCCTCACCCCGCCCAACGCCCGCCTGTACAAAACCTTCACCAAACCGGTGACGGACAAGGACGGTCGGGTCGGCTGGCGCAAGCTAGAGACGCGCCTCATCATCGCCCGACCGGACGTGGACGCGGACGGGGAGAAGCAATACCGCGCGGTGTTCGGGACGTACCTGTGGAACGCGGACGAGACCGAAGCCACGTTGCTGGAGAAGCCCTACCTGGGTACCAATCTCAGCGATCCGAACCTGAACGAGTACACCTTCAAAGACACGATCATTCCTTACGTGGAGGACGAGCGCGTCTTCCGAAAGAATTTGGAGGCGGTGGACAACCAGAGCGGCAGCGTCGTGCTCAGGCCGCTCGCGGGCGAGAAGGAGTACCCGGTCCCCGGTTGGCACCGGTGCGAGCAATGTCACGAAGGCTCGCCCACCAAGGACTTCCTGCTCGGCATCAACCCCACCCAGCTGAACCGTCGTCCTCATGGGGACGGCGGCGTCTACGAGGAGGCGGGACCGGACGAGCTCACGCAAGCACAGCGCCTGATCGACTACGGCTTCATTACGGGCGCAACGTCCCCGGACGACTTCATCAAGTTGGAGGACTCCGCGGGGGACCGCAAGCCGCGCAACGCGTACGAGCTGCGAGCTCAAGCCTACGCCGTCGGCAACTGCTCGGGTTGCCACAACCCGCGCGGCTACCCGACGCGCTTGAACCCTTCGCTGGAGGATTTCAACTTTTTGCCCGGTGGGATCTTCTTTCAGTTCCCAATTTCGAAAGCGAGCCCGCTGCGCATCAGTAACAACGTCGGCGTCCCCTACGTCGAGCCGCAGCTATCGACCCGAACCGTAGACGTCAAGGGCCAGGCCGTCGAAGCAACTTCGGCCGCAGAGGCGCGTCGAGCCATGACTCAGACGGTGCCCGCCGTGCCGGCAATCCCGGAGCGAAATCAGAAGAACGTCGCGCCGTGGACCAGCTTGCTCTATCGCAACGTGCAAGCGCCCCGCACGTACGGAGAGGACAACATCCTCTACCCGCACATGCCGCTGCACGTGGCGGGCATCGATTGCCGAGCTCAAACGATCATGGGCTCTTGGATCGCGAGCCTGCCCACCGCGCGCTCGGAGAATGGCCTCAGCTTCGTAGAAGCCAGCACACCGGCCGCCTTCGCCGAAGCCGACGAGCGCGTTCGTCGCTTTTTGGCGCAACAGCCCGAATGCAAACCGGCGGAAGATCTGCGCGATTGGGGCGCCGCTTCGCCCGCGTTTACGGACGCGGCTCCGCCCTGGGACATTCCGGACCGCCCCCACTGGTTCGAGGAAGACTTCACGGAAGTGGCGGGCGACTTCGCACCCCGCAACGGCAAGTGGCGAACCGCCCTCCTCGACGAGCGGTTCGCGTTCATCAGAAACTTCGAGCCGAGCCCCGAGCTACAGGCTTTCGTGCAAACGGAGTACCCCTTCGATTTTTGGAAGGACAAGCCGGAGTGCGACTTCACGGACGCTCCTACGCTCCCAGAAGCCCCGTATTGGGCCAATCCAGACTTGCGTGCCGCCGCCAAGCTGGCTGACGTGGGCGACCCCCGACGTATGTATTCGACCCTCCCGGGCGCCGCCGTGTTCGGCGCGATTTGCTCGAACTGCCACGGACAGCGCGGCACCGCTGAAAGTAACCTCGCCTCGACCATCGCCAACCTAACCGGCGGTACCACTCGCGTCGCCAACTACGCCCAGGGTCTGTTCGGGCCGTTGAGCTCACCGAACCACAACTTGTCGTTCTTCACGCAGCAGATGCTAGCGGACGGCACGAGCCTCGGTGAATTCGGGGCCTCCAAGTATCTCCTGTTCATGGCGCTCGGCGGTACGGAAGTGGTGATTCCCGACGCGGCGCTACGTCAAGTAGCCGCGGCCAAAGTAGGTTCTCAAAATCGGCCCGGCACCTTGGACCAGTTCGCCACTGCCAACATGCTCGAGGTCGCCAAGGAGGTGTGCGCCAACACCATTCAGTACTCGACGCCGTCAGGACTACCGCTGGACACCGCCTATTCTCCGCAGTCAGGGCTCTTACCGGACATGTTTTTGGCCGGCGGCGGGGCGGGCATCGCCGTGCGTAGGAACGGCGAGTTTCTGCTGTTTCGTGACCTGTGCGCCATCAACAATCCACGGCCGGTGCGCGAGGTCACGTTCGACGCGGACGTCAGCGTGAGCGGGTACTTCGACCGCAGTGAGTACACGGGCAATGTGAGCGGGAGCGAACAAGATCCCTTCTGCGCGATGCAGTATTCAATCTCGATTCCTCCCGGTACGCCCGTATGTACGGCCGATTCGGCGGGCGGTACGGACGTAGCCGAGGCGTGGGTACGCCGCGGCGCGCTCAACGTCGGTTTCGCGGTCTACGCGTACCTCAAGCTCGCCTTTGCGGACCCATCTCAATGGCGGCCCAACTACGACCAGTGTGAGCTGCGGTATCCCCGGAAGTGAGCTGAAATGAGCAACATGCGTTATTGGGCGCTAGGCGCCTTGGCGAGCAGCCTGCTCACTTTGGGCAGCTGCTTCGCGGAGCCGGACCCCGCCGTTCCGATCGGTCGCGGCGGCGCCGCAGTGGCGGGCGGGACGAGCCCAGCGAGCGGGGCGAGTGCATCCGGCACCTCCGCCGGCGACGCGTCGCAAGGTGGCGCCGGAGTCGACGGCGGCGGAGCAGGTGGCGCTGAGAACGTGGGCCCGAAGACCGTGCTGGTGGTGATGGAGGGGCTGCGCCCGGAGCTCGTGACTCCTACCTTGACCCCGAATCTCTGGCGAATTGCCGGAAAGGGCGTGCGCTTCAGCCAGGCGAGCAGTGTGCTGCCGTCGAACCGAATGGCCGCCGCGGGCAGTCTGGCGACAGGCTTGCTACCGGCACGCCACGGCGTGCTGGGCGAACGCATGTTCTTTCCGGGGGCGGTCGCGCAAGACTCTTTGGGCCGTGTCGTGGATACGAGCCAGCCCGTCTCGCTCGGCGATCGCGGGACACTCGAGTCATTGCAGGGGAGCCTGGAAGGGGGGGTGCTCAAAGCTCGTTCACTCCTCGAGGTCGCGCGCGAAGCCGGCTTTCGGACCGCGGTCATCGGTCGCAGCGGCCCGGCCTCGCTGTTCGACATTTCACGCGGCGGCTGGGTGCTGGACGATTCGTATGTTTACCCGCGCGCGTTTGCGAGGTCGCTGGCGGAGCTCGGATTGGGCGTCCCCAGCCACGCCGCTGCGCTCTTTCCGGAGCTGGTCGCACCCTCTGCCTATCGCCCCGCGGACGAGTCTACGCGTTACGGAGACGCCCTCGCGGCCAGGGTGAACGACCCGTATGCCTTCAATCCGGTTCCCGGATCTAGAAACTTCCTGAACCCGCTACTGCCGTCGCTGCACACGTTCGACGACGCAGCGGCGCTGGAAGCAGCGGCGGCGAAGCAATTGCTGTCGAGCAGCGACACGGATTTGCTCGTGCTCTGGATGCGGGCGGCCGGGGAGACGGCCCTGCGGACAGGACCCGGTTCCCTCGCGGAAGTGGCGCAGCTCGAGGAATCCTTGGATCGCGATCTGGGCGCGCTCGAGGCGGCGCTGCCGGAAGGTAGCAACTTGGTCTTGGTGTCCGACGCGGGGACGAGCGCGCTCGCGGGCGACGCCGCTCTGTTCCCGCGCTGGGGACTGAACCCTGGGGCGCGGCCTCTCGCTCGCTGGGCAGCCATCGATACCTCCGGAGGCATCCCGGTCGATGGCGCGGTGCGGCTCGTCGATTTGTTGGGGCGTGCCGGCTTCACCGCCCACGACGGTCAGCCGTGTTTGTCTGGTCACGCCTACACGACCTACAAGAAGCTCCGGAACGACGGCGATTGGAGCTACGCGTGCCGTCAAAGCTCGAACGGCGGCGAGCTGACGGGGCCAGCTTTGGTGCCGCCCGAGCTCGATCCGAACGCGGTGGTCGTCGTGTCGAACGGCGCTTCCGAGCTCCTCTACGTACCGAGCCACCGCGTCGGCACCATCACCAAACTGGTGGCGTTTCTGCAGAGCCGCCCGGAGGTTGGCAGTGTGTTCGTCGCGCCGCGCTACGCCAAGGCGGCGCTACCAGGCACCCTCGACTTGAGTCTGCTGGGCTTCGCGGATGGCACGCTGCTGGATGTGCTCGTCACCTACCATTGGGACGACGCGGACGTGGTGGGCAACGCTCCCTTGATTCAGGGCGGCTTTCCGGAGCTGCCCGGTCTCAAGGAGGGTTGTCCCAACTTCAAGCCTTGCCGACCAGGCCTGTACTGCGACGCACTCGACCCCTCCCCGAAGTGCAAATTCTGCCCTGCTGACCAGCCCGTGGACGCTCCGTCCTGCAATCTGGCCGGAACCGGCGAGCAGCTGGCTGCGGCTTTCGCCCAAGCGAACGCGGTATCCAGGTACCAAGCAGAGGGCGAGGCGTGTGAGGATCCTTCCGTGTGCGCCGCTGGTCTGCGGTGCCTGTACGCTGTTTGTCGAAAGCCCGATTCGGCGCCCCCACTCGCGCGCATTCAACCCGGCTCCCCGCTCAAAGGCAGCTCTTACGGCTCCATGCCGGGCGTGCTCATCTCGAAGGACGCCGCGACGACGATCACGAACATCGTCGCTGACTACCACGGCGTTCGCGGCGGCTCTTCTCCCGCAGACCTCGGTGGCATCTTGATCATGTCCGGGCCGGCCTTCAAAAAGGGCGTCGTGGTCGAGGTTCCGAGTGGCATCGTGGACATCGCGCCCACCTTGCTACACGTGCTCCGCCCGGGCTTGGAAGACGAGCTGGGCACGATTGACGGGCGCCTCCTCGTGGAGGCCCTGGTTGACTCCAGCGAAGACGAGGCCGGCGTGGAAGCGCTGCTGGAGACGAGCTCGTCTGTCGATGGTCCGTTCTACTCACCCACTGCACCCGACAGCACCGCGGCCACCCTGCTGACCGCGAGCGGCACCTACCGCTCGGAGCTGAAGGGCTTCCGCGTAACTCGCGGCGACCGCACTTACCGCTACATCACGAGCGTCGGCGCCACCCGCAGCTCCCTGGGCTGCAAGTCCGACTCGGATTGCCCGGCCGAGGTCAGCTGCGGCCCCAAGGGCGCTTGCTTGGTGACTCCGTCTTGTGGGGATGGCGTCAAAAACGGATTGGAAAACGCCGTCGACTGCGGCGCTGCCGCCGGTTGCTTGCCGTGCGCGGCGGGGCGGCCCTGCTCCGGCGTCTTCAAGGATTGCGACCTCGGGTGGGGTTGTTCGCCTGCGTCCGCAGACTCAGCTCCGAGAGTCTGTTTGCCCGAGGTTTGCGTGAACGGGCAAAAGAACTCTTTGGAGACGGACGTAGACTGTGGACTCACGTCCGGCTGCCCCCTCTGTGGAGCAGGCAAGGCTTGCTTGACCGACGATGACTGCATCAGCGGTTCGTGCCTGAGCAGCGTCTGCCAATAACGGAGCGTAGGCTCTCACGTCACGACTCACGTCACGACTCACGTCACGACTCACGTCTCGTTCAAGTCACGGCAAAGTGGCGTGGGCGTCGATGAGCCGCCAAGCTCACGCGCTAGTCTCGCCGCATGTCATTCTCAAGGGCTGGGGCGGCGGCGTGTTGGTTGTCGATTGGTGTGTGTCTTTCTGGTTGCGGTGCCGGAAGTAGCCAGGAAGCCGACGACCACGCACCCGAAGCATCGGTCCAAGAAGAGCTCTCGGTTGGCGCCAATTGGGGGCAATACCGACGATCACCCCGGCACACCGCGTTCAACCCCAATGAGCAGCAGCTCACATCCAGCGCAGTGGGCAGTCTGCGCGTCCTTTGGTCTCGAGCGTCCGATGCTCGGCGGCTGACTCAGCATGGCGGCAGAGTATTTTCTTCGTCCCGAGCGGCGTTCGACACGACGACGGGAGAGCAGCTATGGAGCCGCGAGGCGGCGAGGGCGACCGACTACGTGGCGTTCAATTCAGGGGCGCTCTACCGGTCTGGCTACGGTAGCGGTGAGGAGTACAGCACTGACGCCATTCGCGTGGGGGATGGCGCGGTGCGGACCACGGTTCGCGCGACCGACGAGTCGGGCTATGCTCCCCCGCTCTCGAAGGGTCCGCTCGTCGGCATTTCGTGGATATACGGCGCTTGGAGCTTCTTTGCCGCGGAAACTTTCGGTGCGCTTCGGCTCACCCCGGCCACGCTGGAGCCAGGCGAGTCCGGTTATCCAACCGGTCGGGTGGTTCACCTCGGAATCAACTTCGACTCGCGCATGGCGCCTGCCACCGCGAACGATAGATGGGTCGTCGTGGGCCCGGGGCCGGCCGAGTCGGGGCAATCGGGAAGCGTCGGCGGCCCGCCCTGGTCCGGCCCGTTCTATGCGCGAGCTTTCAACGTAGACGGCACCTTGAGCTGGTCTACGACCGTAGACGAGCATATCGACCCGCTCGCCGTTCCTGGAGTTGGTCCCGCGATCATGATGGGGCACGTCATCGTGCCGTCGGGAGCCGGCGACGCCGTGCTCGCGTTGAATGAACGCGACGGCTCGGTGCAGTGGCGTACCCCGGTGAGTGGGCTTGCAGGTCCGTTCGCGGTGACGTTCGAGGCCGTTCTGGTAGCTAGCAACGCTGCCAGCGGCGTCGTGGTGTCTGCCCTCTCGCTCGCAACGGGCGAGCTGCAGTGGCAGACCACCGTGGGCCAGGGCGAGCTATCCGGAGCAATCGCGGTCGGCGCTGACGTAGCGTACATCGGCGAATCCGACGGCAGCCTTTACGCGTTGAGCACGCAGACCGGTGAGCTGCTGAAAACCATCAGCCTCGGGGGCGCCGTGACCGACCCCATCGTCAGTGATGGGCGTGTGTTCACTGGCACCCGGGACCGCTTGGTTGCGCTCGGACTCTGACCGGCGCTGTCGCGAGCTCGTGGGCGTTTGCTTAACTTTCACTGAAACGTCGTAGCCTGGCCTCGCGACACGTGTAGACCGGGCAGTCATGCTCACGAAGCCGTCGCGGTGGAGAGTCAGTGGCGTGGCACTTTTGCTAGCGGGCGCGCCCGTCGTCGCGTGCTCGGCGTCGGACGAACCGCTGGGCACGCGCGCGCAGAGAGTGGACACCGACTCGGCCGTGGTCATTCGCCAAGTTTATGGCGGCGGCAGCAACGCGGGCGCGCCGTTTACCCACGACTTCATCGAGCTTTTCAATCGAAGTAGCGCCCCCGTGACGCTGTCCGGCTACTCCCTGCAATACGCGAGCGCGACGGGAACTGGCAATCTGGGTGCGACCGCGACGCAGCTCACGGAGCTGCCGACCATCACGCTCGCGCCCGGCCAATCTTACCTCGTGCAAGAAGCGGGCGGCGCCGTCGGTGCTCCTCTAACCGCAGATTTCATCGATGCCTCGCCCATCGCGCTCTCGGCGACGGCAGGCAAGGTCGCGCTCGTCCAGGATAGCGAGCCCGTGGGTTGCAACGGCGGCAGCTCTCCTTGCAGCGCAGCGCAGCTCGCGGCGATCGTTGATCTGGTCGGCTACGGCGGCGCCAATTTCTCCGAGGGTAGCGCGGCACCCGCTGCTTCGAATTCGACGGCCGTCTCTCGAGTGGGCGAGGGTTGCCAAGACCGCAACGACAACTCTCTGGACTTCGTGGCGAGCGCCCCCGCACCCCGAGCCAGCGGGTCGCCCGCAACCGAGTGTGAACCTAATGGGGGAACGGGCGGCAGCGGCGGCGGCGGCGCCGGTTCGAGTGGCGCCAGCAGCGGCGGTAGTGCGGGTAGCTCAGGAGCGGGCGGCAGCGGCGGCGGAGCGGGCGGAGGGACTGGCATGCCGGGCCCTCTACGAATCCGCGACATACAAAGGTGAGGCGCACCTGTCGCCGCACCTCGGGCAGACGGTAGAGAACGTTCCTGGCGTCGTCACGGCGCTTCGCAGCAATGGCTTCTACTTGCAAGATCCGACGGCCGATTTCGACCCTGCCACGTCGGAGGGGATATTCGTCTTCACCTCGAGTGCGCCGGCGGTGGCGGTGGGCGACTCCTTGCTGGTCACGAGCGTGGTCAGCGAGTTTCGCCCGGGCTGCAGCCCCTGCAACGCAAGCTCCAGTGGTTTTGCCAACCTGACCACGACCGAGCTGGATAGGCCATCGGCGATTCAGGTATTGAGCTCGGGCAATCCGCTCCCGGAGCCCGTGCTGCTCGGAGCGCTGGGCCGCACCCCGCCGAGCAGAGTCATCGACGACGACGCGGTGGCGGGCAATGCCGAGAACGCTGGCAGCGTCTTCGACCCACAAAACGATGGGCTCGATTTCTATGAAAGCTTGGAGGGCATGCGCGTCGCGCTCGAAGGCGCGGTTGCGGTGGGCCCGAGCGCGGACTTCAGCGGCGGCTCTCGTGAAATTCCGGTAATCGCGGAGAGTGGCGGCGCCGCGGGCCTCCGTACCCCACGAGGGGGCGTGGTCATCCAAGCTTCGGATTTCAATCCTGAACGCATTCACCTGGTGAGCGGCGTCGTCCCGCTACCAGAAGTGAACGTCGGTGACTCTTTCCCGGGCAACGTGGTCGGCGTCATCGACTACAGCTTCGGCAACTTCAAGTTGGTTGCCACCGCCCCGCTGCCTGCGGTCAGGCCGGGAGGGCTAGTGAAAGAGACGTCGTCGCTGGGCGCACCGACCGACAATCAGCTCAGCGTCGCCTCCTTCAACGTGGAGAACCTGGACCCGAGCGACCCGCCCGCCAAGTTCGCGGCCCTTGGGGAGGTAATCACCAACCGTCTCGGAGCTCCAGATCTGCTCGCGTTGGAAGAGGTTCAGGACAACAGTGGCCCCGTCAGCAACGGCGTGGTCGACGCGTCCGAGACGATCGCGCTGCTCGTCTCTGCCATCACGGCCGCTGGCGGTCCGAGCTACGAGTACGCCTCGATTGACCCGCAGCCCAACCAGGACGGCGGAGAGCCAGGAGGCAATATCCGAGTGGGGTTCTTGTTCCGTACGGACCGTGGGCTGTCGCTCGTGTCGCGACCGGGCGCGACCTCCGCCACCCCGAACGCGGTCGTGAACCAGGGCGGCGCGCCTTCCTTGAGGTTCAGCCCTGGTCGCATCGATCCAACCAACGCTGCCTTCGCGAACAGTCGCAAGCCGCTGGCGGCTCAGTTTGCGTTCAACGGCGTCCCACTGTTCGTGGTCGCCAACCACTTCAACTCCAAGGGCGGTGACCAACCGTTGTTCGGCAGATTCCAGCCTCCGGTGCTGAGCTCCGAGAGCCAGCGGGTGGCGCAGGCGCAGGTCGTGACCAGCTTCGTGAGCCAGCTTCGCGCGCTCGACCCAGGCGCCGCCGTGATCGTGCTGGGGGACTTGAACGACTTCGAGTTTTCGCCGCCCGTCTCCGTGCTGGAGGCGGCAGGCCTTCACACGTTGGTTGAAACGCTACTGGAAAGCGAGCGCTATTCCTACGTCTTCGAAGGCAACTCGCAGGTCTTGGACCAAGTCCTGGTGTCCGACAGCTTGCGGGAAAGTCTGACCGGTTTCGACATCGTTCACCTAAGCTCGGAGTTTGCCGATCAGCTGAGCGATCACGATCCGGCGGTGGCGCGCTTCACCCTCGGCAGCCTGCCTCTGCGGTGCGACGCTGCCGCCCTCGCTTCACGCTCGCTCGCCGGCGCGTGTGACGAGGTGGCGCGTGGCACCTCCACCCTTCAGGGCGTTCTGCCAACGGGGACGGACCTAGGGCCCGTCCTGGCACCAGGAGTAGCCTACGGCCTGCGCTTGGTCGAGAGCGGGGTGCCGGGCATGTTCGTCGGGCGCTTCCGCTACAACGCCGCGGTGTCCTCTCCGGAGCGCCACGTGCTGTACACCGGGACGCCCTCCCTTGCGATCTCACTCCGAGAGCGGAGCGGCGTAACCACGACCGGGGCCGAGAACCTGCTCGACTGCCGCCGTTACCTCAGCGAGGAGCTGAAGACGGGGCTTACGGGCGACGGTTGCAGCCTGCTGAAGGAGGGGTTTCGCACCTCCGCTCTCTCGACGGGCGACCACTTCATCGACATTGGCCCCACTGCCTCGCGCTGGGTGCGGCTCTACATCGCGCCGGAGGACCGCACCGCGGCTATTTCCTCGCCGCCCATTAGCGCGTGCGCGGCTCCTTCCCCGGAAATCTGCAGCGCGGGTTCGTCGCCCACACCGCTGAGCGCGCCCGGCTTCGCCTCCCTGAATCCACCCGTCATCCAGGCAGATTCGGTTTACGGCGTTCGCCTCAAAGCGGAGATGGACGGGCGCCTCGAGGGCGCGCTGTCGTTCGTCCCGCCCAGCACCGGCCCCTACCTGCTGAGCCTCGGAACGCCCGCACCCTCCTTCATTGCTCAGGTTCGTCCAGAAGGCGACCGGGCTCTCGTTGCACCAAGCTGCGCCGGCAAAGTGCAAGCCACCGCCAACTGCGACTCATTCAAGTCCAACCAGCTCCTGCAGTTGGTCGCTGGAACACGCTACCGTGTAGAGCTGAACGCTTCGCAGGGTAGCTGGGTGCGACTGGCCATCAGTCACGCCTCGCCTTGAAGGAGCCACGCGGCGTCGAAAGGGTCCGGGGAATTTTCGCGAACGTCATCGCTGTGTTTCGGTTCGAGGCCTATTAGCAGCGGCGCGCGCTGCAGAGGCGCGCAAGCTGGGAGCCAAAAGCACATGTGCGGAATCGTCGGGTATGTCGGACCAGAGCAGGCGTCGTCCATCCTCGTGGAGGGGCTGCGTAAGCTGGAGTATCGCGGCTATGACTCCGCCGGCTTGGCCGTCCATGATGGCAAGGCGCTCCAGGTCGTCCGCGCCGTCGGCAAGCTGGACAACTTGGCGAAGGCGATTTCCACCAGCCATTTGCACGGAACCCTCGGTATCGGCCACACCCGCTGGGCCACCCATGGCCGGCCGAGTGAGCCGAACGCGCATCCGCATCTCGTCGGCAACGTCGCGGTCGTGCACAACGGCATCATCGAGAACCACTCGGAGCTGAAGCGCGAGCTCGAGCAACAGGGGGTGCGCTTCAGCAGCGATACGGACACCGAGATCGTGTCGCACCTGGTCAGCCAAGCTTCGCAGAAGGGCGTCTCGCTGTTCGAGGCAGTGCGCGCCGCGCTCGGTCGTTTACGCGGCGCCTATGCGCTCGCGGTAGCGTCTTCCTTGGAGCCCGACCGCATCGTGGTGGCAAAGAACTGCTCACCACTCGTGCTCGGCCTCGGCGAGGGCGCCACGCTTTGCGCCAGCGACATCCCCGCGTTGCTGGCGCACACGCGCCGCGTGCTGTTCCTGGAGGACAACGAGCTCGCCGAGCTGACGCGAGACGGAATCCGTCACGAGACAGTCGGAGGCGAACGTGTCCGTCGGGAAGCGAAGCAGATCGACTGGAGCCCCGTCCAAGCCGAAAAGGGCGGGTACCGCCACTTCATGCTCAAAGAGATCTTCGAGCAGCCCCGCGCCATAGAGGACACGCTGCGCGGCCGTATTTTGCTGGAGGAAGGCGACTTGGTGGGGGCGGAGTTGGGCGTGGACGCGGAAGCGCTGCGGGGCATCGAGCGCGTCTACTTCATCTCCTGCGGAACGAGCTACCACGCGGCGCTGGCGGGCCGACATTGGATGGAGCAGCTGGCGCGCGTGCCGTCCCAGACCGAGCTCGCGAGCGAGGTCCGTTACCGCGAGCCGGTCTTTTCGTCGAAGGACTTGGTCATAGCCGTCAGTCAATCAGGCGAGACCGCCGACACGCTCGCGGCGCTGAAGACCGCGCGCGAGGCCGGGGCGCGTGTATTGGCGGTCGCCAACGTCGTCGACAGCGCCATTCCACGGGCCGCGCACGGCGCCCTCTACACGCACGCAGGCCCCGAGATCGGCGTCGCTTCCACCAAGTGTTTCACCACGCAACTGGCGGCGCTGCTGATGCTGGCCGTCTACGTGGGCCGCCGCAAGGGGACGCTAGACGCGGGCCAGGCGAAGCAGATCCTCCAGGCGCTCGTGGAAGTGCCGAACGAGATGCGGCAAACGCTGGAACGCAAAGCGAGCGTGCTGGAGGTCGCGCGGCGCTGGCACAACGTACATCACATGCTTTTCCTCGGCCGAGGCCTGGGGTTTCCGCTCGCGCTCGAGGGCGCCCTGAAGCTCAAAGAAATCTCCTACGTGCACGCGGAGGGCTACGCCGCCGGTGAGATGAAACACGGCCCCATCGCGCTGATCGACGAGGACATGCCCGTCGTGGTCTTGATGCCGCGGGATTCGCACTACGAGAAGACCTTTGGCAACATGCAGGAGGTGCGGGCTCGAGACGGCCAAATCATAGCGATCGCCACCGAGGGTGACGAAGAAGCCGCCAAGCTCGCGAGTCATGTCCTCTACATTCCGCGCGCGCCCGAGCACGTCGTGCCGCTGCTCGCCGTTCTGCCGCTTCAGCTCCTGGCCTACTACGTGGCTGATCTGAAGGGGACTGACGTAGACCAGCCGCGCAACCTCGCCAAGACGGTCACCGTCGAGTGAGCCTGCCGCGACACAGAATGCCTGCCCTGCGAACGGAATGAACCATGATGCCAGAGCCTTTGGACGACGTGGAGCAACCGACCTCGAGCGCCGCCGCCGTGAGCGGAGAACCGAGCGCCGCCGTCTGGCCGCGCGACCCGGCCGACCCTTCTGCCAAGCTGTGGTTCAGCCGCTCGTACCATCAGTTCGAGGCCGACACGTTCTCGGACGACTCGGACCTCGGCTGGTTCTGAGCGCGACGTCGCGCACCGGCGCCTGCCTCACATGAGGCCCGGGCGCCGGTCGACTGCCTCCGAGCTAGCTCACGGACGTCTGGCTGAGATCCTGCCGAGCCGCGTCGCTCATCTCTGCCACCATCAGTCGGAGCAGCGAAGGGTCTGGACCTTCGAGCATGAGGCGGAGCTTCGCCTCGGTGCCGCTCCAGCGAACCACGACTCGGCCGCTCTTCCCCAGCTTCTTTTCAGCTAGATCGATGTGCCTCCGCAGCGCGAGCATCTGGTCGAGCGGCCGCCGCTCGGGCAGCTTCAAGCTCTCCAGCACCTGCGGCACCGGCTCCATGATGCAAGCTAGCTCGCTCAAGGGGCGAGACTCCTGAAGCATGATCGCGAGAACTTGAAGGGCCGCGACGGTGCCGTCACCGGTCGTGGCGTGGTCCAGAAAGATGAGGTGGCCCGACTGCTCGCCCCCGAAGTTGTAGCCGCTGCGTCGCATCTCCTCCACCACGTAGCGGTCCCCTACCCCCGTCCTCGTCGTTTTGCCGCCCGCCGCCTCCAGCGCACGGTCCAGCCCCATGTTGCTCATGATCGTGGTGACGAGCGTCCCCTTCGCCAGTCGCCGTTGCGCGAGCAGGCGCGTGGCGCAAAGGGCCATGATGGCGTCACCATCCACGACTTGGCCCTTTTCGTCGACGAAGATCGCGCGGTCCGCGTCGCCATCCAGCGCGACCCCGAGCGCCGCGCCATGCCGCTTCACTTCCCGCGCGACATGCTCCGGGTGGAGCGCCCCCTGGTTACGGTTGATGTTGACCCCGTTGGGACGGCAGCCGAGCTGAATCACGTCCGCGCCGAGCTCGGCGAAAACCGCGGGGGCGACGCGATAAGCGGCGCCGTGCGCCGCGTCTACGACGACCTTCACCCCGTCGAGCGACAGCTGCTTCGGGAAGGTGCTCTTGGCGTACACGATGTAGCGCCCTTGAGAATGCTCCAGGCGCTCGGCGCGGCCGATGTTTGCGCCCGTCTTTCCGAGGGTGTCCAGCCGCGCGTCGCCGAGCAAGGCCTCTATTTGAGCCTCTTCCGCGTCTGGCAACTTGAAGCCGTCGGGACCGAAGATCTTGATGCCATTGTCCGCGAACGGGTTGTGGCTGGCGCTGATCACGACCCCCGCGTCTGCTCGCATGCTCTGGGTGAGGTTGGCAATGGCCGGAGTCGGGATCGGGCCGGAGATCATGACCCGGCCGCCCATGGCGCAGATCCCCGCCGCCAGCGCCGTCTCGAGCATGTAGCCGCTGAGCCGAGTATCTTTGCCGATCACGATCCGAGGCGCGCGCGTCTTGCCACGCTTGGCGACGAGCGTGATCGCGCGGCCGAGGCGCAGGGCCAGCTCTGGAGTGATCGGAGCGGCGTTGGCCCGCCCACGAATACCATCCGTCCCGAACAATTGTCGCTTGCTCATGCGCGGTGAGTAGCCGCGTCGCGTGCGGCGCGGGTGACGGCCGCGCGGCCCTCGTGCGACAATCTACTGGACGAGCGCTAAGGGCTCTCAGGGCCCACGTCCGCCCGCAAAAGAGGCGGAAAGGGTCCTTGCGTCAGCGAGTACTCTTCCGCCCCGACGTCGGGGCGCTGCCGCGACCGTCCGAAAACGTCCGCCGTCACGTAGTCGAAGCCGCCCGTCGCACGGTCGATGGCGGGGCTGGTAGGTGCCAGCGTGAAGATAGCGCCATTGCGCACGAGCTGGGGGTCGAGCACGGCGATGCTCGCCGCGTCCGCCGCCATACCCGGTGAGGCGCTCTCGAGCGGGTGAACGATGTTGCCGATAACGGCCGTGTTGACGGGCATGCCGACCAGCGCGATGAGCTCGCCCGTGCGCGCCTGGACGACGTTGTTCGCAACGACGGAGTCCACGGGAGCCCAATCGTGGCCTCCGCCGCCAACCTGAATTCCTCGCCCATTGACCACGGTGTTGAAGGCGACGGTCGCGCCGTGCACGCGGTAATGAGCGGTACCAGCCTCGTTCTCCGCGTCGCTATCCCCCGCCTCGAGGAGAATCGCGGGGGTGGAGACGCCTTGAACGTAGTTGCTGAAGATCCGATGCGCTCGGCCGCAAACGCGGATGCCGCCGGCGCCCTCCAGATCCGAGCCGAGGAAGTAGTTGCCGTAAACGTCGTTACGGTTCCCATGACGCAATACCAGCTCGCCCTTCGAGTCGAGAATCGTATTGTAACGCACGACGTTGTCGGAGGACTTGATGGAGATGGTCTCCGGATCTCCCCCGCACCGCTCGAACAAGTTGTGCTCGATCGAAGTATGACCGCTCGAGAGCGCCAAGTGACTCAGCCCGGCGCGAATGGACTCCCACCCGTTGCCCTCTGTGTACTCCACGTCGTGAAAATAGTTATGGTCGATGCGAGTATGCTGAACGACTTGAGCGTCCAGCCCGCTCAGCATGATCAGGTTCCCCACCACACGCTTCGGGCCAAGCTCGTTGTGGTCGATACGCGTGTAGCTGCTGGTGCCGGTGACGGCGATCCAATCTTGCTCGGCCGAATCTGCCCTGAGCGCGAAGTGGCCGCGAGTGATGCGAACGTGATCCGAATCGGCCACTTTCACGCCGGCGCCATTCGTCCAGGCAAGCCCTTCAACGGCGACGTAGGACGCCTTCGAGAAGACGACACCGTTTGCGGCTCTTGCCTTGCCCCGATTTTTAGCGGTGATGACGATGGGAGCGCCCGCGTCACCCTTGGCCGAGATGAACGGGAAGTCGAAGCCCCCGTCGCCAAGCTCCAGGCAATCCCCCGGCCGTGCGGTGCTGAGCGCGTCTTCGAGCTGGGCGCTGCTGGTCACGGAAACTCGCGCCAAGCAGGCGGGCAACGGATCATCATCGGCACGGCTCAGGACCCCGCCCATCCCTGCGGCACCGGCGTTGCTCGTGCCGCCCTCCGCCGGCCCACCACCACCGCGCCCCGCTTCAGGGAAGCTACCTCCCTGCGCCCCGGCCGCGCCTGCGATGCCGTCGCTGCTGTTCCCACCTTTGCCCGCAGACCCGTGCGGGCCTTCCGCTTGGCCGGCGTCGCCCCCGCTTGGCGCGCACCCCAGCTCTAGGCAAACGATAGCCAGCGTGAAACCCAACGCGCGCACGGCCGCGAGTATAGCAAACCCTAGTTGACACGAAAGCCGAGTGAAGAGCTCGCAAGGTACGTACGCGAAGTGTGCGGACAACCGACACCATCGAGGGTGACGCGGACTTGTTGCCGGATCGGCGCTGACGCTTCACGGGCTAGCTCTACTAAGCATCGCCACCTTCGATCGAGCTCGACTCATGCCCGCAAGCCTCACCGCCGTCGTTCTAGCCGCAGGGTTTGGTACGCGCATGAAAAGTGCGCTTCCCAAGGTCATGCATCCGGTCGCAGGGAGGCCTTTGCTCGCCTACTCCTTGCGGGCTGCGTTCGACGCGGGTGTGGAACAGGCGGTCGTCGTCACGAGCGGGCGAAGTGAGCTGTCGGATTTTTTGACCAAGGAATTTGGCAGCCGAGTCATCACCGCGGTGCAAGACCCACCTCGGGGCACCGGCGACGCGGCGCGCATCGGCATGGCGCACGTCCACTCGGCAAGAGTCCTTATTTTGTGCGGAGACACGCCTCTCGTGCGCTCGGAGGAGCTCGCGCAGCTAGTAGCGGCGCTGGATCGGCCTGGCGCGACCGACCTGAGCCTCATGACCTGCTTCCTGGATCTTCCGCACGGCTACGGCCGCGTGCTCCGCGACGGTGAAGGTGGGGTGCGCGAGGTTCGCGAGCAACGTGACTTGCGAGACGATCGGGAGCGAGCCATCCGCGAAGTCAACGCGGGCATGTACGCGGGCCGCACTGACGTGATCGCGAGCGCGCTCGCCGACGTTCTCCCCAACAACGCCCAGGGCGAGTACTACCTGACGGACATCGTCGCAATCATCGCTCGGTCGAGCATCGTCACGGGCGTGCCCGGGCACCGCGAAGCACTCCTCGGGGTGAACGATCGCGCGCAGCTACGGGAGGCCGAGGAGTTGATGCTCGAGCGCATCCGTTTGCGTCACGCTGAGCGTGGCGTGACGGTACGGGGCAACCCACGAATCGACGACGGCGTCGAGATCGCCCCCGACGCGATCATCGAGGATGGCGCCAGCTTGCGAGGGCTCACGCGGGTGGGCGCCGGCACCCGCGTGGACGTGGGCTGCGTCTTGACGGACGCGGTGGTGGCGGAGGGCGTCTTGCTCGAGCCGTACACGGTCGTGACCTCCAGCGAGGTCGGTGACCGTGCTCAGCTGGGTCCGTTCAGTCACCTGGGTCCCGATTCGCTGATCGAAGCCGACGCGCCGAGCGGCGAAGTGAAACGACTCTGACCCCGTCGATGAGGCACCATCCTGGACTCGTGGCGTGGGCCGCGCTCGTGCTTGCCAGCTGCGCGCCGCCGGAGGAGCGAGCTGCAGGCTCAATCACGGCGGCGGTCGGCAGCGCGAGCTGCAGCGTAACCGCGCCTTGTAGTGGCAATTTCGTCTGCGTCGAGAACGCGGCTGGACCGGGGCAGCACCGCTGCGAGGCATCGCACGCCCTCTACTCGTTCTTGGACCGAGAGCCAGATTCGCTGAGCCTCGCGTTCGAGCAAATGTTGGGAGTTTGGCGGACCGAGAGAGCGAGAACTTCGCTCTCGACCGTCGCGTATCCGCTGCAGCTGGAGAGCGGCGAAAACGTCGGATGCAAGGACTCCGACTCTGCCGCCAGCCGCCCGTGCCGGGTGCCGGACTGGCAAGCGTACGTGGATCCTTCCGGCATTGCCGACAAGTACGATCGCTTCGCGCTCTTCGGGCTGCGGCCCATTCGCTTTCTGGTGACGGCCTGGCGACACGAGACCGACGCCCGCTTGAGCGCGATGGCGTCTTCGCGAGGTCTGTCGATGAGCCCCGCAACCATTCGCGCCAACATGCGAGCCGCCTACCTCGCCGCGCTCGACTCGTTCACGACGGCAGTGCCTCTCCCGTTTGCCCTACCGAGCGACCCTGCGCCGAGCATGCCCGCGGGCTGGATGAGCCCCAACGCGCCGTTCGACGCGGGGCTGGCGCTGTGGGACGCGGGCTACAACTACAACTGCAAGATCGAGAAGAGCGTGTCCGCGCCCGGCTATCCGGGCCTCTCGTACTACGACTTGAGGTCCTCCCTGTGGGACCGCCACGCGACCGCCTTCCGAGCCCTCAGCCTGTTGAACGGCTACTTTCATGCCCGCGGCCTACTCTCGGGGGACCAAACGGAGCGCTGGCTCGCGGCAATGCGTCGGGACGCGGATGCGCTTGCACTGAGCGGATCCTTCGAGCCGGGGGCGAACCACGGTATTACCGAGGCCGCCGCTCTGCTGCAGCTGGCGACCGAGCTGGACGGTACGTCGGCCCCCGCCCTGGCCCCTACCGCGAGCCTCACCGCGGCCTGGAAGGATCTCGCGCTGCAGCGACTGAACGCGGTCATCTCGCAAACGCTGCTCGCCGATGGCGCGCAGGTGGAACAATCGCTGTTTTACCACGCCTACGAGCTCTCCTTCTTGGTCGAGATCCAGGATTGGATGCGCCGGCACCCCGAGGTTCAGCTCTCCGGCGTCGGGGGTTCGCAAAACCAGTACGACTTCGCGATCTGCCAGAACGGGAGCACGTTCGACCATCGAATCGTGCCCGACCCGAGCTTGAGCTTGGCCGCGCGAGTGCAGGCGGCGACGCGCGTGGCCGCGCACACCGCGATGCCGTCTTTGGAGGTGCCCATGCTCGGGTCGAGCCCGATGAGCAACCTCGGCTTTTGGGAGACCTCCTTCGACGCGTACGTCGCCGGCGATCCGAGCGAGGTGGTTCAGCAGCTGCAGTTTGCGCGCACTCAGGGAGCGAAGGGGCTACCGATTCCGCTGTCGCAGAGGATGCAGGTTTTTCCGGTCGCCGGCTACGTCACGCTGCGCTCGGCTTTTTCGCCCAGCTACGCGGCTCAGACGCACGTCCTGTTCAACGCGGGCGCCCCCGCCAACGCTCACTCTCACTTGGACGCGCTGGCGCTGCACTTGTATGCGCAGGACCCGACGACTCCCGAGGTCGACGGGCTCCCGCTCCTCGCTGATTCTGGCTGGTTCAGCTACACGAGCCCCCAGCGGCACTACTTCGAAAGCACCGCCGCCCACAGCACCGTGAGTGTCGATGGCCTCAATCAGTGCTCGTTCGAGCCGCTCGGCAAGCGCGCCGATCCGACCGTCGCTGCCTCGGCGCTCCCTTCCTGCGCCGACTTGAACGACGGCTATGCCCCGAGCCGAGGCCACCTGGGCACGTCGGTCTCGGACCCGACGGGCTACGACCGCGTGCTCTATCAGTCGGCGGAGGTCTCGCTCAACGCGGGGGTCGTCCACCGGCGAGCCGTTGCCTTGTTCGGGCGGGACGTCTTGCTCGTCTTGGATCAGCTGCAGAGCTCGCAGCCACGTACCTTTCAGCAGAACTGGCAGCTCGCGCCATCCATCAAGAGCGTCGTCTCTCAAGGCGCGGCCGACGGCACCGCTCACTATGCATTCCACAACGCCAGCGGAGCCAGCTTGTTTTCTGGCCACTTTGGCGAGGCGAGCGACAGCGTCTTCGCCGCGTTCAGGGCCACTTGCGGCACCTGCACGGGGGACTCGTGCGCCGGCAGCGCGTGCGCAGACCCGAGGCAAGGGTGGTACTCGGTCGCCGAAAACACCAAAGCTCCCGCTTGGATGCTTCAGCGCAGGCGCTCGACCTCGGAAGTGGCCTGGGCGAGCGCATTTCTTCTCGGCAGCGCGGCAGCGCAAAGGGCGCGCGTAGAGCTGAAACGAAGCGGAGCGGAGCGGTACGGCCTCGACGTCACTCTCGATGACGGAATGCCCTTGTCGCTGCAGATCAGCAGCTTTGCCTCACCGAACGAGGCGGTCGTCATCGGCTATCCGCTGCGGGGCGCCTTCGCGTCGTATTCCTTCGAAGGCCAACCAGGGAGCGTTCAGGACTTGAAGGAGGGACTGTCCGTCAATATCTCCGTACCCGGCGAAACGACGGACAACGTCGTCGCTCGCCCCGGTCTCGTCGGTAATGCCTACGAGTACGTCGCGGGGGGCTCGGAGCTCGGCAGCGGGGGCAGCTTCGCTTTCATGCACAAGCCGGACGCACGGTTCTCTCTTTCGTTCTGGATGCGCATGAGCTCCAGCAACCTCGGCGCCACCGGGGGGACCCAGGCCATCCTCAGCACCGCCACCTGGTCCGGCGCCGGCACCGGGATTCAGGTCTACTTTCAGGACGACGCAACCCGGAACAACACGCTGCGCTTCGTGGTGCGCGGCAGCGGCGGCACGCCCCTCTCGTTCTCGTCTCCGCCCGCCTTCGTGCCCGAAGATACGCTGTGGCACCACTACGTGCTCGTGTTCGAAGCGAGCGCGCCGAGCGACCAAATTCGTGTTTATCGCGATGGGAGCCACAAGAGCGTGGGTCAGTTTTCGGGAGCTCTCTCCCCGTTGCCGAATGACGCCACGCCGACCATCGGCAAAAAGCCGGGGAGCGGTGTCGCCTACCCGCTCCGCGCGTCACTGGACGAGCTGGTGGTGTTCAAAAGGGCGCTCAGTGACTCAGAAGCGGCGGGGCTGCACAACGCCGGTACCGGCATGCGTGCTCATTGAGCGGAGGCCAGCGCGCCTTCGGCGGGGGTGCCAGAGGCGCGCTTCTACGCGTCTTAGCGCGGGAGAACCAGGACACGTACCCAGCTCTGGGGCGTGAACTCGCCGAGCCGAATGCGCACCTGCGCGCCCGCCTGGAGCAGCGGCAGCGAGTAGACGCCGCGGAACTTGTCGCACGTCCCACCCGTAATTTCTGCGACGCGGCTCTGCGACAGGTAGCGTGAGCATGCGGGCGCCTCGCCATCCGTACTCAACGGCACGTTGGGGGTGCCCAGGTAGACGAGGTACTCGTCAGTCGACGGCGCCGTGAACGCGACCGTGCCGCCGTTTTGACCAGCGCTCGCGGCGAGGCGAACGCCGTACGTGGTTCCGACCGTGAGCTGCGGGGGAGTCACCGAATCGAAGCCGCCCGCGCTCAGCGGGACCTCGCCACCGCCGACCCCGCAGGCGGTCGCTAGGGTGCTCGTCAAGTCACCGTTGCTGCACGCCGGAAAATCCGCCAGTACCTTGCTGGGCTCGGAATACACGGAGCAAGCGCCGCTGCTGCAGTCCGGGCCCGCCCCTTCAACCTTCAACACGACGTGGCGGGTGGTCTCGGTGATGATGAGGTCACCGTGCGGCGTGATGGCGACGCCGGAGGGATTCTCCAAGCTCGCCGGCAGCGTTCCCAGGATGAGCGAGGATTGACCGGCGCTGCCAACCAGAGTGCTGACAGTCCCCTGTGAAATCGTCCTGATGGTGGTGCCGTCCACCACGTAAAGCGTGCCGTCGAGCCCGGCCGTGAGCGCGCTCGGCGACGCGAAGCCGGCCGTGTTCACGGGGCCGTCCATACTCGCCGTTTGCGATGGCGAGCCAGCTACCGTGATCACCGTGCCGCCCGGCGCAATACTGCGGATCGCGTGGTTGCCGGTATCCGCCACCAGCACGTTGCCGGCGCTGTCCACTGCCACGCCGCGCGGCTGTGAGAAGCCGCTGGCCAACGTGGTCAGCGAGCCGCCCGGCGCAACCTTGACGACGCGATCGTTCCACGTGTCCGCGATGTAGAGGTTGCCACTCGCGTCCACCGCGACGCCTTCGTTGTGGTTGAGGTCGGCGGGGGAGCCGTTGCTGAAAAGGGTGCCCGCGACTCGCGTGATAGCGCCGTTGCCGGTGATCTTGTCGACGGTGTAAATGTTGTTGTTGGATACGTAAACCGCCCCCGACGCGTCCAGCGCGAGGCCGCGCGGATCGGGGTTATCGGGCGGATCCGAGCCGTACGTGGGCAGCGCGCTGAAGGTCGTTACGCTCGCGCCAGCGCCGATTTTTCGAACCGCGAGGCTCTCGACCACGAACACGTCTCCGCTCGCCGATACGGCCACACCGAACAAATTGCCGAAGCGGGCGGAGGACGCCGCGCCGTCGACACTTCCGCCCTCCCCGACGCTGCCGGCGAGCACCGAGAGCTGGAGTGAGCTCAGCGTCGCCCGGGTAGAGCCGGTGGGCTCCGTATCACCAGCGCCGCTCGCAGCGCAGCCGGCAGACGTCAACCCGAGTATCCCCATGAGCAGCAACCCCGGACGCAGCTGGAAAACCGACATGCGCGGACCTCTACCACGCCACTTCAGCGACCTCGCGATGGCCGAGCGCTTTCACGTAGATCTCACCGAGCGCGTATCGAATCACGACTCGCTCGCGAACCGGGTCACCGCGTCGTCATCGCAACGCAACGCAGCTCGGTGCGCCGCATACCTGGACGCGCCCAGCATCACCTTCTTGTCGAACGGCAGCGCGGTAGTGGGCGCGTCCACCGTCTCCGCGACGGGCGCGTGGCAAGCTGAAGTCGTCAAGCTCGTCCCCTGAGTGGCGCAGCAGCCACCCCAGCCAACGGCGGTGCTGCGTCACGAAGCCCCATGACGAGGTCATTGTTCGTCCGAGCGGGCCGAGCTGCCGCAGTCGGGCGCGCCGCGCTCGTGGTACGAATCGAGAGCGATGGCCGCAAGCCGAAGCCTTCGCCCCGCTGGGGATAGGACACTGTCATGGAGAGCTCAGTCGACTGGAAAGACCCTGCCCTGGGTACCCGGTTGACTCACCTGAGCCCGGAGCCTCCGTCCGCGCCAGCGCCGGAGGCCACGACAGACCGCTGCACCACCCCGCACACAACGGCGCCGCTACGTCGGCGGCCGCTCCGGGGTCCGGAAGTGCGGCTGTACGTGGACGGGGAATTCCCCCCTCACGCCGTCCGGAAGTAACCAGCGCCAGCGTGAGCTTCCACGCGAGGCGCGGGGTGGCGGTCGCCAGCGCGCCGATGCTCATGCCTCAATTCGCGGTGATCGCGTAGCGCTCGAGCAGGTATCGGTTCACCGCGAGCCGCTCGGACGGGCTCAGTGCCCTGCCGTAGATGACGATCTCGGACAGGTCCCCCCGGAACGAGGAGCCCACGAACTGCTGCTGTCGACCGACCTGAGTGAAGGTGCCCGGACCGGTGAAGTCGAAGGTGCCGTTACTTCCCGCTTGTTCGACCCAGCCCTGGTCACCGCTCTTGGTGATCGTAATGAGTCGGGGAACGAGCACGCTGCCTACGTAGGAGCTGCCCGCCAATTGGTCGAATCTATCCGTGCCCGCGTACCCGAACCCGCTGGTGTCTGGGGTAGACGCGCCTAGAACGCTCTGCGTGTCGTAGTCGCCCGCGTCTGCCCAGTCGCTCTTGGCCACCCAGAAGACCGTGAACTCATCCGCCTGCAGCTGCATGAAGCTGAGCATGTCGTCGCCATCGAAACGCAACGTGGGTCGCTCCGCGATGCCTCTATCGATGAGTCGAGGCTTTGCCTCCATCGTGGGCGGCACCGCATCACGATGAGCGTCACTGCTATCGCGCCAGGCGTCGACGTGCCCATTGGTCACCTCCACGCCCTGATCCGAACGCAACCAAAGGCTCAAGCCTGCGGTAACTGGCAGCGTCGCAGCCGGCGGCGCGAGGCGGCTGAAGGCCAGCCTGACCCAAGAGACGTCACCCGTGCCACTGAGCTCGACGCGGTAACGCGTTCCCGCCGTGAGCTGGACGAGTCGCCGCGACTTGAAAGCACCGCAGTCGGCGCCGTCAGGCACCAACGCGGCGCAATGCGTGCCAACGGGCTCGGCTTTGCCCTCCTCGCGAATTCTTACCGGGAAGTAGGGCGTGCCGAGGCTCAGCGCGTAGTCCCCGGTGCTCGGTGGAACGAAGACCAGCGCGCCTTCGAGGTGGTCATCCCACGTCTTCACCAGGCGAACACCGTAGACCGTTTCCGCTTGGATTGACGGTGGCTGGAGCGAAGCGGGGCTCGCAGCGGTGACGGGAGAGGGAGTTGCGCCGGCCTCACAAAGCTCGGTAGAGGGCGCTCCGCAGAACCCGGACGTGGACTGCGTCGGCACGCTTCGGTCCTCTGGCTCTATGTAGAAACGCACCCAACGCGAGGGGGTGGGGCCAATGTCGATGTCGTAGCTATCATCCGTGAGGGGGGCGGTGAGAAGCCCAGCGTTGAGGTCGGCGCAGGCGCCGCCAACCAACGCATTCTTGGTCGCATCGCTCAGGTAGCGACGGCATTCCACGGCCTCTGCCCCGGCCAGCGACTGACTCGAGTGGATCGAGAGCGGTACGGAGGGCGTGCCCACGTAAACCGCATGCCGCTGGCCACGGTTGGCCCCACCGACGCGGTAGCGGAAGCGCCCGACGAACGACCCAGTAGGGCTCTCGACCAGTCGCAACCCGTAGGTTTGGCCCGGGAGCAACCTGGGCCCGGCGCTTCCACTCGTCGGCGCCGCCGCGTCGACGGCGATGCTGCCTCGTGCAGCGGCGGTGCAGGCGGACGCAACCGAGCGGGAAGGGAACGAATCGGCATTGCACTCGCTTACTAGCGCCAGCTGGACTTCGCCCGTGGCCTCTTCGCCCGGCGCCGCCGAGCAGCCGGAAAGGACGAGGGCTCCACCGATGACGAGACTGTAGCGAGCCATACCGTGCTCCTCTTCTACTAACGACTTGACCAAGAGCTCCGATGACCCGGAGCTCTTGGGGTGACATCGACGAAAAGTCGACAAGCTCGCGCGGCGCGGAGCTAGCCCGCCGGGCTGGACGAGCTCCGCGCTTCTTCACGGCTGAATCGGTGTCTCGTTGCCGATGGCGACCCGGACCCAGCTCTGCGGATTGGAAGGACCGAAGCTCAAGCTCAGTGACCGATACGACGGCCCGCTGTAGACCTGCACGACTTTGTACTGCCCGCAGATGCTGCTCGGGAGCCGCGCCGTGCAAACGGGCTCGATGTCGCGGCGCCCCCCGTATTCTGACGCGGCCAGTGGCACGCCAGCGGAGCCCAGGTAAACCGCGAAGCGCGGGTGGTTGGAGGTGTAATAGCCAACGCTTCCGCGGAAGGCACTCTCGGTGGCCCTCAGCTTGACGTTGTACGGGAGCCCTTCGGCGAAGCTCGCGTAGCCGCCGTTCGAGACGTCAGCCACGGTCGTGTTCTGGGGATCCAAACCGCAGATCTGTTCCAGGGACTGCAGGTCGGCCAAGTTGCACTCACCGGCCAGCGCGATATTCGGCTGAATCAGGAAGCGCACGTAGGACTGCGGCGTGGTGGGGCCGACGTCGATCCGGTAAACCTTGCTTGCCTGCAGGTCGTACACGGCAGCCCGGCGCAGGTTGCTGCAAAATTCGACCGGTAGACCGCTGGCACAGCTCGCGCCGAGCTGGTCTTCGCCATCCCAAACGCCGAGCGGCACGTTGCTGCCGAGGTACAGGACATATTGACCGCTGACAGCGGGAGTGAACGCGACGGAGCCGGCGTTGGCGGTACCGCTCGCGGTGAGCCTCAAGCCGTAGGAAACGCCTTCTTGGACGACTGCGGTCGTCGCCGCCCCGAGCGGGCCCGCGGCGAGCGTTCGAACATCCGCTTCCGCGGTCTGGCAGCTGGCTTCGATGTTTCTTACGTCCTCGCAGCGTGGCGGCTCGGTGAAGTCGGCCACGCGCTCCAGCCCGATGCGCACGGATGGCTGCGTGGGCGCGTAGCGGGGCTCGAAGGTGAGCTGGTAAGTGTGACCACCCTCGAGCTCGTAGCGAGAACCGCGGAGCAGCTTGTTGCAGTCGCTCAGACCGAACGACTGCGAGCAGGCGTAGCCGACCGGCTGACCACCCTCCGTGAGCGACAGCGGAATGCCGGGGGAGCCGGTAAACAGCGCGTAAGACGCGGTCTCCGGCGCGGTGAACTCCGCCGCTCCCCCGTACACGACGCCCCCGCTGACGGGGTCCGTGGACGGGGCGAGCTTCAGGACATAGGAGCGGCTCGTCGATAGAGCGGGGTTTGGCGTCACCGCCAAGTTGACCGCTTGAAACGGCCCGGCATTGGCGATCTTGCACGCCGCGCCAAGCGGCTCGAGATCACGCTTCAGGTCGCAAGAGGTGTCGGCTTCCGGGTACTGCAGAGTGATGTCGTACGCCGCGTCCACCGGGCCAAAGCTGGGCGGATTTGCGATCGCGATGGTGTACTCTCTCCCGTTCGAGACGAGGTTCACGTTGCCGAAGCTGACCGCGCCCGCGCTGAACACGTACTTGCCATCCGCATCAGTGACGCTGAGCTGGACTCGATTCGTGAAATCCAGACGCATCTGGAACGGCGTGCCGAGCGGGGGACCGGTAAAACGGTAAAAGTCGCGGCCGCCTTGGCACATGTACCCACTGATCGTGCTCAGGAACGGGACGGGGGCGGCGGTGGCGGCGCTGTCGTTCGGCTCGTAGGCGTCTCCGAGCGCGCAAACGGGAACCTCGCTGTGAGCTTCGAGTCGATACTCGCCCGAGGACTTGCCGTACCCGTACACCTCCGCGTAGTAGACGCCCCCATCCGAGTTGATGCGCCGGGTCGTGGGGGATGTGCTCGTGTAGTCCAGCCCGACGGGCTCGCCATTGCGATCGAAAGTGCGCACGCCGAGCTGACCGCGTGCGGCCGTAAAGCTCAGGTCTAGCGCCAGGAGCTGCCCCGCCGGCGGCCCCTGGATTCGGTAGTAGTCCGAGTCGCCACGGCAGATGTAGGCGTCCACCGGGGTGCTCGCGAGCGTGGAAGCCTGACTGATGCTCTGATTCGGCTCCAGCGTGTCGTCCAGGATACCGCAGCGGAGATTGCCTTGGGTCACGGCTACCGTGTACGGAACGCGGCGAAGGGCGCTTTGAATCTCGAGCGAGTAGATCCCCCCGTCCGAGATAGCGGGTAGAAACTCGTTGTCCTTCGCTTCACGATCGCCGATGAACAGCAGGTTGCCGGCTTGGCTCCGGAGCAGGGCGTTCAGGTCGCCCGTATCCGTGCCGTAGTCGAAATCATCGCTCTGGAAGATGAGCGAAACCGTGAACGGGGTTCCCGGGGGCGGCCCTTGGAACGAGTAGAAATCCACGTTCTGAGGGCAGCTGACCGCCTGCTGCTGCGTGCCGAGAGTCAGGTTCACGGCCGCGACCGCGCTTTGGTTCGGCTCGAGGGCGTCGTCCACGCAGGGGTCGAGCGGCTGGAGACGGGCTGCCGGCGCGTCTTCGCGAGGGCCGACCGAATCGTCGCCGGAGCCGCACG
This sequence comes from Myxococcales bacterium, assembly GCA_004193285.1. Lineage (GTDB taxonomy): Bacteria > Myxococcota_A > Polyangia > Polyangiales > Polyangiaceae > PMG-095. Next base: position 103,800 of record SECP01000015.1, on the reverse strand, counting down.
CGACCAACAAGCTGGCGGTCGCGAGCAGCGGAGGAAGAAGCAAGTGAGAGGTCTTCATGATTTTCATCCGATTCGCTGGTGGCTGCCTAGTCATTGCTGGAGTCCAGCAACACGCGGACTCGGTTCGATGGAGTGATGGGTCCGAGCTCGACGCGGTACACGCGGTCTGCCTGCAGCTCGAAGCGCGTGCCGCGACGAAACGCTAGGCATTCGGTCGCGGTTAGCTGCTCCGTGCAAGTCGCGGGCAGCTGGAACAAGCCGTCGTAGATACGAAACGGAATGTGCGGCGCGCCGAGGAAGAGCTGATAGCTGCCCGACGCGGCCGGCTGGAAGCTGAGCGCGCCAGCGTTGCCCTCCGCTCCTTGCACGAGATGCACGTTGCTGGCCACGCCGCTGGGCAGCGAAACGGCGAGCCCCTCGTCGCCGAGTGGGGTCGCATCGATGTCCGGCAGCGGCGCGGAGGCAGGCAGCGTACACGCCTTCGCGAGGTCAGGCAGCTCCGTCGGGCCGCACACCGCGGGCGTGGGCGGCTGCACGCGCTTGAGCAGCAGTCGCGGTCCACTCGCGGTGGTCGGGCCGAGGTCCAGCCGGTAGGTGCGCCGGCTGTCGAGCTGAACCGTGAGCGCGCGACGGAAAGCGGCGCAGTCCGCGGCGGGCAAGTTGCGCTGACAAGTCAGCGGAGCTTCGGACGTCTCGTCGTTGATGACGACGGGCACCGCGGAAGACAAGAACAGCTCGTACGCGCCCGAGAGCGGCGGGGTGAAGCTGACGCTGCCTGCTTTTTCGCCGGACGCTCCGGAGAGCTGCACGAGCGTGAGCGCGTTTTCGATGATCGATGGCCCAGCGGTTTCGAGCGGACCCGCTTGGACCGCGGCGTCCACCAGGTCACGCACGCAGGCGGCGGCGCGATCTGGCAGCTGTTGATTCGTGCACTCCAGCGCGCTCACGGTCGTCCGCTGCAGCCCCAGACGGACGAACTTTTGCGGGAAGCTGGGCCCGAGATCGATGACGTAGCGCACGCCGGCGACCAAGTCGTGACGGTACACGCGCTTCAGCTTGTTGCATTCGTGGGCGTCCAAGGCGGTGACGCACTCCGGTTCGACGACCCCCGCCAGCGAGCGCACTTCGGTGCGAACGCCGGGGGTGCCCGTAAACAGCGTATAAGCTCCGGTTTCGGTGGGGGTGAAGCTCAACGAGCCTCGATTGCCCACGGCGGACTCGGCGAGCGTCACGTTGTAGGAGACACCCTCGCTCAGCGCGGGCGCGCTCACGTCCGAAAGGCTTGCTTGAACGTTCGCGAACGGGCCGCCATTGGCGGTGCCGCAAGCCAGGCCCAAAGAGCCAATTTCAGCCGATACCGAGCACAGGCGAGGCGCGTCGCGCAGCGTAACGGAGTAGCGATTGCTCTGGGCCGTCCGCGGGTCCAGAAGCACGCGATAGCGACCACCGTTGGAAGACTGCTCGAATAGCGCGAGGCCGGGCTTGGTAACGAGCTTCTCTTGAACGACACCGGCGTCGCTCAATAGGCGCACCTGCACGGGCCCTGCGAGCTCGTCGAAGGCCACCTCCACCTCGAAATGAACCCGGCTCGGGGGACCTTGGAAGCGGAACTGGTCGACGTTGCCCTGGCAGCTAGAGGCCTCGATTCGGCCCGGATACGGGACCGCGGTGGCTCTGAAGGAGCTGTCGTTGGGCTCGTAGCTATCCTCCACCCCCACGCACAGCGGGGGCAACTCCGGGCTGCTGAAGTGGATACCGTAAGCTTGCGCGATCGCATCGTTGCTGCTGCGCACCACCAGCTGGTAGGTGCCGCCGTCGGACTCGCTGCCGACGAGCTCCGCGGCAGGAGCGCCGTCCGGCGCGTCCACGAGAGTACGCCCGGTGGCCACCGTGACGCCGGCTTGATTGATGAGGTCGACGGTGGCGTCCACCGGGCCGGCGAACTGTACGTTCACGAAGAATGGTGTGCCGGCGGGCGGTCCCGCGAACGTGTAGTAGTCCGGCAGAGCGCCGCACAAATAGGCGGCGACGTCGCCCGTACCGGTGACGGAGGCCGCGAGGCTCGGGCGGTCGTTGGGCTCGAACGCGTCGTCGCTGGCGCAAGACGAGACCGGTTTGTAGCCAAGCTCCGTGCGGATCTCGTAGCTATTGCTCCCCGATCCGTAGGTGTTGTTGAAGTTGGGCCCCGCTACCTGGAGCGAGTAGATGCCGCCGTTGGAGACGACGCTCACGGTCTCGTTGTCGTTTCGCGAGCTCGCGCGGTACGCGGATGTCGTGCTCTGCAGGTTGAAGTCCAGGTCGCCGACTTCGTGATCGAAGACGAGATTGACGGTGAACTCCTGCCCCGCCGGAGGCCCCTGAAACTGGTAGTAGTCGTTCTCGCCGGCGCAACTGAACGCGGAGTAAGTGGCGCCGAACGGGAGCGTCTTGAACTCACCGAAGAAGTCGTTGGGCTCGTCCAGATCGGGCTCGGCGCAGCGTGGCAAGTTGCCGAGCGCGCTCACGAGTCGGTACGGCACGCTACGCTGCCCGTACACTTGAAGGTAGTACCGGCCGCCGTTCGAAACCGCGCTGATGACGCGGTTGTCGCCGGCGCCGAAGCTGGACGTGACGAAGTTCCCCGCCGCGTCCGTCAGGTAGACGTCCATCTCCGCCGTCTTGGCCAAAAACTCGAGGCGAACGGCGAACGCTTGCCCGGCCGCAGGCCCCTGAAAGGAATAGAAGTCGTAGCGGTTCGGGCTACAAATCGCGCCTTGCTGCGCGGTTCCGAACGTGTGCGGGGCCGCGCTGGTACGCGCGTCGTTGGGCTCCGAAGCCTCCTCCACGCACTCCCCCAGCGCGGATTGCGCCACCGCTGGCGTCTCCCCTTCAGCCGGCGGTGCGTCTGCGGCGCAGCCGCTTGCCCACGGCAGGGCGACTAAGAGCAGACCCCGCATTCCGAGATTCAGAGCGTACGAGCGCATGCGACTCCTCATCACCATCACCTCGCGCGCAAGGTACGGCGCCGGAGTCGCAACGTGCAAGCGCGCCACCCTGTGCGTCCTACATGTTTCCCCTTCGGCATAGCGGAGTGCCGTCGTGATGCTCGAGTCGTTCTGTTCGAGCAATCGCGTTGAAGGCGCAGTCAGTCTTCACATTCGTCATCCAAGACGAGGGCAACGCCGTTGCGCTTCGACTGACGACACCGCGCTGCCGCTAGGCTCGTGTGTGGGCACACAAACGACATCGGGACGGAGGCTTTCGCCACCGTCCCGACGCTCACGCTAAACTCTCGACGAAGTGCGTCGCGAGCTTACTTCCACTCGATCCAGCTGCCCGACTCCCAGCCATCAGCCGAGAAGTCGCCCGCGCCAACGAACTCTGCAGACTCGTCGAAGCCGGAACCCGGCGTCGCGCCTTCGACGGGCTCCGTCGGAGCAACCGGCGTCTCGGCGTAGCAATCGAAGCCCTCCGGCGCGTCTCCGCCGAGGGTGACGGCGTTGGCGGCGTCGTTGAGGTAGTCGTTCTCGATGAAGCCGCTGTCACCCTTGAGGTCCTTGCTGCCTGCGTCGGCCGGCGAGGTGTCGTCGTCCGTCGCGCTCTGGCCGTCGGACTTGAGCTGACCGAAGAACAGGCTGTTCGTGATGGACACGAACGGGGCTTCATTCGTACCAACCGCGTTGCGGAGATCCAGCCCGTTGTCGAAACCGGTGAAGATCGTATTCAGGATCGAGGTACCCTCGGAGATGCTGCGGCGAATGACGGCGCCGTTGCTGGTAGCAACGCCGGCATCGTTCAGGCCGCAAAGGGTGACGTTCGAAACCTGCGGACGCGAGGTTTCATCATCGGGCGAGGGCAAGAAGTCTTGGTTTCCGTCCCACTCGAAGCCGTTCGGATCGCCGGAGGTGCCCTCGATCAGGTTGCGACCGAACAGGAACTGCATGTTGCCGCGGTAGCCCAGGTCGGTGTCGAACATGTCGTCACCCGAGTTTTGGCAGATGAGGTGGCTGACGTTGACGGTGCCGCCGAAGAACTCGAAGCAGTCATCCGCTTGGTCCTTCACCATGACGTGGTCGATGGTGGTGCCCGAGCCCACGCCACAGAAGGTCATGCCGTTGATCTCTTTGTCACCGACGATGATGTCGCCGCCGAACTCGATGCGAACGTATTGAACTTCGCCGCTGCTGTCTTCCGCGTCGAAATCCGCCGGATCTTCCATGCCAAAGGTCGTGCGCGGGTCGTTGTAGCCTTCGAACGTGCGCGTGTAGCCGGGCGTGTCGTTCAGGCGGGCAACCGGGGCCTTACCGAGGAGCATCAAGCCGCCCCAAGGCGCGCCGTCCTCGAACTCGTGCGACTCGGTCGTGAAGACGATCGGCGCGTTCGGCGTGCCGACGGCGTGAATCTTCGCGTCCTGGGGAACGAACAGCGCGCCGGCGTTCGGCTTACCCGTGGCCTCGATGAGCGTGCAGGGGTCGATCGTGAGCGTGTGGCCAGGCTTCACGAACCAGCGACCCGCGAGAGTCCAAATCGTGTCGGACGTGAGGTGGTCCGTCGTGATGTTGCCCTCGTCGTCGTGCGGAATTTCTTTCCTGCCTTCCGGCCGCTCCGCGTAGACATCCGTGCAGCTTGCCCCGACGTCGGCACCGCCGGCGCCCGCGGCGGGGGAGTTGTCCGAGCCGCCGTCGACGGTAGCGGACCCGCCGCTGCTCTTGCCGCCGGCGTTCTTGCCGCCAGCGTTCTTGCCGCCGGTGGAGGAACCGCTCTCGCCAGTTTCGCCTCCCGCGTTCTTGCCGGCGGTGGACTGTCCGGGGTTGTCAGAGTCGTCGTCACCGCAGCCAATTGCTGCAATGGCCGTAAGCAGGGCTGTCATTCCCACGATAGAAAGCTTCTTCATTCGATCTCCTTAGGTGAGCGCAAGGTGCCGCTGCTCTGTGACAGGGCCGCTATACGCTCGTAACGTTAACGTGTCAGATGATGCCGAGCCGTCGCTCGGACGGAACAAATGTCGTGCGCTCTTCGTCCGCTCGTCGCACTCAGTAGGTGTACGCCGCTTGCAACGTGAACACGCGCGGCAGGGTCTCTTCCCGCGTAACGCGATCGTCACGGTAGGTCTTACCGACCGTCTCTCGCCACTTCACGTTCAAGATGTTCGCGGCCAGGAACTTGACCTGAAAGTTCTTACCCAGCTTCTTGGACACCGTCGCGTCCACCGTGTGTTGGGGCTGAGCGTACGTGTCGTCCAGACCACCGGTGCCGACCTGAACGATGCGCTTACCGACCACGTTGTAGAGCAGGCGCGCGTCGAGCCCCAGCTCCTCCCCTGCGTAGTCCAGCGCGACGTTGATCACGTAGGGCGCCTGGTTGACCATCGCGCGGGAACGATTGGTGGAGTTCTGCAGCGTCTGATTCGGATCCAGCTCGATGCGTGAGTGTGTGAGCGTCAAGTTCGTGATGACGCTGAACGGCTTCAGGTTCTCGTGGAGGAAGGAGAGGTTCTTGCGACCTTCCAGCTCCAGGCCGATGAGCTTGGCGCCCTTGGCGTTTTGGTAGGAGATGAGCCCGGGCGTACCGGAAGGGAATACGTACGGCTCGATCGGATCATCGAAGCTCTTGGCGAAGATGCTGAATGCGAGCACCTCCGCCGGCGTCGGAAAGGCCTCGAACCGCAGATCTATATTTTGAATGTAGGTGAGCTTCAGCTGCGGGTTGCCGGCGATCGGGTAGGAGCCGAAGAAGTCCGCGAACACGAACGGAGCGAGCTCACGCGTCTGGGGGCGAGCCAACGTTCGGGACATCGCGGCGCGCATTTTGGTCTTCTTCGTCGCCGAGTACGTGAGCGACAGCGCCGGCAGCCAGTCGGTGCTGTCGATCTTCGCGCCGGGCGGGGCCATACCACCAGCGAACTGGCTGTACGGATTCATATCCTGTTTGGTCTTTTCGACGCGCACGCCGCCCACCACGCGGAGGTCCTTCAGGGGAAGGGCGTCGAGCATCGCGTAACCGGCGTAGATGTTCTGCTTGGCGGTGTACGCGTCTTCCGGCTTCGTGTTCTCGGTCAAAGCCAGGATCGTTCCGACGTTGCCGTATTGGTAGAGGTCTACCGGGCAATTGATGTCGTACTCGGCGCCGCTGCAGAAGAACGCGTCGTTGGGTGCGCCACGCACCTTGCCGAAGCTGAAGCGCCTCCCGGCAAAGTCGCGGTCCTTGCTCGAGAGCAGACCGCCGACTTTGAGCTTCAGATCCTCGGGATCCGTCAGCAACGGCTGCGACCAGTCGAGCCCCGCGCCCTTCGTCTTCTCGGTCTGCTTGGCGAAGAAGTGAGAGCCGTTCTCCGGGGTGGAGATGCTGTTCCAAGACACGGTGTCTGCGTTGAATTGATAGGCCGTGTCCCGCGTGTTCGGCTCGTCGCGAGCGGCGACCGAATAGGAGGCGTACCAACGCAGCTCGGCGCGGTTCAGCTTTCGAAAGTCGTCTTCCCCGCGTAGCTGAAGGACGTTCAGCGCGCGTGAAACGTAACGCAAGTTGGTGGTCGCCACCTGGGCGCCGCGTGAAGCGTAGATACCTTGCAGCACCTGCGCGGTCGCGTCGGCCAGCTGCGTGTGCATGCCGAGCAGCGTGAAGCGGTGATCCTGGGTCGGCCAGTAGCTGACGCTGCCGAGGCTACCCCAAGTGACTTTGTCGATGCCGCGCTTACCGTCCACGAGCAACGTGGGGGACACCGTGCGTGTTCGGCTTCCGTCCGGATTCACGATCACGTCGGGCTGGTACTGAGCAATGTGCGTCTCCACCGCCTGAAACGATCGACCGTAGTTGAGCGAAGCGAGGGCGCCGATGCGCTGCCCGTCCCCGAAGCTCCAGCCGCGCCCCGCCACGACGCCGAGCGAGTAGTTGGGCGCCGTATTTTTCACCAAAGGGTGCATCGACGAATTCAGCTGGCGCGCGGCCGACAAGACGTCGTCGTCCGTCACCATCCCTCCGCCCGGCTTCGGGCCTTTGGCGAGGACGTAACTCGGAAACCCCTTGGGATAGCCGCGAAGGCCGCTGTCGTAGCCGAGCCAGTCGGTGTTGCTGCCGCGCTGGGCGAGACGGTCGCGGAAGGTCGAGTTGGTATCGATGCCCATGCTCATCGAAAGCTGAAAGAGCGGCTTCGACGGCAGCTCACGGGTCTCGATCCGGACCGAGCCGCCCGCGAAGTCCGCGGGCATATCCGGTGTGAACGTCTTGACGATGTTGATGTTTTCGAGAATCAGCGACGGGAACAAGTCTAGCGGGATGGCGGCGCGGTCTGGCTCCGGGCTCGGCAGAGGCGTGCCGTTGAGCAGCGCGTTGGTGTAGCGCTCTCCCAAGCCGCGCACGTACACGAAGCGGTTGCCGACGATCGTTGCTCCGACCACGCGCTGAGCGGCCTGCGCGGCGTTGCCCGCGGGGGTTTTGGAGATCTCGGAGCGCCCCACGCCGTCCCCAACGCTGGCCGAGCGCTGACGGGTCAATAGCAAGCCTTCGACCGACGACTTGTCCGCCTCGGTGACGATCTCCACGGTGTCTACCGAAGATTCGTCGGGGACAACGTCGATGTCGAAGCGGTCCAGGGTGTCGGCCTTCACCTCCACGCCTTTGACTACGGAGGGCTTGTGAAGCTCGACGTAGATGCGAAGAGTGTAGGTGCCGGGCGGGAGCTCCAGACGGTAGCGGCCGTCGAAATCGGCGATGGTCTTGTACTTGGTACCGACGACGGTGATCTGCGCCTCAGGCGTGGTTTCGTGCTCTACCGCGTCTTTCACGACGCCGACGATGGCGCCTTTGCCCTTGGCGGGCGGCTTCGTGAGGGCGGCGGCGCCGGCGGCATCTTCCGCCGCGAGCTCCTGATTCATCTCCGCCTCCATCTCGGCGTCGCTCGGCATTTCTTCGTCTGCCGGCACTTCTTCGGCCTCCGCTTCAGCGGCGGCAGGCGGGGGAGCAGCGGCGGCAGGCTTGTCACCAGCGGCCGGCGGAGGGGCGGGCTCCGCGTCATCCATGGGTGCCTCCTCGGCGTCTGCACCCTCTTCGGCTTCGGGAGGCTTGGGCGGCTCCTGAGCGAAGGCGGAGGCCGCGAAAGAGCCGTTGAGAACGAGGAAGGAGATCAGCGCGGGCGCGAGGCGGAAAGGTCGCATTGAAGCGCCCCGAATGTCACGGCAGCCTGTGACGCCCGGATGACGGATGCGAAACTTCGCGACAAATCCGAGGACGATGCAGTGAAGGGTCGGTGACTCACCCTGCGGTATGGAGCCGGGTCGACCGACCCGCGACTTTCGAGCCTAAAGCTCGGAGAGCCAGCGCGACAGGGTCCGCCGCGAGGGAACGCCGGATGACACGCGCTTCACCGTCCCGTCACGATCGATGAGGACGAAGGTGGGCAAGAGCGAGACGCCGTAGCCACGCTGCACTTGGCCGTCGTCCACCACGACCGGGTAGGTGATCGGCCAGTCTTGCTGCACGCGGCGAGCGGCGGCGGCATCGTTGTCCACGCTGACTCCGACGAACACCACGCCGTTTTTCTGAGCCTCTCGGTAGACCTCGTCCACCATGGGGGCGGCGTGCTCGCAGGCGCCGCACCAGCTGGCGAACACCTCCATCAGGACGGGCTTGCCGCGGTGCTCGTCCAGCTTGAAGGCGCCTGCCCCGGACGCGAGCGGCAAGTCGAACGGCTTGGCGGCGGCGCCTTCGCTCGGACCGGAGCCGCCGCGGGTGACGAGAACGCCGAACAAGCCAGCGACGCCCGCGTACATGGCCCAGTCCACGGCCTTCGAGAGCTTGCTGCGCGGTGGGGGCGCGGTGGGAACGTCTGTCGAGAGGGTCAAGGTGCTAGGAGCCGCCGGCCGAGCCCAAAGCCTGCCAGTGCCAGCACGAACACGATGGCGCCGTGCGCGAGACACGAGTGGAGGAGCTCGTGGCTGCCGCAGGCGATGCTCATGCCCGAGCCCGACGCTAGGCCCGCGACCATTCCGATGATCGCCCCCGAGAGACCTGGGTTGTAGGGATCCGTCTTGCGCCAGGCGACGAGCGCGCCGCCCGCGATGAGCGCGCCGAAGAACAGCGCGACGATGCCGCAGCCCGCGGCGTGGCCGGCGGGGCTACTCTCGGAGAACTTGGCGAAGGCGAAGTGCTCCGTGGAGAGCAGCGCCAGGTAGCCGATGAACAGGACCGGCACGCCGCAGAGCAGCGCCAGCCTCAGCGCCCGCGAGCCACGCTTACCGGGGGGACGCGCCAGTGCGACGAATACCAACACCGCTTGAGCGCCCAGCCAGCCCGTGGCGCCGAACATGGCCGTACGCACGACACCGGAGACCCGATGCTCCGCGACCGCGAACCACGTGTAGTACGCGATGAGCAGGAGCGAGAGCCCGACCGTGAGCAGCGCGCGCCCCGTCGCCGAAACGCCCCGCTCTTTGCAGAGGCCCTTGGTGCAAGCCCCGCGAATGGCCTTGGAGCACCCTTCGCTCGGGGCGACCGCCGCGCCGGGCCACGCGATATCTGCGAGAGGATCCTTTTGGGTCATGGGGTAGAAATCAGGCGGAGCGCTGGAACGTCTCCAGCTCCTTACGCAGCTGGTTGTACCCCCGGTGCACCCTTAGTTTGACCGCGGTTTCAGTCGTGCCAAGCACGCTGGCGGCTTCTTGGATGCTGAGGCCAGTGATCTTGGTGAGCTCGATGGCCTCCCGGTAGCTCTCCGGGAGCTTTTGGAGTGCGATTTCGAGAGCGTCGGACATTTCTGTCGGGACACCGGGTGCCTCCGCGCGAGGCTCGGGCAAGCTGCCGTCAGCGCTCAAATCCTCGTTTCTTACGGCAGCTGCGCGCCGCTCGTCCAGAAACGAGCGCCGGGCGATGGCGACCGCCCAAGGCAGGACCGGTGCTCCTCTGAGGTAACTGGCGCGCGCGCGGTGCATCTTGGTGAACGTGATTTGCAGCAGATCCTCGGCGCGGGCTCGGTTTCGGGTCAGTCGGAGCAGGTAGCCCATGAGCGTCGGCGAGAGCTTGCGGTACAGCGCGTCGAACGCCTCCGCATGACCGTCGACGTAGCGATCCATGAAATCTTCCGCAGTGCTTGCGGAAGTGTCTGGGCTACTCGTCGCATCCACGCCGGCGTGTCGTATACCGGCGTACAGTGGAGCGCTAGGAGTTGCCCACAAGCCCCTGTTACGGCTGGCCGCTCCATCTAGTTTCTTGGTTTTTCATCACGGGCCGGCCGCGGGGCTCGCCAACGCCAAACCCCGCGGATTTCCTGCACCCCTGGCCAGGCCGCCCGGCTCAAATCAGCGACTTGAGGTCCAGCATTTCTTCGACGTCCGGCATCAGCACGAGCTCCACGCGGCGGTTCTGCTTACGTCCCTCGTCGGCGTCGTTCTTGGCGACCGGGTCCGTATCCCCGTAGCCCGCTGCATGTAGGCGCTCCGCGGCCAAGCCTCCGCCGCCCTCCTTCGGGTCCACCGGGTGCACCAGGTACAACAGCACCTGCCGGGCCCGCATCGCAGAGAGACCCCAGTTGTCGCCGAAGCGGCCGCCCTTGAGCGGCTTGTTGTCGGTGTGGCCCGCAACCTGGAAGTAGCGACCGGCGAGCTGCTTGTCGTTGCGGATGACCTCCGCCACGGCGTCCAGCACCTTGTTGCCTTCTTTGCTCAGCTTGTCGTCGCCGGAGGCGAACAGCACGTCACCGGGCAAGCGGATGACCATGCGGTTGCGACGGATTTCGACCTTCAACCCGAGGTCGGTCAGCTTCTGCAGCTTGGCGCGTAGCAGCTCGAAGCGTTGCTTGATGCGCTCCAGTTGCGCGGCGCGCTCCTGGTACTCTTTGAGCGCGCGCTGCAGCTCTTCGACATTCTTCGTGAGCTGCGCGTTGGCGGAGCCCGTCTGCTCCAGCTGCTGGTTGATGGTGTCGAGGTTGACGCCCATCTTCTGCAACTGGTCCTTGAGGTCCGAGATCTGCTTGAGCGCGATATCCAGATCCGCCTGGGTCTTGTTGCGCTCGTCTTCCGTGCCCTTCTGCTTTTGCGCCAGCTGGTCGTACTTCGACAGCTGGGCTTTCCACTCGTCTTCGCTGTAGCCACAGCCCGCGAGCAGCGCCGCGCACACGCCAACAGAGAGCAACTTCCGAATCGACATCGACTTCATCTCCTGGCCCCTTTCACAGCGGGGCTCGGGGACGGAACCCGATCTGCGGAGCCGCGTAAAGGGCGGCTGTCAATTCGGCCGGATCAGTGCCCGGGTTTGTTTCGAGCCCGCTTCACGGGTGCACGTTTCGCCGGCGGCGGGAGGATGACGGCGTGCGAATGCGGGTGGGAGCCGTGTGAGTGCGAGTGCGCCGGAGAGCGCCGCCCGCCGTGCGCGAACAGCTCAAGAGCCCCGTGCAGCACGCCCTTCATGGCCAAGATGCGGTCCGCCTGGGCCTGCAGCACGTCCGAGCGGCCATGCATGACCACGATTTCCAGGCACTTGTCGTGGTCCAAATGAATGTGCAGCGTCGAGCGCACCGCGTCACCGAGCTCGTGCTGCACCTCGGTGAGCTTCTCGGTCAGGTCCCGCACGTGGTGGTCATAGATGAGCGTGAGCGTGGCCACCGCCTCCACGCCCTTTTCCACCTGCGCGCGCGTGACCGCGGCGCGAGCCAAGTCGCGCAGCGCCTCCGAGCGAGTCCCGCCGCGGGCTTCGACCAGCGCATCGAACTGCTCCAGCAAGGAGCTTTCCATGGCCACGCCGAAGCGCACGAGCGGGTCGTTCATTTGCCGTCGGGCGCGCTCGTCGCGCTGCTCGCCGGCGCCGGCATGCCCGGCTGCCGCAGCACGAAGCCGCCGTCATGCTCGTGACCGATGAGCTCAGGAGCTCGTGGCTTGAAGGTGCCGTCGTCCACCGTGCGGGACACGGTCTTCCAGATCGACTGCTCGCGCTCGAGCCGGTACAAGTGAGTGACGGGCGTCGGCCCGGCGCCGGTCACGGTGACGCGCGTCACCGCCTGCGTGGGTCCGCGCTCGAGTAGCTGACCGGTGACGAGCACGGTGCTGCGGCGGTCAGACGCCTTCTTGGCGCAGCCGGGATCCGCGTCGCACTCGCGTACCGCTTGCTTCACCTGCTCGACCATCGGACCCTTGGCAAGCTCGGCCGCGCCGCCAAAGCTCTTCGTGGACCAGCGCAGCTCGAACTCCATCGCCGCGTCCTTCGGATCACGCGCCAGGTCCGTCAGGTCCACCTTGCGGGGATCACGGCTCTCTTTCGGCGGATGGTAGTTGCAGCCACCGCGCGCGAAAACCCACATGCACAGCGTCATGATGCCGACGACGGTCAGCATGCCGATCGTCTGCTTCGAGGGCGAGTCGATCTGCTCTTCGGTCAGCGGCGGGGGAGGCGGTGGCCGGAGCTTCTTCTTCTTCCTCTTGGGCGCCTGACTAGCCCCGGGCGTCGCCTCCGGCGCGGGAGGTTGGCTCGCCTCGTTCGGTTCCTGGGGCCCTTCGGTCGACATCGCGGGCCTTCGGGTAGCAAGGGTCCAGGATTTCCGCAACCAGCCTTGGCGCCGACCGATAGGGGCCCATGCGCCATTCTGCGCCAATTGTCGTCGTGGTCGGACTTTTACTGGGCAGCTGCTCCGGGGCCGCTCCCCTCCCCGCCCAGGCTTTGGCCTTGAATCGGGCTGGGGCGGAAGCGCTCGCGCGAGGGGACTTGGAGACGGCCGACGCCAGGCTCAGTTTGGCACTGGAGTACAGCCCGCGCTTCGTGGAGGCGCTGGTGAACCAGGGGCTCGTCGAGCTCCAGCGCGGAAACTTCGATCGCGCCCGAGAGCTCATCGCGCGCGCCCGCCGGCTGAATCCGGACGTCGCTCAACCGCACCACGCGCTCGGCGTCTTGGCTGAGCGCCAAGCCCGGCCGGACGACGCCTCTCGTCACTATTACGACGCGCTCGCAGTGGATCCCGGCTTCGCGCCCGCGCGAGCGAACCTGGCACGACTGCTGTTCGACGCAGGCATGTTGAACGAGGCGTGGGTGCAGTTCAAACGGCTGGTAGAAGCGGCGCCGGATTCGGCAGAAGCGCGCCAAGGTCTCGCTGAAACACTGCTGCGTCTCGGCCGCATCGACGAAGCAGAAGCGATCACGCGCGAGGCCCTGGAGCAATTTCCGGACTCATCGGAGCTGGTGGTGCTCGCCGCGCGTGGTGAGCTGCGCCGCGGCCAGTTCGAGCGCGCCATCGAGCTGCTGTCTCCGCTCGGCCACGGTAGAGACGACGTGGCCGCGAACGCGCTCGGCTGGCTTGCCACCGCGGAGCTGCTGCGTGGGGACGCGCGGCGGGCGGTCGGAGCCGCCAAGCGCGCGCTGGAGCTCGAGCCCGATTCACCCGTCGCCACTTATGCCATGGCGCAGGCGCTCGAAGCGCTGGGCGACCCGGCGGCGCTTTCGTGGAAGCGCCGCGCCCGTGCGCCGCGCTAGCCGCCCTGCGCACCAGCGCGCCGATTTGCGCGGCGGCGCGACCGCGCGACGGCGCGACAAACGGCGGGGAAGGCTCTATGCTCCGCGCCACGTGACGACTCTCACCGCTCCCGGTCCAGCCGTAGTCATCCCGCGCGCGCTCGTACGCCTGTGCAGCCGCTCGCAGCGCCAGCTGCTCGGTTTGAGGCTGGGGCGAGTCTACGGCATCGGCATTGGCATCAGCTACGCGCTCACGGCTGCGGTGGCGCCGGCGGAAGCGGCCGTGTCCGGCAGTCTTTGGGTGCGCTGCCTCGTCACCGCCTCCTGGGTGGCTGGCCTCGGCGCGCTCTCGCTTTCGAGCGATCTGGCCGCCCGTGACGCGACGCAGGGAGTGACGAGCCTAGCGCGGCTACGAGGCTTCGGCGAAAGCTCGCTGGAGCGTGCGCGGATGTTAGCGGGCGCGCTGCGGCTCGGCAGCACGGTGCTCGTGCCGGGGCTCATCGTCGCAGTGGCATTGCTGCTCAAGCTGCGCACGCTCTCCGGCGCCGCGCTGGCTCTCTCGCTGTTCGTGCTCACGGTGCCGTATGCGGCGTTGGTCGGCGGAGTGCTCGCGCCGCTGGCCCGCGCCTGCCATCACTTCTTTCCCGGGCGTGGTCGCTGGCTGCTGGCCGGCATCGTGCTTGGTCCCTGGGCCCTCGGCGTCGGCCTGGGCGCGCCAGTGCCGAGCATTCCCGGCGGCTTCGCCTGGCTGCTCAATCAGCTCGTAAGGAGCGTGAGCTGATGCGCGCGGTCTTGCGAGGAGCCGCGCTCGGAGCGCTGCGGAGCGCGGATCTGGAGCTTGCGCCTGGCCGCTACGTTGCGCTCTCCAGCGAGCGAGAGCCGTTGTCGGAGCTCGTTGCGGTGCTATGCGGCCGAACTGCGCCGAGCCGCGGTCAGGTGCTGCTGGAGGACGTGGCACCCGCCAGCTCGCCTTCGGTGCGGCGGAGAGTCGCATCGCTGCTCGCGGAAGAAGCGCTGCCTCCGGCAAAAACCGTCGTAAGCAGCGCGGAAAAGGCGCTCGCGGCCCGGGGCGCAAAGCCGGCGGAAGCGGCCTCGCTGCTGGAAGACGCTGGCTTGAGCCACCTCGCCGCGCAGCGGCCGGAAGCTCTCGGCACCAGGGAGACACGCAGCGTCGCGCTCGCTCTCGCTCTCGCGCACGCGAGCGCAGACTTGTTCGCCCTGCACGAACCGCTCGCCACGCTGCTCCCGGCGTCGTTCGTGCTGCCCCGCCTGGACGCGCACACGTCGCGCGGCGCGCTCGTGCTCTCCGCAACGACGAGCCCGGCCGACGCGACGCTGCTCGGAGGCGCCTGGCTGTGCGTGGAGCTCGGCCGCGTGCGCGCCACCGCGGGCCCCGCGCCGCGCCTGGGTGTCGGCCCCTGGCAACAAGTGTCGGTGGAGACTCCGGACGCGAAAGCGCTCGCGCACCTCTTGCACGAGTCTCCGCTGGGCCTCTCGAGCGAGCTCGGAGCCTCCGCGCGTGCGCTGAAGATCACCGGCCCCGCGCTGGACGTTACCGTGCGCGAGGTGATCGCGCTTTGCCGAGCTCATGGAATAGAGATCACTCGCATCGAGGCGGCGGTGCCGCCGGTGGAAGCGCTCATGGCCGCGCGCGCCGGCTATGCGCGCGGCGCCTACGAGGCCTCACGCGTCGCCGCCCACGCTGCGCTCTCGCCTTACCCGCCGCGAGGTGTGTCGTGAGCATCGCGGCCGGGGTGGACGTGGCGCGCCAACGTCTCCGCCAAGGGGCGACAGGCGTGGCGTGCGGGCTCGCACTCGCTTTCGAAGTGGGCGTCGCGCTACTCGAGCGCGCCCAGGGTCGAGTCGGCGCCGCAGATCGCGCGCTCTCAGGCGGCGCTTTCGGCATCGCGCTCCCACTCCTCAGCTACTTTTTGGTGAGCCGCGTATGCGCCGGCGGAAACCTGCGCGAAGCGGTCATGCCCCTTGCCCGTCACGGGCTGGATCGGCGCCAGTTGGCGCTGGGCCTCGCCGTGCCCCCCGCGCTCGTCGCCGCAGCCTTTGCGGCGCTGGGCAGCGTGCTCGTCGTCTGCGTGGCTCGCGGCTTCGCCGACCCCGAGCTTGCAAAAGACGCGCTCACCAGCCTCTGGATAGGGCTCATTGCAGGCCCTGCGTACGTCGCCGCCTTCCTGGGCGCTTCGGCCTTAGGGCGCGCTGGCCGCGGCCGTTCTTGGCTGCTTCTGGCAGATTTCGTGCTCGGAGCGGGCACTTCGTTCGTCGCCTTTCCTTGGCCGAAAGCCCACGTACGAAACTTGCTTGGCGGAAGCGCCACGCTCGATTTGTCCCAGCTCGTAGCGCTCATTGCGCTGCTCGGCATGAGCTTTGCTTTTCTCGGCCTCGGCGTGCTGCGTAGTCCGCGCTGATAGCTGGCGCCTGCGGACTTGCGACGCTACGCTGGCCGAGCTTGCACAAGGTCAGTTATCGCTTCGAAGATTTCGAAGCTCTCGAACAGGCCCTCGACGCTGAAGACACCGATCTCGCGATCGACGATCCTCAGGTAGGAGACGGTCAGTGGCTGCTCGCGACGTTCAGCGTCGGCGAAGAGTCGACGTCGGTCGCCGGTCGCGTCATCGACAGAGGGGACGCGCTGCGCCTCACGTTCGAAGAGCGCGACCAGCTGCGCCTTCGGCATTTCGCCAACGGCAACGGCCGGCCGTCGGTGCGCAGCCTCGTTCCCGCCGAGCAAACGCTCCCGCCGGGTAGCTGCGCGCTCGTCGTCAGCGCGAGCGCTCCCGTCGCGAACATCGTCGGGAAGCTCATCGAAGGTTGGGGCGCCAGCGTGCGCAGCGTCGGCAGCGTGGAAGACGCCCTAGACGTCCTCCGTCAGGCGCCCATCGACGTCATCGTGCTGGACTCACTGCTCCCCGGCCTCGGCTGCGGTGACTTGTGTCAGGCGCTCTCGCGCTCGGAGAACGACAATCGGCCGTGCGTGCTCCTCCTCGGTCAGGATCCCACGTGCGCGGACGCACACGCTGCACTCGCAGCAGGCGCTGACGACTTCGTGCAGAAGCCTTTCCGCGCTCAAGAGCTCCGCGCAAGACTCGTCGGCCTCCTCGAGCACCGCCTCTGCGGCTAAGCCTCTGCGGCTCGGCCTCTCCGGCTAAGCCTCTGCGGCTAGGCCTCTGCGGCTAAACCCTGCGGCTTGGCGTCTGCGGCTAAGCCCGCACCGCGTCCGCTTGCCCACCCCGCGGCTCCCGCCCCGCGCCTTCGTCCTTCGGTTCCGAAGGTGACCGGTCGCTCGAATACTGCTGCGCCGCGCATTGGTACGAACCCAATGTCAGCTCGCTATGACGGCGCAAGGAAGGCGCTTTCTCCCACGCATTCGTTCTTCGGTTCCGAAGACGACCCACGGTCGAACACTGCTGCCGCGTTGCGTGTCGGATCTAGCCCGTCATCCACCGGGCCGCCCGGGCGGTGTTCGACGATGTTCGACGATGTTCGACGATGACCGACGGTGACGTTCGCGGATGAACCGTCGCGGTGATCACGGCAGCGGAAGCTGACGTGGGGGACGAGTCAGCTCGCGATGACGGCCCGGGAAAGCCCCTCTCTCGCGCGCATTCATTCTTCGGTTCCGAAGACGACCTGCTGTCGAGCACTCCCGCAGCAGAAGCTCATGTGGGGCGAGTCAGCTCGCGATGACGGCCCGGGAAAGCCCCTCTCTCGCGCGCATTCATTCTTCGGTTCCGAAGACGACCTGCTGTCGAACACCCCTGCAGCAGAAGCTGCTGTGGGGGACGAGTGAGCTCGCTTTGCCGCGGGGAAACCCCTTTCTCGCGCGTTCGTTCTTCGGTTCCGAAGACGACCCGCTATCCGACACTGCTGCGCCCGGTGGGTTTGAGGGATTGCCATCGTCGAGCGCGGTGCGGGGTGACGCTCGAGGATTCGATTACGGTGGGGCTCGAGGAGCCGATGGTGACCGCGATGGCGGTCGAGCTGGACCCGATGGTGACCGCGATGGCGGTCGCCCTGGAGCCGATGGTGACCGCGATGGCGGTCGGGCAGGAAGTCGCTCGTGACCGCGATGGCGGTCGAGCTGGACCCGATGGTGACCGCGATGGCGGTCGGGCAGGAGTCGCTCGTGACCGCGATCGCGGTCGAGCTGGACCCGATGGGGATCCGCGATCGCGGTCGGGCATGAGTCGCTCGTGACCGCGATGGCGGTCGAGCTGGAGCCGATGGGGATCCGCGATGGCGGTCGAGCTGGAGCCGATGGGGATCCGCGGTGGCGGTCGAGCTGGAGCCGATGGGGATCCGCGATGGCGGTCGAGCTGGAGCCGATGGGGTTCGCGGTGGCGCTCGAGCTGGAGCAGATGGGGATCCGCGGTGGCGTTCGAGCTGGAGCCGATGGGGTTCGCGGTGGCGCTCGAGCTGGAGCCGATGGGGATCCGCGGTGGCGGTCGAGCTGGAGCCGATGGGGTTCGCGGTGGCGGTCGGGCAGAAGTCGCTCGTGACCGCGATGGCGGTCGACCCGATCCGCGCTGACGGTCGAGCTGGAGCCGATGGGGATCCGCGATGGGGTTCGAGGATGAACCGATGGGATCGACGGCCGGGCGGAAGCTGACGTAGGACCAGTCAGCGCGGGATGCCGCTGCGGGAATGCACACGTTGCCGCGCATTCGTTCTTCGGATCCGAAGATGGCCTTTACGCGACTGAGGGGGCCGCAGATTGCGTTGTTAGATCGAGGCGTTAGCGTTGCGCTGGCGCTGTAGGCCGCGGTACTTCGGATCCGAAGTAGGGATCGGTGTGAGGAATGTCACTACTGGGAGCGTCACACAATATGACGCGGGGATGCTTGCTTGCTGTGTCTTCGAACATGTCGTCCCGGGCGCGCAGGATCGCAAACGCGCCATGATCGTGTTGGCCGACGCGCTTGGCTCCCGAGCGACCTCTGGCTGCGCAAAGAGGAACTCCGGTGAGCGGCAGGCGGAATCATTGAGCTAGCTGACCACCGTTCACCCGAGCCAGCTCACCACCGATTACCCGAGCTGGCTCACCACCGATTGCCCGAGCTAGCTCACCACCGATTGCCCGAGCTAGCTCACCACCGATTACCCGAGCTAGCTCACCACCGACCACCCGAGCTAGCTCACCACCGATTGCCCGAGCTAGCTCACCACCGATTACCCGAGCTAGCTCACCACCGACCACCCGAGCTAGCTCACCACCGACCAGGGAGCTAGCTGACCACTTATCACCCGAGCTAGCTCACCACCGACCACGGGAGCTAGCTGACCACCGATCACCCGAGCTAGCCGACCATCGATCACTGAGCTAGCTGACTAGCGAGTTGATTCTTCGGTTGCGAAGAGACCGATGAACGACGACGCGCGGCGGAGAGCTGGAGTTGGGGACGAGCGTTTCCGGAGCGCGGCGGCGGGCGTTGGAAGCTGCTGGAAGCGGGTTATTGATCGCGAAAGGCTTCCGCGGGGCGGAGGCGGGACGCGTAGAGGGCGGGCCAAATGGTGGCGGCGAGGCAGACGAAGATCGCGAAGACGCCGACCATGACGAATTGAAGAGGGCGTACCTGCACCGGGAGGTGCGAGATGAAGTAGACCTTCGGATCGAGGGGGAGCGCGTAAACGAGGAGGAGCTTGCACACCACGATGCCGAGGAGCAGGCCAAAAGCGGTGCCGAACAAGCCAATGAAGCCGCCCTGGTATACGAAGGAGCGCAGTACTGCGCTGTCGGAGGCGCCCATGGCTTTGATGACGGCGATCTCCTTCTTTTTGTCGAGCACCACCATGATGAGGGTTGCGATGACGGTGAAGGCGGCGACGACGATGATGAGCGCCAGCACGAAGCTCATCAGCAGCTGCTGAATCTGGAGAGCGGTGAACAAGCCGTGATTGAGCTCCTCCCAGTCGAGCGTGTGGTAGACGCCATTGGCGAGCAGCTTGTCGATGGTCCGCGCGATGTCGCGCGCCTGCTCGATATCCGCCACCTTCATCTCCACACCGGTCACGCTATCGCCGGTGTCGTAAAAGGCCTGCGCCTCGTAGAGGTCCGTGTACACGAGCTTGGAGTCGTACTGGTCGAAGCCAGCGTCGAAGACCGCGGTTACCCGAAACTGCTTCGCCACCGGCGCGCGCATGCTGCCGCGTGAATAAGAGAAGCCGATGGTGGGGCTCGTCACCTGCAGGCAATCCCCGATTTTGACCTCGAGGTTGCGCTTCAGGGTCGTGCCGATCACGATCCCGGGGAGCTTTTTCGCCCCTGTCGGGTCGTTGCACGGGTCTTGAACGAGGTCGGGGGGCAGCGCGTCGTCTTCCGGTAGCTCGCCCTGGTAGCCGCCATTCGGGACGATGTTCCCGACGGGAGCGTCGGCCGGCAGCGCGACCTCGTCATCGCTCGGCTCCTTGGTGGGAGGGGCGCCGGGGGAGCCATCGTACATGCTGGCGCGAGAGCTCACGTCCGGCCCTGTCAACGCCTCTTGTTTGACGATCTCCTCGATCTGCTTGAGCGCCGAGCCTTTTGGGAGCGGCGACTCCGCGGAAGCCGCCGGCGGCGGGAGGGGATCACCGTTGTCCGCGTCGCTGCCGAAGCCGCTCGTCTTCCGGCCCAGCGCGTCGTCGTCGATCAAACCTTTGCGGCGCCGGTCCGGCGGCTTCGCGTCGGTGAGACGAAGGCCGTCCAGCGAGCCTTCCACGACGTGCCGCGGAAGATCCAGCACGTCCTTCACCTTGGCGGGGTCTACGCCCTTGAGCAGCACGCCCGTGGCCGTGCGATCACCGTGGGTGATCATCATCGGATTGATGACGAAGGGCGCCACGCCGGTGACACCGGGCACGCTCTTCATCTTCTCCATGACCTGGCGGTACTCGCGAAAATCAGTCGCGTACTTGAGCACCAGCACGTGGGCGTTGACCCCGAGTACCTTTTCGCGGAACTGCGCGCGGAACCCACCGGTCACGCTCATGACCGTCGCCAGGGCGCCGACTCCTAGAGCCACGCCGAGCGTCGCGAACATGGTCCCCACGGAGATGAAGGCCCGCTTCTTCGAGCCCATGTAACGCAGCGCCAGATCGAGCGGGAAACCCATCAAGCGCCGCTGTAGCAGCTTTTCTCGGCCCCGCGGACCTACCTTTCGCGACTGCCAAGTTGGCCAGGCGCACCTGCGTCAGGTGTCGCTGTCTCGCAATGGTTGCGGACCCCAATCGGTGAGAGCGGTCACGTCTCCGCGGAGTTAGGCCATTTATCCAAACTGCGGCAGACGGCCCGCACTTTGCAGCTCGGAACCCACGCTTTTGACAACCACCAAGGTCAATTGTAGCCAAGGTGGAATCCCGAACGAATCTGATCTATGCGAGAGAGAGCGGTGGGGCCGCACGGACGTAGGAAGCACTGAGCGACGATGACGGATCAGAACAAGCCGATGCCCAAAGTTCCGCCGCGCCCGGTGCGCACCGTCGGCGCGAGTGGCAGCTGGTCGTCGGGAGCGTCCACGCCATCTTCCGGCACCGGGCCGGCGAGCGCCGAGCCGGCCCCGGCTGCCTCGCCAGCGCCGCCGCTCTCGCATCAGATCACTCAGGTCGCTCCCCCATCCGAGCCGCCGGCTAGCGAAGGTAGCGCGGGCGCGGGGCTGAAGATCGTCACCATCTCGCCAGGGAGCATCTCGTTCCCGGATGCGGAAGAGGTGACGAGCTCGCGGCTGAAGGCGATGCGCCAGGACCCTTATCTGGGCGCGACAATCGACGGCCGCTACAAGGTGGAGGCGCTGCTCGGCGAGGGCGGCATGGGCGTGGTGTATCGCTGCGTCCACACCATCATCGGCAAGCGGGTAGCGATGAAGGTGCTGCGCGCGGACCTCGCTCGGGACGCGGAGGTCACCGAGCGCTTTTTGAACGAGGCGAAGTCAGCGTCCAGCATCGGCAACGCGCACATCATCGACATCAGCGATTTCGGCCAATTTCAGGACGGGTCGACGTACTTCGTGATGGAGTTTTTGGTCGGGCAGCCCCTGACCAAAATCGTGGAGGGTGGCCAGGCGGTGCCGGTTTCGCGCATCCTCAACATTGCGCGGCAGCTTGCGGAAGGGCTCTCCGCGGCTCACGCGGTCAACATCGTTCATCGCGATTTGAAGCCGGACAACATCTTTCTCATCGATCGCGGCGGCGAGAAAGACTTCGTGAAGATCTTGGATTTCGGGATCGCAAAGGTGTCTACCTCCGGCGAGGGCGCGAAGCTCACGCGCGCAGGCGCGGTGTTCGGAACGCCGCACTACATGTCGCCAGAGCAAGCCGCCGGGCAACCGGTGGATCACCGAGGCGACGTGTACTCGTTCGGCGTGATCTTGTACGAGCTCGCGAGCGGCCGCGTGCCGTTCGATGCCGACAACTTCATGGGCATCTTGACGCAGCACATGTACAAGGCGCCGGTTCCGATCCGCGCCCTCGTGCCGCAGCCGCAAGAGGTCCCGCCGGGGCTCGAGGCGATCGTGCTCAAGTGCCTCTCCAAACGTCCAGAGCACCGTTACCAGTCGATGGGCGAGCTGATCGCCGACCTCGACAAGCTAAAAGCCGGCAGCGTCCCGAGCGCGGTTCCGGAGATGATGTCGCGCTCCGGCGGCTTCAACGTGCCGGCGGACTATTTCGCCAAGCCGCAGATGCCGGAGCCGGTGCCCGCTTCGCCGGAGAGCACGCGTGAACGGAGCAAATGGCCGCTCCTCGCAGGGGTGGCCGGCGTCGCCGCTGCGGTCGCGATCGTCGGCGGCATCTTTGCCAAGAGCAGCTCGAGCGGTGCGCAGCCGAGCGCAGCGGTGCCGGTCAAAGCGGAGCCCGCGCTACCCCTGAGCGGCACGTCGGCTCCGGTCACGGTAGCGGCGCCGACCGCGAAGCAAGTCGCGCTCGCGGTCGCGCCGCCCGAAGCCCACGTGTACGAAGGTGAAAGCGATTTGGGCACGAGCCCGGTGCTGCTCACGGTGCAGCCAGGGAAGCCTCTCAAGCTGAGCGCGCGCATGGATGGCTACAAGGACCTCGAGCTGATCATCGACGGCTCGAGCCCCCGCGAGAGCGTCAAGCTGGAGCGCGTGCCGGCCAAGGTGAGTTACGGGCCGCGCCCGCAGCCCAAGAAGCCAACCGAAGCCGCGAAGCCCGAGCCAAAGAAGAACATCGGCGGCGGCGAGATCGTCGACCCCTGGCGCAAGTAGCGCGCGGCCGACCCGCCGCGAAACCTGTGCTAGACGCCGGCCGTGGCTAGCCTCTCGACCGAATCGCTGCAGCGCTCCGTGCCCGCCGAGGTGCGCGAGCTGTGCCAGCGCTTGAAAGAAGCCGGGCATCGGGCGTGGATCGTGGGTGGCTGCGTGCGCGACGAGCTCTTGCGACGAGAAACGGCTCACGAAGCTCGCGGGGACTGGGACATCGCGACCTCCGCCCTCCCGGAGCAGGTGCAGAAGCTGTTCCGAAAGGTCATCCCGACGGGGATTCAGCACGGCACCGTCACCGTGCTCATGAAGCACGGCCAGTACGAAGTCACGACTCTGCGGGGAGAGACGACCTACAGCGATGGTCGCCGCCCGGACGCGGTGTACTTCGTCGATGACATCAAGGACGACCTGGCGCGGCGTGACTTCACGATCAACGCGATCGCTTACGACGTGCTCGAGGATCGCCTGATCGACCCGTTCGACGGCGCGGGCGACTTGAGCCGGCGGCTGCTCCGCGCGGTCGGAGTGGCGAGCGAGCGCTTCGCGGAGGACGGGCTGCGCGTGCTGCGCGGTGCCCGCTTCGCGGCGACGCTGGAGCTCTCACTCGAGGCAGAGACGGAGCGCGCGATTCAGCCTTCGCTCGCCAGCTACCGGAAGGTGAGCGCAGAGCGCATTCGCGACGAATGGTTGAAGACGATGAAGGCGAAGAGGCCGAGCCGCGCCTTCGAGCTCATGAAAGATCACGGACTTTTGGCGATCTCGGCGCCGGAGATGCTGGAATCGGTCGGCTGCGAGCAGAACAAGTGGCACGCCTTCGACGTGTGGGGGCACGCGATGAGCTGCCTGGACTCGGCGCCGGCAGAGCCAGTACTGCGCATGGCCGCCCTGCTGCACGACGTGGGCAAGCCGCGGTCGCGCGCCTTCAGCGAAAAAACGCAGGATTACACCTTTTACGAGCATGAGCGCATCGGCGCGGAGATGGTCGAGCCGATGCTCGCGCGGCTCCGCTTCTCCAGCGACGAGCAGAAGCGAATCGGCGCGCTCGTGCGGCACCACCTCGTTTGCTACGACTCGAGCTGGTCGGACGCCGCGGTCCGACGCTGGATCCGCCGCGTGACCCCGGAGTTGCTCCCGGATTTGTACCGTTTGAACGAGGCGGACGTGCGCGGCAAAGGCCGCGATTGCAGCCTGGACCTGGCGTCACTGGCCGCGCTTCAGGCCCACGTGGAGCGCGTGCTGGCGGCCGGCGCGGCGCTCAGCATGCGAGACCTGGCGATCGACGGTCGAGCCTTGATGCAGGAGCTGGGCCTCAAACCGGGCCCTGACTTGGGCCGGATCTTGAAGACCTTACTGGACGAAGTCGTGGACGACCCGAGCCGGAACGAGCGCGACGCGCTCTTGCAGCGCGCTCGCGAGCTCCTCTAGCGAGGAAGTACCGCGAGCCCGTAGCCGACGTGAGCCAGAGGCAGGCGTTGTCGCGCCCCGAGCTTCGGTGAAAACCAGATGCCGCTCGAGGGGCCGCCGTCCAGGTTCAAGGCGACGCGGCAGCCGAAGCCACTCGGGAATGGAGCTCGCAGCAGCTCCGCGGCCTCGAAGAGCGTCGGCCCCTCCCCACGAGGCGCGGCGAGCACGATGAAATGAAGGCGAGGACCAACCAAGCACGCTACCGAGCGCGCCGCGCGCCGCCCGTCGTCCCGGTGAATGCCAGGCTTGCCCTCCGGCTCGACGATGAGCGGGAAGCTTTGCACCGCGACTGACGGCTCGAAGCTCAGCCCCGACATCGGCCCGACGTAGGCCTTGCCCGAAGCGAGGGCGAGCACGCCGCCCTTGCTGGTGTCGCTCTTTTTCGCGAGCTCCACGCCGCCGGCGACGAGCCAAGTACTCGGTGTAAAATCGGCTTCGAAATAGCCACCGTTGATGATGGCGAGCCCTGACTCCGGCAGCAGCTTTTCCAGCGGGGCGCCGCCCGGTGCGAGCACTACCTCGACCCTGACTTGCGAGTCTTCCAGCTCGAGGTCCGTGAAGCCCCAGGGCGAGCTCACGCTGCTCGGCGCCACCGGCAAGGCAAACGTGCCGGTCCGGACGATGAGCCCCGAGCTGACCTGCTCGCTGACGAGGGTGAGCGGAGACGACGCCACGCCCGGCGGTGCGCTAGCGATGTGGCGCGGTGCGCTAGCGATGCTGGGCGGAGCGGGCTCGGCTCGCTGCTTACAGCCACCGAGCAGGCCCATCAGCACGAGGACGTAACGACCCCGCATCAGCTAGCCCCACGCTTGCGAAGCCAGCGCGAATCGCTCGGGCGCCTGCCAGGGCATCCGCGGCGCGCTGTGCGCCATCTCCACTCGGTGCCCCATGTCCGAGAGCCCGCGCTCCGCGAGCCAGCTTCGAAAGCCCGCTTGCGGAAGCGGCACGTCCACGCGCAGCTTACCGCCCACGGCCGCGGCGACGCCCAGCAGCAGCGCGCGGGCCCCCGCCTCCGACTCCGCTAGGATCGGCCCGACCAGCGTGTGGTCGCCCTGGTCCGTCGCGAGGGCAAAGCCGGCCTCGGTGGTGAGCTCCAGCCGAGTGCTGGCTTCCGCGGCGCGGGCGCGCACCATGCGGCTTCGGTCGCAGCCGGAAAACCGCGCGTCGAGCTCCACCGCGCGCTCCGCATCCAGCAAAGTAACGACCGAAGCGGGCGCGCTCGGCCCGCTCACCGCGCCGAACAGTACCGCGATTTCGCCCGATGCCTGAAAGCCGCGCGATGCATACAGCGGACGCCCCTGCTCGGTGGCGCACAGCCCCACGGCAATGCGCCGCGCGCGCGCCTCCTCCAAGAAGGCGTCCAGCAGTCTTCCGCCGAGGCCCTGCCCCTGGTGGTGCTTGGCGACGACCATTTTGGCGAGGCTCGCGCAGCTACCGTAGTCACCGAGCGCGCCTTGCGCGATGACGTGACCCTCATGGCGAACACCGCGCACGTGAGCGGCGCGGTGCAGCACGCGCCATTCACTCTCGACGTCCTTCCAGCCGACGCTACGTGACAGGGCGACGTTTTGGGGCGCGTCGGCTTCGTGCAAATCCTCTAGTGAAAGTGCGCTCATCGAGCTTCCCGGTTGGCGCCGTCTGCCGGCGGGGCGGAAGCTCCGGCTGGGCCTGGCGCTCCGGCAGAGGCCACCGGGCATGCCAGGATTGCGTCCGGAGAGTGGGGAGAGGGCTCGGCGAGCGCGCGGTCCAGCTCGGCCTTCATCCTATCCGCGGAGCCTTGGCACGCCGACCGCTCACAGCTGAGCTTGGCCCGCTGCTGGAGCGGCGCATAGGCCCGGTCGTCCGGATAGCGCAGCATCGGGTCCGCATAGACCGACGCATCGATCAGCAGGTCGCCCCTTCGGCACTCGTAGTGCTCTCGCAACGCGCGCAGGTAGGGCCCGGAAGCTTTCGAGTAACGCGCCGGTGAAAAATCGGCTTCACGTAAGCAGCACGTCGTTGCGTTTGGACAAGCGCCGCAGAAGGCGGCGTAGGCTTCCCAGGCGGCGTGGAGCTCACCTTCACGGGTAGGCCCGCCGCTTGGCGGAGGTGCGGCGCAGCTGCCCCCGATGAGGAGCACAATTGCCGTTAAAAAAGCTCTCACGGCGGCGCTCGCAGGGCGAAAATCTGGTGGCGGCGGAGCCGGTTCGGGGTAGTGGTGCCGCATGTCCGAATCGCTCATCGCCGACGGCCAGGTCGTCATCATGCAATATACTCTCCGCGGAGACGACGGCACCGTCCTGGACGAGTCAACCCCGGACGATCCGATGGCCTACCTGCACGGCGCCGAGAACATCGTGCCCGGGCTGGAGAAGGCGCTCGAGGGCAAGGGCATCGGCTTCAAGGGCAAGATCACGGTCTCCCCGGAGGATGGCTACGGCGAGCGCGAGGACGACGAGCCGGACGCGATCCCGCGCGCCGCCTTCCCGCCTGAAATGGAGATCGAGCCGGGGATGACCTTCATGGCCGAAGGTCCGAACAACGAGCACGCTCCGATCTGGGTCATCGGCGTCGAGGGCGACAAGATCATCGTGGACTCCCAGCATCCGCTCGCAGGAAAGACGCTTCATTTCGAGGTGGAAGTGCTGGGGATCCGCCCGGCTTCGCAGGACGAGCTGGCGCACGGTCATCCGCACGGCGCGGACGGGCACGACCACCACCACTGAGGTGCCGAGGGCGTGCGGGTTGCTGCGCCTCAGCCGAGGCCGAGCCAATCACGCACGCCCATCGTCGCGACGAAGGCGAGCAGGGCCGCTCCGGCGAGGATGAAGGTGATCATCAGCCCGACGTAGAGATACGAGGCGCTCTGCACGAACCAGTCGCTCCAGCTCCTCAAGGAGGAGAGCGTGGTGGGGCGCTGCAGACTGCGGATCAAGTCGTCGATCTCCCGCTGGGTGGGATAGTGGATCCGTTGGCCATCCGGCCAGAACTCGGGGCGTGGCGGCGGCTCCCAATCGTCGTCGTCTTCGTCAGCATACGCTCGGCTGGAAGCGCCCGACCACGGTGGGGGCGCCGCAGTGCTCGGCCGCGGCGTCTGACTCGAGGACGCTGCCGGCGCTTGGAAGCCGGCCACCTTCAAGCGCTGGTACGCGGCGCTGATCAGCTTGAAGCGAGCCTCTGCTTCGGCGTCCCCAGGATTGCGATCGGGGTGGTAGCGAAGGGCGAGCTTCCTGAAAGCCTGACGGATCGCTGCCTCCGGCGCTCCCCGAGGCAACTCCAGGATGGCGTATGGATCGACGTTCACGGGCCGCAATGAGTCTTAGGACCGCTGCTCCCCTCACGTCGAGCCGGCGAGCGAGACCTACACGGCGAGAGCAGCTCCTGCGATGCGAGGGGCAGCGCGACCGCCACCAA
Source organism: Myxococcales bacterium (assembly GCA_004193285.1). Taxonomy (GTDB): domain Bacteria; phylum Myxococcota_A; class Polyangia; order Polyangiales; family Polyangiaceae; genus PMG-095. The sequence continues at coordinate 76,336 of SECP01000015.1, read as the reverse complement.
CGCAAAAGGGCGGCTCCTTGCGGGGCCGCCCTTGGCGTTTCGTTATCAGCTCGGATTGATTAGCCGCTGGTCGCGGGCTTCGGCGCGCCGAAGATGCTCGCGGGGCGGCGCTTCTCCGCCTTGTCCTTACGCTTCTCGCTCCAGGTCGGAATGATGGCGCGTTGACGGGGGGGCAGATCGCGGCCAGCGAGGACAGCTTCGATCTCGGCTGCGTCCAGCGTCTCGCGCTCGAGCAGCGCGGTGGCGAGGGCGTCCAGCTTGTCGCGGTTCTCGCTCAGCACGTCCCGAGCCTTGGCGTACTGCTCGTCCACGATGCTGCGCACTTCTTGATCGATCTCGGTCGCCGTGGTCTCCGAGTAGTCTTCGCGGCGCGAGGTCATTTCGCGGCCGAGGAAGACGCTCTCTTCGTTTTCGCCGTACGCGACCGGGCCGAGGCGCTTCGTCATGCCCAGCTCGCACACCATGGCGCGGGCGAGCCGGGTGGCACGCTTGATGTCGTCCTGCGCGCCGGTGGTGATTTCGCTGAAGACGATCTCCTCTGCGACGCGACCGCCGAGCGCCATGGCGATACGAGCTTTCGTTTGCTTGCTCGTCATGAGGTGACGGTCTTCCGTGGGCAGGAACATCGTGACGCCCAGGGCGGCGCCGCGAGGGATGATCGACACCTTGTGGACGGCGTCGTTACCTTCCACCAGCTTGCCGACGATGGTGTGGCCGGCTTCGTGCCAGGCGGCGGTGCGACGCTCGCCCTCGCTCATGACCATGCTGCGACGCTCGGTACCCATCAGCACCTTGTCCTTCGCGAGCTCGAAGTCCTCCATGGTGACGGCTTCTTTGTCCTGCCGAGCGGCCAGCAGCGCCGCTTCGTTCACCAGGTTCTCCAGGTCCGCGCCGACGAAGCCGGGGGTGCCGGCGGCCAGCACGTTCAGGTCCACGTCACCCGAGAGCGGCACCTTCTTCGTGTGGACCGCGAGGATACCCTCACGGCCACGGATGTCCGGCCGCGGCACCGTGATGCGGCGGTCGAAGCGACCCGGGCGGAGGATCGCGGGATCCAAGACGTCCGGTCGGTTGGTGGCGGCGATGATGATGACTCCCTCGTTCGACTCGAAGCCGTCCATCTCCACGAGGAGCTGGTTCAGCGTCTGCTCGCGCTCGTCGTGACCGCCGCCGAGGCCGGCGCCGCGGTGACGACCGACCGCGTCGATTTCGTCGATGAAGATGATGCAGGGGGCGTGCTTCTTGCCCTGCTCGAAGAGGTCACGAACGCGGCTCGCGCCGACGCCCACGAACATCTCCACGAAGTCCGAGCCGGAGATGCTGAAGAAGGGCACGCCGGCCTCACCCGCAATGGCGCGGGCCAGGAGCGTTTTGCCGGTTCCGGGCGGCCCCATCATCAAGACGCCCTTCGGGATGCGCCCGCCGAGGCGCTGGAACTTCTTCGGATCCTTGAGGAAGGCGATGATCTCTTCGACCTCGTCCTTTGCCTCGTCGATACCCGCGACGTCCGCGAAGGTGATCTTGTTCTGGGACTCGCTGAGGAGGCGAGCGCGGCTCTTGCCGAAGCTCATCGCCTTGCCGCCACCGGCCTGCAGCTGCCGCATGAACAAGTAGAACATCACGATGACGAAGAGCATCGGCAGCAGGATGGTCAGCACCGGCCCGACCAGGGGGCTGCCCTCGTCCTTTTGGTACGTGACCTCCACGCCGCTCTTGACCAAGTCGGCCGCCGCTTCGTCATCCCGGACCGGCCCCACGGTGCGGGCGCGCTGGCCCTCACCCTTGCTGTTGGGGTTCTCGATCTTGAAGGAGTACTCGCGGTCTTTGATCTCCACCTTCTCGATGTGGCGTTGATCCTTCGGCGCCTTGGTGAGGGCGATGAAGGTGCTGTACGAGATGTCCTGATTTCGAGGGTTCTCGATACTCAGGAAATGCCAGATGGATAGAAAGGCGACGAGAACGACTACCCAGAGCAGAAGAGTCTTCGGCGGTTGCTTCACTCGAACCTCTACAAACGAAAAGTGTCGGCGGACCCGATCGGATCATGCCACCCATGGCTTGAAACGTCGATTGCCCAAACGCACATTTCTTTTCGGTTTCAGACTTATGCCTTGATTTTTGGTGGCCGTTTGGGAGAGCCCTGATTGCTTTCCACCGCACGGCCCGTGATCGCGCGGCCTGCGCTGTCTAACTCGCGCGCTCGGCCCGCACCGCGTACGACCAAATCGCGCCCGCCAGCGACGCGAATTGTGACGGAACGCCCGAGGCGGCTTGCCCTCAGGACCTCGCGTATTTGAGCCCCATTCAGCTCCGTACCGCCCGTTTGTACTTCGTAATCGCCGAGATCCGGCAAGTCCGCGCCGGCGAGGGCGTCTGCGAGCGTGTTCAGGTGCTGAACGATTCGTGGAGAAAGCTCTTGGAGCAGCGGCAGAGCCTCGCGGCGCACCCGCACGCGCAAGAACGCCGCATCCGCGTTCGACGGATCCTCCGCGAATTCGAGGTGGTGCCGCTCCAGGTGCAGCAGCACGTCCCGTTTGCTCGCTCTCACGAGCGGGCGAATCACATCGTGCGCACGCGGAGCGAGCACCGCAAGGCCCCGCGGCCCGGCGCCGCGCAGCAGCCGGAGCAGCACGGTCTCGGCGCGATCGGTCGCGTGGTGAGCGGTCGCGATCAGCGCATCATGAGGCGCCGCCGCTTCTCGGAGCGCCGCGTAGCGCGCTTCACGCGCGCGAGCCTGTAAGTTTCCGCCGCCCTCGAGCGCGACCGTCGTCCGCGCGAACGGCACCTGGAGCCGCTCCGCGAGCGCCTGCGCCAAGTCCAGCTCCCGCGACGCCTCGGAGCGCAAGCCGTGGTCCACCCCGTGAGCGCGCAGCTCGAAGCGGAAGGATGGCGCCAGCCTCGCCAAGACGGACAGCATGGCCTGCGAGTCCCCTCCCCCGGAGACGGCGGCGAGCACGCTCCGCCCCGCGAGCTCCCCGCACTCTTCCTCGAGAGTGCGGCGCACCACGGTCGTCAGGCTCGGGGGGTGAGAGCGCGCCATCGCTAGGACAGCTCGAACTCTTTGCAGAACAGCAAGGATTCGACGCGCGAGAGCTGCACCCCGACGTGCGGTGCAGTCGGGTAGCCGTTGCCACACGCGCGAGTCTCCGGCGCAAAGTGCGCGCAGCTCTCACAGCCGAAGCGCAGCTCGAAGCGCTCCGCTTCGCTTCGCAGCTGAGCGTCCACCCGGCTCGCCGTCATTGAAACGGCTGCGCGGGCTGGCCGCGTTGAAAATAGAAGCTGAACTGGCCGGTCACTTCTTCGCTCGTGACCGCGGCGGGATCCTCCGCATCCACCAGATCCCGCGGGTCCGCGAAGCGAGCGCTGAAGCTAGCGTTGGTCAGGCGCTTTTCGCTGTCTTTCTCGTTGAGGTTGCCGCTGAAGATGGAGTCGAACCGAATCTCGCCGCTGACCGAATAGGTGGCGCTGTTTTGCTCGTGGCAAGTCTGGTGCAAGTAGATAGACAACGTGACGAGCGGGTTGGGCGCCCCGGTCAACGGCTGGCCGGGGGGAGCGACACCGTTCGGGACACCGACCGGAATGGGCTCGCCGATCTTCACCTTCGCGAGGTCGTTCACGATCACGGTGAGGCCGTCCGAGGCTTCCGTGTTGTTGTCGCCGCGCTGCACGCGGATCATGAGCGCCTCTTCGCGATAGGGGTTGGCCGCGAAGAAATCCGGTTGGAGGTCGAACGGCCCGTTCCAGCACTCGGAGACGAAGAGCCGGTCCGACTTGACCCAGCCGCTGCCATCACCGACGGTGCAGCCGGTGCCGAGCGCGAGCAGCGCGCCGAACAGGGGCGCCAGGCCGAGCCGGCTCATGGCGACACCCCGGGCGGCTCCGCTCGGCTCGTCTCCTGCTCGGCACGACGGATCAGGCCGCCGCCGAGCACGCGGTCGCCGGCGTAAAGCACCGCGAACTGCCCGGGCACCACCGCCTGTACCGGCTTTTCGAACAGCACGCGCGCGCCGCCGGCCGCCTTGACGACGCGGGCGCGCAGCGGCGTGCCGCGGTACCGAACCTGTACCTCGCAATCGAGCGGCAGCGTGACGTCGCTCGCGAGGCTCACTTCCGCGAGCTCTGCGCCCGTCGCCATCAGCTTTTCTACCGGACCAAGCTCGATGCGCCCGGCATCCGCGTCGATGGAGACCACGTAGCTGGGCTTGCCGAGCGCGACGCCCAGGTTCCGGCGTTGACCGACGGTGAAGCGGTGCACACCGGCGTGCTGACCGACGACTTTGCCGCTTTCGTCCACGATTGGCCCTGGCCGCAGGCGCTCGTTCGCGCGCTCGCCCACGAAGGTGTCGTAACGCCCCGTCGGTACGAAGCACAGCTCCTGGCTCTCGCCCTTCTGCGCGCCGGGCAGGTCCAGCCGCAGCGCTTCCGCGCGCACCTCGCCCTTGTCCGAGTCACCGAGCGGAAAGCAAAGCCGCGCGAGCGTGGACTCCGGCAGCATGTGCAAAAAATAGCTCTGGTCTTTGCCCGCGTCGCGGCCGCGGTGGAGCTCCGTGCGCCCCTCGCGCGGCACGAGCCGTGCGTAGTGACCGGTTGCCACGCGTGAGGCGTCCAGCCGATCCGCGAGCTGCAGGAGCTCTTTGATTTTCACGCCGCGGTTGCAGCGCACGCAGGGGCTTGGTGTCTCCCCAGCGAGGTAGCCGTCCACGAACGGGTCGATGACCTCGCGCTGAAAGAGCTCCCGGCGGTCGAACGCGTAGTGAGGAAACCCGAGCGCGTCCGCGACGCGGCGTGCGTCGTGAATATCTTCCGGCGCACAGCAGCGGCTCTTCACCGAGCCGTCGTCCGGGTAATCCCACAGGTGAAGGGTCACGCCCACGACGTCGAACCCCTGAGAGAGCAGGCGTGCGGCGGCCACCGAGGAGTCCACACCGCCGCTCATGGCCACGAGAATGCGCTGCCGCGTCACGGGGCGAAGAGTAGCCGGGTTTGGCCCGCAAGCTCTCGAGACCGGTCGTTTTGTGCACTAGTGCGGAGAAACGACGGTTTTTACGGCGGTCGCAGCTCGGTCCACCAGCTTGGCGACCAGGTCCACGGCCTCGCTGTAGCGGTAGATGCCGGCCTGCAGCGCGATGAGTTGAGCGGAATCCAGCCCCCCCAGATTTCCTCGCGCGGCGGTCGCGATCAGCGCCTCACCACCATCCACCGCCCGGCCCACTCGGCCGAGGGCCTGGGCGAAAGTGGGGCCGGAGGGCGCTTTTTGAGCGGACGAACGCGGCTCGGCCGCGGACGGGGCAACGGGAACGAGCTCGTAGGTCGGGCTCTCACCGGCGATTCTCATGGCGCCTCATCGGTCGGCGGGGCGCGGAGTTGCGAACGGAACGCCGCGCTACTGCTTTTCGCGAAAGCGTTTGGCCAGCTTCTGCATCGCGCGGGTGTGCAAGCGGCTCGCCCACGACTTGCTCAACCCGAGCGAGCGCGCCACTTGGTCGAAGCGCTCGCCTTCGAGGTAGTGGCGACGAACCAGGTTCGCTTCGTCCTCTGGTAGCTCCTCGATGGCTTCTTTGACCGAGTGTAAGAGCTGAGCGCGGAGCACGGCGTCTTCCGGGCTGTCTGCGGTCGTCACCTGCACTTGCTCGCCGGCTTCTCCGACGCCAGTTGGGGCAATGAGTCCCATCGCGAGCGCAGTCGCCATCCCCGCCAAGTGTTCGCCCAACGCTTGGTCGGCTTGGGCGCGCGCACCGCCGGCGCTCGCAGTGAACGTGTCGTCCGCCGCGCCCTCGCTCGCGCGAAGCGCCGCGGAAAGACCATTGAGCCGCTCGTGGGCGCGACGAGGCAGCTGCGACATCGCACGGACGCCGTCAATCATCGCGCCGCGCACTCGGAAATTCGCGTACGCACGGAACGGCACGCCGCGTTCGCTGTCGAACCTGCGCGCCGCGTCCAACAAGCCTTCGCGGCCGAAGCTGCGCAAATCATCCAGCTCCACCGCGCCGCCGATACTACGCGCTACTTGCCGGCCGACGACCTCGACGAGCTCCAGCTCTCCTTCGAAAAGAGCCAGCACCTCGGGCGTGTCCGCGCCCCGCGCGGCGCCCGGTCCGGAGCTCGTAGACGAAGGCGTCACCATCGGCGCCCAGATCTATCAAATCACCGAGGCGCTGGGGTTTCGAATCAAGCAGACCCATGGCATATTGAGGTCATGTTTCGCTGGGGCCGAGCCTCGGTAGCGTACGCCCTCGTCGCGTTGGGTGCGCTCGCCGTCGGCCATGGCTTCGATCGCGGCTCGCTTTTTCAGTATCGGGAGCCGTGGTTGCCGCTCTCGGGGGTGGAGGCGCACGCGTTCAGCTCACTGCTCGGAGCCGCCTTCGCGGGCGCGGTCGTGGTCGGCACGCGCGCCCTCGTGGAGAGCACGAGCTGGGCGAAAGCCCTGCATCGCGACCTCAGACCGATGACGGAAGGGCTGGATGCCGCTGGTATCGCCGTCATCGCCGCCCTGTCGTCGTTGGCGGAGGAGCTCGTGTTCCGCGGCTTGCTCATGCCGTGGCTCGGCACCTGGGGAGTTTGGCTGCAAGCGGTGTTGTTCGGCCTTGCCCACGCTCAGCTGAGCGGTCCGAGCCGCTGGGTTTGGGTGGCGTGGGCCAGCGTGGTCGGCTTGGTGCTCGGGGCCATGTTCGGGCTGACGGGCTCGCTGCTCGGGCCGCTGCTCGCCCACGCTCTCGTGAACGGTCTCAACCTCCTCTATCTGCAGTCGCACGACACCGCGCCGCCCCGAAACTCGCTCGGCGGCTTGTTGTCGGACCGGCGCTCTCCGGTGCCGGAGCCCCGACCCGGCGTCGGGGATCGTCGCTCACCGCTGCCCGCCGGCCGCCGAGCCTAGGGCTCTAGGCCGCTCCTCGGGCTGGTCAGAATCGAGCAGAATCCAGGCGGAAGCGCCGCGAGCGACGAGGTCGCCGCTCCGGCGGGGCGCGGGCGCGACACAAAGCATCACAATCCACCGCGGGACCGGCCTCCACCAGGCGTTCTGAGCTATTCTGGTGGAAGTAAGCCCACGCTCAATGCCTGCACTCGAGTCTGGTCACCCCGAGGACCGTCCCCGGGTCCTCGTCGTCGACGACGAGAAGTTCATCCGCGACATCATCGCGGACTTCCTCGGCATGGAAGGTTACATCGTGCGCACGGCGGAGGACGGGACCAGCGCGGTCACCGAGCTCGAGCGCGCGCGCTACGACATGGTCATCAGCGATCTCAAGATGCCCAAGATGGGCGGCTTGGATCTGCTGAAGGAGGTCGCGCGGGTCCACCCGGATACGCTGACCGTGATCATGACCGGCTTCGGCACGGTGGAGACCGCCATCGACGCGATGAAGCGCGGTGCGTACGACTACATCCTCAAGCCCTTCAAGGTGGAGGAGATCGTCCACATCGTGCAGCGCGGCCTGGAGAAGCGCCGCCTGGCGGCCGAAAACCTGCGGCTCCGAGAGGCGCTCTCCCTCTACAAGGTGAGCGAAGCGATCGCGGCGAGCCTGTCGCTGGACGAGGTGGTCTCGACTCTCTCGGACAGCGCGCTCTCCGAGGTGCGGAGCGACGTCGTCATGACATGGCTCGCCGACGGCGAGGGTGACTTCACGCTGCGCAGCTTGAACTTCAGCTCGCTGCTGGAAGAGGGCGAGGAGCTCGGCGCGCTGGATCCGGCGAAGGTCGTGGAGCGACTCGCGTCGGGTCCCATCACCGAGCACGGCGCGCGCGCTCGGGAGCTGTTCGCGACGCACCCGGCTCGCCAGGTTTCGAGCCTGATTATCGTGCCGCTGAAGATGCGGGACCGTCTGCTCGGCTTCGTCGCGACCATATCGCTCAACGCCAGCCGCCGCTTCGACGAAGGCCAGCGCAAGCTCCTCAGCATCATCGCGTCGCGCGCGGCCGCCGCCATCGAAAACGCGCGCCTTTACGAGGACCTGCAGGCGACGTTCCAGCAGACCATCCAGAGCCTCGCTCGCACCATCGACAAGATGGACCGCTACACCGCCGGCCACTCGGAGCGCGTCGCGCGCTATGCGGTGAACCTGGCGCGCTGGCTGGGGTTGGACGACGTGCAGATAGAGATCGTTCGCCACTCCGCGCTGATGCACGACATCGGCAAGATTGGCTGCGTGATGAACCTGAACAAGGCGGGTAAGCTCACCCAGACCGAGTACGAGGTGTTCAAGCGCCACCCGACCTACGGCCGAGAGATCTTGGATCCGATCAAGTTCCTCGGCCCCGTCATCCCCGGGGTCCACCTGCATCACGAACGCTGGGACGGGCGAGGCTACCCTCTGGGCTTGGCGGGCAAGGATATCCCGCTCATCGCGCGCATCATCTCCGTCGCGGACACGTACGACGCCATGACCAGCGACCGCGCGTACCGCCGTGCTTTGCCGCACGAGGTCACGGTCAGCGAAATCGAGCGCTGCTCCGGCACCCAGTTCGACCCGGATATCGCCGGCACCTTCACCGAGCGCATCGAGATGCTCCGTGAGGAGCTGCGTGCTAGTGGCATCGAACCGCCCGAATGAAGCGACGCCTCGCCGGCTACTACCTCGGAAGACGCGACTACGGCTCGGTGCTGCGCCTCCAAGAGCAGCTGCACCAAGCGCGCGTGGAGGGGGCGGTGGGCGACACCGTGCTCTTCGTGGAGCATCCCGCCGTCATCACGTGCGGCCGCGGCGCGCACGCGGAGAACCTGCTTGCCTCCGCGGAGAAGCTCGCGGAGCTGGGGGTGAGCGTCGAGCAGATCGGTCGCGGGGGGGACGTCACGCTGCACGCCCCGGGGCAGCTCGTCTGCTACCCAATCCTGGATTTGGCGCCGGATCGCAAAGACGTCCGCCGCTACGTGCGGGACTTGGCGGAGGTGATGCGCCGGGTGGCGCAGCACGCGGGAGTTGCCGCCGGCCGCTTCGACGAGCACATCGGCCTGTGGGTGAATCGGGATTCGCCTCGCGAATACGTGGGCGAGTCCTCGCCGCACGACTTGGTGAAGCTGGGCGCGATCGGCGTGCGCATCTCGCGCTGGGTGACGATGCACGGCTTCGCCCTCAACGTCTCCCCGGACATGCGCTTGTTCTCGCTCATCGTGCCGTGCGGCATCCGTGACTTCGGCGTCGCATCGCTGGCGGAGCTGATGGACGGCCCCGCACCGAGCGTGGAGACGGCGGCGGTTCAGGCTTTCGCGGCACTGATGAGCGTGCTGGACGCGGACGAGGCCTCCTCCACGTTGCTACGCGGGGAGCCGCCGGCCACGATCAGCACGTTGGCGAACGGCGTGCGCTCGGAAGCGCCTTGAACCTCGCACCGTAAACCGAGGCTGGAGAGAAGCGTGGTCACCTCGCGCGCGGGGCGGTACGCGGTGGCGCGGCCGCGGTTCAGGCCCGTCTTGCGCGCGATCCACTCGAAGAACCGCGTCACGTTGCTCTTCGCGGATGGGTCCGCGTCCAGCTCGCGCACGAGGAGCCGCCCTCCCGGCGCGAGCGCGCGCACCGCCGCGCGCAAGAGCGCGTCTTGCTCGGGGAGCGGCAGGTAGTGCAGCACGTCCATGAATAAGACGGTGTCGGCCGGCGTGACGTCGCTGGGGGTCAGGTCTGCGACACGAAAGTCGCACTCCGGACCGGCCGCTCGCGCCACCTCGATCTTGTCCGCGTCCGAGTCGACCCCGGCCACGCTCCGAGCGCGACCGAGCTCCAATAGCAGCAGCGAGAGCTGGCCGCGGCCGCAGCCCAGGTCCAGAACCCGGCCGAAGCTGCCCGGCAGATCCGCGACGAGCTTGCACACCGGATCGAACGCGAGCTTGCCCCCAACGTAGTAGCGATGAGCGCGCGGCGCGCGGACGTAGCGCTCGCGCGTTCGCGACAGCGCCGCGTCGAGCGCGTCAGGAGGCGCGGCGACCCTCGAGCGGAAGCGCGAAGTGAGCGCCCACGCGAGCGCGAACGCCGCGAGCGCGAGCACCGCGCCCAGCGACAAGCTGCCCACGAACAGCTGTCGCGCGAAGCCGGCGGCGCCGCTCTCCCTCGCGCGCGCCACGTCGAAGCCGACGAATCGCCCGCTCGTCAGGTACGAGCCGACCTCCACCTCCGCAACGATGAGGAAGGGCGCCACTAGCGGGTTCGAGATGTTGGCGGCCAGATACGAGAGCACCGCGTCCAGCCGCAGCGGCAAGCACACCGCCAAGACGAGCACGAAATGCAGGCCGTACAGGGGCTGGCAGCCGATGAAAACGCCAATCGCCACCGCCGCCGCCGCCGCCACCGGAGACCCGGGTGTGCCGCGCAAGCGCCGCCACAACCCGAGCAAGAACGATTTCACGCGCTTGGTCGCTCCGATCGCGCCCGCTGCGCCTCGGCCAGCTTTCGGTACATGAGCGCGCTCTTGTTGTCGCCGTCCCTCAAGAGCACGGCGTCGAACTCTGCGATGGCCGAGTCGTGCTCGCCGGCGGTCAGGTGCATCACCCCCAAGAGTAGCCGAGCTTGGCCGTAGTTGGGGTTCGCGTCGCGCGCGGCCTCCAGTTGCTCCCGGGCGCGCGCCGGCTGATTGCCGTCGCGATACAGAGTGGCCAGCTTGGTGCGAAGGTCCGCGAAGCCTGGGCAAAGCGCCACCGCGCGCTCGAGCTCCAGGACCGCCTCGTGCGCCATGCCGGCATCCGCGTAGGCCTGGCTGATCTCGGCATGCATGTTCGCGATCTTTCCTTTCGCGAATGGGTCCGCTTTGGCCGGCCCGCCAGCTCCGCGGTGACGAATCTGGCTGTAGACCTGGCGAGCGGCGTCGTACTTCCCGAGGTCGTTGTACGTGACCATCAGGTTCAGCTGCGCTTCCGTGTAGTTCGGGTTGAGGCTGACCGCCTTCTCGAAGTAGCGCTCGGCCTGGGCGAAATCACCCTTGGAGTGAGAAATCACTCCCAGCATGTCGAAGACGTCCGCGAAGCGGTCGGTCTCGGCCACGACCTGCCGCAGCAGGTACTCGGCCTTGTCGAGCTCACGCTTTTCGTAGTGCTCCCTGCCCAAGAGCAGCAGCTGCTTCAGGTGGTCATCCATGCCCGGTCCGCCATCGTACCCCCAGAAGCGCGGGGAAAGACAGGCGGCTTGGGGTTCGGCCGGGCCGATTCGGGGAAAATTCCCCCGGCTTGCCGCGCTCGGGGTTCCTTGCTACTTCGCCCCCGTGGCCTCACCGCCGGACGCCGGTGGTTCCCGCTATGTCGGCCGCGTCGTCGATTCGGACGTGCGCGAGGACGGCGAGACGGAACCGGAAGTCGAGCTGAACCCCAGCCCGAAGCTGGCGAATGCCATGCCGATCGAGCCTGAGCTGGGCGTGGATGCTCCGGCGGTGACGAAAGAGTCGGAAGACGCCGACCAGCTGGCCGCGAAAGTTCCGTCAGCGCCTGACGCTAGCGGGCGTGGCGCGGAGGTTCGCGAGCGGCTCCTCGCCAAAGCCCGAGCGGCTAAAGCCGCGCGCGCTGACACCACCAGCCTGGACGAGGAGCTGGACGCCATCGGCCGAGACGCCGCGGCGCCGCCGCCCGACGCGGAAGAGTTCGTAGCCCCCCCACCCTCGACGCGGGCTCCGGCGGCTCCGTTCACGCCCGCTGCTCCGCGCGAGCTCTCGCCGACTCTGGTCGCGCTGTTCTCGGCTCTGCTCGGCATCGCGATCGTCGCCTCCATGACCGCGCTGTTCATGAGCTTGGAGGGGCGTCTCGGGGCGCTCGGAGGCGCGAGCGCGGCTCGCCCTTCGTCGCCTGCAACCAACGGCTCTGCGGCGCCGGCAGCCCCGGAGCCCAAGCCGAAGCCCAAACGAGCGAGGCAAAAGGTTCCAGGTCCGTGGCGGATCGCGGATGCGCGCAACGACGCGAAGTACCGCTTCATCGAGGGCAAGGTCGGCACCGACTCCTTCTTGAAGGCCCTCGAGAGCGCGGGCGCGCCGGAGGCGCAGGGGTACCGTGTGCTCGCGGCGCTTCGCGGCGTGGTGGATCTGAACAAGTGCAAGAAGAGCGACCGTTTCCAGGCGCTGCTGGAGCGGGGGACGAACAAGCTCTACGCGCTCGAGTACCTCTCCGGCGCCGAAGACATCTACCAAGCCAAAGAGATCGACGGTCGCCTCACCGGCGGTAAGCTGGATCTCAAGCTCGAGCGCGCTCAGATCATGGGCGCCATGAGCTACGACGGCTCGAGCTTCGAGCGCTCCGCGGACATAGCCGGCTTCGATCCTGGCCTCGCAAAAGTGGTGCAGCGCGCGCTCGAAGGGCACATGTCGCTGGACGAGCTGGACCGGGGCGACGTGCTCAAGATGGTGGTGCAAGAGGTAACGTCGCTGGGCGAATTCTCGCGCTACGCCGGGGTGGAGGCGCTGGAGCTCATCCGCGCGGATCCGCAGAAGACACAGCTGCGCATTTACTACTGGGACGCGCCCAACGTGCGCGGCTACTACGACCGGGACGGCAAAGCGCCGACGGAGGGTGGCTGGCGCAAGCCCATCAAGGACGCGCCGCGCACCTCACCCTTCAACCCGAACCGCGTGCACCCGGTGCTGCACAAAGTGATGCCGCATCAAGGCACTGACTTCGGCGCGGCCACTGGCACGCCGGTCGGCGCGTCGTCCTTCGGCACCGTGAGCTTCGTCGGTTTGGCGGGGGCCGCGGGGAACCTCGTAAAAATCGTGCACCCGGGCGGGGTGGAGACGGGCTACGCGCACCTGTCGCGCTTCGCGGCGGGGCTCAAGGTGGGTGACAAGGTGCGGCGCATGCAAGTCATCGGGTACGTGGGGAGCACGGGGCGCTCCACGGGCCCGCACCTGCACTTCTCCGCTAGCCGCGACGGCGTCTTCTTCGATGCGGAGACCCTGAATCTGGACGGAATGCGCACGCTGTCGCCGGCGGAGCGCGAAGCGTTCGCACCCCTGCTCGCCAAGTACGACCCCATGCTGGCCTCCATCCCGATGCCAGAGCGCTTCGCGCCGCTACCGCCGCCGCCGCCGCCCGAGCCCGTCGCGGCCGCGGGCCCCGCTGCCGTCGCCGCGGAGGCCGAGGAGCCTGGCGGCGATTCAGACGACGAGCCCGTGGCCGCAGCTGCTCCGAGTGAGCCGGCGAGCGCCCCCGCCCCGCTGACCGCGCCGGCGGCGACGGCCCCCGTGCCTTCCAAGCCCGGCGGCTCGTCTGTCTACTTGACCGACAAGGAGCTGCTCGAAGCGCAGTCCGCCACGGACGACGGCGAGGTCACGGAGTGAGCGCGCGCGCTGCGACGGCATAGGTCATCCAGCTCGCGCACGAAGAGGTCCCAGACGCACGCGCCGCGCGTGCAAAGCAGCTCCACCAGGTACTCTTCTTGTTCGACGCTGAGCTCGCCGAGATCACGGGGGTCCATGATTTGGCTCAATTGGGGCGAGAGGCGAGGAACGCATCCAGGCGGTCCAAGGTCTCCCGCATACCGGTTTCCATGCCGGAGCCGATGTGCGCGTCGCGCGAGATCACGCTGTCGTGCAGCTGCACGAGCTTCGCGAAGGTCTTGCCGCCCTCCTCCGTGAGCGTGACGGAGACCGTGGACGGATGATCCGGGAAGGGCTCGAACGTCTCGGTGAACACCATGTGGTGCGGCGGCTGCACCTCCGTGAACGTGCCGTAGAAGCCGAAGCGATTGCCGTCCTTGTCGGTGAGCACGCGCCGCCAAGCGCCGCCGGCCCGCACGTCCATCTCACACACCTCCAGAGTCATGCAGGCATTGCCGTACCAGCGCTTCATCAGCTCCGGCTGCGTCCACGCTTCGTAAACGAAGCGTGCCGGCGCGTTGAAGGTACGGGTGACGGTGAAGCTCGGCTCGCCGGGGTTGGCGATGAGCACGGTGTCGCCCTCGAACCTATTTTTTTCCAGCATCTTCTTTCTCCTGTAGCTCTTTCAAAAGGTCATCCAAACGGTTGAAGCTCTCCTCCCAGAACCGGCGGTACTGCTCCAGGAACGCGGACGCGTCTTTCAGCGGCGCGGCCTCTAGCTTGCGAGGCCGCAGCTGCGCGCGACGCCCCTGGGTGATGAGACCCGCTCGCTCCAGCACGCGCAGGTGGCGAGAGATGGCCGGCTGGCTCAGCTCGAAGGGGCGAGTGAGCTCCGTGACGCTGGCCTCACCTTCCGCCAGGCGGGCCAAGATCGCGCGGCGGGTAGGATCCGCCAGCGCTGTAAATGTCGCGTCCAGAGATTCACTCGGAGTCATCTATAACGCCTTTGCTATATAACGCATACGTTATGTACTGCCCCAGACGTCGATCGTCAAGGCGGACGCCCCGAGTTTTTTAGCGGCGCGGAAGTCGGAGCGTGAAGAGGGAGCCCTGAGGTGACGTGTGCTCGATTCGAACGCTCCCACCGTGCGCTTCGGCGATGTGCTTCACCAAGGAGAGGCCGATGCCGGAGCCGCGCACCTGCTTGCCGCTCGCGGACTTGCCCCGCACGAAGCGCTCGAAGATGCGTTTGCGATCTTCGGGGGGGATGCCTGGCCCCTGGTCGGCCACCAGCACCTCCGCGCCGGACGGGACGTGACGCATCACGACGCTCACCCGCTTGCCGTCTGGCGCGTACTTGAGCGCGTTGTCGACCAAGTTGATGACCGCGATCTCGATCGCGCGCTCGTCGATCATGAGCTCCGGGCCGTCTTCCGACGTGAGCTCCAGCGAGACGCCGTCACGCTCCGCACGAACGCGGCACGCCTCCACCGCTCGCGCGACCGGCTCGGCCAGACGCGCGGGTGAGAATTCGTAAGCGGCTTGCCCGCGCTCGACCTTCGCGAAGTCCAGCACGTTCTCGATGAGCGCGTTCAAGCGATCGCTCTCGTTGACGATGATGGAGAGGTACTGCTTTCGCTTCTCTTCCGTGTCGGCCCGACCCGTCTGCAAGAGCTCGCCGAACATGCGCACCAGCGCGAGCGGTGTCTTGAGCTCGTGAGAGACGTTGGCCACGAACTCGCTCTTCAAGTTCGAGAGGCGACGCTCGCGCTCGGCGGCGATGAGGATGACGAAAAGCCCGGCGATGACCACGATGCTGGACAAGCCGACCAGCACCATTTCCAGCACCCGGCGACGTGCAACCGCCGCCGCCAGCTCCTCCGCGCTGTTCATCGTGACGTTGAGGGTCCACTTGTACAGCGTGGTCTCGAACTGCCGACCAAGCGTGAGCCCGCCGCGCCCCAACGGGGGCCCGAAGACGATCTTGCCGTCGGCGTCCACGACGTTGACTCGGCTTTGCTGCATGTCCGAGTACAGAGTCGGGAAGACGTCGTGGACGATGCGGGGCACGTCGTGCCACACCACCACGAGGTAGTGACGCTCGGCCACGGACTGCTCCCAGTGACTGAGCAGGTACGCCTTTTCGCGCTCCACCTTGTGCAAGTGGCGGAGCTCGTCGAGCGGAGGCTTGTCCAGCTTCATTTCCGGCAGTAGCCGGTGCACGAGCAAGCGGCGAAAGCGTTCGGTCTCAAGCTCGGGCGCGCGGGAGGCGAGCGCCACCACGTTGTGGAGCGGGGAGCCGAGATCCACGAGCAGCACTGCGCGCACGGTGGGCGTGGAGAGCGCCGCCGTCTCCAGCCACTGGCGGCCGAACTCGGCGCGCTCGGTGAGGTCCAGCACGGAGCGGACGGCGTTGTCCTGCTCGATGATGCGCTTGTCGAGCCGATCCGCGCGCTCGTTGGCGAGCGACAGAGTCGCCTCAACGACGGACTGTTCACGCAGCTTCTCCAGCTGAAAGCTGGAGCGGAACATCACCCCCGAAAGCACCAGCACCGAAACGACGATCGCCGGCAGCAACAAGAACGTGAGCATGCGCTCGCGCCGTGTTCGTTCTGCCGCCATGCGAAGCGGAGCCTAATGCGCATGTGACCCGCGGTCGACAATCGCCAAGCGAGGGTCGGCTCGTGGCGCCTTCGCTAGCGACGCAGAATGACGTCTGCTTCGAGCACGATCGGGCGGTTCACGAGGAACTGCGCGAACTGCTCGCAGATGTAGTCCACCGCGTTTTGCTCGGTTTGGTGAAACGGCGCGTCCCCCAGCGGGTTCACGGCTTCCAGCATGCCGAGGTAGCGACCGCCTTGACGAACGGGGCCGCACAGCGCGCGAACGGGCTGCACCCCCAGAGCCTCCCACCGTGGGCCGAGGATGCGAGGATCCCGAGCGACGTCTTGCACCACGACCGAGCCCGGACGACGCATGACCGAGGCAAAAAACGGCTCGCTGTCCGCGGTTCGGTGCAGGAGCACCGAGATGGCGCCGGGACCTTTTGCGCGCGTGACCACGAACTCACGGCGATTGATGTCGAAGACGTGAATCAGCACGCCGTCGCAAGGGAGCACGGAGTCCAAGGCGGCGAGCATGAACTCGGCGCCGTCCGCCACGCCCTGCATGAAGTGCAGGTCGTGCATCGTCTCGAACAGCTCGCCGATCAGGTCTTCACCGGCTCGGCGACGCACCGCCGCCATCCGCGGACGTGAAGATCGCCCTGCGCTGGGATGCGAAGAGGGCATCTTCTCGCGCGTCAGCGGGATCGCCGCGGAGGGCTCGGGTGCCGCGACCGACGGCTCGGGTGCCGCGACCGAGGGCGACGGTGCCGCGACCGACGGCTCGGGTGCCGCAACCGAGGGCGACGGTGCCGCGACCGAGGGCGACGATGCCGCGACCGACGGCTCGGGTGCCGCGACCGACGGCTCGGGTGCCGCAACCGAGGGCGACGGTGCCGCGACCGAGGGCGACGGTGCCGCGACCGAGGGCACCAACACGAGCGGCGGGGTGGTCGTGGCTGCGGAGGCGGTCGGCGCCGGCGCGATCACGACGGGCGGGGGCGCGACGCTCGGCCGCGGCTCCGCGACGGGAATGACCAGCGGCTCCGCGACGGAGATAGGCGCGGTGCGCGGCGGCTCCGCGACCGTCGCGGGTGCGGAGGAAGGCGCAGCGACGGCCGGCTCGGTTGCGAGCTTGACGGCGGGCTCGGCCGGCGGCGGCGGCGCCGAGCTCGAAATCCTCACCAACGGCAGAGGCTTGATCGAAGGGGCCGGCACCGAGGCGCGCGCCGGCTGAGTGCCGTCGAACAGCGGGAACGTGAGCACTGGGTTGCCGCGCCAGTCCTTCCACGCCAGCGTGCCGAGAGGCGGCCGCTCCGGGCGCTTTTCGAACTGGTGATCGAAGACCGCGAGCTGCACGAACTTTTGCTCCGACCGCCCCGCGAGCTCTCGCGAGAGATCACGGAACGCCGCCCAGAGCAGTGCCTCCACCGAACCGCGGGTGACGCCGGGAGCGACGACGTACGCGACCTCGCGGTAAATGATGGGCGACTCGGTCGTTGGCTCTTCTTGCCGCTTGCGCAGCACGGTCGACGGCGGAGGCAGGTCGATGGCCGGGCTCGGCTGAGTCACGGTTTGATTCGCGACGACGGGGCCCAGATTCTGCGGAAGCGCAGGCGCAGGCGGGATGACATCCGCCGGGATGGAGATGCCAGCCGGAGCCTTCGCCGATACCGCGCGGGGCGCGCTCGCTACCGGGCGCGGCGGAAACGCGGATGCCGAAGCTGCCGCTGCCGCTGGTGTGGCGTTCACCGGAGCCGCGCTCGGCGCGTGAGGCGATAGATTGCTCGAGGGCACTCCTCCATGAGGCTCAGCCGGCGGGGGCAGCGCGCTAGGCGAAAGCTCGGGCGCGACCGAAACCACCGGCGACACCATGACGGGGACCGGCCCAGCGGCTGGCGATGAGAAAGGTGCCGCCGAGGGCGTGACAACAGGAGGTGTCACCGAGGGCGTGACAACAGGAGGTGCCGCCGAGGGCGTGACAACAGGAGGTGCCGCCGAGGGCGTGACAACAGGAGGTGCCGCCGAGGGCGTGACGGCAGGCGGGATGGCCGAGGGTGCCAATGACGGCGCGGGCTGCCCGTTGCGAGGGGCCGTTCCTTCGGTCGTCAGCTCCGCGTCCAGCGGGGCTTTGGCCACGACGAATCGGAGCTTCTGCTTGGGATCTACGGCGCGGTAGCCGTCGTCCAGCAGCTCGATCGAGAACTTGGACAGGGGGCCGCTGTCACCGCGGAGCTTGCGAGCCTCCTGCAGCGCCGCCTGCCACTGCTTGGCCTCGACGCAATACTTCTCGTCGGCGCTGGAGTCGCCGACGCGAGAGACCTCAACGAACCATCGCATCAAAATTCAGTGCCAGTGACGTGTGACCGGGACCCACGGCCCATCCTATGCCTTCTGCCCACACCGGAGGTGCGGACCGCAAGTAGAGCGCCTCGGGCCCGACCCCGCAAGCAACAATGATTGAAAAGCCCGGTGTACGCTGAACGGATGCAAGGCTTCTCCCAGGTGTCGCCCTTGCTTCTTGCGCTCTCGTCGTGGAGACGGCAAAGGCGAGCCCTCCACTTTCGATTTGCTGCATGCTCGAGCCCGCTTTTGGTTACTTGTTCGCACTTTCCGCGTCGCTGAGCGATCGCTCCGGCCGACGGACCCGCGGCTGTTTCTTCGACGGCCGCCGTAGTACGAGCGCGGAAACGTGAAAGGGTCGCTGCTTGACCGTGCGCGAGAGCGCGCCGCCGCGCTCGCCGCGTGGGAGCCCGCCGCATACGCGCTGTGGGCCGGCGCGCTCACGTTGCTGTCGGCGTGCGCCTTCTACTCTTCCATGCGCCTGCAGACGGCGTACGCGGATCTGTTTCGTGATCCCGCTCACGCTTTTGCGGCGGCGACGCAGGGAGCGCTCGGCCCCTGGTCCGCGCCGCTGGACGACGTGTTCATTCACTTCGATTTCGCGCGCCAAACCGCGCGAGGTCACGCCTTCGAATGGTCGCCCGGCGCCGGTTACTCCAGTGGCGGCACGAGCTTGCTCTATCCGTTCGTGCTCGTGCCGGGCTTTTGGCTCGGGCTGAGCGGCCTCTCGCTCATGGCTTGGGCCGCAGTCGTGGCGTGCGTGTGCGTGTTCGGCACGCTGCTCGCCCTCCGCCGCTTGTTCAGCGGCTTGCCGCGCATCACCAGCTACTTGCTGCCTCCGGTGTTTCTCAGCGTGGGCGCGCTGGACTGGTCGCTCTGGAGCGGCATGGAGGTGGCGCTGCTGCTCGGCCTCTGGTCGCTCGCGGTGATTGCGTGGGACGACCTTCGGACCGAGCGCGCGCCCGGCCCCTCCTTGCGAAAGGCGGCGCTCCTCGGCGTCTGCGGGCTGCTGGTGTGCGCGACCCGCCCCGAAGGAATCGGCGCCGTGTTCGTGCTCGTCGCGAGCGCGCTCTGGGAACGCCGGCGCGAGCAGAGGATCCGCCTCGCGAGTTGGGGCGCCCTCGCGCTGGTGCCCGCGGGCTGCGTGCTCGTGAGCCACGCGATCGCCAACAAGCTGCTCACCGGCGACTCCACTGCCGCCGGCGCGCTGGTGAAGCTCGAGGCTCACCACCCCTACCTGACGCGCGCCGACGTGGTTGCCGCCTGGTGGTTCCATTTCAAGTACCAGGTCCTGCGCGTCACGCAGTATCACTTTGCGGACGTGCCCGCGGTGGGCTGGCTCGCGTGGGTGATTGCCGCCTACGCTTTCGTGGTAGCCAGCACGCGGCGCGCCGCCATCGTGCTGTGGCTTTCGATGCTGGCCTGGATAGGCATCGTGGCCCTCAACGGCCAGGTGCGCTGGCAGAACGAGCGCTACACGATGCCTGCGGTCGCGTGGCTCTTGGTGTCAGCCTCGCTCGGCCTCGCGGGAGCGCTGTCACAAATTCGCGCAAAGGCCGTGAGGAGCTACGCCCCCGCCGCGGTGGGTCTGGCGCTGGCCGCGGTGTTCGCTTGGCGGCAAGCGCCACGCTACCGCGAGCAGCTGTGGTTCTTCGGGCGCGCGTCGCGAAACATTTACGATCAGCACGTCACCGCCGGTCGCAAGCTGCGCGACAATTTTCGCCCCCAACCGAGCCGGGTGCTGGTGGGCGACGCCGGCGCGATTCCTTACGTGTCGGACTTGCCGGCGCTGGACATCATCGGCCTGGGCGGCTTTCGGGGCCTGCCGTTCGCGCGCGCGACGCGCCAGAGCGTCGCCGCTGGCATCGAGCTCATCGAGCGCCTGAAACCCCGCGATCGGCCGGACATTTTGGCCATCTACCCGGGCTGGTGGGGCGACTTCCCGCTGTGGTTCGGGAGGCGTATCGACGAGGTACCGGTGCGCGGCAACGTGATCTGCGGCGGCGCGAGCAAGGTGCTCTACGCGCCGCGCTGGGAGTCGCTCGACCGGAGCGAAGAGCCGTTTTCGCTCCGCCCCGGCGAAAGGCGCGTCGACAGCTTGGACCTCGCCGACCTGGTCAGCGAAAAGCAGCACCGGTACCGAACCTCCAGCGGCATGATCGGTCACGTGCTGATGAAGCTCTTGCCCAACCCGAGCTTGCCCCGCGAGGACCTTTGGGATGCCGGACGCATCGTTCCCCCCGGCGTGCGTGAGAGCTTCACGCTCGAAGGGCTGGACCCGTCACGCAAGGTCACGCTCATCGTCCGCGCCGCCCCCACGGAGCCGGTTACGTTGCAGGTCGAGGCAGATCCGAACGTCGCCATTCGGGTCGAGCTGGGCCGCAAAGACGGCTGGTTGGAGCAGCGCATCGAGCTGGGCGAGCCAGGCGTCTCCTCGCTGCCGGTCCGTTTCGAGAGCGCGCAGGGGGAGCACGTGCTGTTTCACGTCTGGGCCGTACAGCCCGAGTGAACCGATGCGGCGTCGGCTCACCCTCGCCGCTCTATGCCTGCTCGCGTTCGCGCTCTCTTGCGCCTACGTGCGGTTTTATCTCCGGGGTGGGCCCCGCATCATCGACGCCACGAGCTACTTCCTCGCCGCTCGGTCGCTCGCCGCTGGTTCGTTCACGTTCTCGGTGCCGGACCCCAGCGCCGCGTTCAGGGGCCGGTTCTTGCTCGCCACCGACGACGGTCACGCGCTCGGCGTGATCTTCCCGCCCGGCTACCCCTTCGTGCTGTCCTTGGCAGTCCGATTGGGAGCGCCCCTGCTGCTGGGGCCGGCGCTCGGAGCCGCCTTGGTAGCCGCGACCTACGCGCTGGCACGAGCCCTGGGGCAGAGCGCCAAGGTGGCGATGCTGGCATCGGCGCTCTCCGTATGCAGCGCGGCGCTGCGGTACCACACCGCCGACACGATGTCGCACGGGCTCTCGGCGCTGCTCGCGACGAGCGCGCTCGCCGCGGCCCTGCGCGCAGAGCGCCGCGCCTTCGCGGGCGCCGCGGGCTTGTGTCTGGGCCTACTCATCGCGACGCGACCGGTGAGCGGCGCGGCGATGGGCGTCTTGGTGGCTTGGGTGCTGCGACGACGCTGGCAACACTGGCCAGCGCTCTTGCTCGGGGGCCTGCCCGGCGTGCTCTTGTTGCTCTTCCAGCAACGGGCGCTCACCGGCGAATGGCTCGGCTCCACCCAGCTCGCTTACTACGCCGTGTCGGACGCGCCCGCCGGCTGCTTCAGGTACGGCTTCGGCGCGGGCGTGGGCTGCCGGTTCGAGCACGGCGACTACGTGGCGCGCTACTTGCCGGACGGCTTTGGCGCCTACCACGCGCTGCGCACGCTGCTGGTGCGGCTCTGGCTGTTCACGACCGACGCCACCAACCTGGCTCCACTCACGTTGCTGGGAGCGTACGCGCTGGCGCGACACCGCCGCTCACCCCTGGCATGGCTCGGCCTGGGCATCGCGCTGCAGGCCCTGCTCTACGTGCCGTTTTACTTCGACGGTAACTACCCCGGCGGCGGTGCCCGCTTTCTCTGCGAGGTGATTCCGTTCGCTCAGATCTTGGTGGCGCGCGCCGCGTGGGATTTGCGTCTCGGCTGGCTCGCGGTGCCCGGCGCGCTGCTCACCTTTGCGCTCCACGGCCATCGCGCCCACACGGAGCTCGCGCGGCGCGAAGGCGGCCGTCCCATGTTCGAGCCGTCCGTCGTGTCCGCGGCGGGAATCACGCGGGGCCTGCTCTGGGTCGACACCGATCACGGTTTCAACCTCGGTCACGACCCTCGGGTGAAGACCCCCAACCAAGGTTGGCTGGTGGCGCGCCGGCGCGGTGACGCCCACGACCGTGAGCTGTACGACCTATTCGGCGCTCCCCCGAGCTACCGCTACGTCTTCGACGCCAGCGGTCGAAACCCGCCCGCATTGGTCGGGTACGTGCCTCCAGCAGTCCCCAAGCTCGAGGCAGAAGCCGAATGGCCCGCTTTAGTCGACGGAGGCAGCACCTACCCTGTCCACGTCCCATGCGCCTCTGGAGGGCGAGCGCTGAGATTACAACCGGGAACCCGCCTCGTGTTTCCGGCAGCCTCGCCGGAGCTCGACCGCGGAGCGGTGCTTGGCTGGGCGGCCAAAACTCCGGCCGGCGCTCGCCTCGAGGTGCGCTGGCAGTCTCCGCTCAGCGCTCCGCTCCAGACGACGGTGGCAGGCCCCGGCTGCGCGCAGGTCCGGGTGCCAGGCCGCCCGCCCGGGGCGAGGTCGCCTCTCCTAGTAGAGCTGCTCTCGGGGGAGGGAGCGGTGGACTTCGTCATGCCCGCGGCGGCGGTGCCTCCCGGCTAGCCGCTTGCGCCGACGCGGGTCTAAGGCCAGGGCGAACGGGCCCAGCTACTCGGGGCGAGAGCGCCTAACCCGTTGACAATTCAGACTTTAAGGGAGAGCATGACCGTCAATTAGTTAGCGTTGGTTCACCGGCTGAGGGAGAGGCGACCCGCGAATGACGAAGAGCGAGCTCATCGAGGCCATCGCAGCACGCGGCGAGCTCACGAAGGCGCGCGCTGAAATGGTGGTCAACTGCGTCTTCGACGCGATGACCGAAGCGCTGCAACGTGGCGAAGGAATTGAGATTCGCGGCTACGGCAGCTTCACCGTGCGCCCCTACAAGCCTTACGCCGGCCGCAACCCTCGCACGGGTCAACCCGTTCCCGTTCCCGCGAAGCGTTTGCCGTTCTTCAAGGTCGGCAAAGAGCTGAAAGAGCTCGTGAACGACAGCCGCCACATTCCCATCACCGGGGGTGACGAGGGCGATGACGACGATGACGACGATGACGACGACGGCGACGAGTGAGCGTCGCTCCACGCCCCCGTCGCATTAGCTCGACTCTCATCGGACGCCGCTCCGCGTTAGTCGGAGCGCTTTCGGTAGCTTGCGGCGGAGTGGGGCCAAAGGTCGCGTCTGCACCGGCTCCGGCACCGCCGCGCTACAGCGGCCGCTTAGAGGATTACGTCCCGGCAGCGGGGCTGCGCTGGCTCGTGCGCGGGGCGCCCGCGAAGCTCGCGGAAAGCCAAAGCTTTCGTCCAGCGCTGGACGCCTTGCTCACCCGCGATCGCTTGCGAGCCGTGGCGCAGACGACCGGCTTCGCGCTGGAGACTCTACCGCGCGGTGTGATCGCCGGCTTTGACCTCGGCACCCTCTACCTCGCGGAGTTGCCCTCGGCGACGGCCGCGCAGGCGCGCGCTCGGTTCAAGGCGCGTCAGATCCACGAGCCACGCGAGCGCCGACCCGATCCGAACATCGTGGTGCTGACGGGTATCAGCGAGGGAATCCCGATCGGCATGGTGAGCATCGACGATCGCGTCGTCGCGTACGGAGTGGGCGACCCCCTGCTAACGCGCGTCGTCGAGGGGTACGCGCGAGGCAAGCTCAAGGCGAAGAGCGCTTTTCAAGGCGCAGCGCTGGGAGGCCTGCGGGAAGAAACGGACGACGCTCCGCTCGCCGCGCACGTGCCGGGTCCCTTCGACGAACGGTGGCAAAGCGCTGCTGGTGGTCTGCTCGCGGTGACGACGGCGGTGACGGCGAAGCTCGTTCCAACGTCAGCTGGTCGCGCCACGTTGGAGCTCGTTCTTCACGGAGATTTCGCGGGTAGCAGCGCTGCCGAACGGCTGCTCGCCACCTACAGGTCGGCGGCCAGCAGCTCTACCGGCACCGCGCTTGGCCTCGCCGCTGCGCTGGACGCGCGCAGTGTGACGAATATGCAGAACGACCGTGTCACCTTGATGGTGCCACTGCCACTCACGGAGATCGCCAATGGCGCACGTGCGGTAACTACCGGTGATCTCGCTGATATTTTGCGGCTTACACCGCAGAGCATTTCCCCTGCTGCACCTACATCGTCACCAGATACTCGCTAGAAATTCGAGCGATTTCGACGATCTATGAGATACGTCGCGGCATGGATTCGATTGACCAAAAGCCGGTGATGATGTTACGACCTCGCCCGTGCTGCACTGCGGCGAGCGGGATGAACGAACGGCAGCCAGCGCTTGAGCGTCGGAGGTCAGAGGTGACTTCGTGGTGAAGCCGAAGTCGCGCGGCGGACGTGTCGCCGCCCCTGCCCTAGTCGAACGTTTAGTTCCCGCGAACTCAGGTCAGGAGGGCAATTTGTCGGTTGAAACCATTCGCATCAACTTCAAAGCTGGCGACATGGCGGTGCACCCCGCCCACGGTGTCGGCGAAGTTCAACAAATCGAAGAGAAAGACTTCGGGGGCCGCAAGACCTCCTGCTACGTCATCAAGATCCACGACAGTGGGCTCAAGGTGTTCGTACCGACCGAAGCCGCTTCACGCGTGGGCCTACGCCCCGTCATGAAGAAGAAGGAGGCGCAGAAGATTTTGGACATCTTGAAGGCGCCCGAGGTCGCGGTGGATTTGCAGCCGTGGAATCGTCGCTTCCGCGCCTACACGGAGATGCTCAAGAGTGGGCTCCCGTCGGAGATCGCCAAGGTGCTGCGGGACATGTACCGCCTGAAGTTCGACAAGGACTTGTCCTTCGGCGAGCGGCGGCTTCTGGACCAGGCGCGCAGCTTGCTCGTGCAAGAGCTGGCGCTGGCGAAGAAGGTCGCGCCTTCCGCGATGGAAGGCGAAATTCAACAGATCTTCTCGGCCTAGCGCGCCGAGGGCGGGGATCAGCAGGGAGCTCGGAAGTAAAGCCCTTCCGGCTTCCTGCTTTTTTGTGTGCACGTCTAGGCGTCGAGCGGGCGTCTCTAATTGGGACTAAAGAGATGCGGGGAGCGGCCGCATGGGGAAGAGGATGGAAGCTCGCGCGCTACTCGCTTTGGGCCACTTTCGCAGGGACGAGCGAGCCGCGCTTGCCGTAGCCGCGCAGCAGGCCGCGTTCGAGCTGCACGCGGTGGACACGAGCGACGAAGCCTCGGCGTGGCTGTCGACCCACGACGCCCATGCCGCCCTCCTCGAGAGCGATCAATCGGAGGCCCTGGCGGTGGAGGCTCGCAGCAGCGCGCGGCACGTGCGGCTGCCTATGCTCGCGCTGTCTCGAAGCGTCTCCGACCTGGCCTTCAATGACGCGTTCAGCTGGGGCGCAGACGACGTGCTGCCGTTCGGTGAGGTTCGCTCGCTGCTCACTCGGCTACGCAACTTGCCCCGCGAACAAGCGGAGCCGCCCAACACCGGCCGCGGCAGCGCGCTCATCGCGGAGTCCGATCGGACGCGCCGCACGGTGGTCGCGCGCGTGCTGAGAAATGCTGGCTACGACGTAACGTTCGCAGTCACGAGTGACGACGCGGCTCAGTTCTCGGAGCGCCCGGACCTCGTCCTGGCCGTCATCAACTCGGAGCTCATGCCCGCAGCGCTTCCGGTGCTGGAGCGGGCCAGAAGCGCCGGCAGCAAGGCAAACTTCATCCTCTGCTGCGCTCCCCGAGACCTGCGCGTTACCCGCGAGGCGCTCGGCGAGCTCGAGGGAGTGGCCGCGGTGGACGGCTTTGCGGCCCCCGAAAACGTGCTCTTCGCTTCGAACGAGCTGCGCGCGGGGGCGGTCAACAACCGCAAGACCCCCCGCCTGCTGTACGGCACGACCGTCGCCTTCCGCGGCGCGGGCCGAGAGAAGGACGAGCTCGGCTTCTCTTACAACGTCTCCGCCGGCGGCATCTACGTCCGCACCCTCGCCCCGCCGGACGACGACGAGACCTGGCTGGAGCTGCGCGCGCCGCGAACGGATCGCCTGGTCCGGCTGGTTGCGAAAGTCGCCTGGCGCCGACGCTTCAACCACAACGAGAACGCCACCGTACCGCCCGGGTTTGGCGCCCAAATCGTGGACGGCGCGCGCGCCGATCTCGACGCCTGGACAGACGGCTGCGCTGCCATGGCGACGCTCATCGGCTAAAATCCCTCCTCGCATGAGCGAGGTGCGGGACGTGACGACTTGGTACTTGGAGATGCGCGCGGTGAGCCAGCTGCGCGCCGCCGCCATTCCCACCGCTCCGCACCGCGTCGAGCAGGTGCAGCAGCCGAGCGCCGCCTTCGCGCGATTCTTGTACACGGAGGTCGGCGGACACCACCAATGGTTCGACCGCCTCGGCTGGTCTCGTAAGAAGTGGGACACCCACCTGGCTCGACCGCTGGTCTCTCTGTACACGCTGCACATCGGGGGGGCTCCCGCGGGCTACTTCGAGCTCGAGGAGCAGCCCCGCGGCAACGTGCAAATCATCTACTTCGGGCTCATGCCCGAGCACCAGGGGCGCGGCTGGGGCGGCGCGCTCCTGACCCGCGCCGTGCAGCTCGCGTGGCAGCTCGGGGATGCCACGCGAGTTTGGGTACACACGTGCACGCTGGATTCGCCTGCCGCGCTGCCCAACTACCAGGCGCGCGGGTTCGTCGTCTTCCGGCAGAAGACGGAGGCAGTGGAGCTGCCGCCGCCGCCCACGGAGCCGTGGCCCGGTTGGGGAGGGTGAGCGGGCGTCAGCCGGTTATGGCCGCTGCGGCGCGATGTTGGCGGAAGTCTCGCCGAGCTCGAGCAGCGCCTCGAAGTCATCACGAGTGAGTCGTGAAGACAGCGCCTCCCCGTCGCCCATCACGCCCGCCACGAGCTCGCGCTTCTGCTCTTGGAGGTGGGCGACCCTCTCCTCCACCGTGCCCCGCGCGAGCAACCGATAAGCGATGACGTGGCGGGTTTGGCCGATACGGTGCGCGCGGTCGATCGCCTGCGCCTCCGCGGCGGGGTTCCACCACGGGTCCAGGATGAACACGTAGTCCGCGCCGGTCAAATTGAGCCCGACGCCGCCCGCCTTCAAGCTGATCAGGAAGGCGCTGATGGAGGGGTCCGACTGAAAGCGATCGACCCGTGCCTTGCGATCGCGCGTCTTCCCGTCCAGGTATTCGAAGGAAATGCCTTCGGCGGTGAGCCGCTGCTGCACAATCGCCAGGAGGGAGGTGAACTGCGAGAAGACGAGCGCGCGGTGTCCCTCGTCTTTGAGAGCCCGCAGCCGCTCCACCAGGCACTCCACCTTGGAGCTAGGTTCCGTTCGGCGGGCTTCATCCAGAAGGCCCGGGTGGCAAGCAGCTTGCCGCAGGCGCAGCAGCGCTTCGAGCAAGTGAGTGGTCGCCCCCTCGGCGCCGGATTGCTTCAGCGCCTTGGCGACGCTCGCCTGATAGTGGCGGAGCAGCTCTTCGTACCCGCGCCGCTCCTCCGGCTCGAGCTCCACGTACAGCGTTTGCTCGGTGCGGTCGGGCAGGTCCTTTGCAACTTCAGCCTTGGTGCGCCGCAGCACGAACGGCCGCACGAGCGTCCGCACCAGCTGGAGGACCTCCGCGCTGGGCTTGGGGCTCTCCAGCGCGCGGCGCAAGCCGCCCAGCTCCTGCAAAAGACCCGGGTTCAGGAACTCGAACAGCGACCAAAGCTCACCCAGGTGATTTTCTACGGGGGTGCCGCTCATGGCCACGCGCCGCTCGGCCCTCAGTAGCTTGGCGCACTTGGCGGTCGCGCTGTTTTTGTTCTTGATGGCCTGCGCTTCGTCCAGCACCACGCAGGACAATTGCAGCTCACTCAATAGAGTGATGTCCAGGCGCAGCGTGCCGTAGGTCGTGAGGATCACGTCCGTGTTGGCGAACGCCGCCTTGGAGCGTTGGCGCTCCGGGCCCCAGTGTGAAAGCACCTTCAAGGCGGGGGCGAACCGCGCCGCTTCATCCTGCCAATTGCCGAGGAGTGAGCGCGGAACGACGACCAGCGTCGGCCCCTTTTGGCGCTTTTTCTTGGCCGCGAGCAGGTATGCCAGCACTTGGATCGTCTTGCCGAGGCCCATGTCGTCGGCGAGGCACGCGCCAAAGCCGAGCTCTCCCAGTGACGTGAGCCAACCCAGCCCCTGCTCTTGATAAGGACGTAGCTTGCCGCGGAAGCCGCGCGGCGCGGGGAGGGGCTCGATTTGCTCGAACTCGGCGAGCTTCTCGCGGAGCTGAGAGAGACCTCGCTCGGCGGCCTCGTCCGCCGGCAGCGCCGCCGCGAGCGCGTGCACTAGACCTATCTGCTGCGATGAAAAGCGCAGGGAGTCCCCCTTCGGCAACGGCAGCTCCGCGAAGATTCCCCAGCGCTTCAGCCACTCTTCGGGGAGCACGCCCCAAGACCCGTCGCCCAGCTGCACGACGCGGGTGCGCCGCTTGATCGCGGCCAATAGCTGCGGAAAGGGCACGTCTCCGCCCTCGAACCGGGCCAGCCCCTTCACTTCGAACCAGTCGATGCCCGACTCTAGCTCCACGTCGAAGCTCGCCGCGGAGCGGTAGCGCTTGCCAACCGCGCTGACGGACCAGCCCGCGGCCAACAGCGCGCTCACGACCGGGACCAGCTCGCGGCCCTCCAGGCTGAAACCGGCGCTGCGCGCGTTTCCCAGCTGCTCAGAAGCGAAACCCAAATCCTTCAGCAAAGTGAGGGCCGCGCGCTCGCTCTCCGAGTGCCGCTGCAGCAGCTGCTTGCCTTCGAACATCACGCGCGCGCGTTGCTCGCTGTCGATGAGCCGGCCGCCATAGTCGAAAGAGAGCTTTGCCTTGAGCCTTCGGCCCTCCGGCGCTTCGAAGTCCAGAACGGGTCGAGGCGGCTCGAGCGGTACCTTTTCGTAGCCCTCGGGCAAGCTCAAGCCCGAGACGCCGCTCTCACCGACCACGCGCTCCACGAACTCCTGCAGCTCGCCTCGAGCAACCGCAGCGAGCGGCCCCTCCGCCAGCAGAGCGGCCAGCCACAGCGCGTCTTGCTCGCGCAGCGTCACGAGCTCATGACCGACGATCGCGGCGCCGTCTGCATGAACGTAGGTAGCGTCCGCCAGCGGCCGTTGCTCCTCCCCGCGCACGAGCCCGGCCGCGACCGTGAAGCGCTCGTCCGGGCCAGCTTGCGGCTTCTGCGCCACCAGCCCCAAAAGCAGCTGGTACGGCTCTCCTTCCACCAGCCGTGGCCAGCTGAGCAGCTTGCCGTAGTCGTAGCCCAAGTCCTTGCGCGCCTTGCGCCCCAGCCGCTCTCCGGAGGCCAGCGCTGCCCACTCCTTCACGAGCGCGCTCCGATGCAGATTGCCGGGCACGACGTAGCACCGGTCGGTGCGCGCCAGTCGCTGGAGCACCGCTGTCGCCGTGAACGGGCTCAGGCGCCCGACGTGAGTCCTGGAGGTGCCGTAGTAACCGGCGCGGGTAGCTGCCGTCAGCATCGCGTAGAGCTCGCGGTCCACGTCGTGCAGCAGCTCGCTCGCAGCGCCCACCAGGGCCGGCGACAGGTCCCCGGCGCTGCTTCCCACCTTGCGCGAGGCGATGACGACGGTCGTCCCATGCTCGGCGGGGCTCGGCGAGATGAAGTAAAGAAGCTCCGTAGTCCCCCGCTCGCGCCGCGCCGCCACCCGCGTCGCCGCGCTTCGCCAATCTCCGGCGCTCCGCAGGCCGAAGCGCCCTTCCGGCACCTCCGGCTGCGGCTCGCTTGCCGGTGCGCCGCTGCCTGCATCCTCGCTCTCCGGGTTGGCGGCCAGCGGCTCGATCGGAAGGCTATCCGGGTTCGACTCTCTCAGGAGCGAGCTGTCTGCCACCAAGGGCTCGGCCGCGGACGCCCCGCGGAGCAGCTCCGACCCCGCCTGCTCCAGCGCCAGCGCGCACAGGTGCTTGCACGGTACCTCTCGCTCCAAGAAATAGGGGCAAGAGCAAGCGCATACGATCTGCCCCTGCCGCCGGGAGAACCGCGCTTTGTAACGCTCCGAGCCCTGCACCGTCGCCCACAGCGCTGCAGGCGTCATCGCTTCGATGCGAATCGCGCGCCGCCCCACGATGGCATCGGCTCGCTCACGCACGGTCGGCGAAAACCAGCGCATCAGCAGCTGCAGACCCGAGACCGACACCGCTGAATCTCAGCATGCTCTGTCCTTGGCGTCACGGGCGCCTCCAACGGCGGTGCCAACGGGGGCCCGTCAGCGTTAGCGGGGCACCCCTGCTCGAGCTGAAACGTCTCACGCGGGCGGGCGGAGGAGCGCGCAAATCCGGACAATACCCGCTACGTTCCCTACTCGAGCGCCTTCGCCGCGGCTTCTATCTCGCCCTTGGCCTTGTCGACGCCGACCCGGCCAAACGCCTTCAGCAGCGCGGCCATCACGTCTGGGTTGGGCGCGATGAGGCGCGCCATGGCATCCGCATTTTCCGCCACGCCTTTCAGAAATGACTTCCGGGCCTCCGGATTTTTGAGCGCTTCTTGCAAGAGCGCCCGCAAGTTGCCGCGGATGCTCGCGTCCGACTGCACCACCACGATGGCCGAAACCTGAGCCCGCTCCGCCATCGCTTCCGAAGCCGCCTTCAACGCGGGGGGGTCGTCGCTCGCTTCGTCGAGCACGGCGATGAGCGTCCGCTTCAAGCCTTTCGGCTCGGCGACGAGGCGCTCCGCGGTGAAACGAGCGAACTCGTCTCGCTCCAGCTCTCGCCCGGTGGCCCGCAAGAAGCGATCGAGCGTGACGGGGTGCGAGAGCGTCGCTTGGAACAGCTCGTCCACGTACTGCGGGTGCTCGTCGAGCGCGCGCAGCGTAGCTTCGAAGGTTTCAGCGCGCATCTCGTCGTTGGCGAACGCCGCATCGAGGGCGGGCTTCTGCACGCGGGCGCTACAGCCGAGCGTGATGAGGGCGAAAAGGAGGGCGTGGCGCATGAGGCCGCTCGTGCACCCCTCGTGCCAGCTCGAGGCCGGGTGCGCGCAGCCGGTACGCGGGTTGCAGCGCGAGCGCGCATGTTCATCATCGCGAAGTCGCACTCCCAGCTCCCTCGACCTGTCGTCGTCGTAGCGGTCGCTCTGCTCGCCGCGAGCGCGCTCGGCTGCGACCGCAACGACGCCGCGCCGCAAGATCTGGAAAGCGGCAAGACACCGACCGGCACCATCGAACCGGCGTCCGATCGGGTGGACCGAGTCAAAACGGATGAGGCCGGAGAGGCGACGAGCAGCGCCGCCGGCACGAAGGGCGCTAGCGGAGGAGGAGCGACGACCGCGCCGAGCGCCGCGGCGGGCGGAGGCAGTGGCGGGGCGCCAGGCGCGGGGCGCTAGCGGGAGCACGGCGCACACCGTCCGCGCTCGGCAGCCGCGTCCCGTTCGGGGTAGCCTGGCGGCAATGAAGATCTACACGCGCACCGGCGACGCGGGACAGACAGGGCTCTTCGGCGGCGCGCGGGTGCCGAAGGACGACGCGCGGGTCGAGGCTTATGGAACGGTGGACGAAGCGAACGCGGCGATCGGCGTGGCGCGGTCGCACTCGACAGCGCCGTACGTGCAGCAGCTGCTGGACGAGCTCCAGGCGGATTTGTTCACGCTCGGCGCCGAGCTCGCCAGCGTGCCGGGCAGCGAAGGCAAGCTCGGGATCGCCCTTCTCGGTGACGCGGACGTCGCTCGTCTGGAGCGCGCTATCGACGACGCGGAGGCGCCGCTCGCTCCGCTCAAGAATTTCATCTTGCCCGGCGGGCCGCCCGAGGTGGCGGCCTTGCACCTCGCACGCACGGTCGCGCGGCGAGCGGAGCGGCGGGTCCTGACGCTGGCTCGGACCGAACCGGTCCGCGGGGCGGCCCTGGTGTACCTCAATCGCCTCGCTGACTTGCTGTTCGTCCTTGCTCGGCGGGCTCAGCATGAAAAAGGCGGGCAAGACGTGCCCTGGGCGCCCCGGGGCGAGCGCGGGTGATACGCGGCTTTTTTGGGCTACGATGCCGGCCGTGGCTATCAGGAAAATCGCACAAATGGGGGAGCCGGTGCTGCGTAGGGCCGCGCGGCTCCTGAGCGTCGAGGAGCTACGGAGCCCGGCGATTCAAACCTTGATAGACGACATGATCGACACGATGCACGACGCGGACGGTGCAGGATTGGCGGCGCCGCAGGTGTACGAGTCGGTGCAGCTCTGCGTGATCGAGATTCAGAAGAATCCGCGCTACCCGGATGCCCTGGATATTCCGCTGACGGTGCTCGTCAACCCGGTCGTGACCCCGGCCGTCGATAGCCCTGCGGAGGCGCTCGCAGAGGAAGACAGTATCGTCATGTTCGAGGGCTGCTTGTCGGTGACCGGCATGCGGGGGCGAGTCGTGAGGCCACGGAGGGTGCGGGTACAGGCGCTCGACCGCGAAGGCCAACCGCTGGATTTCGTCTGGGAGGGCGTGCGCGCGAGCGTGGTCCAGCACGAGACGGATCACCTGCGGGGCGTGCTCTACGTGGACCGCGCAGATAGCAAGAGCCTGACCTTTTTGCGCGAGTACGAACGCTACGTGCCGCGCGAAGAGCGCATCGTCGACCGAGGCGCCACATGAGCCGCTACGCGCCCGGGGATATGATCTCCGGCAAGTACCGCATCGTGCGGCTCATCGGCGATGGCGGCATGGGCGTGGTGTACGAGGCGCGGCACGAGGTGCTGGGTCACGGCGTGGCGCTCAAGTTTTTGCACGCGGACTTGGCGAAGCGCCCGGGGCTGACGCAGCGCTTTCTGCAGGAAGCTCGCGTCTCTGCCACCATTCAGAGCCCCCACGTCACTCACGTGACGGACGTGGACACGGATGAGGACGGCTCACCGTACCTGGTGATGGAGCTCCTCAGCGGGCAGTCATTGCAGGCGATGCTGGACTGGCAGGGCAAGCTCCCGACGGACCAGGCGGTGGATTTCGGCCTGCAGATTCTGGCCGGCTTGGAGGCGGCGCACGCGATGGGCGTGGTCCACCGCGACATGAAGCCGGACAACGTGTTCGTCACCGCTTCTGCCGGCGGCCCCGTGCTCAAGCTGATCGACTTCGGCATCGCCAAGCTGCGCGCCTCCAGCGAGTTCACGAAGGGGCTGACGCGCGCCGGGGTCGTGATGGGTACGCCCGAGTACATGGCGCCGGAACAGTTGACGTCCGCGCACACCGCGGACTTGCGCGCGGACATCTATTCGTTCGGCGTGATGCTGTTCGAGATGCTCGGCGGGTGTCGCCCGGCGGACGGCGACGACGTGGAAATCATCATCGCCGCCGTGCAGGGCGGCCGGGTGCGGAAGCTGAATGAGGTGGTGCCCGGGTTGCCTCCAGGCCTCGTCGCGCTGGTAGAGCGCGCTACCGCGGCGGAGCGCGAGGACCGATTCGCGAGCGCCGCGGAGATGCGCCTCGCCCTCGCGCCGTTCGCCGGCCCGCTCAGTCATGCCGGGCGTTTGGCTGCGATCGCGCCGCCCCTGGCGCCGGTCGCCCCTCTCGAAACGTCGATGCTCTCGTCGTTTCCTCGGTCTTCCGTGCGCCCTCCGCCGAGCGCGGTACCCAAAACGGTGCCGCCGGATGCGCCCCCGCTGAGCGTGAGCCAGCTCGGCGCAGCGCGAACCAGCATTTCGAACGACCCGGCGCCGACCGCACGTGGGCCCATGACCGGCACCGCGATGGGCGGGGAAGGCACGCCGTATCAGGTGCCGCAATACGGGCCGCCGCCGCAGCCGCACTACGCGGGCGCTCCCCTCCCCGCGCCGGCGCGGCCGAAAGGGCGCTCCGGCTTGCTCATCTCGCTGTTGGTGCTGGTCGTGCTGGGCGGTGGCGGAGCCGTGGGCTACGCCGCGTACCGTGCGGCCGACAGCTCGCGCATCGTGGCGCCTCCTTTGCCGGACGCAGGTACCGTGGCGACGAGCACCCCGTCGGTCGAGCCCATCCGAGGCGAAGGCCCAGCATTCCCCGAGGCCACGCCGACGACGGTGCCCACGACGCCCCGCGTCGTGACCACCGGGACGAAGCCGAGCACAGGCACCGCGAGCGGAGGCGCGGCGGCCGGTGGCTCCCCGTCGAACCCGGGGCAGGTCGTCGTCATTGGCGCTGGTGGGACGACCGGCGGGCTGCAGTTGCCATTCCCCCTACCGAGCTCGATTCAGATCCCGACCGCGATCCCCTCGCAGATTCAGCTGCCCCCAGGCATCACCTTTCCGCCCGGATTTCCGGGTGTTGGCCAGCCGGCCCCGACCGCGACGCCGACCAACGCTCCCACCGTCACCACTCCGACCGCGCCGCCCCCTACGCCCACCCCGACTCCGACTGCTACGAGCACGAGGCCTCGGCAGAGCAGCAAGCCCTAGCCCTCCGTCAAAATGAGAGTATGTCACCGGAGCGAAACATGACCGAAAGCCGCGGGTGCGGCGCTCGGCCCTACCGTTCCTCATTCGCGCCGCCAAGAGAATCGAAGTGAGCTCCGTTCCCCCTTCCGAGGATTTCGTGCGTTCGTTCGCAGCATCGTTACCTGCGAGCTATCGCGGCAACTTCGAAGCGAGCGCCGTACAAGCGCATGCGCGCGTCGCTCGCGAGCGCGAGTCTGCGCCCGCCAACATCGGAGCGTTCTTCTCCAACCGCGTACCCGGCGCCGCTATCTGCGTCGTCGCGGACGACCGGCCCGGCTTGCTCGCCACCATCAGCGCCGCCCTCGTGCTCTGCGGGTTGGACGTGATCGAGGCCGAGGCGTACACGCGCCGCATCCCCGGCAAGCACGACGAAGCGGTGGACATCTTCTGGGTCCGCCACGAGGACCCCGCTGACCACCGCCTCCGCCTCGGTAACGAGGAGGTGCTGCAGCTGTGTCAAACGCTCATCGGCCTCATCGAAGGCAAGCTGGATCGCAAGAAGGCGGACCCGGGCAGCCGTCTGGCGCTCACGCCCGCCGCCAAAGAAACGGTCGTACGTTTCATCGAGGGCGAAGACGGCACGTTCGCGACCCTCGAGGTGGAAACCTTCGACCGCTCGGGCCTTCTGCTCTCGCTCTCGCAGGCACTGTTCGCCCAGCGCGTGCAGATCGTCGGCTCGCAGGTGAAGACCCGCGGAGGTCGCGTGTTCGACCGGTTCCACATCGTGGAGTTGGACTACAGGCCCATCTCGCCCGCACGGCGCTTGGACATTCAGGTCGCGATCCTCTCCGCCATCGATCCAGTGCCGGAAGACACGGACTCCGTCAGCGCTCAGGCCTGAGCGACCCCAAAGCGCCTCAGCGAGGCGGCCGCGTCTGCGAGGTCGAGCTGAACAGCCGGCGCGCTGTCGGCCAATTATGTAGCGTTGTCGAAGCGTTACGAGCTCCGCACCTCGACTGGCCCAGCCGTTGCAGCTCTCTCGGTCAAGACCGAAGGAGGTCGCATCATGGCTTCGAGAGCTCAAGTTTTCCCGAATTACTCGTACGGCCGTGAGGTCCCTCGAGAGCGCCGTCCGGTCGTCTTCCAGACCCATGACCCGGTCGTGCTGCCGCGCTCGCGCAGTTGGGACATCAACGGCGGGCTGATCGCGGCCGCGGCGGCAGCAACGCTGCTCGTGGCTGGCGCCACCTACGCCATCTCGTACACCGAGCCAGCTCGCCTCGGGCCGACGGCTGCGCCCGCGCTCGAGCGCGAGTACGTGCCGGACTCTGACTGGGCTCGCTTGAACGCGCTCAAAGCGCTGAGCGCGACTCCGGCCCCCGCCGCGCTCAGCGCGCCTGCCGACATGATGAGCGTCCCGCCGACGGCCACCGAGGCCGCGCGGAGCAGCTTCGACAGCAGCGCGGGACTGGTGCCGCGGACGAGCAGCGAGGTGATGATCGACGACAGCGCGCCGGGCGTGCAAGACAGCTTGCCGCAACCGGCGCAGCTCGAACCGAGCACGGCTCCGTACCCGAATCCGACCACGACTCCGCCGGACGCCATCGCGCCTCCCAGCGAGGCCGCGCCGACGCCAGGAATGGACAGCGCGTCGCCCGCTTTGGATAACGAGAACCCGTACCGCTAAAGCACCTTCAAAAAGGCGAGAAGAGCGCGGCGCGTTTCCTGCGAGAGGGGGGCGAGCCGCGCGCTCTCTTTTCCGGCGTCGTGCGCCCCATTGCGGAAACGCACCAGCACGTCCTCGAGCGTCGGCGACGAGCCGTTGGTGAAGTAACGCGGTTTGAGTGCCAGCCGGCGCAGGCTCGTGATGCGAGTGCCTCGTTCGTGCACGTAAGGGAGGACGCCCGACTGCTCGTAGTCGCCCCGCGCCCATACGATCGGTGCGCTCGAGCTGAAGACGAAGCGCTCCCAGCTCTCGAAAGGCACCGCGGTCGCGGGCTCGTCGCTGCTCAGGCGCGGCGCGTGGCAGCTCTGGCAATGTCGCGCGAAGGCGGCCGCCCCTCGAGCCTCGAGCTCCGTGAAGTGCGATCTTCCGGCCGTGAGCGGGTTGGGGGGAGGCGCGAACGCGTAAAAGAACTGCAGCAGCGCTTGGCGGAGCGCTAGCGGCTCCAGCCTGGCCCGCTCGACGCCGAGCTCGTGGAGCCAGGGGAAGCGCGCGGTCTCCACCGTGAACCACGGCTCCTGGCCGCTGCCGGCCCCCGCGACGCGGACCTCGTTGTGGCTCACGGACGCGAGGTCGGGATCCATGGCGCGAGAAAAGTGAGGACGGTTGTTGGCGAGCCCGAACAGCGGCTTGGTCACCACGCTCACCTCGCCTCGGCCCGTGTAGTGCCGTCTCCCGTCCACGCTACCCTCGAAGTGGCACGTCTCGCAGGTGAAGCGCGAATGAGAGCCCGCGCTGTCGTTGTCTGGCGCGATCAGCTCCGTGAAGAACAATGCCTCGCCCAGCCGTACTTCCAGCGACGGCCTTCGGTCGGGCTCGACCCGCACCGCGCGCGTCCCCGCGCGATCCACGCGCACCCACGCGTCGAGGAGCGGGCTCGCGTAGCTCAGCTCGCCGGAGGCTCCGAACACCGCGTCGCTCAATCCGGGCAGGGCCGGGCCGGTTTCGATGTGACCGGTTGCGAGCTCCGCGCGCAGCCAGCGGCCACTTCCGGCCGCCACCGCGTTCAGGGTCAAGTCCGCGCCGGCGGCGCGAAGATGCACGGCTTTGGGCACCACCAGGCCATGCTGCGAGACGTTCAGGCTCAGGAGCTCGCGCAGCTGACCGTCACGCAGCGAATACACCCACACGAAAGAGTCGATGTTCTCGAACTCGCCGTGCACTCGCACGAGCGGCTGATCCTCCACCCCGGCCACCGCCATCACTAGCTCGCCCTCGCGTTCGAGCGCGTCGAAGGCCCACAGTGTTCCGTCGTGCACGACGCGGCCCGCTTCGCGCCCCGGCAGCCCGCGAGGCGAGAGCTCCCAGATCCGCAGGGTTCGCGCGAAAAGCGAGCTTTCCAGCAGGTAGCGTCCGCGAATCAACAGTCGCAATCCGCCGGGAAGCGCGGGAGCCCGAGCGAGCTCCTGGCCGGTCTCGCCGAGGGTGAGGAGCGACGAGCCGTCGGCGGGTAGGACGTAGAGGTGCTGACCACATGCCACGTCCGCCACACCTCCCAGCTCCAGCTCGCGCGTCGCGAGGAGACGAAAGTCCGCCGTCACGTGGAGGAGCTTTCGTCCGTAGCGGCTCGCGACCCATGCGCTCCCATCCTCGGCAACGCACAGGGCAGTCGGCGGCTCCTCCAGCGGCAGCCGCGCTTGCTCACGGAGCTGCGCGTCTAGCCGCACCAGCGCGCGCGAGCCCCGCAAGATGCCGAGGAATCCGTCGCTGGTCGCGACCAACCGATAAGGGTCCGCGCCGCTCACGTCGACCCATGGTTTGGCGGTGGCGGGGTCATAGCGCGCGCGCGTCATGCCCTCGAGGCCACGCAGCGCGCGCAGTCGCTCCCTCTCGAGGCTGCGAGTGGGCACCGGTGCGCGCCGCTCCTCCTTCGCCGCCGGCTGTGCGCAGCTCACGAGCGCGAGCAGAAGAGCCGGAAGCAGGCGGAGCATGGGCAGCGGTTAGTCGTGCCGCGTTCACGCTGCAAATCTCGAGCGTCTCGGCGAGAGACCACGCGTCTCAAGCTGGACTGCGCGTCGAGTTGCAGAGTTGAAAGCGAGTCGCGGAAGTACGCGAACTCGAGGGTCTTGGCGCCGCTTTTCGAGGGCGCGGGACCCCGAGCGCGCACGGCATGGCTCGTGCTGAAGAGAGCGCTCGTGACCGAAGATTCCGCGAAAGCACGCCGCCAGCTCGAGGCTCAAGTCGAGCGCTGGATCGCCGAAGCCAAGAAGCTCGTCGAGGCCGGCAACGAAACCAGCGCACTCGAGCTCTACCAAAAGGCAGCCGACGAGTTGCCCGGCGCGCCTTGGCTACAACACCGCACCGCGGAGCTGTCGCGCAAGCTGAAGCAGGCGGACGCTGCGGTTCTCTACTACCGGCGTGCAGCGACCGCGTTTCAGATCGCCGAGTTCCCGAAGCGCGCGGTCGCACCGCTGCGCACGGCGTGGACGGTCGCGGTCGAGAACCTGCCCGCGACTTCCAAGGCGCTGGTGGAGCTGTCGCTGGAGCTGATGCAGCTGCAGCGACGTTTGGGGCTCGCCGCCGACGCCGTGGTCACCCTGGAGCGCACGAACGCGGCGCTCCGCAGCCGTGGCTTCTCCGATATTGCACCGCAGGCTTTCCCGCACTTGGACCGCGATGCGCCTTCGCCGCGCCTCGCTCCGAGCGACGCCGGAAAGCCGCCGAGCTCGCGCCCCACCGGCAGCGCGCCGGCCTCCTCCGCGGCGCCGCGAAGCGCCGGTGCTTCCACCGACGCTTCGCCGAGCGCCCGAGAGCCGGTGATGGCTCCCAAGTTCGGGCGCGGTTAACGACGACGCCGACGCGCGAGGGCTAGCCCAAGCACTCCGAGGATCGAAACCAAGGAACCGAGCGGCGCCGGGCTCGAGGCCGTCGTTCGGCACGAGCAACCGCCGCCCTCGAGCACCCCGTCATCCGTCGGGTCGCTGCCGGCGCTGCCCGGGTTGCTGCCCGCGCTGCCCGAAGTACCCGCGCCGTCCCCGCCAGCGGCGCTGCCGCCGTTGCCGGAGCTGCCGCCCGCCGCTTGCGAGCCTGCGGTGCCCTCACCACCGGCGCCGCCCGTGCCTTGCGCGGCGTCGTCGTCGGAGCCGTCGTTCGGATCGGTTTCGCCCGAGTCCACCTGACCGTCGTGATCGAGGTCCTCCGTGCCGTCCTTGACCCCGCCTCGATCCGTGTCCGGATCCAGCGGGTTGGTGGTGGTGGCGCCGTCGTCCGCGTCCGCGATGCAGTTGTTCTTGGAGACGTCCGTCGCGCCGTTGTTGCAGCCGAGGCCGAGCTCCGTGCCATCGAACAGACCGTCGTCATCCGAGTCCGGATCGAGCGCGTTCACGTCGCCGTCCCCGTCCGTGTCGTCGGCGAAGTTAGGCTCGTCGCCGTCCTTCACGCCGTCGTCGTCCGTGTCCGCGTCGTTGGGGTCGGTGCCGAGGGTTTCCTCGGTCGCGTCCGATAGGCCGTCGCCGTCCGCGTCGTCCAGCGCGCCATCGTCCGCGCCGTGGCCGCTCGTCGGATCCGTTTCGCCTTGGTCTTGCTTGCCGTCGAGGTTCGAGTCCTCGTTGCCGTCCGTAACCCCGCCGTCGTCCGTGTCTGCGTCCAGCGGGCTGGTCACGGTGGTGGGATCCGCGTCCGCGACGCACAAGCCCTTGGACTTGTCGGTGGCGGAGTCGTCGCAGCCGAGGCCGAGCTCGGTGCCGTCTTTCAGGCCGTCGTTATCGGAGTCCGGATCGTTGACGTTGAGGGTCCCGTCCTCGTCCGTGTCGGCCGAGTAGTTCGGCTCGTCGCCGTCCTTCACGCCGTCGTCGTCGCTGTCCGCGTCCTGGGGGTCGCTGTGCAGGACCTCTTCTTCGCCGTTGGTGAGGCCGTCACCGTCGTCGTCCGAGAGGTCACCGTCGTCGTCCCCGTGGCCCGCGGTCGGATCGGTTTCGCCCGGGTCTTTTGCCCCGTCGTGGTTCACGTCTTCCGCGCCGTCCTTCACGCCGCCGTCGTCCGTGTCCGCGTCTAGCGGGTTCGTCGTGGTGGCGCCGCTATCCGCGTCCGCCTTGCAGCTGAGAGAGCCCGGAGCCGTGCCGGGTCCCGTGCAGGGCAGACCCAGCTCCGTACCGTCGAACAAGCCGTCGTTGTCCGAGTCCGGATCCAGGGCGTTGATCAGACCGTCCTTGTCGGTGTCCTTGGCGGCGTCCGGCTCGTCCCCGTCTTTGACGCCGTCGTCGTCCGAGTCGGCGTCGTTCTTGTCGGTTCCGATGGCATCCTCGGTCGTGTCGGGGATGCCGTCGCTGTCCGTATCCGTGCAGTCGGTGCAGCCACAGGTGTGGTCCGGCTGGCACTCGGGGGACGTGGCGCTCGTGCAATCCTTGTCCGCGAGAC
This sequence comes from Myxococcales bacterium, assembly GCA_004193285.1. GTDB lineage: Bacteria > Myxococcota_A > Polyangia > Polyangiales > Polyangiaceae > PMG-095. Next base: position 36,035 of record SECP01000015.1, on the reverse strand, counting down.
ACTCCACGCAGACGTTGGGGCTGGGCGTCGTGTCGCAGATGGGCGTGGGCGCGGCGCAGTCCGCGCTCGTGCCGCAGTTGTCCACCACGACCTCCGTTGGCGGCACGCCGGTGCCGTTGCCGTTGCCGTCGGTCGGGTACTCGCCGCTGGGAGCCCCCTGGGCGCCGCCGGCGGTAACGACGGCCTGGTTGAAGATCGACCCGCTCGCGCTGGCGTTCACCGTCACCTTGAACTTGACGACCGTGCTCTGCGCGATCGCGAGCGACCCACCTTGGGCCGCGGTGGCCCCGGTCCCCACGCGGACGCGGATGGTCCGGCTGGCAGCCACGTATTCACCCTGATCGTCCCCGGTCGCGTCAGTCAGCGCTCCGGTCTTCGGCGGGCCGGCAGAAATGCTGATGCTGCCGGGCACGAACGTCACCGCCGCCGGGAGCGGGTCCGTCATGATCGTATTGGCGGACGCGTCGTTGCCCGTGTTCGTGACCGTGACCGTGTACTCGAGCTGATCGCCGGGCAAGATGGGCGCGCCGTTCACGTCCGTGAACGTTTTGCCGGACGTCGTGAAATCCGGCTTGAAGGTGGAGATGGACGTGACGAAGCCGCCGATCATGAACGTGTCGCCCGTCGTGGAAGCGACGATGGTCGCGGCCTTGTCGCCCGCGCTCAGCTGCGGCTTCACGTTCACGACGTCCAGATCCATACCGGCCATGCTCCCGGAGGTGCCGGCGAGCTGCGGCAAGTCCCCCGCTACGGAGACGGCGGCGCCCAGGTGACTGCGTGAGCTGTTGAAGAAGTTGTCCGCCGGGTTGATGGCGTTGGTGAGCGCGGTGCCGTTGAACGACAGCGCGTCCCCCGGAAGCTGAGACTCGCCTTCGTAGGCGATCACGCCCAGCTTCGCGTCGAAGCCGGCGTTGGGCACCAAAAAGCCCGTGATTGGCACCTGGGTGGAGCTGTTGGGCTGCACGAGATCCAGCCCGTCGAACAGCGTCAAGTTCCGCGGAGGGTCCGTCGGCAACGAATAGAAGACGACCATGACCCAGCCGACCATCGGGTCGCTGCTGTTCAGGTTGTTGAGCCCAACCGAGCCGACGTCGCTCACGCGGTAGGCGCCGCCCTGGTGGGTGGTGAGAATGCTCGTGACGTCCGCCGTCGACTGGTACCAGCTGCGGTCGTCGTCCCGGGGGATCGTGATGCTGGCGTCCGCGTCCAAGCTCTCGTCCAGCACGGCGGCTCGCACGATGCGCACGCCCGAGTCCGGCGACATTGCGGTCGGGAGCATGCCCGCCCAGTAGAGCCGCGCGTACGTGATGGTCGCGCCGGCCGGTATGCTCAAGACCGCGGTGCTGCGAGCCGCGGCTGGCGTCACCGCGACGCTGGCCCGCGCTTGGCCGACCATCGGCGCGTCCGACTCCCAGAACAAGTCTGGCGCCGAATCCATGACGCTGCTGGTACCCATACACGAAGCGGTGCCGACGACGGGAGCGGGGCTCACGCCCGCGGCGCACTCGTAGCCGAGGGTATTGCCGAACATCACGAAGTCGCCCTTTTGGTCGACTTGCTTACGCAGCGCCGGCGCGGCGTGCACCCCTCCGGCAGCGCACGCGGCAGAGAGAGCAATCAGGCTAGAAATGAGGCTTTTTCGTCGCATAGGGGTCCTCCTGCTCACTCCGAGAGCGGCTTGCCGTCCTTCTCGAGGATGTGGAACTCGACGCGGCGGTTGTTCTGGCGCCCGACGTCCGTATCGTTCGTGTCGATGGGCTTGGTCATACCGAGCCCCTGGGAGCTCAAGCGGCCCTTGGCGATGCCGTGATCCGTCAGCCACTTCATCACGGACGCCGCGCGCCGACGGCTCAGGTCCAAGTTGTGGCCGGCCGCGCCGCGGTTGTCGGTGTGGCCCTCCACACTGAGCTTGGTGAATTCGGGATGCTCCGTCATGACCGCGAGCACCGCCTCCAAGATCCGCGTGCTCTCTGGCCGCAGCTTGGCGCTGTTGTTCTCGAACTCGACGCGCTCGAGGATTTTAATCTGCCCCTGCTCGACGCGCGCCGCGGGGCAGCCGTTCTTCTTCGGATCCTCGTCTCGAGGCCCGGGCGCGGTGGGGCACGCGTCCTCCGGGTCGAAGATGGTGTCTTTGTCCGTGTCCTTGGGCGGGGGGCAGCCGTTGGTGGTCGGGTCGGTGGTGCGGACACCCGCCTCGTTCACGCAAGCGTCTTCGTCGTCGAAGATGCCGTCCTTGTCCGTGTCCGGCCGCGGGCAACCGTGCTTCTGCGGGTCCTCGCTCTTGACCCCGGGCTCGTCCGGGCAAGCGTCGTCCTTGTCCAGGATCCCGTCTCGATCGCGATCGCCGGGTGGGCAGCCGTTCTTGGCGGGGTCTTCGTGCTTTTCCCCTTTCACGTCCGGGCACGCATCCGCTCGGTCCAAGATGCCGTCGCCATCCCGGTCTTTCTCCGGCGCGGGCGGCAATATGAGCGGCTCTTTCGCCGGCTCCGGCGCCCACTCCAGAGAGAGGAGACCGCGGAACTGCGGCGAGCCGAAGCCGCGGGTCAGGCCCGGGCCGAAGCCAGCGCCGACGCGCACGTCGTCCGTCAGCTTGTAGTGCGCCCCGAAGATGACCTCCAGCGGCGTCGCGCGACGCGAGAAGAACGCGTCGTCATCCGCAACGACGGTGGAGCCGAACACCTCTGGCCCGAGCACGAGCTTGCCGTTGTCGCTGCGGAAGCCGATGGCGGCGGCGAAGACGGCTTCTGTCCCTTGCGGCGAGCCGTTGAACCCGGCGTCGTTCGCGCGGTAGAGCACGCCGAGCTTGGCCGAGTAGGCGAAGTTGCCGATGTCACCCGCGAGGAGCAGCCGCGGTAGCAGGCGCACCTTGCCGTCGCCCGTGAACGACTCCTGCTTGCCGGTCGGTGCGAACACCGCCGCGCCGGCGGCGAGAGAAAAAGGCGAGCGGTACTGCCCGAGGAGCCTCACGTCCGCCGCGAGCCGCAAGTCACCGATAGCGGCGCCCTCCTCCGCGCGGAAGGGCACGCCACCGACGGTGCCAGGCTCGCCGCTTTGGTAGGCAAGCACCGGCAAGCTCGCGCCGATTCGCAGGCGCTCCCACAGCACCAAGCTCGCGCCCACATGCACGAACAGCTGGTGCTCGATGATCGACTTCAGCTCGTCGCCCTCGCGATTGTAGAGGACGAGCGGCTTGTGCGCGTAGTCCCCGGTGGCGCCGAGCATGAGGCGCCCATGACCGCGTAGGTCCAGCGAATCTGCCGCGAACCAGTCGCTCCCGCGCTCTGCCGGATCGAAGCGGTTGATGGCGAAACCCTCGCTTTGCGCCAGGGCCGTGGACGGGAAGAGGGCCAAGAGCGCGACGACAGCTCGTGCCGACCAGCGCGACGAAACGACGAACATGGACCGAAGACGCTAGTCCAATCCTAAAACCTCGTCACTATGATCGGGAAGTCACGAGTCACCTCCGAGCAGTGACAACTCCGCGCCACTGCGCTCGGTGGCGAGCAGCGCACGGGCCTCCACCAGTGAAGGAGAAGCGGCGATTTGTGACACGAAGCGGTCGAGCTCCTGCCGCAGATGCATCAGGCGCCGGAGGCGCGAAGACGCGGCCGGCCAGGGCGCAACCCACGCTCGGACCGCACGCGCAAAGAGACTTTCATAAGCGCGAGGGTCGAAACGCAGCGCCAATTGGTCCAGCAGTAGATGTGGCATGCCCACTCCGAATACGCGACGAAGGACTACGTTGACGAAGCTCATCGACAAGCTCTGGTTGGCGCTCGGCAGCGGGTGGAAGCGAACGAAGCGATGATGAAACCTGGCCAAGGCGCGAACCGCGGCCTCCGGCTCCTGGGCGCGCTGAGCGGCGTGCGCCTGCTCCCAAGCGGCCAGCAAGGCCCCGAAGTGCGCGTCCGTGAGCGGGCGCGGGGGCAAAAACCACGGCCGGCTGGCGCTCTCCTCTTCCGAGCGCGCGGTCACCACCTGACCGAGCTCGAGCCCGCCCACGCTGAGCGCGCGCGCTGGGGCCAGCGCTCCGTGGTCGTTCACGCTTTCGGCCAGCAGCTGCCAATAGAGGGCGCCGCCAAGGAGCGGCACGCTGACGCGCGCGCCGCTCGTGACGATGGTCTCGTCGCCGCGACGCTCGAGGCCAGTGGGCACTTCGTAAAACGTGCCAGGCTCGGGCCGTTTGCGACCGAGCAAGCTTGCCGGCAGGTAAAACGAGCTTCGGCTCCGCGCGTCGGGCGCGCCGAGCAGCATCAGCTCGTGCAGCTCCAGCAGAAGGGCCCGAAGCTCCGGCACGCCTTGTGGTAGTGCGCGCGCTTCGAGCTCGCGGCGGACGCCGATGGAGTTTCGCCAGTACGAGCGCACCACCTCGTAGGGCGAGCCTGGAAAGCGCACCAGCTCCAGCGAAGGCTGCTCCACCTCCAGCTCCGCAATGGCGTGCGGAGCGAACAACACGCGAGAGAACGTCTGCTCCACGAAGCTCGCGGTCAGGGGCCCGAGCTCGAGCGTGAGCGCGGAGTAGCTGCCCGGCAGCTTCGCCAAAGCCGCGCGCAGCCTCTCGAAAGGGATGCCCGAGATCGGCAGAGCCGCGCCCTCCGGCAGCTGAATGAAGCTCTCCGCGGCGCCACGCTTCGGGATAGCGCCGGGCGCGAGCACCAGCTCGTCTGCGGGCTCGAGCGCGAAGCGGCAGCGCGGCGTGTCGAACAGGTACCCGTCGTCGCCGGACCGGCCCGATTCGCTGGCGACGAAGGCGCGGTAGGCGCCGAGCGGGTCCGCGGTCATGATAGCGCTCGCGAAAGCCCGGCCGAAGTCGCCGGCACGAGCTCGAAGCCGCTCGGCACGTCCAGCCCCGACGCGGGATAGGGGTAGTCTCGGTAGCGCTCCACGATCTCGCCCAGCTGGTCGCGCAGCACCGTGGACTTGGGATCCAGGCCGCGCACCACGCACAGGCCGGAAGGAGCGGTAGCGACGATCCTCACGCGCAGCTCCGGGCGCCGCTCCCGCAAGATGCTCACCACCTTCCAGACGTCCCCGACCCAAAATTTCGTGCGTCGCTCCCGGCTCGCGGTGGGGGGCAGGAGCGGGACGCAGTCGTGCAGGAGGATGGTGCTACCCGGCGCGCACCAAGCCTCCACGTTGATGAAGTCGCGGAGCGCGTGCTCGAAGAGGTGCATCCCGTCGATGAACGCTAGCTCGAGAGGGTGCTCGCCCAGCGCTTCCGCGCGCGACGTGCTCGCGAAGAACGCGTCGCTCGTCTGTTGGAAGACGCGGGCATGGGAGGGGAGCAGCTCACGGCGCAGCTTCGCGTCCTCCGGATCCACCCCGATGACGCGCTCCGCGTGTTTCGCCAGTGCGAGCGTCGCGCCCGTCTCCACCCCGATCTCCAAGTAGCTGCGCGGCCTGAGCAGCTCGTGCACGCGCGCCAGGACGTCTCTATACGTGGGTCCGGGGAAGCGCAGCGCCGCCAGCATGCCCGCCGCTCCGGGAAAATCCGGAAATCGCTCGAGCGTCCCGACCAGGAGCGCGATGGCCTCAGCCGTATCGCCCTCGTGCGCCGCCATCTGGGCGCCATAAAACATCGCCGCCAGATGGTCCGGGTGACCTCGACGCACGTCCGCGACCAGCCTTCGTGCCTCCGCATGACGACCGAGCCCGAACAGCGCGGCCGCGCGCGTGAGGACCAGCGCCGGCTCCGAGCCGTCCACAGCCAGCTCACTGAGCGCGAGCGCGTACTCCAGGCTGCCGACGCGCAGCGCGTGCGCGGCGAGCAGGAGCAGGTCCGGAGCGCCGAGCGGTCCGAGCGTCTGTCTCAAGTCGTCTGCGGAGGCGACGTAGTCAGGGCCGGCAGTCACCGGGTTAAGCTAGTGCAGCGCATCCGAGGGGGAGACAAGAAATTCGGGCCGCGCGCCTGCTGTGCGCAGGTCACCGGCGCCGCCGAGCAGATCCGTTGCCCGCCCCCGCTCGTACTTCCCGTAGAGCCGTGCAAGACCGGAAAACGCCTGTTACTTCGCCTGAGGAGCTGCCTCAGGACCGCGCGCTCCGGGCCGGGGCGCAGCGTCTCCAGGAGGCGGTGGCGGACCTGCCCCTGCGCTATGCGCCGTTCTTCGGCCGGCTCGCGGGTATGTGGAGCCTCTCCCCAGAGCAAGTGCAGCGCGAGCTGGCTCGCGCCCGTGACGCACGCGGCTGGCGTAGGACGCCCCTGCCTGGCCTCCGCACGTTCGAGCTGGCGGCGGGCGAGGCAGGCGCCTCCGCGCGGCTCTTGAGCTTCGACCCGGGTGCGCGCTTCCCCAAACACCGCCACCGCGGCCGCGAGCAGCTCCTCGTGCTCGAAGGCGCCTTCGTGGACGCGCAGGGAGTGGCGACGCGAGCGGGCGAATCCTGCACGATGGCGCCCGGTAGCGAGCACGAGCTGTTCATCTCCAAGCAGGGCCGGTGCGTCGCAGCAGTGGCGGAGCGCGGAATAGAGCTCACGGGCCCGCTGCTGCGATTCGCGAATTGGCTCTTGCCGTAGGCTACAGCGGCGGTAGCCCCGTCCGCCGCCCGAGCGCACCGAGCGACGCCGCGCCCAAGCCGAGCGGCGCGAGCGCTTGCACGTTCAGCGCGTCCAAGCGGTAGGTCCACACCTCGTTCTCCACGGTGCTCGTCAAGCTCAGGGCGGTGGTCACGCGCTGAGGACCGGTCAAACGGAACTTCTCGAGCTGCATGCCATTTTCGGCGGCCTTCGCGCGAATGAGCGGATTTTTGAAGACTGCGTCCGAGATGCGCCCGGTGTCCAGCCACAGCCGGAGGTGGTGCTTCTCTGGCAAGGCCGAAAGGGCGGCGCGATGAGCGGCTTCGTCCTTCAACGTGCGGTCACCCTTGGAGAACGCGCCCTCCGCACGGTCGCACAAGCTGTTTCCACCCGCGGTGATGAACAGATGCTTGTCGAAGAATTTGACGCGCAGGCTGACCGGCAGCGGCGCACCGCGCGGCGTCAAGGTGAAGCCGGGGCCGTCTTCGGTCAGCGTCGCTTCGCGAATGGAGGGCAGCAGCTTTTGCTTCAGCTGGGTGGAGAGCCGCTTGTACTCCGTGTCGTCCTTGAGCTGCTGCACCCACGTGAGGTTGAAGCTCGCCGCCGCTTGAGGGCCGGTCGAGAGCAGCCCCGCGTCGAGCGAGAGATCGGCCGGCGCCGAGATCGCCAGCGCGGACTCGCCCCCGAGCCCGTCGATCAGCTTGGCCAAGCTCACGCCCAGCGCCTTCTCCATTTGCTCGATGCCCTGCTGAGCCTCGCGACCAGAGCGCGGGTTGGCGGCCTCCAGCTGGTCGAGCAGCAGCTTTTGCGCTTCCGCGCCGCTCAGCTTCATCTGCGTCTGCACCGCGAGGTAAGCGAACGTCTCTACCGGCAAGCGGTCCGCCAGCTCGAGCTTGATCGGCGGGTCGTAGCTGCTCGCCTTGGGCAGCTTGCTGCCGATGACGCGCCCGGTGAGCGTGCCCACGAAACCGGCGGACTTCACCTCGAGGGTGCCGGTGACCGGTCCTGCGGGCTTGAAGTAGCTGTCCACCAGCTCCTTCATCTTGGCGTCGTCGATGCTGCCGAAGACGGTGGGGTCGACGAACGCCGTGAGCCTGGCTTTGGAGTCGAAGTCCTTGACCGCCGCCTGGTAGGACGGGTTCTGGTCGATGGCCGCGGCGCCGCTCTCGAGCACCTTGGCGAGGTCGTTCACGAACGCCTCGCTGCCGACGCTGATGAGCTTGTGCTCCGGAAACCAGACCAGGACCTCTTTTCCGCTGCCGAGCTCGGCGTCGGCCAAGCCTTTGAGCAGCACGTCCTGACCGACGCTGGAAGTGAGCTGCTTCTTCGTCAGCAAATAGCGCTTGCCGGTCTGACCGAGCGCGCCCGAAGCGACGAAGCGGGGGGATTTGAGGAGCGCCTCCACCGGACCAGCGCTGGAAAAACCGATCGCCATCGCGGCCTCGGGCTGCGTTGCGAGCTTGCGCGCCGCGATGCCGGTGCTGCGCGTGGCGACGAGCAGCGCGCGAGCGTCGTTCAGGGAAATATCGAACGCCTTGGCGATGGAGTCCGCGGTGTCGTCGAACACCCGCTTGTCGTCGCGGAGCGAGGTGTCCAGGTACTCCACGTCTTTGAAGTCGACGACGAGCTGGTGCAAGTCGGTCAGCTCCACCAGCAGCTCCGAGTCGCGCGGCATCGCCGCCGACATGACCACCGCGCTGCTCTTCGAAAAGAAGAGCAGGTAGGCACCCAGCGCCGTCGTGGCGAGGAACGCCAAGAGCACACCCACGAGGCCGACGATGAGCAGCGTGCGGCCGCCCTTCTTCTTCTCTTCCGGGATGGTGCGCCGAGCGCCCGTGCTCGGCGCGGTGCCGGCGGGCGGCCCGTAACCCCCCGCCGTCGGCGCCGGAGCCGGGCCGTAGCCGGGCGCAGTCGGACCGGAGCCGTAACCCGCGGGTGGCGCGGCGGCGCCGGCGGGAGGGCCATACGCGGTTGGACCGGGGCCGTGACCGGGGTGCGCGGGCGGCGCGCCGTAGCCTGCCGGGGGCCCGTACCCTGGCGCCTGCGCGGGAGGGGCGCCGTACCCAGGGGGCGGACCGTAACCCCCGGGAGTTGGAGCCGCCGCTCGCTGGGCCAGCGCCTGAGCGAACACCGGCACCTGCTGGAGCGGCCACCACTGGTTCTGTCCCACCGGGCAAACCCCACCCTGCGTGAGCTCGCCCGACTGAATCATGGCTACGATGCGTCCCTCTTCATAGGGACCTTCGGGCGCGCCACCGCGATTGAGGTAGAACATCAGCCGGTCAGGGTAGACCGGCCTTGGGAGCGGCGAAATACCTCTTTTAGAACGACGCCGGTCGCGGTTTTCAGGCGCGCGGCCGCGCGCGGCGCGCACGACGCGACGATGTTTCCGCCGCGCTCGCCGCCTTCTGGTCCCAGCTCTATCAAGTGATCCGCGCCCGCCAGTACTTCGGGGTGATGCTCGATGACGACCAGGGTGTCCCCGCGGTCCACCAAGCGGGAGAGCACGCTCATGAGCTTCGTCACGTCCGCCAAGTGAAGGCCGGTCGTGGGCTCGTCCAGCACGTAGAGGGTTCCGCGCAGCTCTACTTGGCTCGGCTTCTGAGTCAGCTCCGCTGCCAATTTGAGGCGCTGTGCCTCCCCGCCAGAGAGCGTGTGGGAGCCTTGACCGAGCGCGATGTACCCCGCCCCGAGATCCGAGAGCGTGCGCAGCGGCGCGGCGATGCTGGGGTGGTTTTCGAAGATCCGCGCCGCTTCTTCCGCCGTGAGCTTCAGCACGTCGCCGATGCTGCGGTCCATGTAGCGCACCTCGAGCGTCCGCGGCTCGAAGCGCAGGCCGTCGCAGGTGGGGCAAGCCGATACCACGTCCGGCAAGAAGCTCATCTCGTGCGTGATCGCGCCCTGGCCTTCACATGTCGGACATTGCCCGCCACGGCCGGTGTTGAACGAGAAGCGGGATGGCTCGAAGCCTCGCAGCTTGGCGTCCGGCGTAGCCGCGTAGATCTTGCGAATATGATCCCAGATACCGAGGAAGGTCGCAGGCACCGAGCGCGGCGTTCGCCCGATGGGCGATTGGTCCACGGAGATGGCGCGCTTCAAGCCCCCTTCGCCGGTGAGCGACCGGAACGGCCCCGGCGGCTCCGTGACGAGGCCGAGCTTTTGGCGCACCGCGGGCAAGAGCACCTTGCGCACCAGCGTGCTCTTGCCGGAGCCGCTCACGCCCGCGACGACCGTGAAGCGCCCGAGCGGCACCGTCATGTCCACGCTCTTGAGGTTGTGAGCGCTCGCGCCCGTCAGCTTCAAGTGCTCGTGCTTGGCCGGAATCGCCAGCGGCTCGCGCAGCTCCGCCGGAGTGGAGAGCGCGCGCCCGGTGGGCGACTCGGCGTGAGCGCACACCTCTGCTGGCGCGCCCGCCGCGATGATTCGCCCGCCTCGCGAGCCTCCCCCCGGGCCCACGTCGATGAGATGATCAGCGGCGAGGATCGTCTCCGAGTCGTGCTCCACGACGAGCACCGTGCTTCCTAGGTCCACGAGGCTGCGCAAGTTGCCGATGAGCCGACCCGTGTCACGCGGGTGCAAGCCGATGGTCGGCTCGTCCAGCACGTAGAGCGCGCCGGTGAGCCCCGCGCCGAGCTGCGCCGCGAGCCGGAGCCGCTGCATCTCCCCGCCCGAAAGCGTCGCCGCCGAGCGATCCAGGCTCAAGTAGCCGAGCCCGACCTCGACCAAGAACCGCACGCGCCGTAAAAGCTCCGCCAAGATCGGCTCCGCGATGCGCGCGCAGTCCCCCTGGAAGCGCAAGGCCTCCAGCCGCCGCAGCAAGCTGGAGACGGAGCGCGCAACCACCTCGTGGTAGTGCTCCCCGTCGAAGCGCGCGGCGCGGGGGATGGGCGAGAGGCGCGCGCCGTGACAAGTCGGACAGATCTGAGGCGGCTCCGCCGCGGGCTCGGCGGCTTTACGGCCGCGTTTCTTCGGCGCCTCCGCCTCGAGGACGCCCGCGCCTTCGCACGTCTCGCACTTGCCCTGCTTGGTCGCGAACGAGAACCAGCGCGGGTCCAGCTCCGGAGCCGAGAACCCGCACTGCGGGCACGCGCTCTGCAGCGAGAGCAGCTGCTCTTTTCCGGCTGCGCTGCGCAGCTTGACCGCGCCCGCGCCGAGCTTCATCGCGCGCTCGAAGTCCTCGCGCGTCACCTTGGCGTCGAGCTTCGGCACCACCACCAGGTCGATGGTGTGCTCCTTCGTCTTGGCGAGGCGCGGCGGCTCGCTCGTCTCCACCAGCTTCCCGTCCGCGTACGCGTGCGAGATGCCGGCGCGCTCGGCGGCGGTGAACACGTCCAGGTACGTGCCCTTGCGCGCCTGAACGACCGGCGCGAGCAAGGCCTGGCCCATGCCGCTCTTCTTGAGGTGTGCGAACACCGCGTCGGACGTCGTGTGCGAAATCGGCTCGTCGTGATCCGGGCAGTACAGAACCGCGAGCTTGGCGAACAGCAGCCGCAGGTAGTGCGCTACCTCCGTCACCGTCGCCACCGTGGACTTGGCGCCGGCGCGCGTCGTGCGCTGCTCCAGTGCGATGGCGGGAGGGACGCCGGTGACACGGTCCACGTCCGGCCGCGGCATCGTCGGCAAGAATTGGCGCGCGTACGGCGTGAGCGTTTCCAGAAAGCGGCGCTGACCCTCCGCGAACACGACGTCGAAAGCGAGGGAGCTCTTGCCGGAGCCGCTCGGGCCCGTGATGACGGTGAGCTTGCCGTGGGGGATCTCGACCGACACCTCCTTGAGGTTGTGCTCGCGCGCCCGTACCACCGAGAGCGCGTGGGAGGTCGCGGCGAGCGGACGCGCACGGACCTTCTTGGGCTTGGAAGCGGCTTCTTTCTTGGGTTTCTGCGCGAAGTAGCTCGAAAGCGCCGACGCCGTTTTGGAGGCGGGGTGCGAGAGGCCACGCGGCGGGCCGAACGCGAGCAGCTGGCCGCCGCGTGTCCCCGCGCCGGGCCCCAAATCCAAGACGTAGTCCGCGCTGCCGATGACGTCCAAATCGTGCTCGACGACGAGCACGCTTCCGCCCGCGGTGACGATCGCGTCGAGCGCGTGCAGCACCTGCTTCACCTCGTCCACGTGCAGACCCGCGCTCGGCTCGTCCAAGATCAGCAAGGTGCCCCGGAGCTCTTCGCTCAGCGCTCGCGCCAGCTTGAGCCGCTGCGCCTCACCTCCGGAGAGGGTGGTGAGCGGCTGACCGATGCGCAGGTAGCCGAGGCCGAGCAGTGCGAGCGGACCCAGCGCGCGCTGAATCGGCGCCTCCGCGCGGAATGTCTCCAGCGCGCGTGACACGGTCATCTCCAGCACGTCCGCGATGCTCACGCCTTTGCGCTCGACCGCGAGCACCTCCGGCTTGAAGCGCAAGCCTTGGCATACGGGGCAGAGGAGCCGCACGTCGGCCAAGAACTGCATCTCTACCGTCTCGAACCCCTCGCCGCTGCAGGCGTCGCAGCGCCCGCCCTCCACGTTGAAGCTGAAGTGCGAAGGGGTGAGCCCCCGCGCGACCGCGGTCGGCTCTTTGCCGTAGAGGTTGCGGATACCGTCCCAAGCTTTGGTGTAAGTGGCAGGGTTGCCTCGTGAAGTGCGCCCGAGCGGCGACTGGTCCACGAGCGCGACCCGCTTCAGCTGCTCCTGCCCGCTCAGGGACGCGTGGGCGCCCGGCAGCTCTTCGTCGAAATCCCCGAAGTGCCGAGCGAGCGCGCGGTACAGCACGTCCACCGTGAGCGTGCTCTTGCCCGAGCCGCTCGGACCGGTGACCGCACACACGACGCCGAGCGGCACGTCCACGTTCACGCCCTGGAGGTTGTTGGCGCTCACGCCGCGAAGCTTCAAGAAGCCGCTCGGGGTCCGCACCGGCTCGTCGCGACGAGCAACGCCGCTCAGCGCGCGCGACGTAGCAGTGCCGGCGGTCCGCGCGGCCTCGGGGGTCGCGTCCAGCACGATGCGCCCGCCTTCGGGCCCCGCGCCAGGCCCCAGCTCCAGCACACGATCGGCGGCGGCGATCAGCTGCGGGTCGTGCTCCACCACCAGGACGGTGTTGTTGCGCTCGGCCAGCTCGCGCACCATCTCCGCGAGCGGGGCGACGTCGCTCGGGTGCAAACCGACGCTGGGCTCGTCCAGCACGAACAGCGCATTGTGGAGCGACGTACCGAGCGCGGCCGTGAGCGTCACGCGCTGCGCTTCCCCGCCCGAGAGGGTGCGCGCTTGGCGGTCCAGCGTGAGGTAACCGAGCCCCACGCGGTCCAGGTAGGAAAGGCGACTCGACAGCTCGCGCCGCGCCAAATCGCCCTGGGCCGACGAGGTCTGGAGCGCGTCGATGCGGGCGCGCGCTTCGCCAATCTCGAGCGCGTGGTAGTCCGCGATGCTGAGGCCGCCGACCCGGTAAGACAGCGCGGTGGGGTTCAAACGGCGGCCGCCGCAAGACGCGCACTCGTCGTACGAGCGGTAGCGCGCCAAGAGCACGCGCACGTGCATCTTGTAAGTCTTGGTCTCCAGCCACTTGAACCAGCCCACGACGCCCGGGAACAGACCCTTGTGCCAGCTGCCGTCGCCCTCGAGGATCAACTTTTGCTGCGCGGCGCTCAGCGAGGAGAACGGCTCCTTCGTGGGGATACCGTGGCGAACGCACAGCTTCTTCAGCTCGGCGCGCTCCCACTTCGTGGAGTTGCCGCGCCACGGCCGCACCACGCCGTCCTCCACGCTGCGCGAAGGATCGGGGATCACCTTGGTGAGGTCCACGCCCAAGGTGCGGCCGAAGCCGCGGCACGCGGGGCAAGCGCCCACGGGCGACTCGTAGCTGAACAGACCGGCGCGCGCGGCCTCCAGCGGCTTCGCGCATTTCGGGCAAGAGAGCCCTTGCCGCAAGACGACCCGCTCCTTTTCGACGTGCAGGTGCAAGACGCCGGCGCCGCGCTGCCAGGCCGACTCCACCGCCGCGGAGATGCGCTCCCGCTCGTTGCCGCTGCCGAAGCGGTCCACGACGACGTGGAGCAGCTCTTGCTTGGCCGCGACGGAGGGCTTGACCACGTCGATATCGATTGTCTCCCCCGCGATGAGCAGGCGCCGGTAGCCCTCGCGCGCCAGCTGCTCGCGCACCTCCAGGTACTGCTCACGGCCCTGAAGCGCCACGCCGTAGCTCACGACCGCGCGGCCCGACCCGGTGGCCACTTGGATACGCTCGCTCGCCAGCTCCACCGTGAGCTCCACCCCTGGCAGCTCGTGATCGGGGCAAACCGGCACGGCTTCGCGCAAAAACAGCCCGGCCAAATAGGGCTCGATGTCCGCCATCGTCGCCACGGTGGAGCGTGAGCTCTTCACGGGCGCACGGCGGTCCACCGCGATGCCGGCCGGCACCGGCTCCAGCCGTTTCATCGGCGGGCGCTCCAGCCGCTCCAGAAACTGCCGCGCGTACGGGCTGAAGCTCTCCACGAAGCGCCGCTGCCCTTCGGCGTAGAGCGTGTCGAGCGCGAGGCTGCTCTTGCCGGCGCCGCTCACTCCCGTGATCGCGACGACCTGCCCCGACTCGAGCGCGACGTCCACGCCCTGCAGGTTGTGGGTGCGCGCGCCTTCGAGAATGGTCTTCATCCGGGGACGGGCAACCTAATGCTGGCTCCCGCCTCTGACAATCGAGGCAGGGCGCGACGAGCTCCAACTAGCCCCACCTGGTACGGCCCTTGCCTTGACTCCCCCAAATGAGCGAGTACGGCCTGAACCGGAAGAGTTGGCTCACGCCGGTGTGCACGAGCGGTCGCGCTCGGGCTACGACTCTGCCCATGCGAATCTCGAGCCTCTGCGCCGCAGCGTTGCTCTTCGGTTGCGGTGACCACGACCATCCGCCGACGCCGGCAGAGGAGACCACGTTTCAGCCCCTGATCGAGGTCGAGGACTTGGCGCCGATCGGCCGGGAGGTGGACCCTTTCGTGAGCGAACAGCCGCCGCTCGAGGAGCCGCCGCTCGAATGCGAGACGTCGGGCGTGCTCTTGGAAGAGGAGCAACATTGGCTCGAGCTCGACACCGCAGAATGTGATTTCATCACGGTGGCGGCAGGCGCGCGCTTCGCGGTGGAGGAAGGCCAAGAGTTATCGCTGAGCGTGAGCCACTTCGATTTGAAGGCGGCAGAGCCGGCGACCGCCGAGCTGCGGCTGCGCTTCGAGGAGTGCGACGTGTGGCAGAAGTCCATCGCCATCCCGAGCGCCGCGAACGTCCTGACCGAGCGCTTCGCGGCGCCGTGCGGCATCGCACAAGGTGGTCAGGTGTTCTTCCACCTGCACAATCACGGTCAAAACACCTACCAACTGCGCTCGCTCGAAGTGCTGCGTTGAATCAGGTCTCCGTTGCTAGCCGCCGCTGCCGGTGGCTAAAATGGTGGGCTTGAAAGCTAGCTCGCCTCGGTTGCTCTCGCTCGCGCTACTGCTCGTCGCTTGCGGCGGCACCCAAGACCCCGCACCGGCGGGCGCCGCCAGCGGAGGCAGCGGAGGCAGCGCCGGCTCGGGGCCTACGGGAGGAAACGGCGCGGCTCCTTCCGGTGAGGCGCCCACCTGGCACGCGGACATCGCGCCGCTCGTCGCCGAGCGCTGCGCCGGCTGTCATCAGGAAGGCGGCATCGCGCCGTTCAGCTTGCAAACCTACGAGCAGGCCAAGATGTGGAGCCCCACGTTCGACGCCCCTCTCCGCGCCGGCTCGATGCCGCCTTTCCTCGCGCGCGAGACGGACGACTGCCAGCCGCGCTTCGGCTTCAAGGACGACCCGCGCCTGACCGCGGAGCAAATCGAGCTCTTCAAACGGTGGGACGACGCGGGCTGTCCCGAAGGGGACCCGGCCGCCGCGGCTCCGGTTCCGGAGCCCGCGGACCTGAATTTGGCGGAGGCGGATCTCGAGGTGAAGATCCCGGCCCCGGTCACGATCGAGGGCACCGGTGACAAGTTCATCTGTTTCTCGCTCGCGCCGGACTTCACGCCGCTCAAGTCCACGGGCCCGGAAGCCGCCTTGCTCGGAGAGCGGGTGCTGATCGACGGCGCCCAGGTCCACCCCGGCAACGCCGGGATCGTCCACCACGTGCTCGTGTACACGGATGCGGAAGGCAAGAGCGCCGAGCTCGCGGGCGAGAAGGGTTACTACGATTGCTTCGGAGGTCCTCAGCTGGACTCGCCGGGGTTACTCATGGCGTGGGCGCCGGGCGCGACGCCGGTCACCGCGCCGGAAGGCGTCGCGATGGCGCTGCCGAGCACGGGGCGCATCGTGATGCAGGTGCACTACCACCCGAGCGGCTCGCCGCAGGTCGACGACGCGACTTCCGTGCAGCTCCGGCGGTACCGCGCCGGGATCCCCGAGTACATCGGCACCCTCACGCTCATCGGCAACGCTCGCGGACCGTTCGCCAACGGGATGGGGCTACAAGCCGGTCCGGGCGACGCGGGCCAGCCCGAATTTCGCATCCCCGCGGGCGCGGAGGCTCACACCGAGACCATGTCTTTCCCACTGCCGCGCGCGCAGGCTGACTACAAGCTGTGGGCGGTTGGGTCGCACATGCACTACGTGGGGACGGACATGCGGATCGGCATCACTCGCGCCGCGCCCGCCGAGGAGCCCGCCGAGGAGTGCCTTTTGGACACGCCCCACTGGGACTTCAACTGGCAGCGCGGCTACCTGTACGACGTCCCCATCGCGGACGCGCCCTCCGCCAAAGGCGGGGACGTCTTCAATCTGCGCTGCACCTACGACAACAGCATGAACAATCCGTTCGTGCAGAGCGCGCTCTCCGAGCAGGGCTTGAGCGCTCCGCGCGACGTGCGGCTCGGCGAAGAAACGCTGGACGAGATGTGCCTGGGCATCTTCGGAATCGCGCAGAAGGTCTCGGATCTCCTGAAGTAAGCGGCGCTTTCGCCCTTGCTGAAAGGCTGCGCTCCGCTCATATTGCCGCCCCCGGACTCGAGCGATGGCCGCAGACAAGAAAAATCAGGGCGGCGGCGATCGCCTGGTTTCGAAGAATCGACGCGCCAGCTTCGACTACGAGCTGGGTGACAGCTACGAAGCCGGGCTCATGCTCATCGGGAGCGAAGCCCGGTCGCTGCGCGAGAACACCGCGGATCTGACGGACGCCTGGGTGGACATCGACGCGAGGGGCGAGGCGTGGGTCAAGGGAATGCGCATCCCGCCGCTGAAGCACGCCTCGTTCGGCCACGAAGAACGCCGGCCACGAAAGCTCCTGCTCCACCGGGAGCAAATCGACAAGCTGACCGTCCAGGTCGAGCGCGAGGGCATGACCCTCATCGTCACCAAGTGCTACATCAAGAGCGGCCGAGCCAAGCTCGAGTTTTCGATCGCCCGCGGCAAGAAGGTGCACGACAAGCGCCACGCCCTCCGCGCGAAGGTCGCCGACCGTGAAGCCGAAGCCGCCATGCGTCGGGGTCGCAAGGCATGACCGCTCCGGTCGCCCACGCGCCCGTACCGCTCCAGCTGAAACGCGGGGGCGGGGACGCCTTCATCGTGGAGCACTCGGAGGAGTTCGTAACCCTCGCTTCGACTGCTCCTTCGCCGCCCGGTTCCACCGTAGAAGCAACTCACCAGGGTGACGCTGGGCCGACGACGGTGCGGGTCAAGGTGCGCGGCTGCCGGCGCGACCCGCTGCCGGATGGCCGCGAAGGCTTCCGCATCGACGGGCGGTTCGTCAGCTTGACGCGCGCGGACCGAGCGGCGCTGTTCGGTTCTCAGTCCGAGGCGGATCCGGGATCCACATCTGAAACATAGTTCCCGCCTGAGACACAAACCTGGAGGGTGAGCGGGTCTAAGTCACTGAAATGTGGTGGCGAACCCCTTGGCACGCCTACTGCAATAGCAGTTGGTCAGGCGACACTCGGAGTCCCCCACGCTTCCCCAAGTGACTCTCGCTTCCTGTTCCTCCCTCCCCGTTTCGATCCTCCTCCCGAGTGTCGCCGCCCCGTTCTCAGCGGCGGTTGCCCCATCCCTGGCGACCGAACCGCTGTCCTCTCCCCAACGGGCTGTAGTGCAATCCCCTCATTACAGCCTGTTGCCTCTTCCCAACGGGTCTAGGCGTTTTCCCTTCGCCTAGACCTGTTGTTTTTCTCCTCAGCGCGCTCGGGGTGCTCCCCTCACCCCGGGCCGCTGTTCTTTCTACCCGGCGACGAACGCCGGTTTCCCTCAGCAACCCGGTCCGCCCTAGCGCGGCCCGGGTTGCGGCTTTTTGTAGGCTACGGCGGCGTGACGACGAGGCCGAGCGCGCCGCTGAGCCAAGGCCCGCGCAGGCGCTCCTGGCCGGATTCGCCTCGGTAGCTCACGGACCGAAGCAGCGCGCCGCCTTCGACTCCCAGGCTAGCCCTCACCTGGCGGCTCAGACGCAGCTCGAGCCGGCTCGAAATCGCGGCCAGCGCGCTCCACGTCCCCTGCTGGCCCGCCACTGAGTCCAGCTGGGAGGCAGCTGGAGCTTGCAGCGACAGCGCGGAGGCGCGCGCCGCCACGTCCCAATCGACGCGCGGCGCCAGGACCGCTCGGTACGCCGGCCCCAAGCTCAGTCCGTAAAGCGCCGCTCCGCCCGCGGCTCGCAGGTGCCCCGCCCACGCCTCGGCCGCCAGGTCCAGGCGGAGCGCGCCGCGAAGCGTGAGCTCGGTCGCGGCCTTGCTCCCGCCAAGCCAAAGGCGGCCGGGCACGAAGGCGAATCCGAGCTCGGAGCGGAGCGCCACCGGTCCTTCTTGAGTTTGCTCTCGCAGCTGCCGCTCGCGCTGTTCGCGAGCCAGCTTGAGCCTCGCCTCACGCTGCAGCGCAGCCTCGCGCTTGCGTGCCAAGCGGCGCCCGAGCTCGGCGGCGGCGAGCGCCACGCGACGAGCGAAGAGCTGTGGGTTTTCGCCGGCGCGGCTCAGCGCGCGCGCGCCGTGAAATTCGCCGCGTTCCCACAGCTCCAGCCGCAAGCTGTCGCCTTCGCGGCCCAGCACGCGCAGGAACAGCTCCGCCCTGCGCCCCACGCTGGGGGACGGAACGACGACGTCCGAAAGCTCCAGCGCGATCAGGCGCCGCGCGCTCCGCGCGTCCACCGCGCGCTCCGCCAACGCGTCGATCTCCACGACCACGCGCGCCGGTGCCGCCCACGCGAGGCCCGTACTGGCCAAGCTCAGCAGGACCGCGACCAGGGCGAGGAGCAGCCGCTCAGCGCTCGCTGGCAGGCGCCGGCGCGGTGGCGGGAGCTTCCGCTCCGGGCTCGGGGCTGTCGTCTTCCGTGCTGTCCTCTGGCTCCGCAGCGGGGCCCGGGCTGCCGTCCGCAGCGGGAGCTTCCAGCGCAACGAGGCGCTTTCGGAGCTCTGCCAAGCGCCGCCCAGTCGGGAAATTCTGGGCGTACTCTTCCATGGCGCGGCGACCAAGCTCCAGGTTCCCTTGGGAGAGCGCCGCGTCCACCTGACGGGCGGCGGCATCTTCGGCGAAGTCTCCTGTCGGTGACAAGCGCCGATAGGTGGCGTAGGCGTCGGCGGCCCCGGACCGGTCGCCCGCCTGCTCCAGCAGATTGCCGAGCGTCCACGCCGCGATTGGAGCCTCTGCAGCGGAAAGGTATGACGAGAGCACCCGGCGCAGCGCCTGCATCGCTTGCTCACGGCTCCCGGAAGCCCTCGCGATGTCCGCGAGCACGAGCAGCTGACTGGCGGAAGCGCGGGCCGTCGCCCGTTCGAAGCCCACGTCCCGATCGAGGGCGGCCTTCGCGGCGCGGAAGTCTCCCGACTCCGCGAGCTTCTCCCACTCCGCGAACTCCACCACCGCTGCGGGGGCGCTCGCGGTCAAGCCGGAGGGGTCCCCGTAGGTGGGGCCGTAGAAGTCGGCGCCGTCCTCCACGCGCTCGGCTCGGCGCGAGCGCGTTCGCTTCTGCGCCGGCGGTGCGAGAGGCTCCTCCACCGAGGCGGCCGGCTCCGCCGCGGGCCCTCCACCCGGCGCGGGCAAAGCGGTCCGCGGCTCCGCCACCGCCGCCAGCTCCATCGCCGGAGCGCGGACGCGTGCGCCGACCGCGACCCCGACCGCGAAGATGCCCGCCGCTGCGACCGGCGCCCACCACCAAGCGATGGCGCGCGCGCGCGGCGCGGCTCCCATGTCCAGCTCCAGCCGTCGCCAAACGCGCTCGACGCGTTCTACGGAGGCGTGGTTCCGGAGGGCGTCCGGCGGGATGTCGGGGAAACTTTCGCGGGTCATTCTGCAGCTCGGGAAAAGGGAGCCACGAAGTGCTCCGTAAGAAAGCGTTGAGCTCGGGCGATGCGCCGTTTTGCCGTCGCCAAGGAGCAATCCAACATCACGGCGACCGTTTCCAGGCGGTGTCGCTCGACGTAACGCAAGGTCCACGCGATGCGATCGTCGGCGGCGAGGGTTTGCAGCAAGGCGTAGACCTGCGCGAGCAGCGCGCGCGCTTCCGGGTCGGCATCCACGGTCGCGATACTGTCGATGTCCACCGGCTCCGGCGTCATGAGGCCGAGCGCGCCCAGCAACTTTCGACGACGCAGGCGCGTGCGCACCAGCCGCACGACGATGCTGCCGAGCCAAGGGCGAAACGCGGCCGAGTCGCGCAGATCCGGAAGCCGCTCCTGCGCCCTCAGGAAAGCGTCGTGCACCACGTCTTCCACGTCCGCCGAGCTGCCTTGGATGCGCACCGCGAGGTTGAAGGCGAACGCAGCGTGACGCCGGTACAAGGTCTCGAACGCGGGCACGTCTGCGCGGCGCGCGCGCAGCACGAGCTGTTCGTCCACGCTCTCTTCCGCCGGGATGGGTTGGACCGCGCTCGAGGCAGCAGCCGACGCAACCTCGTCCAACGACTCGGACGAAATCAAACGCAGGCGCGGCGATCGACGGCTGGCTCCCATATGCGGACCCAGATGATGGACGCGGCAGGCCTCCGTTTCGGCTCAAATCGCCCGGCCGAAAGACCTAGTGCTTTCTCCTAAAACGTAACCAGACGACATGATTGGTTTTATTGAAGTAGGCGGAGTGTTTGAGCTTTGTGCGTGAGCCGCTTTGCGGTACTCGGGCGTCTGTCTGAGGTCCAAGCCTTTCGGGTTTGGCCATTTAGGAGGATCCCCATGTCGATTCGTTCTTTGATCGCGCTCGTTCCGGTTTGTGTTCTCGCGGTTGCTTGCGGTGGCGAAGCCACCCCCGAGCCGGCCACGCCGGACGCCGCTGCTGCCGCTCCGGAAGCGAAGCCCGAAGCCCCGGCGGATGCCGCTGCTCCGGCTGACGCCGCTGCCGCCCCGGCTGACGCTGCCGCTCCGGCCGCCGAGCCCGCGAAGTGAGCTTTTCCTGCTCCTAACGGGGCGGGAAGATGGCAAAGGCCGAGTCCTCGTGACTCGGCCTTTTGCTTTTTGTGCGCTCGAATCAGGCCGCGCTGCGAGCCAAGTCCACGACCAGGCGCGTGCGACCGATGAGCAGCTCGTCGCCATGGGCTAGCTCTTGCTCACCGCGGATGCGCACGAAGACTCCGGTGCGCGTCCCTAGGTCCGTCAGCACCATGGCGCCGGCTTGCTCTTCGATCAGGCAGTGCTGCTCGGCGACCAGCGGATCGTCCGGGAAGACCAAGTCACCCACCGCAGAGCCAATCTGCAGCGTGTTCCCGCGCGCCACGACGCAGCAGCCGTCCGCTCCACCTTCGAACACCTGAGTCACCCGGAAGGACGACGGCCACTTGGGGGACGAGTAGAAGTACGTCGGATCCGGATCGGGTCCGTCGTCCGGCACGGGATTCTTTTGAATCCGCAGGAGCTGATCGCCGACCACGAACTCGTCCAGCATCTCTAGCTCCACGGGCGAGCGGATGCGCAAGAAGACGCCGTTGCCGCCCTCCAAGTCCTCGAGCCAGAGCCGGCCGTCCCGGAAGCTGAGCAGCGCCTCTTCCGGATGACAGAAGCGCTCGCCGGGCATGTTGACGAGGCCAGCGGCGCCGACGAGGGCCTCCGTGCCTGGCGGATCGTAGCGCTCGGGACCGCCAGTGAGGCTCCGGAGCACGTGCAACGTGAAGAGCGCCTTGGGCGGAGCCGCCGGGGCGGCAGCGGCCGGTGCAGCCGGAGCTGGCGACGGAACCGGGGTCGCCACGCGCGGGGCTGCCGACGAGAGCGGGGTCGCGCTCGTTTCCGCCCGCTGCTTCTTTTGGCTGGCGAGCTTCTTGATGTTGTCGACGTTGGGGGGCTCCGTGAGCAGGGCAATACCGCCCACCTCGCGCCCCGCGATCACGTTGTCGAAGCGGCCCTCGCGCAGCATGAGCACCATCTCCAGGTGCTGCGACTTCATGAGGCCACGCACGTACTCGGCCACGTCCGCTCGCGACACCGAGTCTGCGTAGGAGCGCTTGTGACTCTTGATGACGCGGCCACCATCCGCGAACAGGTGCGTGATGATGTGGGGCTGGTCCAAGCCGCTGTCTTCCGTTTGCACGTGGAAGACATGGTCGTGGAACTTGATGTTGTTGTTGAAGCCCATCTGAGCGCGCCGAAAGCTCGGCCGCTTCATCTCGGCTTCCAGCCGCGCGATCTCTTGAGCACCAAAGTGCGCGATCGCCTGGTCTAGAGCGGCGTGATCGCCGGTCACGCCCTCCATGCGCTCGAACGCCATCTGCGCGACCTTCGCACCGGGGTCGATGCGCAGCGCCTCGGCGAGCAAGTGCTGGCCTTCGCTGTCGTTGTGGGTCGCGGCCCAGGCAGAGAGCAAGGCTACGGCTTCGTCGGGCCGCCCCTTGTCCACCAGCCAGTGGGCGACCCGAGCGGCTACTTCGCGTTGTTGAGTGAGGCTCGGGGCGGACATGACGACTCGGAGCCCTGCAGCATACTTTCCGATCCTCCGCGTGAAAAGACCCGGCCCTTCGGCGGATAGCGAGTCCCCATCAGACGACTCGCCGGGCGCGGCCGTCTGCTCCCGCGCCCGCGCCCGCTGCCCTGTTTCGAGCCCTCAAATCGGCAGGGGGAAGCCGCCGCCGGTGATGCCGCATTCCGCCGGGCAGAGCAGCACGTCCGTGATCTGGCAGGTGCTGTCGCCGCAGCTCGTCCCGCAGTCGGTGACGCAGTAATACTTTTCGTTACCAGTGCACTTGCCGTTGCCGCAGCAATCTTGCGGGCACGATGCGTCTTCGCCCGCCTCGCACTTGCCGTTGCCGCAGCTCCCCATGACCGCGCAGTCCTGTGGGCAGCTCGCCGCGGTCTCCCCGGCGTCGCACTTGCCGTTGCCGCAGCTCCCCATGACCGCGCAGTCCTGCGGGCAGCTCTTGGCGTCCTCCGTGCGACTGCACACGCTGTCCCCGCAGGTGCAGTCCGGGCAGGAGCTGGGATCTTCCTCCGCGCCGCAGGTGCCGTCCCCGCAGTTCTTGCACTCCGCCGAGCAGCTGGTCCAGTCGCCCAGGTCGCACTGCATGTTGTTGCAGGTGAGGCCGCACTCCTTCGGGCAGCCAGCGCTCTGGTCGTAGCCCTGGTCGCACAGGTTGTTGCCGCAGGTCTGGCACTCCCAAGCGCACTGGTTGGAGAAGTCCAGATCGATGTCGCACTTGCCGTTGCCGCAGCTCGCGCACTCCCAGGGGCAACCATTGCTGGCGTCCCACGAGCCGTCGCACGCGCCGTTGTTGCAGGTGCACTCGTAGCTGCAGCCGTTCGAGCTGTCGTACCCGAAGTCGCAGATGCCGTTGCCGCAGGTGGCGCACTCCCACGCGCAGTCGTACGCGTAGTCGTTTTTGTCGCAGGTGAAGTTGCCGCAGGTGTTCTGCTCGCACTGATAGCCGCAGCCGTTGTTGTAGTCGTACTGGCCCTGGCACAGCGGATCGTTGCAGGTTTGGCACTCCCAGCCGCAGCCGTTCAAGTCGTCGTACTGCAGGTCGCACGAGTAGTTGTTGCAGGTGTACGGGCACTGCCAGTTGCAGCCATTGGCCGCGTCGTAACCCACGTTGCAGCGCGGGTCGTTGCAGGTTTGGCACTCCCAGCCGCAGCCGTTCAGGTCGTCGTACTTCGGGTCACAGGAGTAATTGTTGCAGGTGTAGGGGTACGTGCACTGCTCGGGGCAACCGTTGATGGGGTCCCACGTAGCGTCGCACTCGCCGTTCGTGCAGCTGCATTCCCACGAGCAGCTCAGGTAGTCGTCCTTGTCGCAGAGGCCGTTGTTGCAGTTGCAGCTGCCGCCCGCGCAGGCGCCGCAATCCACGCAGCTACCCTGCTCGAACTGGTCGCAGATGCCGTCACCACAGGTGCAGTCGCCGCACGTCCTCACTCCTTCGCCGAGGCCGGGCTCGCACACGCCGTTGCCGCAAAAGTTTTGGCAGTCTTCCGGGCAGTAGGCGGGCTCGTCTCCCTCGCAGACCCCATTGCCGCAAACGGAGCCGGCGCAGTCCACGCAGCCTTGCTGGCGCTCCGTGTCCGTACACAGACCATCCCCGCAGGTACTGCAGTCTTGCGGACACACCTGGGCGTACTCGCCGGGGTCACACTTGCCGTTGCCGCACTGGCCCGCCACGGAGCCGCCGCTCCCGGAGACGCCGCCCCCCTTGCCGCCCGAAGATCCTCCGATGCTGGTCCCGCCACTACCGCCGTCGTCCGAGCCGCCCACGGTGGGCAGCTCCGCGCGACCGCATGCCGTTGCGAGCGCGCTCGCCAGCGCGAGCCCTGCCAGGTACCGAACCAACGCCGAAAAGTTCATGAGGATGTCCGCCGCGACGAGAGCAAGCTCCGGGCCATACCGCCCGACGCCCAACCACTCCGAAACACCCGGACATTCTGACCTATCCCCGCGCTCGTGTGCCAGTTTCTTCACGGGCCCTGGCACACGGACAGGGCAGCCCGTCCGCGCGCTGAACGGATGTAGGCCTGGGAAGGAGCGAACTTCCTGAAGCGCGCTCGGCTCAAACGCGCTGGGCCGCGGGTGCGCGGCGGCGAGCTGGCTCGTTTTCCGCCAGCCGCTGCGCGTGCGCGGACAAGAGGTCGCTCCGAGTGAGGATCCCGAGCAGCCGGTTCGGCTCGGCGCGGGAGACGACGGGCAAGCGCCCCACGCCTTGGCTCACCATCAGATCGGCGGCTTCGCGCAGCGAGCTGTCCTCGAAGGCGACGGCCAGGGGCCGCTCGACCAGCCGCAGCACCTCCAGGCTACCCGCGTGGCGGCGGTCCTCCACCGCACGCCGCGCGACGATGCCCACCAACCGGTCGGCCTCGTCCAGAACCGGAAAGCCGTGGTGGTGGCTCCCCGGCTCGCCGGAAGCGAAGAACTCGCGGAGCCGGTCCAGGGTGTCCGTCGTCGCGAAGGAGACGACGCGTCGTGAAGCAAAGTCGCCCGCCCGGAGCTGCTCCAGGAAGTCGGCCGTGTATTCGGTGGGAACGCGCACGCCCCGCCGCGCGATCTTCTCGGTCATGATCGTGTTTCGCATCAGAAAGCACGAGACGAAGTAAGCAGCCGCGCAGCCACCGAGCAGCGGCAACAGCCCGAGCGGCTGCAAGGTGGTTTCGAACGCGAACACGACCGACGCTAGCAGCGCGCGCGACGCCCCCGCGAACAGCGCCGCCATGCCCACGAGCGCGGCGATGCGCGGCTCGATTCCCACCGCCGGCAGCGCCGAGCTCGCCAGCGCGCCCAGGGACGCACCGAGCCCTCCCCCGATCGTGAACAGCGGCGCGAGAGTTCCGCCGGAGGTGCCGCTCCCGAGCGCGAGCAGCCAAGACGCGAGCTTGGCTACGCACAAGACCACGAGCACCTTGCCGGTGATGGAACCGCTCAAAATGTTCTCGATGTTGTCGTAGCCCACGCCCAGCGTGCGCGGCGCGAAGTAGCCGATGATGCCCACCGCGAGCCCGCCCAACGCCGGCCACCACATCCAGTGCAGAGGCAGCTTCTCGAACGCGTCCTCCACCGCGTACACCGCCCGCGTGACGGCGGTTGCGACCACGCCGACGACCGCGCCCAGCAGGACGTAAAACGCGAGCGCGCTCCCGCTCGGCGGCTGCAGCGCCGGCATCGCGAAGACCGGCGCGACGCCGACGAAAGCAGCGCGCACACCGGCCGCGGTCACGCTGGCGAGCGCGACGGGTACGAGCGAGCGCGGACGCAGCTCGAAGAGCAGCAGCTCCACCGCCAACAGCACCGCCGAGACGGGGCTGCCGAACGTCGCCGCCATGCCCGCGGCCGCGCCGGCGGCGAGGAGAGTCTTCCGCTCGGAAGCAGACATGGGGGCGAGCTGCCCGAGGAGCGAGCCGAGCGCGCCACCGGTGGCGATGATGGGTCCCTCCGCGCCGAACGGACCGCCGGTGCCGATGGCGATGGCGGCCGAGATTGGCTTGAGGAACGTCATGCGCGCGGGGATGCGGCTCTGGTTGTTCAGTACCTGCTCCATCGCCTCCGGGATCCCGTGGCCTCGGATCGCCTGGGAGCCGTAGCGCGCCATCAAGCCCACGACCAAGCCACCCAGCACCGGAACGACGATCACGAAGGCGCCCAGGTGCCCGTCCGCGGGCGCCACCTGGTCGAAGGAGAGCCGGCCCAAGAACGCCAGGTTGGTGACGAGCGAGATCGCTCCCACCAGCACCCGAGCGACCAAACCCGCGCAAAACGCCAAACCGATGGCGAGCGCGGTCACCAGCGCAACGCGCGGTGAGACCACCGCCCGAACCCGCGGCACGTGGGCGAGCTCCAGAGTCTGCTCCATCGAAGGCGCGACCGGGACCCGGCTCGGATCTGCCGGCTCAGCCACGTTTTGCCCGCCCCTTCGAGACCAAGACCGGGCCGTCCTCGAAGAACAACGTCGCGCTCTCCTCGGCCGCCTCCGCTCCTTCTACGACTTTACCGAGCAGCCGGCGTAGGCCGGCGAGCTCGAGCTTGGTCAACTGACCGAGCGCGGCGATCAGGCGGTCCTGCGCTGCCTCGGGCGCGCGCGCCACGAGGGAGCGCCCCGAGCTGGTCAGGCTCAGCTCCACGCTGCGGCGGTCGTGCTTGGAAGGCGAGCGCAGCACGTGACCCGCCCTCACGAGCCGACTGACCACGACCGAGACCGAGCTCTGATCGGTCGCGGTGCGGGCCGCGAGCTCGTTCACGGAGCAGGGGCTGTGACGAGCGAGGCACTGCAGCACGAACAGCTGAGCGCCGGTAAGCCCAACCGCTTGCTCGGCGGTGCGCGACGACACGCGTAGCGTGCGCACGATGCGGCGCAGGGAGTTGAGCACCTCGCGCACGTCCTGGGGCGGCGCGGAGGCGCTGGCAGCGCTCGGCCTTCGCTGCGGTTTTGCTTGGGTACCCATATATTGGCTCCCATACGACTCCTCGCGCCCGAGCGCAATGCCCGCCCCGAGGCGCAGTTTCCCCCTCCGCCCTGCCGGTTCTTCGGCGCGCCCGTCCGGGCACCGTGCTAGCAGGCGGGCATCGTTCGATGCTCTCGGTCCCTCCTCGATCTTTCGGCGCGCTCCCTCGCCACGCGGTCGGCGCACTGGCGCTGGCGGTTTGGCTGACGGCGGGCCGCGCCCTCGGGCAAGAGGCGACCATCGAGGTGCGCGGTGAGCTCGCTCCGACCGGCCGGCGCGACGACGTGGCCGCCTCCACCGCGGTGGTGGGGGAGAGGCTGCGTGAGCCCGGTGCCTCCTCGGCGGACGTGCTGGCGGCGGTGCCGGGGGTGCAAGTGTCTCGCACCGGCTCGTCTTCCGATCTCGCCACCGCTTCCATTCGCGGGGCGACCAGCGCGCAGACTCCGGTCTACCTGGCCGGCGTGCGGCTCAACGACGACCTGACCGGCACCGCAGACCTTTCGACGGTTCCGCTGTCATTGGTGCGCCGAGTCGAGGTGTATCGGGGCAGCTCGCCGCTCGAGCTGGATCGCGCGAGCATGGGCGGCGCGGTGTCGTTCGAGCCGCTGTTCGACGCCCGCTCGCGGGTGGGCGCGGGCTTTGCCTTGGGCAGCTTCGGCGAGCAGAGCGCGTTCGCGAGGACCGGAGTCTCCGGCAAGCGCGCGCGAGCGAGCCTCTTGGTCGCGCGCGAGTCCGCCGACAACGATTGGACGTTCAGGGACGCGCGCGGCGCGCAGCAGCGGCGCGTCAACGCGGATTTTTCTGCCTACTCGCTGTGGAGCATCAGCCGGTACGATCCTTCTCCGCGCATTCGGGTGCTGGGCGTGCTGCATGGATATTACCGGGAGCAAGGAACTCCCGGTACCGCCGCGTTGCCCGACGACCGGGCGCGCACGACCTCGGACCGTCTGCTGGGGGCAGTCAACGTACGCGTGGATTGCGCCGCCACCGTCGGCACCGACGATTGCGCGCTGCAGCTCGTCACGAGCGCGCTCCGGACCACCACGTCGCTGAGCGACCCTCTGCGGGAGGTGATCCCCGCCGCGAGCGCGTGGTCCAGCGGTGAGCGTCTCGAGCAAAGCGCGCGGCTGGAAAAGCGACTCGCGCGCGCGGTCTCGGTGATTCCCTCGGCCACGATCGCGAGGGAGCGTATCGACGCCGGCTACACCGGTCAGAGCCGCGTCACCGCGTCGCGGCTGCTGCTTCGTCCGGGCCTCGCGGGCGAGCTTCGGGCCGGCGAGCGCTTGACGTTCGTGGCTGCGGTGGCGGTCGAGCGCGATACGGCCACCGGCGACTCGACCGAGCGGCGAGCGGCGGTCCTGAGCCCGGTGCTTCGTCTCGGCGTGAAGGCCACGCTCACGGACTTCCTCCAGCTCCGAGCCAACGTAGGGCACTACTCGCGCACGCCGACGCTCGGCGAGCTGTACGGCGTCTCCGCGAACGTCCACGGCAACGCCGCGCTTCGTGCCGAACGGGGCCCGAGCGTGGACCTCGGTTTTCGGCTCCAGGGCGGCGAGCGCAGCTGGCGCCTGCAAGCGGACGCGTTCGGCTTCGCGCGGGAGGCCTCCGAGCTCATCGCCTACCGTCAAACCAGCCCCACCGCGATCTCGCCCTACAATGTCGGCGAGGCGCGCCTGCTCGGGCTCGAATCGGCGCTCGCGGTCGAGCTGCTCGGCTGCGTCTTGATGAGCGCCACCGGCACCCTGTTGGACCCCCGCAACGTGACGAGCGGCCGGGCGGAGCGTAACCGAATCCTCCCTTTTCGCTCGCGCCTGGTGGCGATGGCGGAAGGGGAGCTGTTCACGAGGGAGCCCTGGCCGAAGCTGCCCTTCGAGCGACTCGCCGCGGGAGCGCGCGTCCTGCACCGCGCGTCCAAGTACGCGGATGCGGCCGGGCTCTTGGTGGTGCCCCATCAAACCGTGCTGGACCTTCATGCAAGCGCGCTGCTCCGGGGCCAGGTGCTCGCGCTGCGAGCCGCGGTGCGCAACGTGCTGAACGCGGCCGAGCTGGACGCGATTGGGGTACCGCTGAGCGGGCGCAGCTTTCATCTGAGCGTGGAGGGCAGGCTCCAGTGAAATCGCTGGTTCTCCCGGGCGCGCTGCTGCTCGCGGCTTGCGATGTACCCGCGCCGCCTTCCACGAGTGGCGGGGTGCCGCAGCTGGCGGAGGCCGGGCAGGGCGCGTGCGGTCGCGGTTTCAGCGTCGTGGAATCGGACTATCAATCGGTCAACGTCGCGCTGCTCAGCTTGGAGGGCACGGTGCTGACGGAGTCCCTCGCGGCGAGCGAGGTGCTGGCGGGAGGCGCGGATGTGAGCCTGAGCGGGGACGTGGTGCTGACGAGCGAGCCAGCGGTCGGCGCCGAGCTACCGCTCCTCGATCGCGCGGCTTCGGCCTCGCGCGTGCTGTGGCTGGAGCTAGCCACGGGAAGGGTCGCGCGGCGTGTGGACGTGGCGACCGGGTTCCCTTCCAATCCCCACGACTTCGTCGCAATTTCTTCGAACAAGGGCTACGTGGCGCGCTTCGGGCACAACCGCGACCCTGGCCGGCAGCCCTTCGACGCGGGCGATGACCTGCTGATCGTAAACCCGAGCTCGGGCGAGCTCCTCGGCACCATCGATCTACGCGGCGCGCTCGGCGACGATAGCGCCGCGCACCTCCCCCGCCCCGACAAGCTCGTGGTCGCCGGCGGCTCCGCCTACGTGCTGCTCGGAACACTCCCGCTGCGGGGCTTCACCGCGACGGTGCCTTCCCGCATCGCCCGGCTCGACCCTGAAACGGATTCGATCGAAGACGTGCTCGTGCTGGAGGGCCTGCGCGGCTGCTCCAGCATGGTGCTGGCGCCGAGTGGCGCGGAGCTTGCGGTGCTGTGCAGCGCCTTGGTGGACTCGAACGGCAACAGCCAACAGGCGTTCTCCGGCGTGGGCCTCGTCGAGCTCGCCCCGGCGCCGCGGCTGAAGCAAACCTTCCGCGCGGACGCGTGGGGCGACGCGCCGGTAGGCTCCTCCGGGGCTTATGCCTCCGCCAGCACGTTGCTGCTCACGACCTTCGGGCGGTTTTCCGCGACCGGCGAGGCGGAGGCGCAAGACTCCTTGCTCGCGCTCGACCTGGCCACGGGGCGCGCGGAAAGGCTGCTCGAGTCGGAAGGCGTGCCCTTCACGCTCGGCGGCATCGCCTGCGCGGCCAATTGCGGTCAATGCGTGGTGGCGGACGCCCAGCGCGAGGGCGGCGTCGTTCACCACTTCGGGTTGACGGAGGAGGGCGGCGTTTTGTCTCATGCCACCGTCAAGGTGGAGCGACGCTTCGGCTTGCCTCCTCGCGATGTCGGTCGTTTCTGAGGTAGCTTCCAGTCGCGATGGTCGTCGACGATCTCGAGGCGTGCCTTCAGGCTTACCGGTTCGCGGAGCTGCTGCTCGCGGGCTGGCACGACAAGCGGGAAAAGGAGCGAGAGGAGGCGCTCGCCGCCGCTCAGCGCCTCCGTGACGAGGTCGAGCCGCGCTACGCCGCCGCGCTCGCCTCCTCACGGTACGACGAAGCGCGGCTAGGTAGCTTGCGAGCGACGCGCAGCAAGCTCGACGAGGAGCTCGCGAGAAAGCTCTGAGCTCGCTGACGTCGGCTCTGCCGACGAGACCTCAGAACATGAGCGTTCCGGAGCCCAGCGTGAACGCGACCCCGGTGCCGAAGCTAGGCCGGACGCCGGCGATCAGCGCGAGCGCTTCGTTCGTGCGGGTGAGGCGCGTCGCCGGGTCCGTGGTCGCGATGGCCGCGTCGAGCTTGGACAAGATGGTCGACACCGTCGCTTGCTCCGCCACGTGCAGCGGCGGGCCATCGGGGCTGGACAAGACCCGGAGCGCGTCCGCCACCTCTTTGCGTCCGAGCTTGAGCAGCCCTTGCTGCACCTCTTTGCGGTAATCCCAATAAGCGCTGTTGAGGCGCTTGGCCGCGTTGAGGCGCTGGGTCGCCAGGTCCAGGTTGAAGAAGGTGTTGAGCACGCGAAGGAAAGCCGCAATCTCCACGATCGAGTTGCCCGGCAGCGTGATGGGCGTGCCGAATTGCTGAATGAGCTTCTGGCCGGCGGGTGAGCTGTTGAAGTTGGCGCTCGAATAGAAGCCGATCGCCGACGGCAGGTTGATGCCCGGTCCTTCCGAGCCGAGGTTGTTGTGGTGGAAGAAGGGGCCGGTGTCTGCCGCCTCGATGAGCGGCGCGGTGTTGAACGACCCGTCACCAAAGCCGTCCGGCGAGGTGCTCGAAACCGCGACCTTGACGTTGGGCGTTACCAGCGATTGCCCGCCGAAGCCGCCATCGCGGATGGTCACGCCGCTGAGAACCGGCAAAGAGGCGTGGTCCGCCGCGAACTGATCGAAGTTGCCGAAGAAGTTCGCGTTTTTACCGGTCACGCGCGCGTTGGCGCCGGCGTTGCCGTGGCACTCGTTGCAGCGGCCAATCTGCGGATCCAAAAAGTCCAGGCGACCTTGCTCCGCGAACGAGTCGCTGAGGTGCACGTTGTTCAGGTTGAGCTCGTTGCGACGGCCGAGCGCCAGCTGAAACACGCGAATCCGGTCCAGCTCGCTGGCGGTTGCCAAGCGGAACGAGGTGCCGGGAGTGCGGCCGAGGTCTTTCGTGAAATGTTGCTCGATCGCGCCGTTGGTGAAGTCGCGCAGCGTGCCGCCGGTCACGCCGTCCCCGGACCAACCGGCGCGCTCGGCGAAGGCCGCGCTCGTACCGTCCGTCGTATCGCGCGCGAGCGTGGTGGACATCGAGAACAAGTGCGGTACGCCTCGCAACACGAACTTGTGATCGAGGTCGCCAAAGCCGTCCAAGTTTTCGCGGATGAGGCCGAAGGTGTGCAGCTCCGGGACCTCCAAGCTCGCGAGGGGGAGGCTCGGATTGTCCGCTACGAAGAGCGGGTCGGTCGCGGGGAGCGACTGCATGAACGTGCGGTCGATGGTGAAGTTGTTGCCAGCGGGGTGACAAGAGCCGCACGTTCGGCCATTTCCGTTGAACTTCTCGTCGAAGAAGAGCCGAGCGCCCACGCACTCGTCGAACGTGACGAGGCCCTCCCAAACGCGAGGGTCGCCGTTGCACGCAGTTTCGTGGGTGGTGAGGGCATTGCTCACCTCGCCGACCGCCTCTTCGCTTTCGACCACCTCACCGTCGCTCGCGCAGCCGGCAAAGCTGGAGAGCGCGAGCAGCGCGCCGCCAAGCAACTCGAGCTTTGCGCGCTCGAGCTCCCTACCCACCGACCTTCGAACGAAAAATCCCCATGACATCGTGCGTGTCCTCCGTAAAGTCCAAAGAAGTGCGCGCACACGCCGACCCTCGGCCCGTGCTCGCGTGAGCAGGCAGCCCTGTCCAACCAGGCTCCAGAATTACTTGGAGTCCAGGTCGCCTCGTTCCTTCGGTCCGCCGATGAATTTTTCCCCGGGCGTCGACCAAGTGCGTCCGGAACGCCCGCTCGGGGCGCCGGGTCGCGGGCAAAAGCCGCACGGCGAAGCGATGGAGCGGGGGCACGGCCCTTGCTCCTCCGGCGCCAGACAAGGAGCCCCCCATGAAGCTGCCCAACGTCGCGCTGTTTTCCGCTTTGACCCTAGCTGCGGCGTGCTCGCGCGAGAGCCGATCGCCCGCCGAGCCGACCGCGGCTTCCACCCTCCCCACCCAAACCGCGCTGGTCAGCAGCACCGAGACCGGCGCGAGCGCGCAGCCCGGAGCCGCGACCATCCCCACCAACGCGCCGAGCATCCCCTCCCCGGTGGCGCCCCCGATGACATCGGCGGACGAAAAGCCGCTCGTTCCTTCTTCCGGCGTGGGCGCCCCGCGCCCCAGTGTCGACGAGCTGCCTCCGGGCCGGAGCACTCAGGCCCTCGACCGCAATCTGGACAAGGCGGATAGCGAGAGTGACCGCGAGTCCCTGCGCGAGATCCGGGCCCTGCTGTCCGCCGACAAGTCGCTCTCGACCACCGCGCGGCGGGTGACCGTCATCGCAAAAGACGGGCGAGTCAGGCTCAGCGGGCAAGTGAACACGGCCGAGGAGCGCGCGGCCATCGAGCGCGCCGCGCGCCAAGCCGCCAACGTCCGTGAGGTGAAGAACGAGCTCGTGGTGCTGAGCGCGCCCGCTCAGCCCTGACCGTAGCTGGTGTTCTCCAACAAGATCACGTTCGTCTTGCTGCGCGTCTCGCCGGCGTTGGTCACGTAAACCGCCGGCTTGTCCACGATCGGGCAGACCTTTTCGCAGGCGCCGCAGCCGATGCACAAAGAAGGGTCGACGTGCGGGCGCTGCACCTTGACGGTCTCCATCGCGAGGGCCTCGCCCTTGCCCTTGTACTTGCTCTCACGCTTCGGAACCTCGACGTCTTCCGCCCAGATTGCCTTCGGCGAAGTCGGACAGAACTCCTCGCACACGATGCACGGGGTCGCCATCGCCCAAGGCAAGCAGCGGCCCTGGTCGTACATGGCCGTGCCCATGCTGATGGGCTTCTGCTCCTTGCCCGTCTTGTCGTCTTTACCCGTCTTCTGCAGCTCGTCGATCTTCTGAATCGCGCCCGTCGGGCAGACCTGGCCGCACAGCACGCAGCTGTACTCACAGTAGCCAATGCGCGGCACGAGGATGGGCGTCCACAGCCCTTCGAGCCCGGCCTCGAAGAACGCGGGGTGGAGCGCGTTGTTCGGGCACACCTTCATGCACTCCGCACAGCGGATGCAGCGCTCCAAGAACTCGCGCTCCTCCACCGAGCCCGGCGGGCGAATCACCTTCTCGCTGTAGGCGCGGTCCGGCCAGTTCGCGATGCGCATGGCCGGGATCGCGACCGCGCCCGCCGCCGCCGAAGCGATGACGGTGCGGCGCTGCAGATCCGGCTTTTGCACGGTGCCCTTGCGGTTCGGCAGAAAGCGGAACTTGATGACGTCTTCCGGGCAGGCACTCTCGCAGTTGAGGCACATGTGGCACTCGTCCTGCCGGTGCTTGACGCCGCCCTGAGGGCTATCCGCGCCCTGGCAATTCACGAGGCACAGGTTGCAGTCCGTGCACTTGGCGTGATCTTTCTCCATCCCGAACAGCGCGAAGCGGCTCATCACGCCCAAGAAGGCGCCCAGCGGGCACAGCGCGCGGCACCAGAAGCGCGGGATGAAGCGATTCATGAACAGAATCGCGACGAGCAAGAAGACGATGAGCCAGGTTTGGTGGAAGTAGCTCTGGTTGGCGGTCCACAGCTGCTGGGCCAGCACGTCCTGCGCGCCATCCGCCGCGACCTGCAGCGGGCGCACGTTGCTAGCCGCAATCGCGTCGTTGCCGTGAATGCCCAGGTACTGCAAGGCCGGGATCACGCCCAAGCCGATGGCGCGCACCGCCACGCAAATCGGGTCCAAAAGCCCGCCGATGGCGCTACCCGCGACCGCTGCGGCCAGGAACGCCCACATCAAGTAGTACTTCAGCGACTGCCAGCCGTGGGTCAGGTTGGCGTCGATGCGGCTCATGCCCTTGCCGTAACGGCTCGGGAAGATCCACGCGAAGAAGTGGTGCAGCGTGCCGAACGGGCAGATCCACCCGCAGAACACGCGCCCGAACACCAGCGTGAGCGCGACGATCCCGAGTGACCACGCCAGGCCCCGGTACACCTGGTGGGTGCTGAGCAGGGTCATCGCGGCGACGAATGGGTCCGCCAGCAAGAAGCCTTCGACCGGCAGCGGCAAGCGCACCGGCTCCCCGGACTGCGCGGAGAAGGTGCCGCGGAACGCGGTCTGCGCCAGGAAGAAGAAGAACAGCGCGAAGAAGCCGACCTGCGACGCGCGGCGCAGCCACACCAGGTTGGTGATGATCTTGCGCGCGGGGATGCCGGAGCCCGGGCGCTTCTTCTTCGGCTTGGCCGGCTTGGCCGGAGCTTTGGCCACGACGGGCGGGGCGACCGGCGCGGCGGGAGCGATGGCCGCGCTCTGCGCGACGATGGGCAAGTGCCGCTTGGTTTTCGGTGCTTCGGGGCGCGGCGCGGAATCCAGCGTGGGAACGCGGCCGACTTCGCCGGTCAGCCACGGAATGACCTCCGGAAACTGATGTCCGGGCTCCTGAGGCGCGGCCACGTTACACCTCGATCTGCGGCACTTCGTGCCAGTTCATGTTGCCGATGCCGCGCTCGTGACCCATCTTCAGGTACTTCACGTTCTCTGGCTTTTCGCCGATCAAGCCGCAGGCGTACGCGTCACACGCCACCTGGTCCAAGCTGGCGATGACCTGATGCATGTCCTTGGCGTCGTCGATGTTGCCGCCTTGAGGGCCGTTGCGGAGCAGCACGCGCGTCGCGTCCACGATCGTGAGCGTGGGGCGCATGAAGGTCGCCAAATCCGCGATCGAAACGTCGATGTTCTGGTGCAGGCGGTTGCGCCGGCCGCCGAGGAGGCCGTACCAGTTCTTCATCGCCCCCGTGTACTTGGAGAGGTTGTGGTGCTTCGCGACGGGGATGTTGATGATCTTGTCCGCGTTGACGAGCGGCGTGTAGACCGGCCACAGGTCGAGCACGTCCCCCTTCATGCGCAGCTCGCGGAAGCGATGAGCGGAAGGGAGGATCACGGTCGCTCCGAGCGCGTAGGTGGCGCGCCAGATGCCGGACTTTTGAAAGCAACGGTTCGGCTCGTTGCACGAAGCGTCTGTCACCACGACTTGCTTGGCGCCGGCGTCGAAGCAGAGCTTGACCACCTCCGCGACCACGCGCGGGTTGGTGTTGGCGGCGTGCACCGGCATGCGGTCCCAGCCGATGTTCGGCTTGATCGCGACGAGGTCTCCGCGCGAGATGAACTTGCCCATGCCGCCGAGCGCCGCGACCGCGCG
Organism: Myxococcales bacterium; assembly: GCA_004193285.1. GTDB lineage: Bacteria > Myxococcota_A > Polyangia > Polyangiales > Polyangiaceae > PMG-095. The sequence continues at coordinate 419 of SECP01000015.1, read as the reverse complement.
CCGCACGAGCTCCTCCGGCTGCTGCGAGCTCTTGGCGATCGCCATTTGCAGCTTGGGGTCACCTTTGACGCGGAAATCCCGCACCTGCCGCTCGCCCTCCGGGGCCGAGAGCCCGTAGCCGCCCTGGTCGTAGAGCAAGCGAGCCGTGACCGCGGACGCACCCAGCACCGCGCCGGTCAGGCCGATTCGCTGGAGCGCCTCGCGCCGGGACGACTTTTCGTCAACCACGGCTGCAACCTGGCCGATCGAGCCCGGTCCGTCAAGTTTCGTTCGGCCCCTCGCCCGAGCAGCTAAGACTCCGTTTTCATACAGGTTGTGGCCGTCTGTAGCAAGGCGACCCGGCCCGATGCCCCCCGTAGCGTCGGAGGGTTGCTCGAAGGGCGATCAGAGATTAGGTTGCGCGTCCCCTTTACCCCCCC
>SECP01000070.1 GCA_004193285.1 Myxococcales bacterium | reverse complement strand
CCATTAGTTGGGGTCGGTGCGGGGGCGACGGGGGCGGGCGGCTTGGGCGCAGGAGCTTTCTTTTTCTCCTTTTCGCCCTTCTTCTCGTCCTTCTTTTCCTCGCCCTTTTCTTTCGGCTCTTCCTTGGGCTGGCCCTCCGCCGAGGACTTGGGCTCCGCGTTGACGGCTTCGTCAGCCGGCTTCGCGCCGGCGCCGCCGGTACCACCCGCGCCGCCGGTACCGCCCGCGCCGCCGGTACCACCGCCAGCCGCAGCGGCGTCGGCGCCGCCCGCGCCGCCGGTGCCGCCGGTGCCGCCCGCGGCCACCGGCGTGGCGCTGTTCGGATCCTTCTTGAGCCCCTCCACCGTGAGCTCCATGGCGCGATCGATGGGCAGCGACACCTTGCCGCTCGCGCGGTCCACGTACGTGGCCGGCGCGGCGAGCTTCGCCGTTTGATCCGCGAGGAGGTCCCGGTAGGGACGATCCGCGCTGATCTCTTTCTTCTCCAGCTCTTCCTGCATCTCTGCGCGGACGAGCGCGGTGACGACGAGGGCGATGCCGAAGAAGGCGATCGTACCCACGGCTACGAGGGTTCCGAGCGCACCAGAATTGACGTTATCGGATTCGGTAGCCATGGCTCAGATGTTCGTGAAGGCCAGCGACTTCTGCAGCCGCGGGTCGTTCGTGGGCATGAGGTTGAGGGATTTGGCGCGCAGCGCAATGCCAGCGATGAAGACGCCCATCACGCCGACCATGCAGCAAACGTCCACCAGCCCGAAGGGCGGGGAGTGGTAGCCGCCCGTCGGCAGGACCAACCAGTACATGTCGAGGTAGATCATGAGCAGCTGCCAGATGCACCAGAAGGCGAGCGTCGAGCGGCGGCGCTTGATGTGGCGAGAAAGTAGGCCGAAGAACGGGACGACGAAGTGCCCGAACAACAGGATGGCGCTCACCAGACCCCAACCGCCGGTCCAACCACCGCTGAAGCGCTCTTTGAACCAGCCGGTCTCTTCCGGAATGTTCGCGTACCAGATCAGCATGAACTGGGAGAAGCCGACGTACGCCCAGAAGATCGTGAAGGCGAAGACCATCTTCCCGAGGTCGTGGAAGTGCTCGGTCGTGACGCTCTTTTTCAGCACGCCGCGCTTGTGCAGCCACATCGCAACCAGCGCGAGGAACGCGTTGTTACCCTGGATGCAGCTGGCGAGGTAGTAAACGCCGAAGATGGTGCTGAACCACAGCGGGTCCAGCGACATGAGCAGGTCGATGGCGCAAAACGTCATCGTCAGGCCGAAGCCGATCATCGCGGGTCCGGCGACCGCGCGCATCCTGCTCATGATCACGGCCGGCTCCTTGCTCACGTCCTGCGCGAGCGAGCTCTTCAGGAAGTAGCGCGCGAGCAGGGTCCAGAACGCGAAGTAGACGACGAAGCGGATGAAGAAGAACGTCGGGTTGAGGTACGCGGCCTTGTGGTGGAGCAGGTGGTTGTGCTCCGCGGCCTCGTGGTTGGACCAGACGTAGATCGAGGAGTGGCCGGTGAAGATCGGCACTACGACCGGCAGCGCCAGGAGCGCCATGAGGGGCGCTTGGGAAGCAACGAGCTCGCCCACCCGACGCAGCACGATGCTCCAGTGCGAGTTGACCAAGTTCTGCAGCGTGACCCAGAACAGGGCCCCGAGCGCGAGCGCTAGAACCCACATGTACGCGGTGACGTAAGAGAGCGAGAAGCGCTTGAAGTCGTCGCCGGCAGCGGCGCCCAGGCCGGCCGCGGCGGCAATACCGATGACGCCCACGGCCGCAGCTTTCGTGAAAAGAGCCTGACCTGCCGCGCCGAGGCGGATGTTGTCGGCTGCGTACTCGGGCGCCGAACCGGCGGCGCCGCTCGCGCTCTTGCCGCCGCCTTTGCCGCCCGCGCCACCAGCCGACTTCTTCGGCCGCTGTTCCGAGTCCTTCTTGCCTTGTTCGGTTGCCATGTCGTCTCTCACTTCAAGCTGCCGCGCTCGGACTCGGGCACGTCGTTGAGGGTGCCCTGCTGGCTGCGCTGGAGCGCGCGCACGTACAGGATGATGGCCCAGCGGTCCTCCGGCGGGATTTGCGGACCGTAGGCGGGCATGTTGCGAACGCCGTTGGTGATGCTGTTGAAGAGCTCACCCACCGGCATGGTGCGCAGGTAGTCCTGGTTGATGTTGCTCGGCTGAATCCAGCCACCCTGACCGAGCGCGTCTGCACGCTGGTGGACCATGCCGTCGCCGTTGCCGGCTTGACCGTGGCAAGGCGCGCAGAAGATGCCGAAGCGCTGCTTGCCGCGGGCGATCGTCTCTTCCGAGAGCTCGATCTGAGCGGGGAAGGTGCGAGCCCACGCGTCGCCGGCGCGGCCGCGGAACAGGTGGTCGTCCTCGTTGAGGTGACCGACCGGAACGGTGCCGGGCAGGGCCTCGCGATCGGCGCGGCCGTCCGCGAAGATGGGGTTCTCGCGCTGCGCCTTGTACTTGGGCTGCGAGTCCATGTCCTGGATCAGGTGGACGCGCGGCTTCTCGGTCTTGGAGTGCCGGGCCTTGACGGCTAGGGCGAGGGGCACGACCGCAGCCGCCGTCACCACGACCAGCGCGTAAACGAGCGGCTTGGGCATCGTGTCGGGGGTGACGCGATCTTCCATCACGTCTTCCACCGCGACCGGCTGGGTGGAATCGATCAGAGCGCGGGTGTCCGCCTCGTCGAACTTGCCGTCCGCAGCCTGGATGAGCAGGAAGAACTTGTCGTCCGTGACGCGGGCGAACCGCTTCACGTGATCCAGCGGGTGCGCCGGGTGCGGCAAGTTGTTCAGCATCAACATGCCGACCAGCGTGGTGATGGCGCTGAACAAGACGGTGAGCTCGAACATGATCGGCACGTTGGCCGGAATGCTCCAGATCGGCTTGCCCGAGATCAGCCACGGGTAGTCGTACGCGTTCATCCACCACTGCATCAGGATCGCAGTAGCGAGGCCGGTGAGGCCCGCGCCCAGCGTGAGCCAGGGCAGGATCGTCATCTTGATGCCCATCGCGGCGTCGATGCCGTGCACCGGGAACGGGCTGTACGTATCCCACTTCTCGAAGCCCGCCTTGCGCACCTTCTCCGCCGCGCTGATCAGCTGGTCCGGCGTGTCGTACTCGGCGAGGATGCCGTGGAGCTCGGGGGCTGTGCTTTCAGCCTTGGGCGTGTGATCGTCGCTCATGGTCTTCTCGGTCAGTGGGCGGGGGCGTGCGCGTCGTCGTGCGCGTCGTGGTCATGGCCATGATGACCGTGCAGGTGCGGGCGCGCGTGGCCGCCCGCGGGGCTGAAGGCTTTCACTTCCGACATCGCCACCATCGGGAGGTAGCGGCAGAACAGCAGGAACAGCGTGAAGAACAGGCCGAAGCTTCCGCCCAGGGTCATGAAGTCGAACTTGGTCGGGAGGTAGTAACCCCAGCTGGAGGGCAAGAAGTCGCGCGTCAGCGTGGTGCAGATGATGACGAAGCGCTCGAACCACATACCGACGTTCACGACCATGCCGATGAGCAGCGTCGCCCACGGGTTGGTTCGCACGCTCTTGAACCAGAAGAGCTGGGGGAAGACGACGTTGCAGGCGATCATCGTCCAGTAAGCCCAGGCGTACGGGCCGAACAGGCGGTTCACGAACGTGAAGCCCTCGTACTCGCTGCCGCTGTACCAGGAGATGAAGAACTCCATCCCGTACGCGTAACCAACGAGCAGACCCGTAGCGATCATGATTTTGTTCATGAGCTCCAGGTGCCGAATCGTGATGATGCGCTTGAGGCCGAAGAACTGCCGGGCCGGAACCGCCAGCACCACCACCATCGCAAAGCCGCCGAAGATGGCGCCGGCGACGAAGTAGGGGGGGAAGATGGTCGCGTGCCAGCCGGGTAGCTGCGCGGTCGCGAAGTCGAACGAAACGACGGAGTGCACGGAGAGCACGAGCGGCGTCGCGAGCGCGGCGAGGATCAGGTAGGCGCGTTCGTAGCGATGCCACTGGCGGGAGGAGCCGCGCCAGCCCATCGCTACGATGCCGTAGGCCACTCGCTTCGCGGTGGACGTGGACTTGTCGCGGAAGGTCGCGAAGTCCGGGATCATGCCCATGTACCAGAACAGGATAGAAACCGTGGCGTAGGTGCTCACGGCAAAAATATCCCACTCGAGCGGGCTGCGGTATTGCGGCCACATGCCCATCTGATTGGGGATGGGCATCATGTAGTAGGGCAGCCAGGGCCGGCCGATGTGGACGCCCGGGAAGATGCCGGCGCACATGACCGCGAAGATCGTCATCGCTTCAGCGAAGCGGTTGATCGCGGTGCGCCAGTTCTGGCGAAACAGGAACAGCACGGCGCTGATGAGCGTGCCGGCGTGGCCGATGCCGATCCAGAACACGAAGTTCACGATCGGGAAGGCCCAGGCGACGGGCATCATGTTGCCCCACACGCCGATACCGGTCCACGCGGCCCAGGTGATGCTGCCGAGGAACATCGTCAGCATGCAGAGCGCGATGCCGAAGGCGATGTACCAGGCCCGCGGGGGCTTGGGAGCCTCCATGATGCGCGTCACGTTGTCCGTGATCTGCGCGAACATGTTGTCGCCCTTGGGCGGGGCTTGGAACGGATTGAAGTCGCTGGCGGAGGCCATGTTCAGACAAGCTCCGGATTCGGGTTCGTGATGCGCGCGAGGTATTGGACGCGCGGGCGATTGTTGAACTCGCCGAGCAACTGGTAGGAGCGGTCCAGCTTCTGCAGACCTGCGACGCGGCTCTTGCCGTCGTTGAGGTCGCCGAAGATGATCGCCTCGGTCGGGCACGTCTCCTGGCACGCGGTCTTGATCTCGCCGTCTTCGATCGCGCGGTGCGCGTTCTTGGCGGGGATCTTCACGTTTTGGATGCGCTGCACGCAGAACGTGCACTTCTCCATCACGCCGCGCGAGCGCACCGTGACCTCGGGGTTGAAGACCATGCTCTTCAACTTCATCTTCGGGTCGTCCGTGGGCGTGTACGGCGTGACGCCAATCACGTCCAAGTTGTAGTTGAAGTAGTTGAAGCGCCGCACCTTGTAGGGGCAGTTGTTGCTGCAGTACCGGGTGCCGATGCAGCGGTTGTAGACCATGTCGTTCAGCCCCTCGTGGCTGTGCATGGTCGCGCCCACCGGGCACACCTGCTCGCACGGCGCGTTCTCGCACTGCTGGCAAGGCATGGGCTGGAAACGCAGCTCCGGCTCGTTGGGGTTACCCTTGTAGTAACGGTCGACACGCAGCCAGAGCATCTCGCGGCCCATGGCCACGTTCTCTTGGCCGACGACGGGGATGTTGTTTTCCGCCTGGCAAGCCGTGACGCAAGCGCTGCAACCGATGCACTTGTTGAGGTCGATTGCCATGCCCCACTTGTGGCCCTCGTAGGACACGGGGTCGACCCACAGGTTCATCGCGTGCGGCTGATGAACGACGTGCTTGGCGAAGGCCGGTTCCTCTTTGAACTTCTCGAAGGTGGTCTCGCGCACCAGCTCGGGGAGGCGCTGGGCGATGCCGTCCAGACCGATCTGGTCCATGGCGTAGAGGTCTTGAGTGTTGGCCAGGCGCTTGCCGGGGCCATGGTTCTGCACGTTCAGGCCGGCGGCGATGAACGGGGCGTCGCTCGTGCGGATGAGGTTGACGTTGCCGCCCACCGGTTCCACGTCCGTGCCGAGCTTGCCGGCGACGCGACCCGCGTGGGTGCGGCCGTAGCCGAGCGCTACTTTGACCGAGCCATCCGCTTGGCCGGGAGCCACCACCGCCGGCACCTTCACGGTCTTGCCGCCGAGCGTCAGCGTGAGGACGTCACCGTCGGTGACTCCGAGGGCCTTGGCCGTCGGCACGCTGAAGAACGCCGCGTTGTCCCAAGACAACTTGGAGAAGGTCTCCGGCAACTCTTGGAGCCAAGCGTTGTTGGCGAAGCGGCCGTCATAGACCTTGGGGCACGGAACGAAGCGCACCTCCAGCTGGCCATTTTGCACGGCCGCGCTGCCTGCTCGTTCCTCGAGCTTGACCGGTGCGATCGCCCGCAGGTTGGGAGCCACGCGCTCGAAGGCCGAGCCCTCTACGATGCCGTCGTGGATGGCCTTGCGGAAGCGGCGGTCATCGCCGAGCGCACCCTTGTGCTGCGCCCGAACGAGCTCCAGGCCCTTCGGCTCCTCACCGAGCAGACGCGCCACCAGCTCCAAGGCCGAGCGGCCGCCGAAGATCGGCGCGATGAGCGGCTGCACGATGCTGATCGTGCCGTCGTAAGCGCGCGCGTCCCCCCAGCTCTCCAGGTAGTGCGCGGCCGGCAAGTGCCAAGTCGCCACCTGCGAGGTCTCGTCCTCGTAGAGGCCTAGCCTCACGCTGAACGGCACCTTGTCCATGGCGGCGCCGAACGCGACGTCCGCCGGCGCGTCGTAGGCGGGGTTGCCACCGAGGACGAGCAGAGTTTGCACGCGACCTGCGGCGATCTCCTCCGTGAGCGCCTTCAAGCTCTCGGCGTCCGAAGTGACCGATTCAGGGGCGTCCTCCGTGTAGAACACGGTTCGGCCGACGTTGCCGAGCAGCACGTTCAGGCGCTCGACCAGGGCGTGAACCTCCGCGGGCTGGTGCAGGCCCGCGACGATGATGCTCTTACCGATGTTGGCGAGCAGGTCCTTGGCGACCGCGCCCAAGAACTTCGCCACCTTCGCGTCGCTCAGGAACTCGGCCGTGGGCTTGGCTTGGGCCGCACCCTGCTCCGGCAGCGCGTTCGCCTTGGCGCTAATCTCGGCGTCCAAGTAAGCGGCAACGGCCTTGATCTGTTCGGAGCGCAGCGCGAGTCGGTGGTCCGAAGTCGCGCCAGTGCCGGAGAATGCGCTCTCGATCACGTACGAGCGATTCATCTCTCCGTGGTCCGGGACGCGGTTCTTGATGAACCCCCGCGCGTTGGCGAGGCCCCCCGGGAAGGTCGCGGACATGAAGTCCGCGTCCAAGCTGAGGACGACGCGGGCCTCGGCGAAGGCGTAGTGAACGCGGTGCGGCTTGCCGAAAGCGAGCGCGGTACCGGCGGGGCGACCATTGCTCGCCAGCGCCTCGAACACGATCCACTTGGAGAGCGGGAACGCGGTCAGCCAGCGATCCTTCAGGGCCGCGAGGGTGGGAGAGGAGCTACGTTCGGCGAGGACGCGCAGGCCCTCCCCGCGGTTCGCACGGAGCTTCTTGAGCTCCTCCTTCGCGGCCTTGTCGAAAGCGGCAAAGGTCGTAATTTCGCGCTTGCTACCGCTCTTTTGCGTGACTGCATCGCTGCGGTCCGGGTCGTAAACTCCGAGGACGCTGCCCTGGTGGTAAACGCTGGCCGCGCCCAGGCTCTCGGGGTGCAGCGGGTTGCCGTCCACCTTGATCGGTCGGCCGTCGTAGCTGGTGGCGTGCAGGCCAAGGGCCACGCCATTGAGCTCCATCGCCGTCGCATAGCGGGTCGTCGTGCCAGGAATGACGCCTTCGGGCCGGCGAGTCATCGGCACGATCTTGTCCTCTTGCCAGCGGCAACCCGCGAGGCCCGCGAGCGAGAAGGACGCGCCCATCACCTGCATGAAGCGGCGACGACCGGGGGAGTTCGGCGGCAGCTGCTCGAGCGGCTCCTGAAACTCACGCTCGACGGCCTCGCGAAACTCCGGCGTCTGGTCTAGCTCCGCCATGCTGCGCCAGTAGGAGGGCGGGGCGGTGTCTGCGGCGCGCGGCGCGGCGGCGCCGCTCGCGGAATCGAGAACCCTGAGCTTCTTGTTCATCGATGACATGTCGAGCAGTCGGTGGGCGGGTTGATGTGGTTCTCGGCGCGGAGCTTGGCGCCGTACGCTTCGGGATCACCGTTCGGCGCCTTCCAGGTCATGTTGGTGACCTCGGAAGGGGGGCGAAGGTTCGGCTCCGGGTGACGGTGGCAGTCCAAGCACCAGCTCATGCTGAGCGGTTGCGCTTGATAGACTTCTTCCATCTGATCCACGCGGTCGTGGCAGGTGACGCAGCCCACGCCGCGCGTCACGTGCGCGCTGTGGTTGAAGTAAGCGTAGTCCGGCAAGTCGTGGACTTTGATCCACTCCACCGGCAGGCCGCTCGCGTAGCTGTCACGTACGGGCGCCAGCTTCGGGCTGGTCGTCCACACCTTGCTGTGGCAGTTCATGCACGTCGCGGTAGGCGGGACGGCGGCGTGCGCAGCCTTCTCCACCGTGTTGTGACAGTACCGGCAGTCCATGCCCATCTGCCCAGCGTGGAGCTGATGGCTGTAGGGGACCGGCTGCTTGGGCTGGTACCCCACGTCAGTCGTCTTGGGGGAAGCGCCGTACCAGACCAGGCCAATCACGTAGATGGGCGCGGTGCTCAGGAACAAGCCGGCGAGCTGTCGTGTTTTATTGGCCCAACGAGGGAAGACGAAGAGGCTCATGAAGACAGACCGAGCAAGCACGCGCGCGACACTCGGAGCTGTCGCGTGCGAGGGGTTATCGAGGTCGAGGTCATTTGGCGGGGTAGGGGAACACTCCCGCCGGGGCTAGGCCGCGGCTTTTGTTTCGAAAAGTCGAGACCTCGGGCGGGACGAAGCGCCGGTGTAGGGCGTTTTCCGCTGGGGACGCGCGCCCTTATGCGCCGCCCAAAACCAAATGTAAATGATCACGCGTGACGGAGCGCTCGCAGGCGGAGCAACTGCCCGTAATGATTACGGATAGTTGGGCAGTCCGCCGTCGTTTTCGTCAGCTCCAGGCGCCGCCGCGAGGCTCATTCACGCCACGGCGCGTCGTAACTTTTGGGCCCTTGCAAGTGCCCTGAAATATTGAGGTTCTGGGCCCCGAAACAAAGCGAGGTCGGCCGCAGTTGGGGCCGACCTCGTCTTTTCCCTATCGATCGAGAGGTTTATAAATCCGCGGCTCGATCAGAACTCCCGCATCTGGCGGCGGATCTTTCCGATGGCTTGCTCCTGGAGCTGGCGGATGCGCTCGCGCGACAGGTTGTACTTGTCGCCAATCTCCTTGAGCGTGAGCTCGTCCTCGTTGTCCAGGCCGAAACGCCAACGGATGATGCGCGACTCGATGGGCGTGAGGGTACCGAGCAGGCGCTGCACTTCCTCCGCCCACTTGGCGTTGGCCAAGCAGTCGTACGGGGAGAGCGAGTTCTCCTCCACCAGGAAGTCGATGAAGCGACGACCGTCCTCGTCGCCCACCGGGCGGTCGAGGGAGAACGGCGTGTCCGCGTAGAGGTCCTTCACCTTGTCGAGCTTGTCGCGGGGGACGCCCGTCTCTTTCTCGAGCTCCTCGATCGTCGGCTCCTTGCCCGTTCGCGCGATGATGGTCTGCGTCGCGCGCGACACGCGGTTGTACGTATCCAGCATGTGGACCGGAATACGAACCGCGCGGCCCTTGTCGGCCAGAGCGCGGCTGATCGCGTGGCGAATCCACCACGAAGCGTAGGTGCTGAACCGGTAGCCGCGCGTGTGGTCGAAGCGCTCCACCGCCTTCATCAGGCCGATGTTGCCTTCCTGAATCAGATCGATCAGGGGCAGGCGACCGCGGTTGTAGCGGCGGGCGATGCTCACCACCAAGCGAAGGTTGGCCTTCACGAAGCGGTTCTTCACCCGGCGCTGGGCCATATCCGACGAGCGCACCTTGTCCAGGTAGCGCTTGTAGGCCGGCGTCTCCGGGATGTTTTCGACCTCTACCTCCGCGGTGTCCTCGTCCGGGAGGCGACCTGCGTCCTTCGCCAAGCGAAGCGCGCCGTGCATCCAGATGCGGTCCGAGTCGGGAAGGCGAACGTCATGCGCCAGGCCGGCCGAGAGCTCCGCCCACGTGCGCTGCTGGTCCGCGTGCAGCTTAGAGCGCTGCTTCTTGTAGACCTTCACCAGCTTGCGGAGCTCGGCGATCTGCGGAATTTCCGGTCGCTCTTCCGGATTCATGGCGCCGAGGCCGGCGTCCAGCATATCCAGCATGCGCTCGGCCACCGGGACGTAGGCAAGCAGCGCGGTCCAGTGCTCGACTTCTGCCAGCTCCACCGCTTGCGCGGCGCGCAGCTCTTCGTCCGGACCCATCACCTGGTGGGTCGCCATGTCGCGGAAATAGCGCGAGAGCATGGAGTCGTTGGAGGCGTCCGCGGCAGGCGCCGGCGCCTCGGACTGAAACCCCGCGGCGTCCGCGCCTGCTGACTCCAGAAACTCCTCCGGGCTGCTCTCCGGGCCATCCGCGCTCAGCCCCGAGGGGGCAGCGCGTACGGCGGTTTGCTCGGGGGAGTCCTCCGTGTACTCATCCTCGCGGCGGGCCTGCGCCCCATGGGACTGCGTGTTGGTGCTCTTCTGGGACATGGTTGGCCTGACCTTCGTTCGGGGGGCGGCGGGGTGGGGGGACGCAGCGTTGGAGGACGCGGCGTGGGGTGTGGCCGCTGGCGTCGAGGGGTCAGCCTCGGGCGACAGCGCCTTGGCAGATGCAGGACGTTTCGGTGAAGTTTTCAGCAAATTTCGTGCCGGGTACGTGGCACTCGGCGGAGCGGGGGCTTCGGCCCGTGCGCTCGCGGGCGCGGCAGCGCGCACCGGCGCGCGGGATGCGACTGCGGAAGCCGGCTCGGGGGGAGGAGCGTGGCCTCGCTGTCCTTGCTGTGTCTTCTTGGGTACCCGTTGGGTCATGAAATCTGTTGAAACCCGTTTGAATTGAGATACGTTGCGGCAGCCTCTAGAGATCCACCTCCCGAGCAGTTTTTTAGCTCTGGGTCCGCGGCCGGTGGGGCGCTGACAGACACTTCCAGTGGTCGGGGCGGGGCGCGGAAAGTCCCGATCACGTCAACAGCATCTACGGCGGGGTTGTTCCGAATCGTTAGATGCGCGCGTAATTCGCCTTTATTACATCAGGCTTCGCGAGCCACTCGTCAACGGCTGGTGGCTCATGCTGAGGCACCAGCCCAGTGGCTGGCTCCAGCTACGCCCGACGAACGGTCCGGAACAGCGACCTCCAGGCCCGAGTGCTCCGCAAGTATTGCGGGGTCGTTGCCTTTCGGTTGGCGGCGGCACAAGCTGTGCCGAGGGGTGGCAAGCACGTCTCGGCGGGAGACACACTGTGTCAGCGGCGTCTCGAAATCAGAGCGAGCCGGAACGATGGCGCTTGTTGAGTTACGAGTCGCGGCGTTTCAAATGTGAAAACGGGCCTTGCACTTGGCTCAGCCCGCTTCCCGTAACCCTCGATTGAATCGCTCCCGGTGAGCTCCTTTCGGAGCTCACTCGAGAGTGATGAGCGCGAATTACGCCTTCGGCGTCGCCATGGCGGCGAGCTTGGTGAAAGCCGCTGCGTCGTTCACGGCCATGTCCGCCAGCACCTTGCGGTCGAGCTCCAGACCGGACTTCTTCAGGCCAGCGATGAGGCGGGAGTAGCTCGTACCATTGGTGCGGCAAGCGGCGTTGATGCGCGCGATCCACAGCTGACGAAAGTCACGCTTGCGGAGCTTTCGGCCGATGTAGGCGTACTGCCACGACTTCCACAGGACGTGAAAGGCTTGGCGGTAGCGGTTCTTGCGGCCGCCGAAGAAACCTTCGGTCTGCTGAAGGACGCGCTTGTGACGACGACGGGGACTCGGACCACGTTTTACGCGAGACATAGGTGCTCCTTGAGATCAGCCGTAGGGGAGGAGGAGTTTGACGCGGCCTTCGAGAGCCTTGTCGACCATGTCTTGGTCGCGGAGGCGACGGCGACGGGTGCGAGACTTGCCAATCATGTTGTGCTGCGCTCCGCACTTGCTGCGGCGGATGCGACCGCTTCCGCTCACTTTGAAGCGCTTGGAAGCCGCTCGATTGGTCTTCATTTTCGGCATTTGCGTATCTCCACGGAGGCCTGAGCTCCAGACCGGGGCTCTCGGAATCGAGAGCTTGTGACCCGGGGGGCCGGACTTATGACGGAACGCCCGCGGCTCGTCAAGGCTGCTGCGTGGCGTTTTACGGCTCGCCGAGGCACATCTTGTAGCGCTGCACGTGCAGCTCGGTGCCGTTTCCTTCGGAATCAGGCGCGATCCATGCGACTGCGGCACGCCGGCCTGGGAGGATGGCTACCGCCGGCCAGTCCGGCCCCGCGAAGCCGCTCTCCGCGCTCGCATCGCTCTTCGCGACCTCGAGGCTGCCCACGTCTCGCGTCTTTACTGGGTCCGAGGAGAAGTCCGCCCAGCCTAGCGCCACCGCGAGCTTGGCTTCCAAGCCGCTGCCGTCGGCTCGTGGTGCGAGCTGAGGAACGGCCACGACCGAGTAGACGATGCCGGCCTCGTCCGCATCGAAATGAACGGTGGCGCCGGCGACGTTGCGGATCCCGCTCGGCGCCGCGTCAGGGTCGCAGTCGTTCGGGACGGCAGCGCAGTCGGCGCCGCAGACGATGGTTCCGCCCGCGGTCGTGAGGTAGTCGTCTCCAGTGCGGGTCACGTTGGCGAGCCAAATACCGGGCAGCTGGGTCGCGATCACCGAGCTGCTCAAGTAGGCGCCGGGCTCGTTCAGGCACTCTTCCAGCTGGGTGCGTTGGCCGCCGAGAGTCTCCACCCAGGAGCCGAGCGGAGCCTCGTCTGCTTGCGCCGTGAACAGCACGGCCGGGCGCTGCTCTCGGGTCGACAGTAAGGAGAGAGTGGTGGCCGGCAGGGAGGCTTCGCCGAAAGTCTCAGTGCGGCCCGCGCCGACTTCGTGCACCGCGATCGTGCCGTCCTCTTGAATCCAGGCGCCGACGATCTCGCCGCCCATCGCGAGCGCCTGCGGGAACAACGTAGGGTTGTCCGACCGATACGACAGGCCGACGAGCTTGCTGGTCACCGCGTCGTCGCGGCACTCCAGGTGGAGCACACGGGTGGCCGACTCGTTCAGCTTGGCCTTGACTGCGACGAAGCCGTGGAGGGCGACCTGGCCTGCCGCGACCTCTTCGGTGGCGAGGCCGACGTTGCTCACCGGGACGCCTTCGAGGCGCAAATTAGCGGCGATGGGCTCGAGCTCCGCGCCGTCGTCGGCGAAGCGATAGAGCGATACTTGGGGCACGCCGTCGTTCACCTCCAGGGCGGATAAGTAGAACAGCTTGCCGCTACCGATCAGCGCGACCCGCACGTGCTGCTCGGCCCGGAGGCTCGTCTCGAAGCCGTCCAGCTTCAATCCCTCGGTGGGGGCGTGCTGACACTCGGGCTCTTCTCCTGGCAGCGCGAGACAGGTGTCGATGGTGCACGGGTCGTCGTCGTTGCAGTCCCCACAGCTCGGAGCCGCGCCGCCCGCACCGCCCGAGGAAGCGCCGCCGGGACTCGTAGGTGCCCCCGCCGTTCCGCCGGTGCTCGCCGGCGAGCCTTGGAGCTCGTCGTAGTCGAGCAGAAAGATGCACGACGCGAGCAGCGGCGCGCAGCCGACGACGAGCGCAGCGTGACGGAGGCGCATCAGAACGTCCACCTTGCGCTCGCGGCCGCGGCTTGGGGGCTCACCGTGACGTCCCAACCCGGGGCGAGCCGGGCCGCCTCCGTCTTAGGCTCTGGGGTGGTGAGCAGGAGCACCACTCCCAGGCCAATGCCGAGCGCCGCCGCGCCGGTGAGCGCGGTGCTGGTGAGCGCGAAAGCTCGGCTGCCCGAGAGCTGGTCGTCGCGGCAAGCGTGCCCGCAGGTCTCTTCCGCGTCGTCGTACTTTGCTTTCGCGACCAACCCGGTTGCCAGCGCTCCGGCCCCCAACAACCCGCCGGCGCCCAGCGCGATGAACGCGGGCAGCCGACTCGGCCGCGCCGCAGAAGGAGGAGCGGGAGGCGAGAGAACGGGCGCGGGTGCGCTCTCCACCCTTGCGGGCGGTGGCGGTGGCGGTGGCGACGGGGCGGGGGCAGCCGGCGACGCGCCCTGCTCGCGAAGCCGCTTTTCCAGGTTCTGGATCCGAAGCTGCACCGTCGTCACGTGCTCGCCTTGTGGCGCGGCCTGCAAGTAGGCCCGCAGCGCGGTCAGCGCCGCCCCCGGGTCGCTCTTGCGCTCTTGCACCGTGGCCAGATTCAGCAGAATCTCGGGCCGCTTGGACAAATCGTACGCCTTCTGGAAGGCCACGATGGCCGCCTCGTAGTCGCTCTCCTCCAGGTAAGCGACGCCGGACTCGAAGTGACGGCGCGCCAGCTCGTCTGAGCTGCTTTGGGCGTGCGCCGGGGGGGAGGAGGAGGCGATCGACGCGGCCAGCGCGGCGGCGGTCAGGGTCGAGCGCCGGCTCAGCCATCTGCCGGTAAGCATGACCGGAATCTCTACCATGGAGACGGGGCCGGCCCCCAGTCCCCGCCCCGGAAGGCCTTTCGCTTCGGCCGGAGCGAAGAACCGTTTTCTCGCTCGGGCCTCCGGTGCTAGGGGGCTTCCCCGATGCCCGCACGAAGTGACATCAAGAAGATTCTGCTGATTGGTTCGGGCCCGATCGTGATCGGGCAAGCCTGCGAGTTCGACTACTCCGGCACCCAGGGCGCGAAGGCACTGACCGAGCTCGGCTACGACGTCGTGCTCGTCAACTCGAACCCCGCCACGATCATGACGGATCCGGAGCTGGTGCGGCGCACCTACGTGGAGCCGCTCACCGTGCAGGCGGTGTCCGCGATCATCGAACGCGAGCGCCCGGATGCGCTCTTGCCGACGCTCGGCGGTCAGACCGCGCTCAACCTCGCCCTGGAGCTGAACGAGGCGGGCGTCTTGTCGAAGTACGGCGTGCAGCTGATCGGCGCGCAAGTAGACGCCATCCGCAAGGCCGAGGATCGCAAGTTGTTCAAGGACGCGATGAACAACTGTGGCCTGAACTCCGCCCGCTCTGGCGTGGCGCACACTGTCGAAGAGGCACGTGAGATCGTCAAGGAGACCGGCTACCCGGTGATCCTGCGTCCGAGCTTCACCATGGGTGGGTCGGGCGGCGCGGTCGTGGACAAGCCGGAAGAGCTCGACGCGCGCGTCGCCTGGGCGCTCCAACAATCGCCGAACACCGAGGTGCTCGTGGAAGAGAGCCTCATCGGTTGGAAAGAGTACGAGCTCGAGGTCATCCGGGATTCGAAGGACAACTTCATCGTCGTCTGTTCGATCGAGAACATCGACCCGATGGGCGTACACACGGGCGACTCGATCACCGTCGCGCCGGCCATGACCCTCACGGATCGCGAATACCAGCGCCTGCGGGACGCGGCGCGCGCGGTCATGCACGAGATCGGCGTGGAGACGGGCGGCTCGAACGTGCAGTTCGCGGTCGACCCGAAGACGGGGCGCGTCATCGTCATCGAGATGAACCCGCGCGTCTCGCGGTCGAGCGCGCTCGCCTCCAAGGCCACCGGCTATCCGATCGCCAAGATCGCGGCCAAGCTCGCGGTCGGGCTCACGCTGGACGAGCTCACCAACGACATCACGGGTACGAGCGCGGCCTTCGAGCCCACCATCGACTACGTGGTGACCAAGTGGCCGCGCTTCGCGTTCGAGAAGTTCCCCGGGTCCGATCCGCGGCTCGGCACGCAGATGAAGAGCGTGGGCGAGGCGATGGCAATCGGCCGCACCTTCTGCGAGTCGTTGCAGAAGGCGGCGCGCTCCCTCGAGACGGGCAAGACCGGCTTCATCAGCCTGTTCGATCGAATCGACTACCGCACCCTGTCGCTCGAGCCGGACACGCGTCGCGACTTGAAGCACGACGCGCCGCCCGCGCCGCGTCAGCGCCTCACGTTGCCGCCCCCCGCGGCGCAGAACGAGCTCATCCCCGCCATCGAGCGGGCGATCTCGGTCCCGACCGCGGATAGGCTCTTCTACGTCGGCGACGCGATTCGCTCCGGCATCTCGCTCGAGCGCATCAACGCGCTGACCGGCATCGACCCCTGGTTCCTCGCCCAGATGAACCGGCTCGTCGAGATGGAGGGGACCATCAAGGACGCGCCGGAGCTGTCCGAGGACCTGCTCCGCGACGCCAAGCGGCTCGGCTTCAGCGACCCCCAAATCGCAACCCTGCGCGGGCTCACCCAGACGGAGGTGCGCGAGAAGCGCATCGAGCTCGGCGTGACGCCGGTGTACAGCCGCGTCGACACCTGCTCCGCGGAGTTCCCCGCCAAGACCCCGTACCTGTACTCGAGCTTCGAGTCCGAGTCCGAGGCGGACGTGACCGCCAAGAAGAAGGTCGTCATCCTCGGCGGAGGGCCCAACCGCATCGGTCAGGGCATCGAGTTCGATTACTGCTGCTGCCACGCGGTATTCGCGCTGCGCGAGCTCGGCATCGAGACCATCATGGTCAACTGCAACCCGGAGACGGTGTCGACCGACTACGACACGTCGGACCGGCTGTACTTCGAGCCGCTCACCCTCGAGGACGTGCTCGCGATCTGCCGCGAAGAAGCGCAGTCCGGCGAGCTCCTCGGCGTCATCGTGCAGTTCGGCGGGCAGACGCCGCTCAAGCTGGCGGTGCCGCTCGAGCAAGCCGGGATTCGGCTGCTCGGCACCAGCGCGGACGCCATCGACCGCGCCGAGGACCGTGAGCGCTTCGACGCGCTGCTCACCAAGCTCAACCTGGCGCGCCCGCGCGCCGGCATCGCCAAGAGCGTGGACGAAGCGCTGAGCATCGCAGAGAGCATCGGCTTTCCGGTGCTGGTCCGGCCGAGCTACGTGCTCGGTGGCCGCGCGATGATGAACTGCTGGTCGTCGGAAGAGCTCGGCGGCTACGTGCAGGTCGCCATCGACGCCGCAAAGGAAGAGGGCGGCTCGCAAACGCTGCTCATCGACCAGTACCTCCGGAACGCCATCGAGGTGGACGTGGACTGCGTCTCGGACGGCAAGCGCGCCGTCATCGGCGGGGTGATGCAGCACATCGAGGAGGCGGGGGTTCACTCCGGCGACTCGACGAGCGTGCTGCCGCCGCACTCGCTCGACACGGAAGTGGTCGCCAAGATCGAAGAGAGCGCGAAGGCGCTGGCGCTCGAGCTCGGAGTCGTCGGCCTCATGAACGTGCAGTTCGCCGTGAAAGACGGCGAGGTCTACGTGCTCGAGGTGAACCCCCGCGCGTCGCGCACGGTGCCGTTCGTCGCCAAGGCAACGGGGCGCCCGCTGGCCAAGATCGCGGCCAAGGTGATGGTCGGCTGCACGCTGGACGAGCTGGGCGTGACGGACGGCAACACGCCGATGCACGTCGCGGTCAAGGAGTCCGTGTTCCCGTTCAACAAGTTCCCGGGCGTGGACACCATCCTGGGCCCGGAGATGCGCTCGACCGGCGAAGTCATGGGCATCGCGATGAACGTCGCCCTCGCCTTCGGCAAGTCACTGGCCGCATCCGGCTTCCGGCTGCCGGACGTGGGCCGGGTCTTCATCAGCGTGAAGGACGAAGACAAGGCGCAGGCGTGTCAGCTGGCGCGGCGGCTCCGTAACCTCGGCTTCACGATCGTCGCCACCGGCGGTACGGCCAAGGCGCTGGAGCGTGCCCGCATCCCCGCTGAGCGCGTCAACAAGGTGTTGGAGGGGTCGCCCCACGTGGTGGATCGCATCGGAGCTGGAGACATCCAGCTGGTGATCAACACCACTCAGGGCACCAAGGCCATCGCGGACAGCTATTCGATTCGCCGCAACGCGCTGCTCTCGAACATCCCGTACTTCACGACCATGTCCGCCGGTCTCGCGCTGGCGGACGCGCTGGAAGCTTCTGCTCTGCTGCAAAATCGCGGCGCCCAGGTCCGTAGCCTCCAAGAGTGGCACTCGCGCGGCTAGCGCGCGGCCAGGAAGGGCGCGGCCCGGTCTCAGCAAAGTTCGTCGAACGCGCGTAGCGTGGTAACGTCGGACGGATGGCCGGGCCGCGATACCCCCTCGAGACGCTGCGCAAGCTTCGGGACGAGCGAGCCGAGGCGCAAACCCACGCCCTCGCCGCCCAGGTGGCACGCTCCCAGGCGGCGGAAGCCCGGCTGCACCACCAGGAGTCGGTGCGGCGGGAGCATGCCATTCGCACCGCGGAGGCGCAGCGCGCCGAGCAGGAGCGGCTGAGCGCGGGCGTCAGCGGCGCAGACCTCCAGCGCCTTGCGGATTTCACCGCCGCGGCGCGGCTGCAGGCCCAGTCTTTGGAACGCCTAGAGGCCGAGGCGCGAGCCGCGCTGAAGGACGAGCGTGCGAAGGAGCAACGGCTCCGCGAGGAGCTCGCCACGCGTGAGGCAGAGGCCAAGCTCGTGCGTCGTCACGAGGCCGGGTTTCACGAGCAGCACGCGGAGCGGCGGGAGAAGGCCGAAGAAGATGCGGCGCTCGAGCAATGGACCGCGAGGCGTCATTGAAAGCCGGCCTGCGTAGCGCGCTGCGCTCGCTGGTGGTCGTGGGAGCGCTGGGCGGCATCTCCGCGCTCGGCTACTCGTGCGCCTCCGCGCGGCCGGCCAAAGTGAGGGACCTGCCACCGCCACCAGTCGCGGTCATTCCCAAGCCGCCCGGCTCCGTAGCGCTCGCGCCCAGCGCGCCCGAGCCGCTGTCGCTCGAAGGCTTTCAGCCGCTCCTGGCCGAGCCACGCTACGAGGCGGCGCGCTCGCAGCAAGAGGCCGGGCACTTTGCGGAGGCCGCGGAGCTGGTGGCGCGCAGTCTGGAGAAGGAGCCGCCGCACCCGGGGGAAGTGGACCGGCACCGCTTCCTCCTCGCCCGGCTCTGGGAGCGCGCGGGGCGCTGGGCGGACGCGCGCGACGCGTTCGTGGCGGTGTCGCCGCTCTCGCCGCTCGCTTCCTACGCAGAGCTGGGCGCCGCGCGCATGGAGCTCACGCTCGGCTTTGCGGACAAGGCGCTGGCTCACTTGGGCAAGGCGGGTGAATCGCTTCCCAGCGCCGCGGGGCGCCGTAAGCTCCTCGCCGACGCCGCGTTTCGCTCGGGCGCACGCGAGATCGCGCTACGCGAGTACCGCCAGCTCGAAGGGGAGGCGCAAGGCAATCGGGAGCGCGCCGCGGTGGCGCTTTCGTGGCTCGCCGCCCTCGAAGGCCCCCCCAACACGCCGCACCTCGCGGCGGAGGTCGCAGAGGCGCTGCGGCTCATCCGACTGCTGCTCGCGCTTGGCGAAGACGACCCCGCGCTGCTGCGGCAGGCGCGCGCGCTCGAGCAAAAATGGGTGCTGCTCGCGCCAGAAGCAGAGCGGCAGGCTCTTTCGCTGCCCAGCGTGCCGGAGAGGCTCGAGCGTCTGCGGAGCTTGGTGGAGCTGCGGCGCTTCGACGCCGCGCTGGCCGTCCTCGACACCTTGCCGCCCTTCGACCCCGCGGCGAGCGAGCAGGAGGCGTGCGAGGCGGAGGTATTGCGCGCCAAGGTGGCGGCCGGAACCAAGCGCAGCGCGGACGCAGAGAGGTCTTACTTGCTGGTGGCGCGTGCGCACTGCGCGGAGGAGGTCCGGGCGCGCGCGCTGTACGCGGCGGGGAAGGCGGCCGCTTCCGGAGGCCGCCACGCCAACGCGGTCAAGCTGTTCGCGGAGCTGGAGCGCACCTTCCCGCAGCAAAGCGTGGCGGACGACGCGCGGCTCTACGGCGCGCTCAGCTCGATGGAGATGGGCGATGAAGCGCGCTTCACCGACGCGCTCGCGGCGATGCCGGATGACTACCCGGACGGCGACATGCTCGCGGAAGGCTGTTTTCGGCTCGCGCTGCGCCGGATGGAGAAGCGTGATTTCCAGAGCGCGGAGCGGCCGCTGTCGCGCGCGGTGGAGCGCCTGCCGGAAGGTGAACCAGGGCGGGGCGGGGACTTCGCGGGACGAGAGCGCTACTTTTTGGCCAAGGTCCAGGTCGAGACGGGCGAAAGGGAGCAGGGCCTCGCCGGGTACGAAAAGCTCATCGCCCAGCTGCCGCTCGGGTACTACGTACGCGCCGCGTACACCGCGCTCGCGGCTCAGGATCCGGAGCGCGCCGCGCGCGCCGTGCAAAGCTCGGCCGCCCGCTCCGCGAGCGAGAAGCCGAGTATCCGCCGGCCACCGGCGCTCGCTTCGTCTCCGGGCTTCAAGCGCGCACTCGAGCTGGCAGCGGTCGGCGAGCTGGACTGGGTGCGCGCGGAGCTCGCCCTCCTCTCGGCCGAATCCACGGCCCCGGAGCTCCTGTTCAACGCGGCCGTGCTCTACGCGCGCGCCGGCGCGGTGAAGCTCTCCAGCGACGCCGCTCGCTCGGTGCTCGGCAAGGTACCGCCGCGCTTTCCGGCCGGGGATTGGCGCGAAGCCTGGAAGCTCGCGTACCCACGGCCCTACGCGGAGTTGGTCGCGGAGCAGGCGAAAAAGAACCAGCTCGCCCCCTCGCTCATCTACGCCATCATGCGCGAGGAGTCCGCGTTCGACGCCGACGCCGAAAGCGCGGCCGACGCGTACGGCTTGATGCAGCTCATCTTGCCGACCGCGCGGATGGCCGCCAAACCGCTCGGCTTGCCGCACGACCGCGTCTCGCTCAAGCGGCCGAGCGTCAACATCCCGCTCGGCGCTCGCGTTCTCGGCAAATACACCCAGCAGTTTCCGGACGACCCGCTACTCGCGATCGCGGCTTACAACGCGGGGCCCGGGGCCGCAAAGCGCTGGCTGAAGGACCGCAGCGGCGCGAGCTTCGACCTTTGGGTGGAGCTCATCCCCTACGTGGAGACGCGGCGCTACATCAAGCGGGTGCTCGGTAGCGCGGCCGTTTACTCCATCGTCTACGAAGAGAGCGAGCAAGGGGCGGCGCTGACCTTGCCCAAGGCGGTCAGCGGCTGAGGTAGCGCTTCCACGCTTTGCCCTCGTAGCTCGGCGCTACGGCTTCCGGATGCAGCACCTCGGCGAGGATTCGTGGGGACTCGAACAAGCTCGGGCTCGAGCGATTGAAGTAGAGGTTACCGTCGCACACGTAGACGCGGCCGCTGCGAACCGCGCGCAGCTCCCGAACCTCCGGGCGCGAGAGCAGCGCGGCCATCTCTTGCTCGGCGCGCGGCAGCCCGAACCCGCACGGGGCGACCACCAGCACGTCCGGATCGCTCGTGACCACGGCATCGAAGGAGATGGTCGTCGAATGAAGGCCAGCTTCGCCCAGCAAATTGTCGCCGCCGGCGATGGCAACTAGCTCCGGCCCCCAATTGCCCATGGCAAACGGCGGATCCGTCCACTCGATGCACGCGACCCGCGGCCTCGCCAAGCCGCTGACCAGCGCGCGCACCTCTTCGAGCTGCTGCTCTAGCCGCCGAACCAGCGCCAGACCGGCCTCACGGCGACCCAGCACCTCCGCGACCGCCACGAAGCCTTCACGTACCGCGGACAAGGTGCTGCCGCTCAGGGCCACGAGCGGCTTTCGCGATAGGGTCGCCGGCAATCGGTGTACCAGATCCGCGGGGCTCACCGCGCACACCTCGCAGTGAGTCTGCGTGATGAGCACGTCGGGCGCGAGCTCGAGGAGCTTCGCTTCGTCCACTCGGTAGAGCGGCTCGCCCGCGCCTAGCTTCGCTCGCACCGCCCGATCGATCTCCGCGCTAGACCCGTCGATCGCGAACGTCGGCTCGCTGACTTGCGGCAATTGCCGCACCCACTCCGGAAAGTCGCATTCGTGAGAGCGACCGACCAAACGCTCTCCCAAGCCGAGCGCGCACACGAGCTCTGTGCCGCTGGCCAGCATCGACACGATCCGCTGAGGCTCAGCCGCCGTGGGCTCGCTCATGGCCGCCCCGCCCGCAGGTCCGCGAACACGAAACCATCGCGCTCCACGACTTCACCGGATTCGATGGGGATGGCGCGCTCGAACATCGGCCCCGAGTGCACGAAGGTGTGAAACTCACCGCGTTCGCCGCACGGGTCCACGCTCGCCGGCAAGTCCCGCAGCAAGGCCTCGTCGAAGGCGCGGCCGGCGAGCGCGCTCGGCATCACGCGCGGGTCCACGCAAGTGAGCCGCGCCTGCAAGCCGCCGGCGATCATCTGACGCGCCAGCTCCGCAGTTGGCTTCCCCCAGAGGGGAAAGACCGGTCGCACGCCGGTGCCTTCCAGCTTTTGCTCGCGGTACGCGCGGATATCCTCCAAGAACAAATCGCCGAAGGCCATGGCGGTGACGCCGCGAGCTTTGACCTCCACCATCGCCGCCGCCATCGCGGCTTCGTACTGCTCGTTGTGGCAAGGCCAAGGGAGCTTCACCTCGAGCAGCGGTAGCCCAGCCGCCTCCGCCTGCGCACGTAGCAGCTCGCTCCGCACCGCGTGCATCGCCACGCGATCGAACTGCTCGTTCACCGTCGTCAGCAAGCCGACGACCTCCAGCTCCTGCTGCTGCCGCAGCATGTGCAAGGTCCAGGCGCTGTCTTTTCCGCTGCTCCACGAGAGCATCGCCTTCTCGGCCATCGGGGCCACCCTACACCGGTTGCCCGCTCGCGCGCACCGCGGTACGTCCTCGCCCATGGCCCGTACGCCTTCCAACATGCGTGAGCTCGGCACGACCATCCCGTCATTCGTCCTGCCAGACTCCGTCTCCGGTCGCCCCGTTTCGTCCCACTCGCTGCTGGGCAAGCCGGCGGTCGTCATCTTCATCTGCAATCACTGCCCGTACGTGAAGCACATCCGGGAGGGCCTCGCGGCCTTCGGGCGCTACTGCCAGCAGCAGGGCGTCGGCATGGTCGCGATCAGCTCCAACGACGCGGTCGCCTACCCGGACGACAGCCCCGAGAACATGGCGCTAGAAGCGAAAGACGCCGGCTATGTCTTTCCGTACCTGTACGACGAGTCGCAGGCGGTCGCCCGCGCCTTCGAAGCCGCCTGCACCCCGGACCTCTACATCTACGACGCCGAAGGAAAGCTCGCCTACCGCGGCCAGTTCGACGACGCGCGGCCGAAGAACGACGCGCCGGTGACCGGCAAAGACGCGCGCGCGGCGGTGGATGCGCTCGTCGCTGGGCAGAAGCCGAGCCCCGAGCAGCAGCCGAGCATCGGCTGCAACATCAAGTGGAAGAGCTGAGCGCGCTCAGTGCGCGCTCTTGCCGCGAACGCGCTGCACCACGCTCCAAAGGCCGAGCACCAGCGCACCGGTGAGGATCCCGGCGACGAAGTCGATGACGGTTGGCAGGACCGCGCCTAGCGGGCCGAGCGCTTCGGACCAGTGGTGAACCACGTCGTGCATGCCGGGCACGGCGTGAGTCACGATGCCGCCGCCGACCAGGAACATGGCGATCGTGCCGGCAACGCCCAGGCCCTTCATGAGCCACGGCGCGCCCCGCAAAATAGCGGCGCCGAAGCCACGCTGAAGGGACGAGCCGCGCTGGGTCAAGTACTGCCCGGCGTCGTCCAGCTTGACGATGCCCGCCACGAGCCCGTAGACGCCCACCGTCATCAGCGCGGAGAGCGCGACGAGCACGGTTACCCGGGTCAGAAACGGTGCGGTGGCCACCGTCCCCAGCGCGATGACCACGATCTCGGCCGAGAGCACGAAATCGGTACGGACCGCGCCTTTCACCTTCTCGCGCTCGAACGCTACCAAATCCAGATTTTCGGTCGCGAGCGCGCTGACGTGACGCGCGCCCTCCGCCTGCTCGTCCTTCGGGTGCAAGAACTTGTGCACCAACTTCTCGAACCCTTCGAAGCACAGGAAGGCTCCGCCCACGAGCAATAGAGGCGTGATGAGCCACGGCGCGACGGCGCTGATCGCGAGCGCGGCCGGCACCAGCATCGCCTTGTTCACGAGCGAGCCCTTCGCGACTGCCCACACCACCGGCAGCTCTCGCTCCGCCTTCACGCCCGCTACCTGTTGCGCGTTGAGAGCGAGGTCGTCACCCAGCACACCGGCCGTCTTTTTCGTCGCGACCTTCGTGAGGACAGCTACGTCATCGAGCACCGAGGCGATGTCGTCGAGGAGCGTGAGCAAGCTAGGTGTCGGCATGAACCGCCGACGTTTCTACTACGCTTTGAGCGCCGCTCGGCCCAGGCCGTACCTATGCCCCCACTCGGGTAAACCGATACTTCTTTGCCACAGAGTCATCGGTGAGGAGCACCGGCCGTCGCGCCGGAGCAGCGTGCCCACGGAGACGTGGAGCTACGTCGCCCGAGCAAGTGCCTGGATGCGCGCCGCGACGCCCTCGCTCACGGGCGTGTACACCAGCATCGCCAAATCAGGGCGGCCGTCCACGGAAAATGCCGAGTACTCGAGGGCAATCTCCCCGAGCTGGGGGTGACGCAAGCGCTTGATTCCTTCACCGAAGTCCCGCACGTCGTTGTCGCGCCACATCGCGGCGAACTCGGAGCTGGTCTGGCACAGCTCCTCGACGAGGGCTTGCATGGGCGCGGCCGCTCCGGCGCGCGCTGCGTCCCCCCGAAAGACTGCGACCACGAAGCGCGCCACGCTCTCCCAATCGAACTGCGCCGCGCGCACCCGAGCGTCCGTGAACATCAAGCGCAGCACGTTGCGCTCGCGCGGTGGCAGCTTGCCGTAGTCCGTCAGCACGAGCTCCGTCGCGCGGTTCCACGCCACGACGTCCCACGTCGCGGTGCGAACCAGGGCGGGGCTGGTCTCCATCGCATCCAGCACGCGCTGCAGGCGAGGCGTGATGCCGCTGGAGGGTTGGTAGCGGATCTCCGGCGCGTGGCCCAGACCCAGGATGAAGACGTGCTCGCGCTCCACCTCCGTGAGCAGCAGCGCCCGCGCGATGCGGTCCAGAACATCCGCGGATGGCGCGCCGCCGCGGCCTTGCTCGAGCCAGGTGTACCAGGTGGGGCTGATGCTCGCGCGCTGCGCGACCTCTTCGCGTCGCAGCCCCGGCGTGCGGCGCCGGGTGGAGGAAAAACCGAGCGCCACCGGGTCCAAGCGAGCGCGGCGATCTTTCAAATAAGAGCCGAGGGTGCTGCTGCTGTCTGGCGCGATCGACATCCTGTTAGTTCCTATACCTTGATAAGCTCACTGCTTTACCAGCATAGCAGCCCGCCCAATGCTGGGCACTTCAACGAAGGAGCACGCAGATGCATGTATTCGTAACGGGTGCGACAGGCTGGGTGGGTTCGATGGTCGTCCAGGAGCTCCTGGGCGCCGGTCACCGAGTGACGGGGCTTTCACGCTCCCGGGAGAAGGGGCAAGCGCTCGCGGCGACCGGCGCAACCGTGCTCCACGCCACACTGGACGACTTGGACGCGCTTCAGCGCGCCGCGGGCGCCGCGGACGCGGTGATTCACACCGCCTTCAACCACGACTTTTCGCAGTTCGCGGCCAACGCCGAGCAGGATCGGCGAGCCATCGAGGCGCTCGGGGGCGCGCTGGTCGGCTCGTCCCGACCGCTGCTCGTGACCGCAGGCGTCGCGCTGCTTGCGCCCGGTCGCGTCGCCACGGAGCAAGACGAGGCTTCCTCCGACCCTTCCTACCCCCGCCGCTCGGAGGTGATGGCGCGCACGCTCCGCGAACGCGGCGTCCGCGCCGCGACGATCCGACTACCGCCCAGCGTGCACGGTCTCGGCGACCATGGCTTCCTGCCGATCCTCATCCGCACCGCGCGTGAAACCGGAGTTTCTGCGTACATCGGCGACGGGCGCAATCGTTGGTCCGGCGTGCACCGGCTGGACGCCGCGCGGGTGTACCGGCTCGCGCTCGAGGAGGGCGTGACGCAGCCGGCGTACCACGCCGTCGCGGACGAGGGCGTCGCGTTCGAGGAGCTCGCGAAGATCATCGGGCGTCGCCTCGGCCTGCCCGTACAATCCCGTGAGGCTTCGCATTTCAGCTGGTTTTCGAGCTTCGCCGGCCTCGACATGGCCGCCAGCAGCGCACGCACTCGCGAGCTCCTCGACTGGCAACCCACCGAGCCCGGGCTTCTGGAAGACTTGGACCAGCCGGGGTACTTCGCCTGAGCTTCTTCGATCTGGAGGTCGTCTTTACTAATGCGCAGCTGCGATGCGCCTGCGATCGCTAACAGATGAAAGCCGCGGCGGAGAGACGAGAAAGCTCGATGTAAGTGGACGTGCGCCGCAAGCTTTGCTGCGCCGCCCGCAAAGAATCAGCTACCTTAAGCCTGGTCCGGACACTTCATAGAGGCTCCGAACGGAGGTTCTGCCCATGGCTCGAACAGTGAGACGAACAATTTTTGGTAGCGTGGGCTTGTCACTGGGGCTCGCTCTCACTGCGGTGGGCGGCGGCGTTGCAAGCTGCGGCAAGGCCGACGAAAGCCTGGTTAGCCCCTGTGACTCGAAAATCGAATGCGGGGCGCCGTGCGACGTGGGTAAGTCTTGCGTCAGCGGCCAATACTGCGGCGCGGACGACAAATGCACGGCGGACTGCGTCGTGGGCGACGCGCGCTGTGGTGAGGACCAACGCTGCAACGGCGCCACCGGGCGCTGCGTGACCGGCACCATCATCGACGTGGGCGGGACCACCGGCAACGGCGGCCCGGGCTCGGGAGGGGACGACGGCACGTGCGCGTCGACGGACGTGAACCTCGACAACCAGCTGCCTACGGTGCTCCTGCTCGTGGATCAGTCCGGAAGCATGAACGCCAACTTCGGCAGGAGTGATCGCTGGCAAACGCTGCGCACGGCGCTCATGGATCCCATGGAGGGCATCGTGAACACGCTGCAAGGGCAGGTGCGCTTCGGCCTATCGCTCTACAGCAGCCTGAACGGCGCGGCTCCCTGCCCCGCGCTCACGAACGTCGCCCCCGCGCTGAACAACTTCGGCGCCATCGACATGGCCTATCCCCGTCCGACCTCGGCGATTTTGGACGACACTCCCACGGGTGACAGCATCATCGCGGCGGCCAAGATCCTCGCCGCGGTCACCGAGCCAGGGCCCAAGGTCATCGTCGTCGCGACGGACGGCGAGCCCGACAGCTGCGCCACCCCGGACCCGCAGACTCCGGCCGCGAAGGAGCTCGTGATCAAGGCGGCGCAAGACGCGTTCGCGATGGGCGTGTTCACCTTTTACATCAGCGTGGGCAACGAGGTTTCGGAGGAGCACGCGACGGAGGTGGCCAACGTCGGTCAAGGCTACCCCCGCACGGATCGCACCAAGCGCTTTTACCTCGCCAACGATCAGGCGGCGCTGGCAGACGCGTTCAAGACCATCGTCAACGGGGTGCGCACCTGCTCCTTTCAACTCAACGGCACCGTGAAAGACGGCGCCGAGGGGGACGGCACCGTCACGTTGGACGGCATGGTGCTGAAGCTGGGCGATCCCAATGGCTGGCGCCTCAGCTCACCCTCGACCATCGAGCTTTTGGGTAGCGCGTGCGACGCAATCAAGAGCAGCGACAAGAACAGTACTCACCACATCTCGGCCACGTTCACCTGCGGCGCCGTGATCCCGTTCAAGCCGCCGGAGTGACCGCGCACCGCAACTGAAGGGGGGCTGCCCAAGCGCAGCTCTCCTCGCAGAAGCTTCCGTAGCGTCCCCCGGTGCCGCCGAGCGGCCGCAGCTGGAGGTAAGCTTCACGCCCCTTCTCCCCGGGAGGCGTGTTTCGCTCCTCCCGCCAACGTACGTTTCCTTACTAAAATTCTCGAGTGATTACGCGCGCCGTTTCGCTCGAATGCGACATGTACCGTTCGGTACATCGCTGTGACGTCGCAGACGTGCCGCGAAGTCATTCGGCCTTCAGTACCGCTGCCGTACGTTGCCGCGAGACGAGAACACGGCTGACCCACCGGTTTGGCGCCGTCTGGCAAATTGCGCGCGAGAGCGGGTGGCGGCGAGCTGCGCGCCACGCTGCGTCCAGGCTACGCGCCCGGCCGCGCCGAGGCTCATGCGCGCGCAGCGAGGCGAGGTGACTGAGACCTGCCGGCGAAGGCGCGCGCGACGCGGCGCCATTCATCCAGCTGGTGCGCGACGCCGACCCTGCGCAAAAACTCGAGGTCGAGCGCGATCGCGTGGGGCGGCACCTCGTCCAGCGCCGGCATGTCTGCGTCGGTGGTGAGCAGATTGGCGACGTACAGCGCGGCCGCGGCATCGAACACGCGCGTGCCAGTGCGCTCCGGCTCCAAGTGGTGGGCGACCGCGTGTACGACTCGCGGCGGCAGGCCCCAAAGGCCCAGCAAGTAGGCGCCAACGTCCGCGTGGGAGGCGCCGAACAGCTCCGTTTCCACCTCGCCGAGCGGCTGCTTGCGCCCCGCGGCAGTGCTGAGCGCGACGCCAAAGCGCGCGGAGGCGCGGGAGGCGAGCACGAGCTGCCCGCTGTCTTGCAGGAGCCCCGCGACGAGGAGCACGTCGCCGCCCGGCTCGTGGCCGAGGATCCGCTTGGCGAGCTGCGAGACGCGCGTGCCGCGCTGCTGCAGCGCATCGACGGAAAAGTCCGGCACGATCTGAGTGAGGGGGAACATCCGCGAGACCTCGACCGAGAGCACGATCGCCTTGATCACCTCCACCCCGAGGTATGCCACCGCGCCGCCAATCGACGTTACCGCCCGAGGAAGGCCGTAAAAAGCCGAGCTGACGAGCTGCAGCACGCGCCCGGAGATGGCGATGTCGCGCTCGATGATTTCGGAGACGGCGCGCGCGCTGGTGCTCGGGTTGGCGAGCGCGTTCGAGAGCTCGATGAAAGTGCGTGGAGCAGACGGGAGCTCGTTGCTGCCGCCCACGAGCTGCCGCATCTCCGGCTTGGCGAGGAGGCCGCGCAAGTTGCAGGCGCTCTCGAGCGTGGAGCGCAAGAGCTGTCCGTCGCATGGCTTGGGCAGGAACTGGTGCGCGTAGGGAAGGGCGCTCCGCAGCACGTCTAGCCCTGTGTGGCCGGACAGCAGAATGCGCACGACGCCGGGGTCACGCTCTTGCACCTGCCGGAGCAGCGCGGCGCCGCTCATCTTCGCCATGCTCGAGTCAGCGAGCAGGACCTCTACGGGCTGGCGCGCCATCTCCGCGAGCGCCGCCTCCCCGCTCGATGCGAAGCACAGCTCCCACCCGGCTTCCTGCGCCGGTCGACGCAGCACCCGCTCCATGCTGCGAAGGATTAGCTCGTCGTCGTCGACGAAGAGAATGCGGCGTGAGGAAAGGACGGGGGCCGGGCGGCGCTGTGAAGCGGGCGGTGCTGCAATCGAGGTCATATCTTCCCGGAGTGACGGACCTCCCAACGGCAGCGAGCGCGCCTACTTGAGCGCCTATCGAGCGCCACCGCGAACTTTCCGCCCACACCCGCGCACCGTCTGGTCCGCCTCGATGTTTCTGGGTAGCGTCGCGGGATGCTCAAGCGCCGCGCCTTTCCGCTCCTGTGGTGCGCGGCGTTCGCCACCGGTGCCGAGGCCGAGCCTCGCTACGAAGTCGTGGACCTCCACGTGGACCTGCCGTACCAGCTCGGCTACCGGGGTAAGTCGCTGCAGCAAGGCACGGGGCAGGCGGGGCTCGGCGCGCTGAGCGCCGGAGGCGTGCGCGGCGTCGTGCTGCCTCTGTTCGTGCCCCGCGACGCTTCGCCTACGGGCCCTCGCCTCGTGGACCTCGAGGAGTCGTACCTGCGCGTTCTTCGCGAGCTACAGCGAGGGCCGGAGCTCGCGCTGCCCGGCTGTGGTGAGGCGAGCGGCGTGCGTACCTGGTTGGCTTTCGAAGGGGCTGGGCCGCTCGCAGATGCCCCTGAATCTTTGGGCGCGTGGGTCGCGCGCGGGGTACGAATCGTGGGGCTCGTGCACACGGAGCACAACGCGCTCGCGACCTCCTCGGGCGACGCGCGCCCGGTTCGCTACGGCTTGACCGATGCGGGCAAGGCGCTCGTGCGGCGCGCGCATGCGCTCGGCGTCGCGGTGGATGTGTCGCACGCCTCCGACCGCGCCGTGGCGGACGTGCTCGCGGTCGCGCGCGAAACGTCGGGCCTCGTCGTCGCGACCCACTCGAACGCGCGCGCGCTGTGCGACCACCCGCGGAACCTCACCGACGAGCAAGTGCGCGGCATCGCAGCGACGGGGGGCGTGGTCGGGCTCAACTTCCACTCGCCGTTCGTGGTGCGCGGCCGCCCCGCGGAGCTCGCGGACGTCGTGGACCAGGCGCGGCACCTGGTGCGGGTCGCCGGCGAGGATCACGTCGCGATTGGAGCCGATTTCGAAGGCGGAATCCGTCCCGCTCGAGGGCTAAGCGATGCGTCCCGGTTTCCGGCGTTGGCGCGCGCGCTCTCGCGCGGCGGCTTGCGCGAGGCAGCGATAAAAAAGCTCCTCTCGGAAAACGCCTTGCGCGTCCTGTGCCGGTCCGGTAAGTGACAAATTCCCTCATTTTTAGCGAAACAAGCCGCAAATGTCCTCGCTCGATTCTCGCTGTCTGGAAGCATTCCCCGCTTGGCTGAAGTCCCTGGCGGAGGACGCCCAGAAGGTCGCAACCGTTCTGGACCTCGGGGAGGCGTCGCCCGCGGCGCTGCGCGGCGCAGCAAGCTCGCTCAACTACCTCTTCAAATCGCTGGACCTCATTCCAGACGGCTTGGAAGACCTCGGCTTCATCGATGACGCGTTCGTGCTGCGCGTCGCAGCCGCCCTCGTCGACCCTGCCGAGCGTGATCGCGACGGCGTGCTCGGCAAGCTCGCGGACGAGGCCGCGCTGATCAACGAGTTCCTCGGCCCGGACTACGAGCGCCTCGTCGCCTACGTAGAAAAGCTCGGCGCCACCGCCGCGCGCGGCCGCACCGTCACTCAAGTCTTGGAAGATGAATCCGTGCGCGCCGACCTGGTGCGTGAGGTGCAGCAGTGGGCGCAAAGCTACGCGCCGCCCAGCTTCACGCGCGACACGCGCAGCCTCGTCAAGCTCAAGTCCTTCCTCGCCACCCGCCTGCCCGCGGTCTAGCTCCAACCCTCCCGCCGCGCTGGGTGCCGCCCGCACCCGCACTTGCTCCCTCATCTCCTGCCCGCCGGGCGCCACCGCCTGCCCGCGGTCTAGCTCCAACCCTCCCGCCGCGCTGGGTGCCGCCCGCACCCGCACTTGCTCCCTCATCCTTTGCCCGCCGGGCGCCAGCCCCAGCCCCAGCCGGCAGCTCCACGTTGCCGCCCCGCTGCGCTCGCGACGCCCTCTCCCCATACATGGTTCGGTGCGGTGCTCGCTGAGCGGTTCGGTGCGACGCTCGCTAAGGAGTTTCGTCGCGTGTGCTCGCTAAGGAGTTCGGTGGTGTGCTCCCTGAACAGTTCGGGCACGTGTGCTCGCCGAGCCGTTCGGCGCGACGGTCGCCGAACGGCTCGGTTGGTCGCTGAGGCGTTCGTCGCGTGTGCTCGCTGAGGAGTTCGGTGGTGCGCTCCCTGAACAGTTCGGGCACGTGTGCTCGCCGAGCCGTTCGGCGCGACGGTCGCCGAGCGGCTCGGTTGGTCGCTGAGGCGTTCGTCGCGTGTGCTCGCTGAGGAGTTCGGTGCGGTGCTCCTGAGCCAGTCCGGCGCATGTGCACCGTGCAGCAAGACGCCCTCTGCGATCTTGCGTCAGTCCATTTTTTCTAAGCCATCGCGCCGGAAGGTGCCCTTTCCCGGCTCAAACCCTAGTTCGGATCCGAAGAACGGATTTGTGACGCTGGTCTGACTGCGAAAAGCCACAGGCTTTCGAACACTTGTCGAAGCGCGAACTTCGGGCGACATCGATTCTTCGGATCCGCGGATCCCCACTACGGTTGGGGCTCCCAAACTAGCGGTGGCGCTAGCGAGTTGGGCGAGTTTAGCGAGCGTGCTGAAGCGCAGTCGCGCGCGCTGCGTTCGCGGCGAGTTTCGTGGCGCGGCAGGTCCTCGGATCCGCGGATCCGAACTAGGGTCCGGCTCGCAAAGTTGCGGTGGCGGTAGCGAGTTTAGCGAGCGTGCTGAAGCGCAGTCGCGCTCGCGTTGTGTTCGCGGGGAGTTTCGTGGCGCGGCAGGTCCTCGGATCCGCGGATCCGAACTAGGGTCCGGCTCGCAAAGTTGCGTTGGCGGTAGCGAGTTTAGCGAGCGTGCTGAAGCGCAGTCGCGCGCGCTGTGTTCGCGGGGTTCCGTGGCGCGGCGGGTCTTCGGATCCGCGGATCCGAACTAGGGTCGGGCTCGCAAAGTTGCGTTGGCGGTAGCGAGTTCAGCGAGGGTGCTGAAGCGCAGTCGCGCGCGCGCTGCGTTCGCGGCGAGTTTCGTGGCGCGGCAGGTCCTCGGAGCCGCGGATCCGACGTAAGGCTGGGGCTCGCAAAGTTGCTGTGGCGGCAGCGAGTTTAGCGAGCGTGCTGAAGCGCAGTCGCGCTCGCGCTGTGTTCGCGGGGATTTTCGTGGCGCGGCGGGTCTTCGGATCCGAAGTACGGTTGGGGTGAGGAAACTGGCTCCCGGCGCCGGTGGAGAGTTTGAGGGCGCTCGTTACGATTTCGCGGCCTGACACGAATTTGCCGGCGGACGCACAGGTTTGCGGCGCGCGTGAAGTGTCTACGGGCAGCGCTGCTGGCGTTCGAGCTCGTCGACGCGCCGGGGAGAGAAAGCGTGGCGCGGCGGGTCTTCGGATCCGAAGCACGGTTGGGGTGAGGAAACTGGCTCCCGGCGCCGGTGGAGAGTTTGAGGGCGCTCGTTTACGATTTCGCGGCCTGACACGAATTTGCCGGCGGACGCACAGGTTTGCGGCGCGCGTGAAGAGTCTACGGGCGCGCTGGCGTTCGAGCTCGTCGAGGCGCGGGGGGGAGAAAGCGTGGAGCCGGCGCGTCTTCGGATCCGAAGTACGGTTGGGGCGAGGAAAGTGGGTCCCCGGCGCGGTGACGAGTCTGCGGTCGCGTCAGGCGTCCGAGCTCGTGGACGTCAACGGGCCCATGCAATCTTCGGATCCGCGGATCCGAAGTACGGTTGGGATGAAGAACGAGGTCCCCGCGTGCAGGTTCGGCGAGGCGAGAGACCCGGAGGTTTGAGGCGGGAAAACTTGGCGGGGAGTCAGGCGCAGGGCGTGAAGACGCGGAGGCGCGGAAGCGCGGAAGCGCGGAAGCGCGGAAGCGCGGAAGCGCGGGGGCGTGAAGGCGCGGAGGCGCGGGGGCGTGAAGGCGCGGAGGCGCGGGGGCGTGAAGGCGCGGAGGCGCGGGGGCGTGAAGACG
>SECP01000069.1 GCA_004193285.1 Myxococcales bacterium | reverse complement strand
CGCCCCCAGTGACCGCGCCACCCGCAAGTCCCCCGCCCGCTTCCCCAGCTCCGGAGCCCGAGCCGGCACCGACCGAAGTCACCATCGTCGGCACTGGCGTGGCCCGGACGCCCGGTTCCGCGCACGTGATCGGAAAGAAGCAGCTCGAGCGCCACGAATACGACGACGCGGGCAAGCTCTTGCAGCAAGTGCCGGGTGTTTACGTGCGGGTGGAAGACGGAGTCGGTCTGCGACCCAACATCTCGATACGCGGCGGCAACCCAGACCGAAGCAAGAAGCTCACGCTGATGGAGGACGGCATCCTGTTCGGGCCCGCTCCCTATTCGGCCCCCGCCGCCTACTACTTTCCTCTGATGACTCGCATGACATCCGTTCGCGTCATCAAAGGGCCGGCTGCGATCGCGTACGGCCCGCAAACGGTGGGCGGCGCGGTGGACTTCATTTCGCGCTCCATCCCGACCCGCACCACCGGCGGCGCTGACTTCGGCTTCGGCGAGTACGGCTACAACAAGCTGGACGGCTGGTTCGGCTCCAGCACCGATCAAGTAGGATTTCTGGTGAGCGGAACCCATCTCGGTAGCACCGGCTTCAAAGAGCTGCCGAACCGCGCTGACACGGGCTCCACCCGCAATGACTTCATGGTGAAGGCAAGCTACGTGGTGGACCCCCGCGCGGCCGCTCGCAACGAGTTCTTGCTCAAGCTGGCCTACGCGGACGAGGTCTCGAACGAAAGCTACCTCGGCCTCACGGACGCGGATCTGCGCGAAGACCCAGACCAACGCTACGCTGCGAGCCAGCTGGACCAAATGAAGAACCACCGCGCTTCGGTGGTGATGTTCCACGAATTCGACGACCCTCGGCTGAAGCTGAAGGTCAAAAGCGCGGCTTACCGTCACGACTACAAGCGCACCTGGCGCAAGGTCAACTCGATGCGCAGCGCCCAGATCTTCGACATTTTGACGAATCCGGAAGACCCAACGAACGCCGGCTACCTTGCGGTGCTCCGTGGTCAAGCCGACAGCTCGACGCCGCTGGAGAGCATCATGGTCGGTCCGAACGAGCGCGAGTTCATCAGCCAGGGGGTGCAGAGCGTGATCTCGCACCAGCGCCAAGACGGACCCCTCGCGCAGCGGATCGAGCTCGGCGCGCGCCTCCACTACGACGAGATCAAACGCCGTCACAGCCAAGACGGCTTCCAGATGATCGGCGGTGAGCTCATTCCGGACGGCACCCCCGCACAAATCACCGCTTCCAACACCGACAGCACGACCGCGGTCGCCCTCCACGCGATCGACGCGCTCACGTGGAAGTCGCTCACGCTCACGCCCGGCGTTCGCGTCGAGATCATCGGCTCCAAGAGCGTCGACCGCCTGGCCCTCGACACCACCAAGGGTACCAAGGTGGCTTGGATGCCGGGCGCGGGCGCCTACTGGGCGGCGACGCGCGACTTTGGCCTTTTAGCCGGTGTTTATCGCGGTTTTAGCCCGCCGCCGCCGGGCAGCGCGAAGAGCGTCAAACCAGAGTACAGCGTCAACTACGAGGCCGGCGCGCGCTTCAGCCGGGGCCCCGCGCGCGTGGAAGCGATCGCCTTCTTCAACGACTACTCGAACCTCACCGATGTGTGCACGATCTCCAGCGGCTGCGTCGACCAAAATTTGGATCGCCAGTTCGACGCCGGTAAGGCGCACATCTACGGGCTCGAGGCGTTCGCGGCGCACGAAATCCCAGCCGGCCAAGAGCTGCGCTTCCCGGTGAGCGTTTCCTACACCTTGACCCGCGCCACGTTCGAGAACGACTTTCAGTCGCAGGACCCGATTTACGGCTCCGTCAAGAAGGGCGACGAGATCCCTTACGTGCCGAAGCACCAGCTGAACGCGACCCTCGCTGCGGAGGTCGACCGCGCGTCCGCCTACGTGAGCTTCGGTTACGTGGCCCGCATGCGCGAAGAGGCCGGGAGCGCGCCGCTCTCCGACTCACTGGTGACAGATACCCAAACTTGGTTGGACACCGGCATCATGGCGCGGGTGTTCGGACCACTGCGGCTTTACGCCAACCTGCGAAACGTCTTGGACGAGCGCGACCTCGTGGCTCGGCGCCCTTTCGGGGCTCGCCCCAGCCCGCCCCGCTGGCTGCAGGTCGGCGCCAAGCTCGACTTCTGACCGTGATATGTAGAGCCGATGCGCGCGTCGCCGCTAGGCGTTTGCTTGCTCCTTGCCAGCTGCACCTCGCAGCTCGCGCCGCAGCTGGCAGCGCCGCAAGCCCCCATTGCCCTCGCGAATAGCCCCGCGACCGCCACGCCGCCGATGGCGACGGTCGTCGCCGCGTCGCCGGACCCGGAGCCGTTGCCGGTCTCGTCACCGGAGCCTCCGGCGCGGGCGGCAGCCGAGCCCCGCGTTCTGCTCGAGCCGGTCTACTCCGCCCTCGGCCACCCCCGGCTTGCCACCGAGATGCAGACGCTCGGTCGCGACGAGGAGCTGTTTCAGTGGGCGCTCGGAGGCTCGTCCGATCCGGCTCACCCGAGCAACCGGCCGGGCTACCACCCTGCGACTCGCGTGGTGGTGGACGTGGAGCTCCTATCCCGCGCTCCCAAGGGCTCGACCAAGCGGCTCCTCAGACTTGCGCGCAGCAACGGCTACTGGCCTCTCCGGGGTTGCTTCGAAGACGCGCAGCGCCTGAATTCCAAGCCGGAGCGGGCGGCCAAGGTGCGTTTGACGCTGGGCGCGGCCGGCAAGGTGCTCGGCGCGCGCAGCATGGGGCAAACGCCCGAGCGCGACTACGCGCGCTGCGTTGTGGAGCGGCTCAAAGCCTTGGACTTCACGCCGGGATTCACCCGCAAGCTCGACGTCGAAATTAGCGTCAAGCAATGGCCGGGACATGCGCCGGTGCCACCTCGCGCACCGAAGGACTCGCCCATCCCAAGGCTCGACGGCGCGGCGAACGCCGCCCTGCAGGGGCTCACGCCCGCGCTCGTCGCTTGCTACGAGCCCGCGCTGGAGCGCGACCCGAAGCTCTGGGGGCGCGTCGCGCTGCGCCTCGAGCTCGGCCCGGAGGGCAACGTGGAAAGCGCCGTCTCGGTGGAGACGCAGTTCCCGGATCCCGAGGTCACGGAGTGCGCGCGCCGCGCTGTCGTCGGCGCGCGCATTCCGGCAGCTCCGCTGAAGGAGCTCAGCCTCGCGGTACGGTTTGGTCAGTCCGCCGCGCCGGCAGCGCCTGCGACGCCCGGCACGCCACCGTCCGAGGACGGCACGCCGCCGCCACCACTCGCGCCGCCGGCCCCGCCTACGCCGGGTGCGCCGCCGTCCGAGGGAGCGCCGCCTTCACCTTCGCACTCGTTGAGCTCTTCGGTCGAGCCGTCCGCCGCTTCACCGAAGCACAGACCCTGACCCTTGAAGTCCTCCGTGAGGGGGCCCTGCTCCAGGAGCTGACACTTCAACTGCGGGTCGTTGCACTGCTCAGAGCAGTTGCAAGAGGGCGTGCAGAAGCCGAAGTCACCGAGCCCGCCGTTCTCCGCGGTGAGCACCGACGCGTACAGGCACGCGCCGTCGAACTTGCCGCTGCCCGAGTTGTACGCGCACTCGTAGCCGATGCCGCACGTGGCCGAGCAGTGGCCCTCGTTGCCCGTCGACGAATCTGCCTGGCAGAAGCCGAGGCACTCGTCCGGCTCCGCAGGATCGTTGGGGCCCGGCACCGTGCACGGCTCACCGAGCGCCTTGCCGGTCGGCTTCTTCGTCACGCACACGCCGCTGAGGAAGGACTGATCGCAATACAAGCCTTCGTCGCAGTCGATGTCGCCGCGACAGGCGGGCAAGCATGCCGGGAACACGACGTTGCAGGTGCCGTCGATGCACAGCTCGCCGTCGCCGCAGTCCGCCGTGTCGTCACAGTTCGTCTGGGTCGGGCCCAGCAGCGCGGGGTTACAGGCAAACTCCGGGCGGTCATGGCACTTGCTGCCGAGCCCGGGATCTCCGAAGGAGCAGCCCTCCACGCAGTAACCGGTGTCCGAAGTCGCGTCGAACGGGAAGCAGAGCGCGCCCGCGCCGAACGACTCGCAGTCTTCGTCCCCACTGCACTCGAACGTGCACAGACCTTTGGGGGGAGCGCCGTCGCCTAGCACCGTATCTTTACCGGTGACGCACTTGAGACCTGGAGTCGCCGTGTCCGCGCATTGGCCGTCGTTGAGGCACGCTTTGCCGAGCTTGTCGCCAGTAGTGGCGGTGCCTCCGTCTGGTCGCCCGCCGCCGGTGCCCTTACCGGAGCTGCCGCCGCTGCCGCCGATGACCGAGCCGCTGCCGCCCTGCCCCCCAGCGGTTTCGTCCTTTCCGCAGCTCGCCGTTGCGAGGCCAACCAACACCAGAACACCTGCCAAGCGCCAAGTCTTCGCTGCTTTCATGAACCCGAAGCCTCCAAATCAAGGGCCCACGAAGGAGCCGCCAAGTCGACGCCTAAGCTTTTCCGCTAAAGCGTCTGAGCGCAAGCTCGAACCGCGTCGATCGACGGTCGGCTTCTCAGCGCACAGCGATGAGAGAGACGACGCCGCTCCTCACGAAAATTCGTCCGAGACCAGACGCGAGCGTCGCTCCTAGCCGGCGCGCTCATGCGGAGGACGCGCGCTTTTGAACGAGATCCACGCCGTTCGTCCATGCACGACGCGAGCGTCGAGCGAGGCAATGGAGCGGCGGCGCGTCAAAACACCCCGACCGCGACGCCAAATGAAGCGCCGACCAGCGGCTGCCCGAAGCTCGCGACGTTCTGCTCCGCGATCCGCACCGCGACGCGCGGCGAGCAGGCGCCGACAAACGCCCGTACCTCGGCGGAAACACGCGGCGTGAGACGTAAGGCTGCTCCACCCTCGAATATAGCGGCGGGAACGAGCACCGAAACATCGCGCCCTTGCCAGGGCGGCGACGCCCGACCGGACATTTCGGCGTCCACCAGCAGCGCGCCGACACCGACGTTGATGCTGAGATCGCCGCGAACCGGGTACGCGTCGATGAGGAGCCCGCCGGACCAAAAGCGAACATCCGCGCTGCCCTCCGGCGCCGCCACCTGCGCTCTGCCCAGCGAAAGCTTCCCGAAAGCGCTGGTCGAAAGCCAGCGCACCGGAAATGCTCGCAGCTCCAGCGCCGCGTCGGGCACGACCCCGAGGCCGCCCGCGCTGGCTCCCACGCTGCCTGCGAGCCACAGGCGCCGCATCCGCTCTCGGGCCCGCGTCGGGCTCGGGTTCGGAGTCGGCATCGCCTCTTTCCCGGGCGACCGCGGAGGCTGCGCGGTCTGCACGGCGGGCGCGATGCCCAGCTCGGTCAACCGCGCGCGGAAGCGTTCGGCGAGCACCGCCGCGTTCGTATCCGCGCGGCGACGAGGGTCGAGCCGTTCCAGCTCACGGCGCTGCTCGGTCGTGCCGGGCTGCGCGGCGACGACCACCTCTGCGGTTTGGCGGCCTTGATCGACCGAAATGAGCGCGGCGCCGTGATGCCGCGCCAGCACGGCCGTGAGCTCTCCATCCGCCGAGTCGCGGCCGGCGACCTCGACGCGATAGCCGAAGAGCGACAGCTCCGCGGCCAAGCGCCGAACGAACGGCGCTTCCGGATTACTGCTGAGCACGACGACGAGCGGAGAGCTCTCGGCCCGCGCCGCGGTCGGCGCCAACCAGAGCGCGCTCGCCAGCAGGGCGAAGCTAGCGCGAGAGCAGCTGACGCGCGACGCGCTCGTGCGGCCCGCGCGGGTACCGCTCGACATAGCCGCTCGCAACTTGGCGAGCGCCTGCGCGATCACCGGAGCGAGACAGCGCCTCCATGAGCCGACCCTCCGCTTCACGCGCGAACGGGCCCCCTGGCTGCTCGGCTAGGTACGTCCGGAACCATCGGGCTGCGTCAGCATACGCTGCTCGCTGGTCGAAATGCACACGCGCAATCGAGAAAGCGGCTTGCTTCGCCCCCGCAGAGCCGGACGCTCGCGAACGCAACGCCTGATACGCGGTGAGCGCATCGGCCGGCTTACCGGCGAACCGCGCGGTATCTCCAAGCAGGGCGAGCTCCGAAACGGGCGCTTTGGCCACCGCCGCATCGAAGCCCTCCAGGGCGATCAGCGCATAGGCGTCCGCGAAGCGGCTTTGCCGCGACAAACCCTGCCAGCTCGGCACCGCGGGCGGCGCTTCTTTGGACGCGCGGGGCGGTGCATCGCTTTCTGGCTCGACCTCGGCCTCCGGCTTTGCTTCCCCGAGCGACTCGCTCGCTGGTGCGGCCGAGACGTTCGGGAGCGCCCGCGCCCCCACCGCGCTGATCTCGAAATGGCCGGCTCGACACGAGGCGCTCAAAGATTCCCCCGCGAGCAGCGCGCGGCCCTCGCCGAGCACACAGCCGGAGACGATGACCTTGCCCTCGTGCAACGTGAGCGTGAAGAGCTCGTCGCTCGGCCGAAAGCCGACATCGAAGCGGGTGCCCGTGACGTCCACCGCGAACGGACCCAAGCTGACTTTGTAGCGCGCGCCGTGATTGGGCACGACGCGCACGTCCGCCGCGCCGGACTCCAGCACCAGGTGCGCGCCCACCGAGTCCAACGTCGCGAGGCGCGCGCGAGAGCCGGGCGCGAGCGACACCTGCGAACCGTCCGAAAATTCGATCGGTGGTGTGCCCGCATCCGTCGCGCTCACCCACTCTCCTACGGAGAGCGGATGCGCACCGAACCTCGCCGCTAGCGGCGCGCGAGGCTTGCTGACCCCGACGAGCGCCGCCGCCGCCGCCGCGACTGCCGCGACCGCTGCCACCGCGGCCAGCACGGGTTTGAGCTTGAGGCGCCGGCGAGGCGGTTTGGAGATGACGCGCGCGCGCACGCTCCCCAGCGAAAGATCTTGGGAGAGCGCGCGGTCTTGCTCGGCCGCCAGCGCGCGCCCCAAGCGCAACAGCAGCTCGCTCTGCCCGGTCATGGCGCGGCTCCTTCCGTCGGCAACCACTCCAGAAGCGACGGCTCGCGGCGCGCGGCAGTAGAGAATGCGGTTTGCGCGCGCGCCAGTCGCCGCTTGATGGTGGCGAGCGACACTCCGCACGAAGCGGCTACCTCCGTCAGCTCCATGCCCGCGATGAAGCGCAGCGCGAAAGCGATGCGCTGATCCGTGTCCAAGCTGGCCAGCACACGGTACACTGCGCGCATCGCCTCGCTCGCCTCGAAATCCGGCGGCGGCAGCTCTGACTCGGGCACCTCCGAAAACGGCAGGAGCCGGAGCACGCGCCCACGGACGCGCCGGCGGATCTTGCCGCGCGCCGTGAACACCGCAATCTGCGTGAGCCAAGCGCGCAGCGCGCGGGGATCCATGAGCCTGTGCACCGACTCCAGCGCGGTGACGAACACGTCGTGCACCAAGTCCAAAATCTCGGAGTCTGGCCCCATGACGCGGACCAGCACTCGGCGCACGTGCGGAGCGTAGCGGTCGAACAGCTGCGTTCCCGCGTCCGGATGGCGCGCTCGCAGCGCGAGCACCAGCAGCTCGTCGGATTCCGGTGCAGGCAGCTCCGACTGGCTGCGCCGCAGGGGAAGCAGCTCCGCGACTGCTTGAGAATCCTTCTTGGCCATGTGCGCGCGTCCGACAGGAGTAGAGTGTCCCGCCCCCGCCCGGCCGGCTCACTTCGGGGCCGAATGGCCGGATTTTCCAATTTTTGGTGGCTACGCCAGTGTATGTTTCAAAAATGTCGGTCGCCCGGGTCGTCAGGTGGATGCTGCTCGGCAGCCTGCCTTTGGCCTGCGGGGAGCGCGCGGGCGAAGCCGTCGTCGCCCTCCCGGCGGCCGAGGAACCGGGCCGCGGCGGCCAGGGCGGGGAACCCGGAGCGGAGGGAGGCGTCAGCGCGGCCGCTGGGGGCGGCACCGGCGACGAGCCCGGGAGCGGTGGCAAGGCGGGTCCGGGCGGACTCTGCGCCCCGTGCGCCACGAGCAAAGAGTGCGGCGACGCCAACGACGCCTGCATCCTTCACGACGGCGAGCGCTTCTGCGGTCGCGACTGCGACGAGCAGAGCGACTGCCCGGATGGGTACGCGTGCCTCGAGCTCAGCAATAGTCAGCTGTGGCAGTGCGTGCCCGACTCGAGCTGTCCGTCCGTGGAAGAGTCTCCGCCCTCGCTGACGGACGTGCGCAGCTACGTGCTCTCGCGCATCAACTCCGAGCGCTTCGCGGAATCGCAAGCGCCACTCCAAAGCTCATCGTGCTTGGACGAGCTCGCTCAACAAAGCGCGCTGGACTTCGCCCATACGGACGAGCCGCTCGGCAAGTTCGTGAAAGAGTGCGACCCCGTCTGGCCCAACTGCGCGTGCGGCTGGTGGGCGGAAGCCGAGGTCACCATTGCGCGCTTCGATCTCGACTGGCAAACCGCCGTCAACCGCGCGCTCACTACCTCGCGCGAGGACGGCAACACACGTTTCGCGAACGCCTACCTCTCCGCGGCCGTGAGCGACGTGGGCATCGGCTTCTGGCTTTCCGGGGACGAAGCCTGGGTCGCCCTCTCCTTCCGCTGAATGCGCGCCGCAAACGGCCGAGCGGCCTGCACCCAAAATCTCATCGCGACTCCACACAGAGGTGGCGCGCCCCGCCCTCCCTGCGCTAAGAAGCGCGCCGTTACTAGCAACGGGTCGATAGCTCAGCTGGTTAGAGCAGCGGATTTTTAATCCGTTGGTCCTGGGTTCGAGTCCCAGTCGACCCACCTCACTTTACGCATTCATTCCGCGCGGTTAGCCTCGGCAACGCCGCGCTTTTCACCCGAAACGTCACCCGAAAGCGCGCGGATTACGTCCTCGGCAGCGCGCAACGTAGGCCGCACGTACTTGCTCGTGGTGGACGCGTGCCGGTGGCCCGCGAGGCATCACGCCCGTCAGATTGTGGCTCCGCTCGAGAGCGCGGGTGATCGAGGCGGAGCGGAAGTGCTGGCCGGTGAAGATCGCCGCCTTAGCCGGTGGCAGAGCCTTCGCGGCGGGGCGGATGTACCGGACGTAGTCGTGCGCCCCAAAGATGAGCCCCGACGCGGGCGCGACGCGTTCCAGCGCCTGCAACGCACGTGCGGATAGCGGTACCTCCCGCGCGGCCCCTTCCTTGTCGATCTCTGACGTGATCCTCAGCACCCGCTCCCCGGGTCCCCAGTGCTCGGGCACGCTGAGCTTGTCCAACGTGGTCGGGCGCAACGTCGTCTCGAACATGACCACGAACCTTGCTCGAATCGGAAAGCCGTCAGCCTCGGAGCGCTCGGGCAGCTTCGCTAGCACCGCTTCGATCTCGGCTTCGGAAAGGTCCGGGGCTCGCGTGCGCGACCGCTGAGCCGAACGCGTCCCCAACGCTTCCTTAGGAATCGAGGGCACGACCACCGCGGCGTCCAATGTTCCCGTGTCCACCGCCCAGGCGCTGAAGCGCCGCAAAGCGCTGGCCTCATTCGCCGCACTCTTGCGGACCACTTCGCGAAGCCGACGCCGAAAGTATGCCGCGACGCTCGCCTCGGTCATCTCCGATGCTCGCCGCCACTCACGTAGCCAGAGTACCGAGAAGTCCTCGTAAACGTCGCGCGTGGGCTCGCGCACGGTCAGATCGTCCAACCACTCCGCGAATGCCTCGGCAAGGGTACCGCCGGTTGACCGCGGCGCAGCCGCAACTACACCCTCGCGGATTACGCGCTTGCCCTGGATCGCGCTCGCATAGATCTGCTCGCCCGCTCTAACAGCTGCTTCGCTCGGGCGCCGTGCCTTGGGTTCGGCTTTGATGCCCGTCGAATACTCGTGGCGGACCTTGTTGACGCGGAACCGCACAGACCAGATCCCGCCGCGCCTGAGGTAGCGCACGCCTTGTGCTCGTCTGCCCATCGCTCTACCTCTGACACAAGTATGCGCGGTCGCGTACCCCTAATCACTGCAAGATCAGGGAGCACGCGAGTGCGGAAGTGATTCTCTGAGAAGCCGAGCATGCGAGCCGCGTCCGGAATCGATACCGCGATCGGCTTGATTGCAGCTTGTGCGGTTGCGGCGCAGGGGGCCGCGCGAAGCTCGCGCACCGCTTCCTTGAGCGCCCTCAGCTCTCGCTCCTCCGGCGTGAAGTAGTAATCCGCCAAGTACCCGCCATGGGCGTTGGCGAGCTCATCATCGGTCGGGACTGCGGCTCTCGTCATAGGGTCTCACTGATCGGGGGCCCAGGAATGCTTCCTCGGGCCTCTCTCTGAATGGAAAACGAACGTGAGGCACTTCGCGCAGTTAGCTCGAACAGTCACGGGCGGACCCCGTTGTCCGGCAGTGGGACGCCGACGTCACGATGCGAGCTAACCCCGCGGAAGCATTCCTGGGCACCCTATTGATGAGAGGATCGTGATGACGAGCAGTACGCCCGACGTGCACCCCGACGAGCGAGCCGAGCAGCGCCGAGCCGCCGCGCGCGCCTACTACGCAGCCCACAAGGCCGCCGCGAACGCGCGCAGCGCCGCTAACTACCGCAAGAACAAGGCGGCCATCATCGCCAAGCAGAAGGCCTACCAGCGGCAGCGCTACGCCAGCGATCCGGTGGCGAGCACGAGAGCAAGAACGTCAGCGCGGCCTACGTGCGGCGCGACGGCGAAAGATAACTAGTGACGGATCACCGTTGAACTCGAGTGCTATACCGCGTGTAACGCTTGGACGTATTTCGTCCGAAAGGCTACCCATGAATCCGCTAGAACTCCGTCAGCAACTATCCAATATCGAGCAAAGCCATGGCCTCGCCGAGGCTTCACGGGAGGCCGGACTAGCGAAGGCGACCGTGCTGCGCATCCTCGCCGGGCTGGACGTACGAGAGGGCACCCTGCTCACGGCTCAACGCCACCTCTCGCTTTCGACCGTCCCCACCGCTGGCGAGCTGCCGGCCTAACCACCCATGACCAAGAAAGGGAAACGGCGCCGCGGGCACTGAACCCGGGCGCCGTCTGGAGCAGCAGCACGAAAGAAACGAATCGCAATGTCTGACCTAGCACCCGGCACGCGGGCCGGAGCCGGCACGTTCGCCACCGTCTCGCTGAAAGAATTCGGGGGCGTTCTCCAGGCGATGAACGCCGTGGCGTGCTCGTCACTGCCACTGAACCTAAAGGCGCTGGCGCACAATATGTTGCTGGCCGGGAACAGCAAAACCGGGGTCGGCTTCAGCGGGCAGGCCACGCTGGGGCGTCGCGTTGGGGTCGAAGCTCGCCACGTGCGTCGGCTGCAAAAGAAGCTGGCTCAGGCGTACACGGACGGCCTATGCCCGATTCATATTCACTACCGCAAGCGCAAGCACACCTCGGACGTCTACACCATCACGGTGCGAGCGGACGCCCCGCGATCTTTCTCCGAGGCCATGTCAAGCGGCTCTGCAGGACCGGTCGAGGATGACGGGTCAACCGGCTCCCTAGAGCCGCTCGCGGATGTCTCAACCGGCTCTGTGGAGCACGCTGAACCGGCTCCCCAGGACC
This sequence comes from Myxococcales bacterium, assembly GCA_004193285.1. Lineage (GTDB taxonomy): Bacteria > Myxococcota_A > Polyangia > Polyangiales > Polyangiaceae > PMG-095. The sequence continues at coordinate 22,378 of SECP01000069.1, read as the reverse complement.
CGGAACCACGCCTCAACCGGCTCCCCAGGACCGACAATCTACGGAGTGGCTCTACGGAGCCAACTACGAAGAGAGAAGAGGAATCTACCCAGCAAGGCGGCGCTCCAGCGGCTAACGCCGCGCGCGCCCAGCAGGACGAGAGTCCGCGGCACTGCGGTGTCTGCATGGTGGGGCCCGGTGTCGATTGCAAGGGCGTGACCCATCGGCGCGACACCTTGGACTTGAGCGCGGAGCAGTACCGCGCGCTGAGAAACACTCGACGAATGCGCGCGCATCGGGGCCAAGACTTGCCCGCTGACAAAAAGGGGGTCACCCGCGCCCAGTTGGTCGCGAGCCGGTTGGCGGAGCTCGCCCCAAAGGGCAGGCGCGCCGCCTAGGAGGCCTAGCCCTTGGCTTTGCGGAGCTCCGCGAGCTCTTGCAGCAACGTCGGCCCGTTGATGAGCCGTAGGCCCTGGCTGAGCGCGTTCTTGATGGCCGGGTCTTCACCGATGCGCGGCGCGAAGTCGGAGGTGGTGGTGACCACACCAGCGGTGGCATCACGAAACGCCCAGCTGCCCATCAGCGCGCGCACGTCGTTGGCGGGGACGAGGCGGCCACGGCTGTAGCGCTTGGCTTGGTCAAAGATCCTAACGCGCGGGCCCTCCTTCGACTCGGCGATCACATCTACACCGTAGTCGCCTGAACGAGGCGTGAGGATGGCTCGATAGCCGGCGGCTTCGTACTTGCCAGCGAGCAGCTCCTCGAACTTCCGGTCCTTCAGTTGGAAGAGCAACTCGGGATCTTCCTGGAGTAGATCCTCCAGGGCCCACCATGCGGGTGCAATCAACCGCACCAGCTGGCCGTCACTGTGGTCGCCAATGCCCTCCACGATGGCGGAGAGCAACAGCTCCAAGTCCAAGCCAAGGTAGCCGGTGATTAGCGGAACGCCGTCTTCTGTGACGAGGTGATCGCCGTCTTCTGTGACGAGGTAGATAGGCTCGCGCGCCATGATCAACGATACAAGTACGGGCTGTCGTCGAGGGCAATGGGGCGCCAGCCTCCAGCGGCAATCGGACGCCACGCGCCTACCAAGATGTCCACCCAAAGTGGCGCTTGCCCACTAGGCGGACGAGCTAGCACCCAACGGCTTGAAGAACGCGTGGTCTAGAAACTTGAACCCGTCGGCAGTCGTGTCGACCCCGCGTCCCAAGCCGGACGAAAATGCATGCACAAGGACGGTAACGCCCGCCCGCATCAGCTCCGAGACGAGGGGAACAAAATCGCTGTCTCCGGAGACGATAGTCACGGTGCCTGCGGTCCCGTTGTGCGCGTAGCGAAGCGCGTCGATGGTGATGTTGATGTCCACCGCGCGTGACTTGTGGCTCTGCTTCGGCTTCTGAAATACGCTGGCTACAACGTGGCCGTCTCGAACCGTGGTGGCATCTCGGCTGCGATAGTCGATGGCGCGAATCTGCCGCGTCAGGTCGTGTCTGCGGTCAGCATCACCGACCGCAGACGTGTAGTAAATCACGCGGCGCACGTCAGCCCATTCGTGGATGAGGTGCGGTGACCAAACAAAAACGTCAGGCACATGGATGAGACCCGGCACCGGTTCTCGGCCCTCCGCGAGCATGACGATGTTCTCGCCATCAATGAGATAGACCTCGGGACGCAGCACGCCACCATACTACACCAGACGGGTCACTGCCGCGCCGCCTCAAGGCCCGGGGCGGTGAGTCCTGCCCTCGACATCGGCGCAACCACGGGCCGTATACGCGGCGCACGGGGCTCTTGTCGCGAGGGGCGGTGGACCAAGGGGCTCGCGAACAGTTCCTGGGTCTCGGTGGCGTGGGCGAGGCATCTGAACGTCTACGTGCATCGGCGCGAAAACCAGTTTCCACCAGTGCCACCGGGAGTGCGGCGGCGAAAGCATGTGAGTTCACCGCGAGGGCTGGAAATTCCAGAGCGTTGAAGTGGTGCCGAGTTCGCGGCTGGAAATTCCAGAGCGCGACTCGTGGGCTCCTGAAATAAATCGTCCGGTCGCTATAGAGCAAGCAACGTTCCGGTGCTCTGATCAGAGCGTGAGTGTTGATATCTCCAGCACGGTCCCGCGAAGCTGCGCGAGCTGCCGCAAGCCGGCTACTCCGGGCCGTTCAAGGTGCGCTCCGTGTCGTGAGAAAAACCGCGCCTACAACGCCGTTCAGTACGCCATCAAGCGTGCGGCGGGGCAATGCGCGAGCTGCAAGACCCCGGCGCCCAAGGCGTACTGCGCGGAGTGCGCGGCGCGGAACCAGACCAACCGGGCGCGCAACGCCCAGAAACGCAAAATGAATGACTCCTAGTGAAAAATCCAAACGCGAGAAGTTAGCGGCTACGCCGGGGCTAACGCGTGCACAAGCGGCCGCGATTCGCGACCCCGAATATTCCCTGCGCCTCGTGGGCATTCTGCTCGCCGCTCTTCGCGAACAAGCCGCCGCGGTGCATGCGGCAAAGCCGGAAGCTCAGCGCGACCTTGAGCGCAAGATGGGCCTCACCCACCTCGTGAATACGGACTCCGTGCAATTCGATGGCGTCCGACAATCCTTTGGCGGCCGTACGATCGAGGTGCCGCGTGGCTAACGCTGACGCTGAGATCCGCCAGCTCGCGCACACCGCTGGCCTCACCCGCGCGCAGTCCGAGGCGATGCTCGCGACGAACTTCGACGTCTACGGCGTCGGTGACACACCCGTTGAGCGTGCTCAGAACGCGGTCAAAAACTGCCTCGCCGGGAACGCGGGGCAGGCCGCGCGCGGTATCTCGCCCATCGCGGAAGTCTTGGTGCCGAAAGCCGCGCAACCCAAGCTCGCGCCTAAGTCCACCGCACGCCCGCCCTCGCCCCCCGTAGCCAAGACGGGCCCGACCATCGCTGAGATAAGCGCGCGGGCCTCCGCGATTGATGCAGAGCTCGCGGCGCTGAAGGGCAGGCGGCTTGCGGCAGAGAATACGGCCGCACTTGCGGCGGAGGCTCGCGCCCGAGAAGCCCGGCGGGAGGAGCTTGACCGCGCTTTCCAAACCGGAGCTCATGCTCAAGACGCCCGTCGCACCACCAGCTTTGACGGCATCACCCAAACTTTCGGCGTGGGAGTCGCGCGCTAATGGCTACCGCATCCCCCAAGAAACCCGAGCTCACGAGCCACGCGGACTTCCTTGCTGCGCATGCATCGCGCGTGCAGTCCGTACACGACTTGAGGTTTAAGGAGCTCTCGGAAGTCGACAAGGCCCGGACTCGCGCGGAGACGGCCTTCTCCAAGGCACTCGAGGTAGCCGAGCGCGACCACGCCGCTGAGCGCCTCACGCGGCACATCGCCGTTGTCTCCGAGTCCGTCCGGCTCCTCCACGACTCGCTTGAGCAATTCGAAACTTCAGGCTCGTCGCTCGGCGCCGCCCAAATCACCGGCCAGTTGCACCAAACCCGCGACGCTATCTCTACGCGGGATATCGGCCAACCACTCACGAAAGAGGCCGTTATCGCGGAGTGCCTCCTATTCCACGAGAAGCACCCCGAAGCGAAGGCGCTCAACCGTTTCGCGTACTCCGGGAATTGGGATGGGCTTTTCGATTCTGGGCTCTCCGCCGCTGCGCTTCGCGTCTCGCGGGCCCTCCGCAATGAGTTTGACCTTCGCGGCCAGCAAGACGCGCTGCTAGCCCTTCGCAGCACCGTCGCGCGTATCGCCACCGCTCCGGGGATTAGCGCCGTCTCCGATGAGCATACCGCAGAGCTGTGGCCAATCATCAGCGGGGTACTGCCCGGCGATGTGTACGAGGCCAGGATGAACGCGCACGCCAAGGGCGTGAGGGCTCGCAATGCGGCGGAAGCTACCGCCGAGCGGGACTTGCAGTTCAGGGCGATTCAGGGCGACCAAGCGGCCCGGGACGAAGTCCACGCACGTGGGCCCGGAGAGCTCGCAGCCATCCTCAGGGGCGCCGCGCAAATCTACCACCTCGTGACGGGGCGACAGCCTCTCGCCCAGGAAGCACGAGCCCTCAATGAGGGCCGAGGCTTGCACTAACTAACACCTTTGGGCGAAGCGTCGCGCGGTTGCGGTCATGGTGGCCGCACGGGTTTCTTTGCCCGTCGTCCCGCGCGGCGCTTCGCCGATTCTTTTCATGACGCCATCCAACACCGCGCCACTCGAAACCGCGCAACACCGGGCCGCGCGAGTCGCCGAGCTTCAAGACATCATCTCTGACCTCCGAAAGCGAGCCGAGTAACCCCGTGCAGCAAGACCGTTACCGCCCCCGCATGCCAACGCGCCCCCTGGTTTACGGCAAATCCACGCCCGAAGAGACGGCCCGCGCGGCAGCCGAGCTTGCCAAGGTCCAAGCTACGCGCCCCCTTTCGCCCCCGAGCCGCTTACCGCTTCCAACCCGCGTGGTGTCCGTTGGCCAGCTCGAGGCCGCACGGGACTTCTACGCGCAACGGTGGACCGGCCCTCGCGGCTCGCTGGGCGGTGACGAGCACGAAGAACACGACGCACTCAGCATCGTGGCGGCGTGACGCCTCAAGAGTTCCTCGCGTGCGGAGATATCGACTCCGCGATTTGGTCGGTGGAGCGCAGCGAGGCGGCGGGGCTCGTAAGCTCGGCGCTCCGGCAGGGGGTGATCACCTTCGACGCCCTACGCCCGCACCTCCTCACGCTCTGGCAGTCCACCGACTACCCATGCCGGAGGTTGCCCCCCGCGACGTGGCTGGAGTGGTTCCGCCGCGCGGGCCTGCGCATGCCCCTCCTGCCTTCAAGGCCCATCCGGGCTTGGCGCGCCCAGGTTGGCGATGCGCCGGGGCTATCCTGGACCTATGACCGCGAGGTTGCGGAACGCTTCCACGGCGTGAACGTCTCACGCGCCTACGATGCCGCACGCTTGCTCGAAGCGATCATTCCAGCGCACGCGAGTGTCGCGCACCTTCCCGACCCTGAACACGAGTTGATCGTAGACCCTAGCGCACTCCAGTACGTCCTCAGCGCTTGCTGCTACTCACTAGCCATGTCCAGCACTCGCTTACGGAGCGCTTGATGCTCCGGGCTATTCATCTTGCGTTCCAAGGCGTCTAGCTCCGCTTCGCGCGTGTCGTTCGTCTTCCACGTCCCGCCACCTTTCAGGCACGCCTTCATCATCCTGTCGGAGCCCTTCACAGCGCTGGAATCGTAATAGTAGGTAGTGAGCTGCGGCTCCGTGCACGTCGCCTGGTGCGGCCGGTTTGATGTCGCTTCCAAGCAACCCTTCTCGACGACGAGTTCGTTGTCGTCCTTGCTCTTTGCCAATTGCTCGCGGAGCTTGGCCAGGATCGGATTCACCTTTGAAGTGGCGCCCACGACTTCGTCGCATTGCTGGAGCTGCCCCGTGTCGAAGATGAGGTCCGCGATCGTCATCGGAGGATCTGAGGGCACGCTCGGTGGCGGAGCTGCTATGGGCGCTGCGGCCGGCAGCACCGAGGCAACCGGCGCCGCTTTCTGTTCAGCATGCGGACGTGAGCACGCAACCGTGAGGCAGGCAAAAGCCAAGGCGAAACGCATCTCCTCAGGTGAGCGCAAGGGCCCGTGGAAGTCCACCGCACCATCATGCGGATCAGTAGTAAGTTTTCCAGAGCGAACGAGATTGCGCCCAAGCTTAGGCTTTGCCACCCTTGCTATGCGCTTTGCTAGACGGCAACTTTGAATGGAACGCTTCCGCGCACTTGCGCGTCTAGCATCGAAAAACCGTTGCTTGCTATGAGCTGACTTGGCATCTCTGCCTCACCGCGTCGCACTTCGCAGCGCGGCCAAAAGAGAGCAAAAGCCCATGAGCATCGAGTCCGCCGCGCACGTTCACACTCACTGCGGGGTCAAGAAGCCGGTTCTTTCGTACGGCGGGAACCTCCGATGCCTCGCCCCCGTGCGAGTCGCGCACACCGAATTAGAGCTCTGCGACTGCGGGGCTAGCCGCTTCGTCGACGTTTTGAATGAGTACGTCCAGCCGGGGGAGTGGACGGAGGCGGACGATCTCAGCTTGCATGTGCTGGCCTCGCTGCGCGCTTGACGGCCAGTGCGTACTCATTGTACACATTGAACCCTTCATGGATCCGGAACCTGTAACCGTGAGGCTCACCGAGAGCACGCTCGAACGCATCGCGAAAATCGCGGCGGTCATGAGCGAGCGCGCGGGGGGCATCACGGTCAAGCGCGGAACCATCGTGCGCAGCGCGGTGGAGCGCGGACTCGGCTTGTTAGAGCAGGAGCTAGGGATCTCGAAGAAACCGAAACGCTAGCCAACCAAAGCGGTCAGCCCGAGCGATTGGACCCGCTCGGACCGACCTGGAACCACAGTGAGGTGACACCATGGCCCCTAAGAACGGCATTCTAGACACGCGCGCCCAACGCTTGCGAGACCTCGCGGCGGGTGCAGAAAACCTCGTCAGTTTGGCCGCATTGGCCGACGAGACGCTAACCAAGGCGCGGCTTGACCTCCTCGCGCTCTCCGGAGCAGCCCGCCAGCTGGCGAGCCGATTAGAGCTCGAAGCCGAAGCCGTGGAGGGAGGCCGGTGAGCACGCTCGAGATCAAAAGCGCGGAGCCGACGACCGTTGCTCTTTCCGCGCTCACTATTGATCCCGAGCTCCAATGCCGGGCGAGGGGTATCAACAAGCGAACGGTGCAAGAGTACAGCGAGGCGATGCGCACGGCGGGAGTGTCGAGCTTCCCAGCGGTCACCGTCTTTCGGGACTCCAAGGGCGTGCTCTGGCTTGCGGACGGGTTTCAAAGGTGCGCCGCCGCTGCCGCCCTCAGGGTGGACGACATCGAGCTCCCCGCGGGACATACGTGAGGGCTCCCGCAAGGACGCGCTCGTTTTCGCCGCGGGTGCAAACGCCGTGCATGGGCTCCGAAGAACCCACGCTGATCGGCGCCGCGCGATTGCGATGCTGCTTGAGGCATTCCCCCGGTGGAGTGACCGCAAGATCGCGGAAGCGGTGGGCGTCCACAACGAAACCGTCGGCGCGGTCCGCAAGCGACTGACGGAAACCGTCACTCCCGAGCTACCCAGCGCCGAGAGCGGGGAGCCGACTCCCGACGCCCCCGACCCGGACACCGCCACCGTTGCGAAGCTCAGCCGTATGGCCGGCAAGCTGGTAGCCCAGTGCCCCGAGGCCAAGCGCGTGGAGCTCTGGGCCGCCATTGGCGAGCTGTTCGAGGCGAAGCAACCGGGAGGCGGGTAGAAGCCTCCACACCCCGCGCCGCGCCTGCGGCTTTGCTTGGGCTGGCATCCCCGAGCGCGGGACGATGAAAACACGAACGACGCTTGCCGCTCTCGTCGCCGTGGTGGTGACGCTCGCCGTGTTCGCCCCGACCTCAGGCGCCGAACCTCACGATCGGTACTGCCGCGCCGTTCGTCCGATCTGCCATATCGGCCAAGCGCCGCTTTGTCTCTGCGCGACTGCATCGATCAAAAGCTGTAGCTGGGCGTGCGTCGCACGGCCATAGGCAGTTGGAGGCGTAAACCCGTGCGACCGGGCTTACGCCCCCAAGGTCCTCAGCAGTCCGGCAAGTTGTCGAGGTTGTTTTTGTTCGTCTTGTCCGTCGTGGTGCGGAGGTACTTGCTACCCGCCTCACTAACAACCTTCACGCTGACTTTCGGCGCCACCTCTTCGACGTAGTAGGTGGACGCACCACTCTCAATGTCCTTAATTGCGTCCGTTTTCGAGCGGGGCGACCAGCTCGCTCCCGGGCTGCAAAGCGACGTGATGTTGCCTTTACTGTCTTTTCCAGTTTTCGTGACTCTGCGATCCAATGCTCCTCGCCTTCCGGACGCGCGGCTTGCGTCCAGCGCCGAGAGCTATCGCGGTTGCTCCACCTCAGACACCGCATAAGCATGTGGACTAATAATTCTACTACAGCGCTTGCGCGCGGCGCCTGAGCACGCGCTGTCGCGGGTAGACGCCTAGACTCGAAGCGTCTTACGCTCGGCGGATGCTGCGTCTCCCGCTCGCGACCGTCGACCGAGGTGCTCTCGAGGACCTCGTCTCTAATCAGACCCCCGAATCGCGGGGCATCGAGTACAAGCGCGATCTCAAGCTCGACACTGACGGCGAGAAGCGAGAATTTGCGAAGGACGTAAGCTCCTTCGCGAACGCCGCGGGCGGTTTCCTGATTTTTGGTGCGGTGGAGAAGAAGGACGAGACTGGAAACCTTGGGTATCCGGAAAAAATGGTTGGGGTCAGCTTCCCCAACTGGGATGCACTCACCCAAAGAATCGAAAGCATCGTCCGTGATCGCATCGCCCCGCGCGTGCAGGGGCTTGGGATTCACAAGGTCGACGGATTTGAGCTTGGCCCGGTCGTGATCCTTCACATACCGAAGAGCTGGACCGGCCCCCACATGATTTGGTTCAACCAGACTCACTTTTATTCGCGGAACAGCAACGGAGCCCAGCCCCTCGACGTGAGAGAAATCGGGCATGCGTTCAGAGCAGGCGCCGAACGCGCAGAGTCGATCCGGCGTTTTCGCGATGGGCGACTCGGCTCCATCATCGCGGGAGAGGGGGCCGTGCCGCTGTGGGGTAACCAATCCAAAGTGGTCGTCCACGTGTGCCCACTGGACACCTATGAGGCGAGTAGGGTGCACGGCTTCGGTGACCCCGCTCGTATGCCCCCGTTCGCCAATTCGAGCGGTTGGAACCACCGATTCAACCTCGATGGATTTGTGACATACTCGGGTAGTTCGGAGCCTGGGCCGAAACGTAGCTACTCTTTAGCGTTCCGCGACGGGGCGTTCGAGGGCGCCGCTGTCTTCGACCGCCAGCCGGAAAAGGGCTACTTCTACGGACGCAGCATCGAGGAAACCATCCTCAAAGGGGCCGGACTCTACGCAAAGCTCACGCAAGAGCGGGGCTACAGTGGGGCGTTATCCGTCATGATCGCGCTGACGGATGCCTACAACGCGCGCATCGTTTGGGATCCGCAGAATGAACGCCCATGGAGTGAAAACGACCGGATTGACCGGGCTACCCTCATTCTCCCCGACGTGCTTTTAGACAGCCCCGAGGCCGACGTTGCAGCGGAACTCAAGCCCGCGTTCGATGCGCTCTGGCAGTCAAGCGGCTGGGAGGCCAGCCCCTGCTATGACGCAGGCACCGGCAAGCGTCGCGTCGACCCCGGACGGTACTGACTGAGGAAAAGTCGACTGCGGCCGCTTGAGACATGGCGCCTTTTTTTTGGGTGAGGCTCACCCGATACGTGCACCGCGGCGGGCCCGGGTGAGCCGCTCATGCACCGAACAAGCGGCGTTTGTGGGCCTCTTTAGGCTCTAATGTGGGTTCGAGTCCCAGTCGACCCACCTCGAAGAAACGGATCGTGAAGCGGCGGCTTCGCGGCCCGTTCGGGCTTGACCGCTACGCGCGCGCGGCGACCTGCACAGGTTACGTACGTGGATTCGCGGCGCGCGTTTCGCGGGGCGCGCGGCCTTAAGTACACAGCCTCTCCATGCTGTCACACGGGTCAGGCGACGCGACGCTACGGCTCCGAACGTCAGAATGCACGGGCGCTCAGGGTAGGCGGAGCGCGGCGCGGCGACGGCGCGGGGCACGCACCCGCGGAGTGACGCTGGCACATAGAGTGCTTACCGGTCGCCCGGGATGAAGCTTGTCATCTTTGGTTTGTCCGTGACCTCGTCGTGGGGCAACGGTCACGCGACGCTGTGGCGCGGGCTGTGTCGCGCGCTTCATGAGCGCGGACACCGCTGCGTCTTCTTCGAGCGAGATCAGCCGTTTTACGCCGGAGCTCGCGACTTCGTGGAGCAGCCGGGGCTCAGCGTCAGGCTCTACCGTTCGCGGGAGGACGTGTGGAAGCAGGCGGCAGAGGAGCTTTTGGACGCCGACGCGGCCGTAGTGACCTCCTTCTGCGCTGATGGGCGCTCCGCGAGCGAGCTCGTTCTGGCGTCGCGTGCGAACGTCCGTGCCTTTTACGACTTGGATACGCCGGTCACTCTGGCAACGCTGCAGCGCGAGCGTCAGGTTTTTTACCTCCCGCGGCACGGCCTCGGCGACTTCGACGTCGTGCTCAGTTACACCGGTGGCAAGGCGCTCGCGGCGCTTCGAGACACGCTCGGGGCGCGAAGAGTCGCGGCCCTGTACGGGAGCGCGAGCCCGGACGTGCATCATCCTGCGCCCCCGCGCGCGGAGTTCGCGGCCGACCTCTCATACCTCGGCACGTATTCGGAGGACCGCCAGGGGGCGTTGACGGAGCTGCTCTTGGCGCCTGCCAGCGCGCTGCCTCATCGCTGGTTTGCCATGGCCGGGGCGCAGTACCCGCACGACTTTCCTTGGCAAGCCAATCTTCGCTTCGTGAGGCACCTCCCGCCCGCTGACCACCCAGCCTTCTTTTCCTCATCGCGGCTCACGTTGAACGTCACACGCGCGCCCATGGCCGCCTTCGGCTACTGCCCTTCCCCACGGTTCTTCGAGGCTGGAGCGTGCGGCACGGCCACGATCTCGGACGTGTGGGAGGGCATCGAGCTCTTTCTGGAGCCCGGCCGCGAAACGCTACTGGCTCGCAACCAGCAGGACGTGATCGAAGCCCTGAACCTGCCTGACGAGGAGCTGCGGCGCATCGGCGCGCGGGCCCGCGAACGCGTGCTCTCCGAGCACACGGCTGCACACCGCGCGGTGCAGCTGGAAGAAGCCCTGTTCAGCAGCGGAGCAAGACCGAGCGCAGATGCCCCGAGGGAGCAAACATGCTCGGCGTGATTCCAGCCGCAGGAGCGGCGCGCCGTTTACAGCCTCTGCCATTTTCGAAGGAGCTGCTCCCGGTGGGTAGTCAGCTGAAGGACGGCTCCGAACGCCCGCGCGCAGTCAGCGAGTTCATCGTCGAACGGCTGATCCTCGGTGGGGCCACGCGCCTGTGCTTCGTGGTCGCTCCGCGCAAGCTCGACATCATCACGTACTACGGCGCAAGCATCGACGGGATCCCGGTGTGCTACGCGATACAGCCCGAGCCCGCGGGCTTGTGTGACGCAGTGTTCCGAGCCCTGCCATTCGCGGCGCCACAAGAGTCCATGGCGGTGGGCCTGCCGGACACGGTGTGGTTCCCCGCAGACGCGCTACGCACCCTACCGCCAGACGCTCTATCGTTTTTGCTCTTTCCCGTGGAGCAACCGGAGCTCTTCGACGCGGTAGTGACGGACGACGCGGGCCGCGTGCAGCAGATACAGGTCAAGTGCCCCAGCGCGAGCTCGAGCTGGATTTGGGGCGCCTTCCAAGCGCCTTGTCCCGTCTTTCGAGAGCTGTACGCTCTGTGGCTCGAGCGCGGCAAGCAGGATGAGTACGTGGGGTCGCTCGTCAACGAGTACCTGGCGCGAGGCGGCCACGCGAGCGCCGTCCGCGCAGGCACGAGCTACGTGGACGTGGGCACGGTGACCGGGTACCGACGCGCCTTTGCCAGCCTGCAGGAGCCAAGCCCGGCCGCGACCACTCCTTGAGTCGGGCGCGGCCGGAAGGCCCCGAGCTCAGGCCGCGGCTCGCCTGCCGACGCCGCGGTATGCGCGGTAATCCGTGAAGAGCGAGGCGACGATGGTGCCGAGGCCCAGCGCGATGTGAAGCGCCGCAACGTGGGGCGCGCTCTTGCGGTAGCCGAAGACGAACGGGGCTGCGACGGCGCTGAAGCCCCACGCGTAGTCGATGGCCTCGTGCGTCTCGATCGACAGCACCTTGGCGAGGCTCAGCTTGTAGTCGGTGATGGAAGATGCGGCGATGCCGCTCGTGCCCATGGCCCAGCTAGCAGCCTTCGCCTTGGGACAATTGGTCAGAAATGCGCCCGTCAAGACTCCACCAGCGTCCACGTAGTCCATGACGGAGTGCACGTCTTGCGGAACGACCCGGGCTAGCGGTAAGCGGCCCAAGAGCGGTTTGGAAGGCTCGCCGACGCTCAGCGACCGGGCCCCCTCGAGCGGCAACGTTACCTCCGCGGCGGGAGGAGCCGCGATGAGACCCGCCTCGCTCTGCCATTGCTGATCGACCTGCTCTAGCTCGACCGCTTCGACCTCGTTCGGTGGCGCCTCGCTCACGTCGAACACGTCATGCAACTCAGCTATCTCGTTCGGATTGTTTTCTGCCATAGACGTCTCCTCGACCTGGATATCCAGGCCCCTTCGTGCAGCAAAGCGCATGCCAGCGGGGACGGCCGCGGCGCGTCGCTCGATAGTCTGCCCGGCTATCGGTCACCGCGCGCGGGAGCCGCTACTGCGGTACCCTCCCGAATCTCGATGCGGCGCCCGCGATTGGGCTGCGTCTGTGGAGCTTCGATCTCCATCCGTAGCACACCGGCGAGCGACGCCAGTCACCGTCGGGTCGCTGATACCTAAGTGACGCCGCGCGGGCGACCTTTGCAAAGCCCGCGCCGCTATCCGTCGCCCGCAGCAGCCGCGGTAGCAGACTGGCCACAAGGAATCGCCGCTCACCCTCACGTGAGACTGGATTTTTGTCACTGATGAAGAACCCAACTAGTACCCGCTACAGATACGGTTACATCACTCCCTCGGGTAATGCGCTCTCCAGAAACACTCAGCTCCTGAGAGCCCTAGTTATTCCTTCGATCGCCGCCAGAACATGCGATGGCGCGCGCTCCATGAGCTAATATAGAGTCTCGATCAAGGTGGAGTGGTCCCGAGCGAGCCCACCGCTCGTTTAGCGAGGGGCTGCTTGGAGGCACAGTCATGTCGGAAGGAAGCATCCAGAGCCGAGCGATGCGTTTTGCGGGGCAATTCGTGCTGCGGCCACCGGCCGGGCTCGCTAGACGCGAGCGACTGGACTTTTCTGAGGCAAAACTCGGGTCCGGGTTCGAGCTGTTGACGCACCACTCGGCGCCCATTCATCGGGGTGCCGGCGCCGCCGAGGTCGCGCTCGTAGGCACCGCATTGAGCCCCGCGGCGCCAGGCGCCACCGATCGAGAGATCGCTCAACGGCTGGCCACCTGTGCCACTTTCGATGACCTGGAGCGAGCGACCGCCAGCTTGACTGGTCGCTGGCTGCTGTTTGCCAGCATCGGCGGTCAGTCGCGTCTCTATCCGGACGCGACTTGCTCGAGGGCAATCTTTTACGCAGGTGAAGGAGCGCAAGTCACGGCCGCGAGCCAACCTGCCCTCTTGGCGGAGGAAGCCAACGTCCCTGCGGACGCCACTCTCCTATCGAAGCTCTGGGCCTCTCCCTCGGCGGACGCTTGGCCCGCGGCGTTCACTCCTTATCCGGGCGCGCGGCAGCTCTTGCCGAATCACTACCTGGACTTGTCGACGGGCCGCGCCGTGCGGTTCTGGCCGAAGCGCGAGCTGCAAGCGGTGGCGCTGGACGACGCTGCCTGCGGTTTCGCCGACACGCTCACGGGGGTCTTCCGCGCCTTGTCTCGCCGCGGCGCCGCGATCAACCTTCCGATCACCGGGGGCATCGACAGCCGCATGTTGCTCGCCTGCTCGAGGGAGATTCGCCAGCAGGTTCGCTGCTTCACGGTGGTGGATGCGGCGACGCCCCTTCACGACGTGCTCTTGCCGCTCCGGCTCTTCGGCAAGCTCGGCTTGGACTTCCGCTTCGTGGTCGCCCGGAGCTCCAGCCAAAGCGACGAGCTCTTGCGCCTGAACACCGGCAGCGTGTGGAGGGATCCTCACGAGCACCGCATTTCGGCGTTTCGCGCGCAGGGCGTGCACGCCCTAGGTACCGTCTCGGAAGTATGCCGTTGCTACTACTACTCTCAAGGCGAACACCCCACTTCCGTAGATGGCCAATTGCTCGCTCGCCTCGCCGGCTGGGGAGACGAGCGACTAGCGATCGTGGCTTACGAACAGTGGCTGGCGGAGTTGCCCGATTCGAACGTGCCGATACTGGACCTTTTTTATTGGGAGTGCCGGCTCGGCAACTGGGCCGCGCTGGACGCCATGGCGTTGGACGGACACGCACAGAACCTCTCACCGTTCAATTGTCGCTCGCTGCTGGAGCTCGGCTTGGGCGTGGAGACGAGGCACCGCCGCGCCCCTCACGCGCTGCAGCAGCGAGTTTGCGACCTCGCCGCGCCGGAGCTACGCGGCCTGCCCTTCAATCGTACCTGGCTCGGGTCGTTGAGTGGGCGAGCGCGGGGCGCGATCCCCGGCGGCCTGCGCGAGGGCATGAAGCAAGTGCGCCGCCGCATGGCGGGCGCGCCGCTACGAGCCTGAGCACCCTCTCGAGTCACTTGCTCGCAGTGGCCAGCGCGAAGTGCCAGCCCAAGGTTCGGCTCAGGTCTCGCAGGATCATATGGCCGCGCACGCTACCTCCCTTGTCGTTGACGCGCGGGCTGGAGACAGCCACGCCGGCGACGCTCGGCACGACCGCAACGATGACACCGCTCACCCCGCTCTTGGCCGGCATGCCGGTGGAGACCAGGTAGTTGCCGGACTCGTTGTACATGCCGCACGTGGCCATGATCGCCACGACGATGGCCACCGTCTGCTTACTGAGGACTCGCCGACCGGACCCGGGCACGACGCCGCCGTTGGCCAAAACGGCGGTCAAATGGGCAGCCTCTTTCACGGTGCCGGAGAGAGAGCACAGCGCGAAGTAGACGCTCAGCGTCTCTTCCACGTCACCGGAGATGATGCCGCCGTGCTTCAAGAAATAAGCAATCGAGCGGTTGCGGTCTGCGGAGCCGCGCTCGCTCTCTCGCACGTGCTCGTCGATGAGGAGGGGGGCGCCATAGAGCTTGTCCGCCCAGTGCGCGATCCACGCGACGCGACGCTCGACCGTGCCTGGGAGCTGCCCGCACAAGGCGATCGCGCCGGAGTTGATCAGCGGATTGGCGGGCTTCGGCCCGTGCGTCTCCAGGCGCGCCACCGAGCCAAAGCTGTCGCCGGAAGGCTCCGAGCCGACAGAGCCGAAGACTTCGACCGGGCCGCGCTCTTCCAAGAGGCCGATGAGCGGGAGCAGCTTCGCCGAGCTTTGAAAGGTAAAGACGTGCTGGGCCGCGTCCCCCGCGGCCAGGTAGTCGCCCGTCGTCAGGTGCACGGCGGCGCTCGTGCGCTCGAGCGGCACGTTGGCGAGCTCGGGGATGTAGTCGGCGGGCGCCCCTTCCGGGTTGCGGCGGGCCTTGGCCACTGCCGCGTCGAGGGCGCTCTGAATCGCAACGAGGTCTGGCACCGGGCCAGCATAGGCTGGCGGAGCGGCCGCGAGCTATTTCACGACGACGGGCGGTTGCGGCGCCTGGTCTTCACGCATCACGCAGCTGGAGAGGTCGAAGATCATGAACGCTAGCGCCTTTTCCTCGGGGGTCAGCTCGCCGGAGTCGCAACCGCCAGGAAACGGCGTCCCTTGGTCCGAAGAGCTCGTGGAGTTCCCGGCGACATGGAGATCCGTGTGAATGAAGCGGCCGCACTGGTCGTCCGGCGTGGCCGCCAGCTCCACCGGCGTGTTCACGCTCATGTATTGGATCGCTCCCGTGCCTTGCACCCACGGCTGAGCGATGGGAGCGGCGGCGCTCTTGGCGGACTTCTGGGCCTTGGCGATCACCAACTTGCCCTCGGTTTGAGAGGCCCCCACGTTCACCAGCCACTTGGCTAGCGCGGCGCCCTTCGGGAAGCCGGTCTGCACGTCGAACGGGGTATTGGGGGGAAAGTCGTCGCCGGTATCGAACTCGCCAATGCCTTCCCAGGCTTCGATGGCCTTGACGAACCAGCGGAAGTGCATGTGATCGAACAGGATGCGCCCGCCCGCGTCCGCAAAACCCTTGAGGGTTGCGCCGTTCTCCGGCGTCTTCTGCTCGTCACAGCCGTGGCCCTCACAGGAGAGCACCAGCATGTCGTACGCCGCGAGCTTCTGCGGGCTGGCGTAGAGCGAGGTCACCGCGCTGGTGAGCTCACCGCCGCCGAGCGCCGGCGAGAGCTTGTTGGCGCCGAACGCGCCGCTCTTGGAGGCGCAGCCGTGAAACATGTTCACGCGACCGGGGCCGCCTTCCACCGTGAACTCCGCATCCTCGATGCCCAGCTTGCGCAGCAGGCACTCCAGCGCGTCCGAGTGCCCGGTCACCATTGCGATCTTGGGCAGGTGGCCTTCGCTCTGATTCTTGGGCAAGCGCGTGAGCTCGCGGTCGGTCACGGTCGTGGTCGTACATGGCTCGACGCGCGGGATTTTGACCTCGCGGCGCCACTTTCCAACTTGGAGAACGAGGGGCACGTCGCTACCCTCCGGTACTCCCTCCAGCGTGAAGTGCCCCGCTTCGTCCGTGAGGGCCACCGCCCAACCGCGCGCCTGCGAGCCCGCGCACTTGTCGCAGGAGGCGCCCTCGGTGATGGCGGGCTGCGCCTCGCCCGCGACCGGCACGTACACGACCACGTTGTACAGGGGCAGGTTGCCAGCGGGGCTATAGACCGTGCCGGTGAGCTTCGTGGACTTCGGATCCGCGCATGAGCTCGGCACTGGGCCCAAACCTGGGCCGGTGCCGCCGGTGGGCAGGCTGAAGCTACCGCCCAACCCTGGTGCGGTGGCCCCGCTCCCGATGCCGCCGGCCCCGTTGCCGCCGCTCTTGCCGTCCGAGGAGCCCCCAGCGGAGCATGAAAGCGCCAAGACAGCTCCGCACGCGAGCAGCAGGTTCCTCATGCCCCGCGTAATGCGGGCAGCCCGTCAATCGATCACGGTGAGGCCTGCGGCTTCAAGCTGGAGAGCGCGGGGCCGACCTGCCGAGCGAGCTCCACCTCGGCAGCGGCGCCCAGCGCCGCCCCCGCGCTGAACAGCGCGAACGCCACGTACTCGTGCAGCATTTGCTTGAGTAAATTATTCGGATCCGCGCCCCCCGCGACCACGGCGGAGTTGTGCGCGACCGCTTCCGCGTCGAGCGAGCCCGACTCGTCCGGCCCCGCGTTGCGGAACAACATGTCGTACACCCCGGCTCCGACTGCAAACGATGCCAGGCCCGAGCGCACCTCACCTGCGCGGCCTTCCGCGGCTGCTGCTCGGAAGATGGCGGTGAGCGCGCCGTTTGCCGCCGCCACCAACGCGGTGGGCCCGCCCGCAGCGCGCGGCGGATGAATCATCACGTGGCCCGACTGCACGAGACCATAGAGCTGCTTGGTGATCTCGAACTCACCGAGCCCCGACGCTCGCCCCACGTCGACCACGCTGCTCTTGCCATCCGCCGCTGCATACGCGGGCGCGAGGTCTTTCTCCGGCGCCAGGCTCTTGTCCGTACGCACCGGCACGTGCTCGGCAGACGGGATCTTCAGCCGGAAGTACCGCATTTCATCCAGGCGCGTCACGCCGTCCATCAGCAGCGCGTTCGCGCTCACGGTGTGGCGCAGCACGAGCCTTCCCTCGTCGAAGCCGTCCAAGAAGAAGAAGGTGCCGTCGCTCACGGTGAGGGTGGCGAAGACGATCTCGTCCACCTGCTTGGAAATGTATTGATAGATCTGCTCTTGCTTCAGCACTCCGAGCTCGATGGCAGCCGAGCCGAAGCGCTTGCCGTCCTTCACCTGCTCCATCACGCGGTCGCGGCTCTCCGCGTCGATCACGCCGTATCGGTAGAGGACCGCGCCGAGCCGCTCTTCGTCCACGTTGGTGAGCGCGCCCACCACGTTACCCTGGTCGAAAAAGACGGAACGAGCGTCTGCGCCGTCCAGCACCACGAGCTCGCCACGCCACCCCGTCTGCCCCAAAAGCGCGATGATGTCGCACAGCGCGCCCGGCGACGTGACCTCGCCCGCCAGCCGCACCACCGCGCCATCGCTCGCATCACGCTGCCCGTCCTCGCCCGTGTATCGCATGAAGACGACGTGCTCCGGCGTCGGCAGGATTCGATACGCGCCGGTCCGTGCTCGCAGCCGCTGGCTCGCGATCGCCCCAATTGGGTGCGCCTGGCCGCTCTTATCGATGCGCACGAGCTCGGACTTCACGTCACGCATGTCCTGCCGAGCTTAACACTGGCCCCTCGGCGCGGCCCAGTTCGCGCCCGCGGCTCGCCATGCCTGCTCGCGGGCTTGCAAGTAGTTAACGGATGCGTTAATCAATTTCCATGTCCCAACGCACACCCATCGTGCTCGAGCCAGGAGCTGGGCGCGGCTACCCCATGGGCGCAATGAGCGCGGTCTTCAAGGCGGACGAGGCGGAGACCGACAACGCCTACTCGGTCTCGGAGTGGTGGCTGGAGCCGAACACCACCGGCCCCGGGCCGCACTCTCACCCGGAAGACGACATGTTCTTCGTGCTGGAAGGGACGATGAGCATCTTGGTCGGCGAGCGCTGGGTGGACGCGAAGCGCGGCAGTTTCATCCTCATCCCGGGCGGCGTCACGCATGACTTCGAAAACCGGAGCGAGGAGCGCGCGGGGGTGCTCAATCTGTCCCCCGGCCCGTTCGAGCCGCGAATGCCGGACATCGTCGAATGGTTCGCGAAGCATCCGCCGGGTCGCGCTCGGCGCGAGGGCGCGGAGGACATCACGTAACCGGGGCCCGGCTCAGCGGGCGCGGTCCTGGCGCGCTCACCGCAGCTCGGCGACGGGGCCGCCGAAGGTGCGCTCCAACCCGCCGAGGAAGTTGCCGTCGGGCAAGACGCGGGTGCCAGGCAAGTCCAGCACCGCGACCGCGCCGTCTTTCATTTCCAGGACGAGCTCGACCGGGCACGTACCGGGGGATTTTTGGAGGATCTCTTTCAGCTTCTCCAAGTCGCGCCGCCCGGTGCGCTCGGCATCCAGCCGGATCGAGATGGCGCGAGTGGCGCGCAGCGCGGCGTCCGAGAGCAGCTCCACGCCGTCCACCAAGAGCGTGGGCTCGCGCTCCTCTTCCGGATCTTCGCTCATGGGAAAGCTGACTTTGCCGCTCACGATCACCGGCTCACCGCAGGTGAGCAGAGGCGCGAACTGGTCGATGCGATCGCCGCGCACCTTGGCCTCCACGCGCCCGACTTGGTCCTCGATCTCGAAGAAGGCGGCGCGCCCACCGCTGCCGCCTTTGAACAGGCGCTCCTGGTAGTTTTCCACCATGCCGGCGACGCTCGCGGCGCTCCAAGGCTTTTGCCCGGCCAGCTCCGCGGTGCCGAGCGCGCCAATGCGCGGCAGCTTGCTTTGATAGCGAAAGAGCGGGTGCCCGGAGACGTAGCAGCCGAGGGCCGCTCGCTCGCGCCGCAGCATTTCCATGCGGTCCCACTCGGTGGTTTGCGGGTACTCGTCGCCCGCGGCCGCAGCCGCGCCAGTGGCGCCCCCGCCGAACATGCCGAATAGGTTCGCCTGCCCGCGCTCGCGGTCCCGGCTCGCGGAGCGAGAGCGCTCGAGCGCGCGATCGACCGCCGCGTAAGCGCGCGCTCGAGTGATCCCGGCCGGCTCCAGCACGGTGTCGAACGCGCCGCACTGCACGAGCGACTCCAGCACGCCCTTGTTCAACCGCTTGGAATCCACCCGGGTGGCGAGGTCGAAGAGGTCTTTGAACTTGCCGCCGCTGGTGCGCGCCTCGAACATGGTCTCGAGCGCGGATTCGCCTACGCCACGCACGGCGCCCAGGCCGAAGCGGATCTGCGGGCCGAAGCGGTCCCGCAGCTTGCCGGGGCCGCCGCGCGGCTGCGGGCCGCGCCCGTCCGGGTGCTGGTAAACCACCGTGAAGTCCACCGAGCTCAAGTTGATGTCCGGCGGGAGCACCGCGACGCCCCACGCGCGCGCCTCCGCGATCGTGCGCACCACCTTTTCGATCTTTTCTTTGTCGGCCGTCATCAGCGCGGCAAAGAACTCGGTGGGGTAGTGCGCCTTCAGGTAGGCGGTGTGGTACGTGACGAGCGCGTACGCGGCCGAGTGGCTCTTGTTGAAGCCGTAGCTCGCGAAGCCCTCGATTTCCTTGAAGATGGCGGCAGATTGCTCGGCGGGAACGCCTTTGGCGAGCGCACCTTCGATGAAGGTCTGCTCCTGCTTCTGCATCTCCTCGGCCTTCTTCTTACCCATCGCGCGGCGAAGCATGTCCGCGCCGCCGAGGGTGTAGCCGGCGAGGTGCTGCGCGATCTGCATGACCTGCTCCTGGTAGACAGGTACGCCGTACGTGGGCAGGAGCACCTCGTCCACGAGCGGGTGCAGCTTGCGGATCGCCTTCTTGCCGTGCTTGCTGAGGATGAAGTCGTCGATCATGCCGGTGCCGAGGGGGCCCGGCCGGTAGAGCGCCACCACCGCGACGATGTCCTCGAACACGTCCGGCTGGAGTCGCTTGAGCAGCTGCTGCATGCCGGAAGACTCGAGCTGGAAGACGCCCGTGGTTTCACCGCTGGATATGAGGCGGTACGTCGCTTCGTCTTCGAGCGGGAGCTTGCCTAGATCGAGCGGGTTATTTCTTCGATCGGGGCGCGCGTTCACCAGCTTCTGCGCGATGTCGATCACGGTGAGGGTCTTCAGACCCAAGAAGTCGAACTTGACGAGGCCGGCCGCTTCGACGTCGTCCTTGTCGTACATCGTGACGATGGTCTGGTCGGTCTTGAAGCACGGCACGTGCTCCGTGAGCGGCCCATCGCTGATCACGACTCCCGCCGCGTGCATGCCGGCATGGCGGGTCAGCCCCTCCAGCTTTCGGCTATAGCCGAGGAGCTCCTGCACGCGCGGGTCGCTGTCCGAGAGCGCTTTGAGCTTCGGCTCCACCTCGAGCGCTTCGTCGATGGTGTAAGTTTTGCCCTGCCCCTTGTCGGGCACCATGCTGGCGATGCGCTGCGCTTCCGTCGCCGCAAAGCCCATCGCCCGCGCGACGTCCTTGATCACGCTGCGCGCCTTCAAGTTCTGGAAGGTCGCGATCTGGCCGACGCTCTCCAGGCCGTACTTTTCGGCGACGTAGCGGATGACCTCCTCGCGGCGCGCCATGCAAAAGTCGACGTCGAAGTCGGGCATGCTGACGCGCTCGGGGTTCAAGAACCGCTCGAAAAGGAGCGCGTAAGGGAGCGGGTCGATCTCGGTGATCTCCAGGGCGTACGCGACGATCGAGCCGGCGCCGGAGCCGCGCCCCGGCCCCACCGGGATGCCGCGCGCCTTGGCCTCGCGGATGAAGTCCCACACGATCAGGAAGTACCCCGGGTACTTCATGCCGATGATCACGTTGAGCTCTACTTCGAGCCGCTCTCGATACTCGGCCTCGTTGACCTTCTTGCCGAGGGTGCGGAAGTGCGCGAGCCGCTTCTCGAGACCTTCGCTCGATACGTGCCGGAAGTAGGCGTCGGTGTCGTAGCCCTCCGGCACCGGGAACTGCGGCAACATCGGCTTGCCGAGCGTGAGCTTCAGCGCCGAGCACATTTCGTTGATTTTGAGCGTATTTTCCAGCGCGCCAGGCACGCCGCCGAAGAGCGCCGCCATCTCGTCCGGCGTCTTCAGGTACATCTCGAACGAGTTGTGATGGAGCGGCTGCTCTTCCGCGAAGGTGCGGCCCTTTCCGACGCACTCGAGGTACAGCTGCGCGATGCCGTCCTCCTTCGTCATGAAGTGCACGTCGTTGGAGGCAACGACCGGCAAGTCGAGCCGCCCCGCCGCTTTGAGCAAAATGTCGGTGAGCACCGGCTGCTCGGGGAAGCCGTGGTCCTGCAGCTCTACGAAGAAGTGACCGGGCTCGAAGCGGTCGCGCAGGTCCGCCATCGTCGGCTCGGCCTGGTCGACCCCTTGCTCCAAAATCCGCTGACAGAGCACACCTGCCATGCAGCCGCTGAGCGCAACCAGCCCCTTGCTCCGCTCCGTGATGAAGTCCAGGGAGACGGCTGGGGCGTAGTCGTGCGCCGAGCGCAGGTGCCCCTCCGACACGATGCGAACCAGGTTGCGGTAGCCGTCGTGGTTTTCCGCGAGGAGCACCAAGTGGTCCAGCGCGCCGGTGCGGCCGGTGCGAGGGATGAACACCTCGCAGCCGAGGATCGCCGTAAGCCCCTTGTCCTTACAGGACTTGTAATGGCGAATGGCGCCGTACATATTGGCGACGTCCGTGAGCGCCACACCGGGCATCCCGAGCGCCTTGGCTTTGCCAGGCAGGTCCGAGAGCTTCACGGCGCTGGTCAGGAACGAGTACTGCGAGTGAACGTGCAGGTGGACGAACTCTGCGGGCATTCGTCCGAGGGGCTTACCACGGCGGCCGCGAAGCGCGCCCAGAGGCCCGCGTCGGGCGCGCCCTCACTTCGGCCAACGGGCCGCTGCATTCGGGGGGCGCCCCCTCCGTCCATCCAGGTAGCCGCAGCTTGCGCCGCGGCCGAAACTTGGACTAGCTCCCGATCCCGGGATCGTGGCTCGCCGGCGTTCCCCCGGCGCCACCCTTAGAGGAAAAAGACATGCAGAGCTCTCGTATCTTGGCCGTCTGCCTGGCGGTCGCGATCGGCACCCCCGCCGTCGTCGCGTGCACCGCTTCCGCTTCTTTCAAGGCTGGTGGCGAGGAAGCCAAGGCTCCTCCGCCCCCTCCGCC
>SECP01000014.1 GCA_004193285.1 Myxococcales bacterium | reverse complement strand
CGGCTTTGAACTCCGGCGAGAACGCTCGCCTCCTTCGCTTCTGCTTCTTCTTGTCCATGGTCCAGTCCCGGCGCATTCTCGCGCCAATTGGGGTGTCCACGGAACCGGGGGATTTTCAGGCTTTGGAGGCCCTCACCTCGTGCTCACCCAGGTCCAAAGAAATGCTGTTCGGCAGCGGGGACTTGCCGACCGCGCGCCCGTCGATCGAGATGTCGGCGTCCGGCTGGTCGACTCTCACCGTCACCTCGCTGACGAAGGCCTGGACCATGGCGATCAACGCTTCCGCATCCGCGCGTTCGTCGGCCGAAACGAGCGGGCCACCTTTTGCTAGATACTGCCGCACCAGCGTGCGCACTTGCGCGTAGTGGCGAAGGTTCTTCTCTGCGGCCGCGCGATTCCACAAGAGCCGCGCGTCGCCGGAGAGCTCGTAGGCGCGCTGAAACTTCAGGGCCGCACCGGAAAAATCCCCGTCTTCGTAGAGCAGTTTCCCGGACTCGTACTCGGTTTTGGCAGCCCCTTTGAGCGAGTTAGCGAGGGACGGCGGACGAGCCGGCGGCGCGGACAGCGCGTTAGCGGCGACGACCGCCGTACCCTTGGCGGTCTCGGCGACGGCAAGCTCCGTAGTTAGAGCGAACGCGGCGATCGCCAAACACATGAAACGAGTGAGCATGAGCTTTCTGGACCGGCTTCTACTTGAGTTCGATGACGAGGCTTCGCTTCTTTGGCCCGGCCGAGGGCACCGGCGCCGCAGTCGAGACGGGTTCCGGGGCAGCGACGGCAGGTATTGACCGTGCGCCCTCCCCCACAACGACGCTCCGACGTACTGCGCGTTGTGGCTGCCTCAGCATGGGCTTCGAGGATGGCGCAATCGATGGCGGCACTGGGTCCGCGGCTTCGGTGGCCACGGAGGCGGGGGCATCGGGCACGGGTGGGGGCGCAGGTGCGGCTGGCGCGGTGGCCAGAGCTTGCGCCGCGATGGGGAGGGCTGCCGAGGACGGGGGGCTCGGCGTTTCGGGAGCGCTCGACCACCGGCTCATGGCCAGTGCCAGTGCCAGTAGACCGCCACCAGCCGTCAGGGAGGCGAGCAGCCAGAGCCCGCGCCGACGAGGCTTGTCCTCGCCCTGCCCCGTGTTGGCCCAGGTTCCTGCCGTCATCGTTCCGGGAATGGCGGCCGCGGGTGTCACGGACGGATCACTGAGCCTCGCGGCGGCGGGAAGCAGCGAAGGCCGCAGGCCGGCTACCTTCGAGATCTTCTCGAGCAGCGCGCGCGAACGAGCGGGAGCAAAGTCCGCCAAAGCGCCGGCAAGCTCGCCCACGCTGAGGTAGCGTGCATCGCGATCCTTCTGCAAGGCGCGGAGCACGACTGCTTCTAGGCCGGGCGTGACGCTCGGCCGCAATCGTCGTAGCGGCGCAGGCTCCGCCATGACGATCGCGGTGAGCAACGCCGGCAAAGACTCCCCCTGGAACGGCGGTTGGCCGGCAAGGAGCTCGAACAGGATGACGCCCAGTGACCAAACGTCGGTGCGCTCATCCACTTCTTTCGCAGAGCGCAGCTGCTCCGGTGACATGTAGTAGGGCGAGCCGATGACCGCAGACGTCTTGGTGATCGCGGCCTCCGGCGCGCCCGTCGGCTCGAACTTGGAGATCCCGAAATCCAGCACTTTGATGAGTGCACTGGCGTCTGGGCGTCGAGTCAAAAACAAGTTCGCCGGCTTCAGATCGCGGTGAACGATGCCTATCGAGTGAGCCTCGACCATCGCGTCGCACGCCTGCAGCACGTAGTCCACGGCGTCCTCTTGCTCGAGCGGCCCACTTTGTACGAGCGCGGCGAGGTCCTCCACTTGCAAGTACTCCATGACGATGTACGGAGCGCCATGGTCGAAGCGCCCCACGTCGATCACGCGGGCCACGTGCTCACTCCGGATTTTCACCGCGGCGCGGGCTTCACGCAGAAATCTGGCCGCCGCTTCACCATCGCCTAGCGGCGCTTGATGAAGAAATTTGACCGCGACCATCTCGTCCAGGTCCAGGTGGCGCGCAGCGACGACGACGCCCATGCCTCCGGCGCCCAGAACCCGCTCGATGCGGTATTTCCCAGCCAGCACGTCGCCGGCCTTGAGGGGCGCGACCGGTGCGTCTGCGATTGTCAGGCTCAAGGTACCGCGCTCGTGAACGTTAGATTGTCGATGATGATGTCGAAGCTATACGGTTCGTCGCCGGAGGCCCACTCCAGCGCCCACTCGAAACTCACGACGCTCCTGCCGTTCACGAACGCTACCGGCAGGCCCCCGGTGATGTCCGCGAACCGGACCGTCACCACGCCGCCATCGAAAATCACAGGGAGGCTCGTGGAGCCGCTGCGGCAGTACTCGTAGGCGCTGCCGCCGGCCGGCACGATGCAGACCCCCACTTGGTTCGCGTGGTCCACGGGACGATTCTGGTTGGGTACCATCCGAAACTGAATCTTCCCCGAGGGCCCCGCGTTGCCACGCATGCTGAAGGAAATGGCGCTGAACGCCGAAGCGTCCAGGCATTCGTTCAAGTACACGCCAAAACCGGAATAGGTGGAGACGGTTCCAGAAACGTGGAACGAGCCGGCGGGGCCTATCGTCGGGGCGCCGGCGCCTGCGGGGTAGGCGAACGTCGCCCCTCCGGGTGCAGGAAGGTCGACCAAAAACTGCCCTGGGTTCTTGGGATCCGGCTCGAGGCTGGTGAAGCGCGTGAGCAACGCAGGTGCGATGGACTCAGTACACGGATAGCCAGCGGGGCTTCCGCCGCTTCCGCCGCTTCCGCCGCTCCCAGACTCTCCGCCTTTACCAGAGGTGCCTGTTCCGCTAGCGCCGGCGACCTGCGGGCTTCCGCCAATCGGCGACGAGCCGGCGCCAGACCCGGCGCTCGATTCACCCGCACCGCCCGTAGCGGTGCTGCCGCCGCTGCTGCTCCCACCGCTGCTGCTCCCACCGCTGCTGCTTCCGCCGCTGCTGCTCCCACCGGCGCCAGGCGGGTCCAAAGGTTTGGACGCGCTCGACCAAGGCCCGCAAGAACCCAGCGAGTCCGTCTTGGAAGCGCAGCTCGTGCTCGCGCGGAGAGAGAGCTTGGTATCTGCTTGCAGTCGGTCGCAGATGCCGGGAGGAAGCTGCAACCGGTGCCGCATCAGCCCATCATGAGCCTTCGGGGTCTCGAGCTCGGACCACCCCAACGACGCGCTCTGATTGAGCGGCAGGTAGCAGTGCTCGGAGCCGTCGAAACCTCCGCAAATCCCAGTCGAATCAGGATCGCCCCGAACCGCGAAGTTGAGGGCGGCGCTGGGCTCGGTGTCGAGCGTTAGCTGGCAATAGTCGGCGTCCGCGTAGCTTGGCTCGACCTCGAAGCTCTCGCTGAAACACGACTCGACCGCGAAGCAGCGACCGTCCGTGCCTCCAGGTGCTTCCGCTCCCCCAAAGACTTCCTCCGGTTCATAGCTGGGCAGGTCCTCCACCCCAACCGTCGCGTCAGTGCAGCGGCCGAGCTGGCAAGTCTGCGTCTCGTCACACGCCAGCTCGTCGAGGCAAGACCAGCTGAGCGGCATCCGCAGGAGCGCGATGCGATCCGCCGGTACCGTGGTGATGGCACGCCGGAGCACCCTCTCCTCCCCCTGCTCCGAGAGCCCTTGCACCTCGACGCGGACCGTTTCTTCGGCGGTTTCGCCAGCCACCACCGCCAACGTGGCGGGAAGAAACGTCACCGCGCCTTTGCTGGGCGCTACCTCGAACTCACGGTCGAACTTCGGCTGCCACTCGTTTCCTCGATAAACGTCGACCTGCACCCGAATGGCGCTGAGGTCCTTCGGGATCGCCATGTCCGTGTCGATCGAGACGATGAGCTGCCCTCGTGCCGCTTCGCTCGTCGGCGCGCACCCCAGCACGAGTCCCCATAGTACCCAACCGCAACCGCGCTGGAGCCCTTTACCCATGATCCACCAAGCCAACGTAGGCCCAAGTTTCGGCTCGCCGTAAAGAGAGGACTCAATCCGAGGTGACGACCTTTTCCAGCGCCTCGGTAGCGCTCAAGACGCGTCGATGCCGCTGCGCGGGAGCCTGGGCAATGTGCTAAGCGGATGCTCCATGGGGCGCACGGCGAGCCTGGTTTTGCTTTCGCCGGCGGGAGAGCTGCTCGGCATGTTCCCGCCGCTGGAGCTGGAGCTTCCTTATTGGCAGGAGAGCGCGGACTTGGTCGCCGAGGTCGAGGCGCGTTTCTCCGTCCGAGTGGTGGTGCTGCGTTTGCTACACGGCAATCAGCCGCACTCCGGCGGTGGCGAGGTCGCCTACCTCGGGGAGCTGAGCGCGGGCACACCGGGCCGGCTCTTGCCCGTTCCCGAGTCGCTGGTCGAGCTCGCGCGCGGGGAGAACGCCAAGCGCATGCCCTGGGCGGAGCTCGGCGGGCCAGCGCGCAGCCTGGACTGGGCGCGTGCCGCTCTCGGTTGGAGCGAGCTCAGTGCCGTTCAGCAGCGAACCTGGAACCTGTCCACATTGTGGCGTTTGGAGCGGTCCACGTTCCCTGAAGCTCCCGTGTGGCTGAAGCAGGTGCCGGCTTTCATGAGCTACGAGGGTCGGGTGCTGCGCTGGTTGAATCGCGCCGCGCCCAGCGCCGCTCCGACGCTCCTGGCTGGCGATGACGAGGGCAGGAGTCTGCTCGCTCATGTCGAAGGCGAGGATCTCTACGGCGCGCCCGCAGCCATGCGCGAGTTGATCCTTCGGCAGTCGCAGGTAATTCAAAGCCTCGGCGCAGCTGCCGTGGACGAGCTGCTGCTGCTCGGCGTGCCAGATCTACGCGGCGAAAAGCGCGCCGAGGACGTGAGCCGGAAGCTGCTGGCCTGGTCGAGGGACTACCCGCGGCTGGAGGATCTGCTCCGGTATCATGAGCAGCAGCTGGAGCGTCTAGAGGAGTGCGGGCTACCGGCGACTCTCGTGCACTCCGACAATCACCCCGGCAATGCACGCGGCTCGGTGCACGGCGTGCGCCTCCTGGACTGGGGCGAGTCGTTCGTCGGTAACCCGGTCACCGATATTTGCGGCTTGCTCGCCGGCTTGTCGGAAGCAGAGGCGGCTCCTTTGTTGGCGAGCTGGTGTGCCAGTTGGAAGCGGCTCGCGCCTCGCTCGCAGCCAGAACGGGCGCTGGAGCTTGCACCCTTCATCGCCGCCATGCGTGGCGCCGCAACCTACGCGTACTTTTTGCAGGAAATCGAACCGAGCGAGTGGCCCTACCATTTCGATGACGTGCCTCGCTGCCTGCAGGCTGCAGAGGCGCTCTGGCGCGCGCGGCTTTGAATCAGAGCCGCGCGCGGCAACGCACACCGGTTCAGAGAGCATGGTAGTCGCGTAGGCGCGGGCGGATTATGACGTGTGGTTACGTTGCCACATGGCGCTCGGCTTGTCGCAACTAGGCCGCTCGCCTACGGTGTCGCGGTGAATCGAAGAGTTGGATTGGGGGCGTGGTGTGGGGGTGCGCTGGCGATGAGTGGGGCCGCGGCGCTGCTGCTCTCGTGTTCGGACCCCAAGCGCGAGTTCGACTCGCCGCAGCCCGGGAAGGGCGGTGACGGCGCGGGCCCGTCGGATGCGGGCGCGACCGGCGGTGATGACCTCGCCGGCGCGAGCGGCTCGGCTTCCGGGAGCGGCAATGGCGGAGCCGGAGCCTCGGGCGCAGCCGCAGGCTCGGCCGGCGTCGGCGGCTCGGGCACTGACACGTCAGTCGCGCCACTAGGTCGAGCGGATCGCGCAACGCAGCAGGAGCCACGCTGCGCGACGGCTCGGCTCGGAAGCTCACGACAACGTCGATGACATTGCTTGTTCGAGCTTCGTGCGGACCATCGTCAGGGGTAAGTGCTCGACTCCGCTGTGCCGGACCTGCTCCGCAGGATTGGTTACCCACAGCAGGCCATCCGGGTGGTGCTTGGCGGTGGTGGTCGTCTTCATCTTCACGAAGAAATCCAGAAACGGCACGGGCGCTCCCTTGTCCAAGACGACGAGCGTGTCGTCACGCACCTCGCTGGCGAACAGCGCGCAGCCCACGATGAACGAACGGCCATCCAAGCCTCGGGTCTTGAACACTTTCGCCCCCGCCGCCGTCCTCGCAGCGTTCACACTAGCGAAAGCACGCTCAGCGAGCGCGTGCGTGTCGAAGTGCAGCCGGCTCTCCTCTGCCATCAGCGGCTCATCCGATGCGGCGGCTGCGCCCAGGAGCGGCAAAAGCTTTCGGTAATCCTTGGCGATGAACATCGCCTTGCCTCCGCGGTCTTCGTAGTCATGCATCGGTTGCTGACTTAGTGCCGTGCACATTGCGATGGCCGTGTCCTTACCTGCCAGTGCCAAAGCTTTGCCGATCAAACGATCTTGCGCCTGGTATCCGAAGAGAATCGCGTCGCCATAAGCCTCCAGCTCGCTTTCGCCAGGCTTTACCGCGAAGCCTGCCGGATCGTGGTGCGACCAGTACTTGTGCTGGTAGTGCGCGGTAGCATTGGAAAAGAAGACGCCGACACGTGGCGCGACCGGGCCAGTCCAGAAGTGCTCGAAGACGTCCCACAGCAGCCGATCCAGGATCGTCGCGCGGCGCCATTTGACGTCATTCGGGGAGACGCGTTCGTTCGTGAGCTGCTTGGCAATGGCGGCGCATGAGTCCAGCGAGAGGCCGTGACTGACCAGAAACCGCATGGCGGAAAGGACGTCCCGAGCCTCGAACTTGTCGGCGCGCGCGTGCCCGTTCACGGCGGCCCGAATGAACTTATAAAGAGGCTGCAGGGTGCTCGAGGGCGCCTGCGAGGCTGCCCACGGGTCCGGAAGGAACACCGACTCACCACCTTGCGCGAACTTGACGTTCATCGGCGATAACAACAGAACTGGGTCGAGCGTTTCCCAGAACGCCGAGTGCCGCAACTTGTCCGCTTCGTCCAAGTCGATGATGCCGTGCTCGGATAGCGGCACCCCGGTATGAACCGTGACCCACTGAATCCACGGCTCGAGCAGCTCTTCAGTGGTGTGCGTGATGAATTCGCGCGACATTTTACGCAATCGTTCGAAGTTGGGCAGGTGACCTCGAGCAATGAACGAATCGAGGAGTTGCGGGCAGAGCTCGTTGAGCTCGAGAAGTATCAAGCGCCGTTTCGTGTGCTCGGTGTTCATCTTCGTCCCCTTGCCGACTGACTCTGAACAGATGTGTCGAGAGCGATGGCCGGAATATAGGGCGCGCATTTTCCTCCCTCGTCAAGACGAGTGGGCGTCAGCAAACGCGGACGCTCGACGCCGAGAAGACCACGTCTAGAAGGCTACGCTTCACGTTGCACTGAGACGTAATGCACCGCAGCCCCTCACGCTTGCCTGGATGTTTCAAGTGAACACCAGAGCACGCGCCGCGCGCTCGAGGGAGCCTCACGCTCAGCAGCTCACGACTACCTCGCAGCAAGTCGCTTCGGAGGAATCACGAACGACGAAGCAACGATGTCCCGTCGTTTGTCTTTGCTCGCGTCCGTCTGGTTTCGAGTCGTGGCCCTTCGCCGCTGACCGGGCGCCCCTCCTCGAACCGTCGCTCGCTCGCGTTGGTCTCAACATGCCGAGCGCTGGCGGGCCGCGGCGACCTGCGGCCCACCCGGCGACCTGCGGCACACGCGGCTTGCAGCCCCAGCGCGGTGCGACGCGGGTCGGATCGCGTCGCTCCCAGCCAGCCACGCCCCTTCCGCCGTCACTGGAGTCAGAAATCCCGCAACTGAGGCGGGCTCGGAACCGATGAGGGGCGGCGCCGGAGAGCTCCGAGCGCAAACCTGGAACTGATTTCATAAACCTCCCGTGCTATGCGCGGCGAACACACAGAGGGCGGCGAGATGTCTGTACACAAGAATCGTGACAAGGGCTGGCAGCGGATGGCGGGCGGCGCCGTTTTCGCGATTTCGAGCGCGGTTGCGTGTGGGAATGGCTTCAACTCCGAGGATTGCAAAGCAACCCGCACCTGCGCCGCTCAGGCGGAGGCGGAGGCGGGGCAGGGCGGCGAGCCGGGCAACCAAGGCGGGAGCTCCGCCGGAGGGGATAGCGAGAGCAGCGGCGGAGCAGGCGGCGCCCCGGTAGAGCCGGAGTGCACGGCCGCGGTCGACTGCTCCAACGGCGTCGCCGCGGACGGCGCGGAAGTGTGCGTGGAGGGGTCGTGTCGCGCTGGCGATGCGCCGCCGCGCGTCGTCTCGGTCACTCCGGGTCACGAAAGTGAAGGCGCCGAGCCGGATGCGCCAATCGTGCTCGAGTTCAGCGAAGCGCTGAATCCCGAGAGCGTCACGAGTGACTGCGTGCAGCTGCTGGACGGCGAGGCATCCGTGCCCGGAAAGCTGAGCTACGAGGACGGCGTGGCGACGTTCTTGCCCGATACGCGGCTCAGGTTGCGCGCGTCCTACGACGTGGTCGTCTGCGAAACCGTAACGGACGAGGCCGGGACCCCGCTCGTGGAGCCCTTTCAGTCGACTTTCTCGGTGCGAGATGGCGAGTGGCACTCGCTGGATATCCCCGCGGAGTTTTACTCCATGGCGGCCTACTCACCGATGACTGCCAGCGGCGCCATCTTGCTCGCATGGAACGGCAACGGCGCGCAGATGTGCCCAGGGTACGCAGCCTGGCTCGAGCTCGGGCAGGAGCTGCCGACGCCGACTCCGTTCGCCCAAGACGCGACCGACTGCCAAGCTCCCATCGCCGCCGTCGGCGTTAACGGACAGGGAGCCATCGCCTGGGCTGCGGATGGGCCTAGCTACGCGCAACAGTATCGGCTCGGCGCTTGGGAGATGAAGCCGACGCAAGCCTCGACGAGCTCCCAGTCCTGGATCAGCGCGCTCGCGGTGTCCCCTCTCGGAGTCGTGTCGCGCTTCGAGCGAGCGTCCCGGGTCACCGGCGTGAGGGCTTCGCACACCAACGCGGAGGGAGTCTGGCAGACCACTCGTGACGAGCTCGCGCCCGTCGGAATTTCGGTGCTCTCGGACCTCAGCATCGGCTTCGACGAAGCCGGCAATGGCTTGGCGGCCTTCAAGGCGTGGGACCCGAAGACGGATCGCACCCAGATCATGGTTTCTCGCTACACGGTCGAGTCCGACGGCTGGGCTAGCGCGGAGGTGGTTCCCGGGAGCGCGAGCGACCCCAGCGCAACGTCGAACACCTTGGGCGCTCCCGCGATCGCGGTCGCACCGAGCGGCGAGGCCCTGGTCGTCTGGCGTGGGAGCCAAATCCCGGGTTCGCTGCGGGGAAGCCACTTCGACCCAGACGAGGGTTGGTTCAACGCGGAGACGGCAAGCCCCACCGACAACGTTTTCGACGCTCAGTACGACACCGCCAGCATTACCTACGACGGCTCACGATTCATCGCCGCCTGGCCCGGCGAGAACGCGGACTACGTCATGGTGGCGAACACGGTCACTTACCAGTCCGGCAAAGGGTGGAGCTCGCACGTCGAGCACGATGCCGAGCAGTACGTGCCCAAGATCGAGTATCCGCAAATAGTCTCGGATGGGCACGGCAGCTCGCTGCTCGTCTGGCGCACGCTAACGGGTAATGATACTTTCGGGCTCGTTCAGCGACGCTTGCTGAATGGAGTGTGGGGCCCCATCGAGCCGCTTCCCGGCGGCGAGGTTTCAATCTACGCGCCCGCCAAGCGAACGGCCTACATGAACGCAAGCGGCGTCGCGTCCCTCACGTGGCCGGTCACGGATACGCAAAACAAAAACGTCGCTATCCGAGTCCAGCGGTTCTACTGACGCGCCGCGGTCGTCGAGCTGTCGCGGCGTCCCGGAGCGAGACCACGCGGCACCGAGCACCCTGATGTTGTGCCGCTGCGCCGCTGCGGCAATGCCGCTGGGTATGAACATGGATTTTTAGTGCGCGAGTGGACAGGCCTCAGGACCAATCCTCCCTTGTCAGTTTGTCCGTAAGCTCGGAACGTCAGTGCCCCTTGTCATGCTGCGCGCCCAAGTGGGCGCGTCGCCACGCGATGGTTCGGGTGGCCGCCATAACCAACGAGCTCGCGCTGTGATGTGAGCGCGAAGAAGAGGCACGATATGAAGTGGTTTCGTCTCACGACGCTGATGGTACTAGCGGGGGCGGTGGGGTGTGGCGCAGCGGAAGGGGACGAGGGGGGAGAGGGGTTTGGCAGCGGTCAGCAGGCGCTCACGGTGCGCATCGAGGCGGAGGCGCAGACGTGGAGCACCTCCGGGGGTGACACCATCTCCCCGTCCACTACGGTTCGGATGAACGCGAACGCGGTCGGTGATTTCTTCCGCTTTGCCTCGCCCGTCACCGCCGGCACCTACCAGGTGGCGCTACGCTACTCGCAGCGAAACAGCTACGGTGACTACCGCGTGAACGTGAACGGAGCGCCGGTGGCAACGCTCAGCGGCTACGGGCCGACCACGGGCGATACGTGGCGCACCGTGTCGCTCGGTACCTTGAATCTTAGTGGCAACGTCGAATTCGAGTTCACGGTGACCGGCAAGAGCGCGTCATCATCCGACCACGACTTCAAAATCGACTACATCGAGCTCAGCAGTGTGGTCGACGGCGGTACGGGCGGCTCCAGCGGTGCCGGGGGCAGCTCGGCGGGCGGTTCCGCTGGCTCCTCGAGTGGAGGCACCTCGGGCGCCACGAGCGCGTATCCCTGCGACGGAACCACGAGCGGCTACACGACCGTGATGGCAAAGTCCGGCAGCACGTGGACGGTGACCCGCGGCGCGGCTCGCATACACACCGGCAGCGACATGCGCGCCGCGCTCATCGCCGCATACGGTAGCCTCTCCGCCGGGCGCACGTCCAAGCAGAGCATCTTGGTCCAAGGGTCGGGGGACATCGGCGCCGACCAGCAGGTCTCGATTCCGAGCTACACGCTGCTCAACGTGTGCGGCACCGTCAACGTCAGCGGTTCACCTTCCGGCTCGGACCGGTCCCCGTTCTACGCGCGAAACGCGAGGGAGATCGAGATCCCGAACTTGAAGATGACGGGGTCACCCCAATACGGAATTTTCATGCGGTCGACCGACAACGTCAAGCTCGGGCGTATCGACCTTCGCCTCTCTTCATCGGCCGGCACCGGCATTCGCGTAGATAGCGGCGGCAACGCGGGGAGCAGCACCGCGTTCAACAGCGGCTTGACCATCGACTACGTCTACGGCACCGGCATGGGTAGCCACGTGGTGGAGACCTACGGCATCAGCAACATTCAGATCGGCACCGTGGAAGGTAACGCCGTCGGGGAGTGCGGCTTGCTGTTGAACCGCAGCATCAACGCGCGCGTTGGGCTGGTGAGCTGCACGAACTGCGGCACCGGCACGGGGTACGCCGCCTTTCGGGTCGCCAACAGCGCCGGCAAGGTGGGCAGCACGTTCCCGCGGGACAACATCAAAGTGGGCAAGGTCGTGGCTCGCGGCGGCGGCCGCGGGATCTTCTCCGTCTCCGGTAGCGGCGGGCTTACGGTGGACGAGGTCGATATCGCCAACACCGGCAACAATCCGATCCTCCTACAAAACGCCTACAATACGACGATAGCGGGCGTCTCAGGCAAGATCGTGGGCGGCTCGATCACGCTCAGCAACGACACCACGAACACCAACAGCGGCAAGTACCCGCCGTCTCAAAACGTAGCGCTTCGCAACCTCACGCTCAGTGGTGGGGCGTCCGTCCGGCAAGATTGGTGCGCGCAGTACGGTGCCAACGGCTGCACCGCAACGAACATCACCGGCGGAAGCGTCTCGATGTGCCGCTAGTCTGAAGCTCTTGCCAAGAACGGTATTCGCCGTTCGATCGTCGCTGATCGAACGGCGACGCTGTTCAATCGCACCCTCCCCCGGCCGGCACGTTTCGCGGTAGCGAGTGCCTGACTGCCGTCAAGCTTGGCCCACGGGGAATCGGATAGCGGCCCTCCATCGCTTCGCGCAATCGCGTATACGAGTGGCGGGACGCCGATGAGCTCACCAGCCGCTTCGAGCCTGTACCTCACCGGCAAGCAGCCTGCGGCCGCGGTGGCGCCGCTGGCTGCGCCCGTGCGCGTCCCAGCAAGAGCACGCCGAGGTGGCGAGCGTGCCCTTGGAGGCGCTGCCATTGACGGCGAACAGCAACCTGGACGAACTCGTGAGCGAGGTCCGCCTCCATCTGCAATGCGAGCTTCTTTCAGCTTGCGGACGTGTCAGCTACCTATGACGCCGCGGGAGGGCAGCTTCCTCGGGCGCAGTCGTACTTCGGTTCCGAAGATGACGTTTCGTCAGCGAGCGGCCCCAGCAATTCCACTGAGCAATCGCAGCGTTGCCGTTTCGCTCGCGCTGTAGTTGCCCATACTTCGGATCCGTGGGTCCGAAGAACGGATCGGAACCAGCACGGTGGCAGCAGATGTACTGGGCAAGTAGGGGCGCCACGCGTTCGCTGTCGTCGCACGCCCCGACACTTCGCATCCGCGGATCCGAAGTACGGATCGGCGTCAGGAAGGGGCAGCAGATTGTCCCGCGAGGTCGCGGCGTTACGCGTGCGCTGCGGCTGTAGATGCCGATACTTCGGATCCGCGGATCCGAAGTACCGATCGGAGTCAGCAGCGTTGGCAGCAATTGTACTGCCAGCTCGCGGTGCCACGCGTTCGCTGCCGCTGCACATGCAGACACTTCGCATCCGCGGATCCGAAGTACCGATCGGAGTCGGCAGCAATTGTACTGCCAGCTCGCGGCGCTACGCGTTCGCTGCCGCTGTACATGCATGTACTGCCAGATCGCGACGCTACGCGTTCGCTGCCGTTGCACCCCCGATACTTCGCATCCGTTGGATCCGAAGTACCGATCGGAGTCAGCAGCGTCGGCAGCAATTGTACTGCCAGATCGCGGCGTTACGCGTTCGCTGCCGTTGCACACCCCGATACTTCGCATCCGCGGATCCGAAGTACCGATCGGAGTCAGCAGCGTCGGCAGCAATTGTACTGCCAGCTCGCGGCGCTACGCGTTCGCTGCCGCTGTACATGCAGACACTTCGCATCCGCGGATCCGAAGTACCGATCGGAGTCAGCAGCGTCGGCGGCAATTGTACTGCCAGCTCGCGCGCTACGCGTTCGCTGCCGCTGCTTCGCATCCGCGGATCCGAAGTACGGATCGGAGTCAGGAAGGGGCTGCAGATTGTCCTAGGAGGTCGCGGCGTTACGCGTGCGCTGCGGCTGTACGTGCCGATACTTCGGATCCGAAGTACGGATCGGAGTCAGGAAGGTCACTCCCCCGGTCGATGCCGGTCGATGCCGGTCGATGCCGGTCGATGCCGGTCGATGCCGGTCGATGCCGGTCGATGCCGGTCGATGCCGGTCGATGATCGACGACCACGACTACGACGACCCGGCTGGGAAGGAAAAAGCGGAGCCGAGCGGGACGCCTTGACCCGCCGTGCGCTGGTCAGCGCGGGGCGTCTTGCCGGACGGGCGTGCTTGGTGGTGCAGCGTAGGGGCTCAGGGGGTTGCTCGAGAATCGCGAGCTGTCCAGACGCAGCGGAGCGAGATCGGGTGCGGCCCAGCCCTCGCTACCGTGCGCGCTTTTCGGCGGATTTGGCGGAAGCTGGGCGTTGTCCTGTCGGCGGCGGAGGGTGCGTGTTAGCCATCGAGTTCGGAAGTGACACCACCTCGCAAGACGCATGATGATCGCTCCACCGTAGAGGCGAGCGTGCGCGGGATCATGGTGCCGGAGGGGCCGCAGCTGGCCTTCGTGATCGTCGGCTCGCGCGATGAGCCGGAGCGGGTTGGTGAGGTCGCGTTCCTCGGCCCTGGAGCGCACGTCCTTGGGCGCGGCGACGCGCGGGCGGACGATCCCGGGCCGCGGCTATCGTTCCTGCGTCAACGTCCTGGCGCCAGCGTTGCGACTGGGTCCTTCGCCAATTCGCGAATTTCGCGGTTCCAACTGCGGTTCCAGGCGACGCCGGGACAAGACGAGATCGAAGTGGAGAGCGTCGGCCGCTGCCCGCTGTTCGTGAATGGCTCGGCGACGACCCGCGCTCGTGTACGCGCGTCGGATACGCTGCGCTTACAGAACGAGCTGCTTCTGATTTGTGTGCGGCGACCACGCCAGCTCGGGCCCGGGCTCGCGAGCGGCCAAGCCGAAAGCGGGTTCGGCGAAGCGGACGGCTGCGGGTTGGTGGGCGAAAGTCCCGCCGCGTGGCGCCTTCGCGAGGACATCGCGTTCGCCGCCTCGTCTCCCGAGCATGTCCTGGTGCTGGGCGAGAGCGGAACCGGCAAGGAGCTCGTGGTGGCTGCGATTCACGCGTCATCCGCGCGTGCCAAGCGGCCGCTTTTGGCTCGCAACGCGGCCACTCTGCCGGAGGGCTTGGTGGATGCCGAGCTGTTCGGAAACCTCAAGAACTACCCGAACCCGGGCATGCCAGAACGCGAAGGCCTGATCGGCCAAGCCAGCGGCGGGACGCTGTTCCTGGATGAAATCGGCGAGCTGCCGACGAAGTTGCAGGCTCATTTGCTGCGCGTTCTGGACCGCGGCGGCGAATACCAGCGGCTCGGTGAGGCCCAGTCGCGCCGTGCGGACCTGCGCATCGTCGCCGCTACCAATCGCGAGGTCGGCGCGTTGAAGCACGACTTTGCGGCCCGCCTGAAGCTGCGCGTCGCGGTACCGCCGCTTCGAGACCGTCGCGAAGACGTGCCACTGCTGGCTCGCCACCTGCTGAGGCGCATCGCCGAAGGTAACCCCGCCGCGGCCGCGCGTTTCAGCGCCGGTGGAGCCGCGCCGCGCTGTAGCTTGACGTTGATGGATGAGTTGGTACGAGCCGACTATCGAACTCACGCTCGTGAGCTCGAGCACTGGCTCTGGCTAGCGCTCCGCGAGAGCCTCGGTGACGAGCTGGAGCTGGGGGAGGCAGTTGGCACCGCGATCGCCAATGCCCGACCGACTTTGGATAAGACGTCAGTGGCTGCGAGCGGCCCCCGCGATCCCCTGGACATATCCCGGGAGCAGCTGGTCGCGGCGCTGGCCGCCAACCGGAGCAGTGCGACTCGCACTGCACGCGCGCTGGGGCTAAAAAACCGTTTCGCCGTGTACCGCGCGATGAAGAAGCACGGTCTGGAAACCAGCGAGGAAGAGCCCGAGCGCTGAGTCATGCCTTACGACCTGACCGACCACCTGCCCGAGCCACGCGAGTTCGATGGCTACGAAATCCTGAGCCGGATCGGCGCGGGGGGCATGGGTCACGTTTACCGCGCGCGTGAGCTGGCCTTGGACCGCGAAGTGGCGATCAAGTTCGTCGCCGCAGCCGAGCCGGGTGAGCATCAACGCCGAAGACTGCACGTCGAGGCGCGCGCGATCGCGCGCTTGCAACACCCGAACGTGGTGGGAGTCTATCGGATCGGTGAGGTCGCGGGGCGGCCGTACATTGCATACGAGCTGGTCTCGGGACGAAGCCTGGATCGCGAACAGCTGCCGTTGCCCTGGTCGCGCGCCTTGGACATCGGGCTCCGCATCAGCTTGGGCCTGGCCGCGGCCCACCGTCGCGACGTGCTGCACCGAGATATCAAGCCCGCAAACGTGATGCTGACGGAAGCTGGAGAAGTGAAGCTGCTCGACTTCGGGCTGGCCAAGCTGATCAACGGCGGCGAACCGGCGCTCAGCCGTCGCCTGGAGGACGGCCAAGTCAGGCTCGGTGCGGCCGTCCCTTCGTCGCTGACCGCGACCGGGCACGCCATGGGCACACCGCTGTACATGGCCCCGGAGATCTGGCTAGGTGAGCCCGCAACGGTGCAGAGCGACTTGTACTCGCTCGGGATTTTACTTTACGAACTGCTATCCGGGCACCTGCCGTTTTCGGAGCTGCGTCACCGCGACGAGCTCTCGCGTGCGGTTCTGAGCGGGCGGCCGCCGCCGCTCGCGGGGTTGTGTCCAAAGGCACCCCAAGCGCTCACGGCAGTGGTGGAGCGCTGCCTGTGCCGCTACCCACTCGAGCGCTACGCGAGCGCCGACGAGCTGGTGGTCGCGCTGGACGCGCTGTCTCGCCTCTATCAGCCGTTCGCGGCGCCGGAGCCGAAGCCGCATCAAACCGACGACGCGGAGCTCGTCGCAAGCTCGTTTTCGCGGATGTCGTCGCAAGCGGAGCGCTTCGCAACGCGCGTCTACGAGCGCCTGTTCACACGCCAACCGGAGCTGCGGGCCCTGTTCCCGGTCGCGCTGGGTGAGCAGCGAAAAAAGCTGCTCGGCGCTTTGCAAATCATGATCGAAAACTCCAAGCGGCCGGAGTCGCTAGCGCCCCTGCTGCGCGACCTCGGCCGACGCCATGCCGCGTATGGGGTCGAAGCCGCCCACTTCGACGCGATCGGCGAAGCCTTGCTCAGCACCCTCGCCGACCTAGAGGGCGCGCGGTTCTCGGCGGATCTAGAGCGCGCTTGGTCGCGGACCTACCAAGCGATCGCCGAGGTCATGCAAAGCGGCCTGGAAGAGGAGCGGCCCACGGCCACGATCACGACGCCGGATTTCGCCGCCGCCGCGTTCGAGCGAGAGATGCACCTCGACCCACCGCCCATCCGCTACGCGCGCAGCGGCGAGGCGAGCATCGCCTACCAAATCTCGGGCGTGGGGCCGGGCAACATGATGCTGGTGCTCGGCTTCGTCACGCACCTGGAGCTGAATTGGCAGGCCCCGCGCTGCGCCGAGCTATTGCGCGGTCTCTCCGCTCGCTCACGTTTGATTCTGTTCGACAAACGCGGCACCGGACTGTCGGATCCTCTCCCAGGGTTGCTGTCGATGGATGAGCGACTACTGGAAATGCTAGCGGTGCTCGACGCGGCCGAGGCGAAGCAGACCGTGCTGTTCGGGGTTGGCGACGGCGCGGCGCTGTCGGCCGCGTTCGCAGCGAAGTACCCCGAGCGGGTGTCGGGGCTCGTGCTGTACGGCGGCACCCCGTGCAGCGCTCAAGGTCCAGATTGGCCCCATGGCTCGACGCCGGAGGCATTCGCGAGGCTGCGAAACGTCGTGATGACCCGCTGGGGCGAGCCGTTGTTCTTGGAGCGCGCCCCCTCGATCGTCGACGACGAGCCGTTTCATCGCTGGTGGGCCAGTTACTTGCGCCAAGGCTGCGGGCCCGGGGCCGCGACCGACCTGCTTCTCATGAACGAGCAAATCGACGTGCGTCCGGTGTTGCGGTCGATCACGGCTCCTACACTCGTACTACGTCGCGAGCACGACCGCTGGGTGCCGGCCGCGGGCAGCGAGCATTTCGCGGCCAACATCCGTGGCGCGAGCTTGGTGCTGCTACCCGGCGCCGATCACCTACCCTTTGCGGGAGACATTCAGGGCTTGTTGCGAGAGACGCGCCGCTTTTTGGACGAGCTCGGCGAGCGCGAGCGCTGGCCGGTGCAGGCCGCGTCGCGCTGAGCTCGCGCCAGCTCAAAACGCCGGCATCACCTCACTCGCGAACAGCTCCATGCTCCGTAGTACGGCCGCGTGCGGGACCACGCCTCCGAAGTTGAACCAACCAATGACCCTCCCGACGCCGAGCTCCTTCTTGAGCCGGCTCAGCTTTTCTACGCAGGCTTGCGGTGTATCGAAGATGCCCATTTGCCCGTTGAAATCCTGGTAGCGGGTGGCGCTCATCCGCTCGAGCATCGCGCTGAGCTTCACTCGCTCGGCTTCGACCGTGCAGCGCTCCATCACCGGGACCAGCTCGGTCCGCACCAGCTTCAGGTAGTGGGCCACGCTGGGAGCCATGAGCTCGTCTACCTGCGCCTTGGTTTCCGCGACGAAGATCGGCATCAGCAGGCTGATGTCCTCCGCGCGCGGAGGGGGGTGCCCTGCCGCCTGCCGAGAGCGCGCGTAGACCTCCACGTACTCACGCAGTCTCGGCAGCGGGTTCACGTGCGCGGCCAAGATCACCGGCAAGCCGCGCCGACCCGCTAGCTCCAACGTGTCTTGCCCATTCGCGGCGAGGTGGATCCGCGGGTGAGGCACCTGCAACGGCCGGGGCGACAAGGTGATGTCCCGCGCGCGGTGGTAAGCGCCTTCGAACGAGAACGGTTCTCCGGTGAGGGCGCGGCTGAGCAGGGTCAGGCCTTCCTCCAGGCGCTCGCGGCTCTCGGCCAAGCTCACGCCGAGCCCGGCGAAGTGGCTCGGGTTCGAGCCCCGGCCCAGGCCCAGCTCGACGCGTCCGCCGCTCATCACGTCCAGCATCGCCGCTTCTTCCGCGACTCGCAGCGGGTGGCTGAGCGGCAACTGAATGACCGCGGTGCCTAGCCGCAAGCGGCTGGTCCTGGCGGCGATCGCGGCCAGAAGCAGCATCGGCGAGGGGCAGATCGAGATCGCGCGGTTGAAATGGTGCTCGACCGGCCACACTGACTCGAACCCGAGCGCCTCCCCGCGCACCGCCTGCTCGAGCGTGTCACGGTAGCGCTGCTGCGGATCTTGCCCGGGCGCGCACGACAGCAAGTAGTGGAGACCGAAGCGCAACGAGCTCATTGAGGACACGGCATGCCTCCCAGGATCCAGGCGCGCATGGTCTCTTCGAAGTCCGAGTAATTGCCAGGCTGGGCCCGGGACAGGTGGATGTTCGCGGGCGCAACCGCGTCGTTGACGGCCCAAGCAATCCGCCCGTCCTCGAAGAAATGCTCCTTCATGGCGGCGACGGTTGGTAGGTGCTGCTTGATGGTTTGACAGATCTGCGGACCGGTCTTGGTGCGCCAATCGATGTTCATGTCCTTCATCGGGGCCATCCACTTCGTCTCGGCGAAGGTTCGACCCGGGACGGACGCGGACACGTCGTGACAGCTACCCGCGCACTCCAGCCGATGTCCGTGATCGGTCGCCACCAGCACGCCCTCGAAACCATAGCCGGCGAACAGGTTCTCGTGGTGCTCGTAGAGCGCTTCTGGGGTGCCGAAGCTGTGACAGTGCACGCAGCGCTCGCTCCGAAAAATCGGCTCTATCTTGTTGGCGAACAGGCTCGGCTTGTTGATGAAGGCGGAAACCTTGCCGGTCGAGGTGTTGTTCGGAATGCCGAACGTGACCGAGGTGTAGGACAGCGCGAGCTCTGCGGTAGAGGGAAACTTGCTCACGACGCTTCCGACGATGGTGGTCGTGAGGCACTGCTTGCCGAGCGCGCAGCCGTCCTTCGGGCTCGCGGCCGCCGACGCGGTGAGCTTCGTGAAGTAGTCGCCATTCGTCAGATCCGTGCCGCGAAATAGCGTTTTTGGACCAAGGCTCAAGGTGAGGTTCAGCCCCTGACCATTCAGCAGCCCGGGCAGCATCCCCGCGGTGAGGTTGGCCTTGAGCGTCCATACCAAGTTGAACGAGGCGGGGTGAACATCGTAGAGCTCCTCCCAAAAGAAGTTGTCGCCATTGTGGCTGAGGAACTTCACGCGACCGGAAGCGGCGTCGTCGTACCAAACGTTGGTGAGCTCGAACGTCGGCGGAAACACGAACGAGGCAGCGCCGGGCGCGGCCACCTTGGGTACGGCGACCAAGCCCGTGCGGGCTTCGCCGAGCGGCTCATCCGTGGATTCGGTCGGCTCCGCAGAGCAGGCCAGCACGCTCACCAGCGCCAACAGCGACAGCCGCGGCCACGATGCGTTCTCGAACATCACTTCGCTTCCTTATTGATGAGCTGCGCAGAGCGCGCGCTCACGGGTCTACTAAGCAACTGCAATGCCAGCGGGGCGCGACTAGAGATCCTGGCCTTTTACCGAGCCGGGAGCGCCCTGCTCCCGCTCGGCTCCGTGCGTAAGCGTGCGAAACCGTGCGAAACCGTGCGCACGCACGGCGTCTGCGCGGGGTCGCCGGTGATTACCATGCAGAACGACGTGCTGACGGCTGCGCGGCACGCTCTGGGGACGGTGGCACTCGGCTTGCTTTGCTCGGCCGTCGTGCTCGCACAGCGCGCGCACTCACCCCGCCGCGCACCCTGCCGGCGAACAAGGACCCATCGAGCGATGTTTAGCTACCGAACCTTCCGCGGCCTGTTGTTTGCCATCACCACCTTATTGGCGCTCGTGGTCATGCCTCGAGTCGCTCACGCGGTGAGCGCCACCGTACTGTTTACATCGCCTGTGCCCGACGGGCCGTCGTACTTCACGACGCCGGTTTGTAAGAACTGCATTTACAACAGCCTGCCGAGCAAGTCGCTCGAATGGCGCATGACGAGCCCCGGCCGCTACGACATTTTGATGCAGGGGCTGGCGCCGTACACCGGTTTCCAGGATCTGTTCCACGTCACGGCCCTCACCAACGACTCGAGCCGCTGCGCGGTGCGCGAGTTTCGGCGCCACCACACGGAGACGCTGGTGCAGGTGCAGTGCGCGGGACCGACCGGTTTTCCCGCAGCCGTGCGCTTCATGTTCAGCGCGCAATTCATGGGTCCCGGCGTTTCCACCGACAAGCTCGGGATCGCGCGCTTCATGTCCGGTAGCTTCTACCCTTACTCCGCGTACAACAGCAGCGGTGGCACGGTCAGCGGCTTGCGTGACAGCGTCGGCGTCTATTCCGTGATGTTCGCGGGGCTGTTCGTGGCAAACGGCATTCCAATGGTCACGACCCAAAGCAACGCAGTTCACTGTAACCCTTACGGGCAGCTGTCACACCCGGGCGGCACGATCATGCTCGTTGCTTGCTTCAACAAGGCCGGCGTGCCTACGGATGGGGACTTTTGGCTCTCGTTTTCGAACAAGAACGCGAGCGCGTTGCGTCCTGGTGGCGTCTACATCACGGTCGCGCAGGTCGAAACCGGGGCGTTCAACATCGAGCTACCCGTCAATCAGAGCCACTCCGGTACTTCCCCGAATCCCATCAGCGTGCGTCGGGTCTCGACCGGCAACTACACGCTGAGCTTGCCACCGCTGGACGGCCTGACCTCGGTCTCGGCGCACGTGGTGGCGACCGGCGCCACCAACAGCAGTTGCAGCGTCGCCTTTCTAACGCAGGCTACCGCGCAAGTGGTGTGCACCGCGAACGGCGTTCCCAGTGACTCCGCGTTCGCGTTTCAGCTCTATTGATTGAGCCAGCTTGGGCTGCCCCAAACTCGCGGGTGCTCGGCTTCGCCTGCGCGCCCGCGGTCTTCCCCCAAGGCGTGCTCACGCGGGCGCCTGCCGAGGTCTGTCCGCCGCGGTTGAAGCTGACCAGCGCCCGCGCTGCGCGCGCCAGGGGAAGACCCACTTCCGGGGGCGCCGCGAAAGGCATTGGGCCGGCGCGAGGGCAACGGCTGAGCTGGCGCGAGACTTGCTGTAGCCGATCATCGGTTTAGCCCTTTGCGAGCAAGAGAATCGTCGTAGCCATGCCATTCCAGAAGACCGCGCGCGTTGTGGTGCTTTGTATCGCGGTGGTAGCCCAGAGGCGGGCCGCTGAGGCACAGTCCGTCGACGCCAGGAGTGCGACCACGGCACAGTCGGCTCCACCAGATGAGTCCGAACCTTTGGAGTCCGACGACATGCCTTCGCTCAGGCGTTCGTCGAGGGGTTCTGTGGCAACGCCACCCGGCCTTTCGGTGGCGCTGCGCTTATTTCCCACGTTTGCGTATTGGGGATTGAGTAATCCTACCGGGAGCAGTGGCGTAGCAGGGGGCCTGGGGGGCATCGGCCTCGGCGTGATCACGGCTGACTCGGTGTGGTTCGAGGGCGCAGCTCGCTCGTGGCATGGGCTGGAGGGCGTGGGATGGGACGCCGCTTTGCTAGCGGGCTACGGGTTCGATAGGCAGGTCTCGCGCGGAGAATGGGACTTTTCGGTGCCCGTGAGCGGCGGCTACCGGTTTGCGAAGCGGCCCAGCGCAAGCACTTCGGATGGATACGCGTTCACGGAGCAGCTTCATCTGGCCGTCGCGCAGGGTCGAGCGGTGTGGACCCGTCACTATTCAAAAGTCGGGTTCGAGCTGAGCTTGGGGGTAGCCATCGGGGTGCCGCTCGCACGACAGCAGCCGGACAACTCCTATTACTCGGATCCGCCAACCGAGCTATGGGTCGACGGTGTCGCGGGTGTCGGCGTGGTATTCGGTGAGTGAAGAGGGCGAGGTCGGGCGGGATCGGTTCGG
Organism: Myxococcales bacterium; assembly: GCA_004193285.1. GTDB lineage: Bacteria > Myxococcota_A > Polyangia > Polyangiales > Polyangiaceae > PMG-095. Next base: position 139,174 of record SECP01000014.1, on the reverse strand, counting down.
GCTACGGCAATTCCTTTAGCTCGATATTCTTGAACTCGACTGGCTGGCTCTCGGACTGGATTGCCAGGTAGCCGCCCATGACAGGCTGGTTGTTGTAGGTGGGGCCGCCAATCACCAACACAGGGTTCGTCATGTCAGGGTACTGGTAGATCTTGGTATCGCCCTGAACGTGCACCTCGGCCTCGATGGTCGTCCACGCGTCACCTGCTGGCGGAGCGGTGCCGCTCTTCGAGTCCCTACAACCCGTATGGGAGGTGTTGTTGGCGCCGAAGTAGGTCTGCACGTACATGCCGCCCGGCTGGCAGAGGTTGGCATTCTTGGTGCCTCCTGTGCTCGGTGTGGCGATCAGCTGAATCTCGATCGCGGGCGGGAACTCGGGGTCGCCCATCACGGTGCGCGGGTCGATGCCGAAGAGCATGAGGCCGGTGTTGTTCTTGCCCCAAGCGGTCGGATTTTTCGCTTGCGGCTCCCGAAAGCGATAGGTCAGCCGCACGCGATAATCTTTGAGGTACTTGTCGTAATAGAGGAGGCCACACCGGCCCCCAAAGTCTTGACCGGGATAGTCCTCGTACGTGACGCGGAGGAGCTGGCTCTCGGGGTCGGCGCGGAAGGTTTCGTAGATGTTCTCGTTGAACGCGGATTTGTGGATGAGTGGCACCCAGCCAGTCAAATCCTGCCCATTGAAGATCTTGACCCAGCCGTCACTGGCGCCGCCGCTCCCACCGGCACCCGCATTCCCGCCGGCGCTGCTCCCGCCGCCACTCCCTGCGGTCGCTCCGCCCATGCCAGCGCTGCTCCCGCCGCCGCTCCCTGCGGTCGCTCCGCCCATGCCAGCGCTGCTCCCGCCGCTCGCGCTGCCGCCGCCTGGGGTGCCCCCGCTCGTGCCCGCTGTCCCAGGTTGCCCTCCCGTGCCTGCGCTTGGCATGCCGGGGCTGCCTGCCGAGCCGCCGGCTCCTGCCGTGCTAGCGCCCGCCGCTCCCCCTGCGCCTGGCAACGCGCCTTGGGTGTCACTGCAAGCGCCGAGCGCCAGCAGCCCGAAGGTGGTCGTGAGGACTCGAAAGTGCAGCGCGTTCATGTGAGACCCGCCAGGGCGCCGTTCTTGCTGAAGTCTTTGTGACCGAACGCTGTCTCGGTCCCGCCGAATACGTTCAGGAGACTCACGAGCAGGCTGTTGTGGGATTGCCCCGGCACCTTCAGCCAGCGGCCAGTTCGAATGTTGGCGTTCTTGCCGCCGGCGATCATGAAAGGCATGTTCGTTTGTGCGTGAGTAGGCGGTTCCTGAATCTCGGTCACCCAGAGCACCACGGTGTTGTCGAGCAGCGTGCCGTCCCCTTCCGGCACTGACTTCAGCTTCTCCAGCAGGTAAGCGAAATTAGAGCCGAACCAACGATAGATTTTGAAAAGCGCGTTCGGGTCATACACGCTGTCGTGCTGGTAGCCGTGGTGGTGGTCCGACAGATTGAGCGGCTCGAAGTTGAGCGGGAACTTGGACTCACTATCTGCCCACTGCATCGTGGCGACGCGGGTCAAGTTGCAAGCCAGAGATGTCACGAGCAAGTCGGTCATCAGCTTGCCTTTGGTGGGCACGTCGATTTCGACGGCGGCGGGCGCCGCGGGTACCGCGCAGCTCTCGCCCGAGGTACCCGTGCTGAGACTCAGCTCTAGGTCGCGGATGAGTTGCGCGTGCTCCTCGAGCTTGGCTTTATCGGCAGCGCTGAGCTGCACGGAGACGGTTTTGTACTGCGCGACGACCGCGTCCAAGATGGATTTTTGCTTCTTCCGCTCGAGGTCCACCGCCGTATCGGCCATGCCCGTCGGCAAGTCCTTGAAGACCCGCTCCCAAGCGTCCTTCGGGCGAATCATGGGCGGGAGCGGCTTGTTGGCGGCTGCGTAGTTGATTTGATCGGCGGCGTTCGACGTCTCTGCCACTGCGCCGTCCATCACCGACCTGCCCGAAATCGCCCAGGCCGTCGAGAACTCGAGCGACTTGAACTTCGTCGCGGCCATCGGGTTCTGGGCCCGGAGTTTCTCGGCGATGACCTGATCGACGGATGGGCCATTGGCAAAGCCGGCGTTCCCCATTCCGGTCACGAAGTTGCCCGGCAAAAGCTCGCTTCCGGTCAAGAGCCCGGCCATGCCACGACTATGCGGATGGCCGACCCCGATCTCGGTGACGGATAGGTTCAATCCGTCGATGAACAGCAGATCTTTCTGGTACGGGACCAGCGGCGCCATCATGTCGCTCAGCGTAAATTGCGTCTCCGTGCCGCCGCTGAGCGGACGCCACTTGTCCAGCAAGGTGCCGCCGGGAGAGTAGAAGACCACGAAGCGCAGTGGCGCCTGCGTTTCAGCCGCGTGGCTCCGCAGCGGGCGAAGCATGGCCTCCAAGAATGGGAGGCCGATCGCTACGTGACCGGCGCCGCGCAACAACGTACGCCTGTTGAGTCTGTTCTTGGACGTAATCATGGCTTTGGCTAAGGCGTGGCAGCGGGCAGGTACAAGAAGGCATCGGTTTGGGTGGCGGCGAGCAACAGGGCCTGTACGCTGCCGCCGGAGGCGCGGAACGCTTCCTCGAGCTGGGCTCGAGTGCATGCATCTGCTTCACTCGCGCTTCGGCCATAGGCGTAGCTCAGCCACTTGCTCGCGAAGCAGCTGCGAGCGTCCTCGCTGCTGGCGATCTTTTCTGCGAGCTCGGTCGGCCCCACGAACGGGCCCGCGGTGTCGACGCCGGGTGGGAGCTCTCCGCTGGAGTCTACCGGTTTGCCATTTTCGGTGTCGCGCCAGAGCCCCACGCCGTCGAAGTTCTCCAAGCCGTACCCGATGGGGTCGAGCATGACGTGACAGCCCTTGCAGGGCTCTTGCTCTCGGTGAGCAGCGAAGCGCTCGCGCGTGGTGCGAGTGGGATCCGCGGGCGGCGGCTTCACCATGAGGCCAACGGGCGGACTGGGGACGTGCCCGCACAACAAATCTTCGAACACGAACTTACCGCGCACGACCGGGTCATTGCTGCTGCCGGGGGTGGTGGCGGCCAGGATGCTGGCGTGAGTCAATAATCCGCGCCGCCGTGTGGGATCGAGCGCGACGCGTTGAAACTCATCGCCCGTGACGCCGGCGATGCCGTAGAAGGTGGCGAGCGCGCCGTTCACGAACGTGTAATCGGCGTTGAACAGCGTGCCAAAGTCCCCAGCCCCATTCCAAACGACCTCGTCGATGAAGCGCTCGGTCTCCTTGCGAAAGAGGGCGCCCATACCGCGGGTAAAGGTCGGAAAAAGCGCGCTCGTGCGCTCGAGCGCGTCCAGCCCTCGGATGCCGTAGAGAGTGCCGGTGAAGTAGCGCAGGATCTCGCGCGCTCGGGGGTCCTTCAGCATCAGCTCCGCCTGCGCTCGGATCTGCTCCTTGGTCTCGAGCTGGCCCGCAGCGGCGGCAGTCATGAGCGCCGAGTCCGGCGTCGACCCCCAGAGCAGGTACGAGAGGCGCGTCGCCATCTCGACGGACGTGGGCCGCAAGACGCCCTGGCCGGCCACCGCCGTGCCGAGCTCCACTCGATACAGGAACTGAGGAGACTGCAGCACCATCTCGAGCACGGCTCTCAAGCCGTCGAGATGGCCGGTTCCCTCTTTGCCAGCTTGATAAACGGAGTAGAGCGCCGCTTTCTCTGCGTCATCCAGCTTGCGACGAAACGCCTTGGCTCCGAAGTCAGCGATGAAGTTTTTGGCGCAGGCTTCCTCCCCTTGCGCGGCAACATCGCAGGCGCTCAGCTTGGCCAGCCTTGCGCTATCGCTCGTCACCTGCCGCGCGAGTACCCCGGCGACGGAGTGATATGCGTCCACCAGGGCGGGAGTAGTCGTGAGCGACGCGGCATCATTGCTGAAGCCGTTGCCCTTGATTTCAGGCGGCAGACGGTCGCCCGGGTTCGAGGCGTCGAAGAGCAAGTCGCGAACGGTGTTGTTGTATTCGAAGCGAGTGAGTCGCCGAATCGGCGCGGCCCCGGGCGCGGGGCTCAGACAGGTGGCGCTGCCGGTGTCTCCAGCCGCCGTGCTCCCTGCGCCGGCGGCCCCTCCCCCTCCGCCGAGGGCCATGCCCCCGCTGCCGCCAGCATTGCCGGTCGCCGCCGGACGCTCGCCCGTTGCTTCGCTATTGCCGCAGGCTCCTACGGCGAGCGCGCTGAGCAGCAGGAGCGCCGCCGGTTGCAGCTTTCCCCCAGGTATTCGTAGCGCTCGGCCATTTCTTGGAGTCACGGGCGGACCTCGAGCATGAGGGCCCCCGGTGGGTTGCGATTGGTCCACAAATCGAACGGGCGCTCGCGAATGGCCGTCGGCCGACGAGGCGCGTCGTCGCGCTAGTCTTCGCAGCTGAGCCGGGCGTCCGCCCAGGCCGCGTGGTCTTGCCCGAAGTCCTCGACCTCACCCACGAACAGCCGCAATTCGCTGCGGCCCGTCACGTCCACGGTGATGTGCCGCGCCGGGTCCTTGCCCAACACGACCCCGCTGTCGAATAGCTTGTCGCCGTCGGCCCAAACCTGAAAGATCACGCTGCCCGCGTCTCCGGTGGCGTCATCGATACCGATGTCCGCGTTGAGCTCGCGGCAGCGTTTTCCCAAGCGGTAGCGTACCAGGGCGGGCGAGTTCATACCCAGGCCCTTGGCGTACTCGCGCCCGTCTAGCGCGAGCATCCCGCCGTCACCTTCGGCCGTACCGCCGGGCTCTTGGTCGCGTTCGACGGGTCCCCAGCCATTCGTGGCATAGGTCCAAGTCAGGTCGCTCAGCTGGACCTCGCCGCGCGGCAAAGGGAGCTCGCTGCCAACTACCCGTAGGGCAACCGCCTCGTGCGGGCCGAGCAGAGGCTTCAAACCATCGGCAGCCAAGGTTTTCGTGCCTTCCCAAACATTGCGCACCCAGGCCTCGCCAGCGTTGAGACCCAGCTCCGCCCAAGTGACGCTGCCCATCGCGCTCGTATCGCCCCGATTGAGCAGCACGACGGCGCGCGCCCCGCATTCCGCAAGGGGTTTGGCGTACACGCTCACGTCCCCCTGCGTGCCGACCAGCGCCGCTTGCAGCCGAAGCGGGTCTTGATTGAACGCGATCAGGTCGGGCTGGGTAAGAATGACGCGGACAGCCTCCGGCATCACCGTGAGATCGTTACCGGCCAGCAGAGGCGAGGCGAGCGCAGCCCACATCGAAAAGTAAGCTCGGCTCTCGGTTTCGCTCAGCCCTTCATGCCCGAGCCAGAGCATATCGGAATCATTGTAGCCGCCCTGGCCCGCGTAGGCAGCGAGCCTCGTCGTCGCGTCGATGGTGGCGACAATGCCCTCCCAGGTTGGCTCAATCTCGCCGTGCGTGCGCCAAAGCTGACCGATTTCTGGGTGCCACGGCTTGAACGGTGCATCCACGACACTGAGCAGCATCGGCCGTCCCGTCTGGGCCAGGGCGTCCCGCATCGCTTCGAAGCTCGACTGCACCTCACCCCGGGTGCCTCCACACGCGTTGTATTTGACATAGTCGGCCCCAAAGCTTGCGTAGCTGGCGGCGTCCTGGGACTCATAGCCAGCGCTGCTCGGCGTGGTGAGCTCGGGGCGCACGCAGTCGCCGACGTTCGAGTAGATGCCGAACTTGAGTTGATTTTGATGCAGGTAGCTGCCGAGAGCGGCGAGACCGCTCGGAAAGCGGTCAGGATCGACCTGGATCGTTCCGTCTGCGGCGCGGCCGGCCTGCCAGCAGTCGTCGAGGTTCACGTACTCGTAGCCAGCGGCGCGTAGCCCGCTCTGGACGAGGGCATCGGCTGTGGCGCGAAACTTCGCTTCGTCCAGGTCAGGCCCACAGCCAAACGTATTCCAGCCGTTCCAGCCCATCGGCGGCAGCGGTCCGGCTCCGCGCCCCTCCCCCGCCGCACACTGGTCGGCCGAAGCCGCCGGCGCCGGGTCGGTCAGGATCGCGGTCAACTGCGCGTCGCCACAGCCGAAAACGCCGAAGAGCGCGCCGCTCGCGCCGGCAAAACGGAGCCAGCGTTTTCCACCGGCGAGCGCCATCGGGAGCGGAAGTTAGCACGGCCTTCGATTTCTGAACCAGTTCCGATGGGGCGAGCGCACTACCAGGTGGCTGGCATGATCGGCCTTTCCAAACCGAACGCGGGCGAGCCCCAGCGCTCGGGAGAGGTCCGCCCAGAGCTGGCGCTCGAAACGGATGCGCAGCTCGTGGATGCGCTGAAGCGTGGCGACCGCGATGCGCCGGGGCGGCTATACGATCGGCACATCGCGAGTGTGCAGAGCGTGGTGTACCGTTTGTTGGGGCCGAAGGCCGAGCTGGAAGACATCGTTCAGGAGGTTTTCATTTACGCGCTCTCCTCGATCGACAAGCTACGTGACCCGGCCCTCCTCAAGAGTTGGTTGCTCGGTGTCGCGGCCGGCCAGGTGCGGACGCACCTGCGTCGTAGCTGGAGGCGCCGGTGGTTGTCGTACTTGTCGCAAGAGGAGCTCGCCGAGCTACCGGCCGAAGCAGTCGAGCCGCACTCCGAGCTACTCAGGGAAGCGTATGCCGTCTTGGATCGCCTGCCCGCGGACGAGCGCATCGCATTGCTGATGCGGCGGGTGGAAGACCTGCCGATCCACGAGGCCGCGAAGGCGTGCGGCATGTCTCTCTCCACCTATAAGCGGCGGCTATCGCGCGCGGAGTCTCGCTTTCTCGTCCTTGCCGGCAAGCGCCCCACGCTCGCCCAGTGGTTGGGAGCGGAGGAGCAGTGACCCATCTACCCGGTGAGCGGTTGTTCGGGGCACTGCGCGAGGCCTTGTCGCGTCGACCGCCGCGGTTCGACCACTCACGAGTGCGCCGAGGCGTCTTGGAAGCGGCAGCGGACAGGACGAGCCCGCAGCGCCGCACGCGCGGTTCGAGATTCGCGCTCGCAGCTATCGGCCTCGCGGCGGCGCTCGCAGTCACGATCAGCCTGCTCGGTCCCAGCGCGACTACTTTTCGAGTAGCTGAGCACAGCGGGCGGGTCGGCGAGGTGCTGGAGGCCGAGTCGTCGCGGGCACTGGCCGTCAGTTTCTCCGAGGGAACGCAAGTCTCGCTCCGCGCTGGCTCGCGTGGGCGAGTCAGTCGACTCGATGCGCACGGCGCGCGCATCGAGCTCGAGCGCGGCACGGTCGCCGCGGACGTCGTGCATCGTCCGGGCTCGAGCTGGACCTTCAGCGCCGGTCCGTTCGAGGTCCACGTGCTTGGAACACAGCTCGAGGTGGCGTGGGATCCAGGAGCGGAACAGTTCGAGCTGAAGGTCGCGCGGGGTGCCGTGCGCGTGCGCGGGCCCGTGATTCAGGGCGGCCAGGAGTTGCGTAGCGGTCAAATCTGCCGCGTCGATCTCAAGCGGCAGGTCATGGAGCTCGGGAAGGAGTCGGCGGCGGGAGACCGGAACGCGCGCGGGAGACCGGGACCGGAACCGGTTGCCGTCCCTTCCGCGAGCGCGCCAGCCGATGCTACGGGCAGCGCGCTCCCCGTCCCCGTTCCCAGTACTGGGGAAGCGGTGGAAGCAGCGAAGCCCTCTTGGTTACTCTTGGCACAGGTCGGAAAACCGCGTGAAGCGGTCGCCGCAGCTGACCGAGCGGGCTTGGGAGTGATCTATGGCAGCGCGAGCGCCGAATCGCTCCTGGAGTTAGCGCGCGCCGCGCGTCTGGCTGGCCGCCAAGACATCGAACGTGCCGCCCTTTTGGCGTGCCGTAAGCGCGCGCCTGGGCAGGCCGCCGCAGCGCAGGCCGCCTACTTATTGGGGCGCGCCTCCAGCCCGCGTGAAGCTGCGGCTTGGTTCGCCGCCTACTTGCAGGATCAGCCGAGAGGGCTGCTCGCCCGTGAGGCGTCGGGCCGCTTGCTCGAGTCGCACGTCGCGGCCAAAGACCACGCTGGCGCGGTGCGTGCCGCCTCGCAATACCTCGCGACCTATCCGAGCGGACCACACGCTGCGATGGCTCGCCAAGTTCTCGGAGTCGGGGATGGTGATAAGTGAAGCGCGCGCTGCTGAGCGTTATCTCGATCCTCGGCCTCATTGTCCCCGAAACCGCGCGAGCGGAGCTCGCTTCTGACACGCGGACGGCCCCTCCTGCTAGCCAATGGGCGGAGCTGCGCCCTGGGGCTGCGCTCATCGTCATCGTTGCGGACGAGCCCGACGATGACGCTTCGTCAAGACTTCAGCGGGACCTGCGTAGCCTCGGTTTCGCCGTGGTTCTGCTGAGCGCGACCCCAGAGAACTCCAGCAACACCGCCGCACTCGAACGAGCTGCGCGAGAGCTCGGCGGTATCGCAGGTGTGCGGCTGCTCGCAAACTCGAGGGGCAGTGAGCTGTGGCTTTTCGAGCCTGCCACGGGCGAAACGGTGACGCGCTCTCTGCCGCGCACCGATGGCGCCGCTGCCGATCCCAATGAAGTCGCTCTGGGGACGCTGGAGCTTCTACGCGCCTCCATGATGGAAGTTCACGCTCGTCCGCGAACTTTGGGGCAAGCTCGCCCCGACCGCAGCGCGGAGCCGCTTGCGTCGGAACGCGTTCCTGAATCGAGGCCGGCGCCCGCGGTATTTTCGCTGTCCGGGGGCGTAGCGGCGGAGGTCGGCCTGCGCAGCGTTGGCCCATCCCTGTCGACGCTCTGGGCGGCCTGGTTCCGGGTCGGCGGCTGCTTCGGGGTGCGCGGATTTGCCGCCTTGCCGCTGATCGCAGAGGCCGCTGAGCTAGTGGAAGGTCGTGTCGAGGTCGAGCCGTTGCTGTTGGGTGCGGGCTTGAGTTGCGCCTTGCCCGATAGTACCGGAAGCTTTTGGCCGCGAGTCAGCTTGGGGTTCGCAGCCGCGCACGTCACCACGCGCGGAACCGCCATCGATCCCTCACGTAGCAGCGAAGCGGCCGCTTGGCTCGGTGGCGCTTACGGCTTGCTTGGTGTGAGCGCACGGGTAGCGCGCCAGGTGCGGCTCAATCTCGACGTCACCGCCGTCGTACTGCCTACGCCTGCCATCATCGTCGCCAGCCAACGTGAGGTTGGAACCTGGGGTGCACCTGGGGCAATGGTTTCCGTGGGTGTCGAGGTCATGAGCCAGCGGTAAACCCTGGCGCACGGACCGCTTGAGAACGTAATTAGCGGTTCGACTCGACCGCTCCGAAGGAGCAGCCCCCAAGGCCGGCGTCAGACCACGCGTTTCTCGAGGTGACAAGCCGGTTGTTTCCCGTGATAGCGGGTGCCGCGGCTCGTGATCTTGAACCCGAAACGCAGGAAGAGATCGAGCGCGGCAAGGTTGGCTTGGGCGGTAGTTAGGGTGATGCGCGTGCAGCCCAGAGACCTCGCATGGTGTTCTGCGGCCCGCATGAGCCGCTGACCGACGCGTCTACCGCGTTCGCTGGGACTGACTGCGATGGCATGGATGGCCAGGTCGCGGAAGGACGATGCGTGGAGGATGATGAAGCCCAGCGGCCGCCCCAGGCTCTCGGCAACCAGTGTCCGCGCACCACGCTCCAGCATCATCCGTGCCGTTGCTCGAGATGCATGGGGATCGTACTCCGAGAAAGCGAGGCGAGAGAGCTCTCGAATGAACGACGCGTCGCCCGAAGAAGCGAGCCGCACTGCGACTTGGAATTCGACTCCTGCGCGCATCGGGCCTCTAGCGTACGCGGGCTCGCGTCTCGCGCCAGTCGGTACCACGCGCACGCGCGTGGTTTCCGTAGCTCAGACCTACTGAGAGAATGGCTCCCCTTAGCGAGCAGCGGCGCTCTCGCGGCACTCTTCGGGACCTGCGTGGTAAGCTGCTGCTTCGCCATGCATCACGGAAGCTGTCTATGCGGAAGCGTTCGATACGATTTGAGCGCGGATTTAGGCGAGTTCGGCTATTGCCACTGCAAGAGCTGCCGCAAAGCGAGTGGGTCGGGGCACGGAGCCAATGCGCCCATCGAGCGCGTGCACTTCCACCTGCGCAGCGGGGAGGAAACGCTGCGCGAGTACGAATCATCGCCTGGCAAGCTCCGAGTGTTCTGCAGCCGCTGCGGGTCGCCGATATACGCGTACCTCGCCGCGACGCCCGGCATTCTCCGGATCAGGCTGGGCAGCCTTGATAGCGATTTCACTCAGCAGCCGAGGGCGCACACTTTCGTCGCCGAGAAGGCTCTGTGGGAGCCCATCAACGACGAGATCCCACAGTTTCCAGAGTGGGCGCCGAGGTCGGTGCTGAATCAGCGCGGATCTCGCCAAGCTTGAGCGCCGATGACCAGAGAGACCATCCGCGTCGGGTGCGTGTCCACCCTTCCAGGCGACGTGCAGGCGTACCAGCGGACGCCAGAATTCGACGAGCACACGGTGCCGCGGGGGCTATTGCGTGCGCACACCACGAAGCCTGGAGTATGGGGGAGGATCGTGGTCGTGCAGGGCACGCTGCTGTACCGCGTGCCCGCAAGGGGGGTGGAGCTGCTCCTGGATGCATCGCAGGCGGGCATCATCGAGCCGGAGGTGCCGCACGAGGTCGAGCTGCGCGGGAGCGTTCGCTTCTACGTGGAGTTTCTGAAGTGACCCGCGAGGGCGGGAGGGAGCAGCCGACCCCGTGTGGCACGGTCGCCCTAGCCGCTGTTCTGGTCCGGAACCACTGGGTCCGGTCCACGCGGCACGACGGGCTTGGGCGCGGTCGGGGGATTGGGGGGAACCGGGTCAGTAGCCTCGGAACCTGGGGGTCTCTTGGGCTCGGCAGGACCCGGGGCGGTCGGCGCCGAGGTCGATTGCTCGCTCTCCGTTGAGCTTTCACGCTCGCTAGTGGGACTCGTCATGGAGAGCGCTCGTGCATGTCGCGTGCCGCTATCGATGAGGAGGCTCGCTTCCTCGTTGGTCTCCAGCACGGGAGCGGAGGCCACGAACAGCAGCCAGCTGACGCTCAACTGGCGTTTGAAACGCGAGCTCAAAGGCCTAAAAAGCAAGAGGGCTCGCGGAGCAGCTCGGGCAGCAGGCCTCCCGAGAGAATTCCATGGAGAGCTGAGGGAGCTCAGCCCTCTCGTTGAAGAAATCTGACCGCTCTCGCCAAGCGATTCTGGCCGCGGCCCGTCAGCTGTTTGCCAAGCAAGGCTACGAAGCCACGACCGTGCGTGAAGTCGCAGAGCGCGCGCAGATCGATCCGGCGATGGTGATTCGGTACTTCGGCAGCAAGGACGGGCTGTTCGCTCAAGCCGCGTCGGTAGAGCTCCAGCTGCCGTCGGCGGCCCATATCGCCGCCCCCGACATCGGCCGAGCCCTCCTCGAGCACTTCCTGGAAATCTGGGAGGGCGCGGCCAGCAAGCAGGGGATGGCGGTGCTGCTGCGCTCGGCGGCTTCGAACAGCTATGCCGCTACGAAAATGCGCGAGGCGTTTTTGGCGCAGGTCATGCCGTTCATCACCGCCCTGGGGGACCCGGCCACCGCGCCGCGCCGCGCCGGTCCGGTCGCGACCCAGTTGCTGGGGCTCGCGGTGTGCCGCTACGTTCTCAAACTGCCGCCCGTGGTCGAGTTGTCGCGCGCCGAGCTCGTCGCTGCGCTCGGGCCAACGCTGCAGCGCTACGCGCTTGGCGCAGCGGGCTCGTAGGCTCGTGGAGCTGCCTGACCACGCAACTATCGCGGGGGCGACGAGCTGCTGAGTACAGCCGTCAAAGGCGTCGCGTTAGGCCCCCTCGCGATCGAGGGCGTGCAACTGTTCGATGATGCGCGCGAGCTTCTTGCCGCGCGCCGTGAGGGAGTACTCGGTGCGCGGGGGTACCTCGGGATAGCTATGCTTCACCAGCAGGCCATAGGCCGTGAGCTTGCGTAGGCGCTCGGTCAAAACCTTGGTGGAGATGCCCCGGACGTGCCGCTCGATCGCCCCGGGCCGCGTTACGCCCTCCGCCACGGCCGAGATGACGGACACGGACCACTTGCAGCCGACTACGTCCTCTAAACAGCGGTAGCTCGAGCTCGGCATATTTATTGGTGCGCATTGTCCGCGATTTGCACCGCAAAGTGCAGCCCGCACCGAAAGGTGCCTGCTCCCCGAGCTGCCTCGATGAGTCTTAGGCTTGGGACTGGAGCCACGGTGCTCTCTGAAAGGACGGAAATCATGCAAGCCAAAGCCATTTTTTATCATGCTGGTTGCCCGGTGTGCGTGGAGGCGGAGCGCTCTCTTGCGACTGCGCTCGACGCGAAGCGCTACGACGTGGAAGTCGTGCACCTGGGCACGAGCCGCGAGCGCTTGCCCGAAGCGGAGCGCGCGGGCGTGAGGTCGGTGCCGGCGCTGGTGCTAGACGGCGTGCCCCTGCACATCAACTTCGGGGCTTCCCTCGACGCTCTCCGCTGAAGGTACCTCCCGACGCCGGAGCGGTCGGCGGATGCGGCCGGCGCGCCGAAGACGTTTCTCAGGACGTCTCTTCGGCGCGTCGCGCCTGGCGCAACTCGCAGTGCCGCCGTTTCGCTTGGTGGTAGTTCTTGATGCAGTCGCTGATGCCGTCGTATGCCTCGGAGCGCGTTTCGAGCCGCAGCCGTGCACAAGCTCCTTCGTCAAGGTGGCGAAGAAGCTCTCAGCTACGGCGTTGACCCGCAGGCGGCAGCCGAGTTCCAGCGTCGAGTGACAGAAGCCCTCCGAGCGCTCGCCGAAACTGCCCACCGCTACCAGGCTTTTAGCGGCTCGATCACGCGATGTCCGCTGAAGACATTCCCCTCACGGTATCCTCTACGAGCTCGATGGCGACAAAGTGGCGGTCTACGCCGTCACGAGTGCGGTCGTCATGGCGCATGAGTAACGTGGGCGCCCCGCGTCGCCGCGCGGCCTTAGACATGGAGCTAGTCACGGCTCGAGCTTCACGCGTAAACGAATGCCACGCCGGCGAATGCGAGCACCGCGCCGAAGAGCGCTGGCGAAGAACTCCTCGGCTCAGCCAATGAAGGTGGGTGTGTCCCGCGACTCGACACACCGGTGGCTGCTCACCTCGCGTCCGAATAAGCTCTAGCTAGGTGTCGCTTGACTTAGCTTCTAGAGTGCAGACGCGCTGGCGAGAATCTGCGGCGGATCCAGGGTGGCGATGTTGCCGGGACCGCATGCTCCCAGTGTACTCGCCGCCGCACCATTGTTACTGTTCTGGAAATAGCTCCGAAGGGCGGACGGCGCGGGGGACTGCCAGAACTCGCGAACAGTTTGCAAGGCATGAGGCATCTCATACCTGCAGAGTAAATCAGCGATGTTGCTGGCCCTGGGCAAGAATTCTCCCTCTGTGTTGAAAGGAAAGAATTTGCTCGTCATGTGGCAGCCGCGACAGTTGCTCCGAACCACTGAGCGGTAAACACTCTCCGCAGCCGGGTTTTGCTTCCACCCAGTCGGAACGAACGCCGAGTTGAACGAATTGCTCGAGTCCGGATACCAGCCGTCAATCTGATTCTTGACGTTCGTTGCGGCGGGGGTCTCGGAACGAATCTCGGACTGAGTGGCCACCTTCCTGACGATTTGATTCAACGCCCTAAATTGGCCAAGCTGAGATTCCTTTGTTCTCGTGGGAGCGTCCTCGTACTCGAATTGATCAAGATCGAATGGCAAAAACAAAGCGCCCTTCTGAGAATTGGAGGCAGCGTCGTAGGCGTCACCGCCATGACAACTGATACAGTTGGTCGGGATATGGTTATTGAAATTTACTCCAGGCTCGCCGAATATGCTCGGATTCGGATTTGGATTCGGCGTCCCATCGACGACTCCCGCGAACTCGTTATTGAAGTTGATACCGTGACGATCCAGCGCGGCCGCATTGATCAGCGTTCCGCTCTTACCATAGACTGCAAACAAGACCCGGTTGGCTCCTCCTGCGGGCACCGCATGGCGATAGACCATCGCGACGGTGGCAAACGCGTTCTGCGTTGCCATGTTCCTGAAGGCGATGTCCTTGCTCATGCCGAACGTAAATTCGCTATTATCGTCCCCAGCGGCAAAATTCTTGACGTAACATGCAATCTCGCCGGTGGTGGAGGTCCTATCTATGCAGTGCATTTCGCGACCAATGCCGAGGTCACCGCGATTGTAGTAAAATGCGGTAGTATGAGCGGCACTGAACCCATACACCTTGATGAAGTCGTCAAGAGTATTTAGGCACCTCTTGATGGTGCGAGGCGCGGCGACTGCAGCTCCCTGGGCGTCCGTGCAGTTCGGAACCGCCCCGGTTGTACTGCCGTTGGCGGCCACGCCGACCGAGTTGTAGTATTCCAATGTTTCGCCCTGACGTATGCTCTCGTCGTTCTGGAGCGAGGCCGGCTCGAGAGCGAGCGTCTTTCTCGTCAGATTGCTCCTTGAGCCCAATTGACCGTTTAGCTCCTGGGAGCTGCTTCCCACAGATTCATTCCCGTCACCTTGTGACGAGCAGCCAGCCATTAGTGAGCAGCCGACGACGGCGTACACTATGATTTTCATTTAGCCTCTGATTGGTAGTTGAATGTTCTCGTTAGTCTACCGCGCGAGGCTAACTGGGAACGGCTTCGATTCATCGGCACCCCTCCGTGTTGCCTGGCGGTTCGCTCAGGAACGCAGGTAAAACTTCCATCCTGCAATTGAGCTAAGTCGGCCGCATGGCGGCGAACCGTATCCCACCCGTTGGCCGCGTTGATGCCGATTGGGGTACGCCCCGACCGTCGCCGCGAGTCGCCACCTATGAAATTGGAAAGCATGCCCCCGCGATGTGCCTTAGCCAGTCAACGAAATGCCGCTGACGGTGAGAACTGGCGTCCATCGCGGCGCGCGAGTAATAAATTGCGGCAAGCACGGCGTCGCTGCTCACGGGCAGTACAACCGACAGCGTAGATACTGCTACTCACACGACCCAAGGCCCCGGCTAGCCACGGTCGGAGTCGAAGTTTACTTTCAGAGGATTGAGATCCCACGGATCACAGGGAAGCCAAGGTTAGTGTTGGCAACGCTGCACGCGTTGATGCTGTCATTGTTCCAGAGCACCTTTACCGGCTTACCCGCCAGCTTCGCACCGAGAGCGATCGCCTGCATAGTTTTCAGACTCTCAGTGTTACCGGATAGTAGCCAGTTGCCCAATCCGTTCGTGTTAGACGAGCAAGGCGTCGTGAATGGCGCGGTGTCGAACTGAAGGTAAATCAATCCAGCAGTAGTACTACCACCGCCACCGAATGCAGTGTCGGACTGAAACTCGATCTTCTTGATCGTGACGTTGCCGCTTTGAATAGGGGCCGCAGCTGCCGCTGCCGCAATCGACAACACCACGCCACACAGTCCGCCCAAAATGAATTTCTTAGTCATGTGTTCCTCCGCCGCCGAAAAGGTCCTCACCAGCCCGAAGCTGATCTGCGAAGTCGACCGATAACCTAGGCTGCTCGCAAGGGTCAACATTAAAATCGATTTGCCGCCGAATTACGCTCATCGAGCAGCTGCAATATACAAGTCTCCCGCTTCCAAAGTTAGACAAGCACCATGATAGTCGTGCAGCGCGCGCCACCCGCTTCCAAAGTTAGACAAGCACCATGATAGTCATGCAGCGCGCCCTACCCGCTTCCAAAGTTAGACAAGCACCGTGGTAGTCGTTCAGCGGCCCTGGGGATAAGGCAGTCCAAACGCCATCAGCCGGCGCAGTCCTGCGGCTCGCCGGCGACGTGATCTATGTTATCGGCCGTTTTGGTGCGGAGGGCGCCTTTGGTAGGCCTCTGCGATCGAGCTTCTCAACGTTGGCGCGCACGCCATCAAGGACCTGATTGCCGTTCTTCATCGGCACGCTGAGCGCGAGGACGCCCTGCTCTGTCGATTCGCGTGCGAGCGCGCGTCGGCATCCATCCAGTACCGTATGGCTATGAGGCTGCGCGTCGCCGCTCATGCCGGGCACGAAGCCAGTGTTGATCGGTTGGGAGAACGGTTACGACGCCGCCTACTTGTTGAGGGATAGGCAATCCAAACGCCGTCAGCCAGCGTAGCCCTGCGGCTGGCCGGCGACGTGGTCTATCTTATGGCCGTTTTGGTGCCGGAAGGCGCCTTAGGTAGGCCGCTGAGCGATTCCAAAACGGAGCTTGCGGCGTCGGGTCATTCAGCTGCACTGTCAAGGTCGTCCGGACCTCGGGCTCTCGCGACTGGCGGTGGCTGGGATAGGAGGCCGACCGAGTCCAAGATCGCCCTGGTGACGGCTGGCTCTGTGATCACGGCGATGACTCTCAAGCGACCGCCGCAACGGCACGCGAGCGCGTCGAGGTCATAGACCCGTCGCAAGAGCGTTGCCCAGTCGATGTCGGTGCGCGGCTGGCGCTTAGAGCCTGTCCCGACCGCGGGTTGCGCGGTGGCTTGTGGTTCTGCCAGAGCAGGCGGCTCGGTTCGAGTCGTGCTTGCGTCGGTGCCCGCACCCCGTTCGCTCAGCGAAACGACGCCCATGCGCCAAGCCGAGTGCGGTGCAAAGACGCCGTGGAGGCCGATCAGGGGGATGACGGGCGGCGGGATGAGCGCGCAGAGCCGCGCCAGGAACTGGAGCGGTGTTACGACGCCGTGAGTCTGTTTGCCGCGCGGAGCCTTGATGCGGTAGGCGATCCGCCCGTCGGGCAATACAGCAAATCGCTCGAGGCTCAGTGGTGCCCGGGCGCAGTAGCGCAGGAGTCGGTCCCGGCCCTCGCGGTCGGACGCCGGAACCCGGACCGCGCCGTGGATGTCGAAACCACGCTTGCTCTTGGTGCGGCGGGCGTGCAGCAGGTTCTGCGCGGGATGATCGGGCTCGTCGTCGGTTCTGGAGTTGGCGAGTGCCAAGCAGACCAGGTCGCCGATACCGAGTGAGCCCTCGAGGCAGGCGTCGATCTCTCGGACGAGAAGATGTACCCTCTGCGCTCAGAACCTGCGCGTTTCTTGGCGAGGCGGAGGCGGAGCTCGAATGGGACGCTGAGCACCCACTGGCGGAGTGGCACGTCCGGGAGCACGTGGTCAGTGAAATGGGCCGCGGCAGCGCACATGCGCCGCGCGTTGCATGAAGGACAGACGCCGCGCCGTTTGCAGGAGAATGCGACGAGCCGCTCCGCCCCGCACGCCGAGCATCGTGCGCGAAGAAAGCCGTAGGCGTGGATGCCGCATTGCAGGTACGCCCGCAGCTCGCGCTCGACCGATCGCGGTAAGCCCCGATCGTGGTGCTCTCGAGCCGCCGCGAGGAACCTTTCCAAGTGGGCGGCGACGAATGCGTTAGGCGTAGCCGACTCGGGCCGGCGTTGCTCGTAGCGGGACGGAGTCGCAGCACAGTTCGGATTTCTCACCCAGCCCCGTGAGCGAACCGCATAGCAGCAGGTTCAGCCTGCGAGGCGGCGCAGGCTATCCCAGCAATACGGGATTTGAGACCCTGGCGCGCAAGCGACTCCACCTGGCGGGCAGGTGGCGAGCGGCAGCCGGCATCGACGCGGAACGCGGCCTCGATGCCCGACCGCGTGAGCGGCTTGGGCAGCCGTGGGCAGTGGCGATGAGGCTGCGGATTGAACTAGCGAGAACCGTTGCGTAGGATCGGCGGAGAGGGCGGGATTACCGCTCGCGACTGCGCTCACACCAACCCGGCACGCTCGCCGCGGCGCTGCAAGCAATGGTGGCCCGTCTCTGCAAAAATCGTGGTCGTTCGACTGTAGGGTGAATTGACGTCGTTCATACGCGGCTGCCGGCATTCCGTAGGGGACTCATCGGAAGAGCTGTCGGGTATCAGCGCCCGCGAAGGGGAATCGCTACCGGCGGCGGGCGGTTCGGTATACGTGCTCAACATGAATTGCGCACGGCGGAGCTTGCTGCCGGACATTGCGGCCGAGTTCGGAACTCCGGTCGAGCCGTGACCATGGTCGACAGCCATGGTCCCTTGATGAACTCGTAGACCGGGATGAACGGCTGCCCTCCGAGGAAGCGTTGTGGCAGCTCCGGCGCGGGCGTGCCCTCGGCGTCACCGTCCGCCGACAGGTTCCTATCGGCCGCTACGTCGCTGACTTCCTCGCTACGTCGGCTCTCCTCATCGCCGAGGTCGACCGCGGCTATCACTTCCGTCGTCGCGCGACTCGGTTACCGCGTGCTCCGGCTCCCGCCCCCGCTCGTCATGTCACGACCATCCAAAGCTCGCGCACTCGTCGCGGCCGCGCTCTGACCCACAAAACAAGTACTCCCGCTTGCGCGGGAGTCGTTGCGGAGAGGGCGGGATTCGAACCCGCGCTAGGATTTCTCCTAGGCCCGCTTAGCAAGCGGGTACCTTCGGCCACTCGGTCACCTCTCCAGGTAAGCGTGAGTAAGGGAGCGCGAAGGTAGCCGCAGCGCGGCCAGGGTCAAGCGAAACGTCAGGAGCCAGAGGCGAAAAGTGAAATCGGCCTCGGGCCCGGTCTTTTGACCAGAAAGCCAGTACTTAGGGGTGAAAGCGTCTGGAGGTAACCGGAGGCGGGGAAGCGTTCGTGCCGCTGCGTGACCACCGTCGTTGGCCCCCCAATCTGAAGGGGTGCGGCGGGTGGCTCGTCGAAAGGCACTTGCCGCGCCTTGACGAGGGCGGTCCGGGAACTAAGAGACTCTCAGTTCAGCAAGCGGCGTCGGCCGAAAGGGCACAGCACATGACAAATCATCGAGCGTTGGTGGCGTTGGTGACGGGCGCGAGCGGCGGAATCGGGTTCGAGCTCGCGAAGGGGCTGCGAGCGAGAGGCTACGAGCTGCTGCTGGTGAGCAGCGACGGCGAGAAGCTCGCGAAGGCGAGCGCGGCGCTGAAGGCAGAGCCGGGCGCCGGCTCGGTACACTTTGCGGCGCTTGATTTGGCGGAGCCGGGGGCCGCGCAGTCGGTTTGGGCTTTCACGACCGGGCTGGGGCTGGAAGTGGACGTGCTCATCAACAACGCGGGCTTCGGCATTTACGGAGAGCACGCCGAGCTGGATCCGGAACGGCTCGTACGGATGCTGCAACTGAACGTCACCACGCTCGCCGAGCTGTGCCTTTCGTACGGCAAGCGCATGAAAGAGCGCGGGCAAGGGCGCATCCTCAACGTTGCTTCGACCGCAGCGTACCAACCGACTCCGTTCTTCGCGGCGTACGGCGCTTCCAAGGCGTTCGTCCTCGCGTTTTCGGAGGCGCTCGCCAAAGAGATGGAGGACTATGCGGTCAGCGTCACCTGTCTTTCGCCGGGGCCAACCGCTACGGCATTCTTCGGAGATCTGGAGCGTCGCGGCTTGAGCAACGTGCACTTTCAGCCTGCAGTCCGCGATAGCGCGGCGGCGGTGGCCGAGGTCGGGCTGGATGCGCTGTTCAGCGGGAGCCTCTCGCGCATCGTGGGCACGAAGAACTACTGGCGCGCGTGGTCGGCGCGGCTAGCGCCGCGCTCCGTGGTGGCAAGCATCGCCAAAAGCATGATGCGCGCTTCACCCAGCGGAGCGCCGGCGGAGCTCGGTGGTCAGCGGGGCTGAGGCGGATGCGCGTGCGCAAAGCGATGGGCCGCTTGCCCTGTTTACTCGCGCTGGCTTGGCTCGCGCCGAGGACCGCCGTCGCTAGCGACGAATACGTTGCGGAAACCAAGCCTGCCGCCGCGTACGGCAAGCCCGTAGCCGTTCTGCTTTGGGGCGCGGCGCAACTGGTGCCGAGCCCGCTGCTGGCGGCGGGCGACGGAGTGGTGCAAGGGGGCCTGCGCTGGCAGGTGACGCCGCTGCTCTACTCCTTCGGCATTGCCGCGCGCCCCTGGCGCAGCTTCATCGTCTCCCCCATCGCCCGGCTGAGCGGCTCGGTGGAGCTCTTCGTTGCTCCGGAGTGGACGTGCTGCGCAGGCGGCAGCCACGACGGGTTCTTGGCGCGCGGCGGGGTTCGGGCCTATTTTCCGTTGATTGAGCACGGCGAGAGCTTGGCTTGGTCGGTCGGGGTGTCGCACTGGCGGCACCGTGAAGGCGGCATTTCTTTCGACCTCGGGCTGTACAGCCTATTCGGCGCGCTCGGCTTGACCACGACCGTCTCGCCCGGTTTGCGAGGACGTGCTTTCTCGCTGGCCCTGAACGTACGGTACTTCTGATGATGAGGTTCCTCGTCGTGCTGCTTTCGCTGGCGCTCGGCGGCTGCGGCTTCTTTTGGCGGGTGACGGCCAGGAGCATCACCTCCCCGCCCCCCGCGCCCGTAGCAAGGCGCGTCGCCCAGCTGCGGCCACCGGGCGCGCGCCTCTCCGCAGTCTGGGTCGGGCACGCCACGGTTTTGATTCAGATGGATGACGTGTTCGTGCTGACCGATCCGCTCCTCACGCGCTCGGCGGGCCTGGTCTCCACGCGGCTCGTGGAGCCGGGCCTCGCGCCCGAGCACCTGCCTCCGCTCGCGCTCGTCGCGATCTCGCACATGCACTTCGACCACCTCTCGTTCGACAGCCTCGACGAGGTGGAGAGCAAGACGCGAGTCGTCGTGGTCCCCCCGGGAGTCAAAGCGAACATGCCGCGGTACGACTTCGAAATCCGAGAGCTGCCCACGTGGCGCTCGTTCGAAGCAGCAGGAGTGCGGGTGACCGCGGTACCGGTGCGCCACGTCGGAGGGCGCTACGGCCTGGACGAAGGATTCGAGCCGGCGGCTTTCACCGGCTACGTCTTCGAGTACCACGGCCTGTCCGTGTATTTCGGCGGTGATACTGCGTACGCGCCGGAGCTGTTCGCCGCTACCCGGCGCCGGTTTCCGACTTTGGACTTGGCCATTCTACCCATCTGCCCCATGGCGCCGCGCGACTTCATGGAGCGTACGCACGTGGACCCGGCGGAGGCGCTGGACGCCTTCCAGTTGCTGGGCGCAAAGCACATGCTGCCCATGCACTTCGACACCCTCATCAACTCCGACGACTACCCAGGGCAATGCACGGCGAGCCTGCGCCGGCAAATGGCCGCTCGCGGCATGGACGCGACCGCCGTGCACGCGCTGGCGGTGGGCGAGCAACGCGTCTTCGCCCCTTGAGCAGGGCTCAGCTCGAGAAGAAGAGCCAGTCGTACTGACCAAGCAGAGAGTGCTCGTAGCGCGTCTCTTTCAACAGGGAAAGCGACCGAACACGGCGCGCACCTCGGGCACCGCCCGAGTAGAGCAGGTAGGCCACGACCACGCGGCGCGGCGTTTGCCGTAGCGAGGACTCGAGCCGCGCAAGCACCGCGGAGGTCACCTCACCGTCGAACGGATGGTAGAGGTGCAGTAGCAAGTTGGTGCTCGGCAGGTCGAACGTCGTCACGTCCGCATTGCAGATCTCCACGCTGTCACAGCGGCGCGCGCGCGCCGGGAAGCGGGCGACGTTGCTTCGCGCCACCGCCGTCAGCGTGGGCGAGATGTCCACGCCGACCACGCGCTGAAAAGGATACTGGGCCGCCATCAAGACGACGCGCCCTTTGCCGCACCCCAGGTCCACGAACGTGAAGTCGCGGTGCGAAACCCCGACGTGCTCCAGCATCCAACGGGTAACGGGGGCTGGAGAAGGCAAATACAAGATTGCCTGCTCGCGCCGACCCTCGTCTTCGATGCCGAGGGCGGCCGGCTCGACCTTGCCCTCCGTATCCGTACCGAAGCGTTGATCGAAGGAGTGGTCGCGATCGGGCCGATAAGCGAGCGCGTGACTCGCGACGTCCATCAACGTTCGGCGCCAACCGGCGCTGGATGCCGAGTATCTGAAGCTCTTGAGCTTGGCGATCGGATTTTCCATTTGCCCCAGCGCTCGAGTACTTTGGCCCGCTGGCGGCGGCAACCCTCGTAGTATCCTCACCGGGTCCGCGCGCGTAGTCTTGAAAATGAACGGCCCACCACCGCAGCCTTCCGGGTCCTACGAGCCCAGCTACCGCATCTTCTTGGAAACGGTGGCGACGCTGAGGCCACGCCTGCACCGCTATTGCGCGCGCATGACCGGGTCGGTGTTGGACGGAGAAGACGTCGCGCAAGACGCGCTATTTCGGGCGTACCAGGGCTTGGAGTCCTTCGACCCTTCGCGGCCGCTCGCGCCCTGGCTCTTCCGCATTGCCCACCACGGCTGCGTGGATTTCTTGAGAAGAAGAAGCGTGAGACGCGAGGCCGAGTCGGCGCTCGCCGAAGCGGGCGAAGAGCTGACGGAGGGGGCGCTCGAGCTGGTCGCACCCTTGGAGCGAGCGGTGGAGCACCTCGTGCTGGTTCTTCCGCCCAAAGAGCGCGCGTGTGTGCTCCTGAAGGACGTGCTGGACTACTCACTCGAAGAGATCGCCGAGCTGGTGGACTCCACTGTCGGCGGAGTGAAGGCCGCCCTCAACCGGGGTAGGACCAAGCTCGCCGCGCTGCCGGAAGACGGCGCGATGTTCGAGCCCAGCTCCGCAGAGCGCTCGACGATTCTGGCTCTCTACGTCGAGCGCTTCAACGAGCGCGACTGGGACGGCTTGCGGGAGCTGATCAGCGCGGATGCGCAGCTCAAGGTGGCGGACCGCTACCGCGGCAAGCTGGCGAGCTCGCCGTACTTCAGCACGTACGCCGCTTGGCC
Organism: Myxococcales bacterium; assembly: GCA_004193285.1. Classification (GTDB taxonomy): domain Bacteria; phylum Myxococcota_A; class Polyangia; order Polyangiales; family Polyangiaceae; genus PMG-095. The sequence goes on along the minus strand of SECP01000014.1, from coordinate 116,776 downwards.
CAGGCCGTGGCGGCTCACGCTGGGCCAAGTAGAGGGCCAGCCGGTCGTCGTCGTTCATCTCCTCGGTGAGCGCGGTTGGCAGCCGGAGGGCGTCGTCTCCTTGGAGGTAGTCGGCGAGCAGATCGTGAGCATTGCCGACTACCTCATGTGCGGCTGGGTGCTGAGCCACGCCGCCTCGCTCTCGACTGGAGGCGCGGCTTAGTCGTCCACACTGCCGAGGGTGAGGTTGACGGTCGTACCCGTCATCCCGCTACCTCGGTCGGACGCCAAAAAGGTCGCCATATTCGTGAGCTCGGCGAGCTTCATCAAGCGCCGGGCGTGGGTTCTGGCCGCCAGTGTTTCCTGCCACTGCTCCCAGCTCATGCCCGTCGCTTTGGCGCGGGGCTCGAAGGCGTTGCGGATCGTCGGAGTCTCGGGCATCGCGTAGGGCCGCAACCCGACGACGCGGACGCCATGCGGGGCAAGCTCCACCGACAATTGCCTCGTGAGCGCCTCCTTGGTTGCCATGGCGAGCCCATACCCGCCGACCAGCGGTAAGCCCATGCGCGCATGCAAGGCCGTCACCGTCATGATCACGCCCGAGCGCTGGGCCACCATCCTCCGAGCCGCCAGGCGCGCGGTCAAAAAGTAAGACGCGGTGTAGCTCGTGAGCGGCCCCGAAAGTTGCTCCAGCTCCAGATCGACGAGCGGCACGCCGAGGATCTTCGCGTTGGGCACGCCCACCGCGTTGAACGAGATATCGACGCGGCCCGCCTGCTCGACGACGTTGCTCAAGTGAGCGTCGATGGCGCGCTCGTCCAGCGCGTCTACCTCGGCCGCTCGAACCGAACCGCCGGCAGAGCCAGCCTCGGCCGCCAGGGCCTGGAGCGGTGCAAGGCGCCGGCCGGTGACGAACACCTGCGCTCCCTCTCCGGCGAAGGCGCGCGCCACCGCACTACCGATGGCGCCGCTCGCGCCGTAAACCACCGCAACTTTTCCTTTTAGCATCCGTACGAGGCTCCTTTCGTGCCTCTGCCTGATTACGGATGCCGCGCTCTCCAGGATACGCGCGGAGGAACCTCTGCGGCTCAGCCCCCTTCCGCGAGCGCGCCTTCGATGGCCTGCGCGAGCGCGGGATCTTCCGGCTTGACGCTCGAGGGATAGAACTTGAGGACCTTGCCGGTGCGCCCCACCAGGTATTTGCCGAAGTTCCACTCCGGGAGCGAGCCGGTGGCCTTGCCGAGCGCCGCGTAAACGGGAGACTGCTGCGGCCCGGCCTTGGTGACCGACTTTTCGAACATCGGAAAGTCCACCCGGTACCGGCTGGAGCAAAAGGCGCGAATCTCCTCGGGTGAGCCGGGCTCTTGAGCCCCGAAGTCGTTGCTCGGAAAGCCAAGCACCACGAAGCCCTTCGCCTTGAAGCGCTCGTACAGCGCCTGCAGCCCCGCGTACTGCGGGGTGTAGCCGCACTCGCTCGCTACGTTGACGAGCAGCGCGACTTGCCCGCGGTACTGGGACAAGGCCGCGGGCTTCCCCTCCAGCGTCTTGCTCTCTATCTCGTAAATGCTCATGGCTCGGTCTCCCATTTGGCTCGCCTTTTGCGGCGGCGTGCGCTCGCAAGCCGTAAGAGGCGCCAGCACACCAAGCGCGGTGACGAGCGCGGTCACGGCAGGCAGGTTCATGCCGTGGTTTTCGGGCCCTTCGTGGCGAGCGTCAAGCCGGGGGTGGGTCACCTACCGCGGTTGCGGTAAAAGGCGCGGGCTCCGATGGTGAACGTGTTTCTGTACGCCCCCCAGGATTTCCGTAACTTGTGCGTGCTAGCGCGCACGCTGGAGGTGCTGGGGCACCCTGAGTGCTACGTGTTCGACCCGTGGCGGCTGGTGCGCGACCGCTACGGTAAAGCGCGCAGCCGGGAGATGCGCGTCGTCTCCGCGGGCGCGTTCGAAAAGATTCGCTGGCGGCGGGTCGAAGAGCCGCAGACGTTCCTGGCCGAGCAGACCGGGCGCGTGGTCGCGACGGTCGCGGATGCGAGCGCGACGCCGTTGACTGGCTTCGAGTTCATCGCCGGCGACTGGTTGCTGTTCGGCTCCGAAAGCAGCGGGCTGCCGGCAGAGGTCGCAGCCAGCGCCCATCGAAGCCTGACCATCCCTTCGCGAGGTGCGACCCAGAGCTTGAACCTCGCGGTATCTTTGGGGGTCGTGCTTTTCGAGGCACAACGGCAGCTCACCCGCTGAAAGGCCGCGGCACGCTGATTTCGTCCCGGATTGGGATGTCTGGGACCAATGGCCGTCTCGAAAGCGTCTTAAGTGCAGAGCGGGACGAGACGTTCCATTGCATTGCTTGGCAGCCTCTCCGAACGACGGTAGACGCCCCGTGAGCGCCTTACGCGCTCGACTCGGGGCCCTCTTCCAGGGTCTTGCAGTCTCGCTCGACCCTGGCTTGGGCGAGCCCGCGCCACTCGAAGACGAGGACCCGCTCCTTCCGATCTCGTCGGTCGTCCCCATCGCAGCCGCGGCCACGTCCCCCGAGCCGGGCCCGGAGCTCGGCCGCATCGCGGACAGCGCTAGCCAGCTCATGGAAACAGCGCGCGACGACGTGCTCGGGCGCATCCAGGGAGTGAACCAGACGTCCGAGCGCGAGGTCTTGGCGGTGGGCAGCTCGCTGCAGCTGATCGTGAACGAGGCGCAAGCGCAGGTGAAAGACTTGCGACAAACCCTGGAGGAGCTCACCGGCTCCAAGGAGCGCGTCGGCGTGCCGCAGCTGGCGGCGCGTCAGTCCCACGCGGTCCGCGACTACTTGGAGCGGATGAGCCAGATCATCGCCGCCCACGACCAAACCGTCAAAGGCTCCGAGGCCGCCTCGCAGCGCATCGCCGACATCGGTCGCAGCGTCGAGAAGGTCGCCTTTCAGGCGCGCTTGCTCTCGTTCAACGCCGCCATCGAAGCGGCGCGCTTGGGCGGCCAGGGCAGCGCTTTCGGCGTGCTCGCCGAGGAGATGACGCGGCTCAGCACCGAGATGGACGCCGCCAACCGCCAGGTGCGCGACCTCGCCCAGACGCTGCTTGGCTCGATGCCGGAGATAGGGCGCCAAAGCACGGAGATTCGCGACACTTCCGCGGCTTTCTCCGAGCAAATGCGGCAGGAGCTCGAGGAGCTGGAGCAGAGCAGCGCCGAATTCGAGCAGCGCACGAGAGAGGCGCTCACGCGCGGGGACGAGCGCACGGAGCGTGTGGTGCAAAGCTCTCGCGAAGCGCTCTCCCACCTTTCCTTTCAGGACGCCTGCGCGCAGCGCTTGCTGAGCGTGGATGCGGTGCTGCGACGCTTGGCGAGCAGCGTGCTCGGTACGCTGGCGGACCCGCGCTCGGGCACGCACGGCGTAGGCTTCGCTGACATTCAACGCAGTGACGAGCACTTCGCGGGCGAGGTCGTGGCCCTCCGCGCCCCCGGCGAGAGCGACGGCGATGCCGCAGCGGCGCCGGGTGAGATGATGCTGTTTTGAAGGTCGCGGAAGGGATCTCGGGATTCAAATGGGCAAGAAAATCTTGATTGTGGACGATTCGGCCACGGTGCGGCAGCAGGTGCGCATGGCCCTGGAGGGCGCCGGCTTCGACGTCGAAGAAGCGGTCGACGGCATGGACGGCAAGGAGCGCATCAGCAAGAGCGCGCAGCTCGCGGCGGTGGTGTGCGACGTGAACATGCCGCGCATGAACGGCATCGAGATGCTCGAGTCCGTCAAGGCGGACCCCCGCCACGGCCGGCTGCCCATCGTGATGCTGACGACGGAAGGACAAGCCGCGCTCGTGAAGCGCGCCAAGGCCGCTGGCGCCACCGGCTGGATGATCAAGCCGTTCAACGCCACGCTGCTCATCGCGACGCTGAAGAAGCTCGTCGACGCCGCCTGATCCGTGGCGGAGCCCTCCGGACACCTTAAGTGGATGAAGGCTCACCGCGCCGCGCTGATTTGCTGGAATTTGGCCGCAGTCGCCGCGCTCGGCGCTGGCTGCTCGAGCTCGGAAAATTCCGGCGCAGGCGGCGCTGGGCAGAGCGCCACCGCCGGGAGCTCCGCCGCGGCCGGGTCGGCGACCGGCGGAAGTGGCAGCGCGGGCACGCCGAGCGGCGGTGGTAGCGGCTCGAACCAGGCCGGCTCCGGGGGAGCGAGCGGTGGCACTGCCAGCGCAGGCGCGGGAGGTTCGACGACCGGCGGTTCCGCGACCGGCGGTTCGACGACCGGCGGTTCGACGACCGGCGGTTCGACGACCGGCGGCTCCGCGACCGGCGGTTCCGCGAGCGGAGGCATGGGCACCGGCGGCATGTCGACGGGTGGTCGCTCCGCGGAGGCGACCTGCGCGCGCTGGAAGGCCGATACGGCCAACGTCGGTGAAGGCACTTGGAGCGGCTCGGTCGACGGCTGCGCGGTGGGCGACATCTCGGCCGAAGGCAGGGAGAACGCGCTTCGGTTGTTCAACTTGGTGCGCTGGCTGGCGGACCTCCCCGCAGTAGTGACGGAGGAGTCGCGCAACCAGCAGGCCCAAGCCTGCGCGCTGATGATGACCGCGAACGACACCCTGTCGCACGAGCCGCCCATGAGCTGGAAGTGCTACTCGGAGCTCGGCGCTCAAGGCGCTCGCACCAGCAATATCTCGAGCGGCCCAGGCGTATCCAGCGTGCTCTCGTACATGGTGGACGACGGAAACCTGACCACCTTCGGGCACCGGCGCATCATCCTCGCCAACGACCTCGGCCCGATCGGCCTCGGCTCGGCCGGTAAGGACGGGTCGAGCTGCATGCAGAACATCGGTGGCAAAGGTACGGCGAGCAAGGCGTGGATGGCCTGGCCCCCGCCCGGCCCGTTTCCGATGCAAGCCTATGTGGACGCCTACAAGCGCTCGCTCGACGCGACAGGCTGGTCGATTCAGAGCAAGAACATCGACCTTTCGCAGGCGCAGGTGACCGTCAGCTCGGGCGGGCAAAACAAGCCGGTCAAAGTCGAGCAGCTCACCGGAAGCTACGGCGGGGCCAAGGCCATTCGCATCGCGCCGGACGGCTGGAAAGCCGAGGCGGGGGCGACCTACGCCGTCAGCGTGGCGGGCACGGCCACTCCAATCGCCTACGATTTCCAGCTGATCGACTGCAAGTGACGGCCGGAGCGGACGCGTGCTAGACACGTCGCCCCTCCGTGCTGTCCGCCCTGGTTGTCGCTGTCCTGGCTGTCGCGCTCGGGGCAGCCCTGACAGCTGTCTCCGGAGCGCGGCCTGTCGTGCTCGGCCTGCTGCGCACGTTCGCCGCGACCGCGGCCGCGGCGGTGGTGGCGACTCACCTGCTGCCCGACGCGCTGTCCACCATCGGCCTGTGGGGAGCGGGCGCGTTCCTCGTTGGTTTGGTCGCGCCGCTGATGCTGCATGAGCTGACCGCGCGCTTGGCGTCGCGTAAGAGCGCGCTCTCGCCGGCGCGGGTGGCCCTCGAGGCAGGGTTCGTGGGCCTGGTCGTGCACCACGTAGGGGACGGCTTGGGCATCGGTGCGTACGCCGCGCTACCGGGGGGAGTGCTCGGCCACTTGGACGTCATCCTGGCGCTCATCGCGCACACGGTGCCGCTGGTCGCGGTGGTCACCCTCGCCTACCGCGGCGAATACGGCTTGCCGGTCGCTCTGCGCCGCGCAGGCGTGCTGGCGGGTGCGAGCGCGCTCGGCGTCGTCGTGTCGTTCGCGGTGCCGCCCAGCGCGCTCGCTTCCGTATCCGGTTGGATCGGCGCCCTCGTGAGCGGCGTCTTGCTCCACATCGTCACCCACGATTGGCTGGAGGATTTGCCGAAGACGGAGGGCGCGCGCTTGGCCGACTTGCTCGCGGCGGCGCTGGGGCTCTCACTGGTGCTGCTCGGCGGGCACGAGCACGGCCACGAGGCAGGTGGCGCCGAGCTGCTGAACACCGCGAGGGCGGTGGCCGAACGCGGCGCGCCGTTCTTGCTGGTGGCGCTCGTGGCCTCGTTCCTGCTGGGGGACCGGGTGAAGGCCGACCTGCAGAAGCTGGGCAATTCGCTGCCCCTGCTCATCGCGCGCCGCCTCGGCTTCGCGCTAGGGGCGGAGGGCCTGGCCTTGGGTTTAGCGACTTACGGCATCGCGTGGACGCTCGGAGCGACGCTCGCCACGACCGTGATCCCGCTCGTCGCGGGAGCGGTCGCGTTGCTCGCGGTCGCGCTCGCCGGCGAAGGCGCGCCGCAGCGCGCGGCCGAGCGGCTCGCCCAGTTGCCGGAGACGGTCAGTGACCGCTTTCAGCGCTTCGATCGCTCGACCGCGATCTGGGTGGTGTCGCTCGCGCTGTTCGCGGTATTCACGACGTCGCTCTCGGACGCCGCCCTGTACGGCTCCCTCGGCGGCCCGAGCGAGCTCCTCGGCTCCGCGCTCCTCGGCAGCGTGCTGGGCAGCGGTGGTCCCGCCGTCGTTGCTCTCTCCGCCCTGACCGAGAAGGGACTCTCACCGGGCGCGGCCCTGGTGGGGGTGGCGCTCTCCAGCGCGCTCGGCGTGAGGGTGCTCCGGGAGCTCGGCGGCGCGCTCGGCGCGGCCGGCATCGTTCCGGTGCTGGTTTGGCTCGCTTGCCTGACCGGCGCGGTCGCGCTCGGTATCAACCAGGTCGCCCCCATCCCCAACCCGCTCGCGCTGCCGGCGGTCATCGGCCGCGGCGCCGCGCTCGCGCTGCTGATCCTGATCGTGGTGCGCGCGGAGCGTGTCGGCGTCCGGCGCTGGCTAGCCGGTTGGCTCACGCCGCACGCGCATGCCCACCATCACGGCGCGCACGAGCACGGCACCGACCACCACGCTCACTCGAGCTCGATGCCGAACGGCAGCGCCGCGACCACGCGCTCGCCAGACGCGAGCGGCCCGAGCGCGGAAGCGTAGCGGCGGAGCGCGGGCGGCAGCTCGCGAATGACGATCGAGCGCGCTTGGTAGGCGGCGAGCGCTTGCTTGACTTGCTCCTCGTTGGCGTCTTCGCCCACGAGCAGCATCTCCAGCAAGTTGTCTTGGTCGCCTTCGACCGTGACCGGCGCGTCCTCGGGTAGCTCCGCCAGCTTGCGCGCCTGACGAATCGCGTCCGTCACGCCGCCCAGCTGATCCACGAGGCCTCGCTCCAGCCCCTGCTTACCGCTCCAGATGCGGCCCTGCGCGATCTCCTCGACCTTTTCGCGCGGCATTTTGCGGCCGTCCACCACGCGCGACAAGAACAGGTCGTAAACGGACTGCATGCCCGTGCGCACCTTCTCGCGCGTCGCGTCGTCCCACGTGGAAAACGGCGACTCAGCGGCTGCCCGCGCGCCCGCGCCCGGGTCAGGGCTGGCCGGAAAGGTCTCCGTGTGGACCCCGAGCTCCTCCAAGGCGGAGGAGAGCACGATCTTGCCGCCGAAAACGCCGATGGAGCCGACGATGCTGGTCGGCTCCGCGTAGATCTTATCCGCCGCGCAAGCCATGTAGTAGCCGCCGCTCGCGGCCATGCCGCCCACCGAGACGACGAGCGGCTTCTTCTTTCCCAGCTCGCGGAGCTCGTGCCAAATGAGATCGCTCGCCAGCGCGGACCCGCCGGGCGAATCGATACGCAGCACGACCGCCTTGATCGAATCGTCGTTCTTCAGGCGGCGGATGGTCTTGTTGATGGCGCGGGCGGTGATGCCGCCGCTGTCCAGCGCTCCGCCCGCCTCCATCGAGATCGAGCCCGAAGCGGGCAGGACCGCGATGTGCGGGCGCGAGGTCGGCGACTGGTCACTACCGGCGATGACGCGGACGATCTCCGCGATATCCAGCCCTTTACCGCTCTTGCTCGTGCTGCCGTACTGGCCGTTCACTCGCTCCGCGCCGGCGAGCTTTTTGGCTTCGGTGAGCGCGTCCGACTCGAAGCCGACCGAGTCGATGAGGCCCTGCGCCTTGGCGTCGTTCGGGCTCCACGGCCCTTGCTCCAGCGCTACGCGCACGCTGTCCGGCTTGCCGGCTTTGTTCACCTGCTCCAGCCACCCTTCGCGGATGGCGCGCAGGGTCTCCGTGAGCGACTCGCGCGCGGGCTCGCTCGGCCCTTCGCGCGTGAACGGCTCCACGCCGCTCTTGAACTTACCCACGTGCAGGAAGTCCACCCCGACCTTGAGCTTGTCGAAGAGGCCGCGCATGTACATGATCTGCGCCGCGATGCCGACGGTAGAAGCTTCGCCGGCGGGGCTGAGCCAGGTGCGCGAGCAAGCGCGGAGCGCGAAAGCCGCGCTGGAGTTGCTGAGCGCGTGCGCGTGGCACACGACGGGCTTGCCGTTCTTCTTCAGCTTTTCGAACAGCGCCCCCAGCTCCTCCGTCTGGGCCCAATCCAAAGAAGCGCCGCCGAGCTTCACGAAGGCTCCTCCTACGTCCGGATCCGTAGCGATGCGCTCGACCGCGCGCGCCAGCGCCACGTAAGTCCGCGAAGCCGGCGGTTGGAACAGGCCGCCACCCACGCTCTCCGGGACGCCGGAGCTCAAGTCGAACTCGGCCACGCTCTTGCCGAGACCACCGCCGCCGGAGCCGCTGCTCGAGCCGCTGCGCGGGCGCCCTTTGCAAGAAAACGAGAGCGCCGCGACGAGCGGCAACAAGCAAACGGCTCGATAGAAACGGCGCATCATTGAACCCCCGGTAAATCCGTCGTGTCGATGTGGGGCGCGTCTTTTGCCGGCTCCGGCGCGGCCGCGGGCGGAGCCTCCGCCGGCTTGTCTGCCTCCGCCGCGGGCGCGCTTGCGGCCTCGGTGAGGCGGGCCTGAGCGCGCGCGCCGTAGTCCGAGCTCGTGCCGACTTGGTCCACGATGCGGCGGTAGAGCAAGAGCGCGCCGGCGCGGTTCCCGGCGGCCCATTTTTGGTCGGCGCTGGCGATCATTGCGGGGAGGTAGCTGGGATTCTGCGCCAGCACCTGATCGTAGAGCTGCGACGCGCGAACGGAATCCCCCCGGCGCCGCGCGATGTCGCCCAGGCCAGCGAGCGCCTCCACGTTGCCAGGCTGGCTCGCGAGCGCGGCGTTGTAGAGCGTTTCGGCCCGCGTGTAGTCCCCGGAGCGAGAAGCCGCCGCGGCCTGGCTGAGCGCCTGTCGGAAATCCGCGGGGACGCCGCCGGCCGCGCGCTCTTCCGCCGCAACGCTCGTGTCCAACTTGGGTAGCTTGGTGGGATCCACCACCGCGGCCGAAGAGGGGGCGGGCGCGGCGCCGACCGTCCCGGGAAAGCGCGACAAGAAGCTGCGCAGCTCGTCGAGCAGCAAGTGCGGCTTGGGCTGCCCCTCCAGCTTGGAGAGCTCCGCTCGCGCTTCGGCGACGCGGTCCGCCCGGGCCAGCGCGTAGATGAGCGCCGCGCGCGCGCGACCGGGCTCACGCTCTCCGGCCGCCGCAGTGCGCAAGCGATCGATCACGCTCGCCCACACCGGCGAGGCGTCCGAAAGGTCCAGCGCGGCGAGCACGAACGCGTTCTCCGGCTGGCTCGCGTTGCTGCTCACGGGCGCGATCCATTCGCGCGCCTTGTCGCTCTCACCGCTGAGCCGCATGGAGTCCACGCGAGCGCGGATCACGACCGGGTCGTCCGGAGCGGCCGCGAACGCGCGGTCCGCGGCTTGGCGCGCTTTGCCCACGCGCCGCCCCAGCTCGCGGTGGGTCGCCGCCACCAGCTCCGTGGAGCTGGGATCCAGGAGGCGGAGCTTGAGCCAAAACACGTCCGCCCGCAGCGTCTCCAGCCGCGCGAGCGCGCCGAGCACGCGCGGGTCCTTCTCCGCCAGCGCGCTCGCCCTGACGAGCTCTTCTTGGGCGGCCTCGTAGTCGCCGTCGTCCGCAAGTTGCTGGCCGCGCGCCAAGAAATCGCGGACGCGGTTGTCGCTCAGGGCCGCGCTGGGCACCGGCGGCACCGTGGCGCCGGCCAGATAGCGCCGGCCCACCGTCGCGGCGATGAGCCCCGCCATGCCGATGGCCACCACTCCCACGATCCAGCGCGAGCGCGCGCGCCGAGCGTCGAAAGCGCGATCCGCGGCGGGCGTCGCCAGCTCGTCGTACGAATGAAAGCTGCCTCGGCTGCTGAGCGGAGCCCGCGGCGACGAGTCCATGGTGCCGCGCGGATTCGAACGAGGCGAAGAATCCATGGGCCCACGCGCCGCATGCGGCGAAGAGCGCGGCATCGTCTCCAGCGGCACACGGGTGCTGTGAGGCGACGAACGCTGCTCGCGCCGCTGCCTCTCGTAGTCTTCTAGCGGCAAAGTCCCGGAGAGGGAGGCCGGCGTGAGGTCCATGGCCAGCGGCTGCGTGGTGGGCGCCCTCGGCGTCGTCACCGGCATCTCCATGGCCGGCAGCGTCGCGCCGCTAGGTACGCCCGCGACGCCCACGGAGACGTTGCTCGCTGCCGCGTCGAGCTTGGCGCGCGCAGCTTGCGCTTCCGGCGGCGCCTCTACGGCGGGCATCGTGACGGAGAGCGGCTGCATCGGCGCGGATTCGGCGCGCATGCCGCGTGGGGTCGGCGGCTCCGGCGCCTCCGGTATGTCTTCCGTAACGTAAGGGAAGGGCGACGCGACGGTGCTAGCTACCTGCGAGCTGGGGATCGAGTTGGCCGGCGGCGCCACCCCGTGCAAGGTCCGCGGCACGCGATCCGCGCTCGTCGCGGCCGCCGCTTTGCCGAGGCTGCTCTGGAAGAACGGCTCGAGCTCCGCGATCGAGCTGAGCGGTCGCGCCGGGTTCTGCCCCCGGGACAGCAGGTCGGAGGGGCCCACCTTGCGATCGGCGATGCCACGCTGGAGCTCCCTCAGGCTGTTGAATACCAGCTCACGGCCCTGCGCGGTGCGCACCACCCAGCGCTCCGGGCCGCCGCTATGATGGCTCGGGTACACCTTGAACTGCAGGCCGCAGTTCGTGCATTTGACGGTCGTCCCCCGCTCCGAGATCAGCGCGTCGTCGAACTCGTACTCGGTGCCACAGCGGTTACAACGGACGTCCATGAATGGTTGCGGGGCGGTCTGGCTCGCGCCGGCCGGGCGGCACGAGCAGCGCTACAAAGGCGCGCAAAGCTTAGCGGGCCCGCTCCTCCCTCGCGAGCCTTTCCCTTCGTTCTCCAAAGATTGCCGGGCCGGCGGGCGGCCTCGGGGCCTTTTTGCTAGCCTTCGCCTCGCGATGAAGAAAAAGCTCTTCCCCGTCCGGACGTTCGCGCTGCTCGCTATCGTCAGCGCGAGCGTCTCCGGTTGCCCGGTTTACGACGAAGACGCAGACGGCTGCTACGACGACTACGACTGCTCCTTCGGCTACTACTGCGATTACTCGAGCGGCGCGTGCCTGCGCGAAGGCTCTGCCGCCGCGTGCGGCCGACCGAGTGATTGCGCCGCCAACGAAACTTGCAGCAAATCTGCCATTTGCGCGGAAGGCGATTGCCACTTCGCGAGCGTCGGCTGCGTGAGCGGCTTCGAATGCAGCGGCGCGAGCGGCCGCTGGGAGTGCATCGCGGAAGGCTCCTCTTCAGGTGCCGGTGGCGCGAGCGGCTCGAGCGGCGGCGCGCCGGCGAGCAACGGCGGAGCATTCGAGGGCGGCGGCGAAGCCGGCGCTCCGGCGTCCGGCTCGGATGGCGGCGGGGCCGCTTCGGCAGGAGCGCCCGCCGGCGGCGCTGCGACCGACCCGGCTGCGAACGCTGGAGCGGGCGGCGGCTGACGAACGGCCTTACTTGACGACGCGCAGGTAGGGCGGGAGCTCGCGCTTCTTCTTCGTACCGGCGCCGCTGGAGCCTGCGGAGGCGCGGCGCGCAGGCGTGGCGGCGACGGCCGGAGCGGGCTTCGCGGCGCGAGGCTTCTCCGCCGCTGCTTCCGGGTCCGGCGCGGCGACGAGCTTCTTCTTCGCGGGGCGAGCGGCGCGGGTCGCCTTCTCTGTCTCTTTCGCCTCTTTGGCCTTGCGAGCGCGCTTCTTCTTCTTCGCGTCCGCCTTCGCGGCTTGCTCGTCCGGAGACGGCTCGGCGCCGACGGCGCGGAGCGCGGTGCGGGGCTTGGAGTCTTCCTTCGGCATCGTCACCACGTATTGCCCGGCCACTTCCTTGGGCACGTCGTCCGGCCAAACCATGCCGCGGCCGCTCGCGCCGATGAGCGCGTAAACCGACGCCCACGGCAGATGACAATAGTGAGGAGTGTTACTGAAGCTCAGCGTGCAAGAGATGCCGGCGTCGTCCACCGTGAGATCCGGGATCGGCTTGGGCATGTTGAGCCCAATCTGCAGCACGAGCTGCGGCTGGCGCTTGAACCAAGCCGGCACCTGCACCTGCTCGCCGCGCGGATCCAGATGAACCAAGACGGTCGCCTGCTCGAGCAGAGCGAGGGCCACGTCTTTTTTCGGCGGCAGGCGCGTCATCGACATGTGAACGGGCGTTAATAACCTCAAGAGCCAGCAAAAGCCAGCATAGCATCGCCCGACTCAGCGCGCGCGGAAGGCGCCTACCAATCGCCCGAAGCCGCTGGCGGCAGCCGGCAAGTCAGCCCAAGCCGCGAGCGGCAGCTCGATCTCTACCAGGGACGCCGTGGCCAGATGTTCAGAGCGCCCCGTAAGCGCGAGGATCAGCGCCTCGAGCCCTGGGTTATGGCCGACCACCATCACCGACGTGTGGGGGTCGGCGCCCGCGGCGAGCGCGTCCACATAGCCTTCTGGCTCCGCCAGATACAAATCTTCGCGCACCAGCAGCGCTGGCGCCTCGCTCGAGCCCTCCAGGCAAACGTCGGCGGTTTGCCTCGCGCGCGTGGCGCTGGAGCTCACGATCAGCGTCGGCATGCTCGGCCGCTTCCAAAGGTGGTGCGCGCTCTGCCTCACCTCCTCCTGGCCGCGACCGGTCAGCTGCCGAGCGTGATCCGCCGTCGACTGCGACTCGGGAGCCGCTTGACCATGTCGAAGCACGTAGAGCGTCTTCATCGCCGAGGCCACGCGGGCCGAGGCCTTAGGCTAGCATGGCCGGAAAAGATGACCGCGCGCATTCTGCTCGTGGAGGACGAGCCCGCCATCCTCGAATCGCTCGCCTACGTGCTCTCGCGCGACGGCTTCACCGTCGCCACGGCGAAAAACGCAGCGGAGGCGTCGGCGCTGGCGGGCGACGCTGAGCGCGGCGTCGAGCTCGTCGTCTTGGATCTGATGCTCCCGGACGGCAGCGGCTTCGATTTGATCCGCCGCTGGCGTGGGGTCGCGACGAATCGCCCCATGCCCATCATCGTGCTGTCCAGCCGCGACGCCGAGGCAGATCGCGTCGCGGCGCTCGAGTCGGGAGCGGACGACTACGTGACCAAGCCGTTCTCGCCGCGCGAAATCGTGGCGCGGGTGCGCGCGGTGCTTCGCCGCAGCGCCTCCGCCAACAGCGGAGCCGCGCTCGCCCCCAGCAAGCCCCTGCCTCCGCTCACCACGGACGCTCGGACTCGGCGGGCAGAAGCCTCCGGCCGCGCGCTGGATCTCACCCGGGTCGAGTTCGACTTGCTGGCGACCCTCCTCGGTAGCCCCGGCCGCGTCTTCACCCGCGCCGAGCTCATCGACCGCGTCTGGGGTGACGGGTTTCGGATCACGGACCGCACCATCGACTCGCACGTCAAGGCGCTGCGAAAAAAGATCGGCGAGGCTGGCGCCGAGCCGTCGTGGATCGAGACGGTGCGCGGCGTCGGCTACCGGCTGACGGACGACCCGACGAGCGCGGAGACGACTTGAGCGAGAGCGGAGGCCTCGTGCGGATGGCCATCGTCGCCGCGGCGGCGATTGGCCTGATCTTGTTCGTCGCGTTCGTGGTTTCGCGGCTGCTGCGCACTCGCACGCGCGGCATGTCGATCCGCATGCAAGTGTTCCTGGCCCTCGGCGTGATCGTCGGTGCGTTCGCGTTCGGCCTCGGCATCATGGTCGTGGATCGCATCGAGGCGCGGGCCGTGCGCATCGCGGTGCAAGCCGCTGGCGACGAAGCCGCCTCCATCGCCGGGCTCGTCGCCGGTGAGCTCGACCGCACCGATGGCGACCTGGTGGACGTGGCCCAGCGCTTCGAGCACGAGCGCGAGCGCGGCGCGGACCTGCGCTTGCTCTTGGTCAACGCGCGCGGCAAGGTCATCTTCCCCCGCTCGGCCCCGCCCCACGACGAAGAGGGCCTCGTCTACGTCGACCACGCGGTCGTCGTGCGCGGCGAGAAGATCGGCGCGGTGCGGGTCATCAAGCCCACCGTCGTCATGAAGAACCTGCTCGCGGACATGGCGCCGACCGTGCTCGTGATCAGCTTGGTGCTCGGCGCCGCCGCCGCCGCCGCTGCCGCCATGATCGGCCGCGCCATCGCCGAGCCGATCGAGCGGCTGAGCGCGTTCGGTGAGCGAGTCAGCCGCGGCGAGCGCACCGCGCCGCCACCGCCCGAGTTCGGGCGCGAGGTCACGCGCTTGTCACGAGCTCTGGACTCCATGCGCCGCGAGCTCTCGGGCCGCCCCTTCGTGGAAACCTTCGCCGCGGATCTCTCCCACGAGCTGAAGAACCCGGTCGCCGCCATTCGCGCCAGCGCGGAGGTGCTGGAAGAGAGCGCGCTGGAGGAACCCGCGCAGGCGCGCCACTTCGTGCAGCGGATTCGAGAAGCCACGCAGCGCATCGAGCGCCTGCTGAGCGAGCTGCTCGGCCTCGCTCACATCGAAGCGCGCGGCGCCGAAACCTTCGAGCCGGTCGACTTGGCGCGCCTCGCACACCGCACCCTGGAAACGCTGGGCGACGATCGCCCGCGCGTCGCCGTCGTCTCCGAGGGAGACGTACGCGTCAGCGGTGACGAGCTCTGGCTGACCCGCGCGCTCGCCAACCTGGTCGACAACGCGCTCGTGCACTCCCCTCCGTCTTCGCACGTCCGCATCGAGGTGGAGCGCCGCGGCGAAGAAGTGTGGCTGAGCGTCGTCAACGGCGGCGCGCTCGAGCGGCACGTGCAGGACCGCTTGTTCCGGCGCTTCGTGACCACGCGCGCGGACAAGGGCGGCACGGGGCTCGGGCTCGCCATCGTGCAGGCGGTGGCGGAAGCTCACGGCGGTCAAGCGGACCTAGAGAGAGCAGGCCCACCCAAGGTCGTGTTTCGCCTCAAGCTGCCGGCCGCCCGGTTGCGAGCCACCCTCGGCGAGAGTGGGCTAGAAGCCTAACAGTTACGAACTGTTACGCGACATCACCCTCCTGAGTTGTGGTGGTTTTCCGGACCACTTCGGCTGCTTTCTCCACCAAACCTCCATCCACGGCAGGCCGGCGATGTGGGAGCTTGTACGTCACGCTTTGGTCCAGAACCGTCGCCCACGGCGGCCAGGACCTCTGATCGCATCCTTCACTCACCGAGGCTTCCGAACTTGGCTCCAGCACACAACGGTAACGGCAAGAACGGTAACTCCAAGATCCCGCGTCACGTCGCCATCATCATGGACGGCAACGGTCGCTGGGCTCAGGCGCGCGGCCTCGATCGCGCCGAAGGTCACGCGGAGGGCGCGCGCGCCGTTCGTGAAGCCGTCGAGACCTCGACTCGCCTGGGCATCAAGTACCTCACGCTGTACGCGTTCAGCGTCGCCAACTGGCAGCGTCCCCGTCACGAGGTGGAGGCGCTCATGCGCCTGCTCATCGAGTTCGCCAAGCAAGAGCGGCACGACCTTCGTCAAAACGGCATTCGGGTCAACGTCATCGGCAACCTGGAGGACCTCCCGACCGCGACGCGCCACGCCGTGGAGGAGCTCATCGAGTACACGCGCGATGGCGACCGCATGACCCTCACGCTCGCCCTCTCTTACGGTGGCCGTCAGGACATCGTGGAGGCAGCTCGCTCACTCGCCGTCCGCGCGCGCGCCGGGCTCGTCTTGCCGGAGGACATCGACGAGACTTTCTTCCACCGCCAAATGACGACCCACTCCTTGCCGGACGTGGACCTCCTCATCCGCACCGGCGGCGAGACGCGCGTCAGCGACTTTTTGCTCTTCGAGTCCGCCTACGCAGAGCTCGTCTTCATGCCCATCATGTGGCCGGACTTCACCGCGGGCCGCCTCCTCGAATGCATCGAGGTCTACAACGGCAAAGAGCGCCGCTTCGGCAAGACCTCCGAGCAGGTCCAGGGCCCCGGCGCGGTCGTCGTTCCCCACCCGTTCGACCCGCTGGATCGCCCCAGCTGAGCTGGTCCCGTTCGCGTCGGCCTCTTCCGCTCGTCTTCGCTCGTGGGGGAGGCCCAGTCTCGTTCGTAGCGACCCCGCCTAGCTAGGCGGGGATCACGCCTCCACTACGACGCAGCTCGGCTCGAAGCCTGGCTCAGAACGAGTATTCGACCGTGTTGAGCGACTTCACGCGCGCCTGCCACTTCAGGCCCTTGATGCGCTCCGTGATGCACGCCGCGAGCTTGTCGTTCTTGGGCGCGGTCGTCACGTCGATACCGACCGCCTTGCCGTCCCACACCGCGATCTTCAGCTTCACCTTCGCGGTACCCGGCTTGCACGGCTCGTACACCTCCACGTCCTGAATCGGCTTCGACATCGTCTCCTGATCGATGTTCGCGCGCTCGGCGCCGCGCGGCACCGCCTTCTCCGCGTCCGCCACCGACATGCCGTCCGTGAACTGCGGCTCCGGCACCGCCGCCGCCGCCGGCTTCGGCTCTTCCTTCGGCTCCTCCGTCACGGACGCGGGCTCCACCGGCTTCGGCGCTGGCTCCGGCGTGGCCTCCAATGGCGCGGCCTCCGGCGGCTCCGCGGGCGGCTGCGACCCGCCGCAAGCAACGAAAAATAGGCCCAAAACCCAGACGGCGGCGAGCTCCCTCATGCGCGCAACCATACTCCAAGTGCTTTCCAAATCGCCAGCACTGCGCCTGCTCGACTCAGTACCAGCAACTAACCCTCTGCCGCTACCGATGACGCTTCATACGCATCCAAGGCGGAAACGTCGACTCGCATCGAATTCCACAGTGCACTGTCGCGCGGCTTTCCTCGCTCCTATCGACCCTTCTAGACGAGTGATGGCCCCCATTCACGAGCTCGGCCCCACGCAACAAGCCGAGCTCGTCTCCGCCTCGACGCCCCTGCTCCGCGCCGCCCTCGCCCGCAGTGCGAGCCGCGATCGAATCTTCACCGCGGGAGCCTGAGCGCGCGCTCCACCACCAGTCCCAAGGAGCCCTGCCCTCGCGACTCCTGCCCGGCTTCGAGCTCTCGCTGCCGACGCTCCCCACACCCACCGCGGTAAGCTCGCTCCGGTCCTCAAGCCGGCACGAAGCCCATCCAACCCGCGGAATCACGAGCACCTAGGCCCTGGTCCTGGCCGCCGCCTCGAAAAAATCCGTGGATCCTGGCCTACCTTCAGGTACTTAACGCTCACACGCGCCCGTAGCTCAGCTGGATAGAGCAGTGGATTTCTAATCCACCGGTCAGGGGTTCGAGTCCCTTCGGGCGTGCCAACTCTCGCTCTAGCGCGAGGCTGGCCCGCGCGAAGGTCACCTCGGGCTGGCTCCTTCGCCCTCCGGGCGTGCGGATTCGAAGGGTCTCGCCGGACGAGGTCTGCTTACCCCTGGTTGAACCTCGGCCGAGCAAGCGTTGGAGGGCAAGCGATGGCTCGCCCACTTGCTGAGGCTCACTTCGAAAGGACGTAGGCTTTGCCGAGGGAAAAGCCGTTGCCGCGCGTCCAGTAGCCCGAGAGGTAGGTGCTCTTGGGCCCGAAGCCGATGATGTCTTTCGCGCCGCTGGTGGCTTGGCCAATCTGTTTGCCGACGCCGCCGGCGATCGGGGACTTGAAGAGCTTGTTGTCTGTCTCCAGGTAGTAGAGCGAGCCGGAGTCAGTGGCGACGCCGGTGAGGTTGGACTTGAAGACGAGGCCGGTGGCAGCGGCGCCGGAAGCGTAACGGTAGACGCCGTCGAAGGCGGAGCCGCTGGTCTGCACCCAGTAAACGTCCTCGCCGTTCACCCAAAGCGGGGTCCAGCCGCGCGGAGTTGCGCCCGCCACGTCCGCCGCGGTGCCGCCGGCGATCGGCGCGGTGCGCAGGAAGGGGCCGCCGGTGCCGCCCACGATCCAGTAGAGGCGCGTGGGCGTAGCTACGAGCGGCTGATGGAGGTTGAAGGTGTGGGTGCCGGCGACCTCGGCCGCGGTCACGATGACGGTGCCAGGCACGTTGGACGCGGCGGCAAGAGGGCGCAGGTAGATCTGGCCATCTAAGCCCGTGAAGTAGAGGTTCGCGCCTTGAATGACGAGCTGCATCGGCAAGCTGGGCGGCTCGAAGACGGGAGTGGGAGCAACGCCTGCCGCCGCCGTGAGGCCCTTCTTGAAGACGCCTGGAGGCGTGCCGCCCACGCCCCAGTACACGTCCGTAGCGGTCGCGACCATTCCGCCCGCTGGTTTGTTCTGGGCGTCGATGATCGTTTCGGCGGAGCCATTCACGGGAGTTCGGATGATCGAGTAGCTACTTTGCAGCCCGTAGCCGGGAGCGGGCACGGACTGGCGGTAGATCGAGTCACCCGCCAAGAAGGAGCGACCGGTGTAGGCGTTCGAGCCGACGTCTACCCCGTTACAGAAGCCGCCTGCATTGCAGGTGCCGGTGCCGCAGTCATTGTTGCAGCTGCCGCAGTTGGTCACGGTGTTCGTGGCGGTCTCGCAGCCGTCCGTGCCGCTGTCGTTGCAGTCCGCAAAGCCGGCGGTGCAGCTGGTGACGACGCAGCTCAGCTCCTGGCACGCGGAGACGCCATTGGTAGACGTGCAAGTGGTGCCGCACTCGCCACAGTTTTGAATCGTGTCGAGCGGGGTCTCGCAGTCGTCCGGGTTCTGATCGCAATCTCCAGAGCCAGCCGAACACTCCGTTCCCGGCTCGCCGCCAGTAGCACCGCCTGCCTCCCCGGCACCTGCCTGCCCGGTACCCGAAGCGCCGCCATCGCTCGGCAGCTTGCCGCCGCCACCCGCATCGCCGGCTGGTGCGCCGCCCGTTGCGATCAACGTTCCGCCGCTGCCGGCGCTCCCGCCGCTGCCCCCGCCGCCACTTTGCCCCCCGACCGCGGCTTCACCTGCGTCGCCATCGTAAGTAGGCGCGCGCTTCTTTTCGGAATCACTACCGCAGGCGGAGACGACGGCCGCGACCGAAACGGCGCACAGCGAAATCCCGCTCACACGACGCAGCAACGCACCACGGCCCGACAATTTCGCGCTTCCCATGTTGCTCGCCAAGGTACGCGAGGCGCGAGGCGGCTGGCAAGCAGCACACTCACTTGCTCCCGACTCGCACGTACGGTTGCTCGTGCTGCCACTAGCGATGCGCCCGCGGGGCCTCGCAGTTAACGTTCATGCGCAGATCGGCTTAGGAAGATCGTCCTATGCAGCCAGGCACCGCACACGGGCGGTAACGCAAAAAGAGCCTCCCCGTGGTGCAACGAGGAGGCTCTTCACTCTACGACGTTACTGCTTCGGCAGCGGCGGCGCTGGCAATGCGCAGCCAATCTTCTGCGGCGCCGGCGAGCTAGCCGCGCTCAGCTTCGCTCCAGCGAAGCTCGGGGCCAGCCAGTTCACGTCTCGCCGCATGACGTCGAACACGCCGACGAAGAGGTCGCCGCTGGCGGGCGCGGGCGACGGCCAAGTCGTCCCGCTGCGCATGTTCTTGAGCTCGGCTACTTGGCCGCGGATGAAGAAGCGGTAGTACTTCAAGAAGTCCTCCTCGCCGTCTTCACCGAAGACGTAGCCATGAGCTCCCGCACCGTGTGTGCCGTCGATCCCGTTGTACTTGTGGAGCGGGCCAATCTGGTACGACTCGTAATCGTGGAGGGATTCATGCAGTAGAAACAGGTTCGGGTAGTCGGTCGCCCAAGAGCCGCGAGCCATGTGATCCATGAAGCTGATGGCCTGGCCCCACGCCCAGAAGCAGCACGGCGCGTTCGCGACCGCGGTGCCGTCTTGCTTGAACTTCGAATAGAAGAAGATGATCTGGTCGTAGTTGTTCTTGAGGCTCGTGAGGCCCGCCTCCGACAGGAACAGGTCAGTATCGGGCGCGCTCTCCGAGTTGCCGGGGCGCCGAAGGGGCGTGGTCTCCACCGTCGGCAGCAGATCGACGTCCCACGTCGTCAGGTTGTAGCTGTACGGCTCCAGGAGCATGTCCCGCGCCGCGACGGTTTGGCCCTGCATGTACGGAATCTCCCAGTCTTGGAGGACGCCGGTGTTGTCGAAGCCGCCTGGCCCGTGGATCGCGGTACGGATCGGCAAGATGGCGACCTTGGTGTGGTTCGGTTGGTTCAAGGGCGCGTTCTGGCTCACGTTGATCGACGCGGCGCTGCCGCCAACCGTGAGCGCGCGCTCGTAGTACGAGCCGTTGGAGGACGCGGTGCTCACGCCGAGCCCCAACGTGTAGCTGCCCTGCGGGAGTGACAGCGTGGTTGGCACCGTGAGCCCCGTGTACTGGTCATCCAAATACAGCTTGCCGCCGCTGATGCCCGTCACGTTCACGGTCTGCCGCGCGAGGCCGACGGTATTCACCGTGAAGCTCTTGTCCAGCACGATGCCTGAGCCTGCGGGTAGCGCGCTGCACGGCTCCGCGAAGCAGCTCTCGTTGATGACGGTGGCGCCGTTCACCTTCAGCTGGACCGAGTAGGAAGCCGGGCCACCAGTGTTGACGGCCTGGATGCGCACCGAGTTGGAGCCGCTCGCAAACCAGCTCGAAACGTCCAGATCCGTCGAATTTTGCCCGACTCCGTAAACTTTGCGACGCATGCCGTTGACCCACACGTACACGAAGTCGTCCACGCTGCTGACGGTGAGGCGCACGTTGCTGGTGGTGGCGGGCGCGGTCACGGCCCAGGTGACGGCTTGGTTGAACAAGTTCCAACCGTTGGCGTTCAAGCTCGCGGCGGTGTTGTCCTCCAAGAACAGGCCGACACGCCGCGCGGGCGCAGTCGTGCCGTCACTCAACGCGGAGCCGGATTCGAAGCCGAAGATGAGCGTCTTCGTCGCGTCCGAGGGGAGCGTTGCGACCTTGACCGCGCTGGCGGATGGCTTGCCCCAGCTGAAAGTACTACTCGTGGCGACCGCCGGCGTGCCGGTGAGCCCTGCCGCCATGGGGTGCGAAGGCGCCGCGATCGTCACGCTGGTCTGCGTGGTTTGGGTGCCCAAGTTGGTGGCGCCGCTGGGCACGAGCGCCATGTCGTCGTAAATCGCGCTCTCCCACGTGAGCACGGGCGTGGCCACGCTCTTGAACTTGCTGCCCACGTCCGCCGAAGCCACGGTAGATGACACGACGACGAGCGCCTTACCGGCCGCGTCGGCGGTCACGGCGCTGGCCGCGGCCTTTACCTGCACGGTAAAACCGAGAGTTTGCAGCCGATTTCTGACAGCGGTATCCGCCGCGTTGAGGGTAGTGCTGGCGGTCACGAACAGCACCGTACCGCTCAAATTTTGAGTGACCTCACCCAGGTCCTCTTCCCCCGAATGCCCATCCGGCCAGCCGCAAGCACTCATGCCGGCGGCGAGCAACAGCGACCAGGCTCGATTCATAGCGCGCATCTCGTTCTCCTTTTGCGAGCACGCGACGCGCCGCCAACCAGCGCGCCGCCATCGCTCGCATCACCGAACGTAAGCGTCGCCGCGCGCTTCGAGTGAGAGGCAAGCTGCCTCGAGCGGACATTGCTCGTCCCCTTCGTCAGCCCGACCGCCGCGCAAGTCGCGACCGCTCAGATCGAACGCAGTCGGACTCGAAACACGGCGCCGCGCTCGCTCGGACCCAGCGTGAGCGTTCCGCCCATCCGCGAGACGGCGTGCCGAACGAGCACCAGCCCGAGGCCGGTACCGCGTTCTCCTTTGGTCGTGAAGAACGGCTCGAAGATGCGCTGACGAAGCGCCGCCGGGACGCCCGGCCCGTTATCGCGCACGGAGATGCGCGCTTCACCGGACGCAGCGTAGACCCGAACGAGCACGTGCCGCTTGTCCATACCCAGCGTCGCGTCCAGCGCGTTCTGCACGAGGTTGGCGACGACTTGCTCCAAGAGCGCGGCGTTTCCCCAGCCCCGAATGGAGCGCTCGCCCGCGATTTCTATGCGGGTTTCGTGCGGCCGAACGGAAGCGACCGCGCGCTCGGCGACGCTCCACAGGTCCACTTTCTCCAGCACGGGAGGAGTGCCCTTCACGAGCGAAGACACCGCCGTCATCACGTCTTGAATGCGCCGCAAGGCGAGCACCGTGTCGTCGATGGTCCCCTTGCGATCTTCGTCGCTTTGCGGGTGCTCGATGCCCTCCCGCAGGCACTCCACGTTGGCGAGCGCGGCCGCGAGCGGGTTACGGATCTCGTGGCCGATGGTCGCGAGCACGCTCTCGATGAGGGGCGGCGGCACGCTCGGGCGTTCGCTATCGAACACGTCGCGCGTTCGCGTGACCAGCTCGTGCTGGGCGCGCAGGCGCTGCAGGCAGAGGACCACGTCTTGTGCGCTGAGCGGGCGCTGCAAGGTGAGCTGAGCGCCTGCGGCGATGGCCGCGCTCTCACGCTCACCGGGCGCCAGGGTAACGATCGCCTGCAAGGTGGTGCCGTGTGCGTTGATGCGACGCAGAAAGTCCAAGGCGCCGGGCGACGCGCTGTCCAGGACCGCCAGGCGCGGCACGTAGCCAGAGGCCTCGGCCGCCGGCAAATCGCTCACCGGCACCGCGGTGAAGCCCTCCTCCGCCATCGCGGCCGCCAACGGCGCCACGTCCGGCCCCGGCGTGAGTAGCAGCAAAACGGAGGAATCGTTCAGCTGAAAGACGCCGCTGTCCGTCTCGTCCGCCGCGAACTCGTGCGGATGCACGGAGGGAGGAAGCGACTTGTTCAAGCTCTGGGGAGGGCTCTCCATCGGAAAATGGGCGATGCGAGTCTGAACGGTCGCGCGCGCGCCGCGATTAGACCCGCATCGCAAAGCCTCGGTTCAGGCGAAAAAAAGCGGTCTCACTTTGAGGCGGGCCGGCGCGCAGACGTACCGGTGAAGAGCGCGTCGTGCGTCTCGGCCAGCATGCGGCGGAGCGGGATGCTGGGGGGCGCGCGATCGTAACGCACCTTGTCCAGGTTCTCATCCGTCGCGAATTCGCCGGCAAACCACTCGTCACCCGGCCTTGCCATGTTGTAGCGGTAGCGGCCGAACGTCAGCATGTCGTAGCACTTGAGCAGGCGCCGGAAGCGTAATACCTCGGGGATATTGATACCCGAGGGGTCGTCGTCGAGCTCGTAGCCGTCGTACGCGGCGTAGGGATCCAGCGCGAGGCGCGCATCGAGCCGGTGCAGCGTCGCCTGTTCGCTGGGTGCGAGCGGCACTGACACGGGAAGCACGCCGCGCATCTCCTCCACGTGGGCGAGCTCGGTCATACCGAAGCTCAAGGTGTGCACGTGCGGCGAGCGCAGGCAGAAGCGCGCATTGTACTGGATGGGCGTGAGCGGCGCGGTGAGCTCGCGCAGCAGCTCCGGCGGATCGAACAGCTGCCCGCCCTTGTCGTTGGGGGAGATGATGAAGACGCCCATGTCGCGCTCGGCTGCGAGCTGCACGGCGCCCCAGTTGCGCTGCCAAAAGTAGTAATAGTGGAGGTTGACGAAGTCGAACAGGCCGGTCGAGATGGCGTCGATGATCAGCTGGTAAGACCCGTGGGTGCTGAAGCCAACATGGCGGATGACGCCCTGCTCCTGCAGCCGCTTGAGCGCCTCGACAGGGCCGCCAGGGTGGAGCGCGGCTCGGTAGCGGCGCGGCGTGTTGATGCCGTGCCACGCGTAAAGGTCGAAGTAGTCAGTGCCTAGCGTCTTCAGCTGGCTTTCCACCAACCGGTACATCTCGTCCGCCGTCTCCGGCGAGCCCTTGGTCATCAAGAAGTAGCTGTCGCGCGGTAGCCGCAGCTCCTCATTCAACACTTTGCCGTAGAGCCCCTCGCTCTTCACGTAGCCGTGGGCGGTCTCGATATGATTGACGCCCGCGTCGAAGGCGGCCTTCACGATGTCCCGGCACTGCTCGATGCTACGGCGGGGAAGCTCGTCACGCGGTGAGTCCCAGCCGTGCTCGTAGCGCATTCCCCCGAGGGTGATGACGCTGAGCGCCAGGTTGGTCTTGCCGAAGCGGCGGTATTGCATCGGCTCTTTTTCGCCGCGGCGGAGCAGCTCTTGGGACATCGACGCGCAGCATAGCCTCGGGGCTCGGGCGCGCGCCTCGCAACGCCGCTCGCATTTCTTGCGAGAAGTCTCGATCTGGTTGGGTAGGCCGAGCTCCCGTTCGTGGCGACCCCGCCCAGCTGGGCGGGGAGGCGGCCGCCGGCCCACTCTGGGCGGCGCCGCGCGACCTCCAGCTCGTCAAAATCTCGAACTAGCCGGGCGGAAGTGCGCTAAATCCCGGCCCCTGGTCATGATCGACGAGAACGCGTTCGGGCTGCTCGTGTCGTACTACAGCATCGAAGAAGACGAGTACGAAGGCGAGCGGGAGGACTTCATCGAGCGCTACGCCACCTTCAGCGCGCTCGTGCGCGACCGGCTCACGGAGACCGCGCCGGGGACCGCAACGCGGGCGATCGACCTCGGCTACGCCTTCTACGTCGAGCTACCGGACGGCGAGCAGCACGGCGACCTCATCGCCTGGCTACGCGAGCTGCGGGCGACCATGAGCGAGCACGGCTTCGCCACCGCCGGCATGCTCACCCATGGGAGCTGCTGGGTGGACGAGCAAGATCCCCGGCCGGACATCGTGGACTGCGGGACGGTCAAGCTGGTACGCGCCTCGCGCCCGAGTGAGCCGCTTCGCCGAGCCCTCCTGGCGGAGGCAGCCACCCACGGCGACGAGGAGCAAGGCGTGGAAGGCTGGGGGCCGGGTCTTTACCTGGACGTGGAGGCGGTGGAGGCGCTGGGCCGAAAGCCCAAAAATGCGCCCACGATCTTGCGTAGCGGCGGGGCCGAGTTCTTTCGAGCCGGTTCGTGAGCTATACGCAGGGGCGTGACGAGCCTGCTGCGCGTTTCCGTACTTGCGTCCGGTGAAGGCACGACCTTGCAGGCGATCTTGGACGCCTGCGCGGCGGGTGAAATCCCCGCCCGCGTCGTGCTGGTGATCAGCAACAATGGCGGCTCCGGCGCGCTGCGCCGCGCTCGTGAAGCCGGCGCGGCGGCGGTGCACCTCTCGAGCAAGACCCACCCGGAGCCCGGTGCGCTCGACCAAGCGCTCGCGGCCACGCTCGCCTCGTACGAGGTAGACGTGGTCATGCTGGCCGGCTACATGAAGAAGCTCGAGCCGGTGGTGCTGGAGCGCTACCGAGGGCGCATCCTCAACACCCACCCCGCGCTGCTACCCAAGTTCGGCGGGCACGGCATGTACGGCATGCGGGTCCACGAAGCAGTCGTGGCTGCGCAGGAAAGCGAGTCGGGGCCGAGCCTCCATTTGGTGGACGCGGAGTACGACACCGGCCGCGTGCTCGCCCAGGCCAAGGTACCGGTGCTCGCCTCGGACACCGCGGAAACTCTAGCCGCGCGGGTACAAGAGCGAGAGCGTCGCCTGGTGGTCGATGTCATCGGCCAAATCGCACGCGGTGAGCTGAGGCTCGGGGATTGAAGAAGATGCGCCAGGCGGTCGGGTTCGGGAGGGGCTTTCTCGCGCCGTTCGGGGCGTTTGGCCTACTGCTGCGCACCCCGCGCTCGTGGCCCCTGTCGCTGGTGCCTCCCGCTTTGTTCGGCTTGCTGGAGGTGCTGTTCGTCGTTTTCGCGTGGCACTACGTGCGGCCATGGGTGCTGGGCGCCGTCTCGAGCGCGTCCTGGGTGGAGTGGCTCCACTTCGAGCTGTTGCAACGGCTCGTGCCGGAAGCCGCGTCCATCGGCGCGGTAGTGGTCGCGGCGTGGCTGGGCTGGCGCGTTGCTGGTCCGGTCGCGGTCATGATCAGCGCGCCTGCGCTGGAACGCCTCGTCGGCGTGGCGGAGGCAGACCTGCGCGCGCCGGAGCGACCGGCGCTCGGCTTCGTGACGGAGCTGGGGTGCGGCGTGCGGTCGATGCTGCTCGGCGTGGCCCTCACCTTGCCGCTCGAGCTCGCGCTCACCCTGCTGGAGGTTTTCTTTCCTCCCGTCGCGCCGCTCACCACGCCCCTCAAGTTCATCCTGGGCGCGCTGGGGGTCGCCTGGGGCCTGTTCGACTACCCGCTCACGTTGCGCGGCATGCCCGCCCGGGAGCGCTTCGCGTTCATGCTGAAGCACCTTTCGGTGGTGCTCGGGTTCGGCGTCGCGTTCGCGCTCCTCTTCTTGGTGCCCTGCTTCGGTACCCTCATGCTGCCGGTCGGTGTCGTGGCGGCGACTCAGCTGTACTGGGCGATTGAACGTCAGTAGTCGAAAAGCCGCGGTTTAGCCCGAGCCAGGCCGTCATCGTCGCCTCTTCCGCCGCGCCTCCACGCGCGCTAAATGCCGCTCATTCACCTACGCGACCTCATCGAGCTGCAGCGCCGCTGCCACGGAAAAAGCCGCCTCGCGGACAGCGTAGGGGACGGCTTTTTGTACCTCAACAACCCGTACGTGCGCCGCATTCGGGACGCGGCCCTGTCCGCCGGCTTTCGGTTCACTCTGCAAGACGAGGGCGCGTACTTCGGCTTCCCGCTCGTCCATTTGGACACGCTGCTTCAGACGCGCAAGATCCCGTATCGGCCGAGCTTCACCGCGCTCGAGCATTTGGAGCAGTCACGGCCGGGCTTCTTTCGCCTGGCGGATCTGCAGCAAAACCGGCCCGCCCCCAATTACTTGCTGCACGAATCCGCCCACGCAGTGGCGTACCGCGCGCTGTTCGGTCGTCCGCCGGAAGTGCACGCCGCGCTCTCGGAGCCGCGCGCGCTCGTGAAGTTGATGCTGGGCGAGTCCTTCGCGATGACCGCCGAATACTTCGCCGCTTGCGCGGTGCGCGGGCAGCCACATGGCTGGTTCTTTTCGATCAGCTCCTACCGGCGCCGCACGCAGAAGAAGAAGGCGGTGGGCCAGCTGCTCGAACGCTACGGCTTCGACTTCACCGGACGCGCGGTGCTGCTGGCATTTCTGTTCAACAACTTCCTCGTCGATCGCTTGCGTAACGCTCAAGCGTCGCGCTTATTCCACGCCGCGGACCCCGAGGTGGCACGGCGCCTGAAGGAGCCGGAGCGCCGGCTCCTCAGGTCCACCTTGAACGGCCTCATGGTGATGAGCCCGGAGTTTCGCTACGACACTTCGCGCTTGTTCTTGACCATGTTCGGCCGGTCCCGAAACATTCGCCGAGAGCTGGCCGCAGATCCGCTGGAGCTGCTGGCCGCGGACCCGGGAGCGAGCGCAGCCGCCACGCGGCTGATCCGCGTCCTGGGGTACGATTGAGGGGCTGAAGCCCACTGAAATTCAGGTGTAATGCCGAGCGCCGGCGTGCGTCGGCATCGCGACATCTCCAGGAGCAGCCATGGTCACCCGCAGAGACTTGATCGGAAAGAGCGCCGCCCTCGCCGGCGCGTCAGTGCTCATCTCCCGCGCCCAGGGCGCGGCCGCGAGCCAGGCAGACGCAAGCGGGCAAGGTTGGGCCAGCTCGTACAGCGGGTCGATCCTCCCGCCGCAAAAGCCCGGTGAGCCAGGGCGCGACTACACGCCGACCATCACCCCCAACGGGTCCACCCTGCCCTTCAAGGTGGTGGGCGGCGTCAAAGTGTTTCACCTCGTCGCGGAAGAGGTGCATCACGAGTTCGCACCCGGGCTGAAGGCTCACTGTTGGGGTTACAACGGGCAGGTGCACGGCCCCACCATCGAGGCCGTCGAGGGCGACCGCGTGCGCATTTACGTGACGAACCGCCTGCGCGCGCCCACCACGGTGCACTGGCACGGCGTGTACTTGCCCAACGGCATGGACGGCGTCGGCGGGCTCACTCAGCGCCCCATCCCTCCGGGTGAGACGTTCAAGTACGAATGGACGTTCCGCCAGCACGGCACGCTCATGTACCACTCGCATCACGACGAGATGACCCAGATGGCGCTGGGGCTCATGGGGATGCTCGTGGTGCACCCGCGCCGCCCGACGCCTGGCTACAAGGTCGACAAGGACTTCGTTTTGCTGCTCAGCGAGTGGTTCATCAAGCCCGGTACGGCGCGGCCGGATCCGAACAAGATGAGCGACTTCAACCTGCTGACGATCAACGCGCGAGCCTTTCCGGGCACCGCGCCGCTCGTCTGCAAAAAGGGTGACCGCGTACGTATCCGGTTCGGCAACCTGAGCGCGATGGATCACCACCCCATCCACCTGCACGGCCACTACTTCAAGGTCGTGGGGACCGACGGCGGCCCGGTGCCGATGAGCGCTCAAATCCCAGACAGCACGATCTTGGTCCCGGTCGGTAGCACGCGCGACGTGGAGCTCATCACGGACAATCCGGGAGATTGGCCCGTGCATTGCCACATGACCCACCACGTCATGAACCAAATGGGCCACGACATCCCGAACATGATCGGCGTGGACCCCGGCCACCTGGACCACACCGCGCGCCCGCTCCTGCCCGGCTACATGACGATGGGCCAAGAGGGCATGGGGGACATGGCGGAGATGGGCATGGAGGTGCCCAAGAACAGCATCCCCATGGTCGGCGGGAAGGGGCCGTTCGGCTACATCACCATGGGCGGAATGTTCACGACGCTCAAAGTTCGCGAGACCGGCGCGGAGACCCAGGCCGATCCGGGGTGGTACCAGCACCCGCCCGGCACCGTTGCCGACCGGGCGACGGCGGCCGAGCTCGCGCGAGACGGCGTGGTGCTGCCAAAGGAGGCGAAGTGAGGCTCATCGCGCTTGGTTTGGGCCTTTCTCTGCTCGGCTGCGCGGCGGCGCCGGTGGACTACGGCGCGCTTCAATCCGCAGCCACCGAGCGGCAACGCTGGAGCGACGGAAGCGAGGCCGAGGCCCGGCGCGACGCGAAGCAGCTGCTGCAGCGGCCGCTCACGGCGGACAGCGCGGCGCGAGTCGCGCTGCTCCGCAACCGCGGCGCCAAGGCGGCCGCGCAGACGCTCGGGATAGCCCAGGCGGAGCTCGCCTCCGTCAAGCGCCTGCCCAACCCCGAGCTGCATGGCTCGATTCGCTTCCGCCGCAACGAGGATCCAGAGCTGGACATCGCGGCGCTGCTGGACGTGTCGAGCTTGCTGCTGTCGCTCTCTCGCACCAGCGCTGCGGAGGCCGAGGTCGCCGCGGCCCGGCTCGAAGCGGTCGGCGCCTTGGTGGACCTGAGCTACGACGCGCGGCGCGCCTTCGTCGACTACCAAGCCGCGCTGGAGCTGCTGGAGCTGCGAACCACCGTTTTAGGCGCGTTCGATGCTTCGGCGATGGCCGCGGAGCGAATGAGCGCCGCTGGCAACGTGACCGAGCTCACGGTAGCGAGCGAACAGGCGCTGCGCGAGGAAGCGCGCCTCGCGGTGGACGAAGCGAAGGCCGCGGTGGAATCTGCCCGCCAGGCGCTCAACGGTGCGATGGGCATCAACGAGCAAGGCGTTTCTTGGCGGGCGGCGGCGCGCCTGCCAGAGCTACCCAGCGCCGAGCTCGCGCTCGACCAGCTCGAGACGAAATCACTCCAAGCGAGCCTGGACGTGCAAGCGGCCAAGCAGCGCTACGCTGCCGCCGCGAAGCAAGCCGGTATCGCGAACGTGGGCGGCTGGCTGCCGGAGCTGAAGGCCGGCGTCAGCGCGGAGCGAGAGGAGCACTGGGGCGTAGGACCTGCCGTACAGCTCACCCTGCCCCTCTTCTATCAAGGGCAGGGGGAGGTCGGCGTCGCGCGCGCGCGCATGAAGCGCGAGGAGCACCTCTATGCGGACGCATCGGTGCAGGTGCGCAACACCGCCCGCGCCTTGCGCGCCGAGCTGGAGTCCGCACGCCGTGGCGTGCGCCAGCAGCATGGGGTCGTGCTCCCGCTACGACAGCGCGTCGTGCAGCAGACGCAGCTCGAATTCAATGCGATGCAGGTGGGCATCTTTCAGCTGCTGGCCGCCAAGCGCGACCAACTCGCGGCCGCCGAGCACTATTTGGAGCTCCGCCGGCGTTACTGGCGAGCACGGCTGGAGGCGGAACAGCTGCTAGCCGGCCGGCGCGTGCGCTGATTCAGATCTCTGCCGTCTCGAGCCACTTGGGGTTCTTGGCCGTGCCGTCGTACTTGTCGGACGTCTTGAACAGCTCGTGCTTGCCGTTGGCGGCGGCCGGCGCAGTGCGCGCGAGCAGCTCCTCCCGCTCCTTGGCGCTGTAGGGCACGAAGTCGCGCATCAGCTTGAGGTCTTGCTCGAGCACGGCCCGGCTGTCGATCCCGGTGATGACCACCGACGTCGGTAGGCTCAGGGCGTAGCGCAGACACTCCTCTGGCTTCACCACGCCGGCCGTGAGGATGTCCCCGGAGCCCATCGACTTCATACCGAGCACGCCGATGCCTCGCTGCTCCAGAACGGGTAGCACCTTGGCTTCGAAGCTTTTGTAGTGGGCGTCCATCACGTTCAAGGGCATCTGCACCGTGTCGAACTCGAACCCGGCCTTTTTCGCCGCCTCGAGCATCGCCAGATGAATCTCCGGGTCCTTGTGCCCCGTAAAGCCGATGTAGCGCAGCTTGCCGGCCTTTTTCGCCGCTTGCAGCGCTCCCATGATCCCATCGGGCGCAAAGCTGCGCTCGGGGTCCGTCATACGAATGACCTCGTGAACCTGCACCAAGTCGATGCGGTCAGTTTGCAGGCGCTTCAGGGACTGCTCGAGCTGCGCGCTGGCGGCCTTGGCGGTGCGCCCGTCCAGCTTCGTCATCAAGAACACGCGCTGACGAAAGCCGTCCCGCAGCGCCTTGCCCATGCGCTCCTCGCTCAACCCGTCATTGTAGTCCCAGCAGTTGTCGAAGAAGGTGATGCCGCCCTCGATCGCGTCGCGCATCAGCTTGATGGCCTCGTCGTCGTTCAGCTTCTCCTTCTTGCCGATGTGAGCGCCGCCCAGGCCCAGCATCGAAACCATCTCGCCGGTGGAGCCGAGCTTGCGCTTGGACGAAGCTTGGGGCTTGGCGGCGGCGGGCGCCGCGTCCGCCGCGGTGGAGGCAGAGGTGACCGGCGCGGGCGATGCCTTGGCGGCTGGGTCCGCGTGCTTTTGCTGGCATGCGGCCGACAGCAGCCCCGTGAGTGACAAGCGGCAGAAATCGGCCCGGCTCAAGCTCGAGGAGTGAGGCATGCCGCGCCACCTGCAACGCTCATGCCTTGGGGCACCGAGCTCGGCACGCGCGTTGCTCACTGCGGCGGCAAGCAGAATCCTCCGTCGCTTCGGCAAGCGTACCCGGGGCGACAGATCTCGCAGCGACCTTTTGTCGCCAATCGCTGGGGAGAGACCATGAAAGCAGTCGTCTTGAACGGATACGGTGACGTGGAGCACTTGGAGCTGAAAGAGGTGGACGAGCCGAGCCCCGGTCCGCGCCAGATCAAAGTGAAGGTCGCCGCGGCCAGCGTGAACCCGGTAGATTGGAAGATTCGTCGCGGCGACCTGCGCGCGATGATGCCGATTCATCTCCCCGTCATCTTGGGCCGTGACGTCTCGGGCGAGGTCATCGCCATCGGCGCCGAGGTCCGTGAATTCAAGGTCGGCGATCGCGTGATGGGCCTCGTCGAGCACGGGTATGCGGAGGTCGTGGTTGCTTCGGTCGAGGCCTTCGCGCTCGTACCTCCCGAGGTGCCGCTGCCGACAGCGGCGGCGTTGCCGCTAGTCGGGTTGACCGGGGTGCAGCTCGTGGAGGAAGCGGTTCGAGCGCACGCGGGAGAACGCATCCTCGTCACGGGCGCGGTCGGTAGCGTGGGCCGCGTGGCGGTGTTCGCGGCCAAGCGTCGCGGCGCGCAGATCATCGCGGGAGTTCGCTCGCGTCAACGCCCGGAGGCAAAGAAGCTGGACGTCGACGAGATCGTCGCGCTGGACGACCCCCAAGAGCTCGAGCGTCTGCGCCCGGTGGACGCGATCGCCGACACCGTGAACGGCAAAGTGATGGCGGCGCTCCTCGACCGAGACAAGGTCGTCCCGGGAGGAGTCATCGGTACGGTGCTGCAGCCGCCGCTCGGAGCGAAGGAACAGGGGCTGCGCGTCCACGCCATGCTGGCCCACCCCGACTCCGCCGCTTTGGCTGGAATCGCTGCGGCGGCGGCCAGCGGCGAGCTGGTAATTCCTATCGGGCGACAATTCCCATTGAGCCAAGCGCCGGCCGCTCAGCACGTCGCGGAGGCAGGCGGCGTTGGCAAGGTGCTGCTTGTGCCTAGCCTGCGCCGCGCCAGCTGATAAGACTCGGGCCGTGGAGATCAACGGCCTCGTCCTGCTACTGGCTCAGATAGCGGCGGTGCTCCTGGTGTCACGCACGTTGGGCTTCGGGGCTCGCGCGCTCGGCCAGCCGCTGGTCATCGCGGAAATGGTAGCGGGCATCGCGCTCGGGCCTTCGCTGCTCGGGTGGCTGCTGCCGCATGCGTCCGCGGCGTTGTTCCCGGCGTCGTCCACCGCGGTCCTGAAGATGCTCAGCCAGCTCGGCTTGGTCCTGTTCATGTTCCTGGTCGGAATCGAGCTGGATCCGAAGCTACTCAAGGGCCGCGGGAAGGCGTCGGTCATCATCAGTCACAGCAGCATCGTGGTGCCGTTCGCGCTCGGGCTCGGCGCCGCCTTCTGGCTTCATGCCGGCTACGCGCCGCCCGGGGTTGCGTTCTTGCCCTTCGCGCTGTTCCTCGGCATCTCCATGAGCGTGACCGCGTTCCCGGTCCTCGCCCGCATCCTCACGGAGCGCGGCTTGTTTCGCTCCAGGGTCGGCGCGATCGCCATCGCCTGCGCGGCGGTGGACGACGTGACCGCTTGGTGCTTGCTCGCGGTCGTGGTCGCGATCGCGAGGGCTCAGGGCATCGTGGAGGCCGCGTGGACGGTAGGGCTCTCGCTGCTGTTCAGTGGCTTCATGCTGTACGTCGCGCGGCCGCTGCTTCGCCGAGCGGAGCGCTACATCCTCGACAAGCGGGGGTCGCTGACGCCCGGGCTCGTCGCGGGCGTGCTCTTCCTGCTGTTGCTGTCGGCGGGGATCACGGAGGCCATCGGCGTGCATGCGCTGTTCGGCGCTTTCCTGTTCGGCGCGGTTCTTCCGCGGGAGGGTGGCCTGGATAAAGTGATGGCGCACAAGCTCGAGTCGGTCGCCGTCTTGCTGCTTCTACCGCTCTTTTTCGCGTTCAGCGGGCTGCGGACCCGCATCGGCTTGGTGAGCGGCGTGGGCGAGTGGCTGGTGGTGCTGGCCCTGATTGGGCTGGCCACGCTCGGCAAGTATGGCGGGAGCACGCTCGCCGCGCGCTTCACCGGGTCGGGGTGGCGTGAGGCGAGCGCGATCGGCGTGCTCATGAACACGCGCGGCTTGATGGAGCTCATCGTGCTCAACGTGGGGCTGGATCTGGGCGTCATCTCGCCCACACTCTTTGCGATGCTGGTCATCATGGCGCTGGTCACGACCTTCGCCACGACGCCCATCCTCAAGCTCGTCTACCCCGACAGCGAGCTGCAGCGCGAAGCGCCCGAGGAGGCCGCGCTCAGCCGGACTTGAGCAGCGGCCGCACCTCCGCGAGGAGGCGCTCGCTGTAGTCGTCGCGGCTGGAATCGCCGGGGGCCCAGCCTCGGTAGAAACGATAAAAATCCACCCAAGCGACGGGAAAGAGCGCACGCCACTCGCGCTCCACCGGCCCTGCGCTAGCGGAACCAAGCGCCGCGGTGAGCTCGTGAAAGTAGTGCTCCAGGTACGCTGGTACCGAGCCTTCGCACTCGCGCGGCGAGAGGCAGCTGCTCAAGAAATAGGCGACGTCTTTCACGCCGACTCCCCCGCCCACGTACTGAAAATCCACGAGCGCAGCCTCGGAGGAGCCGCTCGAGAAGCAGACGTTCTCCAGCTTGGCGTCGCCGTGCACGAAGGTTCGAAACTGCGCGCCGTTGAGCAATGCGTCGAGGCGCGGGGCCGCTCGTGTCAGCGGGTGGGAACCGAGCGCACGGAGCTCGTCCGGCCGGGTCGCGAGGTGCCAGTACGTGCCGACCTTCCACACGCCTTCCGGCGCCGCGCCCAAGAATCGCGCATGAAAGCGCGCGAGCCAGCGCAGGGTGGCGCGTATTTCCGCGTCGCCGGCGCGCGAGCTTCGGCCGGGAAAGCCGCTCGCGTCCAAATCCTCCAGCACGAACAGCCACCCCGCGTCGCTCGCGACCACCCCGTGCGCGCGCGGCACTCGGCATGGCGGTGGCTCCTCGCAGCGCTTTGCGTACTCCGCGTAGAAGGTGCGCTCCGCATCGTACGAGCGCAGCTTGCGCCGATGAGAGAGGCTCCCGTCGTCGCGCGGCGGCGCCACGTGCTTGACGATGACGCTGCGCCCGTCTTCCAGCGAGACGCGCAGCAGCTCACCGTAGCCGCCCCACAGGGCTTGCAGCCGCTGCTCCAGCGTAGCGGCCTCCACTCCGGCCAAGCGCGCGACGCGCGCGAGGAGCGCGGCATCGTCTTTGGAGTTGGCCCGAGCTCGCACCGGGCGAAGGCGTAGCATGCTTGCGCAAAAGTGAGGAATCACGCACGATCGCCGCCTTGTCTGCGAGCCGAGAGCGAGTCGTCGTCGTCGGAGCCGGCCTCGCCGGTCTGGCCGTCGCGGCGCGCCTCCGTGCCGCCGGGCGTGAGGTGCTCGTCCTCGAGGCCTCGGCGAGAGCCGGCGGGCAGGTTCACACCTGGCGTGAGGGCGCGCTCACGGTCGAGCTCGGCGCGGAAGGGTTCGTGGCGCGCAGCCGCGCGGTGCCGGCGCTCTGCGCGCGGCTCGGGCTGGAGGGTGAGCTCGTCGACCAGCTGACGACGGACACTTACGCGGTCGAGCCGAGCGGGCTCGTGCTGCTACCACCGGGCGAGGCCGCACGCCGGCTCGGCTTTCAGGTTCCGGCGGAGGAGCTCGGGCGCGGTATTCGCTCGTTACGGCTCGGCATGGGGCAGCTGACAGACGCGCTGACCGCCAGCCTCGAGCCAGGCCAGCTCAGGCTGCAAAGCTCCGTTGTCGGTTTGAGCGGAGGCCCGGGCCAGCTGCTGCTCGAGCTGGAGGGCGGCACAACCGAGTCTGCGACTCACGTCGTCGTGGCGTCACCAGCCCGTCGCGCGGCGGCGCTGCTGGGGCCGCAAGAAGGCGCGGCGCTCGCGGACGCTCCGTTGATGTCCAACGTGAGCGTCAACCTGCTCTACCAGCGCGACCAGCTCCGCCTCTACCCGGCTGGCAGCGGGCTCGTTTTTCCGGAGCGGTTCGGGAGCGTCGGCCTTCGCGCGCTGAGCCTGGTGGAGCACAAGTTCAGCGGTCGGGTCGCGCCGGGTCAGTCGCTGATCCGCGTCTTCTTCCGTCCCGTAGCCGACGCGCTCTCGGTGTGGGAGGACCACCGCTTCGCGTCCGAGGCCACGCTGGCGATCGCGCAGGTCCTCGGTGCGGAGGGCGCGCCAGCGCGCACCTGGGTGTCGCGCTGGGCGGACGCCCTGCCGGTGTTCTCGCCCGCCTACCGGGAGCAGGCCGCCGCCGCGGATCGCGCGCTTCAGGCGCGTGGCGTACACGTCACGGGCTCCGCCTTTCATGGCGCTGGCCTCGACGCGGCGGTGCGCTCGGCCGAGGTCGTCGCGGCTCGTTTGGGCGCCGCGCATTGACCGCGGAGCGCTGGCGGGGCACTAGCTTCTGCTCATGGGCGCAGGCTTTAGCTGGTCCGAAGAGCGCGAGCCGCACGCCGAGCGTCGGCGGCGCTTGCTCGAGCGCTACCCCCAGGTGAAGGAGCTCTACGGACCTTGCCCCCGCACGAAATGGGTGTGCGCGGGCCTGGTGCTGACTCAGCTCGGCCTCGCCTACGCGCTGCGTGACGCGCCCTGGTGGGCGCTGCTCCTCGTTGCCTACGGCGTCGGCGGCGTCATCAACCAAGCGCTGCTGCTCGCCATCCACGAGCTTTCGCACAATCTGGCGTTCAAAAAGCCTCTCTACAACCGCGCGTTCGCGCTCTTCGTCAACCTCCCGGTCGGCGTCCCGGTAGCGGAGACCTTTCGCTACTACCACCTGCTTCATCACACCCATCAGGGTGATGGGGAGTTGGATACGGACCTGCCGACCGAGCTCGAGGCGCGGCTGCTCGCGAACCGCGCGCTGCGGCTGCTCTGGCTCGCCGGGCAAGGGCTCGCGTACGGGCTGCGTCCTCTGTTCGTTCATCCGAAGCGGCCGGACGCAGGAGAGCTCCTGAACCTGGCCCTGCAGCTCGCCTTCAACGTCGCCATCTTCTATTTTTGGGGCGGCAAGGCGCTGGCCTACCTCCCGATCAGCTCCTTGATCGTGATGGGGCTGCATCCCATCGCCGGCCACTACATCTCCGAGCACTACGTGTTTCGCGCCGGGCAGGAGACATACTCTTATTACGGCCCGCTCAACTGGCTGGCTTTTCACGTCGGGTACCACAACGAGCACCACGATCTGCCGTACATTCCCGGTTCTCGGCTCGCGCGCCTGCGCGCCATTGCCCCCGAGTTTTACGACACGCTGTACGTGCACACGTCGTGGACCTCTACCCTGTGGCGATTCATGACCGAGCCCGACCTCGGGGGCTACAGCCGCATCAAGCGGCGCCGCGCGCGCGCTCGCGCTTAGCGAGGGCGAAACGCCGAGCTGCCTCCGGCGCTCGTGAGCCCTCGTGCTAGCGTCTTGCGTATGCTTCGTCGCGCTCTGCTGGCTTGCTTTCTGGCCGCTTGCTCCCGCCAGCCGCCGGCCGCGCCGCCTTCAAACGAGGTGCGTTTCACCGGCATGTGCGACGCTTCGGGCGCGGTACCGCTCGACGAGCACACCTTCCTGGTTGCAGACGACGAAGACAACGTCCTTCGCGTGTACGACGCCACTCAGGGTGGCGAGCCGCTGGTCGCGGTCGACCTGTCGGATGCGCTCCAGCTACCGAGGAAGAAGAACAAGGGCGCCCCCGAGATCGACATCGAGGCCGCGACGCGGGTCGGCTCTCTGGCTTACTTCGTCACCAGTCACGGTCGAAACAGCTCCGGAAAACCAAAGCCCGAGCGGCTCAGGTTCTTCGCCACGACCGCATCCGCCAACGGCAAGCCCGAGCTGGTGGGCAAGCCGTACGACGCCTTGCTCAAGGATCTGTTGGCGGAGCCCCGCCTTGCCGGCTTCGGTCTCGCGGCCGCCGCGGAGCTGGCACCCAAGGCGCCCGGGGGTCTGAACATCGAGGGTATGACCGCCCGCCGTGAGGGCGGCGTTTGGCTCGGTTTCAGAAATCCACTGCCGGCCGGGCGTGCGCTCCTGGTGCCTCTGCTCAATCCGGAGCAGCTCATCGAGGGCCAAGCGGCGCGCTTCGGGGAGCCGCTCACCTTGGATCTCGGTGGCCTCGGGGTGCGTGCGTTGTCCTCGGCCGGCGGAAAGTATCTGATCGCGGCGGGGCCGTTCGACTCGGGGCCAGCCGCGCGGCTGTTTACCTGGCGGGGGGGCGACGCCGCGGCTCCCGTAAGCGGGGTCGATGTCAGCGGCTACAATCCCGAGGGCTTCTTCTCCCACGGCGCGAGCGCGCGGGTGCTGATGCTCAGCGACGACGGCTCGGTACGAATCGGCGACAAGGAATGCAAGAAGCTGACGTCGCCAGAAGAGAAGCAATTTCGAGGACTTTGGGTCGCCATACCGTGAGCTAAAGAGCGGCCCCGCTCTTGCACGCCTGGACTTACGAGCGGGCCAAGCTGGTCGTTGAAACGAATGGCCGTCGGTCGCGTTTCGCCGACCTCGAGATCTCATGCTCAGCTCCCTCAAGTCCAAGCTCCTCTCTGCCTTCGCCCTGATGGCTCTGCTGACGCTCGTCGTTGGCTCCTTCGGCCTTCATACCGCCAGCAACATGGGCGAGCAGCTTTCTACGGTGACCACCGACGTCGCCCCGTCGATCGACAACATTCAGCACGTGTACTCGAGCTTCTTGCAGGTGCTCTGGGCCAACGCCCGCGGCGTGCTCGCGGAAGAGGTCCACCAGCCGGAGGCTCGCGGCGAGGCCCGCCGCCGTCGAGACGACGCCTTGCGCGACATCGACCAGGTCATCGCGCGTTGGGACGCGGAGCCCATGACGAAGGAAGAGGAGGTCGTGTGGAGCGAGCTCAAGGGTCAGCTCGGAGCCTACCGTCCGGCGATCGACCGCATCTGGTCCGCGATCGAGGCGGGGGACACGACCCGCGCCCGCGCCGAGATCAACGCCGGCACCCCCGCCCGAGACTCGTTCTTGAAGGCGACCGAGAGCTTGATCGCGGTAGAGCGAGTGCGGCTCCGCGATCACCAAGCGGCCGCGGATGCACAGCGCGCGTCGACGACCCGGATCATCGTCATCGCCACCGTGCTGGCCGTGCTCGCCGCCTTCGCGCTGGGCGTCGTGATCACCGGCGCCATTGCGCGCCCCGTCATCGAGATGCAGCACGTGGCGCGTCGGCTCGCGGAGGGCGATTTCGACCAGCAAATCGAGCATCGGTCCGGCGACGAGGTAGGCGCGCTCGCCGAATCCTTCCGCACGACGACCGCGGTCTTGCGCTCCGCGACGGCCGACGTCGCGTTGCTGATCGAGGCGGCCCAGCGCGGCAACTTGGCCCAGCGCGCCGACTCCGGCAAGTATCGGGGCGGCTTTGCGGAGCTGCTGACGGGCATGAACTCGCTGCTGGAGGCGGTCGCGACTCCGATCCAGGAAACCAATCGCGTGCTCGCCCAGCTGGCGGCGAGCGACCTCACCGCACGGTCGCATCGGAAGCTCGAAGGCGACTACCAGACGATGATGGCGTCGCTCGACGAGGCCACCGGTAATTTGCAGCAGAGCTTGCTCCAAGTCGCCTCCGCTTCCGAGCAAGTAGCGGCTGCGTCGTCCGAAATCGCGTCCGGCAGCCAATCCGTAGCGCAAGGCGCCGCGCAGCAGGCGGGCGCTTTGGAGGAGTCCAGCGCCGCGCTCGTGCAGCTCGCGGACGCGACCAAGCGCAACGCGGAGAGCGCGGCCAAAGCCAATCAGCTCGCCCGCGCCGCGCAGCAGAAGTCGGGCGAAGGCGCGGAAGCGATGCAGCAAATGACGGCTGCGATGAGCAAAATCCGCGGCGCGGCGGAAGGGACCGCGGCGATCATTCGAGACATCGACGAGATCGCCTTCCAGATCAACCTGCTCGCGCTGAACGCGGCGGTAGAGGCGGCGCGCGCCGGCGAGGCGGGCCGAGGCTTCGCGGTCGTAGCGGACGAGGTCCGGAACTTGGCTCAGCGCAGCAAGGAAGCGGCCACCAAGACCGAGGCCCTGATCGGCGACTCGATGAGCCTCACCAAAGAGGGCGAGCTCATCAGCGGCCGCGTCAACGACACGCTCAGCGAGATCGTCGGCTCCGTGACCCAGGTGAGCGAAATCGTGTCGCACATCGCGACCGCCAGCCAGGAGCAGGCGCAAGGCATCGCCCAGTCGCAAAGAGCGATGCGCCAGATGGACCAGACGACCCAGCTCGCCGCCGCCAGCTCGGAGGAGACTTCCAGCGCTGCCGAGCAGCTCGCGGCGCAGTCTCAGGAGCTCGCCGCGCTCGTCGCCAGGTTCGAGCTGGGCGAGGTCGCTCGGTCGCCCACGAACGACGCGCGCCGGCTTTCGCCAAAAGGGCGGCGTCACCAGGGGCATCGAAAGTCAGCGTGACCGGGCAGCGACGCGAGTAGCGGAATTCGCGCCGAAACCGAGCTTGGGGCAGCCTCTGCTCGATGCGTTCGTCCCTCGACCAGGAGCTCCTGGCGCCGGTTAGGCCCTCAGGGGTCCCCGAGCGCGCGGTTTGGGATTTCACGGAGGGGGCCTGGGTTCTCGCTCCGTGCGACGCGAACGGGGAGCTCCATGGGGCGCTGCGCGTGTACGGCTCGGACGGCGCCGTGCGGGTCGAGCTCGAGTACCGCCACGGCAAGCGGCACGGCCCGTTCAAGCGCTACCACTCCTCTGGCCAGGTCGCGCAGGTCGGGCGCTACTTCGACGACCAGCTGGATGGACTCACGGTCTGGTTTAGCGCCGGAGACGAGAGCGACAGCATTCGGACGTGCTGCCTGCCCCCGAGGACGCGCGTCTTGAAGCAGGAGCATCGGCGCGGCGTGCTCCTCCAAGAAGCCTTCTTCAGCGCTGGCGGTGACCAGCTCCTGGAAGGTGATGAAACTTCTCAAGCTCCAGAGCCGCGGGAGCGAGAAGACGACGTGCTGCTCGGCGAGTATGGGTTCTGGCCCGAGCTCGAACACTTACCGCCGGTAGCAGCGGAGCCGCTGACCATCGCCCAGCCATTCAGCGAGCTCCAGGACGCCATTCGCCGCGCCGCCCAGCGCGTAGACCGGTGCCGCGCGGCGCTCCTCGAGAGCGCGCCGCAGCTGGCCCCGCCGGACGTATCCTCGCTCGTGGGCGAGCCGCTGCCCTTACGGACTCTCGAAATACGAGTCGAAGAGAGCGAAGACTTGGTGCTGGTTCGAGAAGAACCGTCGCTGGCGGGGCTCACGGCGCTCGAGGTCGCCTGGAGAGCTCGACTCGATTGGACGGCTCTTTGCTGGCTCTGCTGGGCCGCGGGCTGCAGCACCGTCGCCGTCCCCGCGCGGCTGGCTCCGCGCTCGGAGTTGCACGCCGCCCTGGTGCACGCTTCCGCGCGAGTGGAGGGGCTCGAGGCGTGCGTACCGGCCGCGCAGAGCGGCGCGCATTTTCACGGGTTGGAAGAGGCGCGGCTGCCCGCGTCCGGCCTCGCTCGGCTAGCCGAGCACTACCGGGAAATTCGCGCGGTGCTCTTGTTCGCGATCGACCCGGAGTGCGTGAGCGCCTGGCAGGAAGATCTCGGGCGCCGCGTTTGACTCGCGGCTGCTCGCGACCGCTCAGGGACGGATGACCTGCGTACCGGGCGGCGGAGTGAACGAGAACTCGCCGGGAGGAGACTTGGTGTTCGCCTCGCTCGTGACGAAGTCGAAGCGATTGCGGTTGCCCTGCGCGTCCAAGATGAGCACGCGCCGCACCTGGTAAGTCTGCGCGTCCACGTAGAAGAACACCTTGTCGTAGGCCGCGGTGGGCTGAAGCGGGCTACCCTCCAGCACGTAGCCGCTCTCGAACTTCATCTGCTTCGAGTCCTGCTTGCTGAACTTGAAGTTTTGCTTCAGCTTGCCCTGCCCGGTCAGAAAGGAGAGCGCCGCCGGATACTGAGTCTTGCTCAGCGGCTGCTCGTACATCTGCTTGTTCTCTTTTTCGTAGATCTTGATGACGTTGCCGTCCGACACCACGCGGTTGCCGTTGCTGGTGTAGCGCCAGCTCATCTTCCCCGGCTTTTCGAAGATCACCGAGCCGGCCGAGTCCTTCGTCTTGTCGTAGGCCTGGACGTAGTAGCGCTGCTTGAAGCCAGCCTTGAAGGTGGCCGTCTTGTCGTAGAAGGCCTGCACGCGCGTCACGATTTCATCCGCGCTCAGGCCCGCGGAGGGCCCAGGCGCCGGCGCAGGGCCCTTGGTGGGCGGTGCCTTCTTCGGCTCTTCGGCGCGGGACGAGCCGGCGACGAGTGGCAGCCCTAAAGACAGAGCGAAAGCGACGGAGAAGTTTCGACGGTTCATGCTTCCTACAGACCCGCTGAGCGGATGCTTTGTTCTACGCTTGTAACGCGGCAAAGCTTTGCGCCCCTACTGACGACTTTCAAGCCGACCTCACCGCGCGGCTAACCCAGCGAAAGCGCTGCAGATTATCCGGGGCGTGGCCGCACCGTGATACGCCGCGGGCGCTTTTTCCCGAGCAGCGCCAGCAGCACGCGCGCGCGGCTCTCCGCCGTGGAGGTGGCGCCGGCGCCTTTTGCCTCCTCCAGCGCGTGGAGCAGGCCGCCGAGCCGCAGGTGGGTCATGGCGATCGCGAGCGCGTCCGACGCATCTGCCGGGGGCAGGCCCTCGAGCGAGAGCGCCGCCCGCACCATGAGCGCGACCTGGCGCTTGTCGGCTTGGCCGGTGCCCGCGATCGTCCGCTTGATCTTGGCGGGCGCGTACTCCGCGATCGGAATGCCCTCTCGG
The DNA here is from genome assembly GCA_004193285.1 of Myxococcales bacterium. Lineage (GTDB taxonomy): Bacteria > Myxococcota_A > Polyangia > Polyangiales > Polyangiaceae > PMG-095. The sequence goes on along the minus strand of SECP01000014.1, from coordinate 74,878 downwards.
GCCAGGCAGAGCAAGACGACCCCACGGGCGTGACCGAGCTTGGCGGCGGCTTGAGCGTCCTTGTGGAAGAACAGGCTCTCCACCGAGCTCACGTTCGGTCGATGGTGCCGGATGACCTGCGTGAGCTGCCCCTCGAGCTCCACGAGGCGCGACGCGATGGACTCCGAGCCGTCCAGCGCTATCACGCCGTGGGCGATGTGCGTGAGGCGATTGCCGGTGCGCGCCACGACCCCCCAACCGAGCTTGCGGGTGCCAGGGTCGATGCCAATCGCAATCACGCGTCCAGCCATAGCAGCCATTTCGGCCCATGGAAAGGGTGTAGGATGCGCGCGCCCCGGATGTTCCTCGACAAACGCCACAAGCTGTTCCTGGTCCTCGCAGGCATCTTCACGACCTGCTTGGTGGTGGGCGACATCATCGGGGGCAAGCTGGTCAGCACTACCCTCTTCGGCGTGGAGCTCACGACGACGGTGGGCATGGTGCCGTTCCCGGTCACGTTCCTGCTGACGGACGTGCTGAACGAGTTTTATGGGCAGCGCGCCGCGCGCTTCATCACGATCGTGGGCTTTGGCATGGCCGTGCTGTCATTTGCCATCATCTACACCGCGGCGGCGGTGCCGTTCGCCGCGTTCACTCACGCGGCGGATTGGTCGGGCGTGAAGGAGGGGGCGTTCAACAACGTCTTTCTCGGCTCACTTCGCATGATCGTCGCTTCGCTCTGCGCGTACCTGCTCAGCCAGTTCGTGGACATCGGCGTGTTTCACGCGCTCAAGCGGGTGACTTCCGGCAAGCTCCTGTGGCTGCGCGCCACCGGCTCCACCGCGGTGTCTCAGCTCATCGACACCATCACGATCAATTTCGTGGCGTGGACCGGCACGATGACGACCGCAAAAATCGTCACCATCATCTACACCGCGTACGGTCTCAAGCTGCTGATAGCGCTTGCGCTCACCCCGTTCATCTACCTTTGCCACACCCTCGTGCAGCGCGGGCTCGGCATCCCTCCCATCCTCGTGGGCGGCGACGCGCCGGACGACGTGGCCGCCGCCGCCGCGCCTTAGGCTACTTGCAGGCGGCCTGGCAGGCTTCGAACGCCTTCTTGCACAGGTCCAGGTTGGCGAACCCGGGCACGCCTCCGTCCACCGGCTGCGCCAGGCAGCCCTGAAGCGCACCTTGGCACCGACTGGTGCACGCGGCGGAAGGCAGCGCGAGCGGCGGAACGGAGGGCACGGTCGCAGGCGCTGCGGCGGACGAGGCGGACGAGGCGGACGAGCCACCGATTGCGATTTCCGGCGCTGCCGCCGAGGGCACGGGCGAGGCGGGAGGCGCCGAGGTCGGAACGACTGGCCTCGGCTTGGTCTCGTCCGCCCCCGGCCTCTTGGTGACGTTCGTCGGCTCGGCCCGCGGCGCGAGGGGGCTGGCGGAGGCAGGAGGCTCGGGGGTGGGCAGCGGCCGTGAATCCTGGTCCGCGCTGCCTCGATCGCGACAGGCGGCGACGAGCGCGAGCATCCCGAAAATCAGCACGAAACCGGCGCCCGAGCGGCCAAGCATCCTTCAAGCAGAGTCAGAGCTTCCGGCACGCGTCAAGCGCCGGGCGCGCCGCCTCGTTAGGCTGTACCCTAGCCTCCGTGCAGCTCTCCCGCCCCGACCTGCCCCGCCCCTCCTCGACCGCGCGCGACAAGGCCAAGTCCCTGCTCGAGGAGCGGCTCGGCCCCTCCAAGGTCCTCACGGGGCGCGACGCCTGTGAGCGCTTCGTGAGGGACGAGTCCGAAGCCGAGGGCGAGATACCGGACGCGGTCGTCCTCGCCACTTCGTCGGACGACATCCTGGCCGCGCTCGCCGTCGCGCGCGAGGCGGAGGTGCCCATCACGCCCCGCGCCGGAGGCACGGGTCGAACGGGCGGCGCGGTGCCGATGGCAGGCGGCATCGTGCTCGCGACGAGCGGCATGCAAAGCATCCTCGAAATCGATCGCAAGGAGGGCCTCGCGGTGGTGGAGCCCGGCGTCATCCTGGCCGATCTGCACGCCGCGGTGGAAGCCGAAGGCTGGTTCTACCCACCGGACCCCAACTCCCTGAAGACCTGCGCCATCGGCGGCAACGTCGCCGAAAACGCCGGTGGCCCGCGCGCCTTCAAGTACGGCGTGACTCGGGACTACGTGCTGGGCGTGGAAGCCTTGCTGATTGGTGGGCAGCGCATCCAGGCTGGGCGTCGCACCATGAAGGGCGTGACGGGTTACGACGTCACGGGCTTGCTCGTGGGGAGCGAGGGCACGCTCGCCGTCTTCGGCCAAGCTACCTTGCAACTGGTGCCCAAGCCGCCCAGCGTCATGACCTTGCTCACGCTCTTCAAAGACGTGAGCCAGGCCGGTGAGGCGGTGCAGGCCATCATCGCCGCGGGCATTTCGCCCCGCTGCATCGAGCTTCTGGACGACGCCACGCTGGAGGCAATGCGCTTGGCCGGCAACACCATCAACCCCGCCGCAGGCGCCATGCTCCTCATGGAGGTGGACGGCGACGACGCCTCGGTCGAGCGCCAGGCGGAGCGAATCTCCGGAGTGTGCGACGACGTGAAGGCGCTCGAGGTGCTGGCCGCGCAAGACCCGGCTCAGCGCGAGCGGCTGTGGGCAGCGCGGCGAGACATGAGCCATGCCGTGCGCAAGCTCACCAAGAGGAAACTGAGCGAGGACGTCGTGGTGCCGCGCCAGCAGATAGGCGCCTTGCTGGATTTCGTGCGTGAAATCAGCCAGCGCACCGGCATTCGCACGCTGACCTACGGGCACGCCGGTGACGGCAACCTCCACTGCAATTTCCTGTGGAACGAGGACCACGAGATGCCGGCGGTCGAGCGCTCTATCGAGATGCTGTTCGAGCGCGTGATCGCGCTTCGCGGCACGCTCAGCGGCGAGCACGGCATCGGCGTGCTGAAGGCGCCCTACTTGCCGCTCGAGCAGTCGGCAGAGCTCATCACGCTCCAAAAGGACCTGAAGCGCGTCTTCGATCCGGCGGGTCTGTTGAACCCGGGCAAGATCTTCCCCGCTTCGCCTCATCGAGCCTGCTAGAGACGCTCGGCCCGAGATCGGTTACGCTCTCGGCGATGCGTGGCAATCGCCGCCTGACCTTCTTGGGTCCAGGCAGCCCCCTATCGTTTCCGGACCCGAGCGAGTCGGATGACGAGGGTCTGCTCGCGGTCGGGGGTGATCTGTCACCTGCACGCCTCCTGTTTGCGTACGAATCTGGGATTTTTCCCTGGTACAGCGCGGGCGTGCCGCCCCTGTGGTGGAGCCCCAACCCGCGCGCGTTGATGACGCGCGAGCGCTTGCACGTGTCGCGGAGCTTGCGGCGCACCCTGCGCGGCGGGCACTTCGAGGTAACTTTCGATCGCGCGTTCTCGAAAGTCATCCAGGCCTGCGCCTCCAACCGCGAAGGCGGCACGTGGATCTTGCCGGAAATGATGCTGGCTTACACGCAGCTGCACCAGCTTGGCCACGCTCACAGCTTCGAAGTGTGGCACCACGGCGAGCTGGCGGGGGGTCTGTACGGCGTGCGCCGCGGCGCCCTGTTCGCGGCCGAGAGCATGTTCCACACCGTGACGGACGCCTCCAAGGTCGCGCTCGCGGTGTCGCTGGACACGCTCTTCCGCGCGGGGACACTCGTGTTCGACGTGCAGTTCGTCACGGAGCACCTGGCATCGCTCGGCGCATACGAGGTCTCGCGCGGGGACTACCTGGCGGAGCTAGCCCGCGCGACTCCACGCAGCGTGGAGCCCGCAACCATCGCCGTCGCGCTCGAGGGGTGGGCGCAGCGCTTCTAATGACGCGGCTCGTGCGGCTCTGGCTCGGAGCGCTGGTCCTGAGCAGCTGCTCCGCCTTTCGCGGCGCTCGTTGGCCGGCGCCCGCACCGGAGCCCGCGCCCGCGCCGGGCCTAGCGGCGAGCGCAACCGCCGCGCTCGAGCCGTCTACTGCGCAAGAGCCGCGCCCCCAGTGCGGCGACATCCCGCAGCCCATCGGGCGAATTCGTAGCCGCGAGCTGGACGAAATTTCGGGCGTCGCGGAGAGCCGCGCCGACCCGCGCGTGCTCTTCGTGCACAATGACTCCGGCGATACGCCGCGTTTCTTCGCCATCGACCGCAGCGGGGAGCTGCTCGCGGAGCTCACGCTCGAGGACGTCCCCATCTTGCTGGACGCGGAGGACATCGCGCTCGGCCCCGGCCCCGGGCGCGCCTCGTTCATCTACCTGGGTGATACCGGCAATAACTTCGCCACCGGGCTCGGTCTGCCACGGCGCAAGGCGTTCGTGTATCGCTTCCCTGAGCCGCCAATCCAAGCGTCCGCGCACGGCGCCAAGCTCTCCGTCGAACGCGCCTTCCGGATCACGCTTACTTTTCCGCGCGGCGCCCGCAACGTGGAAGCCTTCTTCATCGACCCACGGACTGGGGACCTCATCGCGCTCGCCAAACAGCCGGACGGCGTCTCCGAGGTCCTGATGGCGCCCGCAGCCCTGCTCGCCGCGGGCGGTGGTGAGCTCCTGCTTCTCGGCGAGCTGCGCTTCGGCAAGCCGCCCCTATCCGGAAGCCCGATGCCCACCTCCGCCAGCATCACGCAAGATGGGAGCGCCATCTTGGTGCGTACCTACTCCTCCATCTTCCTGTTCGAGCGCGGTCCCAGCGCCACCATCATGGAGGCGCTCGCTCGCCCGCCTCGCGTGCTGCCAAGCCCGCCGGAAGGCCAAGGGGAGGCCATCAGCTTCGTGGATGGGGACGCCGCGTACGTCACCATCTCGGAAGGGGCGGACCGCTCGATTTACTGCGCCCAGCTACCGGCTCCGCAGTCAAATTCTCCATAATTCCGAACAGTTGGGCAATTGCCCTTAATCCCGATTGAATTGGTGCTAAATCGCGCTGCCCCCATGCAGGTCGCTCACATCGAAAGCACCCATCAGCCAGCCGAAGCAGTCGAGCTGCGGCTCAGCCACCTCCGCCAGCTGGAGGCCGAGAGCATTCACATCCTGCGCGAGGTCGCCTCCGAGTTCGACAACCCGGTCATGCTCTATTCGATCGGTAAGGACTCGGCGGTGATGACGCACTTGGCGCGCAAGGCGTTCTACCCCGGCAAGCTGCCCTTCCCGCTGCTCCACATCGACACGAAGTGGAAGTTCAAAGAGATGATCTCCTTTCGTGACCAGTTCACGAAGGAGCACGGGCTGGACCTCATCGTGCACACGAACGAGCAGGGCCGGGCCGACAACATCAACCCGTTCGATCACGGCAGCAACAAGTACACGCAAATCATGAAGACGCAGGCGCTGCTCCAAGCGCTCGCGAACGGCGGCTACGACGCGGCCTTCGGCGGTGCCCGCCGCGACGAGGAAAAGTCGCGCGCCAAAGAGCGCATCTACTCTTTCCGGGATCGGTACGGTCAGTGGGATCCGAAGAACCAGCGCCCCGAGCTGTGGAACTTGTACAACGGCAAGCTCACCAAGGGTGAGAGCATCCGTGCCTTCCCGCTCTCCAACTGGACCGAGCTCGACATCTGGCTCTACATCTACCTGGAGAAGATCCAGATCGTGCCGCTCTACTTTGCCGCGGAGCGCCCGGTCGTGGAGCGCAACGGCACGCTGCTCATGGTGGACGACGATCGCCTGCCCCTCAATCCTGGCGAAAAGCCGCGCATGGAGATGGTTCGCTTTCGAACCCTCGGCTGCTACCCGCTCACGGGCGCGCTCAAGTCCACCGCCACCACCCTGCCCGACATCATTCGGGAGATGCTGCTCACGAAGTACTCCGAGCGACAGGGCCGCCTCATCGACTTCGATGAGGAAGGCTCGATGGAAACCAAAAAGCGCGAAGGCTACTTCTGAGGCTTCCCTTCCCTGGGCGAGCCCCATCCGGCCTCCGCTAGCGGCTCCCAGAATCCTCCTGACCTCCTTATCTCTCCGTGCGATCCCCCTGGCCTAACGGCGCTGTGCAAAAATGAGTGAGCAAGAGTTAATCAGCAAAGACATTCTCGGATACCTGGATCAGCACCAGAAGAAGGAGCTGCTCCGTTTCGTGTCCGTGGGCTCGGTCGACGACGGAAAGTCGACCCTGATCGGGCGCCTCTTGCACGACACGCACGGCATCTACGAGGACCAGCTCTCGGCGGTGAAGCGCGCCTCGGGTCGCGCGGGCATGGAGATCGATTTCTCGCTCTTCACGGACGGTTTGAAGGCCGAGCGCGAGCAGGGCATCACGATCGACGTTGCTTACCGCTACTTCTCGACCGCCAAGCGCAAGTTCATCATCGCGGACACGCCTGGCCACGTTCAGTACACGCGCAACATGGCCACCGGCGCCTCCACGGCGAACGTTGCCATCATCTTGATCGACGCGCGCCTGGGCGTGCTCCCGCAGTCCCGTAGGCACGCGTACATCGCGTCGCTGCTCGGGATTCCGCACATCGCGGTGTGCGTGAACAAGATGGACTTGGTCGCGTACGACCAGGCGCCGTACGAGGCGATCAAGAAAGATTTCGGGGATTTTTGTCAGAAGCTCGGCTTCAAGGGCATCAAGTTCATCCCCATCTCCGCCAAGCTGGGTGACAACGTCGTGCACCCGAGCCCCTCCACTCCGTTTTACGACGGGGGAACGCTGCTCCAGCACCTGGAAACGGTTCCGATCGCCAGCGACGTCAACTACGAGGATTTCCGCTTCCCGGTGCAGTACGTCATGCGCCCGGACCTGAACTACCGCGGCTTCTCCGGCAGCATCGCGTCCGGCATCGTCAAGAAGGGCGACACGCTCATGGTGCTGCCGTCGCGGCGCACCAGCAAGGTCGTCGGCATCGACACCTTCGACGGTGAGCTGAACCAGGCGCACGGCGGCCAGAGCGTCACGATCAAGCTGGCGGACGAGATCGACATCAGCCGAGGCGACATGCTCGTCTTGCCGAACAACCTGCCCCGGGTCGACCACCGCTTCGACGCGATGATGGTGTGGCTCAGCGAGCGCCCGCTGGATCGCCAGAAGAGCTACCTGCTCAAGCACACCACCCAGCTCGTACGCGCGGAGATCGAAGACGTCGCGTTCACGGTGGACCTCGAGACGCTCAAGCAGAGCGAAGCGTCACGCCTGGAGCTGAACGACATCGGCCGCGTCACCGTGAGCTGCCGTCGCCCGCTGTACTTCGATCCTTACAAGGACAACCGCGTCACCGGCGCTTTCATCCTCGTCGATTCGCTCTCGAACAACACGGTTGCCGCCGGCATGATCTTGCTGGACGCCCCGCAGAAGGCGGAAGACGAGAGCCGGAGCCCCACCTCGCTCCGCGCACGCTCTCAAGTGAGCGCCGACGAGCGTGCTGAGCGCCTCGGCCAAAAGGGGGCCACGGTGTGGCTCACGGGGTTGCCCGCGTCGGGCAAGACCGCGATCGCCTTCGCGCTCGAGCGGCGGCTCTTCGACCAGAAGCGTCTAGCCTACGTCATCGATCCGGACGACGGCCTCTCTGCCGGGGTGCTGCCGGACGGCTCGAGCCCGGTCCAAACGCCGGAGCTAGCGCGCCGCTGCACGGACGCCGGCCTGATCTCGATCTTCGCCTACGCCTCGCCTCTCGCGGCGGATCGCCTCGCCATCCGGGACGCCGTCGGGCCCGAGCGCTTCGTCGAAATCTACGTAAAAACCTCGCGGGAAGCGCGCAAACAGCGCGACCAGCGCGGCGCGTATGGCCCCGGGCACCAGGAGCCGAGCGAAGAGGCTCCCAAGTCTCCGGACGCGGTCGTCTCGCTCGACGGCGCGGACCCGGAGGAGGTCGCGCAGCAGGTGATCGCGGTGCTGGTGAAACGCGGCTTGCTCCCGTCCAACTACGCGCTCTGAAGGGGGGTGGGCTGCCGAGCTGCAGCCCCCTTCGCAGAAGCTCCCGTGCCGGCGATCGGTCCCCCCGGTCGAGCGCGGTCGCTTCTGAGCGCCGCGCTGCACGAGCTCGCCAGCTGAGGGGCCATGGGAGCCGCTCCCCCGCTCCCCCGCTCTTCCGCTCTTCCGCTCTTCCGCTCTTCCGCTCTTCCGCTCTTCCGCTCTTCCGCCCTTCCGCCCTTCCGCTCTTCCGCTCTTCCGCTCTTCCGCTCTTCCGCTCTTCCGCTCTTCCGCTCTCCCGCTCTTCCGCTCTTCCGCTCCCCCGCTCCACCGCGGATGAGCAGCGCGTCCAGACGCCGCGAACAAGGCCTCGACCGCGACGGTCGACGCGAACGAACGGGCAGGGGTGTCGTCGGCGCTGGCCGACGTAAGGAACGGTACAAAAATTCGTGAATGCTTTCGCGGCGCCCAGGCCTCGCCACGCAGATGTACCGAACCGTACATCGCCTCTCCACGCCGCCGGCTCCCCCTTTCACGGCGATGTACCCTCCCTTACGTCTCCTCTCGAGGCCGCAGCTCCATCCTCAGGCCGATGTACCGACCCGTAAGTCTCCTCCCGAGGTCGCGGCTCCATCCTCAGGCCGATGTACCGACCCGTAGTCTCCTCTCGAGGCCGCGGCTCAGGCCGATGTACGACCAGTGCGTCCCTCTCGACGCCGCGGCTCAGGCCGATGTACCGACCAGTGCGTCCCTCTCGACGCCGCTGCTCACGGCGATGTACCGACCAGTGCGTTCCCCTTGAGGCCGCGGCTCCATGCCGTCGTCGATGCCATCGCGACGCGGCAGCAGCGCTTGACCGCTCGAAGCGCCTCAGGCCGATGTACCGACCCGTAAGTCTCCTCTCGAGGCCACCCACTGCTCAGGCCGATGTACCGACCAGTGCGTCCCTCTCGACGCCGCGGCTCTATGCCGTCGTCGATGCCATCGCGACGCGGCAGCAGCGCTTGACCGTGCTCGAAGCGCCTCAGGCCGATGTACCGACCCGTGAGTCTCCTCTCGAGGCCACTGCTCAGGCCGATGTACCGACCAGTGCGTCCCTCTCGAGGCCGCGGATCCATCCTCAGGCCGCTGTACCGACAGTAGTCTCCTCCCGAGGACACTGCTCCATCCTCAGGCCGATGTACCGACACGTAGTCTCCTCTCGAGGCCGCGGCACAGGCCGATGTACCGACACGTAGTCTCCTCTCGAGGCCGCGGCACAGGCCGATGTACCGACCAGTGCGTCCCTCTCGACGCCGCTGCTCACGGCGATGTACCGACCAGTGCGTCCCTCTTGAGGCCGCGGGTCCATGCCGTCGTCGAAGCCATCGCGACGCGGCAGCAGCGCTTGACCGTGCTCGAAGCGCCTCAGGCCGATGTACCGACCCGTAAGTCTCCTCTCGAGGCCACTGCTCAGGCCGATGTACCGACCAGTGCGTCCCTCTTGAGGCCGCGGCTCTATGCCGTCGTCGATGCCATGGCGACGCGGCAGCAGCGCTTGACCGTGCTCGAAGCGCCTCAGGCCGATGTACCGACCCGTAGTCTCCTCTCGAGGCCGCGGCTCAGGCCGATGTGCCGACCAGTGCGTCCCTCTTGAGGCCGCGGATCCATGCCGTCGTCGATGCCATCGCGACGCGGCAGCAGCGCTTGACCGTGCTCGAAGCGCCTCAGGCCGATGTACCGACCCGTAAGTCTCCTCTCGGGGCCGCGGCTCCATCCGCAGGCCGATGTACCGACCCGTAGTCTCCTCTCGAGGCCGCGCCTCAGGCCGATGTACCGACCCAGTGCGTCCCTCTTGAGGCCGCGGCTCCCTCGTCAGGCCGATGTACCGAACGGTACATTCGCCTTCGAGGCCCTCGAGACCTCGAAATCATTCGTTCTTTTTAGTACGGAACCATACGTTGGCGGGACCAGCCCGATCGGGCTCCCGCCACGAGGATGTACCGAACCGTACATCGCCTCTCCACGCCGCCGGCTCCCCCTTTCACGGCGATGTACCCTCCCTTACGTCTCCTCTCGAGGCCGCGGCTCCATCCGCAGGCCGATGTACCGACCCGTAGTCTCCTCTCGAGGCCGCGGCTCCATCCGCAGGCCGATGTACCGACCAGTGCGTCCCTCTTGAGGCCGCGGCCCCATGCCGTCGTCGAAGCCACCGCGACGCCGCAGCAGCGCTTGACCGTGCTCGAAGCGCCTCAGGCCGATGTACCGACCCGTAAGTCTCCTCTCGAGGCCGCTGCTCCATCCTCAGGCCATGTACCGACCCGTAGTCTCCTCTCGAAGCCGCGGCTCAGGGCGATGTACCGACGAGCGCGTCCCCCTCGAGGCCGCGGCTCCCTCCTCAGGCCGATGTACCGACCAGTGCGTCCCGCTCGAGGCCGCGCTCCATCCTCAGGCCGATGTACCGACCCGCAAGTCTCCGCTCGAGGCCGCGGCTCCATCCTCAGGCCGATGTACCGAACGGTACATTCGCTTTCGAGGCCCTCGGGACCGCGAAATCATTCGGTATTTTTAGTACGGAACCATACGTTGGCGGGACCAGCCCGATCGGGCTCCCTGGAGCGGCTTCGAGCAGCGCGCGGAGACGTGGTGGCGCCATGGCGTGATGGAGCTGACGCGTGATGGCGCCGACGCGCGATGGAACCGACTCGCGATGGAGCCAAGGCAACGCGCCAGGTGCGGTCATTACCGGCGACGAAGGACGTGTGGGGGAAGCTTCAGATGTGAAGAATCTGAAGAGCCGGTCGCGCTAGGATGAGGCCGTGAATTCGCTACTCGTGGTGATGGCGCTGGAGCTGGAGAGTCAAGGTCTGTTTGCGGCCCGAGGCGTCCAGGTGCTTTACACTGGGATCGGCAAGGTCAACGCGGCGTACCGGCTGACGCGCGCGATTGCGGAGCACCGCGCGGAGCACGGCGCGGCGCCGCGGGTCGTGAACTTCGGCACCGTCGGGAGCCCAACGCTCGGTGCGGGCAGCGTCGTGGCGTGTCGGCGCTTCGTTCAACGCGACATGGACGTCTCCGGCCTGGGGTTCCCGCTCGGCACCACGCCCTTCGAGGACGTCCCGGCAGTGCTGGAGTTTCCGGCCCTGTTCCCGGAGCTACCCGAGGCGGTGTGCGGCACCGGCGACCGTTTCGAGACCGGCAAACCGCTCGTGGACTGCGATGTCATCGATATGGAGGGGTACGCGCTGGCCAAGGTGTGTCACCTGGAGAGCGTGGAGCTCGGCGCCGTAAAGTTCGTGACGGACGGCGCGGATGGCACCGCGGGCGTGGACTGGCAGGACAACTTGCCGCGCGCCGCCCGCGCCTTCGTCGAGCACTACGACCTACTGCTGGCGCGCTAGTCGGGTCCTAGTCGTGTGCCACGCTGTGCCTTAGTTCTGTAGAATTGCGCACGATCCGCAGATCTCACGCATCGAGCGGTGGCGCATCGTTTGCAATCCTCGAGCTCATGACAATGACCAAGGGATGGGTGCTCGGTTGGGTGGGGTTGGGGCTCGTGGTCGGAGGCTGCGGCGGCGCGCAAGAGAGCGACGCGCCTCCGGGGGAGGAATCCAGCGCGGTGTCTGAGCTGCGCAGCGCGGAGCCGCGCGTGCTCGCGAGCGAAACCGAGGCAGGGCTCGCGGCGCGCGCCGAACAGGCGCTCGGCTTCGATTTTTTGCACGCGCTGCCCGCGGACGAAAACCTGGCGCTTTCTCCACACAGCCTGAACAGCGCCTTCGCCATGCTCACGGACGCGGCGGAGGGGGAGACGCTGACCGAGCTACAGCAGGTGCTCCACTTTGGCGAGGTCGGCGAGCCGTTCCATCGTTCGCAGGACGCGCTCCAGCTCGCGCTTGCGAAGCGGAATCGTGACCCCGTCGATTTGCCGGACCAAAAAACAGACGCTCAGGTGCTCACGGAGTCCAACGATTTGTGGATGCGGGAAGACGCTCCGCCTCAAGCCTCGTACCTCGATACTTTGGCGCGCTACTACGGTGCCGGCGTCCATTTGGCGGACTTCGGCGAAAATCCAGAGGGCGCGCGCCGGGCCATCAACGACAAGATTTCGACAGACACGCGCGCGCTCATCCCGGAGCTCATTCCGGAGGGCGCCATTGACCCTCTCACCGTGGCGGTGTTGACCAATGCGCTCTACTTCAAGGCGCCTTGGGCCTCCAAGCTGCGCGAGGTGGACCCCACGGAATTTCATTTGCTGAGCGGCGCTACCAAGAGGGTCGACACGTTGGTGGGCCGCTCGAGTTTGCCGTTCTACCAGGGGGAGGGCTTCGTCTCCGTGGCGCTGCCTTACTTTGGTACCGAGCTGGAGATGCTGCTCGTCGTGCCGGATGCGGGCACCTACGAGGACGTTCGGACCGCGCTTTCAGCGCCAGTCCTTTCGCAGATTGTGAGCGAGCGTCAAGCGGAGCGCATCGACCTGCAGCTCCCGAAGTTCTCCATCAGGAGCACCATCCCAGCCAAGAAACTGCTGGAGGGTCTCGGTCTGGGGCTCGTTTTCAAGCGAGACGCGGAGCTCCCGAAGCTGGAGTCGCCGCTGTTCCCCGACGTCTTCGTGAGCGACGTACTCCACCAAGCGACGGTCGCGATCGACGAGGTCGGCACCGAAGCTAGTGCCGCGACTGCCATCATCGCCGCCGGTTTGAGCTCGAGTGATCCAGAGCCAGAGCCGCGCGTCGTGAACGTGGATCGTCCATTTTCGTTCATGATTCGCGACAATCCGACGGGCTCGGTGCTGTTCGTCGGTCAAGTAGTGGAGCCGTAGGCGAGCCTGCAGCCCGGCTCGCGCGACGGTGGAGCTTGCCAGCCGCCTCGGAGACGTCGAGACTCATGGGTCTTGCGCATCCTTCTGCTCTCGACTGCTCTGGTCCTAGGCTGCGCGAGCCGCGCCCCCGAGACGGGGACGCCGGCGGGGAGCCCTCCCACCGTCGCGCAGACGATCGAGAAGAGCGCGAGCCTTCCGCCCCCGAGCGGCGCCCCCGTCGAGCGTGACCCCACGCTGCTCATCACCCAGCCCGCATTGCTGGCCGCGCTCGAAGCGCGCGGTCTCTCGCTGGGCGCGCTGCTCGGTGCCAAAGCGGAGGAGAATCACGCGCTCGCGGAGTCCACCGTCTTCGCAACGCTGGTCCGCGAGCTCGAGGGCGATGTGGCCCAGGCCGGGCGGCAGGACCCGCTCGCGGGAGTGGACGTCGCCCGGTACTCGCACCGCCTGTTCGACCGCCGGTTCTTGCGCTCCCCTCGGGCGCGGCTGTCGCTCGCGGGGGTCGTGAATCGACCCGATCGCGCGCCCTTCGAGCCAGAGAGCTGCGGCGAGACGCGGCTCATCTATCGCCTGCAGTATGCGTTCGACTCGGAGCGCGCGTCCAAGCTACCGATGACCCTCGGAGTGGAGCTCACGGTGCCCCGCGACGCGGACGGCAGTTGCCGCCTCGCGGCCGCGCGTTGGCTCGAGCCGGAGGGCACGGACGCGGAGCAGCGTGCGGCGTGGCTGCGCTCGGAGGCAGGGCCGCTCGCGCCGCGGCGGCTGCGGATAGGAGCCGGGCGCGCGCGGGTGGTGGTGAACTTGCAGGTGGTGCGCTGGCCCTCCACGGTGCGCCCTGATCTGGGCGGCCACGCCGAGTACTCGCTGCGCGCGTTTCGGCTGGACGAGCGCGGCGTGCTCACGCCCGATCCGCTGGAGAACACGCCGGACCCCGCGAAGCTGCGCGCCGCGCAGGCTCGTGACGAGATCGTCCACTGGGTGAATGCCAATTTCGCGGCCGTGGACGCCGGTACGGCCCTGCTACCTGCGGAGCTGCTGGCAACGCGCGCGCTTTCGGTTACGCCGCGTGGCCTGAGCCGCCTGGCGAATCGCCCCTTTGCGCAGGCGCTCACGGTGCGGATGCTGGAGGGCGCGTCTGAGCGCGGCGCTTTCGTTCGCTCGCGTGCAGGGCTGCTGCGCCGCCTGGACGAGCTGTCTTGCCAAGGCTGCCACCAGGCGCGCAGCGTGGCCGGGTTCCATCTGCTGGGGGAGGACGCCCAAGACGTACCCGCGGAGAACGCGCTGGCGCTGCCAGTATCGCCTCACGTCCAAGCGGACCTGGCGCGGCGCCTCGAAGTGGCGCGCCGCATGTTAGCGGGGCAGCCGGCGAGCTTCGCCGCACCCCTGGCCGAGCGCGCAGGGGGTCGCGGTGCGTACGGCGAGGCGTGCGGGTTAGGGAGCGATCCGACTTTTTCGGACTGGAGCTGCGCGCCGGGACTGCGTTGCTCGGATGCAGAAGCGAGCGCCGACGGCGCGCTAGGTCATTGCTTGCCGGAAGAGCGAGCCGTCGGCGACGCTTGTGAGCGCGGGCGTGTGGTACCCGCGGCCCCTGGCGGGCGCGACCGACTGCAGGGCGGGCACCGCGAGGAGTGCCCCAATATGGTCTGCAACGGTAGCTCGGTGGGGTTTCCAGGCGGCATGTGCACCGCTGTGTGCGGCGCCGCGGGCTCCAGCTGCGGTGCAATTGCCGTACTGGACCCATTCAATGCCTGCCTCGCACGGGGCGATACGTTCCTCAGCTGCGTGCGGGGAAACGTGCGTCCCGCAGGACTCCGAAGCTGCGACGCGGAGCAGCCGTGTCGGGACGACTACGTTTGCGCACGCGGCGCCGCGGGCGGCGTATGCCTGCCGCCCTATTTCGTCTTTCAGCTTCGCGTCGACGGCCATTCGAGCGCCTTCGCGCCGTCTCGGCCGTGAGTCACGCTGCTTGAAGCGAGCTGTCGTGGCGTGGGAGACTGCCCGGTATGATGGTGGATAGTGCTCGCAAGCTGAGCCTGGCGGTTGCGTGTGTCACGGCTCTCGCAGCCTGTGGCGGGGACGACAAGCCGGGCGTGAATGCGGCGGGGGGCTCGTCCAGCAGCGGCGGCAGCATCGCTGGTGGTAGCGCCGCGCAGGCGGGGACGAGCTCCCGCGCGGGCGCGGCCAGCGGCGGCGCGCCGCCCATTGGTGGGGGTAAGTCGTCCGCGGCGGACGTAGCGCGCAAGCTCGGGCGAGAGCCGCACTTCCTGATCGGCATGGGCAACGACTTGCCCGGCGACTTCAAGTGGGAAAACTCCGGCATCTACAAGCTCGGGGCGCCGCTCGATTTGCACTACATCTACCTGGTGAACGGCTGGCAGGACTGGAACCCGGGCGGCTACTTCCCGCAGATCATCGGGGGTGTGGACAAGGGCAAGGGGGCAACCCCCATGGCTTCGGTTTATGCGATCACCGGTCAGGGTGAGAACAACTTCGCGGTCTTGGTCGACGACGCGTACATGACCAAGTACTGGGAGACAGCCAAGCTGCTCATGCAGCGCTACGCGGAGCTAGAGGTGCCGGCAGTCGTGCATCTGGAGCCTGATTTCTGGGCCTACGCTCAGCAGCAGTCAGGCGGTGATCCGACGTCCGTACCCGCGCATCTTTCGCCCGAGTGCGCCGACTTGCCCGCGGATCTCTCCGGCATGGCGCGCTGCTGGTTCAAGCTCGCGCGCACGCACGCGCCCCAGGTCGTCATTGGTTTGCACGCCTCCGAATGGGCGGCGGGCAGCGGGACGGACGTGGGCGGCTTCTTGAACAAGCTCGGCGCGGCCGAGTCCGATCTCGTATTCATCGACATGCTGGACCGCGACGCCGGCTGCTTCGAAGCCGGCCAACTGGATATCTGCAAGCGCGGCGGCACGTTCTATCTGGACGAGACGAACCAGACCTCCCCCAACTTTGCCGAGCGCCTGAGCTTCGCCCAGCAGGTCAGCACCGCAACCGGTAAGCCGATTTTGTGGTGGCAGGTCCCGTTCGGCGTGCCCAGCGATACGCCCGGCGGGACCCCCGGCCACTTCCGCGACAACAAAGTGCACTACATCTTCAACCACATCCAAGAGCTGGTGGACGCGGGCGGCCTAGGGGTGGCGTTCGGCGTGGGCGCCGGCGAGCAGACCACACCCGACACCGACGGCGGTCAGTTCCAGACCGCCGTCCAGGGCTACTACGCGGCGCCGGTCCCGCTCCCATGAGGAGCGAACGGCTACTGCGAACGAACCGGCGTTAGTAGCCGCAGTTCACGGCGTAGTCGCCGCGCCTCGTATCCAAGCTCAAGAAGCTGAGGTTGCCCTCGCTGCAGGAGCCGCTGTTCAAAAACAGGCGGGAGCCGTGCTCCGAGCGCGCGGCGAGGTGCGTGTGCCCGGTGACCACGATGTCGAACTCGCGCCGGGTTGCCTCGCCGACCGCCCACTGCTGGAAGGCGCAGCGCGCGCCGTCCTCGGAGAGGCCGCCGCGCATTTCGTCGATCTTCGCGCACAGCCGATAGAAGGCGCCGAGACCCACGCGGCGGATCCAACCGCCGAGCCACACGCCCAGATCGGTCAACCACCGACGACGCGTGTGGAGAGCGTCGTTCTGATGACCGTGGGTGAAGAGCAAGCGCACTCCGTCCGCTTGGAAGGCGAGCTCGTCCGGCACGCCCAGGACTCCCGCCACGATGTCGTGATTGCCGTGAACGTAATGGTACTGCGGCCGCTCGAAGCGCTTGGCAATCTCCGGGTGCATCGCGCGGGCGAGCGCGAGCTCCTCGCGAGCGCTGCCGAGCCGGCGCGACTGCAAGGTTTCCCAGATGTCCCCCAGCAAGATCACGCGCTCGAAGTTCTTCTCCAAAAAAGAGAGGAAGCGCAGGAACTCGCCGTCGTCGTGGCCGAAACCATCCGCCAGGTCACCGGCGCCGAGGTGCAGATCGGAAATTACCGCAAGCTTCATGGGTCGTCTCCCAGCAGCAACCCGCTCGTAGGGAGCGGGCGACGGCGAATCGATCGCCGTCTGGACTTTCTTTTCGTTCTGCTGGGTGGGGATATCGTGTGGAGGTTACAGAGCGGTGTCCGCCTCGAAAGAGTTGGGAAACGCCTGCACGCGCGCCCGCGGCGCGCAAAGACCTTCGAGCACGCGCTGCCGCAAGCACCAGGAGTCGAGACCGTGACTTTGGAGTACATCGGGCCCGCCGCCGCAACTGGGTAGTCCCTCCACCGCAAATCGATGGAGCCGCCGTGACTTTGCGGCGTCTCCGCGTCGGCGCTCCGGTCCCGATGGCCGCGGATGATACGACGATTATCCAGCAAAGACGCGCGGTTTACGCGCTAACCGGCTCGAGCAGCGACCGCGGGTTCAAGTGGTTCAACCACAGCAAGCTTGCTCAAACTGATACGTGAGCCGTCCTCCTCGAGCGCGACGACGCGACGCGAGCGAGGCGTGCTTCGTGCGGGAGACGAACCCGAGGAGGTTTTCGCCAGCTTCAGCATGCCTGCTCCAGCGACACCCGGGGCCGAAGGACCGCGAAGCTCGAGGGCGAGCACCACGTAGCCGCAGATCGCCCAAAATATTTCCTTGCTGCGTTTGAGGAGTAGGAACGCGGCCGCGACATTGAGCGCATCCGGCACGTGAAGCGCACGCAGGAAGGCAAGGTAGCTCATGTCTTGAATCCCGAGCCCTGCCGGCACCAGGAAGACGACGTTGCGGAGGAAGCTAGCGGACACCTCCAGCGCGCCGACGGTCGTCCACGGCAGGCTGACGCCGAGCAGGGTCAAGATGAGGAAGGTGTCCACTGCCTCGAGCAACCAGCCGGCGAGGAAGGACAGCAGGGGCAGCGGCGAGCGGAAGGCGCTCGCGAAGAAGGCTCGCAGCTCTACATCCGTACGGGAGAATCGAGCCTCCATCGGCTGAAGGCGCGTGCGTAGCCACGTCCACGGCACGCGCGAGAGCAGCCCGTGCAGCCGAGTGGCAACTCGACCGTGCGCGAGCAGCGCATAGCTCGCGGTGGCCATGACGAGCAGGAGACCTCCGGCGAGCATCAATGCCTGGGGCAGCCCGGAGCCGCCCAGGACCGCGTTCGAGATGCCGCCCAGAACCGACCAGGAGAGCGCAGCGAAACCCAGTACGTAGAGACTTTGAGAGCCCATCAACAGCCACTTGCGCGCGGCCATCCCGGCCAGGCTCGTCGGGAGCTCCGCTCCGCAGGTCCGCGCGAGCAGCACCGGCTTCATGGACTCGCAGAAGACGACTCCCATCGGCATCGTTTGCGCCAGCGCCTCGGTCGCCAGGCGCGCACGGAACAAACCGAAGAGCGGCAGGCGGCGCCCCATCCCCTCGAACGCGAGCCGCCAGCCGAAGGACTCGACCAGCAGCGAGAGGAGTTGGGGGACGAGGATGAAGACGCCGGCTCCGCCCACCCGCTTCAGCAAGGTGGCGACCCGCTCGGGTTCGGTGCCGCGGAAGGTCCACGCGAGCGTCACGAACGCCAGCGAAAGACCCACGACTCTGATGACGTTCGTCCGGCTCGTCTTCCGTTCTTGCGCCACGAACCCTTGAATAGGCTCCGGGTTTTACGAGACGGTGTCGTCGGGCGAACGTCCGCGGCACAAGTGCGCGTCGGTTCAGTGGCGGCGTGCGAACCGCGACGACGCCGAACGACCAGGCGTCAGCTGCAGGTCAGTGCGCGTCCGCGCTAGACAGGCTCGCCTCCACGAGGTCGATTTCCCGCAGGAGCCGGCCGTGCACGTCGTCGTCGATGCCGCGATCCATGCGCAAGCGGTAAAGCTCGTCACGCTCGGCAGAGAGCGCGTAGAGCCGCAACTCGCGCTCGGCGTCGGCGACCGCGCGCGCGGCGTTCGCGTCCTCGTGCGCGTCGCCGTAGTCGATACGTCGACGGTACGCCTCGAACAGGTGGAGCGCGGCCTCTGCCCGTGCGATGCCGGCGGCGGGAGTCGCCACCGGCTCTGCCAGCGCCTGATCGATGCGCCGAAGCGCCGCCTCTGCCGCGGCCACCCGAGCCGTCGCCTCGCTACTGCGCCGGCCCACGATGCTCTCGCGCGCGACGCCGGGGAGCCCGTGCAGCTCTCGAGTCAAGATCGGCAGCGCTACGCTCGCGAGCAGCAAAGACAGCACGATCACGCCCATCGCAATGAAGATGGCGACGTCCCGGGCCGGGAACGGCGCGCCGCTCGGCATCGTCAGCGGCAACGTGAGCACCCCTGCCAGCGTCATCGCGCCGCGCACCCCGGCCGTTGCGGTCACCACGAGCAAACGCGTCGGCGGCAGCGTGCGCGTCTCCCCTCGCCTCGCGGCGCGGAGCACGGTGAGGTGCATCGAGATCCAAACCCACAAAAAACGGAGCGCCACCAGCGCCGCCGTGATCGCGACGAGGTAGCCGAAGAGGCGAAGCGCAGTCCCCGCGCCGGTCGCGACGGCCGCTTCCGGCAATCGCTCCAGCTGGTGGGGCAGCTGCTGCCCGAGCAGCACGAAGATGATGCCGTTGAGGGTCGCCTGCACGGTGTCCCACACCGCGTTCCGCTGCATGCGCGTGGCCGCGCCCGGGCGCCCGGCGAGCTCTGCGTAGTGCATCGCGATTCCAGCGACCGCAGCCGCCAAAATGCCGGAAACGTGCACGTGCTCGGCGACCAGATAAGCCGTGAACGGCATGAGCAAGCTGATCAAGATCTGCGTCGCCGGCTCCTCACCCGTGCGCCGCACCAGGCGCCGATTGAGCGAGCCAATCGCCCAGGTGACTACGATGCCGACCACGACCCCGCCCCCGGCTACGAGGGCGAAGCTCACCGAAGCGCTAGCGAGCGAGAACTGCCCGGTGAGCGCAGCCGTCAGCGCGAAGCTGAAGCACACCAGGCCGGTCGCGTCGTTGAGCAACGCCTCCCCTTCCAAGATGTGCATGAGCCGTGAAGGGAGCGGCGAGGTCGCGGTCATGGCTCCCACTGCGACCGGGTCCGTGGGCGAAAGGATGGCGGCGAGCGCGAACGCGACCGCCAGCGGCACCGCCGGAATCAGCCAGTGCACGAACAAGCCGATGCCCACGACCGTGAAGACGACCAGCCCAATCGCCAACGCCAGGATCGGCCGCCAGTCGCGGAACAAGGCGCCTTTGGGGATTCGCCAGCCGTCCAGGAACAGCAGCGGCGGGATGAACAGCAGCAGGAACAGATGGGGCTGAAACCCCACCTCGAAGCCCGCGTACCAAAACCCTGCGCCGATCGCCATTTGGAGGAGCGGCGAAGGCACCTTCAAAGGTAGGAGGCGGGAGGCAAAGCAGCTGACCACGACCGCCAGCAGCAGCATCAGGACCAGAGTCACGATCTGCACGCGTTGCCCTTAGAACGGGCGGCGCGCGGAGCCTAGTCCACGCGAAGTGGTCCCCCTCGTTTCAACCGCCGCGCGTGGGCCAGACTGCTACAGCGCACCGCCCGGCGCTCGTATTGACCGGCCGCGCGCCGGGAGCGCATAGTCCAGGGCGTCCCCCGATGCGTACGAAGTGGCTCCTCATCGCGCTGCCGCTAGCCATTCTCGCCTTTCTGCTCCAGTCCGCTTTGTGGGTGCCCACGTTCGCGAGCCAAGCTCAGGGCAATCCCGGCCGGCTGGAGACGTTCATTCAGGCTTCGATCGGCGAGGTGAAGCACCTCAACCCGGCCGTCTCGTCGGACTTCACGGCCAATCGCTTCATGGACGACAACCTCTTCGAGGGGTTGGTCGCGCTCGACGAAAATCTGGAGCTCAAAGGCAAGCTCGCGCAGCGCTGGGAGCAGACGGAGGTTGCCTACGTCGCGGTGCTTCCGGAGCGCGCCCTCCCGGGCGGAGAGCGCCCGACGCCCGGGCTGGTGCTGGACCGTCTGAAGGCGGCTTGGCAGCGAGGTGACCTCGGTGAGCTCGGTGGAAGCATCCAGTCTGTTTCGCTCGTGCCCGCCGAGGCCCGAGCGGAAAGCGTGACGGTGCTCACGAAGAACGCCAAGGGTCGAGACGAACCGTTGGACGTGCCGGTCACGGTGCAGGTTCCGGAGCGGGTGCGGATCGAGCTCTCCAGGATAGAGCCCAAGTTGTTCGAGGGCTTGGCGCAGGTGCTGGGCCCGCACTACTTCGATGCCATCGCGAGCGACGAGCGATTCGTCATTCAGAAGCCGGAGTACCGCGCGCTGGTGCGTCCGAAGCTCAGTGAGCTTTGGCAGGTCGGCGAGCACAACCCGGTCATCACGTTCTACCTGCAACCGGGGGTACGCTGGCACGATGGCGCGCCGTTCACGGCGGAGGACGTGAAGTTCAACTACCAGGCCATCGTGGACCCGAAGAACGCGTCACCGCGCGCCGGCGCCTTCGACAGCGTCAAGTCCGTCGAGCCCATCGGGGAGCTGACCGCCAAGGTGACGTACAAGCGGCTCTACTCGCCAGCGATTTTGGATTGGACGCAGACTCTGGTGCCCAAGCACGCGCTGGACGCCGCTGGGCTGGAGCGCGAAAAGCAGCGCCGGCAATTGAGCGAGCGCGACCGGAGCCAGCTTTCGTTGCGCACCACCCAGTTCAATCGCAATCCCATTGGCACCGGCCCCTTCAAGTTCGTGAAGTGGCTGCCGAACCAGTACATTCACGTCACTCGGAACGACGCCTACTGGGGAGACAAAGCACGGTACCGTGACTTCTACCTCCGTTCCATTCCGGACTATTTGACGACCGAGCTCGAGTTCGGCGCGGGCGCGGTGGACATGTACGACGCGCTGCCGCACCAGGCCGAGCGCTACCGCAAGGACCCTCGCTACCAGGTGCTGTCGGGAAACGACGGCGCGTTTTCGTTCATCGGCTACAACCTGCGTCGCCCCATCTTTCAAGACGTTCGCGTGCGCCGCGCGCTCGGAATGGCGCTGGACGTGGAAGCCGTCATCAAATACGTGCTCTCCGGGGAGGGTAAGCGCGCCACCGGGCCGTACTACTCCATCACGCCCTACAACGACCCGACCGTCCAGCCGCTGCCGTACGACGTGAAGGGCGCGGCGGAGCTGCTCGGCCAGGCGGGCTGGAAGAAGAACGCGCGCGGAGTCCTCGAAAAAGACGGGAAGACGCTCAGCTTCACCCTCGTGACCAATGCCGGCAACCCCCAGCGCAAGGCCATCATGACCGTAGCGCAGGACGCGTGGACCAAGCTCGGCGTAGACGTCAAGATTCAAGACTTCGAGTGGACGGTGTTCTTGGAGGACTTCATCCAGACCAACAACTTCGATGCGCTCGTGATGGGCTGGGGCGGCGGCAGCAGCAACCCTGACATCCACGCGATTTGGCACTCCAGCCAGACGCACCCGTACGAGCACAACTACGTCGGCTACGAGAGCGCCGAGGCCGACGAGCTGATCGAAAAAATCCGCACCACCTACGACCCCAAGGAGACGGTGGAGCTAGCGCACCGGCTGCACCGCGTCATCGCGGCGGACCAGCCCTACACCTTCCTCTACGAGCCGCTCAAACCGTACGTTTTCGACAAGCGCATCACCATCGAGAAGGCGGACGGCTCGCAGCAGAAGCTCTCTACCCCTGCTTCCGGCGACGTGTTTCAGTTCTTCCGGAGCTGGCGCAAGCAGGTGCGGCAGGAGCCGGTCCGCCAATGATGCGCTTCTTGCTCAAGACCGTGTGGCAGCGGCTCGGCCTCCTGTTCCTGATCAGCATCGTCTCCAACCTCATCATTCATTTGGCGCCCGGGGAGCCCACCGAGGTGGATCCGATGAACCCGCGGATGAAGGCCGAGGACATCGCCCGCATTCGGCAGGCGTTTCATTTGGACGACCCGTTCTACCTCCAGTATCTGCACTGGGCGCGCGATCTTTTCAGCGGGGATTTGAAGTCCTTTCAGAATGGGCTGCCGGTGCTTTCCCAAATTTGGGCCAGCTTCCTGAACTCGTTGCCGCTGTTCGCGTGCACGACGCTCATCGTGTGGACGCTGTCCTTTCCGACCGGCATTCACGCCGCAGTTCGGCGCGGCTCGCTTTACGACCGCAGCAGCACGTTCATCGCGTACGCGCTCATCTCCGTGCCCGGCTTCTTCTTGTCGTACCTGCTGCTCATGGCCGTCGTGCAAGTGTTCAACCTCCCGGTCATCGGTCTGCACACGTTCGGCTCCGAGGGGGCGTCCCCGCTCGTCCGGGGGATGGACCGCGTGTGGCACCTCGTCATCCCTTCGCTCATGTCCGCGTTGACGGGCGTGGCCGTCTTGTCACGCTACGTGCGCTCGCAGATGCTCGAGGTCATCGACCAGGACTACGTTCGTACCGCGCGCGCCAAAGGCTTGGCCGAGAGTGACGTCATCTACGGTCATGCGCTGCGCAATGCGCTGCTCCCCTTCGTGACCATGTTCGGTTTCTTGCTGCCTGGCCTCATCAGCGGCTCGGTCATCTTCGAGAAGATCTTCGCTTGGCCAGGCCTCGGCCAGCTGGGCTACGACGCCATTCAGCAGCGTGATTTTCCCATGATTTTGACGCTGAACTTCATGGCCGCCACCCTCACCCTGCTCGGCATCTTGGTGTCGGACATCCTGTACGCCCTCGCCGACCCACGCATCCGCAAGCGATGACGATCCAGCAGCCAGAAGCCGAGCAACTATCGCTCGCGGAGACGCCATTTCAGCAGGTGTGGCGCAGCTTTCGGCGGGACCGGCTGGCGATGGCCGGCTTGTACGTGCTCATCGCGCTGGTGGTGCTCGCCCTGCTCGGCAAAGCGCTCACGGAGTGGTGGGTCGTGTTCGATCCGGCAACGGTGCGGCTGCCCGATAAGCTTCGGCCGCCATTGAGCGGCGCCTCCGGCGCGCTGCGGCCCGATCAGGTGCCGACGTGGGGGCTGTATCCGTTCGGTACGGACGAGCTCGGGCGCAACGTTTTTGCGCGGATGCTGCAGGGCTCCTTCGTTTCCTTGTCGGTCGGGCTCGTGGCCGTCAGCATCTCCCTCGGCATCGGCGTCACCCTCGGCGGCGTCGCCGGCTTCTACGGTGAGCGCAAATGGGGGCCGTTCAGCGTGGACGGCCTGATCATGCGCTTCACGGACGTCGTGCTCTGCTTTCCGACGTTCTTCTTGATCTTGACGGCGGTAGCGCTGCTCCCGCCCAGCATCTACAACATCATGGCCATCATCGGCTTCACGAGCTGGATGAGCACGGCGCGCTTCGTCCGCGCCGAGTTCATGTCGCTGCGCGAGCGGGACTTCGTCACCGCCGCCCACGCGCTCGGTCTCCCCGAATGGCGCATCATCTTCCGCCACATGGTGCCGAACTCGCTGTCGCCGGTGTTGGTCTCTGCCAGCATCGACGTCGCCTACGCAATTTTGACCGAATCCGCCCTGTCCTTCCTCGGCTTCGGCGTGCAGCCGCCCTTCGCCACTTGGGGCAACATCTTGGCGGATGGCCGCGGGTTCATCTTCGACGCCCCCTGGCTGTTCGCGATCCCCGGCACCGCCATCTTGGTCGTCGTTCTCGCCTTCAATCTCGTGGGCGAGGGCCTGCGCGACGCCATGAATCCGCGCCTGCGAAAGAGGGCTAGCTAGTGGCCGACCCCCTGCTCGCGATCCGAGACTTGGAGGTCGAGTTCGAGACGGACTCGAGCGCGGTGCAGGTGGTGCGAGGCATTTCTTTGGACGTGCGGGCGGGGGAAACGGTGGCCCTCGTCGGCGAGTCCGGCTGCGGAAAGTCGGTGACCGCGCTCTCCGTGATGAGGCTGACGAGCGGGCGCATCCGCCGCGGCCAGGTCGTCTTCGAAGGTCGGGACTTAGCCACCCTCTCCGAGCGCGAGATGCGCGACGTGCGCGGCGGCCGCATCGGGATGATCTTCCAAGAGCCGATGACCTCGCTCAACCCCGTGCTGCGTATCGGGCGGCAAATCGAGGAGGTGCTCACCCTGCATCAAAAGCTCGCGCGGGCCGCCGCGCGCGCCGAGGCAGTCGCTCTGCTCGGGCGGGTAGGCATTCCGTCCCCTGCAGAGCGTGCCGAGCAATACCCCCACGAGCTTTCCGGCGGCATGAAGCAGCGCGTGATGATCGCGATGGCCATCGCGTGCCGGCCCGCCCTGCTCATCGCGGACGAGCCCACCACCGCGCTGGACGTGACGATTCAAGCGCAAATCATGACCCTGCTGCGCACCCTGCAGCAGGAGCTGGGTATGGCGGTGCTGCTCATCACCCACGACCTGGGCGTCGTGGCCCATTTCGCCGCGCGCGTGAACGTGATGTACGGCGGTAAAATCGTCGAGCACGGGGCAGTTCGAGACATCTTCAAGCGGCCCGGGCACCCCTACACCCAGGCCCTGCTCGGGGCGCTACCGGATCCGGCCTCGCCCACGCAGCGGCTGGAAGCCATCCCCGGCCGAGTCCCTTCGCCGGCGATGTTGCCGCCTGGTTGCGCCTTTTGTGCTCGCTGCAAATACGCCTTCGAGCCATGCCCCACGGAGCAGCCTCCGCTCTTCGAGCTAGCGGCGCCGCACGTGGCGGCTTGCTGGCTGAGGGACCCGAAACGAAAGAGCTAGCGCTGCTGCCGTGCTAGGGTCCGCCTCAGTTCGGATGCTTCCCGCTGCTGCTCCAGCCGCGCACCTTCCCGAAGCGAGCGGCCCGCTCGTCGAGGTGAGCGGCCTCCGCAAATACTTCCCCATTCGTGGCGGCTTGTTCGGCGGCGTCGTGGACCAAGTGCGCGCGGTGGAGGACGTCTCCTTCTTCATTCGAAGAGGCGAGACGCTCGGCTTGGTCGGAGAGTCGGGCTGCGGCAAGACGACGGTCGGTCGACTCCTGCTCCGGCTGCTGGAGCCCACCGCTGGCAGCGTGCGCTTCGACGGGCAGGACCTCGGAGCCCTCTCCGCGGGCGCGCTCCGGCGGCTTCGGCCGCGCATGCAGATCATCTTCCAAGACCCGTACTCGTCCCTCAACCCTCGTCGGACGGTGGGGGACGCGATCCGTGAGCCGCTTTACGTCCACGGCGTCGCGCGCGGGCCAGAGCTGGACCGGCGGGTGACGCAGCTACTCGAGCGCGTCGGCTTACCGGGTAGCTACCGCAGCCGCTACCCGCACGAATTTTCGGGAGGGCAGCGGCAACGCGTGTGCATCGCGCGCGCCCTCGCGCTGAGCCCGGAGCTCATCGTGTGCGACGAAGCGGTGTCCGCCCTGGACATCTCGATACAAGCGCAAATCTTGAATTTGCTACAAGATTTGCAGGACGAGCTCGGCCTCACGTACCTGTTCATCACCCACAATTTGAACGTGGTGCGGCACATCGCTGATCGCATCGCGGTCATGTACCTGGGTCAGCTGGTGGAGGTGGCGAGCGCAGAGCGCCTCTTCGCGGACGCGAAGCACCCGTACACGAGGGCGCTCTTGTCCGCGAACCCGCTCCCGGATCCGGACGCCCCGCTCGCGCCGATCGCGCTGACCGGTGAGCTCCCCTCACCGCTGCGCCCGCCCAGCGGCTGCCGCTTTCACACCCGTTGCCCGAGCGTCTTCGGACCCTGCCCCGGCGTCGTGCCGACGCAGCGCCTGCTGCCGAGCAGCCCTACCCCACACTCCGTGTGGTGCCACCTGTACGACGATGCGCCGAACACTGATTAGCGCGCTGCTCGTGCTCGCGGCGGCCCTGCTCGTCGTCGGCCTCACGCTCTCCCGCTCCACGCGCGGCCCCGCGCAGTTTCGCTACGTGAACGGCACGGAGCCCAAGACCCTCGACCCAACCCTCATGACTGGTGAGCCAGAAGGGCGCATCGCGCAGGAGTTGTTCGAGGGCCTCACCCGGCTGGACGCGCGCTCGCTCGAGCCCGTCCCCGGTACCGCGGAGAGCTGGGACGTCTCGCCGGACGGCAAAACGTACACGTTCCACATCCGCAAGAGCGCGCGCTGGAGCGACGGGCGCGCCGTGACCGCGCGTGATTTCGTGTACGCCTGGCGGCGCATGCAAGACCCATCGGTCGGGTCCGAGTACGCGTACATCATGCACATGGTGCGCTACGCGGAGGCATTCAACACGCATCAGGACCAGGCCAAGGCGCTCACCGGCCCCGTGCTCCAAGCGGTAGACGAGCTCATCGCGCAGCACCCGAGCGGCATTCCTCAACGCGCGGTGCGCGAGCTGGACGCGAAGCAGAGCCTGCACGCGGTACTGAAGGGCACCCCCAGCCCCGTGCTGCGCGGCTTTTTGACGCGAGCCGACGTGGGCATGAGCGGAGCGGACGCAAAGGAGCTCCGGCGCGAGCTCGCAGCCGAGGGCGCGCGCCGCGCCGCGTCTTACGCGGAGGCGGTCCGACACTTCGGGGTGGATGGTGGAGTCTTCGCGAAGGACGATCACACGCTCGTCGTGGAGCTGAACGCGCCCACGCCGTACTTCCTGGAGCTCACCGCGTTTTACACCTTTTATCCCGTGCCGCGCTGGGCCGTGGAGCGCGCGAGCCGCAACTGGTTTCTGCCGAAGACCATCGTCGGCAATGGCCCCTTTCGCCTCGCCTCCTGGCAGGTTGGCTCCCGGATCCGGCTGGAGCGCAGCTCCACCTATTGGGGCAAAGAGGACGTGCAGCTGGAGAGCATCGAGGCGCTCTCGACCGAGAACCTGACGACCGCTTTGAACCTGTATTTGACGGGCGAGGTGGAGTGGTTACCGCACCAAACCTGGCCGCAAGATTTGGGTCCTGACCTGAAGAAGCGCGCGGACTTCTACCTCGGCCCCGCCTTCGCGGTTTATTACTACCGCATCAACTGCACGCGAAAGCCCTTTTCGGACGTGCGAGTGCGCCGGGCCCTCAACCTCGCCATCGATCGGGAGCAGATCACGCGCGACGTGCTGGCGATGGGGCAACGGCCAGCGCGCCTCTTCGTTCCGCCGGACCTCGCGGGCTACGACCCGCCGGAGAGCAAGCTCACGTACGACGTGGCGCAGGCCCGGAAGCTACTCGCCGAAGCAGGTTTTCCGAACGGCGTGGGGTTCCCGAAGTTCGGCATCTTGTACAACACGCTGGAAGCTCACAAGAAGATCGCGGAGGTCGTGGCGGACCAGCTACGCCGCAACTTGAACATCAACGTCGCGGCGTACAATCAAGAGTGGCAGTCCTACCAAGAGTCCACCCGCTCCATGGACTACGACCTCGCGCGCGCCGCTTGGGTCGGTGACTATCAGGACCCGAACACGTTCCTGGATTTGTGGATCACGAACGGCGGCAACAACCAGACGGGCTGGGGCAACCCCATCTACGATCAGCTGCTGGAAGCCGCCGCGAACGTGGAGGCATTCGTGGAGTCGCCGCAGTCTCTACTCTCCCACGTGAAGGAGCGGCGAAAGCTGGAAGAGCTCTTGAAGGCCGCGCAGGGAGTCACGGAAGCAGCGCCCCACCTGGAGGCCATGACCCGGGTGCGCGCGCAGCTCTTGGCGGAGGCGGAGAGCATCCTCGTCAACGACGAGCTGCCCATCGTGCCGGTCTATCACTACGTGAACGGCGGCATGCTCAAGCCGGGGGTGGAGGGCTTTTACACCCAGCTCGTCGGGGCGGACGGCAAGACGCGCACGAACTTGAAGGACCTCCACCCGCTGCGCGGAGTCACCCGCGGCCGGGTCACGGCGCCGCCCTCGGGAGCGCCATGATCGAGGCGCTGTCGCTGCTGCTCGGCGTGGCCTTGCTGGCTGGCACCGCTTGGTGCCCGCCGCGATTGACCCGGAGCCTCGGGGCGCTGCTGTTCGGCCTCGTGGTGGGCGTCGTGCTGCGCTTTGCCCTCGGGGGTTGGGGCGGTCTGCTCGGCGGGCTCGTCGCGGCGGCGGCGGCGTTTCGCTTCTTGCCGCTACTCGTCCTACGGCGCGTGCTCTTCCTGGTGCCGGCGCTGGTGCTGCTCATCTTCGCGACGACGCTGCTCATGTACAAGGCGCCGGGCAACCCGTTCGCCAACGAGCGCGCCACGACGCCAGCGGTCGAGGCCGCTCTCCGCGAGCAGTACGGCGTCCCCAAGAACGCCAACCAGTTTTTCGGCATCTACATGCGGCGCCTGCTGGTGCAGGGCACGCTGGGCCCGTCCATCAAGGTGTCGGGCCGCACCGTGGAGGACCTCATCGCGCCCGCCTTCCCGGTGAGCCTCTCGCTCGGCCTGCTCTCACTCACGCTCTCCGTGATCTTTGGGCTATCGCTGGGCGTGCTCGCGGGCCTCTCGCGCAACTCGGCCGCGGACTATTCGAGCATGGCGCTGGCGCTCATCGGCGTGTCGTTGCCCAGCTTCGTGATCGGGGCCGCGCTCATGATCGTCTTTTCCCTGTGGCTCGGCTGGCTGCCGGTAGCGGGCTGGGGCACCTTCAAGCACCTGCTCATGCCGGCGCTCGCGCTCTCTTTGCCGAGCGCCGCCGTCATCGCCCGGCTGTCGCGCAGCGGCATCATCGAGGTCATGCAGCAAGACTTCGTTCGCACCGCGCGCGCCAAGGGCTTGCCGGAGAGCTGGGTCATCGGCCGCCACGCGCTGCGCGGTGCCATCATTCCCGTCGTCTCCTACTTGGGGCCCGCCGCGGCCGCGATCATGACCGGGTCCTTCGTCGTGGAGGTCTTGTTCTCGATCCCGGGGATGGGTCAGTGGTTCGTGAAGGGCGCGGTCAACCGGGATTACTCGGTGGTGCTCGGGACTGCCATCGTCTACTTCGGGCTCGTCATCCTCTTCAACCTGCTGGTGGACTTGGCCTACTCCTGGCTGGATCCGCGCGTGCGCGAGGAGCGGGGTTAGCGTGAAGCCTGCTAGCCCCTTTCAGCTCGCGGTAGAGCGCCTGGTCCGGAATCGAGTCGCGGTCGCGGGCGCGCTGGTGCTGGTGGGGATGACGCTGGCGTGCCTGCTCCTTCCCGCGCTCTTGGGACTGGATCCGGACCGCACGCAGCCCGCGCTCCGCAATCTTCCTCCCTCCGCCAAGAACCTTTTCGGTACGGACACGCTAGGGCGCGATCTGCTCGCACGCGTGCTGGTTGGCGGGCGAACCTCGTTGCTCGTAGGCTTGGCCAGCACCGCAGTTTCGGTGCTGGTAGGAGTGAGCTACGGGGCAGTGGCCGGCTTTTACGGCGGCAAGGTGGACGAAGCGATGATGCGCCTCGTCGACTTTCTCTATGGCCTGCCGTACATGTTCTTGGTCATCTTGATCATGCTGCTGTTCTCGGAAACGGCGCGCGGCGAGATGCTGCCGGTATTTCTCGCGCTCGGCCTCGTCCAGTGGCTCACCATGGCGCGAATCGTGCGCGGGCAGGTGCTTACGCTGCGCCGGCAGGAGTTCGTGCTCGCGGCGGAGCTGCTGGGCGCGAGCGACTTTCGTATCTTGGCGCGCCACGTTTTGCCCAACGTGCTCGGTGTCATCGTGGTGTACGCGACGCTCATGGTGCCCTCGGTCATCATCTTGGAGTCTTTTCTCTCGTTCTTGGGCCTCGGCGTAGCGCTCTCCTGGGGCCAGCTGGTGTCGGACGGCGTGGCCGTCGTCAACCCGGTCCGCTCGTACTGGTGGCTGCTCGTGTGGCCGAGCGCGTTCCTCGGCGTCACCTTGCTGAGCCTCAACTTCATTGGGGACGGCTTGCGAGACGCGTTGGACCCCAAGGCGCGCCAATGAGTCGAAAGAGCGAACAGCTCCAGGTACGCGACCTCTCGGTCAGCTTCGTCACGCGCGAGCGCCAAGTGCGCGCGGTGGACGGGGTGAGCTTCGACTTGGCGCCGGGAGAGATCGTCGGCTTGGTCGGTGAGTCCGGCTGCGGCAAGAGCGTCACCAGCATGAGCGTGCTGGGGCTGCACGATCCGCGGTCGGCCCGGCTCGGGGGCAGCATCCGCTTGGGGCAGCAAGAGCTGCTCGGTGCGCCGAGCTCGGAGCTGCGCAAGGTGCGGGGCAACCGCGTGAGCATGATCTTTCAGGATCCGCTCACCAGCCTCAACCCTTACCTGCGGATCGAAGAGCAGCTGGGCGAGGTGCTCGAGCTTCACCTCGGCCTCAAAGGGGCCGCCGCGCGCGACCGCATGCTGCAGATGCTGCTCAAGGTCGGCATTCCGGGGGAAGAGCGGCTCCGCGCTTACCCTCACCAGCTCTCGGGCGGTATGCGGCAGCGCGTGTGCATCGCGATGGCGCTGCTTTGCGATCCGCAGGTTCTGATCGCGGACGAGCCCACGACGATGTTGGACGTGACGATTCAGTCGCAGATCTTGGACCTGCTCCGCGGTCTTCGCGCGGAGCGAGGCATGTCCATCTTGTTCATCACCCACGATCTCGGCGTCGTGGCGGAGCTGTGCGACCGCGTGATCGTGATGTACGCCGGCCGCGTCGTGGAGGCGGGGCGCACCGCGCAAGTCCTAGCCCGGCCGCTCCACCCCTACACGGAGGCGCTGCTCAAGAGCACGCCGCGGGTCGACGTGAAAGGCGGTGGGGAGCTCTTCCCCATCGCCGGCCTGCCGCCGCGACTCACGGGCGGCAAGCTGACCGAGTGCGCCTTTGCGCCGCGCTGCGCCCGGGTGCGCGAAGGCTGCCGAGCCGGTGAACCGAGCCTAGACAGAGCGGAGGAGGACCGGCTTCGCCGCTGCATCGCTCCGGTGAGTGAGATGCGAGGCTCGTCTTGAACGAAGTGACGCCCCTCCTCCGGGTTTCGGATCTCCGCGTCCATTTCGACGTAGGCGGCGCCAAGCTCAAAGCCGTAGACGGCGTGGATTTCGAGCTCGCGCCGGGCGAAACTTTGGCTCTGGTGGGCGAGTCCGGCTGCGGCAAGTCCACCCTCGCTCGAGCGCTGGTCGGCCTCAACCCCATCACCTCCGGCCGCGCGGAGCTGCAGGGGCAGCCGATCACCGGGATATCGCGCCAGGCTTTGCGGCGCTTCCGAAGCGAGCTCCAGCTCGTTTTTCAGGATCCGTACGCCAGCCTCAACCCGCGCTTCACGATCGCGCAGACACTTGGTGAGCCGCTGCTCCTCCACGGCAAGGCCGCGCGCGGCAACGTGGACGCCAAGGTGTGCGAGCTGCTCGGCCAGGTCGGCTTGGACCAGGAGCTGCGCTTTCGGTACCCCCACGAATTTTCGGGAGGGCAACGTCAGCGTATCAGCATCGCGCGCGCGCTGGCGGTGGAGCCGAAGCTCCTGCTCTGCGACGAAGTGACCTCCGCGCTGGACGTCTCGATCCAAGCGCAGATCCTCGAGCTGCTACGCTCCATCCAAGCCCGGCGCGGCCTATCGTACCTGTTCATCACGCACGACTTGGGCGTCGTTCGGCACATCGCGCACCGCGTCGCGGTCATGTACGTGGGGCAGATCGTGGAGCTGCGCGATACGGAGAGCCTGTTCGAATCTCCCGCCCACCCGTACACCCAGGCCCTGCTCCGCTCGATCCCGCGCGTGGTGCCGGGCGGAGCGGAGCGGAAGCCGCTCTCCGGCGAGGTTCCGTCGCCGGCGCGGCCGCCTTCCGGGTGCCGCTTCCACCCGCGCTGTCCGGAGGTGTTCGAGCGTTGCCCCCGCGAGCACCCGCTGCTGTACCCGGTTCCGCACGGTACGAGTCGCTGCTTTTTGAACGAATAGTGCTAGGCAACGCGCGTCGTGTCCGCACCGCGGGCCGTGGTGGATGCTAGAAGAAGCGCCGATGCGCGCGTTGTTCCTAGGGCTCTCTCTGTGTGTTGCGGCCAGCTGTAGCAGCTACCAGCGGGCGGACGTGGCGCAGGTGCCGAAGCACACCCCTGGCCCGAACCCGTTCGTCGGGAAGAAGCTGTACGTCGACCCCAACATGGGCTCCGCCCGTCAGGCGGAAAAGTGGCGAGGGCAACGCCCGGAGGACGCCGCGCTGATGGATAAGATCGCCACCCAGCCGCAAGCGGAGTGGCTCGGCGAGTGGAGCGGCGCGGTCAAGCTGTTCGTGCGCAGCAAGATGGAACAGTACGCGGAGGTGAACGCGATGGGGCTGTTCATCGTGTACAACATCCCGAACCGGGACTGCGGCCAGCACTCCAAAGGCGGCGCAAAAAATGGCGAAGCCTACCTGGAATGGATCGACAAGATCGCGGCCGGGGTGGATGACCGCCCCGCGGTGATGATCCTGGAGCCGGATACGCTGGGTCAGCTCGGCAAGTGCACCGCGAAGGAGAAGCAAGCCGAGCGTTACCAGCTGCTCTCGCAGGCGATCCGCATCTTCAAATCGCGCCCGAACATTTATGTGTACCTGGACGCGGGCCACGCTCGCTGGCTCCCCGCGGAGGAGATGGCCGCTCACTTGAAGGCCGCCGGCATCGAGTACGCGGACGGCTTCTCGCTGAACGTGAGCAACTACGTCTCTACGGAAGAGAACCTCGCTTACGGCAAGCAACTATCGTCACTGACGGGCGGCGCTCACTTCGTGATCGACACCGCGCGCAACGGCAACGGGGCGGCGCCGAACGACGAGTGGTGCAACCCGGACGGTCGAGCGCTCGGAATCCCGCCGACGACGGACACGGACGAGCCGCTGTGTGACGCGTACCTGTGGCTGAAGCGCCCCGGCGAGTCGGACGGCGCGTGCAACGGCGGGCCGCGCGCCGGGGAGTTCTGGCCCAAGCAAGCTCTGGATCTCGCGCGCCGCTCCAAGTACTGAGGTCAGAACCAACCAAAGGCGATGGTACCGCCCGCGACCACCCCGTTCAGGTCGCCTTCGTCCAAGCCAAAACGCCCGACGCCGCCCGTGAAGCGGTAGCCCACGTTGGCGCCCAAGCGCAGCCAGCGCGTCGCGTTGGCGTTCAGGGCGAGCTCGGGTTGGACGGTGAGGAACGGGTCGAAGCGTCCGCTGCGCCACACGTCCTCGTCGTCATCCCACCCGTGGTCCCACTCGTCGTAGTGGTCGCGCTCACGGTGCAAGTTCAACGCGCCCGCGCCGAGCACGACCCCGAAAGTCGGGTAAATGGGCAGATTGCTGAGCCAGGAGTAACGGATCGCCAGCCCCGCGTAGCCGGCAGCGAATTCCTGGCGCGTGCCGTCACCCGCGTTCGGCCCCCGCGGGGTTCGGGAAAACCCGTAGCCCGCGAGCCCAATGCTGAAGCGGTGATCCAGGAGCAGCGCCGCCTCGAAGCTCACGAGGCCGCTATCCTCGCCCAGGAAGCGGGTGTAGCCGCCGCCGAAGGCGCCGTACGCGCCGACCTTCACCTTCTTGCCGCGGCCGAGCAGCAACGGCGGTCCATCGTAGGTGTCTCGCGCGCCTGGCTCCTGCGTCTTCAAACGAATCCGCGTCGGTGCGACGGGAGCGCTGGGAGCGGCGGCGGGCGCCGGCTGCGCTGCGGGCGGCGCGGGCGGAGCCGGCGCGCTCACCTCCGGCGCCGGAGCAGCTTCCGGGGCAGGCTCCACCGCGGTCGGGGTGGGAGCGGACGGAGCCACCGGGTCGGTCGCGCCGCTTGCGATGTCCACCGTGCCTAGTGCAGCCAGGCCGAAACTCAAGGCGGTGAAACGGCCAATGAATCGCTTCATGCCCCGGGGTTCCCGGGTCCGAAGGAAGTGTTCAAACGAGCCCGCCGATTTGGATGGCCGAGCCGGGGCACCGTCGTAAAAGGGTCGCGTGCGTCGCCCCACGGTCCTCTTGTTCGACATCGACGGAACTCTGGTCACCACCGGCGGCGTCGGCCGGCGCGCCATAGAACGAGCCTTTCACCGGTGCCACGGCCGTCCGGACGCTTGCTCCCTCATCCGCTTCGATGGGATGACGGACCGCTCCATCACTCGCCTCGCCCTGCAAGCCATCGAGGTGGAGGTCACCGAGAGCGGAATCGACACGCTCCTCGAGGTGTACATAGCCGAGCTGGAGGCGGAGCTGCGAGCCTCTCCGCCGGACAATTACCGCGTGCACCACGGCGTCGACCGAGCGATCGACGCCGCACGAGAGCGGGGGATGGCGCTCGGTCTCGGCACCGGAAATGTCCTGGAGGGCGCGCGTCTCA
Source organism: Myxococcales bacterium (assembly GCA_004193285.1). Classification (GTDB taxonomy): domain Bacteria; phylum Myxococcota_A; class Polyangia; order Polyangiales; family Polyangiaceae; genus PMG-095. The sequence continues at coordinate 40,345 of SECP01000014.1, read as the reverse complement.
AGCTGCAGCACGTCGACCTTTACCGCCATTTCTCGTTCGGCGGTTTTGGTGACGACCACGAGCTGCGGGTCGAGCTCATCCGCCGCGGCGCGGAGCGGGGCGCGGAGAAGCTAGGCAAGAAGCTCGACGAGTGCCGGGTCGTCATCATCGGCGATACTCCGAAGGACGTGGACGCGGCGCGTGGCATCGGGGCGGAGTCGATCGGCGTGGGCACCGGCTCCTTCAGCGCCGCCGCGCTGCGCGAGCACGGCGCCACCTACGCCTTCGATGATTTGACGGCGCCAGGAGCGCTCACGGCTCTGCTCGGCGACTGAGCTAGAGCATCGTTCCGCGCAGCACGAAGCTCGCGACCGTGAAGTAAATCACGAGGCCGGCTACGTCCACGATCGTGGCCACGAACGGCGCCGATGAGCTGGCCGGATCCAGCCCCACGCGCTTGAGCGCGAACGGCAGCAAGCCGCCCGTCACCGTCCCCAGCATGACGACGCCGATGAGGCTGAGCCCAACCGCGGCCGCGACCAGCATGTAGTGCGGACCGTAGATGGGCCACAGCTGCTGCCAGACCACCACCCGGATGAAGCCGAGCAAAGCCAGGCCCGTGCCCATCGCGAAGCCCGCGCCGAGCTCCCGCCGCAGCACGCGAAATACGTCTCTCAGCTGCACCTCGCCCAGCGCCATGGCTCGAATCACGAGCGTGGACGCTTGGGACCCGGAGTTGCCACCACTGGAGATGATGAGCGGCACGAAGAGCGCCAAAATCACCGCCTTGGCGATCTCGTCCTCGTACTGGCTCATCGCGGTCGCGGTGAGCATCTCGCCGATGAACAGCACCGCTAAAACGCCGCCGCGTTTGCGAACCATCTCTAGGAAGCTGGTCGCGAGGTACGGCGCCTCCAGCGCCTCCATACCGCCGAACTTCTGGATGTCTTCCGTCGCCTCTTCTTGAACGACGTCGACCACGTCGTCCACGGTGACGACGCCCTTCATGCGGCCCTCGTCGTCCACGACGGGGATGGCGACCAAGTCCGTCTCTGCGAAGACGCGGCTGACCGTCTCCTGGTCGACGTTCTCTTGAAGCGTGACCACCCCCGTCTGCATCGCGTCGCGCACCTTGCGGTCGCCCACCGCCGTGAACAGCTCGCGAAGCGAGATCACTCCGAGCAGCTTCTGCTGCTCGTCCAGCACGTAAGCGTAGTTGAAGGTGCCGAGGTTCTGGCGCGCCAGCTTGCGCAGGTAGCTCACCGCCTCGTCCACCGTCATGTCCGGACGCACTCGGGCGTAGCGCGGGTTCATGAGGCCGCCCGCTTCGTCTTCGGCGTACGCGAGCAACGCGTTCACCTCGTGACGCGTGCGTTCGTCGAGCAGCGTCACCAACCCTTCACGCTCGTCCGCCGGCGCGGCTTGGATCAAGTCGGCGATGTCGTCCGGCGGCAGCAGGCGGATCCAGTACCGCCGATCGCTGGGCTTCAGCGCCAACACCAGCTTCGTCAGGTCCGAATCGGTGAGGCCGAACAGCAGGTTCTCGGCCTCTTCACGCGGCAATACCCGAAAGCCCTGAACGCGCTCGTCCAACGAGAGAATCGGCCAGATCTCTCGGAGGTCGGCCGCGGTCAGCTCGTCATCGGGCATCGGCCGTTCGGACGCTCGGCGCATGCCGGCTTCCCTACTGCCATGCGAGCCAGTTCGCGAGCGTTTTTTCTCGTGGCGGCAAGACCGAGCGCAACGAGGAGAGGCGCATCGGTCAGCCCGCGCCGCGCGCCTACGGCTTCACGCCCAGCGCGGTAACCAGCAAGTACGTGAGCGCGCTGATGAGCGCGGCGCCGGGAACCGTCAACACCCAAGCCCAAACGATGCGACCGGCGACGCCCCAGCGCACGGCCGTGAGCTTGCGCTGGCTACCGGCACCGACGATGGCGCCGGTGATCGTATGGGTGGTGGAGACCGGAACGCCGAGGGCGGTGGCCAAGAACAAGGTCGCGGCCCCGCTCGTTTCCGCGCAAAACCCGCCCACCGGCGCGAGCTTCGTGATGCGCATGCCCATGGTTTGTACGATGCGCCAGCCGCCCGAAAGCGTGCCGAGGCCCATGGCGGCGTGGCAGGCCAAAACGACCCATAGCGGGACGTGCGGAGTTTCGCCAGGCGCGGCGTGAAGCTGCCCCGCCGCGATCAGCGCCGCGGAGATGATGCCGGCTGTCTTTTGAGCGTCATTGCCGCCGTGGCCGATGGAGTACAGCGAGGCCGAGAGCAGCTGAAGACGGCGAAACGTCTTGTCCACCCCGCTGGGTGAGCGGCGACCGAACAAGGCCATCACCGTGCGCATCAGCAGGGCGCCCAGTACCATGCCGAGCATGGGCGACACGAAGATGAAGATCCCGGCCTGGATGTAGAGCTTCGCGTCCAACGTGCCGAAGCCCCCCTTGACGATCGCGGCGCCGGCCATGCCGCCCAGCAGCGCATGAGAGGAGGAAGTCGGCAGCGAGAGCCACCACGTCAGCAAATCCCAGAGGATGGCGCCGACGAGCCCGGCTCCCACGAGGGTGAGCGTGACCACGCTCGGGTTCACCCCTTTGGCGATATTACCCGCGACGTGGGACTCGAAGAAGAAGAAGGCGACGAAATTGAAGAACGCGGCCCAGGCGACCGCGAGCCGCGGCGAGAGCACACGCGTGGAGACGACGGTGGCGATCGAGTTGGCCGCGTCGTGAAAGCCGTTGATGTAGTCGAACACCAAGGCCAGCGCGATGATTGCGATCAGGGCTTCCATCGGGCAGCCGGCGCTTCAGGAATACTCGAGGACGATGCCTTCGAGAATGTTCGCGACGTCCTCACAGCGATCGGTGGCCGACTCGAGGTTGTCGATGATGTCGCGCCATTTCATCACCTCGATGGCGTCGTAGGCGCCTTTGAAGAGGGTCGCCAGGCCGTGGCGGTACGCGTCGTCCGCCTCGTTCTCCAGCCGATTGATCTCGACGCACACGTCCAACATCTCTTTCGGCTGCTTGACCTGGGGCAGGAGCTTGACCGCCTTCTCGACCGCGAGCGTGGCGGACTGTAGCGAGTCCGCGAGCTTGATCACGAAGTCCGGCAGGTTCGTCACCTCGTACAAGGCGACGCGCTCGGCGGCGGCCTCGATGAGATCCAGCACGTCGTCCAATGCGCTGATCAGCGAGTGGATGTCGGCTCGATCGATCGGCGTGATCCACGTCTTGTGGAGCTTCGCGATCGTCTCGTGGGTGATCTTGTCGCCCGCGTTCTCCGCCTCTTTGACGGCCTGAGCGAGCTGCGAGCAGCGGTCAGGGTCACGCACCATCTCGGCGAGCAGCTTGCCCGCCTCCACGATGCGCGCCGCGTGGCGCTCGAAGGCGTCGTAGAAGGTGCGGTCGCTTTTGCTGGAGCCGATACCGAACATGGGTCCTCGAAACGTCGGGGACCTTAGGCAGTGTCGTCGATCAATGGAACCGTGATCGTCATGGAAAATGACGAATTGTCATCCGAGCGTCACACTCGAGCGGCGACGGGATCCGATTGCCCCAGGGATTTGACTTGACTGACTGGCTTCAGCCGCTCACGCGCTAGGCGCGTTGTTGGACGCCGGACCGGTGTGCCGCACGTCCAACCCCCGGACCATGAACACGACCAGCTCCCCGATGTTGGTCGCGTGGTCGGCGATGCGCTCGATGTACTTGCCGATCGACAGCATGCGAGTCGAGCGGAACACCACCGTGGGGTCGCTCATCATGTGGGCGACGAGCTCCGGGAAGAGCTGCGCATAATAGGCGTCCACCACGTTGTCCCGCTCCACCACTTGTTCGGCCTTCGTCGCGTCCCCCGCGACGAACGCGTCCAGCGCGTCGTGCAGCATGGCCTGAGCCGTCTCCCCGATGCGAGGCAGAGGGCCCTGCGTGGGGTACGTCAGATCCTCGCACAGCTCGCTCACCCGTTCGCACATGTTGACGCACAGGTCCCCAATGCGCTCCAGATCCGTCACGAGCTTGAGGGTCGCGGTGATGAACCGCAGGTCCGAGGCGACCGGCTGGCGCCGGGCCAGCACCTGCAAGCAGAGCTCGTCTATCTCCACCTCCAGGGTGTCGATCTGGTGATCGTTCCGGATCGTCAGCCGCGCCAAGTCCGCATCACGCTCGACGAACGCCTTGCGCGAAGCAGTCATCATGTCCTCGACGCGCGCGCCCATCAGCAGCACGCGTTCGCGGACTTGAGCCAGCTCGTTCTCGTATTCCCGGTCCGTGTGCCGGCGGTCCGCCATGTCTCTCTCCAGCATGGCCATCAGCCGAAACGCCCCGTGATGTAGTCCTCAGTCTTCTGCTCCTTGGGGCGCGTGAAGATGACCTGGGTGCGATTGTACTCAACCAGCTGCCCCAAGTAAAAGAACGCCGTAAAATTCGCCACCCGAGCCGCCTGCTGCATGTTGTGGGTAACGATAACGATGGTGTAGTTCTCGCGGAGCTCGTGGATTAGCTCCTCGACCCGAGCGGTGGCGATGGGGTCCAGGGCCGAGCAAGGCTCGTCCATCAGCAGCACCTCGGGCTCCAGAGCCAGCGCCCGCGCGATGCAGAGGCGCTGCTGCTGACCGCCGGAAAGGCTCGTGCCCGCCTTGGCGAGCCGATCTTTCACTTCGTCCCACAGCGCGACCTGGCGCAGGACCCGCTCCACTTGACCGTCCGGATCCTTGGGGCGGATGCCGTTGAGCCGGAGCCCAGCCAGCACGTTGTCCCGGATGGACATGGTCGGAAACGGGTTCGGCTTCTGAAACACCATGCCGACGCGGCCCCGCACCCGCACCGGGTCCACGTTGCGGTCGTAAATGTCCTGCTTGTCCAGGAACACCTTCCCCGACGCCGTTGCCCCCGAAACCACCTCGTGCATTCGGTTCAGACAACGCAGGAAGGTAGACTTGCCGCAGCCGGAGGGGCCGATGATTGCGGTCACCATCTTTTCCGCGATGGGCAGGGAGATGCCTCGGATGACCTCTGAGCCGCTGAAGCCCGCGTGGAGCTCGTCCGCCCGCATCTTCGGCGTGATCTGGCTCACGCTCACCTCGTCCCAGCGGGGGCGACTCGAGAGCTCGGGTGCGGGGGCGACGACGGGAGGCATCTCCGGGAGCTTGGCTTTCTCGGCGGGCGCTTGGGGCTGAGCCGCCGGGCGCTCCGGTTCGGACTTTTGCGTAGGCTTCTTGGCGAGGCTGGAGGATAGGTCGACGTTCATCGGGCCCTCACGCGGCTACGCACCAAAAAGCGCGCCGTGATGTTCAGAATGAGCACGGTCATCAGCAGGACCAGCGCCGCCGCCCAAGCCTGGCGGTGCCAGTCCTCGTAAGGGGAGACGGCGTTGGTGTAGATGTTGACGGGGAGGGAGGCGGTCGGCTCGTTGACCCCGCTGGACCAAAACCGGTTGTTGAAAGCCGTGAAGAGCAGCGGCGCGGTCTCTCCGGCCACGCGCGCCACGGAGAGCATGATGCCGACCGCGATGCCAGGGGCCGCGGTGCGCAGCATGATGAGGAGGGTTGCTCGCCACTTGGGCACGCCGAGCCCGAGCGCGGCCTCGCGCAGCGACTCGGGCACGAGCTTCAGGAGCTCTTCGGTAGTTCGCGTCACCATCGGCAGCATCAGAATGGCAAGCGCCATGCCGCCCGCGAGCGCGGAGAACTGCTTCGTGGTCATCACTACGAGCGAATAAACGAAGATGCCGACGGTGATGCTGGGCACGCCGGACATGACGTCTGCGGCAAAGCGCACCGCTTGTCCGAACTTGGTACTGCCGAACTCGGCCAGGTAGACGCCGGCGAGCACTCCGGGCGGAATGCCGAAAAGCGCGGCGAGACCGACCAGCTTGAGCGTCCCGACGAGCGCATTGCCCATGCCGCCGCCCGCCTCCCCCACCGGCTTGGGCAGCTCGGTGAAGAAGTCCAAATTGATGCCGCCGATGCCTCGGACCAGCACGTAATAGAGCACGCTCAGCAGCGGGACGATGGCGATGAGCGTGCCGAGCACGCACAAGCCGCGCACGATGCGATCCGTGAGCTTGCGACGAACATAGGTGGCGGAGCCGAGGTTCATAGACGGCCGCCTTCCGGGAGCTTCCCGACGCGCCACACGAGCAGGCGCGCGAACACGTTGAGGGCCACCGTCACCCCGAAGAGCAGCAAACCAATCTCGGCCAGCGCCGCCAGGTAGAGCTCACCGGTCGCTTCCGTGAACTCGTTGGCGATGACGCTGGCCATCGTGTACGACGGCGCAAACAGGGAGATGGAGATCTCGGAGCGATTGCCGATGAGCATGGTGATCGCCATCGTCTCGCCGAGCGCGCGGCCCAAGCCGAGGATGGTCGCACCGACCAAGCCGGACTTGGCGTACGGCAGCACCGCCACGCGCACGACTTCCCACTTGGTGGCGCCGAGGCCGAGCGCGCCTTCGCGGAGCATGTGCGGCACCGCGCGCAGCACCTCGCGAGACACCGACGAGATGGTCGGCGTGATCATGATCGCGAGGATGATGCCGCCAGCCAGCATGCCGAACCCCTGGTGGGGTCCCTGGAAGAACGGCAAGAACCCTAGAAACCGGGCCAACAGCGGCTCGACCGTCTCGCGCAGCCAAGGCGCCAGCGCGAAGATGCCCCAGAGCCCGTAGACCACGCTCGGCACGGCGGCCAGAAGCTCCACCAGGAAGCCCATCGGCGTGCGTAGCTTGGGATGGGCGAGCTCCGAGAGGTAGATGGCGATGCCGAGCGATATCGGCACCGCGATGAGCAGCGCCAAAATCGAAGAGACGACGGTGCCATAGATGAACGGCAGCGCGCCGTAGTGATCCTGGACCGGGTTCCAATCGGTCCCCGTGATGAACCCGAGGCCGAAGTGAGCGAGGCTCAGCTTCGCCGCGAGGCCCATCTCGAGGGCCATCCACAGCAAGATCACGATCACGGAGCCGGCAAACAGCGCCGTGATCCTGCGGAACGTGAGATCCCCGAAGTTCGCCTCGCGCCCGAAGGCCAAGCGAAGCTTCGACCTGGGGCGAACGAGAGAAGCGTCGGAGTGAATCGTCATAGCAGGCTCAGAGGAGCTTCTTGCCGCCGGCGGTGAGCTCCTTCAGGCGAGCCTCCACCAGACCGACGACCTTCTCCGGAAGGGGCGCGTAGTCCAAAGACTCCGCGAACTTTTGCCCCTCGTGCAGCGACCACCACAGGTACTTGGCGATGGCTTCGCCCTTCACCGGATCCTTGGCGTCCGCGTAAACGAGGAGGTACGTGTAGCCGGCGATGGGATAGGCCTCTTCGGCGGCGGAGTTGACGAGCGAAACGTAGAGCTCCGCTGGCATCTCCACGCCGTTGGCGGCGGCGGACATCGCGGCCGTCGTCGGCGCGATGAACTTGCCGGCCTTGTTCTTGAGCTCGGCCATCGGCAGCTTGTTTTGCGTGGCGTAAGCGCGCTCGGTGTAGCCGATGGTGTAGGGCGTCGTCTTGATCTGACCGGTGACGCCTTCGTTGCCCTTGGCGCCCAGACCGACCGGCCATTTCACGCTCTTGCCCGCGCCGACCTTCTCTTTCCACTCGCCGCTGACCGACGAGAGGTAGTCCGTGTAGACGTTGGTCGTCCCGCTGCCGTCGGTTCGGTACACCACCGAGATGTCTTTGGCCGGCAGCTTCGCGCCCGCGTTGTCAGCGGCGATCTTGGGGTCGTTCCATTTTTTGACCTTGCCGAGGTAGATGTCGGCCAAGACCTCGGGCGAGAGCTTGATCGAGCCGCCCGTGACCTCGGGCAAGTTGTAGCAGAGCACCACCGCGCCAATCGTGGTGGGCACGTGATAGAGCTTGCCCGGCGCTTGCTTGGACTCGTCGTCCTTCATCGGCGCGTCCGTCGCGCCGAAGTCCACCGTACCGGCGATGATCTGGCGAATGCCGCCGCCCGAGCCGATAGACTGGTAGTTGATCTTGATGTTCGGAAACTGCTTGTTGTACTCGGCGATCCACTTCGAATAGAGCGGGTACGGGAAGGTCGCGCCCGCGCCGTTCAACGACACGGGGCCCGCCTGGCTCGGCACCGGTGCGGGGCCGCCAGCTCCGGCCGACTTGTCGTCACCGGCAGGCGCCGGCTTGTTGCAGGCGAAGGTGAGACCAGCCGCCAATACCAATAGCTCGCGTCGTCCGAAAAACATCGAGAGTCTCCTAACTGAAGCCGCAAGGTTGGGCGCGGCGAGCCCGAAACAGGTTTGTGACGTTTCAGTGACGGACGACCGCCCTCGCCCGGTTTCGAGCGTCGGAAATCGCGTACTTACGGGCACATGCGCGTCGGGAGCTCGGTGACAGGACCCGCGCTCCCGACGACTTCCTAGCGGCGATCAGAAGGCGACTTGAGCCGCGAGGATCAAGTCGAACGTCGTCTTCGCGGCGCGCTGCTCCGGGTCGAAGAAGCTCCCCGCGAGCTGCAGCTTGGCGTCGTGCTGCTTCAGGTAATAGTTCACGCCGAATTCGTAAGCGGTCATCTCGTCCAGCGGGGCGACCGCCTTCACGTCCGGGTCGCCGTGCTCGTCTGCACCGACCTCCGGGTCCACCGCCCCGATGCGCACGACCGGCTGCAAGTTGTCGAACAAGGTGTAGCCCGCCAAGACGTAGAAGCCTTGCCCGCTGATGCGGCGGTGCGCGGCGGCCGTGCCCACCATGTCCCAACCGCGGATCGCTTCGCCTTGGAGCAAGATGCCGTACTTCTCGAACTTGATGTCGCCCTCGATGCGGTCCTTGGTGTTTACCAAGTCGCGATCACCGACGCTGACGTAGCCGACAGCCGCGAGCGTGAGCTCCTTGATCGGATAGACCTCGACGCGGAGCGCCAAGTCTTTCTGGTCGTTGGAGTCCAGGTTGTTCTGGCCTTCGCCGTTGTAGACGCCGAACCAGTAGCTGAATTTGTCGAACTTCTTCTCGACCTTGAAGCCGATATCGCGGCGGTCGCCGAAGCGCCGGGCGACGAGCGAGCGCTCCGGTAAGTACAGCTTGGACGCACTACCCGCGCCTTCCAAGCTGACCGGGATCTTGAATTGACCGATCGAGAAGTCTGCGTAGTCCGTGATGAACGTGAGCTGCACGTCCTGCAGGATCGACGAGCTTGCCCCCGTGATCACGGTCGAGCCATTCTGAGCGCCGGGCGGCCCGACGACGGGCACGGTGCCGATGGTCGCGCCATCCGCGTCCTTCACGTCCGTGGACGCCGGCTTGAAGTCCAGCAGGCGCGCGGGGTCGAACATCACCATGTACCCGACCTTCTTCGGGATGATCTCGCCCTTGGCCTTCACTTCCGCACGGCGGATTCGGAACGACGTCTGCCAGGCGTTCTCGTCCGTCCGGGCGTTGCCGATGTGCTCGGCGACAGCCCACGCTTGCAGGTTGAGGCTGGGTTGAAAGAAGCCCGTCTTGGAGATCGTGACCTTATCGGGCGGTGCGCCTTCTTGGGGCGGCTCGACGGCGGCGGGCGGCGGGGTAGCCGCGGCCGGAACCGCTTCGCCCGCGGGGGGCGGGACGGGGCCCACGACGGGAGCCGGTTCTGCGACTACGGGCGCCGGGGCAGCGACGGGAGCCTCCGGCGCGGCGGGAGCGGCTGGTGCTTGAGCGAGGGCCGGAGCCGTCAGCAATAAGAGTGGCAGAACGGAGAGGGCAGTGCGTTGTTTCATCAGTTCGTCCTTCGCGCGCCACAAAGCTATGGTTTTGTGACAATCCCAAGACGTTCCCGTGAACTCGCCGCAAGGCATGTATCGATTGGGTCCAACGGAAACCGCGCAGGTTCTACTACAGGCCGGCGCGGTGGAAGCGTCGGATCGCAAGCGCTCCGATTAAGTCACGGGGCAGCCTTATTGGCCTCCTGAATGGGCGAAAAACGATGAGAAACGCCACCTTCGAGGCGCGCCAAATTGCAGCGACTGCTACTTACTTGCACGCCGCGCGAGGGAAGCCTTCGCCCTGCTCAGCGACCGCCCATGCCCGTGGTCGAGATGCCTTGAATGAAAGTCTTCTGCGCGAAGAAGAACAAAACGACGATCGGCAGCAGGAGCAGCGAAGAGGCGGCCATGAGCAGGTGCTGCTCGCTCCCTCCATTCTGTGACTGATACTGCTGCAGGCCCAGCGCCATCGTGAAGGTCTCCGGCTTGGTGAGAAATACGAGCGGGCCGAGGAAGTCGTTCCAGACGAACAAGAAGTGGAACAGCGCCACGACGGAGAGCGCAGGGCGAGCGAGCGGCAGGATCACGCGCCAGAAGATGGCAAGCTCACTGCAGCCATCGATGCGAGCTGCTTCGGAGAGCTCGCTCGGGATGGTGAGGAAGAACTGTCGCAGGAGGAAGATGTTGAAGGCGCTGCCGAAGAAGGCTGGGACCCACAGCGGCATGAGCGTCCCTAGCCAGCCCATGGCTCGAAAGACCGAGTAGAGCGGGATCATGAGCACCGGAAACGGCACCATCATCGTGCTCAGCGTGATTGTGAACAGCGTTTCCCGGCCCTTCCACTGCACTCGGGAGAGGCCGTAGGCGACGAGCGCGCTGGACAGAACCGTACCGGTCACGCCGAGCACGGCCACGAGCAGAGTATTCGTCAGGTAAGTGAGGAAGGTGATGGTTCGGTGCGCGTCCCCCTTCGTCGTCCACGGGAACGTGGAGAGCCCGAGCAGCTCCGAGAGTGGACGCGCCTTGTCCTTCTCGCCCGAAGTCAGCGCCTTGATCGCTTCCGGGTAGTTGCCGAACACGGGCGACACCTCCGACTTCACGTCCCCCGGCGCGACGTAGAACACACGCGGCTCGCGCTTGCTGTACTTACTGAGAAGCCACTCTTTGACGACCACGTCCGTGGCCGCGATGCGGCGCACCAGCTGCGCGTCGAAGACTCGCGGTTCTTCGTGATCGGCCACGCGCACTTGCTCGGTCAGCTTGCCGTCCTGGTAGTGCGCCGGATCTACCAGCCGGGGCCGGCCCTGGTGCGGCCCCGACGCCGGCACCACGAGCAGCTTCGGCGCCCCCATCGGCTGCGGGGGCGTGACCGTCACGTGCTCGCCGCCCTGGAGGATGTAGTACTGGCGGGGAAGGACCTCCGGGGGCACCTTGCCGACTTGCTCGCGCGGCTGAAGCGAAGTCGCAAAGAGCCAGATCATCGGGCCCAGGAAGAGCGCGGCCAGAACGAGGAGCGGCAGGTGAACGAGCCGGGTCGTGCGCTGGAGCGGGTTCGGGCTTGCCATGGGGATGCTTCAGCGGTCGTAGGTCACCCAGCGCTTGGACAGCTGGGTCGCGGCGAAGGTGAGGCCCAAGATGATGACGAACAGCACCCAAGCCATGGCGCTGGCGTAGCCCATGCGCATATCCATGAAGCCCACGTTGTACAGCTGCAGCACGTAAAACAGCGTGGATTGCTCGGGCGCACCGGTTGAGCTCGTCATGATCATCGCCTGGGCGAAGGCTTGAAACCCCCCGATGATCCCCATGACGACGTTGAAGTAGATGACGGGCGAGATCATCGGGAGGGTGACGTGGAGTAGCCGCTGCAGCCAGCTCGCGCCGTCGATGATCGAAGCTTCGTAGAGGGAGGTGGGCACGTCTTGCAGGCCCGCCAGGAAGATCACCATCGAGTTACCGGCGCCCCACACCGCCATGAACACGATCGCGATCTTCGCCCATGCCGGGTCGGAGAGCCAGGCGGGCCCGGTCACCCCGATGTCCGCCAGCAGGGCATTGATGATGCCGCCCTGCCCCGCGTACATCGAGGTCCACAAGATGCTGCCAGCGACGAGCGGCATGAGCGATGGCAGGAAAAACGCCGTGCGGTAAAAAGACAGGCCCTTCACCTTGGAGTTGAGCATGATCGCGAGCGTGAGCGCGACGACCACGCTGAGCCCCACCGAGCAAAGGGCGAAGAAGGACGTATTCCACAGGCTCTTCCAGAAGAGCGCGTCTCCAAAGAGCTCCGCGTAGTTGTCCAAACCGACGAACACCGGCGGCAGCAATACGGAGTAGTCGCACAGCGAATAGTAAAGCGCGGCGAGCAGCGGGTAGAGCAGGAACACGGCGAGCCCGATGAGCCAGGGCGAGCTGAAGAGAACCCCCGTCGCCAGCTTGCGCTTCTCGAGAGGAGTCACTGGTTCCTCCGTAAGAAGATCTGGCGATCGCGATCGTAGGAAACTTGCAGGCGCTCTTGCACCTGCGACAGCGCTTCTTGGGGAGTGAGCGTCAGGTTCGCGATCTTGTCGGCGGCCGTGCTCAGCTCCCTCCCGTACTCGTTCCACACGCCGGTCTTCGGGGCGGACCAGGCATTGGGGCTCGCCCCGAGCTCACGAAACAAGCGGATGTAGGGGTTCGGGTGCTTGGCATAAAATTCCTCGCTCACCTGCGCGAGCGGGGTGTGCTTGCGCTGCCCGAGGCACAGCTCTTCCATCACCTCCGGTTGCTGCGTGTACTTGATGAAAGCCCAAGCCTCATCGCGATGCTTCGAGCCGGTCGGGATCACGAGGTCGTCCACCTCCGCGTTGGCGGTGCCGTGCCGCTCCGGGTGCGCGGCGGGAGCCGGGAACGCGGCCGCGCCCCACTGCATACCGTCGGCGAACTTCTTGATGAAGTTGTACATCCACACGCCCTGCATCTCCATCGCTAGCTTCCCCGCTAGAAACGGGTTCTGCGAAGTGCCGAACTTGCCGAAGCCGGAGCGGAAGCGCTGCACCGGGTCCACCCCCAGCTTCTTCGTGTAAGAGGCGACCCAGGTGTATGCCTGGATGTTCTCGGGCGAAGCGGCGGTGATCTTGTCACCTTCCAGCAGCTTGCCGCCAAAGACGAAGCCCCAGCCGTAGGACCACCAGTCCGGCTCGGAAGGAAGAAACCCAGCTTGCACCAGGCGCTTTCGTGACTCGGGCACGTCCGGAAGGTAGCCGTTCTTGAAAACCTTCTCGCCGCTGGGCAGGGTGACCTCCCACCTCGTGAGCTTCTCGGCCATGGCGTCCAGCTCCTCCAGCGTTTCCGGAGGGTGCTCGGGATCCAAGCCGGCTTCCCGGAACAAGCGCTTGTTCCAATGCAGCGCGACCGAGGCTGGCGTCGTGGGCAGGCCCCACAGCTTGCCGCGGTGCACGGCGAGGTCGTAGTAGCGACCGACGTACTGCTCACGCCGAAGGCCGTCCCGCTCGGCGAGCTCGGTCAAGTCGGTGAGCGCGCCCTTGTCCGCGTAGCCGGGCGTCATGTAGCTGTAGATGCCGGCCACGTCCGGAGGGTTGCCGCCCGCGCTGGCGATCAGCAGCTTCTGCTCGATGCTCGAGATGATGACCATCTCGACCTCGATGGGCCGGTAGCCCGGCTCGGCCTTGGCGCGTGCGCGCTCCTTCGCGTTGAAGCCATCCACCACGCGCGCCATGGCTTCGCCTTCGAAGTCCGTCCACTTTTCCCAGTACAAGAGGTGCCGGACGCCGGAGCTCTTCTCACTTTGACTATGACTGCACGCGCTGCCCAGGAGAGCGAGCGCGCACAACACCGACGCCAGACGCATTTGTTTCTGCCCGCACTGTGTCACTTTTGGCCGGAAACGTGAAGCCGCTCCCCAAGCGCGGAGGGCTTCGCCGCCTGGCGCGAGGATTGGCGCGGCTCGCGGCGGCCTCGTCAGTGCCGCCTTTCGTCGGCGTTCGGCCCGGCCGAGACGAGGGCCCGTTCGCGACCGGCGGCCTCGTGGAGCCCGCCGCAATCGGGCTTCCGATCATCTCATTTGTGAGGGGTTACCGTACGACGACGGGCGCAGGTGTGATTCGGAGTCAAGCACCTCTCGAGGGTGATTGGTGGCCGCCGTCAGTAGCTCAGAAGGAGCGACAAGGGTCCTGGCTCGACAAACCTTGCCGCGAAAATCCGACATGGTATCGATACACCACGTGAGTCGCGCCCTGGCCACTAAGTGGGGGCAGTGGTACCGGTGGATCACTCCAATGTCGAACGCGATGCCCGTATGGGATTTGCGCTTGTCCTTGGCTCCGGAAGTACTTTGCATGGGCAGAGCCATCAACGAACGGAGCTCGGACCAGTACGCAGTGCACGGCTACAGCGTCCATTTTTACAAATCGGAGGCGACGCTCGTGCTGGGCGAAGCAGAGCTGGAGGTCACCCCGGGCTCGGTTTGTGTGGTTCCGCCGAACGTGGCTCATGAATACCGGCACCGCGGCCGCGTGGAGCACCTATTTGCTCACTTCGCGGTGCGCGGTGAGTCGGGTGAGCCGATGCCGGTCGCGGCGGTTCAAGATCTTGGCAGCGACTTTACCGGCTTGTGCGAGCGGTTCGAGCACGCCGTGCACGTGCACGCCTCACGGCCCGCTCAGGCGGAGGCCCGCCTGTGGGACGTTTTGTGGGAGCTCTCCGAGCGCACTACCCGTAAGGAGCAGCGGCAGAGCCGACGACACGTCGCGCTGGACCGAGCTTGTCGCGTCATCCAAGCGCGCTTATCGGATCCTCTGTCGCTGTCGGATTTGGCCACCCCCGCCGGCGTATCTCCGGCGCACCTCACGCGGCTCTTCAGAGCGGAGCTAGGCCTCACCGCTACGGACTATTTGCGGCGATGCCGGCTGGAGCGCGCCCTGCATCTCCTCACGCGGTCCGAGGTGCCAATCAAGGAAGTGGCGTGCGAGGTGGGCATACCGGATCTGCACGCGTTCAACAAAGCCATCCGCCGCGGCTACGGGATTTCGCCGCGTGAGCTGCGCGCTCGCGGGAGCGCGCCGGCGCCGCTGAACCTGCGCACGGAGCCGCCGCCAGCCGGCGCCGTCCACCAAACCGCAGCTACGTCCCAGACGGCGTGAGCCGCTTCGTGAAAGGGTAGCAGCGCACCGTGCCCAGCCACGGCACGGGGGGCCCCGCGGACTCGTAGCCGCTCCGGGCGTAAAACGCGCACGCGGCAAGGCTGCTGCTGACATGAAGCGTCGCGAGCCCCCAGCTCCGCGCGCGTGCCTCGAGGGCGCGCAGCAGCCCGCTGCCGATGCCGCGACGCTCGAAGCCGGGCTCAACGTAGCAGAGCTCCAGCTTGGCGGCGCGCGTGACCTTGCCGATGCCCCTGACCGCGCCCTCTAGCTCTGCGACGAACATCGCGGATGCTGGCTCGGTGAGCCAGCGCTCGAAGTATTGCGGCGTCTTGTTGCCGAGCCAGTGCGCGAGCGTTTGCGGATCGCCACCATGGTCGGCGACGCATGACACGGTGATGGATTGATGGAGGACGAAGAGCGCGCGCTCCGTGTCCTCCCACGTCGCCTCGCGTACGGAAGCTTCGGAGCTCATGGCTCGAGCGGCTTCGTGAGAAAGAACGTCCGCCGCGCCACGCCGCCGAGCTCATAGTCACGGAAGCCAAAAGAAGCGTACAGGCCTCGCGCCAGGGCGTTGTCCTCGAGCACCTCCAGCGAGAGCTTGACGCAGCCGAGCGAGCGCGCGAGGACCTCCGCGTGAGCAAGGAGAGCTCGGCCGACGCCGCGGCCGCTCGCTTCCACAACGACGCTCAAGTCATGAACGTTGAGCAAGGGGCGCCCCGCGAAGGTGGAGAAGCCGACGAAACAAGTGGCCACGCCGACCGGGCGCGCGCCGTCCCACGCCAAGAGGACGTGCGCCCCCGGGTGCTCGAGCAAGGCCGGGACGAGGCGTCGAGCCACGTCCGCGTCCAGCGGCTTTCCGCCGCCCATCTCCCCTTCCGCGTAGGCGCTCAGCATGAGCAAGAATGCTCGCCCATCTTCTGCGTCCCTTAAATTGGCCTCCCGAATTTCGATCGACATTTCAGCGAGTCTCGGGCGAAATCTAGCAGAGCCGATGAACCAGCGTTGTCCCAAGTGTGCCGGTGCGCTCAGCGCGCTGGAGGGCTCCGTCATCTCGTCTTGCGCGCAATGCAAAGGGTTCTGGGTACCGCCGCTCGGCTTTGGGGAACCCGGCGTCGTCCAGCGACTCATGGAGCTCGACCTTCGCCCCGAGCACCCGCTCGAGCAAGATCACCGTACGGGCGTCTGCCCGGAGGGGCACGGCGTGCTTCGGCGGGCGCGCGCAAGCAACGAGGACCCTTATTTCTTGGAGCGCTGCGCGCGGTGCGGCGGCGTATGGCTCGACCCCGGTGAATGGTCACGGTTGGCAGCAGCGAATCTGCTGAATGACGTGACCAGCTTGTGGAGCCCGGCCTGGCGCGAGCACCTCTCCGAGGAGCACAACCGCGCCTCGCTCCAGAGCGACCTCCGCAGCAAGCTCGGCCACGAGATCTTCGGGCTGATGGAGAGCTTGGTCGCCAAGCTGAGCGATCCTGCGCAGCGCGCGCTCGTGCTCGCCTACCTGCAACAACGCCTGCGCGACCGCTGATGCGCCTGGCCGCGCTCGCGCTCGCCCTCACCGCCCTTTCCGGCTGCATGCAAGCCGCTCCGCGCGCGCCGAGCGCGGCGACGAAGCTTCCCGGCTTCGAGCTCGACGGCAAGCCGTTCTGTTTTGCGGGCGCCAACAATTACTACGCCATTTACAAGCCGCGGCCCATGGTGACCGACTTGCTGGACTCGGCGCAGCGACTAGGCCTCAAGGTGCTGCGCGTTTGGGGCATGCTCGACCGCGGCTCGCTGGACGGCAGCGTTCCGAACGCGGACGGCGTTGGTCACAAGGACGGCGTGTACTTTCAGTACTGGGACCCGGCGCTAGATCGACCCGCTTACAATGACGGGCCGGACGGCCTCGAGCGGCTGGACTACCTGCTGGCCGCCGCCGCCGAGCGCGACCTGAAGCTGATCGTGGTGCTCGTCAACAACTGGCGCGCCTTCGGCGGCATGGATCAATACTTGATGTGGTACGGCCGCGAGCAGCACCACGAGTTTTTCACCGCGGAGGAACCGAGGCGGGCTTACCGCGCGTGGCTGGAGCATGTTCTGTCGCGCCAGAACTCGGTCAACGGGCGCCCGTATCGGGACGACCCCACCGTGCTCGCCTGGGAGCTCGCCAATGAGCCGCGCTGCAAGAGCGGAAGCGCGTTCGACCGCGATGGCGGCTGGAATGGCTCGACCATCACGACGTGGGCGCGAGAAATGTCCGGCTACGTGAAGTCACTGGCTCCGAGCCAGCTCGTTTCCGTCGGCGACGAAGGCTTCCTCGCGACCGGCGGAGAGCACTGGGCGTACCGCCAAAATGACGGCGTGGATCACGCGGCCCTCACCGCGCTGCCGGACGTGGACTTCGGCACGTTTCATCTTTACCCGCAGGATTGGGGAACACCTCCGGGCTTCGGCGAAAGGTGGATTGCCGATCATTTGGAGGTAGCTCGCCAGCTCGGCAAGCCGACTTTGCTGGAGGAGTACGGCGTCGAAGCCGCCCAGGGCTGGGCCGTGCGCCGCGACAGCTACCGCCGCTGGAACGACGCGCTGCTGCGCGCCGGCAGCGCGGGCTTGTCGTGGATGCTCGCCGGAAAGGACGAGCGCGGCCAGCGCTACCCCGACTACGATGGCTTTGCGTTCTACGCCGGTGACCCTACCGGGATCTTACTGGGAAACTACGCCCGAAGCTTCGCGACCGGGGGCAGCTGCGGTGCCGGCGCCGCCTCTTCGCCCGAGGCGCCTTCGCCCTTCGTGCGCGTGCGGCGCCCGCCGGAGCGGGTCGCGCTCGGCTGGGTCCCCCGCTAAGCGACGGCGCGCGCTTCGGGCTCGCGCTCGGCGCGCTTGATGCTGAACGAAAACGTCGTGCCCTGGTTCAGCTTGCTCTCTACCGACACCGCGCCGCCCATGGCCTCGACCAGGTGCTTGACGATCGATAGCCCGAGCCCGGTGCCACCTACCTCGCGGGAGCGGCCGGCGTCCACCCGGTAAAAGCGCTCGAAGATGCGCGGCAAGTGGCGCTCGTCGATGCCCGGGCCGTCATCACCCACGCTGACGGTGACGAGGTCGGCCGACGTCGTCACGCTGACCCAGACGTGAGTGCCGGGGCCGCAGTATTTGACCGCGTTGTCGATGAGGTTGGTCAGCACGTGCTCGAGCGCGCGCCGATCCGAGCGGACCTTGGGGAGCTCCCCCGAGCAGCGCTCTTCCAAGGCGACGTTCTTCTTGCTGGCTCGCTCACGGAACAGGCCCATCACTTGCGAGAAGAGCGGCTTCAAATCGATGGGCTCGATGCTCAGGCGAAAGCCGCGCGACTCGATGCGCGAGAGGTCCAGCAGATCTTCGACCAGCTGCTGCAAGCGCTGCGCGTTGCGGTCGATGATACCGATAAACGCCTGCGAGGCGGCTGGATCGGCGGCGGCACCGTCGATGAGCGTCTCCGCGGCGGAGCGGATGGCGGTGACCGGCGTCCGCAGCTCGTGGGAGACGTTGGCGACGAAGTCTCGGCGCATCGACTCGAGGCGGCGCACCTCCGTCACGTCCACGAAAACCGCTACCGACTGACGTGCCTCGCCCGGCATGCGCGCGACGCGCGCCAGGAGTCGCCTCGGCTTGATGTTGCCGATCTCCACCTCTTGCGTCGTTGGCTCGTCGTCGGTGGCGGCCTGATCGAACAGGTCCCGCAGCTCCGCGTTGCGCACGACCTCAAGGAGCGGCTTGCCGATCGCGTCCGCCGGCAGCAGCAGCATCTCTCGCAGCGCAGGGTTCAAGACCACGATGCGGCGCTTGGAGTCGAGCAAGATGACGCCCTCCTGCATGCCCTCCAAAATGCCGGCCATGCGGTCACGCTCGCCGCGCAGCTCCTGCAAGGAAGACGAGAGCCCGCGCGCCAGCTTGTCCAGAGTTCGCCCCAGTATCGGCAGCTGGTCTTCCCCCTCCAAGCCCGACCGCGCTTCCAAGTCCCCGTCGACCATGCGCCGCGCGACATCGTTGAGATCGGCCAGGCCCCGCGCGGTGAGCCGCGCCATCAGCGCCGCGACGCCGCACAGCAGCGCGAGCAGGAGCAAAGCGGCAACGACGACGGTGCTTCGAAACGCGGCGAGTTGTTCGTCCACGCGCACGAGTGACGCGCCCACGCGGGCTACGCCTCGCGAGCCGTCGGCCCAGTGCAAAGAAGCGGCCGTGTACAGGGTCCGCCCTTCCACCAAGAACGCGGGTGTCACCTCGCCGCGCCTACCACCGCGGACCGCCGCTACGTCCCGCTCGTGCGCTCGCGAAAGCTGGCTCGGCTCGCCGACAGAGGCAGCCAGCACGGAGCCGTCCGCTCCGATGAGCTCGACGTAGGCTCCCGCATCCGCGGCGAGCTCCTGGGCCGCTTTCGAGAGCGCCGCCGAGTCCGTCGCCGATACTTTTTTTGCCTCCGCGAGCGCCGCGACCAAAGACGCGCGCGCCGCGACGTCTCGCTGGGCGCTGCTCATCAAGTGAGCCTCGAACAGGGGGCGCCCGCGAAAGCTCACGAGCAGGGCGACGACGGCCACGACCGCGAGCGCCAGGCCGAACAGACGTGAGCGCAGTCCTAGTCTCAAGCGGTCGCCTCTTCGGGCGTGCCGACGAAGCGGTACCCGACGCCGCGCACCGTCTCCACGTAGTCCCGCGCCGCCTCTAGCTTCTCGCGCAGGCGCTTGACGTGGGTGTCGACGGTCCGGGTCGTGATGTCCGCCTGGATGCCCCACACGTCGTCCAGGAGCGCGCTGCGCGATTGCACGCGGTTTCGCCGATCGTACAGGGTGACGAGCAGCCGGAACTCCAGCGCGGTCAGCTCGATTTCCGCGGCCTCGACCCACACCCGGTGAGCTTCGCGATCGATGCGGAGCACGCCGAACTCGATGCTGGCCTCGCTCTCCACCGGCGCCTTGCCGCGCCGAAGGATGGCTTGAATGCGAAGCGATAGCTCTCGCATGCTGAAGGGTTTGACCACGTAGTCGTCGGCGCCGAGCTCGAAGCCCACCACCCGGTCGATCTCCTCGCCGCGCGCGGTCAGCATGACCACCGGGACCGCGCGGGTGGCGGCCGCCTCCTTGAGCTGCTTGCACACGTCCGTACCGCTCAGGTCCGGAAGCATGAGGTCGAGCAGGATGAGGTCGGGGTGGAGCTCTTTGCCGAGCTTCAGGCCCTCACGGCCCGAGCGCGTCGTGGTGACTTCGTGACCCGCTTGGCGCAGGTTGTATTCGAGGACAGACAGAATGTCCTGCTCGTCTTCGATGATCAGAATTCGGGCCATCCAGGGTCTCCTGGCTATCGGGCGCCTGTGACGGTTCGGTGACAGCCGTGTAGTACTACCGCGTCACTTCCTGAGCAACGGCCCGCGAGCCAAGCTTCAAGTCGAGGGGAAAAGCTCCGAGCCGGGGCCAATTCGCATGACCGTGCCTCGCCAGACGACGGTGCGCTTCACCGCCCCCAGGCCCCAGATCCCCAGCAGCATCAAGTCCTTGCACAGCCAGCACGGCAGCTCCGCCAGGTGGAGGCGCTCTCCCCTGACCCGCCACATCACGTGCGCGTCGGACAGCCATTTGAAGACCAGCCCGAGCCCGAAGAACTCCAGGAGCGCCATCCGGGATGCGATCCCGGACTGGGCCCCGAACGTCAGGCAGAGCAGCCCGAGCACGATGAACGGCAATGGACTGAACAGCGGCTCGGCGAAGTAGAGCGCGGGAGCGATGCGACGACGCAT
Source organism: Myxococcales bacterium (assembly GCA_004193285.1). Classification (GTDB taxonomy): domain Bacteria; phylum Myxococcota_A; class Polyangia; order Polyangiales; family Polyangiaceae; genus PMG-095. The sequence goes on along the minus strand of SECP01000014.1, from coordinate 19,802 downwards.
CTGCCCCCAGCGCACGTGGCGCGCGCAAAAATCCTTCAGCGAGCGCGGGCCGCTGATCGCTTCCACGACGTAGGACGAGAGCGCGACCTTGAACCCCGCGCGCTGGTACTTCTGGCCCAGCACGTAGTCCTCCGCCAGAACGTTGCAGACGCTGGCCAAGCCGCCGAGCTCTTTCAGCTGAGATAGACGCAGGAGCATCGACTTCCCGATCACGCACGGGTGAGCGACGAGCACGTCGGCGCCGCACACCGCGCGCGAGATGAAGTTGTTCAGGTGCAGGTTGTCCAGCTTGGCGCCGAAGCTCTCGCCGCGGGCGCCGCACAGCACGCTGGAGACGAGCCCCACCTTGGGGTCGCGTAGCTCGGACGCCATGGCACGCAGGTAGTCCGGTCCAACCCGGACGTTCGAGTCCGAGATGAGCATGTGGTCGTACTTGGCGTAGGACTCGAGCGAGATGAGGTTGTTCACCTTCGGGTTGAGGCCGGAGGTGAGCACCCCGGACACGACCTTGATGCGCACGGCCGGAAACTCACGGCGCAGCTGCTGAGCCACCTTCAAGGCGGGGTCGCCCGGATCTTCGGCCCCGAGCACCAGCTCGAACTCGGGGTAGTCCTGGGCGGCGAGCGACGCCAGGTTGTCGTACAGCCCGTGATCGATACCCTTGAGCGGCTTGAGCACGGAGATACCAGGGGTCGGCCCGGTGTAGTCTCGGCGGCGGCTGACGCGCAGCACCGAAAGATCGGTGACGAGCGTGAGCAGGAGCGACACCGCGGCTGCCATCGCCGTAGCGAAGAGCACTGCGTCCATCTGCTACTCCTTCTATTGATTCTCGAGCAGCAGAGTCGCAGGCCCCGGTGTCAGCTTCGTGGACCTCTTGAAAACTCGTGGGAAAGTCCGCGCGGCTACTTGGCGCTCGGCATCTCTCGCCCCAGCTCGCGTATTTCGCCGCGCAGCCAGCTACGAAAGGCCGCGATCTCCCGGCGCCGAAAGGTCTCTCGGAGGCCTACGAGGTGGTACGCGTGACCGACTGGCAGCGCAGGGAGCTTGGGAAAGACGCGCCGCAGCCGGCCGGCGGTGAGCTCGTCTCGCACGAGCGACCAGCGCGCTAGCGCGACGCCCTGCCCCCGCACCGCCGCCTCGACCAGCAGCCCCGAATCCAGCAGCTGGTGGTAGCGCGCGGTCGCGGGCGAGCCGAGCCCCTGGGCCTGGAACCACCGCGGCCACGCGCCTTCGTGGTCGTCTTTGAGGAGCGGGGACTGCGCGAGATCCCGCGGCCGGTGCAGTCGCTGCGCGAGCTCTGGCGAAGCGACGGTGATGAACACGTCTTCGAAGAGCTTTTCGGAGAAAAGTCCGCGGTAAGGCCCGGTGCCGAAGCGAATCCCCACGTCCACCGGCTCCAGCGTGAAGTCCACCACCGCCTCGGACGTGGAGATCCGTAGGTCTACCTCGGGGTGCCGCGCGAGAAACAGGCCGAGCCTCGGCACCAACCAGCGCGCCGCGAAGGAAGGGAGCGTGGTGAGCGACACGAGCGGCCGCTCACGAGGGCGGCTCCGGAGCTTGCGGTTGGTTTCCCGGAGTTGCCCGAAGACTCGCGTGAGCTCCGCAAACCAGGCTTGGCCGGCCGGGGTCAACGACAGCCCGCGGCCCATTCGACGAAAGAGCGGCGCCTCGAGCTCTTCCTCCAGCTGCTTGATCTGGTGGCTTACGGCCGTCTGCGTGACGCGCAGCTCACCGGCGGCCTTGGTGAAGCTGCCGAGCCTCGCCGCCACCTCGAACACCTGCAAAGCGCGCAGCGAGGGGAGGGCCGGATCCATGAGTTTTACTCATCTATCATGCGAAACATGCGCTTTCCAATGACGAGGCCCTCCGTTAAGGACTGGGGCATGAAACTCTACCGATTTCGGTACAGCCCCTACGCCCGCAAGGTTCAAGCGCTGCTGGATTGGCTCGGCCTCCAGTATGAGGCAGTCGAGGTGCCTTACGCAGACCGCAACGAGCTCGCAACCTTGACCGGCGGATACATCTACGTGCCGGTGCTGGTCACGGAGTCGGGGGCGGTCATCAAGGAGTCGCGGGACATCTGCGAGCACCTCGCGCAAGGGCGCGGCGCATCGCTCGTCCCCGCACCGTGGGAAGGGCCAATCTGGGCCTACCACGACTTCGTGGACGGCCCGCTGGAAGACGCGCTGTTTCGCATCGGCTCTCCTGCGGTGCAGCAGGCCTGGCCCACGCCCGGCGAGCGCGCGCTGTACACGTTGGTCAAGGAGCGCAAGTTCGGCGCCGGCTGCGTCGAAGCGTGGCTACGCGAGCGTGACGTGCTCGTGGCCCGCGCTCGAAAGCTTCTCGCGCCTTCGCTGCGTACACTGACGCAGCGACCCTTCCTGTTCGGGGACGCACCGACCGTCGCGGACGCCGCGCTGCTCGGAAACTGCCTCATGCTGCAGGAAGCGGACCCTTCGCTGTTGCCGAGCTTAGCGCCGGAGTTGGTCGCGTTCGTAGAGCGAGCCAGCGCGTATCGTCTCGCGTAGCCGGCTACGCTTGAGTCCACGTACGGCGTCAGCGCTTCAAACGCTGCTCGGCTGCGCTCCGGCGTCCGCGGGGTCGCGGTCGACCGCGCCTTCGAAGCCCTTTTGCTTGGCGCAGTGCGCGCAGCAGAAGGTCTCCCCGCCCGACTCCGTGCCATGACCCAGGATACGACAGCCGCAGTGATCGCAGCTCGGCGCCAGTCGGTGAATCGCGCATTCGAAGGAGTCGAAGGTGTAAGTCTTGTCCTCCATCGTTATTTCGAAGGCCTTATCGTAGGTGTTACCGCAGCAATCACATCGCTTCATGACGGTCTCCTCGGGGTCCGTTTAGTGCACCACGCGTGCCGCCGCCCGAGCGCGCCGCGGCGGGCACGCCGTATGCATCGCGCTGACCCATGGCAACGCTACGAGCTCATGCCTGGGCTGGGTCATCACGCGTGGTCTGGTTGGTGGCCGCCCTGCTCCTTCTGATGGCCCTGCTGGCGCTCCTCGGAACCGCGCCAGCGACCCGCCGCGGGTCGGCAGCCCTCAACGGCTCGGCTCTCGATGGCTCAGCGGCTCTGGCCACCAACGACCCGGCGACTGCGCTTCGCCCCTGTTCCCTGCCGGACGTGCGCGTGGAGCGAGCGCGCTCCCTCGCCGCGACTTTGTTGCCGCGGCAGCTGCGGGTCGCCGTGCCTCAGCTCTGTGCTGCGCGCTGCTGACGAGCGCGGCTCAAATCGCCGCATTCGCGCCACCGTGCCCCAACGCGCCACTTGGCACATCACCTGCAGCAGCCCGCGGCATGAACACCTGGAAGAGCGCCGCTGCCATTCTCCTCGTCGCCACCGCTGCGGCCGGCTGCAGCGACACTGACGGTCCCGGTCAGCCTTCCTACGGCGGCGGGCCCAACTCGGGCGGCGCGAGCGGAGCCGCAGCAGCAGGCGGCTATTCCGGCAACACGGGCTCCACCGCTTTCGGCGGGACCGCGGGGAGTGCCACGGGCGGCGGCGGCTTCGGCGACGAGGGCGGCAGCAGCAGCTTCAGCGGCAGCGCCAGCAGCTTTGGCGGCAGCGCCAGCAGTTTCGGCGGTAGCACCAGCAGCTTCAGCGGCAGTACCAGCAGCTTCGGCGGTTCCTTTCCGTGACCCCGTGACCGAATGGAGCATTCGGGGCAAGCCTGCCGGCTCACCCGCGCCGTGATGAGAGCGACGCGCTAGCGGCTCAGCTGGCTTCCACCAGGGGCGCGTCCGCGAAGCGGTACCCTACGCCTCGCACGGTCTCGATGTAGTCCCGCGCGGCGCCGATCTTCTCGCGCAAGCGCTTGACGTGAGCGTCTACCGTGCGGGTCGAGATCCGCGCCTCGATGCCCCACACGTGGTCGAGCAGGGACTCACGGGACTGCACGCGATTGCGGCGATCGTAGAGAGTGACCAGCAGCTTGAACTCGAGCGCCGTGAGCTCCACCTCCGCGCCGTCGACCCAGACCCGGTGAGCGGCGCGGTCGATGCGGAGGTTGCCGAACTCGATGCTGGGCGCATCGTTGGAGGTTGGCACCTTGCGGCGCAGCACGGCGCGAACCCGCAAAACCAGCTCGCGCACGCTGAAAGGCTTGGTGATGTAGTCGTCCGCGCCGAGCTCGAACCCAACCACGCGGTCGATCTCCTCGCCGCGGGCGGTGAGCATGACGACCGGCAAGCTGCGCGTTTGCGGGTTGTCCTTGATGGTGCGACACACCTCGGTTCCCGGTATGTCGGGCAGCATCAAATCCAGGATGACGAGCTCCGGGCTCTCTTCCCGGACCAGACGAAGGCCGTCCAGCCCCCGAGCCGCGGCCGAGACTTCGTGCCCGGCAAGCCGGAGGTTGTAGTCGAGCACCTGACGGATATCAGGCTCGTCTTCGATGACCAGAATGCGGGACATGACGATTACGCGGAACGAGCGCAATCGATAGTGAGGCCCTGTGACCTTGGAGTGACAAGAGAGTGCCACCTTGCGCCTTGAGGTCGTTAAACCAAAATCCCGAGACTTTGTGACGTTGTGATGACGAGCTGGGGACAAGGTCCTACTGGTTTGTAACGGAGGTCACGGCTATTTTGCGACTACGCCACCGAGCCGTCACGGAACGCCAGCAAGCTCCGCGCACATCGTGGCCTTCGAGACCTGGAGCCAAAAAAGTCGTGATTCTCTACGCATCAAGCGCCTCCTCATGGGCGCGGGCGTCGGAACCGCTGTCGTGCTGGGCGGAATCACCGCTGGCGTCCTCTACTCGGGGGATGCCGTTGCCGAAGTAGAAGAGGAGGAGGCGAAGGTCGTCGAGGTCGAGCTCGCCAAAGAGCCGGAGCCGGAACCCGAGCCCCCGCCGCCTCCCCCGCCCGCCGAGCCGAAGCCCCACAAGCCGAACCCAGGCCCGCGCCTGCAAAAGCTCGAGACGCCGACCACCATCACGGACGAGAAGCTGCAGGAGAAGGACGTCAAGCCGAGCAGCACCGGCGGAGGGGACCCTTACGAAAAGGGCGGCGGTGACGGCACTACCGGCGAGAAGACGGTCGTGGAGGCGCCAGTCACTCCCCCACCCCCTCCTCCACCGCCCCCACTGCCGAAGGCAAAGAAGCCGGTTCCCGTCTCGGAGGGCATGACTCCTCCCGAGCCCATCGCAAAGCTGGTGAAGCCGGAGTACCCGGCGGACGCGAAAGCCGCTGGCCTCGAGGGAACGGTGGTCATCCGCTACGTAGTGACGGAGCAGGGCCAGGTCACGGACGTGCGCGCCATGAAGGGGCCGCCCGAGCTGCACTCCGTCTGCATCGCGGCGGTGAAAGCGCTCACCTTCAAACCTGCGCTGGATGCAGACGGCAAGCCGGTCATGGTCGTCCGCTACATGAAGTTCCCGTTCAAGCTGAGAACTTAGAGAGAGTCTGGAGAAAGCAATGAGTTTCAATCTTACGCACATTTGGGCGCACATGAGCCCCTTGAACAAGGGCATCGCGTTCGTCCTGTTCATGATGGCCGTGTCGTTCATCGGCGTGACGATCGAGCGCCTGATCGCGTTCTCGCGCTCCGCGAAGGAGTCACGACTGTTCGCCCAGCAGGCGGGCAAGCTGCTGGAAGAGTGGAAGGTCGAAGAGATCATCCCGGTGGCGGACAAGTACAAGTCCTCCGCGCTCGCCCGACTCTTTGGGCCGATCATCCGACGCTACATCCACGCTTACGAAGATCTGGGCGAAGGCGGCCTATCCCCCGTTCAGCTGGCCCGAAGCGAAGCCGGCCGGCGCATGGAAGCCGTGGGCGAAGAGCTCCGGCGCGGCATGAACGTCGTCGCGACCGTCGGCTCCATCTCGCCCTTCGTCGGTCTTCTGGGGACCGTCATCGGCATCATCGGCGCCTTCGCCGGCATCGGCAACGCGGGCAACGCGGGCATGTCGGCCATCATGGGCGGCATCTCGGAAGCCCTCATCGAGACCGCGTTCGGTCTCATGGTCGCGATTCCTTCCGTCATTGCCTTCAACTTCTTGAACGCCAAGATCGCCGGCATCGAGACCGCGCTCGGTCGGTCCGCGGGTGAGCTCCTGGACGAGCTCGAGAATCACCAGGGCCGCAGCACCAGCAAGCGCGAGAAGCAGCACGCGGCCTGAGCGGCCGCGCCAAGCAAGAAAGCTAGACGAGGAGCAGCACCGTGGGCGTATCTCTAGGCGGCAGTCCGAAAGCGAAGGGCGCAGCGAGCCCCGACATCAACATCACTCCTTTGGTGGACGTGGTGCTGGTGCTGCTCATCATCTTCATGGTCGTCACTCCAGCCATCAACGAAGGCGCGCAGATCGAGCTCCCCAAGGTGGAGACGCCGGATCCGAAGGCGAAGTACGTGAACCCCATCGAGGTCACGATCGCGCCAGACGGCACCACCGTGTGCGAGAAGAAGACGATCAAGCTGAGCCAGCTCAAGGGCGAGCTGGTCTCGCTCCACGCCAAGGAGCCGGAGCGAGCGCTCATGCTGAAGAGCGACCAGGGGATGACCTGGGGTAAGATGCGCGCGGCGTTCTTCGACTTGCAGGACATCGGCTTCAAAGGCGTGCTTCTCAAGGTCACGGAGAAGAAGAAGCCCGGCTCGAACGGCGGAGAGGGAGCTTAGTCATGGGCGTCTCCCTCGGTGGCGGCGGCGGCAAAAAGTCCGGCTCGACCCCCACCATCAACATCACTCCCCTCGTGGACGTTGTGCTCGTCGTCTTGATCATTTTCATGATCGTGACGCCGATGGTCACCAAGACTTTTTGGCTCAATCTCCCGCCGAAGAACGACGAGAAGGACGTCACCCCGCCGAGTGACAACAAGCCCCTCGTCATGACGGTGGACAAGGCCGGCGTGATTCGCATGAACACGACCGTGATCCCCAAAAACGAGATCAAGGACCGCGTTCCGCGCATGCTCGCGGCCAAGGACCAGAAGGTCCTGTACTTCGACGCCGCGAACGACGCGAGCTACTCCGCCGCTATCGAAGCCATGGATCTCAGCCGCACCGCCGGCGTAAAGAGCATCGCAATCCTGACCGAGTCCGTCTTGCCCAAGTGAGCCGACGGAGTACCCCTCACCTGCAATTGGTACTCGCGCACCTCGCGCTCGTCACGAGCAGTGCGGGGGCTCGTCCGCGCGGCCTCGGCTAGGGCGATATCTCACGAATACTGCCCTTCTTGTAGAGCAGGCCATTCTGCCCGACGCCGTCGCTGCGGAAGTAGACGCTGATGTTGGGTTTCCCCGTCTCGGAGCCGGCTCGTTCGGCGGCCGCGGTCAGTTTGGCGGCGGGGTCGATGCCGCTCTTGCACGGTGTGCCGCCTACCCCGAAATGGGTGCCGTCGTCCTCCAGCTCCTGCAGTAGCCGCCAGTCCCCGCCTCCGGCGCCGTCCGTCTCGTCCAGCCACAGCTCGAGCTTTACGTTGCCGTTGGGCAGGTCGTAAACGAGCGACTTGTAACCGAGCCAGACGTTCTTCGGCATACCACCGGCCCATTGAGTCTTGCTCTGAACCGCGACGGACTGCGGATGACTGGTCTCCTTTTCGAAGTCGACCTTGCCGTCGTAGCGCATGCGAGCGTCGATGCCGCGTGTATCACACGAGTTTTGGTTCTCGTCGCCGATGGTGCCGTGATTGGTGCGAGCAAGCGCCACCAACCCGCCCCAGGGAGTATTGCTATCGGCGACGCGCTGAAAGTACATCGTGACTTCCACGTTGCGCCACTGGTCCACGAGCGCGGGGTCGTGAACGTACATGCGCGGAGTACTGCCGGTAATCTCGAGCACGCCCGCGCCATCCGTGGAGTAGCTTGCATCCCCGTGATCGGCGTCGAACCAGGTGTCTTGCGGGTCCAAGCCCTTGAACTGTCGCGGCACGCCGTTGTTCCACGTCGAGCGCCACACCTTGCCGCCCTCAATCGTGGGGCAGAGCATCTTCACGCCGAACGGGTCCAGTCCCACTCCGCTCGCGCCCGCGCAGTGCTGGGCCGGCGGCTTGCCTGCGTCGCCGCCTGCACCTGCACCCGCTCCCGACGAGCCGGCGCTTCCCGCGCTTGCGCCACCAGCAGCCGCGCCTGAGGCGCCCACCGCCGTGGCTCCGGCGAAAGGGGCCGTACCGCCCCCGGCGCGCCCGCCGCTAGCCCCGGCGCTACCGCCCGACATCGAGCTCTGCCCGGCGCTGGGCTCGATGAGCGAAGCGCTGCTCGGCGCTCCGCAAGCCATGGACCACGACCAGCCCGCGGCGAGCGCCAAACGAGCTGAAGTCTGGGCTGCGTGTCGCGCGCGGCTGCTCACCATGGCGTCAAGGTAGCGCAACGTGCGGGGAACGGCAGCGGTTCGCCGGCGATGAGCCGCGCCGCGACGGCCACGAGGCACCACCGCGGCTGACTTTCCTGTCCCCTTCTCAAGGCACGGCAGGCAACGTGGCGAGGACCTCGGACACGTTTCGCAGCTCGATCGTTCGGCCTGGCTCGCGCATGACGCGGACCATGGCCCGGAAGTCTTCCGTGAGGACGAAGTAGCTCTTCAGGGCCAGCTCCTCCGGCGTGTGGGCAAAATCGTGGAACACGAAGATGACCCACTCCGCGTTGCGCTCTGCGATCTCGATCGCCTTCCTCACGTCCGCCACCGTGGTGGTCCGCGTGACGTAGCGAACGCGGAGCCGGTGCGTATCCGAGGGAATCGGAAGCTCTCGGAGCTGCCAATTGATGGTGCGACCGGAAGTGAACTCGGTGCTGACGACGCTTTCCGCGTTCGTGACCTCCCCCGGAGAATTCGGGAAAAATTCACCCTTGGGATAGGCCATGTTCTCGTAGCCAGAGCCCGCGCCGTACTTGTCGAACAGCCACTGCTTGGCCGCGCGCATGTCCGCTCGACCTTCGGCTTCCGTCCTCCGCGTGTAGGTGTCGCTGTGAACGTCCTGATCGAAGGCGTGCACCCCGACGTCCCACCCGCGCGCGTGGAGGTCGTCCAGCTGGGCCTCGCTCATGAACTGGTCGTTTTCTTCCGGCAGGTAGGTCCCGAGGGCGCTGATGATCGGATAGATCGTCGTGGGGATCGGGCCGTTGTACCCCTCTGGCACCTGACACGCGGCGTCGCTCCCATCCAGACAAGGCGCGGCTTCCGTGTACGTGCTGAGGAAGCCGTCGTCGAACGTGAAGCTCACGACCCCGTTAGGAAACTCGAGGGACCGTGGCACCTTCGTCAAGCCATCCATGCTGAGAGTGACTGGCTTCGTGCCGTCGTCCACCGCGCGCAGGCGAACGCGCGTGATCTTACATGGGTCCGGCTTGCCCTGCGGCTCGGTCGCGTTCTCCAGCGAGAGGGAGAAGCTGACCCACTCGTCCTCGGTGACGTAAACCTCGCCCTGACCACTACGAAACCGGAGCCGATAGATGTTCGCGAAGCTCGAATCCCCCATGTACAGGGCTAGGTCCCGAGCGTTGACTTCGTTCTTCACCTTCACCGCAAGCTTCGGCAGGTACTTCAGGTTGGGCACACCATCGAACGCAGGCGTGGCGGGGTCATCGGGTACGAGATAAGGAGTCGTCTCGTCGCAGAAAGAAAGAGGCGGTGAGATGTTGGTGCGCTCGAGCTCGATGCGACGGCCATCCCCGGGCGTGGTCATCGACAGCACCTCGTGATCAGGACGCGGGCTGGTGAGGTCCGTGAAGTAGCTCACGGTGTTGGCGACCAAACTGCCGTTAACGCGCCCCACCCAGCGCCTCTGAGCGGAAGAGGCGTCGTCCAGCAAGATGCCGCTGCCCTCGCCTTGACGCTGGGCCGGCTCGACCGGCGCCGCGCAACTGTCCGGCGCTTGGACGACGCCGTCGCAGTTGAAGTCTCCGAACCCGCATGGCTCCGGTGCACCAGGTCGGTAGGCACGCAAAAAGTCGTTACAGTCGCCGGGAACGGCCGAGTAGCCCCAGCCGGGGCAGAGCAGGGTCGGGGCGCCACCGCCGAAGAAGTCCACGTCGTCGTCGACCATCAAGCTCGCGAGCGGCGCGCTCTTCGGGCACACGGTCTTGCCGGTGGCCTTCGTGGTCCAATCGTCGATGTAGGCGGCGAGGTGAGTCACGCCGATACCGTTCGTACCGGCGGGCAGGTCCGCAGGGTAGTCTTCGCGGGTCAGCTCCGGCATTCCCAGCGCGAGGCGGCGCTGCTGCATGACCGCCTCATCGTTCAAGTCGACGCGAAGCTGCTTGAATACGGGAAAGCCCCCCGACGAGTGGGTGGTGATGCTCGTATACAGCTGCGAGCCCAAAGCGGTCAGCTCGAATGCGTACCAGGCGTTCTCGACGAGCGGGGTGGAAACCCGCGCCAGCTCCACGAGCGGCCCACCGCACAAGCGTTCGGAGATGGTGAGCTCGCCAGCGGTCTCGAGCACGTTGCCCGCACCGTCACACGTGACGCCATCGTGACTGCAGTCCGTTGCTCCCGGGCTGCGGCGAAGGGTTGCTACGTAGTGGTCGTCCTCGGAGACGTAGCGCGTGTAGACCGAGAAGCTCTCCGCCGGAGTGGGCGTTTGCTGCAACCCCGACGGGTTGAAGCGAACGCGCACGGTGGAATTCGTGAGCGCCGCATTTTGCCCTTCTTCGTTCGTCGGGTGCTGGAATGCCTTGAAATCAGTCGTAGAACCGTTCGTGTCACCGACGACGTAGCCGCGCCGGAAGGCGCCCGCGTCCGCGGGTACGGTGGACGGCGTGGACGGGTTCGCATCCTCGTCCACCAAACCGGCCGGGCTGCAGCTCGCGGAGCGGACGTAGCGCAGCCGCAAGCAGCCCTGGGTGACGCGCAGCGAGGGGTCGAGATCGTACGGCTTGCCGTTGCAGGTGCCCGCGAAGCGCTCCGCCTTGGGCACGCCCGCGCCGCGACAGATGGATTCCAGCTCCTCGTTCTGCGGCGTGGTCGGATCGTTGACGACCCAGCTCGAGCCTCGAGCGTCCGTATCCCCGAACGTGATCGGCCCAAAGAGACCAGGTGTTTCCTTGGGACCGCCGTACGTCTCCGATAGGGCCGGCGTGAAGAGAGGGGGAGCAGGCGTGGTCGGCGCCGGGAGCGCCCCGCGGCACCAAGAAGACGGCGTGACGCCGAGCGGCTGGGTAGCGCTACCGGGCGCTTCCCTCTCGCCCTGCGATGAGCACGCGGACGCCGCCGCTACCACCGCAACGGTGCTCACGGCACCATACCCAAGCCGTTTATGCCACGGCATGCGCACCAAGTTAGACTTCACCTTTGAGCTCCTCGTCGAAGACCGCCACCAACACCGCCAACGCTTGCGTCTTAGCCCTTGGCGCGTTTCCCTAGCAAACAACATTTCGGTGTGACGCAATGCTTCCGCATGGCGTTTTCGAGACTTCGCTTCTCTTCTCGACTCGATTCGTCTCGATGCAGTCGGGCTCGTGAAGGAGCACGCTCGCGACGGCCCGAAAGACGCCGCGAGCGTTAATGGGAGTGTGCGCGCTCAGAGGCCGTAAACGTGCTTGCGGTCACCGGGGACGCCGCGAAGCGCGTCGCGAGTATCCAGCACCAGCGGCGCTTCGGCCAACAGACGAGCCTTGTCGAGAGCCGAGTGGTCAGTCACGACAATCACCAGGTCGTACTCGGAGAATTTGGTCTTCGGATCGATCGCTTGGAGGTGCAGCCCCTCCTCTTCCAGCGAACGCACGTACGGGTCCATGTAGGCAACCTCCGCGCCGCGCTTCTCCAGCAACTCGATCACGGTGAGCGCCGGAGACTCGCGCACGTCACTCACGTCTCGCTTGTAGGCCGCGCCGTACACGAGCACCTTGCTGCCTCGCATCGGCTTCCGCTGATCGTTCAGCGCGTCCGTGGCGCGCTCCACCACGTACGCGGGCATGCCGCTATTGATGGTGTCGGCGAGCTCGATGAACCGAGCTTGATACTGCAGCCCGCGCAGCTTCCACGACAGGTACAGGGGGTCGATCGGGATGCAGTGGCCGCCCAAGCCGGGGCCCGGATAGAAGGGCATGAAGCCGAAGGGCTTCGTCGCGGCCGCGCGAATGACCTCGAAAGGATCGATACCGAGCCGACGGCTCATGATCGCGACCTCGTTCACGAGGCCGATGTTCACGGCTCGGAACGTGTTCTCCAGGAGCTTGACCATTTCGGCGGCCTCGGTCGTGGAGACGGGCACGAGCTTGTCGATGATGTGAGAGTAGAGCGCCTGAGCGACCTCGAGGCACGCCGGCGTCACGCCGCCGATCACCTTGGGCGTATTCTTGGTCTTGTAAACCTGGTTGCCGGGGTCGACTCGCTCCGGCGAGAAGGACAGGAAGACCTTCTTTCCGAGCTCGAAGCGCGCGCCGCTGAGCTTCGGGGCCAGGAGCTCGGTCGTCGTGCCCGGGTAGGTCGTCGACTCGAGCACGATCACCATGTCTTCGTGCTGATTCGCGGCGATGTCGCCGGCGGCGGCGATGATGTGCCGCATGTCGGGCTCTTTCGTCTTGTTCAGCGGCGTCGGCACGCACACGATGACCGCGTCGGCCTCGCGCAATACCTTGGGATCCCGGGTGGCGGACAAGCGACCGGCGGTAACGTGAGGAGCAAGATCGCCCGTCGGCACGTCCGGAATGTAGGACTCGCCCGAGTTGAGCAGGCTTACCTTCCGGTCGTCGTAGTCCAAGCCCGTGACGCGAAAACCGGCGCGAGCGAACTCCGCCACCAACGGCAGCCCGACGTACCCGATACCGATGACGACCACGTGTGCTTGCTTGCTGGCGATCTTTTCTAACAGAGCTGACATGTTCGAAGTCCTTGGGGAGAGAGACAAAGAGGCGCCGCGCGCCCCACTGCGACGGCGCATTGAGACCTCCGCTTGCGACCGCACCGTGACGGTAAGGTCACTCCTCAGAAGCGAAAACCCGTCGGACCGATGACACGAAGCATGGCAACGCTCGGTGACGATTGCGTTCTGTGAGCATCGCCCGGAAGACTGCGCGATGAACGCTCACTTTCGTACGTCCACCACGAGTGTGGGCGTCGAGCAGTTTGCGAAAATGTTTCTGGGCGTGCTGAAGCCACGTGGTACTAGGGCCCTGTCTTTTCGAGGGCGGTCCTTCTCATGGCTTTCATCGTCATCGCGCTACTGGTGTTGATCGTCATCACCAATCGTTACCTGGCGGGCACCGTCGCGGTAAAGCTCGCGGGCAGTCGCCTCGATCGCAAGACGGACTACCTGCCGACGGTGGACGTCATCATCCCGATGTTCAACGAGGGGCGCGGGATCCAGAGCACCGTCCGCAGCCTTCTGGGCCAAAATTATCCGGCGGATAGGCTGCGAGTCATCGTCGTGGACGATTGTTCTACGGACGACAGTCTGTATTGGGCGCGCCAGGCCGCGGACGAGCACCCGGGCCGCGCAATGGTCATCAAGAACAAGGTGAACGTCGGCAAACGAGTCGGCATCGCGCACGCGGTACGGCGCTCATCGGCCGAAGTCATCGTCTCCGTGGATTCTGACGTCGTCGTGCATCCAGACGCGGTGCGGGCGCTCGTCGCGCGCTTCGTGGACGAGGACATCGCGGCCGTGGGTGGGCGCGTCAACGTCTCCAACCCGAACGACAACTGGCTCACCCAGATGCAAACCATCAAGTACCACTTCGGCTACGGGTACTTGAAGAGCCTCGAGCGCGCGTTTCAAACCGTGATGTGCCTCTCCGGGTGCCTCACCGCCTACCGGCGTCACGTTCTGTTGGAGCTCGAGCCGGTGCTGGAGAACCGAAACCTGCTCGGGGTGCCCATCAAGTACGGGGAGGACCGCTTTCTCACTCGCCAGATCGTCAAGGCCGGGTACCGCACCACGCTGACGCTGGACGCGAATTGCTGGACCGTCGCGCCGAACACGCTGGCCAAATATTTTTCGCAGCAGCTGCGCTGGCGGCGCTCCAACTTCATCGACTACCTGATGGGCATCACCCACATCTGGCGGGCGAACCCGTTCGTGGCGGTCCACTACATCGCGCTGTTTGCGCTGCAGTTCAGCTATCCGCTCGTCGTCGTCTTGCACATCTTCAATCACACCTTCTGGGAGGTCGCCGCGATCCACACCGCGATCTTGCTCGCCCTCGGAGCCATCTACCGGTGGGAGGTGAGAGGCCTTCCTCAGGAGCAGCAGGTCAACCCCTGGTCCTTCGCGGCCATGGGTGTGGTCATGCCCGTCAGCTACATCGTGCTCAACGTGCTGGCATTCTGGACTTTGGACTCCGGTAGCTGGGAAACACGCGGCCACGTCGCCCCAGCCCGCGTTGCGGACGCTGACCCCGGCTTGAGCGTAGTCGTCTGAGGCGCTGACGCACCGCAGTAGACGCCCGGTAGCGAAAGAAACGAACCATGACGCAGTTTGCCCACGCATCTGTCCGTCCGCCGATCCTCAACCAGGCGACCTCCAAGCTCAGCAAGCTCATCATGACTTGCTACCGCTGGGTCGGCTTCTCGGTGCTGATCGCCGTTCTGCTGGGGCTGATAAGCTACATCGGGCTCAACGTACTTTACCTTTTCAACCGCGGCTGGCTCGCGCCCGCGATCGTCTCGCCCACCGACAGCCGGGTCTTGGACCTCTCGTCACGCGCCGCTCAAGAGCGGTGGATGCGGGAGAAGCTGGAGGGCGAGCGCTTCGAGCTCGAGACCCGAGCCAAGCGCGCGCGCCGGGTGATTGACGTCGAGAAGAATTATCAGACCGCCATCCGTACGACGGTGGCGGCAGATGCGCAGAACCAACAAGCAGGCTTGAGCAAGCTCTATGCGCTCACCGAACAGTATCGCCGAGCGAAGCAAGAGATCGAAGCGCCGACGGAAGCCTTCGCCGCGGTCTCCAAGGAGCGCAGCGAGCAGCAGCTGTCGGCTCAGCTCATCGATCAAGACACCATGGCGGCCCGGAGTCGTGAGCTGGCCCAGATGGCGCAGTCCAAGCTTTCGCTGCGCGAGCGGCAGGTCGAGCTCGGAACCCGCGTTTCGTCGATGAGCCAGGAGCTCGCCGCGCTCCGCAGCTTATCGCAAGATTTTGGGCTGAGCGCTGGGCAAAAGCCGCTGACTTACAACGCGCTGAGCGTGGTTCACGAATACAACCAGTCCGTCCTCACGATGAGCGGCGCCGAGGACGACATCGCAGCGAGTGAGCACGGGCTACAGGCATTGAACAAGGCCGCCGAGCACTACGACAGCCTGCTCAAGACCTTGGAGACCGCGCCGCTCGTGCGGGCCGCCTCCGAGAAGCTGACTCTGGCGTTCGTGCCGTACGAAAATCTGGCCAACGCCCAGCCCGGTGCCATGCTCTACGGTTGCAGGTTTCAGGTCATCTGGTGCGCGCGCGCGGGCAAGGTGCGAGCCGTGCTCGAGGGCGAGGTCGTGGCCAAGCACGCGCTGTACGGCACGGACTTGCGCGGGCAGTTCGTCGAAATCGACGTAGAAGACAGCCAGGCCATGAAGCTGCCCGTCCTCCACGCGAACCGTCCCCCCCTGCTTTTCTGAGTTTCCCCATGTCCTGGCGTCGCAGATGCTGCGTGAGCTCACTCGGCTTGGTCCTGCTCGGCTCGAGCGCGAGCGCGCTGGCCCAAGCAAGCGCTTCTGGAACGGCTTCCGCCTCCGTCGCGGCCTCGCCCGCGCCGCCGGGGAGCTCGGACAATACGCAGCTCGAGGTGAGTAGCTATTGTCGCTACGTGGAGGCGGTCGGCGAATCCAACAGCGCGCTGTTGCTCTCGCCGACCCTGTTCGCGACCTTCAGCAACATTCCCACCAGCGCCACCGGCGCGGATGACAGCTTGTTCGGCTCGTCTCGAGCGCGGCTGCAGCTCGGGGTCGGAGTCAGCCCCACCCGAATGTATCGCGGGCTCGTCACCAATGAGGTAGCGCGCACGGAGTGCCGTCGCTACGCCTCGCAGGTGCGGACTCCGGTGGTGCCCGCGGGCCCCTTCGTCACGGAGCGGAGCGCCCTCGTGGCCAAGATTCGGGTGCTGGAGGAAGCGATCACCACCGGCCAGACCGCTCGCGAAAAGCTGCGGGCGCAGCTGGATACCGCCCTCGCTACCGTGGAAGAGTACGGCGCGCTCGTGCTCCAGCTGGACGGCTTGAACGAAGAGCGAGCCCACGCCTCCGCGCGCCTCGCGCTGCTACCGGTAGAGCCGACCCCCAATTCCTCGCGCGCCCTGGCGGAGCGCGCCCGAGCAGAGGACGCGGCGCAAGAAGCGCAGGCCAAGCTGCGACGCAGCCAGGCGCTGGAGCTGGACATCCGCGCCGGCTATTACCGCATCTTCGGGGTGGAGCAGAAGCTCCCCGTCTTTGCGATGGCCACGCTAGAATTCTCACCGGGGTGGCTATGGCAGTCCTCAGCGGAGGAGCGCGCTCGGCAGGCGCATCGTGGCTGGGTTCAGGCAAAGGCGGCAGCTCCGGCAATTGCGCCCGAGCTGCCCGGTCAACTGCGAGACGCGCTCGCCGCGACGCAGCGGCGCGCGCAAGAAGTGGCCTCCACCACGACGGACTTGGAAGCGCGCCGAGTCAAAGCGCAAAGCGTACCCGGAGAGCACGCGCAGCACTTTGCGACCGTCCTGTGGCTCCAGCTGGCCAAGCTTCGCGCCGAGCAAGCTTACTTGAACGAATACGCTGCCACCTTGCAGCGCACCATCTCCAGCTTGACGGCCAAGCCATGAGCCGGTTCGGCGCGTGGGTCGCGATCGCCCTGTCGCTCGTCTCCTGCCGTCGCCCCGCCCCGGGCCCCGTGACCAACGAAGCATCGAGCGCGGCTTCGTCGACCGTGAATCAGCCGCCCGCTACCGCGAGCCCGGTCCCCTCGAACGCCGAGCGGCGGCCGACGCCAGCCAGGAGCGCCATGGACCCTCGACGCGCGGCCGCCTTTTTGAATCGCGTGTGCGTCACCGAAGGCGAATTTGCCGAACGATTGACGGTAAAAACGAACAAGATGCGCTGCGTGGACGGCGAAAGCAGCGGCGACGGCGCCAAGCTGCGTTTCCGCTACGAGGGAGTCACGGCAGAGCGGACCGCTCTCAAGTCCGGGGCAATCCGTGAGCAGCTCGGCATCAAGCTCCGCGCGCGGGACACCTGCAACTCGCTGTACGTGATGTGGCGCTTCGCGCCCACACCCTCCGTCGTCGTGAGCTTCAAGGACAACCCCGCCGAATCCACCCACGGCGAGTGCGAGAATCGAGGCTACACCAATGTTCGCCCGACGCTCAACCAGCCTCCGCCGCCCGTGCAGCCCGGTAGCGAGTACGAGCTCTCCGCGCGGATCGAAGGCGCTCGTCTGCGCGCCTGGATCGACGGTCAGCTAGTCTGGGACGGCGAGCTACCCGCTGGCGCAGCGGCGCTGGTGGGCCCGGCCGGAGTCCGGAGCGACAACGTGCAATGGTCCTTGCTGGATTTCGATGCGACGGAGAGCGCCAAGTCGCAAGGCCACGCTGACCTGGCGCCCAGTAGCTGCCGCAATCGTCGGTGACTTCGCGTGAGCCGCGCCCGCCCGATCATTTCGGCGAGGGCGGCGTGGTGCGGTCCGGCTTCTTGGCAAGGCACGCCGCGAGCTCCGCGGAGAGATGCTCACCCTTTGGTGGCAACTCGGGGACGCGCACTCGCGCGACGCGCAGCTTCACGCCGCCGAGAGTGTTGAGCAGCGACCACGTGGGGTAACCTTTCACGCTCTCGAGCGGCACGCCTCCGCCTTCGCCACCGAACCAATTGCGTGAGTCCGAGCTGCGATTGCGATTGTCTCCGAGCACCCACACCTCGCCGGCCCTCACCGTGTAGGACTTTCGAGGCTCCGGGCTGGGCGTGCCGTCCATCAGCGTGAGGTAGGTCTCGTCTCCGAGCCACTCCACCGCGAGCCCGCCACCCGTGGACGCATCCAGCGCCGCAAGATCGAAGGAAACGAGCCCGACCGGGCACCTCGGTACGCGCCACCCGTTGATGACGGGCGCGCCCTGCTCCACGCTGAGCACGTCCCCGGGCAAGCCGACCACCCTCTTGAACAGCGCTGGCTCGAGCTCACCGATCGCCGGATCGGGCGTATCTAGCAAGATCACGCGGCCTCGCTCTGGCAACGACGTGCCCCGCACCGACGCGGTACGACGGCTCCACTTGCTGACGAGCAGCAGGTCGCTCGGGCTCAAAGTGGGCAGCATCGAGATGCTCCTGACCTTGGCCGGCTCCGCGACGAAAGCGCGCAAGCCGAGCGCCGCCGCGGCGGCTGCTATCACCCACCCGGCGCTGCTCACGAGTGAGCGCCAGTCGCTGGCTCCCGACGTCGCCGTGGCCTCATTCCAGAAATGCTTGGGCGGTAGGCTCGTCTTCCAATACCGAAGGATGCTGGCGCTCGCCACGAAGGCAACGAGCGATACGAGCACCACCTGGTCTTGGAGCCAAGCCTCGAAGGGGCTGCCATCGGCGGGCGGCGCGGAGCTTGCGAGCAGGTAGGCAGCCGCGCCGGCGAGCGCGGCCGGTACGACACCGAACCAGAGCAGCGAAACGCTGGCGTGCTTGAAATCGAACCGGCGGCGCGGCGCGGCGTTGAGCGGCCGCTGTTTCAACCCGCCCGAGGTGGCGGCTCCGCTCATCAGTTGATGTTCCCGTCGGCGTCCAAATGCTCGGCCTGATATGCGGGCAGCTTGCTCAGGTCGTACTGAGGACGAGGCGGCGGCGGTACGAGGTCGTCAGGCTGGAGGGTTTGCTGATCTTCTTCGACGGTGCGCTCCCACAACGCCTGGCCGTCCGGGTCGCCGGTATACGCCTCCGGAACGCGCGGCGGCTCCCCTTGAAACTGCGGGGGCGGGGCCTCTTCCGCGGCCGCCAGGGCCGCGGGTGCGAGCCCGCGCGGACGCGCCAAACCGACGATTGCGTCTGGTTGCGCGCGCGGCGCCGGAGGCGGAGCGGTTGCGGGCTCCGGCAAGGTCGCCTTGGACACCAGGCTTCTGTCATCGCTCGAAAGGCTGCTCACGGCGACGCCCATCGCGACCAGCGTTGCGACGAGCGCTCCACCCACCAGGAGCGACGTTGCCGCGCGCCGAGGGCCGCCCTCGCGCGCGTTCGATCGCGCTGGCGGCGCCGTCGGTTCCGCGACGCTGGGCGGAGACGAGCTGAGCAAAGGCAGCCCCGGCCGAGCCTCGGGCTTGGGGAAACCGCGGGTCATGGCCGCGGGCATACCGACGCAATGAGGCGAAGCGGTGACGTTCACGGGATACTTTGGAACGGGTGGAAACTCTCAATCGAGCTTGGGCCAGCGTGACGAGTCCCGTTCATTCGGTGACGAATCGGTGGCCAAGATCGACGACTGCAATACGAGAATGTCGCGTGACCGCGCGTTCGCAACTGATAGCTTCCCCGCGCCGAGCGGTAGGTAGGCAACGCCGTCGGCTGCGCAACCAAGGGAGTACGTTTTGTTCAACATCAAGCTTCAAGCAAATGGCATCGGTCGGCTCGGTACGGCCTGGATGCTAATCGGCAGCGTGGCAGTCGCGGCTTGCGGAGACGACAGCAGCACCGACGGGGACGGCGGCGAAGGCGGCGCGAGCCCCACTGCTGGCACCTCGAGCCGCGCCGGCTCGTCTGCACGCGCAGGCTCGAGCTCGACGGAGGACGGCGGTGACGGCGGCACGGATACCGGTGCCGCTGGCGAAGACTCGGGGGGCGGCAAGTCAGGGAGCGGAAGCGGCGGCAAGGGTGGCGCAGGCGGCAAGGGTGGCGCAGGCGGCGCGTCGGCTGGGGGCAGCGGCGGCGGCGGCACCGGCGGCGGCGGCACCGGCGGCAGCACCGGCGGCACCGGCGGCGGCGGTGCCGCCG
>SECP01000013.1 GCA_004193285.1 Myxococcales bacterium | reverse complement strand
CGCCTCGCCGGGGTTGCAGCCAGGCTCGCTCGCGACCAGGGGGGCAATGGAGGCGGCCGGCGCTGCGGGCGGCGTAGCTGGCAGGGCCGCCATCGCGAGCGAGCCTGGCTGCAACCCCGGCGAGGCGGGTACGGCCGGAGGCTGCGCTTCCGCCCGTGGCGCAGACGAGCGGGTGAGCCCGGCACCGACGAGCAGCGCGACCACAATCATGCCCAAGAGCCAAGCGCGGTGCCCGAGCTCGAGCAGCCCCGCGCCGGCGTAGCGAGTGCGCTGGACGAAGACGACCAGGGAGGCGACCACGAGCGGAAACATGAGCGCCCAGGCCAGGCGCGCGTGGAGCAGCGAGGTCTGCCCGAGGTCCAAGCTCGCGGCTCCGACCGCGGCCAGAGCGAAGAACGTACCGGCCACGATGCCGGCGGAGCGACGGACGACGCACGGGCCGTCTGGCTGCTCCAGCGCCGCTTCGATTTTGGCGCTACCAACTCCTAGCGCGACCACGCCCGCCGCCGAGAAGAGCAGCGGCAACGAGAGCTCTGCGCGCACGGCAGAGGGGGCCGCCGCGAAGGCGACGCCTTCCGCGACGAGGCCGAGGCCCACAGCGGCGAGCACCCGCGGGGTCGCGCGGAGGGCCGAGCGCTCCGAGAGCCCGGCGAGCGTCCATACCCCGGCGAGGCTCGCGGCTGCACCCGCGCACGAAAGCAGCAGGGACGGTGTGCTCATGATTCGAGGCGTAGCGACGCTAACATGCCCGCCTGGCGCGCATCAGCTGAAGCGCTTTCGCGCGTATTCCGTCATCGGGCCGGGAGGTACGCTGCTCTTTCGCGGCTCGAAGCGGCCGCGCCAGCTCCCGGCGCGCAGGCGTCGCTTACCGCGCACCTTGTCCTCATCCATCACGTAGGTCTCGGCCGTCGTGCCGTCCGAGAGCTTCACCATGACGCGCCGGAACAGCGCCGGGCACTGGTGGTGGACGTCCAACTTGAAGCGCAAATGGCGGGTAATCCCGTAAATTTCGCCGTGCACCGCGACCTGCCCGGAGGCGAGCATCGCGGGGTAGAAGTCCAGATCCACCAGCGTATGCTCGGGCGAGGTCGACGCCGGACCGAGCAGCGGCGCGCCCTCGAGCAGGGGGTGCTCCCGCTCACCTTGGAGCAGCAGGCCGTACACGAACAGACGAACCTCTGGCGCGGCGGGCTCCATGGCGACAAAATCCGCCACTCGGCGGAACTTCGCAAGCGTAGGATTGTCAGGCTCGGCTCGGGCTCGAATTTTGGAGGCTGGATGCGACTCGGTAAGGACCTGCTGGAGGCGGATCTCTATGGGGAGCTCGGATTACTACCAGACGCCACGGAAGCGGAGATTCGGGTCGCTTACCGAAGCCGCGCGCTCGCCAGCCACCCGGATCTGAACCCGAGAGATCCGGAGGCGCCGGCGCGCATGGCGCGGCTCAACGTCGCGGCCACGGTCCTGCTGGATCCCGCGCTGCGCCGCGCCTACGACCGGGTGCCGCGTGGCGGGAAGAAAACACCTTCGGTGAAGCCGCAGCGGCGCCCCGCCTGGTTCGAGCGACGGGAGCAGAGCGCAGGTACGGATTGGTCCACGCCGGACGCCCCCGCCGCGGCCCACGGCTTCTGGGTCGAGCTGCGCGGGCGTGAGGGGCTGCTCACCTTACGGATGCAGGAGCTGGTGGAGTCGCTCAGCGCGCGCCAACAGCTGAAGGTCGCGGCGCTGCTCTTCGCGGTCGCGCTCGGCCTGTTCGCAATGGCCGGCTCTCGCGGCATCTTGAGCGACGCGCCGCAGCCCACTTCCGTTCACATCGGTTCTGTCTACCCGTAGCGCCGCTCACGGCACGCGGTGGTAGAGCGAAAGCGCTTCGATCGCGACGTGCCGAACGTCGCGCGCCAGCTCGTCGCTCTCGTCTGCGTCCTGGCTTCGGGAGACGATGCGCACGAGCGCCTCGCGGGCTCGCCGTAGCTCGAACGCTAGCCAGCGCACGTCCGCCTCGCAGCCATGCGCGGAGCCGACGTGCCCGCCTTCGATGTCGCGCAAGCGCCACTCGGTTTGAGTGTTGCCGTCCAGCTGTTTGCCGGCGCCGCCACAGTCCGGGCAGCGGCTGGGGCCGAAGTCGTCTACGACCTCGCCCTTGCCGTAACAGGTCAGGCAATCCGGTGCGCTGCTAGTTTCTTTCATCGCTGATCACTCTCGCTGTGAGGCCACCACGAGTCTCCAGTCTAGTCTCAGAATGTCTTCCTCGAGAATGGCCAGTGCCGCCCTACTCATCGCCACGACTGGCTGCGTGGGTGGGGGTGCTCCCGATGACCCCTACGATCTCGGTACCAGTCCGACGGTGATTTCCCCCTCAGACCGCAGCCGCTTGACCGGCCCGGTGCCGGAAGCCGGCAGTCGCGAGAGCCACTTTCCGTTGGCAGACGGCGCTCGCTTCAGCTACCGCCACACGAGCTTGGTGGACGAGCCGTGGGACGAGACAGACTCGATCGCGGCCGTTCGCTATCGAGAAGATGACGCGTTCCTGCTCTCCGATCGAGAAGACGCCGCGGGCGAACGAACGCACAGCACCTTGATAGCCCGCGGCAGCGGGGTGTGGCGCGCTTACAAAGAGGTGACGGTCGCCGACGTCGTGTCCGTGACCACCGCCTACGATCCGCCGTTCTTGCGCTACGACGAAGCGTGGCGAACCGTGGGCGACACCGTCACCCTCGACGATGATTGGCAGCAGACGTGCGTCGTCGCCAGCAGCGCCAGCAATTGCGCACCGGGCGCCGTGAAGTCCGGGCGCACCACCCACCGCTACACGGTGCTCGCGGTCGCGGAGAAGCTCAGCGTGCCGGCGGGTGACTTCGAGGCGGTCAAGGTGCAGCGCGACAACCTCACCGATCCGGAGACGAAGTGGTTTTGGTTCGCGAGCGGAGTCGGGAAGATCCGGGAAGAGAACCCGACGACCGGCGCCGTGACGGAGCTCACCGAGTACCAGCTGCCTTGAAATTAGCGGCCATTTGCTCGCTCGTCGTGAGCCTCAGCGTCGCGACCGCGGCGCTCGCGCAGGACAAGGAGCCCAGCGCTCCGAGCGACGGCGATCCATTCGGCGACGACAAAAGCGGCGCCGGCGCGGGCCCGTTCACGCTGCGGGCGCTGCTTCAGGCTCGCTACCGGCAAACGTTCGCTCGCGCGAGCCAGCGCACCCGCCCCGGCTACGCGCTCCGCGAAGACACGCTGGTGAGAGAGGGTGACGGCTTCCAGCTGTCACGGCTGTTCTTACGCATCGCCTCCGACCCGCTACCGGAGCTCGGCTTCAAGACCATCTTGGACTTCGCGAAGCTGGACAGCCCGGAGAACGTGGTCAAGCAGGCGTACGGCACGGTGCGCCTGGTGCCGAAGCGCGTGGAGCTGAGCATCGGGCTCCTGAAGCTGCCCTATTCGACGATGGAGCTCGACCCGATCTCCAAGCTCGAGCTCTCCGATCTGGGCGCGACGGACGACTTGGTCAAAAACCTGGGCTTCGCCGGGCGGGACCTAGGAGCCACGCTGATGGTCGCGCCCTTGCCGAAGCCCAAGCTGCTGCGCGTCTCCCTGGGCGCCTACGGCGGGCACGCGAAGGACGAGCATGCCTCCCCGCTCGGCGCGCTCGGAGCGCGCCTCGAATCCAAGCCGCTGAAGGGCCTGCGCATCGGCGTGGACGCGGTCGCGATGCCGACGAGCCGAGACTACCTGCGACCTTTCGAGACTTCGGGGAAGGACGTGCTGCCGGCGCCGCCGGACCCGCTGTACCCGCGCGAGCAGCGCTGGGCGGCGGGCAAGGCGTACAGCGCGGACGTCACCTACCACCGGCGCCGCCTCATGGTGCGCGCCGAGGGCCTGCTGGGCGACCGGGTGGACGTGGACGAACGCTACGGCGCGCGCTCGTTTTGGGCGGTCTGGGCCACTGTCGCTTGCGAGGTGCGCTGGGGCGCTCTTCGCTTCACCCCCGCGCTGCGAGTGGAGTGGCTGGACTTGGATCGCGAGCACGACGTCGGTCAGCGAAGCGAGCTCGCGGCCGGCATCGCGGTCCCTTACCGGAAGCGCGCGCGCTTCCTCTTGGACGTGAAGCGGACGGACGTGCAAGGCGGCACGCCCATCATCGATTCACCGAAGCCGCTCCCCGCCGTGCCTTACTTCGAGCGAGACAGCACGCGGGTGACGGCTCAGTTCCAGCTGGAGCTGTAGCGCCGGCCGCTCAGGTGAGGGCCGGGCTCATGCCCGCGGGGGCGGTGCCAGGCGAGGAGGCCACCTCCGGCGTGGGCTCCGGCGGCCGGTAGCCCTTGAGGCAGAGCCTCAAAACGCCCGGCAGCACCAGCAGCGTGAGGAGAGTGCTGATGAGCATGCCGATCACGACCGCGGTGGCGAGCGGCTGCTGCACCTCGGCACCGGCGCTAGTCGCGGTAGCCATGGGGAGGAAGCCGAGGGCAGCGACGACCGCCGTCGTCAGCACCGCGCGCAGTACGTGCGCGCAGCCGCCGGTGATGGCTTCGTCCAAGCTCTCGCGCGCGTCCAGGCGCTTGCGCACCTCGCTGGCCATGACCACTCCGTTCAACACCGCGATGCCGCCCAGCGCGATGAACCCGACCGCGGCCGGCAAGCTGAAGGGCATGCCGCGCAGGGTGAGTCCGAGCATGCCGCCCGCTAGTGACAAGGGGACGAGCGCGAACACGGCCAACGCGAGCCGAACGTTTTGGAACATGCCCAGGAGCATGCCGAAGATGAGCCCGATCACGACCGGCAGCACGATTGCCAGGCGCGCTTGAGCGCGAGCGAAGTTCTCGAATTGCCCGCCCCACTCGGCTCGATAACCGGTCGGCAGCGGGACGCTCGCGTCGACTTTGCTGCGCGCCTCGTTCACCCAGCTCACGAGGTCACGGCCGCGTAGGTTCACGTCCACGCGGATGGCGCGCATGCGGTTTTCGCGACGAATTGCGGTGGGGCCTTCGTTTTCGGTGAGCTCCACCACCTCCCGCAGGGGGATGTTCTCGCCGCGCTGGGTCTCCACGAACAAGTCCCCGATGCCGTCCGCCGTGGGCGAGGCGGGCGGCGCGAGCACGCGGATCTCGAAGCGACGCTCTTCTTCGTAGATGGGTCCGACCGGGACGCCCTCGCGAGACGCGCTGATGGCCGCGAACGCGTCCTCCACTCGCACGCCGTAGCGAGCCAGGCGACCGCGATCGACCGACGCGGTGATGGTCGGCGCGCCGAGCACTCGCTCCACGCGCACGTCGCCGGTGCCGCTGACGCCGCGCACCTGCGCCGCGACCTTGCCGGCTAGCTCGGCGAGCTGAGGCAAATCCGTACCGAAGATCTGGATCTGAACGTCGGCGCGAGAGCCGCTGATGAGCTCGTTGGTGCGGTCCTCGATCGGCTGCGACACCGAGACGAAGGTGCCCGGCACCTGGCTCTCGATCTTGTTCTTGAACTGCTCCGAGAGCGAGTCGAAGTCCTTGGCCGTCGTCCACTCTTCGAGCGGGCGCAGGCGAACGAGCAGGTCCGTGTTGTCGTTGCCGACCGGGTCGGTCGCCACCTCGGCGCGGCCGGTCATGCCCAGGGTGGTTTTGACCTCCGGGAACGTGTGCAGCACCTTCTCCGCCGCCAAATCCAGCTTCAGCGCTGCGTCCAGCGAGATGCTCGGCGCCCGGCGGATGGTGACCACCGCGTCGCCTTCGAAGATGCGCGGCACGAACTCCGCGCCTTGCTGCGCGAAGATCCAACCCGCGAAGCCGAACACCGCGAACGCGCCGGCGATGTACGCCAAGCGGAAGCGCACGATGCCGTGGAGCGCGTTCGCGTAAACGTGCGCGAGGTACTCGAGCCAGCGCGGGCCGTGGCCTTTCGCGGGCGGCACCAGCGCCACCAGCACCGCCGGGAAGAACGCGATGGCGTACACCAGCGCGCCGAACAGCGCGCACGCCATGGTCACGGCCATGGGCCGGAACATCTTCCCCTCCACGCCCTCGAGCGCGAGCAGGGGCACGTACACCAGCATGATGATCGCGACCGCGAAGGCGACCGGGCGCGCGACCGCGCCCGCGATCTCGCCGTAGGCGCCGGCGCGCGCGGCCCCGACCAGCTTCTTTCCTGCGGTCGCCGCGATGACCGACTCCAAGATGACGATAGGCCCGTCCACCAAGAAGCCGAAGTCGATGGCGCCAAGGGACATCAAGTCGCCGGTGACGCCGAACACGTGCATGCCAAGGAGCGCGATCGTCATCGCGACCGGGATACCGAGCACCACCGCCACCGCGCCTCGCCAGCTGCCGAGGAAGATGATGAGGACCAGCGTCACGATGCCGACGCCCTCGGCCAGGTTCTTGAGCACGGTGCTCAGCGTGCGGCCGACGAAGTCACTGCGGTCGTAGATGACGTCCAGCTTCACGCCGGCCGGCAACGTTTTCTGAATCTGCTCGGCGCGCACGCCGACCGCCTGCACGACGTCACGGCTGTTTTGGCCGAGCAGCATCATCACGATGCCGGTCACCGCTTCACCCTCGCCGTTGCGAGTGATGACGCCTTGGCGCAGCGCCGCCCCTACCGTGACCTCTGCCACGTGGCGCACCAAGACCGGCGTGTTTTGCGCGGAGGTGCGGATCATGACCGAGCCGATCTCGTCGGCGCTGGTCAGCATGCCTTGGCCGCGCACGGTAAAAGACTCTTCGCGGCGGTCGATGTAGCCGCCGCCCGCGTTCACGTTGGCGGCGCGGAGCGCGCCCACCACGTCCGCGATGGCCATTCCGTGGGCCTTGAGGCGCGCGCGGTCGATGACGACCTGAAACTGCTTCAGCTCGCCGCCCATCGTGTTCACTTCCACGACCCCGGGCACGTTGCGGAGCTTGGGCACGATGTCCCAGTCCAGCATCGTGCGCAGCTGCATCGCGGAGTGCTGCTTGCTCCGCACCACGAACTGGAAGATCTCACCCAAGCCGGAGGACACCGGCGCGAGCTCCGGAGCGGTCGCGGAAGCAGGGAGCTCCAAGCCGCGCAGGCGCTCCAGCACCAGCTGGCGGGCGAACCAGATGTCGGTGCTGTCCTTGAAGATCACGGTCACGGCCGAAAGGCCGCCGCGTGAGACGCTGCGCTGATCCACCGCGCCCGGAACGCCGTTCAGCGCGTTCTCGATGGGCGTCGTCACCGTGCGCTCCACCTCGACCGGGGAGAGCCCGATGGCGCCCGTGAGCACGGAGACCTGCACCGGCGAGACGTCCGGCAGGGCGTCGATGGGCAGCGTCTTCGCGGCCCAGACCCCGACGCATAGAAGCAGCACGAGGGTCGCGATGACCGCGCCACGCGCACGAATGGAGGCTTGAACGAGGGCTTGGAGCATCAGCGAAACAGCTCACTCTTGAGCGCGAAAGCGCCTTCCGTCACGATTTCGTCGTTTTCTTGGAGGCCGGTGGCGATCTCGGTCTCGTCGCCGTCATTGGCCCCGAGCTGCACGCCGACCACACGCACGGAGGAGGGACCCGCGCCAACGAACACGGTCGGCTTGCCGTCCACGAACGTGATCGCGGCGGTCGGGACGATGGGCAGCTTGGCGTGCGCGCCGCCCGCGGAGTGAATGACCGCCTGTACGGCTTGACCTACGCGCAGCTTACGATCGCGGTTCTCGACCTCGATGCGCACCTTGGCACTGTGAGTCTCCTGGTCGATCCGCGACGCCACCTTGGCGACGCGCCCGATGAGGGTGTCGGCGGTGCCGGAGAGCGGGCGCAGCTCCGCCCGATCGCCGACGCTGACGCGGGTGAGGTTGCGCTCGAACACGTCCAGCTCGATCCAGAGGTGGTCCAAATTGGCGACCTTGAAGGCGACGAGCTGCCCCTCCACGAACTGGCCGGGCGCGACGTTGCGCTCCACGACAGTGCCGGCGATGGGCGAGAGCACCGCGTGGGCCCCCAGCATGCGCTCGTGCTTCACGCGCGCGTTGCCGCCGAGCGCGGCGACCTTTTGCTCGGCCGCGTCCAGTAAAAGCCCGGCCTTTTTGGCCTCCACGGCCGCAATCTCCGCCTCACGCGCGGTGGTGAGGTTCCGCTCCGCCAGCTTCGCTTCGCGCTGCGAGTTCAGCTCGGCGGCGCTGCGCTCGGCGTCCAGCATGCTCACGTTGGCTTGCGCCTCGCCCAGCTCGGCGCTCTCCACGTGAGCGAGCACCTCGTTCGCCTTCACGGCGTCCCCTTCGAACTTGCTCACGCGGCTCACGAGGCCGCGCAGGCGGGTGCCGATCGCGGCGACGTGCTCGGCGTTGAAGTCCACCGTGCCGACCGCGGAGACGACGGGCACGAGCTGGTCGAAGCGCACTTTCGCGCGCTTGATCCCGGCGCGCTTGGCGAACGCGTCCGAGAAGGTGATGGTGTCGCCTTGGACGCGGGGGACGTCCGGCGCGGCCGCGCCCTTGTCCGGCGCGGCTTCGCCGCTCCTCTGCTGCGCCACGAACACGCCTACGGCGCCGAGCAGCGCGATGCCGCCGATGACGGCGGTCTTCTTCCAACGCGGTCGAGGCGCGGGGGGCTTGGCGGGGGGCTGTTCCGTCGTCGAGGATGAGAGGTCTTCGGATGAATCAAGGCTCACGGCAGGTCTCCTGTGATTTCGACGTACTCGCTGACGAGCAGCCAATTTTGTTGCAAGAGCTCCAAGCGGCGCAGATAGAGCGCCGAGAGCTCGCGACGGCTGAGCAAGACAGCCAGCATTTCGGCCTTACCGGCCGCGTACGTTTCTTGTACCGCGCTCACTGCGTGCTGCGCCGCCGGCAAGGCGGTCGCGGTCAGTGAGTCGATGGCGCGGGTCAGCTGCTCTTGCTCCAGCTGCAACAACTTCAGGCGGCGCACGGCGACGGACTCCTGGACGCGCTTCTCCTCCAGCGCGCGAGAGCTCTCGGCGGCGGCGCGTGCGCGCTCGGGGCGGTTGGCGCGGAACACCGGGAACGCGTAGGCCAAGCCTCCGCCGAGGCGCGTCTCGCCGTAGTCACCGCGGCCCGCGACGAGGCCGAGACTGAGCGCGCTTTGCCCCTCCTTGGAGAGCCGCTCCGCGGAGGAGGTGTAGAACTTTGCCTGTGCGCGGAGCGCCTGCGAGTGCGGCGTCTGGTCCACCTTCACGGTCCGAAAGTCGCGATCCGAAAGCGAGGGAGGCGCGCTCGGCGCGACCTGCTCGAGCTCTTCAGTTCCGAGCAGCTCCGACAGCTCGCCTTGCGAACGGACGAGCTCCGCCTGCGTCTCCGCCAACATCACGTCGTGGCGCGCGGCCTCCACCGCCGCGAGGGAGGCGTCGCGCGCTATCGCGTCTCCTGCCTTCACGCGCTCGGCCATCAGATCCGCCTCCGCGCGCGCGCTCGTCAGCAGCTCGGTCAGCACTTGGTGGCGCTCGGCCGCGACCGCGGCGTAGCCGAACGCGCGGACCAACCGCGCAGCGGCGTGGGCGCGCGCCTGGTCCACGAGGGCGGTGTGGAGCCCCACGAAATCCGTCGCCTCGCGCTTGCGGCTGCCGCGCTGCCCGGAGAGCTCCACCGGCAACCACAAGATGCCGTTGATCGCGACGTCCTTCGTGACGTCCTTGTTGCCACGCTCGGCAGTCACCTCGATCATTGGATTCAAAAACGGGGCCATGCGGCCCATCTCGTGCGCAGAGCGGCTGGAAGTGAGCGAGGCGCGTGCCATCGACACCTCCGGCGCCTGCTGCTTGGCGGTAGCAATGAGGAGCCGCAGGCGCGCGCGTGACTCAGCGGGCGACTGCACCGGAGCGGCGAGGGACGGCACGGGGGCACCCGCCGGTGCGGCGGTCCGCCCGCCACCGGGCACCGCCGCAGGAGCCGGCGCGGAAGGCCGCCCGGGTGTGAGCGGAGCAGTGGGAGGAGGCGCGCCGCCCGCTGCCGGCGGAGACACACCCGCCCCCGGCGCCATTTGGGCGCTCGAATTACCAGAGACCAGCAGCTGCGCGCTCAGCGCGAGCGCACACGAAATAGTTGGAAACTTCAGCACTAATGACCCGCGACGAGTTTCGAGAATGCGTACGTAAGACAGCTTGGGCTACGGCGACGGTTCCGCTCGGTGGCGTCCATGTTTCGGCACCCGGTCGCGCAGCAGAATCGTTATCTCGTCTGGATTAGTCCCGATGTCTCAGCGGTTTTTCCGATGCATCGTTTCGCCCAAACCTAGGTTCTTCCAATGGAATAACCGTATCGAACCGACACGACTGAGTCGCTTCGAAACGCGCTTTGTTTCTGGCTGTGGCTGCCGCGCCGCAGCCCTATTGCAGAAGCTGCTGGGTCGTCCCTCGGTGACACGAGGGCGGCTCGTCGCCGAGAGCAGACGCAGCGCACCTTGGCGCGAAGATCGACTCCAAACGATGATCATTTTGTCTGCGAGCCGCACCGTGGGCGGAACGAACGGCCCCATTCGTCGCGCCAAAACGGGACGCGCGGTGCGGCTGAGCTCCTACTACCCAGCCAGGCGCGGCTCGGTAGGCGTAGCGAAATGTGGCACCGCGACGCGACGCCGGAGCTCCAGTCAAGGGATCGCGGCCGCGGCCGCGGCCAGCGCCGAGCCGCTGCTCACTTCTCCGTCCACCACATCGATCTGCGCCTTCTGGAGCTTGCCTGCGAGGTCCACGTTCACGGCTTGCCAGCGCGTGTACGAATCCAGCACCCAGATACCGCTCTCGCGCGTGCCGTTGCCGGACCAGCCGTTGCCGCCGAACGGCAGATGCGCCTCGGCGCCGGTGGTGCTGTTGTTGATGCTGGTCATGCCGGCGTGAATCTCCTCCTTGAAGCGCAGCATGGCGTGCGCGTCGCGCGTGTAGATCGCGCTGGAGAGCCCGTAGGGCGTTCCGTTGGCGGTGCGAATTGCTTCGTCCAAGCCGTCCACCTCGATGAGGTTCACGGTGGGGCCGAAGCATTCCTCCTGCGCAATGCGCATGTCGATGCGCACGTCGTCGAAGAGGCGCGGCGTCGCATACAGTCCGCGCGCGGCGTCGCCGGAAAAGCCGGGCAGCGTCTCGGCGGTGCCGATGCGCTTGCCATCCAGCAGGAGCGACGCGCCGTCCGCGAGACCGACCGCGCGTTGCTCGACCCAGCGCTCCAGGAAGCGCTCGTTGATGAACGGTCCGTAGTCCACGTGCTCGTCGAGCGGGCTCCCGATCTTGAGCGACGTCGCGCGGCGAACGAAGCGCTCTCGGAACGCGGCCATGACGCGCCGATCCACGATGATGTTGCCGGCGCTGGTGCAGCGCTGGCCGGCCGTACCGTAGGACGCCCAGACCGCGCCTTCGACCGCTAGCTCCAGGTCCGCATCGGCGAGCACCACGAGCGGGTTCTTGCCGCCTAGCTCCAGGGAAGGCACCTGGAGACGCCGCCCGCACACCTCGCCGATTTTACGGCCCACCGCGGTCGAGCCGGTGAAAGACACCTTGTCGACCAAGCCCGCGTCCACCGCCTCGATCAGGAACTCACCGGCTGCGCCAGCGCCGCCGCCGTGCACCACGTTGACGACGCCGCTTGGTAGCCCCGCGCGGCGCAGCAGCTCGAAAAACAGGGCGGCGGTGCCAGGTGCGTCGTCCGACGGCTTCCACACCACCACGTTACCGGTCAGCAGCGCGGGCACGATCTTCCAGCTCGGCACCGCGATGGGAAAGTTGCCGGCCGTGATCATGCCGACGACTCCGAGCGGCCGCCGGTACGTATAAAGCTCCTTGTTGGGCAGCTCGCTCGGCACCGTTTGCCCGTACAGGCGACGCCCTTCGCTCTGAAAGAACTCAGCGGTGTCGATCGCTTCTTGAACGCTGCCGCGCGCCTCGCGGAGCGGCTTGCCCACCTCACGCGACACGAAGCGAGCGAGGCGCTCCTTCTCCGCGGTGAGCAGCTGCGCGAGGCGGCCCAAGAGTCGCCCGCGCTCCGGTGCCGGCACGCGCGCCCAACCTGCAGCCGCGCGACGCGCGTTCTCGCAGGCCTCGAAGACCTGCTCGCGCGTGCTTTGCGGGGCCACCGTCACGAGGTCGTCGCGATTGGCGGGGCTCCTGCGCGTCAGCTCCGCGCCGGGGCGAGCGACGCCCCCGGGCACGTTGGAGACTAACAGCGTGTGCGGGAGACCTTCCTGTTGCGCGCGCGTTTGGAACAAAGCTCGCTCCTCCTCGGCTCCGCGGAGCCGCACGATGGGAAAGCTAAGTATGGCCGATCATTCGCTGATGGGATCGCGGCGAACCGGCTCACCATCAGGAACGGCCCAAGCAGGCTTGACCCAGGCGCCGTCCGGCCCCGTCGTGCTCGGCGCCGGGCGCGGCGCTTCCGTCGCCGAGGGAGCGCTGGGGGCGTCTTCTTTTCGAGGACGGGGCTGTTCCGCCGCGGGCGACCCGCCAGAAGGCACCGGCGCGTCCGGCGGCAAAAACTCCAGGACCGGCTTGGCGGCGGAGGTCGCCGTGGAGGGCGGCGGAGTCGGCTGGGCGGCAGCCTTGCCCTTCATGCGCGGCTCGCTCGGCGGGCGCTCGGGAAGCGGCGCCGGCAGCTCGCGCTGCTGATCCAAGTCCGCCTGCTTTTGAGAGCGCAGGAGCATGACGCCAGAGATGATCCCAATGAACAGCGCCGCGGCCGCCACGCCGATCACCAGCCCCGTGCCATCCGACCGGGGCGCTACCGACGAGGGCGAGCTCTTCTGGGTCGTGCTGAACTGGCGCACGGTAAGGGCGGGCGGCTCCGGCGCGGACAGCGCGTCCGGGCCCGAAGCGACGACGGTGGCCGCGTGCGGCTCGGCCGCTTCGTCTGCGCGCACGCTCACGCCCTGGGTATGAACGCCGGAGAAGTGCGCCCCCGCGAGCGGATCCGTCGGCGGCGTTTGGCGGTCCGTCGGCGGCGCGCCCGTCACCTCGATCTCCGGCGCAGAGCGCGGCGACTCCCGGTGCGCGTCCTTCGACTCCAGGCCGAGCGCCTCACGCAGCGCGTCCGTGAGCTCCTTCGCGGTTTGGAATCGCTTTTCCGGGTCCCGCGCGACGGCGCGGTTCCACCACGCGTCGAAGCCGATGGGAACGCTCGCGAGCGACGAGGGGAGTGGGATGTCGCGCACGCAGATGGCGAGCACCAGATCCCCCAAGCCGTCGCTATAAAACGGGCGCTTGCCGGTCAAGCACTCGAACGCAATGACGCCCATGCTCCACAAGTCCGACCGCGAGTCGACCGTGCGGTTGCCCTGCGCTTGCTCCGGGCTCATGTAAAACGGCGTGCCCAAAATGGAGCCGGTGCGCGTACGCGTGCCCTCCGACAACGCGTTGCGCTCGACCTTGGCCACGCCGAAGTCCAGCACCTTGGCGATCTCTTCGTCCTCGTTGTGCACGAGGAACACGTTCTCCGGCTTCAGGTCGCGGTGAACGATGCCGGCTTCGTGGGCGCGGCCGATGGCGCGGCCGATGTGGGTGAGCACGCGCGACGTTTCCTGCGGCGTCAGGCGCTTCTGCTGCTTGATGCGCTGGGCGAGCGTATCGCCCTCGAGCAGCTCCATCGCCATGAACGGCACCTTGCCGTCGATGCCGTAGTCCAGAATCTGCACGACGTGAGGGCTGCGCAGCGCGGCCGCAGACTGCGCCTCGCGCATGAAGCGAGAGAGCGTCTCCTCGTCCGGGATAGCCGTACGATCGATCACCTTCACGGCGACCGGCGCGTTCAGCACCAAATGCTGAGCGCGCCAAATAGTCCCCATGCCGCCCGCACCCAGCTGCGCCTCTAGCCGGTAGCGGCCGGCGAGCACGTAGCCTGCGGAGACAGCCGATTCCGCCATGAGTTAAGCCCAGCGACCATAGCGCGGATTCTGGGTCACGCCTATGATTCCGCCCACATGGAACGCATCGTCTGTGACTCGAAAGATCTGCCAGCTCGCGCCGCCGCGCGCATCGCGCTCGAGCTGACGAAGGCCACGCACGACCGAGGGCGCGCGTCCTTGGCGCTTGCGGGCGGAACGACGCCGAAAGCCACGTACGAAGCGCTGGCCGGCTTGCCGCTCGATTGGTCGGCAGTGGACATTTTCTTCGGCGACGAGCGGTGCGTGCCTGCCGAGCACGAGGACAGCAACTATCGGATGGCCAAGGCCGCTCTCTTCGATCGGGTTCGCATTCCCAGCGAGCGCATCCATCGCATGCGAGGCGAGCTCGAGGATCGGGACGCCGCGGCGCGGAGCTACGAGCTGGAGCTGCCGGAAGCGCTCGACGTGGTGGTGCTGGGTATTGGAGAAGACGCGCACACTGCGTCTCTCTTCCCAGGCTCACCAGCGCTGCGCGAGGAGACGCGGCGAGTCCTGCCGGTGACGGGCCCGAAGCCTCCGCCCGAGCGACTCTCGCTCACGCCGCCCGTGCTCCGCGGAGCCCGCGTCCTGCTCGTGCTGGCGAGCGGCGCCGGCAAGGCCGAACCGGTGCGCCGGGCCCTGAAGGATCCGATCGACGTGGTGGCGACCCCGATTCAGCTCGCTCGCGACGGCGTGTGGTTTTTGGACGAAGCCGCCGCGGCGGCTCTTTAGGTTCCGGCAGCGAGCGCCGCGCTCAGGAGCGCGACCGCAGGCGGGCCGTTCACGCCGCCGGGCACGAATGGCAGCCGATACAGAGGCGCGCCGAGCGTAGCCAGGCGCGCCAAGCTGTCCGCCTGGACCTGCTCACGCGCCGCGCGTCGCACCCCCGCTGCGAGCGCCTGCGACGCCGAGTCCGCGCCGCCCGGCTCCGCCATGGTCGCGAGCGCGGCTCGCCCCGGCGCATCGAAGACCTCCGCCACGACTTGATTGGCGACGACGGCCAAGAGCGGCAGCGACAGCTCTTGCTTCAGCGCCGCGCAGAGCTCCACGCTCTCGTTCGTCGGCATTTCCTCGGGCAAGCTGACCACGACCACGCCAGATTGGGCGGGGTCACGAAACTGCGCCCACGCCTTCTCCGCGTCACTCCGCAAGATGCCGGGGGGTGAGAGCTCGACGATCGTCTTCGGCACGCGCAGCATGTCCAGCCCGTGACCGGTGGCGGGCGCGTCCAGAATGACGACGTCGAAGCGCGGCGAGCCGTCGGCCAAGGACTCGGTCGAGTGGTACCAGGCCTTTCCCAGCGCGGCCCACTCCTTGAGGCCGGGCGCGCCGTGGAAAAATCCGAGCACGAGCTTGTTGTCGAACAGCGCGCTCACCAGCCGCTCGCTCTTCAAGACGAGGGCGCCGTACTCCTTGATCGCGACGTCCGCGTCGAGCAGCACGCCGAAGACGCGCGGAGAAAGCTCCGTGATTTGGGTCGGCAGCGGGGGGCGCCCGAACAAGCCGGACAGGTGCTCTTTGGGGCTCGTCTCCGCGACGAGCACGCGCTTGCCGGCACGCGCGAACCGCTCGGCGAGCGCGGCCACGACCGTGGTCTTGCCCACGCCGCCCTTTCCGGTCACGAACAAGAAGCGACGGGCCAAAACGTCAACGGAGTTGGCGCTGGGGGCGGTCACGTGGGTCGGAGTCGTAGCGGGCAAGCGCGATCTCGGGCGGGGGCGGGAATAGACGGCGACGAAGC
Source organism: Myxococcales bacterium (assembly GCA_004193285.1). GTDB lineage: Bacteria > Myxococcota_A > Polyangia > Polyangiales > Polyangiaceae > PMG-095. Next base: position 136,573 of record SECP01000013.1, on the reverse strand, counting down.
TGTGCTAATGACGCGGTTTCTGCGCCGCCGCAACTCGAGGATCCATGCGTTTTTCCGTTTCTTTGCTTGCCCCTGCCCTCGCCCTGGCCCTGCTTTCCACCGGCTGCGACGGCTGTCAGAGTAAGCAGCCCGCGCTGAGCGAGGCCGAGCGCGCCCAGGTGCTTGCGAGCGCGATCGCGGCGCCGGCCGCCTCCTCGGCTCCTAACGCGAACAGCAGCATCGGTCACGCCGCCAACGTGCTCCCCGGTCAAGGGCCCAAGCGCATCGTCTACGAGGGGGGCCGGGTCGGCGCGCTGCAACCCATCTTGCCCGGCCAGGGCATCGGCCCCATTCGCATCGGGGCGTCGAAAGAGACAATCGAGCGGCTCATGGGCGCGCCGTGCGATGACGCGACCGAGTCGCTCTGCCGCTACGTCGGGCGCGCCGTGGACTTCAAGCTGGAGAGCGGCGTGACCAAAGAGATTCGCATCTCGCGCAAGGGCCGCGAGGCGAAACGCGCCCCGGACGGCAGCATCATCGAGTACGGCTTTTTCAACGGCGCTTTCTTGCCGGACTACTACTTCGGCATGACTCCGCAGGCGATGCAGGAGGTGGTCGGCAAGCCCGAGCGCGTGGAGCAAATTTCGCCGATGGGGCCGGACGGCTTGTCCGAGCGGCACTACCACGACGGCGTGGTGCTCGAGTACGACCGCTGGTCGAACGGCAAGCTCGTGCTCGGCGCCGCCACCCTCTTCAAGAGTGACACCGCGGCCGCCCGCAACGCCAAGATCATGGACGATATGCAGAAGCGAGCCGCGGAGGCCGCCGCCGCCGGCAAAAAAGTGCCGACCATCAGTCGCCCGCGCTAACACGCGGGGGCGCCCGCGCTAACACGCGGGGGCGCCCGCGCTAACCCGCGGGGCGCCCGCGCTGATGCGTGGCGGCTGATGCGCGGGTCGGACCCTCGCTGACGGGGCCGAACCTTGCCATCCGCGCGGCCGTGTGCCAACAAGCGGCGGCGCGCGTTTCATGGAAAATCCTCAGCAAATCCTGCAAACGTTTCGGTCCGAGCTGGCAGCGGCGCACAGCCCCGCGACGCTCCGAGAGCTGCGGGTCAAGTACCTCGGCAAGAAGAGCGAGCTGAAGAACGCGCTCAAGAACCTGCGCGAGGTGCCGCCCGAGCAGCGCGCCCAAGTCGCCAAGGAGCTCAACGACGCGCAAGCCGCGATCGAGGCCGAGCTCACCGCGCGCGAAGCGAGCGCGCACGCAGACGAGCTGAGCAAAAAGCTCCAGGCGGAGTGGGTGGACATCGGCCTACCCGGCGTGGTGACGGAGCGCGGCGCAAAGCACCCGGTGCGCGCGGTGGAAGAGCGCTGCTTGGACGTGCTGCGTCAGCTCGGCTTCGAGGTGGCGAACGGTCCGGAGGTGGAGAGCCCCTTCTATAATTTCGACGCGCTCAACATCCCGCCGCATCACCCGGCGCGCGACATGCAGGATACGTTTTGGGTGCAGGGCGGGCAGGTGTTGCGCTCGCATACCAGCACCATCCAGGCGCGCACGCTGGAGAAGCGACTGCCGCTGCCGCTCAAGTTCGCCTCTCCGGGCCGCGTGTACCGGAACGAAGCGGTAGACGCGACTCACCTCGCGATGTTCCATCAGCTCGAGGGCTTCTGGGTCGAGAAGGGCCTCACCTTCGCCCACTTGAAGGGCATTTTGAGCTTCGTTGCGGGCTCGCTCTACGAAAACCGCAAGTTCCGCTTCAAGCCGAAGTTCTACCCCTACACGGAGCCCTCCGTGGGTCTGGACATCGCCTGCCTCAACTGCGGAGGGGACGGCTGCGAAGCGTGCCACCAAGCGGGCTGGGTCACGATCATCGGCGCGGGCATGATTCACCCCAAGATCATGAAAAACTTCGGCTACACGGAGCCGGGCGTGCGCGGCATCGCCTTTGGCTGGGGCACCACCCGCATGACGAGCCAGTGGCTCGGCCTCAGCCGCGCCAAGAGCCTGTACGAGCAAGACATGAGATTCATGCGCACGCTGCGCCGGAGGCCAGGATGAAGATCTCCGCCAACGTCCTCTCGCGTTACTGCGCCGGCACGCCGGCAGAGCCAAAGGCTCTCCGCAAGCTGCTGGACGACCTGGGTCTCGAGGTGAAGCGGCTGGACGCGCAGGGTACGGACGCGCTCCTCACGCTGGAGCTGCTCGCCAACCGCGGCGATCACCACTGCTACGCCGGCGTCGCCCGCGAGGTCGCGGCCCGCACTAAGGCTCCGCTGCGGCTACCGGAGGCGCCCGCGCTGCCGGTCGGCGCGCCGGCGCTACCGCTGCGGATCGAGTCGGATAAGTGCCTTTTGTATACGGCCACCCCGCTGCGCGTGACGGGCGGCTTGAACAGGTCGCTCGGCAAAGAGGCGGAGGAGCTGCTCGGCGCCGCGGGCCTGCTCACCGGCAACGCCGCCATCGACGTCACCAACCTCGTCAACCTGGAGCTCGGCCAACCTTCGCACGCGTTCGACGCGAAGAAGATCCAGGGCGGCATCACCATCCGCCTCTCCAAAGCCGGCGAGAAGGGCTGGCTCCTGTTCACGCCGGAGCCGCGCGAGCTGCCGGTCGGCACCCTGGTTATCGCGGACGACGTGAAGGTTCTGGCCATCGCCGGCGTCATCGGCTGCGAGGATTCGAAGATCACGGACGAGACGACAGAGATCGTGCTCGAGTCGGCCGCCTTCGATCCGGTCACGGTACGGCTGGGCGGGCGCTCGCTCCAAACGTTCACGGACGCGTCGGCTCGCTTCGAGCGCGGCTCGGATCCCACCCTCGCCGCGGTGGCGGCCGGCCGCATCGCGCACCTGCTGAAGCAGGCGGGGGTGGCGGAAGTCACGGGGCCGCTCGCGGTGGTGGGCGACTGGCAAGATCCGAAGCGCGTGGTGCCACTTCGCGCGCAGGAGCTCAGCGCGTTTTTGGGCCGAAACTTCGAGGAGCCCGAGATCGAGGAGCGCCTAGGCGCCTACGGCTTCCTGCACCTGGGTGGCCTCTCCTTCCAGGTGCCGCCGCACCGCCTGTGGGACGTCGAGTCCGAGGAAGATCTGTTCGAAGAGGTCGCGCGCTCGGTCGGCTTCAACGACTTGCCTCAAGGCTTGCCGCCGGTAGCCCTCGGCGCTCGCCCGTCACGCGCCGAGGTGCTGCTCGGCGTTGCAGAGAGCGTCCTGGTCAGCGCCGGGTTCTACGAGGTTTACACGGACGGCTTTTACTCGCGCGCGGTGCCGGAAAAGCTCGGCCAGCACGAGGGCTCGCCGCTGTGGGCTCACGTGGAGACGGTGAACTCGCTCGACAACAGCTTTTCGCTGCTCAAAAACAACTGCCTCGCTCAAGCCGTGCAGGCGGTGGCCGACAACTTGAACCTCAAGGCGCAAGACGTGCGCCTCTACGAGTGGACGCGCACCTTCCACCCGGACTCGAAGTCTCCCAACGGCGTGTGCACGGAGCGGGACGTGCTGTACGGCATCTGCTCCGGCAAAGAACGTCCGGAGTCGTGGGACGGCGGTCGGAGCGCGGACGTCTTCTTTCTCAAAGGCGTGCTGGAGCAGCTGAAAACGGCGCTGGATCTGCCGCTCGAGCTGGGGGACCCGGATCCGGCTTACCCCCTCACCGCGCTGCTGCATCCGCACCGCTCGCTCAGTCTGCGGGTGGGCGGCCACAGCGTCGGCGTGGTCGGCGAGGTGCTGCCGCAAGTGCTGCAGGCGTTCGGCATCAAATTCGCGAAGGCTTGCTACTTCGAGCTCTCGCACAGCGCGCTGCTCGCAGAGCCGGCGGGGAGCCCCACCTTCCAAATGCCGCCGGTCATGCCGGACATCGATCGCATGCTCAACTTTGCGGTCCCGCTCGGCGTTTCGGTGCGCGACATCGCGCCCCTGCTGCAAGCGGCCGCGCCGGCGTGGCTCTCGCGCATCAGCGTGGCGGACGTGTTCGCCGGCAATGAAACCGCCAAGCGCGCGGTCGCGTTCAAGCTTCTGTTCGACGCGACAGAGGCGCGCACGCACGAGCAGCTGAACGAAGCCTGCGCGGCGATGGCCAAGAGCGTGGTGGACGCGCTCGGCGCGCGCGGGGTGGAGCAGCGCTAGTCTCTAGGGGACGCCGTTCGCTACGGGACGGTGATGCCTGGCGCGTGCTGCAGGCAGGCCGCGCCGATGCCGAGCAGCATTTCGCAGAGCGCGGCGCACAGCACCACCGTGGCGGTGCCGTCCGCTTCGCGAGCGGAGTACCAAACGAAGTTTTGCGAGCCCCAGGGGTCGACCGCGCCAGGGCAGCCGGGCGACACACCCGCCGAGCACCCGGCCAGCTCGTAGTAACTCGCTAGTACGGGCCGTCCCGGGCCGCCCTGCTCGCACGCGAAGAAACTCAGGCTCGCTCGCCCGTCCAAGCAAGCCGCGGGCGCGCCGTGCACCCGGAACACGCAGGCGCCGACCGGCGTTTCGGAGCGGTCCCAATGCGCCGGGTCCGTGTCCGGCGACTCGGGCGGCGGCAGCGTACGGGCCGGTGGCAGCGCGACCTGCAAAGGCTCCGCCCACACGCCTTCATCCCCTTCCGTTCGGCCCTCGGTGCTCAGGTCGAGGCGGAGCCCGGCATGGCAGCTCCCCCAGCTCTCGTCCGGACAGGTGCGCGTCACGCTTGCAGCTCCGCCGCCGCTGCTCCCGGCGGCGCTACCGGCCGCCCCGGGACCGCCAGCGCCGCCGCCGCTCGCCGGCTCCGCGTCGCCCGAGCTCGCCGCGTCGCCCGAACCCGCCGCGTCGCCCGAGCTCGCCGCGCGGCCCCCACACGCCGCCAGCAACAGGCCGGCACACGCGCCGAGCCTCACGAGCCGGTGCAAGGCGCCCCGAACCGCAGCGCGTCCAAACCCAGCCGCCCAAACGCAGTAAGACTGAGCGCGAGCCCCTGCAGCGGGCGCGTCGGGTCGAGCGGAATACACGCGCTCGACCAATCGCCCGCTCCCCCAGTCAGAAGGGGCGACACGTCGAACAATCGCGGCTCGCCCTGGGGCTCGCAAGCCAGGTTCGTCTCCCAAAGCCACAGCTCCCCGCCGCGTGTGCCAGAGAGCCAGGTGAGGTCCAGCCAAAGCGCGTCAGAGCTTTGCGCCGGATCGAAGTAGATCGTGAGCTGCGGTTCGGCCATGTCCGGGGCCGCGCCCTCCACAGCTTCGGCAACCAGGAAATCAGAGCCGCGTGAGGCCGCGCACGTGTCGCACTGGGCGGGCGACAACTCCTGGTCACTGAAGCACCGGTCCCAACCGACCCCCGCGGAGCCGGGCAGAGTCTCCGGAATGTCCGGCAAGCGGCCGTCGCCCTCCGGCGTCGGTCCGCCGATTCGCGGGCGGAGAGGCTGCGATACGGGCACCTCACCGGACGACCCCACACGGCCGCCCGTGGATCCGCCACCACCGGCCGCGCTGCCACCGAAGGAAGGCCCACTGCCACTTTGGCCCGAGCTCGACTCGCCGTCCGGCTCGTCTGGCGAGCGGTCACCTGACGCGCGGCCACCACAGCTCACGACCACCAAGCCGACACAAAGCCAACCCCCAAGCTGCGACATGCCTCCAGTTTACCGCAACCCCGTTCGGCGGTTGCAAAATGATGCCGCCAAGCTGGCCGCGAAAAGTGCCTGATAACGCAACGTCCTCATCGCTTCAGCGCTGTTATGCCCGTCGCTCCTCGTAGCGCCCCGTCACACGCTTCGCCTCCACGCCCGCGCCGCCGGGGAGGCGCCTTCGTGACCTCGCGCCGACGTAAGGATCCGCACATTAAATCATCAATCATTTCGCGCCACCGACGCCGCTTCTCGCGAATGTACCGATCCATACGTCGCTCGACGTTCACGTTCACGGCACGGTTCTCGGCGTGTCGCGTCGTTCAGCTCGTCTTGTGCCCACGTGGGCTGCAGCCGCGCAACGCACTCGCGCGTCGCCTTGCAGAAGGCTGATCGGGAGAGACTCGGTGTCGCTTACTCGATACCCGTACCGAAACGTCCTCATCGCTCACCGCGCCGTATGCCCGTCGCTACTCGTAGCGCCCCGTCACACGCTTCGCCTCCACGCTCGCGCCGCCGGGGAGTCACCTTCGTGACCTCGCGCCAACGTAAGGATCCGCACATTAAATCATCATCATTTCGCGCCACCGACGCCGCTTCTCGCGAATGTACCGATCCATACGTCGCTCGACGTTCACGTTCACGTTCACGGCACGCTTCCCCGCGTAGCGCGTCGTTCAGCTTGTCTTGGTGCCCACGTGGGCTGCGATCGCGCAACGCACTCGCGGATCACGTGCAGAAGCTACTGGGGGAACCGGTGTCGCTCGCAATAGCGGCACCGCTTCGGCGCCGCACACCCGCAGCTCTCGTAGATGCGCCAAGCGACGCGCTTCGCTCCACGGCTTGCGACGCCCGGCGTACCTTCGTGACCTCGCGCCAATCGGGTGGAAGACAGCAGGTGATCAGGGTGGGGGTGGAGGGGCCAAAGCGTAGCAGGGCGCGTCCGCGCGGCGCGTCGCCGCGGTAGCTCAACGCTGCGCGAATGCCCGCGGACCCCCACCGCGCACGCAAGTCGTCGCGACCACCCACCGTGCCCGCAAGTCATTGCGACCACCCCACCGTGCACGCAAGACGTTGCGACCTCCGCGACGCCCACGCAAAACTCGCGACCTCCGAAACGCCCACGCAAGGCGTTGCAAACACCGCACCGTGCACGCAAAGCGTCGCGATCACCGCACCGTGCACGCACTCGTCGCGACCTCCGCAACGCGCACGCAACTCGTCGCGACCTCCTCACCGTGCACGCAACTCGTCGCGACCTCCGCAACGCGCACGCAACTCGTCGCGACCTCCTCACCGTGCACGCAACTCGTCGCGGCCTCCGCAACGCGCACGCAACTCGTCGCGACCTCCTCACCGTGCACGCAACTCGTCGCGACCTCCGCAACGCTCACGAAAGCAAGCCGTTGCGACCACCCCACCGCGCACGCAAGCCGTTGCGACCATCGCACACGACGACCGCACAGGGCGGCGACCCCACACGACGACCATCGCAGACGGCGACCACTGCAGACGACGACGGGACACCTACTCCGACTCTGCGACCTCGCGAGTCTGCACCCGGCGGCTCACGGCAGCTTCTGCCGGTCGAGCTGCGGCGCGGGCAGCCAGAAAGGAGCACGGCTACGGGACGGGGCCGCCGAGGACGCACATCTTGGAGTCCGCGTCCGCGCTGGAGACGAAGGGGGCGCAGAGGCCCGCGCACAAAACGAGCAACGTTTCGCCGTTACCCTCGGAGTCCGGCGCGGTGTACCAGACCTGGTTCTCGGTCAAGAAGCGATCGTCGCTCGCGCAGCCCGGGGCGATGGCCTCCGTGCAATGCGGGACCTCGTAGTAGGCGGTAAACACGACGAGCGGGCGCTCCTGGCAGGCTCCGGCGCTGATTCGGCTGAAGCGGCCGTTGAGGCAGCTCTCGCGCGCGCCGTGCAGCTTGAAGACGCACGCGCCCACCGGTAGCCGGGAGCGGTCCCAATCGGCGGGGTCCACCGGCACGGAAGGCCCTGGGGACACGGGCGCAAACGCGGGCAGCTGCAGCGGCTCGGCCCAAACCGAGCCGTCGCTCGTCTTCGTGCTCGTCCCATCGAAGCTCAAATCCAGAAGGAAGCTGGCTTCGCAGCTCGGCGAGCTCGCATCGGGGCAGCCGACCGGCGTGCTTGCCCCGGCCCCGCCGCCGCCGTGCGCGAGCTCGGAGCCGCCAGCTCCCCCGACGAGCACGCCCTCGCTACCTCCCGCGCCACTTCCACTCACCGGCTCGAGGCCTTCCGAGCCTGACGCACGCCCGCCGCAAGCTGCCAGCAGCAGGAACCCGAATCCCCAGACGCGCACCATGGCCCGACTCTAGCTTGCGTCGGTTGGGCGAGACGCTTTACTACCAAACAGGGGTGCCTCACGGCATCGCCGGGACGAAGCAACAGGATCCGCCGCCGCAGTCGTACGCTTCGAAGCGTTCACTCTCCGGCGCCGCGGCACAACTGCAAGTCGTGCCGCGTTCGGGGGTCGCTTGCGCGCCGCAGCTCTCGTGACAAACACCGCCCAGGTCGATTGAGTGGGGCGGGCGGCACTTCGTGTCGTTGCCTGGCGGCTCGTCACCGGTCGCGGTGATGTACAGACGATCCAGCCGCGCGCCGGCGGCCACGTTTCCAATCACCAGCTCGTGCGCCCCCGCCGCGAGCTGAAAGTGCAGCGGCTCGTTGTATTTCAGATCGTCGTGAATATCGTCCCAGTACCAGAGGTCACCGACCGTGATGCGCCAGAGGTAGCGCACGCCGCCGTCCACCTGGACGTGAAAGCGATTGCTGGAGATGTCCGGCGAATAGATGCGACCCCAAATCAGGTAGTCGCCGTCCACCGGTACGCTGAACGCGTAGCGCGCCTGCGCCGGGCTCTCCTGATCCTCGGCCGTCGCTACGTCAGGCGCGAGCAGGTATTGGCCGTTCGAGGCCGCCGCGTCGCTGCCGACCGAGAAATCGCCGCTCAGCTCCCCGCTCTCGGCCTCCAGGTACAGGCCGCCGCTGGCCGCGCCACCAGCGCCCCCATTCGCTGCACCGGCCGCGCCGGGCTCCGGCTGCAGCGCTGGCGACCACGCTCCAACCGAGGTCACGGTCCGGTCGCAGCCGCCGAGCGGCACACCCCCCAGGGTGAGAAGCAGCGAGACCGGCCAGCGACGACGCACTGAAGTATGGTCGCGCCGATGCGCGGCGGTGTCTAGCTGCGGACCCGGCGGCGCTCTTGGATCATGTGCTGCGTCACGAGCCGCTGTGACTCCAGCGTCTCGGCCAAAGTCCACACGTCGTGCATCGGCTTGCTACCAGCCGACTCGAGCAGGATGTCGGCGGCGCGATCCGGCCGAATCGCGTCGAAGTGGCGCCCTGGCAGCTCCACCACCGCGCTCCGCACGCGCAGCCCTTCGAGCGTCGACAGCATTTTCTCGACTACGACGCGGTACACCGGCTCGCTGAAGTCTTCTCGCTTGCCGACACCGAACAACAGCACCTTGTCGAACGGGAGCTTGGGCTTGCCCGGAACGAGCACCACCTCCCCCACCCGCCCGGTGAGGAAACCCCGTTCGACGAGGCGCGAGATGCGCCCCGAGAGCCGCCAATCCAGCAGCCCGGCGACGCCGTGAGGCGGAGCTTCATCCTCGGCAACGGCGGCGACGATGACCTCTGTCCCGAGCAGGTCCAGCTTGCGCAGATTGGGGAGCGTGAACCGCAGCTCCACGGCGGCTCAGCCCTTGTCGGTGTCCAGCCGGCCCAAGTCGTCCGCGACGCGGTCGAGGACGCCGTTGACGAACTTGCTGCTCTCTTCGCCACCGAAGCGCTTCGCGAGCTCGACCGCCTCGTCCAAGATCACGGCCCGCGGCACGTCCGTCCGCGTCAGCAGCTCGTAGGTGCCGAGCCGGAGCGCGTTGCGGTCGATGCGCGCCATGCGCTCGAGGCGCCAGTTCTGGCTCGCGGCGCGGATGCGTTCGTCCAGCTTCTCCGCCCCTTCGCGGACGCCGCGCACCAGCTGATCCGCGTATTCGCGGCCTTCGGCATCGCCAGGCAGCTCACGCCAAAAGTCCGAGATCGCCTGGTCCGTATCGCTGCCGGTCGCGTCGATAGCGAACAGCATCTGCAGTGCGGCCTCGCGGGCGGTAGTGCGTGCTCCCACGGCTCAGAAGCCCTGCTGGCCGAGGGCTTTGGCGAGCGCGACCATCTCGATCGCGGTCACGGCAGCGTCGAAGCCCTTGTTACCGGCCTTGGTGCCGGCGCGCTCCACCGCTTGCTCGATGGTGTCCGTCGTCAGCACCCCGAACGCGATCGGCACGCCACTAGCGAGCGACGCCTGGGCCACGCCCTTGGAGACTTCGTTTGCGACGTGGTCGAAGTGGGGCGTTGCGCCGCGAATGACCGCGCCGAGCGCGATCACTGCGTCTACCTTGCCGGATTTGCCGAGGCGCTGGCACACGAGCGGAATCTCCCAAGCGCCCGGCACGCGCACCACGGTGATGCTCGCGGCGTCCGCCCCGTGGCGCACCAGCGCGTCCACTGCGCCCTCCACGAGGCGCTCGACGATGAAGGAGTTGAAGCGAGAAGCGACGATCGCGAACTTCGTGCCCTCCGGGACGATGAGGTGGCCGGCGAGCGATTTCACGGATGATTCAGCGGACATCGAAGGCTTTCCTTTATCACGCGCTCAGGAGTGCATGGCGACGAGCGGCACGCTCTCCACGAGCGTGAGGCCGTAGCCCTGAATCCCCGCAATTTTTCGCGGATTGTTGGTGAGCAGGCGAATCTTGCACAGGCCGAGCGAGCGCAGGACTTGCGCGCCGAGGCCGTATTCGCGCAGGGCGTCCCCATGCGGGCGCGTGAGCGGCAGCGGCGCCGCGCTCGGCGAGCTGCTGCCGTCCGATCGGCGCGCCACCTGAGCGAGCTCCGCCTTCAGGTCGGTCGCGGGCGGGATGTAGACGATGACTCCCTCCCCGTCCGCCTCGATCGCGTCGATGGCCTCACCCAGGTTGCGCGCGCCCTCTTTGGGGGTGCTGCTGAATACGTCCGCCAAGCTGGAGCCGGTGTGCATGCGGCACAGGGCAGGGCGATCCGCGACCGGGCTGCCCTTCACGAGCGCCAAGAACTGCTTGCCCTCGTGGGCGGCCTCGAACACGCACGCCCGCCAAGACGTACCGGTGCGGTCCAGCACGACGGAGGTCTCGGCCGTGAGCGTGACGAGCGCCTCCGTTTGCAGCCGATAGGCGATCAGGTCCGCGATCGTGAGGATGACGAGGTCGTGCTTCCGCGCGAACTTCTCGAGGTCCGGCATGCGCGCCATCGTGCCGTCGTCATTGGCGATCTCGCAGACGATGCCGGAGGCGGAGAGGCCGGCCAGGCGCGCCAAATCGACGGAGCCCTCCGTTTGCCCGGCGCGCACCAGCACGCCGCCGTGCCGCGCCACGAGCGGGAACACGTGGCCAGGGACGACCACGTCCGTCGGCTTCGCCTCTGGATTGATGGCCACGCGAATCGTGTGCGCGCGGTCCGCGGCGCTGATGCCGGTCGTCACGCCCGTGCTCGCCTCGATGCTCACCGTGAAGGCGGTGCCGAGGCGCGGGCCGCTGCGGCCGGGTGCGGCCATCATCGGCAGGTCCAGCCGCGCAATCTGCTCTTCCGTCAGGGTGAGGCAGATGAGGCCACGGCCGAAGTTGGCCATGAACGCGATCGCCTCCGGGGTGACCTTGTCGGCCGCGAGCACCAAGTCGCCCTCGTTCTCGCGATCTTCGTCGTCCACCAAGATCAGCATTTTGCCGCTCCGGATGGCTTCGATGCCGCGGGTGACGCGCGCGATGAGCTCCGAGTCGAGTTCGTGCAGGCCGTGAGCTTCGTTGGACATGGGTGCGTGGCGAGCGAGACAGAGGCGGACGAGGCGGGAGCGGGCGAGACGGGGCGGCTATTTGTACCCTGCGCGCTCGAGCGCAAGCCCAAAACTCGCGTCCGACGACTCCGTGGGCTTTTGTCCGCTGACTTCGAAGTAGCGCACGAGGTAGCGCGCGGCCAAATCCACCTCCAAGTTCAGCTCGGTCCCCGCCTTCCAGTGCTTGAGGGCCGTAACCTGCCGGGTATGGGGAATCAGCATGACGCTCAGCTCCTGACCGGAAACCGAGTTGACGGTCAGTGACGCGCCGTCCAGCGCGACCGAGCCCTTCTCGGCGATGAAGCGGCGCTGCTCTTCGCCGAACCGCACGCGCACCAGCCAGCCCTCGCCCTGCTCCTCCACTGCGACGACCCGAGCGACCGTGTCCACGTGGCCGCTCACGTAGTGCCCGCCCAGCCGGTCACCAACGCGCAGCGACCGCTCCAAGTTCAGGTCCGCGCCGAGCGGGAGCCGCCCGAGCGTCGTCTTATCCGCCGTCTCCACCGAGACATCCGCGTCGAAGCTGGTGGCGGTTTGCGACACCACCGTGAGGCACGCCCCGTTCACGGAGATAGACTCGCCGAGGTCCAGCGCGTCGAAGCCGGGCAAACCGGTGGTGCCGACGACCAAACGGTAGCCCGGGCCGCGCCGCTCGCGAGCGCGCAGGGTGCCGGTGCCTGCAACAAGACCGGTGAACATGGGGGCGTTCCCATAGCACCTCGGCCGCGTGATAGGATGCCGGTCGTGATTCGCCGACTCTTCACGCTGGCGTTTGCGGCCCTGGCAGCAGCCAGCGGCTGCGGGCCAAGCGTGCAGTCCATCTACGAAGGCAGCGTGCGCTTCGAGCATTGCTACCGGCTGGACCTGGAGCAAGACGTCGCGACCAGCCACCGCCAAGCGTGCTGGTCGAGCTGGCTAGAGCGCTACACTTACGGGCAGTCGCGGGACCGCTTGGAGTACGCCCGCCGCCGCGTGCGCGCCTTCGCGACGGGTGACGCGGATCGCCCGGTGCTGCGCGTGGGGCAAACGCAGGCGGAGGACACGCGTCAGTTCTATTTGGTCGTACCTTCGCCCACCAGCGTGCACGCTTCGCCGCCGCCCATCGCCACCCGCACGCACGTCATCGCGGAGGTGCCCAAGCCCAGCCCGGAGGAGAGCGCCAAAGCGAGCGCAAAAGCCGCGCCTGCGGACGATTGCGGAGCGGCCTGCAAGGCCTCTTTCTCGAGCTGCAACGAGGCGTGCGACCCCGCCGCCAAGAGCGCCGCGTGCAAGAGCTGCGACCCGGATTACAAGAAGTGCATGCAGCGTTGCTTCGAGTAAGCAGGCTTCTGCAAGGCTCTTTCACCGGTCCATACAACAGCATCCGCAGCGCCAAGATTCAGCGCCAGCGGACCTGATGCAGCGTGGGCGGACGAAATGAGCGATTAAGTTGACGCCTCGCTCCTCAAAAGGTTAACCGATGACGATCGAGACGATGACGCGACAGCCAGCAATCTCCGCGCTCGGATCCGCCACATCGGCCCTCGCCACGCCTCTGCCTCGCGTGCTGCGCCCCCAGCGCGCGGTCCCGGCGGATGCGGTGCGCCCGACTCGCGCGGAGGTGAACCTCGCCAATTTGCGCCACAACCTGCGCGTCATTCAGCGCACTGCCGGTGGCGCCGAGGTGTGGGCGGTGCTCAAAGCGGACGGTTACGGCCACGGCGCCAAGGGCGTCGCGCGCACGCTGGAGCGCGCGGGCGCGAGCGGCATCTGCGTCGCGCTTTTGGAAGAGGGCATCGAGCTGCGCGAAGCAGGCATTCGCGTACCCATCTTGGTCACCGGCGGCTACTTCGGCCGCGCCTTCGGCGAAGTGCTCCGTCACTCGCTCACGCCCGTCCTGCACGACCCCGCGCAGGTGGAAGAGCTGGCGGACGAGGTGCGCTACAGCGGCGCCGAGCCGGCCACGGTCCACGTCAAGATCGACACCGGCATGTCGCGCCTCGGCGTGCTCCCGCGTGAAGTACCGAAGATGGCGGAGGTGCTCGGTCGGCACCCTCAAGTTCGGGTAAGCGGCCTCATGACGCACTTCGCGTGCGCGGATGGCACGGACGCGGACTCGCTGAATCACCAGCTGGACTTGTTCGATGCCGCGACCGCGTCGCTGCGGAGCTTGGGCATCGACCCGCCGCTGCGCCACGCCGCGAACAGCGCCGCAGTTCTCTCCAGCCCGCGCTCGCACCTCAAAGTCGTGCGCCCCGGCATCGCGCTCTTCGGAGTGGAGCCGCGCGCCGGCATCTGCAAAGAGCTCCGCCCCGTCATGACCGTGCGGACTGACATCGTCGCGGTGCGCGAAATCCCCGCCGGTCAAAGCGTCGGCTACGGCGCGACGTGGACGGCGCAGCGCACCAGCCGCATCGCCACCATCCCCATGGGTTACGCGGACGGCTTGTCGCGCGCGCTCTCCAACCGCGGGGAGCTGCTCGTCCGCGGTAAGCGTGTTCCCGTCGCGGGCGTCGTCAGCATGGACATGACCATGTTGGACGTAACAGAGGTGCCGGACGTGCGGGTCGGCGACGAGTGCGTCGTGCTCGGCACCCAAAAAGGCCCGCAAGGCCAAGACACCATCTCCGCGGAAGAAATCGCCGCGCACCGGGGCACCATCCCGTGGGAAGTGCTGACCGACATCTCGCGCCGCGTCCCTCGCTTCTATCGCGAGCCCTGACACCTCGCCTCGCGCCTCGCGCCTCGCGCGTCTGCGCCTTGCGTCTGCGCCTTGCGTCTGCGCCTTGCGTCTGCGCCTTGCGCTTCCCGCTTTCAGGCCCTCGCGCTTCCGTTCGCGCCGCTACGCGTTCGCGGCTCGCGGCTTCGCGGCTTTCGCGGCTGGCGCCTCGGCAACCTCCCGCGCTCGCGCCTCGGACTGCATCTAGGCTGCGTGCCCGCTCCAGCGGGTGACCGTTCTGGGTCCTCGCGCCGACGTATGATTCCTTACTAAAAATCCCTAAGGATTTCGCGGGTCGAGTCGCCTCCCGATGAGATGTACCGTTCGGTACATCGGCAGCGACGAAGCTCCGCCAGCACCCAGAGGCCGACGCTCACGCGAGGGGAAAAGCTGACTCGACAGCCGCTCGCGAGATCTAAACCCCGCCCTCCAACTCGCTTTCACGGCCCGCGTGCCCCGAGCCCGAGCTCCGTGCCCGAGCCGTCGAGCTCCGTGCTCCGTGCCCGAGCCCTCCTGCTCCGTGCTCGAGCTTCCTGCTCCGTGCTCGAGCTTCCTGCTCCGTGCTCGAGCCCTCCTGCTCCGTGCTCGAGCCCTCCTGCTCCGTGCTCGAGCTTCCTGCTCCGTGCTCGAGCCCTCCTGCTCCGTGCTCGAGCCCTCCTGCTCCGTGCTCGAGCCCTCCTGCTCCGTGCTCGAGCCCTCCTGCTCCGTGCTCGAGCTTCCTGCTCCGTGCTCGAGCCCTCCTGCTCCGTGCTCGAGCTTCCTGCTCCGTGCTCGAGCTTCCTGCTCCGTGCTCGAGCTTCCTGCTCCGTGCTCCGTGCCCGAGCCGGCCCGCCGTGAGGATGTACGGTTCGGTACATTCGCAAGACGAGGCATCGCTGCCGCGGAATCATTCACCAATTTTTGTACCGTTCGGTACGTCGGCCAGCGACGACGACACGCCCTCCCCCCGAGCCGCAGAGCCGCAGAGCCGCAGAGCCGCAGAGCCAGCATGTGATGTACCGGTCCGTACATTCGCAGGACGAAGCATCGCTGCCGCGGAATCATTCACCAATTTTTGTACCGTTCCGTACGTCGGCCAGCGACGACGACAGGCCCTCCCCCGAGCCGCCGAGCCGTCGAGCCGACGAGCCAGCATGTGATGTACCGGTCGGTACATTCGCCTAACGACGCCTCAAGCGCGTGAAACGAAGTTTTGTACCGTTCGGTACGTCGACCAGCGGCGACTACACGTCCTTGGGCCGGTTGTGTCAGGTGACGCATGGTTCGCTGTGCCGCCGTGTGCCGCATTCAACGCGTCGCGCGGGTGCTCGCGCGAGAAACTCCGTCATTGGCGAGCGGCATACCTCGTCATCGCGGAAGGTTGCTTCGGCGAGACCAGCGCCGCCCCCGAAGCGCTGGAGAGCGCGGACTCGGCCAGGGACGCGGTGGTCGCGCGCGCCGACCGCACCATCGCCGCCGACGAGCAGCGCCACGCGGAGCTCGCGTTTCGATTCGTGGCTGGGCGCTCGAGCGTGGCTGGGCGCTCGAGCGCGGCGGCGAAAAGAGCCAGAGCGCGGCGAGAGCGCGATTGAGGCGCCGGGCTTGGTGGCGCCCGGTGGGCGAGCGGTTGCGGTACCGTGCCTTCAGGCGCTGCTGACCGCGCAGAAGCGCGCGATCCGCGAGCCGGCATTGTGTGCCAATTGTGCCAGCAGTTGAGCGCCGGCAGCGGTTTTACAGGGCTTTGCGTACTTTGTAGCTGGCACGGGGCGTGCTCAGGCCAGTGCCATGAGCGCCCGCCCTTTCTCCAACTCGCTGCGGCTGTCCCTCCTGGCGTCGCTGGGACTCGTGCCGCTCGCCTGCGGAGGGACGACCTTCCGCGGCAACGAGGACGATGGTGGCTCCGGCAGCGGCGGTACGTCGACCACCGCCGGAACCGGCAGCGGCGGCACCAAAGCGATCGGCGGGTCCGGCAGCGGTGGCTCCATCATCTCGGCCGGGGCGGGCGGCACCGGGAGCACGCCCTACGTGCCGACCTGCACCGCGCCCGTAACGGACCCCATGACGGGAATCGTGACCTGCCAGGAGGGCTACCGGTACCGCACCCAGAACACGCGCTGCGTTTCGACGACGGGCGACGCCGCGCCGCTTCCCGAGCCCAAGCCCCCAGTGCCTTATCAGGTGGACTGCACCGACGACCCCACGGTGTGCGACCAGTACCAGTATGGTTACTGCGCGCCCGCGGGCGAGCCGCAACCGGGCAGCCTCTGTATGACAGGCTGCGCGACTGACCGAGATTGCGGACCGAGCGGCCTGTGCCGCTGCGAAGGCCGCGCGTTCGGTGTTTGCACGGCGGACACCTGCGATAGCGACGACGATTGTTCCAACGGCTACCACTGCGCCTCGTACCCAGGCGCGTGCGGCAGCAGCGCTTTCGCTTGTCAAACACCGAAGGACGAGTGCGGGTCGTGCAAGCCGTTCGAGCTCTGCCAGTTGCAGGAAGACGGCCACCGCGGATGCGAAACCGCACCGGTGTGCGGTCGGCCCTTTTTGGTCGAAGCCGAAGCGCGGGTCGCGCCGGTCACGGCGCGGGGCGACTGGGCAGATGGCAGGCTCGCGGGGCCGCGCGTCGATCACCTCACGAGCTCCGAGCGCGCGGGGCTCGCCGCCCACTGGGCCAAGCTGGGGCAGATGGAGCACGCATCGATCGCCGCTTTTGCGCGCTTTCAATTGCAGTTGCTCGCGCTCGGCGCGCCCCCCGAGCTCGTGCAGGCATGCAATCAGGCGCTGATCGACGAGACCGCGCACACCCAGCTGTGCTTCGGCCTCGCGAGCGCTTACGGCGGCCGCGCTATTGGCCCTGGTGCGCTGGACGTCGGGCTAAGCCTCAACGTCACGTCCCTGGCGGACGTGGTGGAGCTCGTGCTTGCTGAGGGCTGCTTCGGGGAAACCAGCGCGGCTCTGGAAGCGCTGGACGCCGCGCAAACTGCTGCCGATCCAGTCGTGCGGCGCACGTATCAGCGGATCGCCGCGGATGAGCAGCGCCACGCGGAGCTCGCGTTCCATTTCGTGCGCTGGGCGCTCGAGCGCGATCGCAGCGCGGTGGCTCCGCGCATCCTCGCGGCGTTGCCTCACGCGCCTGCAGGCGTTCGTGACGTCGCCGTGCCGTGTCTGCAGGCGCTGCTCGAGCAACGCCTGGCGGCGTAGTCCCAAAACTCAGGGTCGTGACGAGGAGGCGCGCAGCTCTTCGCGTACCACTTACTTGAACAGCTTCAGAAACGCGTCGCCGTACTTCTCGAGCTTGGCGGGGCCCACTCCTGGAACCTGGAGCAAGTCCGCCTCTGTCTTCGGCTTGCGCACGGCCATCTCCAACAGGGTCGCGTCGTTGAAGATGAGGTACGCCGGCACGCCGCGCTCGCGCGCCAAATGAAGGCGCAAGGATTTGAGGAGCGTGAGCATCTCCGCGTCCTTGCCGACGACGACGGCGGTGGAAGGCGGGCGCGACGTCGTCTCGCCCCGGCGAGACTTTTTGAGGGACCTCGGCAGCTCCAGCTTGCCGCGACACACGTCGCAGCTCTCGCCGCACTTTTGCATGGTTTCGCCGAAGTATTCGGCGAGCAATTGGTGCCGGCAGCGCGATGCCTCCGCGAACCGGAACATCTCGCGCGCTTGAGAGCGGAGGCGCTCCGCGGCCGCGTCGTCCTCCGTACCGTCTGCGAAGCGATCGTAGGCGACGACCTCGGACCACGAATAGAAGAGGATGCAGTCGCTGGGCGCGCCGTCGCGACCGGCGCGACCGATCTCCTGGTAGTAGCCTTCTACGGACTTGGGCAGGTCGCGATGGATGACGTAGCGTACGTTGGACTTGTCGATGCCCATGCCGAAGGCGATGGTCGCGACGACGACGTCCACGTCGTCGTTGCGGAAGGCGTCTTGGGCTTTGGCGCGTTGCTCGGGCGCGAGCCCCGCGTGGTAGCAGATGGCTTTGCAGCCCTGCTCCTTCAAGTAGTCGGCCGTCTCCTCCGTGGACTTGCGCGACAAGCAGTAAACGATGCCGCTCTCTCCAGAGCGAGATTGCACGACGCTCGCGATCGCCTCGCGCGTGGTGCGCCCCAGGCTCTCACCCTTCTGAAAGCTGGCGAGCCGGAGATTCTTGCGGAAAAAGGAGCCGCGGAACATCTTCGGCCCGCGCATGCCGAGCTGCTGCACGATATCCCGCATGACCTGCGGCGTGGCGGTCGCGGTGAGCGCGAGCATCGGCACGTTACCGAAGCGGCGCTTCAAGCTGGATAGGTTGCGGTAAGCGGGGCGAAAGTCGTGACCCCACTCACTGATGCAATGCGCTTCATCGATGGCGATGAGCGAAGGCTTGACCTCTTGTAGCAGCCGCCCGACGGACGCCTCCAAACCTTCCGGCGCGACGTACACCAGCCGGTGCTTGCCCTGAGCGATGTCCGCCATGCGGTCACGACGCTCGTCGAAGCTGAGCGTGGAGTTCAAGAACGTGGCGGAGACACCCGCCTCCGTCAGCGCGTCCACCTGGTCCTTCATGAGCGCGATGAGAGGGGAGACGACGAGCGCAAAGCGGCCGAGCGCGATGGCGGGTACCTGGTACGTCAGGCTCTTGCCGGAGCCGGTGGGCATGACCCCTACGCAGTCCTGCCCGGCGAGCACGGCGTCGATGATTTCGCGCTGGCCGGGGCGAAAACTGTCGTAACCGAACACGTCTTTCAGCACCTCCTCCGGCGGCTGGGCCGCGACCGGCCGCTCCATCGCCGTGACCGCACCCGCGACTTCCCTCAACATGGCCAGCACGTCGGTCGAGAACGCGCTCGGGTTGCGTCGATAGAGCTGGCGCAGCTCGGAAAGCCGCTCCGCCACCGCCGCGCGCCTCTCACTCTGGTTGGCGGTCTCCAGAAGCTCGGTCACTTCCGCCCGCAGGGCGTCCGGCTCCGTGCTCACCGCAGCAGAGCTTCGATCTTGGCGGCGCAGATGAAGTCGTTTTCGCTCAGGCCGCCGATGTCGTGGGTCGAGTACGTCACCACGCACCGGCTGTAGCTCACCGCGAGCTCGGGATGGTGGTCTTCGGCGTTCGCGATGTAGGCGACGGCGTTGACGAAGCCCATCGTCTCGTAGAAGTCAGGGAACTCGTAGGTCTTGGAGATGCTGCCCACGAGCAGGTCCGCCTTGTAGCCAGGGAGCGAGGCAAGGAGCCGGGTTACCTCCTCCGGCGCGACGCGCGGGGTGTCGGCCGTGCACGGCGCGCAGCGCTTGTTGGCCAGGTCGGTCATGACCCGCAAGGTAGCGCTCTGGCACCGTCCCGCTATCCAGGACGTCGGCCCGGACGCCATTTCGCTGCGCGGCGGAACGGGGGTGCGTCCAGCTCGCGGCGAGGAACGGGCCCGAAATCGCAGCGCAATTTGCAAGCCGTCTGCTCTCAACCTCGGGAATTCCTTGGACTTTCGGCGACTTGACAGCCGCCGGCAGGCGTGGTGCGCTGCGCGCAAGCGTCACGGCTTTGTTCAGCCTTCCTCGCTGCTGCCGCCTTTCGGGCAGGCGGCCGGGGGATCGCGCCGGAACAGGGCTCGGGCGACGCGAAAGATTTCTTTCTCGCGTGAAAAGCGCTCGTTCGAGGGACATGCCCAAAAATACGTTGGTCATCAATTGCGATATTCGTGAAACCCGTGTTGCCCTGATCGAAGGGGGAGTCATTGCCGAGCTGCAGATCGAGCGTGCTGCAGCACGAGGCACGGTCGGCAACATCGTCCTGGGGAAGGTGACCCGGGTCCTGCCGGGAATGCAGGCCGCCTTCATCGACGTCGGCCAAGAGCGCGCGGCATTTCTCCACGTGGAAGATCTGATCCGCCCGGACGACTTCGAAGCGTACCTATCGGGCGGACACCGCCACGAAGACGGGGAGAGCTTCAAGGGCGACGGCGGCAAGCGCTTCGGTCAGGCCAAGGCGAAGCCCGTCGAGAAGGCGGACGAGGAAGACGACGACGATGACAGCGATCCGTCTGCCGCTGCTCCGCCGGAGGCTCTCTCCCAGGTAGCCAACCCGATCCCCACCCCCACCGGCGGTGAGGGTTCCGAAGACGAGGCGGCGAGCGAGGAAAGCGACCCGAGCCATCCGTCGGCGGACGGCGAAGAGGACGAGTCGGAAGACGACGAAGACGACGAAGACGACGACGAGTCGGAAGACGACGAAGACGACGAAGACGACGAAGACGACGACGAGTCGGAAGACGACGAAGACGACGAAGACGACGACGAGTCGGAAGACGACGAAGACGACGACGAGGAAACCGAAGGCGAAGGCGGAGGCGCTGACGCGGACGAGTCGGAAGACGACGAAGACGACGACGAGTCGGAAGACGACGAAGACGACGACGAGGAAGAAGAAGAGCAGGAAGAGGCGGGCGATCGCGGACCCCGCGACGATGGCGGGGATGGCGGCGGTGGAGACCGCAAGCGCCGGCGCCGGCGTCGCAAGCGCGCTGGCACGGAGCAGCGCCAGCAGCCCCCCGCTCGGCCAGCGCAGCAGCAGCAGGCGCGCAGCGGCGGAGACCGCCCCCGAGACGGCTCTTCACGTCGGGACCGAGATCGTCGGGACCGCGAGCGCCGTGGCGGCGGCAGCGGTGGTGGTGGCGCGGGTAAGCAACCTTCGCGGGTAGCGCGCTCCGTACCGATCACGGAGGTCGTCAAGGAGGGGGACGAGGTCATCGTCCAAATCTCCAAAGAGCCCATTGGTACCAAGGGCGCGCGCGTGACCAGCCACGTCTCGCTGCCCGGTCGCTACGCGGTGTACCTGCCCACCGTCGAGCACGTCGGCGTGTCCAAGCGCATCGGCTCCGCTCGGGAGCGCGCTCGCCTGCGCGAGGTGGTCGACGCCATGAAGCCGCCCAAGGGCGGTTTGATCGTGCGCACGGTCGCCGAGGGGCTGACCAAGAAGTCGCTCAAGGCCGACATCGGGTACCTCGTGAAGGTCTGGGAAGGTGTCTCGCGCAAGAAGGAAGAGGGCGGCAAGGCGCCGCAGATGCTCTACGCCGAGCTGGACCTCGTCTTGAAGACCGCGCGGGACCTGTTCACGGACGAGATCGAGAACATCGTCATCGACGACAAAGAGCAGTACGCGCGCCTCGTACGCTTCGTCGAGATGTTCATGCCCGAGCGCGTGAAGGACATCGAGCTTTACGCGGGCGACGAGCCGATCTTCGACGCCTACGGCATCGAGGACGAGATCGCCCGCGCGCTCAGCCGCAAGGTGCCTCTACCGAGCGGCGGCTACCTGATCATCGACCAGGCCGAGGCGCTCACCGCCATCGACGTGAACACCGGGCGCTACGTCGGCAAGGGCAGCCAGAACCTGGAAGAGACCGCGCTGAAGACCAACCTGGAGGCGGTGGAAGAGATCGCCTACCAGCTGCGTTTCCGCAACATCGGCGGCCTCGTGATCTTGGACCTCATCGACATGGATATCGGCTCCAACCGCGAGAAGGTTTGGCGCCAGCTGGAGCAGATGCTCGCGAAGGACAAGGCCAAGACGACGATCAACCGCATCAGCGAGCTGGGCTTGATCGAGATGACGCGTAAGCGTACGCGCGAGAGCCTCACCCGCACGATGCACGAGACCTGCTTCTACTGCGACGGCACGGGGCAGATTCAGTCGCGCACCACGATCGCTTACGAGATCTTGCGCCAGCTGCGGCGCGAGCGTCACACCCTGCCCGGCTATTCGGTGATCGTGAACGCGCACCCAGCCGTGATCGACTTGATGCAAGGCGAAGAGAAGCCTGCCGTCGTCGAGGCCGAGAAGCGCTACATGCGGCGCATCGAGTTCAACCCTCGGCGCGAGTACCACATCGAGCAGTTCGATCTGCAAGGGAAGTAACCCATGGAAACTGGTCGAAAAGAGGAGCGGCTCACCATCAACAAGGAGTTCGACTCCTTCGACCAGTTCATCCAGGAGTACGTCACGAACATCTCGCGCACCGGCGCTTTCATCAAAACGTCCACTCCGCTGCCCATCGGCTCGCAAGTCACCTTGCGCTTCACGGTGGTCATGGACGACGTCGAGGTGATCGAGGGCGTCGGCGAGGTGGTGCGGCTCGAGACGGACCCGCCCGGCATGGGCGTCGTCTTCAAAAAGCTCTCCAAGTACTCGGAGAAGCTGATCGAGAAGCTGCTCTCCAAGAGCTGAGCTCATCCATAAGTGCCGTGAAGTCGAGCAGTTAGGCTCCTTCGCGGTGGTCGTTTAGACCGTCACGCCTCTTTTTCGTCGAGCGGCTTGCCCGCCGGCACCTTTCAGCCTAGATCCCGCGGCCCCCCATGTACCTCCCCATCAAGAAGCCCCGCAAGACCGACCGCAAGCGTTCTGCCCGCTACCGCGCCAAGGTGAAGGCGAAGAACCGCATTCGTCGCGGCCGCATCAACGCGAACTGAGCGGCGTCTCGGCCGTGGGCGCAGCGCGCCATGGAACCTCCACCAGGTCTCCATGCGCGCTCCCTGAGCGCTACGCTTTGTCGTGCGTTCCTAGAGCTCTGGAGGAATCAGAATGCTCGGAACGACATGGCTCGCTTACTTCGAGAACAACGCGCGTGAAGATCGCGCACCCACGCCGGCGCTAGCCGCGGAGCTGCCGAGCGCGCTTCACGGCGCGCTCGCCGAGTCGCTGGGAAGATTTCAGCTCGGTGAGTCTGCGGGCGGCAAGATCCACGAGGACATCGCCACCCTGCGCGACGCGGCGCTGGACCCGCCCACCCGTCGCGCGATTCAGCTGTACATCGAGGAGGAGTGGCGCCACGCCCGCGAGCTCGCCCTCGTCATTCACGCGTTGGGCGGCGAGCTGCAGCGCTCACACTGGACGAACGGCGCTTTCACGGCCTGCCGGCGGTTGCTCGGGCTGCGCACCAAGATGATGACCCTCGCCATCGCGGAGGTGATCGGCATCGTTTACTACCGCGCGCTGGCGGCCGGCCTCGGCAGCGCAGGCTTGAGCAGCGCCCTCTCGCGCATCGCCAACGAGGAGTCCGCTCACCTGGATTTTCAGGCCGCGTTCTTCGAGCACGTCGTACGCGTCACGCCCCGCCCGGTACGTGAGCTGCATCGCTGGCTCCTGTGCGCGCTGATGCTGGGGGTGCTGATCGCCGCCTGCGGCGTGCTTTGGCTCGACCATGGTCGCCTGCTGCGGCACGCAGGCTGTGGTCCCTGGGCGGTGGCGCGTGATTGCTGGCGGCAGCTGGCGGCGCGGCGCTTCTTGGGGTTGCCCGCCGGCCCGACGCGCGCGCTAGGCTTCGAGCATGGCTGAAGAGTCGACGGCGCCGCCGCGCCTAGCGGTGCGGGTCCGTTACTGCACCCAGTGCCGGTGGCTCACCCGCGCCGCTTGGCTCGCTCAGGAGCTGCTGACGACGTTCCCGACCGAGCTCGAGGTCACGCTCGAGCCGGGCTTCGGGGGCGTCTTCGAGGTCGAGCTGGAGGGCACGGTCATCTTCTCGCGGGCGGAGCGGCGGCGCTTTCCCGAGCCCAAGGAGCTCAAGCAGAAGATCCGGGACCGAGTGGACCCGACGCGCTCACTCGGCCACAGCGACGAGCCCTGACGGCACGGCGCGGGCGCCGAACAGCCGCCCGTGCAGGCCGATGGTGCCGGCCGCGAGCACCAGGCCGAGCAGCACCGGGAGCGCGAGCTCGCGTGGCGAAAGCGAGCTGCGACCCTGCGCCAGGGCCAGGAACGGCACGTTCGAGGTGAGCGCCTCGAACCGAGCGAACTCCTCCGGGTTGGTCCGGCGGCGCTTGCGATCGATGTCGAACGCGCCGCGCAGAGCCGTAACACCCAAGCTGAAAAAGAAGATCTGCGAGCCGGCGTCCGCGTTCACGAGGAGGTGCGCGAGAGCCCAGAGCACGACCGACCACAAGAACGGGTGCCGCGTGATGCGGAGCATGCCTCGAGCCGGCTCTGCCTTGGCGAGGAGCTTTTCGCCACCCACCGAGCTCGGGTTCGGCACCGTGAAGGCGCCGACGAACAGCATGAACGACAGCGGAACGAGCACTAGCGGCACGAAGGACAGCGGGCGCGGCGTTACCCACAGCGCCACGAAGGGCGCTTGCCGGTACTCCTGCACCAACCACCAGAGGCTCGCGACGGAAGCGAGCGAGAAGCCGCCCCGGTAGGTCTTTTCGCCGAAGCGCTGGACCAACGCGAAGCGCAGACCGGTCCCCGCCACGCCGGCATGCAGGAGGAACCAGGTGAGGGCGGCCAGCGCCAAACCAGCGAAATGCACGGCGTGCTCCATGGTACGGCGCCCGCCGGACCGCAATCCGGTGGTAGCGTTTTGGGCATGCGGCTGGTGCGATGCAATCTGGAAGAGCACGGGAGCGCGATTCTCCGCATCCTGAACGACGCGATCCTCACCTCCACCGCGCTCTACGACTACGCGCCGCGGCCGCTCTCGAGCATGACTTCCTGGTTCGAGGAGAAGCGCGCGGGAGCCTTTCCGGTGTGGGGCGCGCTCGGCGACGACGACGCGCTCCTCGGCTTCGCCAGCTACGGCGTATTTCGGGTGCGCCCTGCTTACAAGTACACCGTCGAGCACTCCGTTTACGTGGACGCGGCGGCGCGAGGTCGCGGCGTGGGCACGCGCTTGATGGAGCGCCTGATTCAGAGCGCCATCGAGCAGGAGAAGCACGTGCTCGTCGGCGGCGTCGACGCTGGCAATGTCGCGAGCGTGAAGCTGCACGAGGCGCTCGGCTTCGAAGCGGCCGGGATTATCAAGCAGGCGGGCTTCAAATTCGGCAGGTGGCTGGACCTGGCGTTTTATCAGCTCATTTTGCCGACGCCGCACGCCCCTGCGGACGGCTGAGGGCTCTCAGAGGCGGAGCGCCAAGCCGAGCAGCACCTCGGGGTGGAAGGCGAGACCGTCGGCCAGGGTTCCGCCCTGTTTTTGGGTCATGCCCAGCCGAAAGTCGATGCGCGGCGCGAGCAGCTTGGTTGCCATGACCTTGGCACCGAGACCCGCTTCCAGCAAAAGGTCCGCGTCCGACCCGGTAGGCTTCGAGGTGCCGTGCAGGATGCCGGCGCCGAGCAGCGCGAAGGGAACGAAGCGAGAGCTCGGCAGCTGGCCGATCACGTGACCACGGACGGCGTTGAAGTCCGCGGGCGCGCTCGGTGACGTGGAGAGCCGCTCGGCGCGGCTGAAGCCGTGCGCGTACTCCACCTCCACGCCGAGCGCCTTGAGGGGGAAGTACGCGACGCGAGCGCCGATTTGCCAGACCGGGAGCTCGAACGAGCGCTGCTCGCGGCCGCCCGAGACGAGGTTGTTGGAATCCGACACGAGCAGCACTCCGCCCATCACCCCAAGCTCTACTGCGTGGCGGCGCGGCAGCAGGCGCCCGTTAGACGGACCGGATGGAGGCTCGCTGACGTGATGGACGGGCGGAGGCGGCACCAGCACGGGCGGAGGCGGGGGCGGCTCGGCGGGCGGAGGCTCGGCAACGGGCGGCGGCAACGGCTCTGGCTCCGGAGCAGGCGGCGGTTTGAGCGAGGCTAGGCGCTCGCGCACTACCGCAGCCTTGTCCGGGCTCAGCTTGGAGAAGTCCGCGCGGGAGGTGATCGCCTCGTAGGCCTCGACGGCGGCTTCGGTCCGGCCGAGCTTGTCCTGCGCCTGGGCGATCCAGTACAGCGCCTGCACGCTGGGGATGAGCGCGTTGGCTTTGACGAAGCTATCCAGCGCCTTGAGGTAGTCCTTCTTGTCGAAGGCCTTCGTGCCCTTGTCGTACGCGTCACGCGCCGCGACTCGCTCCGACTTCGTGGGGCCCTTGTCGGCACCTTGAGCGTGAGCGCCGCGGGTGGCGACGATCAAGAGCAAGCAAGCCGCCCAGCGAGCGGCAGAACCGACATGACGACCGATCGACATTCATCCTCCCAGGCTGAGCAAGACGTTCGCACCCAGCCGCGAGCAGTGAGAGCACGCTACCAGAGTAGAGCCAGGCTCGGAATGTCGGCCGGCTCGGAGCTCGGGCGTTAGATAAGTGCTGCGCAATGACCCGAAGCTCCCAGCCGCCGCGCGCCAGTCAGTCGACGATCAGGTGCTCCCGGCGCACTGCCCACATGATGCCACCCGTCACGTGGCGCACGAACGCGGGGTCTTCGAACGTCTTCTTGTCGTGGCCCAGGCTCGTATAAAACGCTCGAAAGTTCCCCCACTCGCGGACCCAGACCGCAGGCTGACCATCCGAGAGCTTCCGCCCCAGCACTTGAAAGCCTGGCTTCGCTGACCACTCCAGGTGCGAATCGAAGCGGAACCACTCTTCGGTGGTCCACGGCCACGGGTTGGGGAGCCCGGCGACGGCGGGGTGGCCCTGCGCGCCGGCTTCGAACGAGATGCTGTCGTAGACGAGGCCGGGGACGATCCCGGTGAAGTACTGCCCGGTCACTTCCGCATAGAAGCTCCAGGTGGATTCGGTGTCGGTCGCCGAGTGATGCCCGGCGAACGCGCCGTGCCGCGCTGTCATCCACTCTTCGTACGCGGCTTGTTCTGCCTCGTTGAACACGTCCCCCGACGTGTTGTTGAAGTACACGAGCTCGAACGGTGCGAGCCCTTCGGCCGTGATGAGCTCATTCGTGGAGGTGACGACCGCCTCGAACCCCTGCTCGGCCGCGATGCGCTGCAGCATGGCTTCGCCCGCCGCGATGCTGGAGTGGCCGTAACCTCGCGCGCGTGAGTAAACCAGCACCTTGAAAGAGCCGGACCGCGGCGCGTAGGGCTCGTCCGTGGCCCCCGCTGCGTCCGCGCCGGCCGCCCCGCCTTGGTTGCCGGTCTGCACCGGCCGCTCGCGGCCGCCTGCTCCGCCGTGAAGCGATGCGACCTGGCCGGCCTCCGCACCCTGCGCAGAGCCCGTGCTCCCCACGCCGCCGTCCGCTTGCCCGAGTGTCGACCCCCCTGCCCCTGTTTCTGGTCGAGCGCCCGCCGCTGCACTTTCCGTGAGCGGAGCGCCGCCTTCTTGCGCCCTTCCGCACGACAGCGCCAAAACGACAACTCCGCCCAAGCTCGCCCATAACCCGACCCGCCCAAACATCTCCTCACGATACGCGCGGAGAGCATCGCAGAACGGTCGTGCGCGTGATGTCCACGACATCGCGCGGTTTGTGCAAGCTCACCCTAGCGCCAAGCGAAGGCGAATACGGAGCTCCCGGACGCGTCGCGCCGAAACGGCAGCCACACCAGAGTGAGCGTCCCCACGTCCGTATCGGCTTTGCGTGGCGCGAGCTGGGTGCGCGTGATCTCGTAGGCGGCGACGGGCGCCCTGGCGTGGAGGGCCGCGAGCTTCGCGTTCGCTTCGGCCTGCAGCGCCACCCACTTTTCACGAAGCGCGGCGCGTTGCTCCTCGGCGCGCGCCACGTCCCCCGCTTCTTTCTTGGCGCGGCCGACGCTTCGAACCGCAGACGCACCCCGCCGCACGTTCGCGGCGGAGGCGACGGAGCGGCCCATGATCGCACCCAGGAACGCGTTGCCGAAGGCAGCGGCGGTGTCGACCTGCTTGGCCGTCGCCTCCGCTTGCTCCTTGTCGATCTTAGCCGTGAGCGCGTCCAACTTCGCCTGCATTTGCTGGAATTTCGGGTCGTACTTGGCGCGCAGGGCCTGAACCTCGTCGTCGCGCTCTTCGCGACCCAGCTGCTCCACGCGCGCCTGGAAGGCGGCGGGCGTCTCGTCCGGCCGCGCCACGAGCTTCAGACCCGGACACGCCGCGAGCTCCAGCCGCTCTTTTTGGTACAGGTGGCTGACGAACGATTTCTTCCAGGCGGCGAGCTGCTTCACGCTCGGGGCATGCTTGGGCAGCGGCAAGAAGGTCGAGCCGGGGAGCGGTTCGTGACTCGCGCCACCGAGCAGCGCCGGATCCAGCGCGGCACACGCGCTGAAATCCAGGTCCAGCGTCGTCTGCGCGAGGGGCACCAAGAGCGCCAAGTGTCGCCACGCGTCCACCTCCGCTTTGGAGTCCACGAAGTGAAGCTTGGCCGTAAGGCCCAGCGCCGGCTGGTACGACACGGGGCCCTCGCCGTTTGCCACCACGAACAGCTCGGGCAAGCCCTCTGGCGCGCTCGGCCGGCCGAGGTCCGCGGTCGCGTTGGTCGGAACCGGCTTCGCAGCGGGTGAAGAAGCAGCGGCGGCCGCCTTCTTCGGCTCCATCAGCGTCTTGATCTGGTCGCGTGACAGCGGACCGCGCAAGTAGCTCAAGGTGTGGCGCGTTTGGAAGACGACGGGCATCGGCGCCTTGACGTCGTTCATCAAGAAGACGCGCGAGCCGAGCGCGGACAGCACTTGGTCCATCGCGGCGCGATCGAAGGCTTGGCTCGCGCCGAGCGCGGCCCCCTCTAGCCCCTCCAGTACGCGTTGCTTGTCGCGCTCGGTTTGCAGGCGCCCCAAGAACCACGTGCCGCAGTTCGACAGGCCTTTGTAGTCCAGGTCCACCGGGTTTTGCGTGGCGAGCACGATGCCGAGCCCGAAAGCGCGCGCCTGCTTGAGCAGCGTGAGCATGGGCCGTTTACTCGGCGGCGCGGCCGTAGGCGGGAAATAACCGAAAATTTCGTCCATGTAGAGCAGCGCGCGCAAGCTGCTCGTTCCGGATTGGCGGCGCACCCACGACAGGACCTCGTCCAGCAGGAGGGTGACGAAGAACATGCGCTGCGCGTCCGAAAGATGCGCAATGCTGATGATGGAAACGCGCGGCTTGCCCTCGGCCGTGCGCAGCAACCGCGCCACGTCCAAAGCCTCGCCGCGCGCCCAACCGGCCGCAGCGGGCGAGGCGAGTAAGGCGTTGATCGCGACCGCCAGCTCCGCGCGGTCCTTCTTGGGGAAGAACACGTCCAGCTCGATGACCCCCACCTTCTCGAACGGCGGCTCCTGCACGGCGCCGATGATCCCCGCCAAATCCAGGCTCTTTCCCGCCGCCCACGCTTGGGTGAAGATCTGCGCGAGCAGCACGTGCTCGCGGCTTCGTAGCGCGTCCGCCTCCACCCCGACGAGCCCGAGCAAGCCGGACACCGTGCCCTCCACCTTCCCCGCGAAGAGCTCGGCGTCTTCCAGCACTGCCGCGTCCGGCGCCTCGAAGGAGCGCAGGAGCGACAGCTCCACGCCCGCCGAGCTACCCGGAGTGTAAATGGTGAGGTCGCACGCTTCACGGAAGCGCTGGATGCGCGCTACGTCTTGGCCCCAATCCGCGAGCCCGGAGGCGTGCTGGGCGGCTACCTTTTCCGCGAACGCGGCCGGCGCGAGGCCCTGGCGCGTGGCCTCCTCCACGTCCACCCAAGGCTCGAAATCTGCGGGTTTTGCCCCCGGAAAGCTGAGCAGCAGGTTGGCGATGTCGCCCTTGGGGTCGATGACGATGGCGGGCACGCCGTCAATCGCGGCCTCTTCCAAGAGCGCGATGCAGAGCCCGGTCTTGCCGCTGCCGGTCATGCCGACGCACAGCGCGTGGGTCGTGAGGTGGCGGGAGTCGTAGAGCACCAGCTCCTCGCGGCGCTTGCGCTCGAGCAAGTCGTAGTGGCTCCCCAAGTAGAAGACGCCTAGCTGCTCGTAATCCTGCACGGCGGTCACGGCATTTCCCTGCACCGGCCCCACCCACGAAGCAAGCGAGCTTCAGAATTCGTCGTCGCCGCCCGCGTCTACTCGTAGC
The DNA here is from genome assembly GCA_004193285.1 of Myxococcales bacterium. Lineage (GTDB taxonomy): Bacteria > Myxococcota_A > Polyangia > Polyangiales > Polyangiaceae > PMG-095. The sequence continues at coordinate 106,782 of SECP01000013.1, read as the reverse complement.
GCCCGCTGCGCGGTGTCGAAGCTGAAGCCCTGGCGCGCCAGCGACGCGAGATCCTTCTGGCGATGCTCGGCCCGCTCTGCCTCCGGCCGGTGCGGACCGAGGCGACGCTTGCGTGCGTAGGCTCGCGCCGCCTCCAGCTCCGCCTCGGGCTCGTCTTGCTTACGAGCCGCCATCAGCTCGCCCGCGACCTCGCTGGGGACGCCGCGCATCGCGAGCTTCTGCGAGATGGCGCGGCTGGACTTGCCGCGGGCGGTGAGCTGGCTCGTCAGGTTGCGCGCAAACCGCGCGTCGTCCAGCACTCCCGAACCGAGGTAGCGCTCGAGCAGCTCCGTGATCCACTGCGCGGCTTGCTCGTCCCCGCCCGCCTTGCGCGCGCGCTGGGTGAGGTGTTGACGGAGCTTGGCCGCGGAGACGTCGAAGCGGTTCAGGTAGGCGAGGGCCGCCTGCTCTAGCTTTTGCCGCGTGAGCGGCTCGGCTGCTTTCTTCGCCTTCTGTGAAGGCCGCCCGGAGCGACCTTCCCAGGGCATCAGCCGCCGCGCTTTAGCTCGTTCAAGACCAACTTGCTCACGGCCTTCAGAGTATCGAACACGCCAACGCCGGCGCGGGCGTTGGCTTCGTAGTCCGGCACGTTCATGGGGTTGATGAGCGGGCGAAGCTCTTCCACCGACACGACGTTCGGCAAGTCTCGCTTGTTGTACTGGATGACGTACGGGATCTTCTCGAGCGAGTAGCCCTGCTCGGCCAGGTTGGTGCGCAGGTTCTCGACGCTCTCCTGGTTTGCCTCCAGGCGCTCCATCTGCGAATCCGCCACGAAGATCACGCCGTCTACACCCTTGAGGATGAGCTTGCGGCTGGCGTCGTAGAACACCTGACCGGGCACCGTGTACAGGTGGAAGCGCGTCTTGAAGCCGCGGATCTCACCGAGCGAGAGCGGGAGGAAATCGAAGAACAGCGTGCGCTCCGTCTCCGTCGCCAGGCTGATCATCTTGCCCTTCGCGTCCGGGTTCGTGCGCTCGTAGATGTACTGGAGATTCGTCGTTTTGCCGCAGAGACCGGGCCCGTAATAGACGATCTTGCAGTTGATCTCCCGGGCCATGTAATTGATGAAGCTCATCGCCCGGTTTCCTCAGTCATTGAAAAGATTGTCGATGTCCTCGTCGGTGATCTCCGCGAAGGGTGAGTCACCACCTGGCTCCTGCACCTTGCTGAGCAGTGCTTCGAAGATGCGGTTCAGCTCTTCACTAGACTTGCGCACGCGTAGGCGAACCAGGCCCAAGCTCGACTTGCTGTCGAAGATCACCACCAGGATCACGCGGTTGCCCACGAGCTGGATGTGAATGTTGGCCTTCTCGCCCTCGTGAAACTGCGTCGCGAATTCGTTCTCGCGCAGCAGCTTGGCGATGCCACCGGTCGCGGCGATGTTGCCGGCCGTGAGCGACGCGAGCGACGTCGTATCGATGTTGTCCACCTCACCGCTGGCTGCGATGAGCTGACCGTTCTTGTCGACGATGAAGACGACCTTGGCGTTCGCTTCCCGAACCAGACGGTCCACGACCGTTTGGATCTGGTTGAACTCCTCCTCGTACATCACCATCTGCGGATTGACCATCAGCGCCTCGAGCTCGAGCTCGTCGAGCCTAAAAAACCTGAGTCACCACTTGTATATGACCGGGCGTCGCTCAGCAATACGGATGCCGGATAGGGCCTGCGCTTCAGCAAGCGCGGGGCGCGCGGCTCTGTCCAGAAGTACGACCGCCTCTCTGTAGAGGTTAGAGAGCCAGAGCTAGAGCCATACCGCGGCCGCTCGCCTCACCCGCGTTTCAGCCGGCCGGAAAGCCTGCGACGAGACGGCCTGCGCGCCGGGCGCGCTGCTCCAGGGTAGGTGGAAGGGCGCGTGCACTTCGAGGTCTCAGCCCGTACGCTCCGTCCCCCACCATGAGTGATCGTAGGGCGCAGTCGGCAGAGGGCCTGCCATGAGGCGTTTTCTCATCTCGTTGTCTCGGACGGCCAAGCTTGCCGCGGCGGCGGTGTGCTTGTCCGCGAGCGCGAGCGCGGTTCCTTCCGTGTTTCATCCGGACCTGCTGCGCGCGCTGGACACACTCGACCGCGCGGAAGGGCCGGAAGCATACGCCTCCATCGACCGCGTTTGGTCGCTTTGGGACCGCGCGGACGCAGGGCACATAGAAGAGGCGCTGCTGGGCGCTTCCGCCAGCCCGAAGCTCGGCGCTGACGCTCGCGCCTACGCCGGAGTCCTCTCCTCTTTCGCGCGAGCGCGGCGTGGCGACCAAAAAGCCGCAACCGACAAGGTGCGAGCCCTCGGCTACGTGACGAGCTTCCTCATCGTCGGACCCTTCGACAACGAAGGCAAAGCCGGGCTGGACCAGGTGTTCGAGCCGGAGGGGGAGCTCACGGCGCCGATCACGCCGGGCCGCGCGTACACCGGTAAGGAGCGCCCGGTGCGCTACCGAGCGGTCGCCGGGGCGTTTCCGTTCGGCTGGTTGGATGCCAGCGCGCTGGTTCGCCCCGAAACCAAGGTGTGCCTCTACGCCACCGCCTTCGTACGGGACGACAAGCTCACCCAGGGCACGCGCAAAGTTCGCGCCTACGTGGGCGCCGGGGGCGCGTTCAAGCTGTTCTGGAATGGCGAGGAGAAGCTGAGGGATCCCGCGTACCGCGGTCACGACTTCGACCGTTCCGGCGTCGAGCTCACCCTGGAGCCGGGCCCGAACCCGCTCGTGGTGAAGGTGTGCGGCGAGGACAGCGCGCCGGAGCTGTCGCTACGCTTGGCAGACGATAAGGGCGCGCCAGACGCGCGCTTGACCGCTTCGATCGACATCGCGGACAGCCAAAAGGCGTCCGAGCGGCTGCAGACGAAGGCCGCCAGCTCTGCCAAATCCGCCAAGGCACCAAAAACGGCGGCGCCCGCTGCCTTCGTGAAGCCGAAGCTCGCGCTCGGCCCCGTGCCGGTCTTCGAGAAGATGATTGCGGGCGCCAAGCCGCGGGCGCGCGATCTGGAAGCCTTCGCCCGCTACCTGGCGGAGACCAACGGCGACGACCCGGCTCTGCACCAAGCCCGCGACTTGTCCCAGCGCGCGGCGGACACGGAGCCGACGATCGAGCGGTATTTGCTGGCGAGCCGCTTGGCGGAAGATCGCAACCAGCAAAATGAATGGCTGACCAAGGCCGAGGCGCTCGCGCAGAAGCAGGGCAAAACGCCAAAAGAGCTGCTCAACGCGCGCGCCGTGCACCGCCGCAACAGCCCGAACTGGCGCGACGCTTCGCCGATCTTCGACCGCGTGCTGGCGCAAGATCCGGACGACCTGCTCGCGCTCGCGGGCCGGGTGGAGCTCTACAACATGGCCGGCTTGCCGCGCACCGCGCTGGGCGTGCTCGAGCAAGCCGTGAGGCGAGCGCCGGAGTCCGTGAACCTGCTCAATATGTACGGCAGCCAGCTGCGCCTGCTGGGTCGCTCCGCGGACGCGACGGAGGCCGAAGAGCGCTACGCCGCGCGCCGCTTCGACGACGGTAACTACCTCACGTCCATGATCGACTTGTCGATCGCTCGGCGGAATCGCCCCGAGGCGGAGCGGTGGGTGGAGCGGCTGCTCGCGGCTTACAACGGCAACCAGTGGGCGCTCGGCGTGGCCGCGCGCGCCTACCGCTCGCTCGGGCAGCCGGAGCGCGCGATCGCGACGTACAAGCGCTCGCTCGAGCTCGCGCCGGAGGACGTGGGCACCCTGCGCGCGGTAGCGGAGCTGAACGGTGAGCTCGGCAAGCGCGACGAGCAGCTGATGAGCCTGCGCGAAATCCTGCGCATCCGCCCGCAGGAGCGCGACGTGCGCGAGTACGTCGAGCACCTGGAGCCGGCCAAGCCCCGGCCGGACGAAGCCTACGCGTGGCAAGCCGACAAGTTCCTGAAGGAGCGCTACAAGCCTGCCGGTGGACAACCGCGCCGCACCTTGCGCGACCTCACCGTGACCACCGTGTTTGGCAACGGGCTCTCCAGCCAGTTCCGCCAGATCGTGTTTCAGCCGATGACCGAGCCCGCCGCCGCCGCCGGTCGCCAGTACGGCTTCGGCTACGAGGCGGACCGCCAGGTCGTGCAGCTGCGGGGCGCCAAGGTGTACCGAGCCGACGGCAAGGTCGACGAAGCGGTGGAGTACGGCGAGGGTTCGGCCGACGACCCCTCGGTCTCGATGTACACGTCCGCACGCTCCTTCTACGTGCAGTTCCCGCGTCTGGAGCCGGGGGATGTGGTCGAGCTTCGCTACCGAGTGGACGACGTGACCCCGCGCAACGAATTCGGCAATTATTTTGGGGAGATAGTTGCCCTACAGGGCGGCGAGCCGGTGAGCAACGCCGAGTACGTTCTCATCACTCCCAAGGAGCGCACCTTCTACTTCGATCAGACGATTCCGGGTCTGACGACCAGCAACGCTGTGTCCGGCAATCAGCGCATCTATCGCTTCGCCGCCAAGGAAGTCGCGCCGCTCAACCCGGAGCCCGCGATGCCGCCCTGGCCGGAGGTGCTCGGCTCGGTGCACGTCTCCACGTATCAAAATTGGGACGACCTGGGCCGCTGGTACTGGGGCCTCATCCGCGACCAGTTCGATCTGGACGAAGAAACGCGCAAGCTCGCCAAGAAGATCACGGAAGGGAAGACCACCGAGCTCGACAAGGTGAAGGCCGTCTACAAGTGGGTGACCGACAACACGCGCTACGTCGCGCTGGAGTTCGGCATCTACGGCTACAAGCCGCGGCGCTGCGTGCAAACCGTCGCGCGCGGCTGGGGCGATTGCAAGGACAAGGCGACCGTCATCGTCACCTTGCTCAAGGAGCTCGGGATCAAGAGCACGATCGTGGTCACCCGCACCCGCATGCGCGGCGATTACCGCTCGAAGCTCGCGAGCTTTGCCCCCTTCGATCACGCCATCGCCTACGTGCCGTCGCTGGATTTGTACTTGGACGGAACGGCCGAGCACACCGGCATCTACGAGCTGCCGAAGATGGACGTGGGTGCGGTCGTGCTCCGGGTCAACGACGGCAAGGCCGAGCTGACCCGCATCCCGTTCGCGGATCCGGAGAAGAACTTCGTCCGCCGCGAGCTGTCGGTCGAGCTCGACCCGAAGGGTACCGCGAAGATGGACATCGACTACTCGACCGGCGGCTACAACGCCGCCTCGTGGCGCGATGCCTACGGCGCGGAGGCCACGCGCCGCGAGCGGATGACACGCGATCTCGGCGGCGACTTCCCGGGAGTCGCCATCGTGGAGGGGGCGCAAGGCCTGACCACGAGCGACCTCTCCAACGCGGAGGAGCCGGTCAAGATCAAGATCCGGGCGACCGCGCCGGGGTTTGCCCGCAACGAGGGGGACACCCTGAGCATGCCGGTGACGACTGGCTTCCGCCTGACCCCCAACTACGCGTCGCTCTCGCAGCGTCGCCAACCGGTCGAGCTGGTGGCGTTCACCACCATCGACGACACGTACCGGGTCAAGTTGCCGGCGGGCTCCAAGGTCGTCTCGGCACCCGTGCCAGTCGAAAAGACCACGCCGTTCGGCGCCTACTCGGTGAAGGTCGAGCAGGCGCACGGCGAGGTGGTCGTCAAGAGCAAGCTCAGCATCAAAGTGCCGCGTATCGATCCCTCCGACTATCAAGCTTGGAAACGTTTCTGTGAGGAGGCTGACTCGGCCTTCAGCCCCCGCCTGCTGGTAAAACCATGAGCATTCGCCGCTCGCTGCTGCCTCTCTCCGTCCTTCCTCTTCTCCTGTTCGCCAGCTCCTGCGCGTCCTCTTCCGGGGAGGGCGCGAAGGCGCCGACCGTCGCAGAGCTGCGTACGAGCGCCGAGCGTGACGACAAGCAAAACGGCGCCTGGTTCTTGGCCGAGCTGGTCCTACCGGACGGCAACCCGGAGCGAGCCAAGCAAGCCCGCCAAGCGCTGGATAAAGCCAAGGCGGGGGACTTGCTGGCGGAGCTGGGCCGCGGTTTGGACGACCTCTCGCATGGTCGGCTGAAGCAAGCGCCGGAGAGCTTGATGCGCGCGGTGCGCGCGGCGCGGGAGAGCAACGACCCACGCGCGGAGATCTTGGGTTGGTACGCGGCGCGCCAAGCGGTGGGCTTCCGCTCGAACGACCCTCAGCTGTGGAAGCGGTGGAAGCCGTTCGTGCAGCTCGCGCTCAAGGAGCCGGGTCAGCTCGGCTTCCGCGCCCGCGCGGAGCTCGCGGATTTCGCGCTCGCCGAGGCTTACTCGGAGGGCGAAAAAGACGTGAAGAGCCTGGCCCGCAAGCTCCACGGCTGCTCGGACAAGGTGCGGCTGGCGGGGCCATTCGGGCGCAACGCCGCGCCGGATTTACTGCGCTCGTTCCCGGCGGAGGCGCCCGGCCCCTGGCCGGCGCGCTTTCCGACCGAGCTCGGCCAAGGTGAGCCGCCGCGCGTCCTCGCGGTGACGCAGGGAGCATGCCGGGTGGAGCCGAAGGAGCCGCTGCCCGGCGGCGTCTACTACGCGGAGACGTTCGTCACCCTCAAGCAGCCGACCGAGCTGGTCGTCTGGGCCGGCCGCGCGCTGCGCATCTGGGTCGACGACACCTTGCTCGTCTCCCACGACGTGCGCGACTGGGGCACTTGGACGAACGTGGCCGGCGGAGCCGCGGTCGGCGCGGGTCGGCACCGGGTGCTAGTCGAGGTAACCGAGCCCAGCGCGGAGATTCGACTGCTCGCGCGGGACGGCCGCCCCCTCGGCGCGGTCACGGACAACGACGGCTACAAGCCGTACACGCTGGCCAAGCCGGACGTGCTCGCGGTCAACACCGTCGCACGCTACGTGTCGAAGAGCGGCGTCACCGATCCGAAGGACGACTTGCTCCGGTTCGTGCTCGCCAACCTGGCCGGCGAAGACGGCGGAGCGGACGTCGCTTCGGTCATGATCGAGCCGCTCGTGGCGGACCCGGCGCGCGCCACCGGCATCTCCCTCGCCGCGGCCGCGCGCTTCAGCGACAGCGACCCCATCTACCAAAACAGCCAGCGGCGCGATTTGGTGCGCCAGCTGAACGAGCGCGCCGTGAAGCGCGACCCCGAGCTATGGTCGCCGCGGCTCTCCCTCGCCCTTTGGGAGGCGGAAAAGAGCGGCATGCCGGAGGGGGCGCGCCAGCTGAAGGAGCTGTCGAAGAAGTTCCCGCAAGTGCCGGCGATCCTCGCTTCGCTCACTCGCATGTACAACGAGCTCGGCTGGTACGCGGCCTACTCGACCTCGGCGCGCGAGCTCGCCACCCGCTTCGCGGACGACTCGGACGCGCTCGAGGTCGCGCTCCCGGTTCTGGAAGCAGCCGGGGACGCCGCGCTCGCGGACAAGCTGGCGAAGCGCGCCCGGGAGCTGAACCCCGACTCGGAGGTGATGTTCGCGCGCGCGCTCGCGCGGCGCGACTACGCGGAGGCGCTCGCGGAGCTGAAGCGCATCGGCGCGCGTCGGCCGGAGCGGAAGGACATCGCCGAGCGCGTGTTCGACGTGATGGTGCGAGCCGGTAACGAGAAGGAGACGTGGAACAAGCTCGAGGCCGCGATCAAACAGAACCCGAAGAACACGCAGGCGCGCCTCGCGCTCGCGGACGCGGGCCTCGCTTCCGGAAAGACGGACGCGCTCGTCACCGCGCTCGTCGCGGCGGTGGAAGGCGGCGCAGATACGGACAGCATCGAGGAGGCGCTGGATCTGGTGGAAGGCGCGACGGAGCTGGAGCCGTACCGGCTGGACGCGAAGACCATCATCGCCGCTTACGAAAAGTCCGGCGTGAACCTGCCCGGCACCGCCGCGCGCGTGCTGGATTACTCGGCGGTTTGGGTACACTCGGACGGCTCGAGTCGCATGCTGGAGCACGAGATCATCCAGGTGCAGAGCGCCGAGGCGATCACGCAGCAAGCGGAGCAGGAGCTCCGTCGCGGGCTCTGGCTGCACCTCCGCGTGATCAAGAAAAACGGCAAGATCTACGAGCCGGAGCTGGTCGAGGGCAAACCCACCGCCACGCTGCCCCACCTGGAGGTGGGCGACTACGTCGAGACCGAGCGCATCGAGAGCAGCCGTGGGGACGGCGAGCGCGGCATGCGCTACTTCGGCCCGCGCTGGTTCTTCCGCGAAGAGAACATCGCCTACGCCCGCTCCGAGTTCGTGGTCGTGTCGCCCAAAGATCGACCGCTGCAGATCGAGGCGAAGAACAACGTGCCGCCGCCGGAGGTGAAGGAGCTGGGCTCCTTGGTGGTACGCCGCTGGCGCGTGGACCAGAGCCCAGCGGCGCCGGTCGAGCCGTTCGGCGCCCCGATCAGCGAGTTTCTGCCCAGCGTGCAGATCGGCTGGGGCGCGGATCTCGCGACCGCCCTCCGCGCGATGAGCGACGGGCTCACCGACCTCACGCCGAAGGATCCGCGCATCGTGCGCATCGCCCAGCGCATCGTGGCCCCCGCCACCCAGCAGAGCGAACGAGCCAAAAAGCTCTACCGCTGGGTCGTCGGCAACGTGCAAGAAGGCGAAGAAGACGACGGTCGCCGCGCCGTCGTCGGCAAGAACGGCAACCTGTGGCGCGCTTACATCACGCTCTGCGCCGCGCTGGACATTCAGGTGGACTACGCGGCGGCGCAGAACCGCCTCGCCCTGCCTCCCACCGGTCCGTTCTCCGAGCAAGCGCTGTTCACGCAGCCCCTCATCCGCGTCGGCGGCGCCAAAGGTACCTGGCTCACGCTCGGCTCCAAGTACGCCCCGTTCGGCTATGTCCCCGCGGAGGCGCGCGGCATGCCCGCTTACCTCCTCTCCCGCGGCGCGCCGCTCCTCACGCAGACGCCCAAAGAAGGCATGCAAGACGACATGGCCTACGAAGGCCAGGTCAAGCTCGCCCCCACCGGCGCGGCGGACGTGACTCTAACCCTCAAATTCACCGGGAAATACGCGACGGGCCTGCGCAACGCGCTCAGCCAGCTTCCGGAAGATCAGCTGCGCAGCGTGCTCGAATCACGACTGCTGGGCCGTGAGCTGCGCGGCATCCAGCTCAGCGAGTACCGGGTGGATCACTTCGACGATCTGGACAGCCCGCTGCTCATCCACGTGCAAGGCCACGTGCAAACCTTCGCGGAGCGCAGCAACGGCTCACTGCTCGTCTCCCCGCCGTTCGGCGCGCGCCTCAGCCAGCTCGCGGTGCTCCCGTCGCGCCAAACCCCGCTGCTCCTGGTGGACGCGACGCACCAGCGCATCAAGCTCACGCTCGAGCTCCCGCCCGGCTCCCAGCTCGAGCAGCTCGCGCCCCCCAAGTCCGTCAAAGACGGCGAGCGCCAAGTCACGGTGCGCGATGCCCAACAAGGCAACACCCTCGTCCTGGATCGCGAAATCGAGCTCCCCGCCGGCCGCGTTCAGCCGCAAAATTACGGCAAATTTCAAGATTTTGCGCGGCAGGCGGACGAAGCCCTGTTCCACTCCGTTCGGGTTCGGCTGCCGTAACGAACATGCTCGGCATTGCGACGCTCGTCTGGGGCCTGGCCGAGGCGAGCGGACCGACGTTCTCGGTGGCCTACCACGCTGGGGAGGACTGCCCGACGGTGGCGCAGCTCGAGGCGGCCATCCTGGCGCGCGCTCCCCAGGCGCGAGCGGCCGAGGGCGCTCAGGTGCGCTTCGAGGTCGAGCTCGCGCCAGCGCCGGGACAACCGCGAAGGCTGCGCGTGGAGCTCGACGACGGCAGCAGCCAAGATCGCGAGATCGCTGCCGACGATTGCGCCGAGGCCGCGCAGTCGATGGCGGTGATCGCGGCGATGATCCTGGCGTCGCGGCCCGCCAGCCCACCGGCTCCGGTGCAGGAAAGCGCCCCCAAACCCGCGCCCAGCGCCGAACCCTTGCCAACCCCGCCGGCTGCGCCTGCGCCGCGCCAGCCCGCAACTCGTCCCACCTGGCTCGCGGTGTCCGGCGGCGTGGGTCTCGAAGGCGGCGCGGCGCCAAGTCCTGCCTATGCGGCTTCCGCTTCGGTGGAGCTCGGCGCCGTCACGGGCGCCGCGCTCGCCCCCAGTGTGCGATTGACGGCGCTGTACGGGCGCGCCGTCGACGTGACCACCCCGGTCGGAGACGCCCGCTTCCAGCTCCTCCTGGCGCGGGTTCATGCCTGCGGGCTGCGCCTCGCTTGGAATCGCGCCGAGCTGCGGCTGTGCGCGGTCGCAGACACGGGCGCGGTCCTGGCGCGCGGCATCGAGGCGCGCAACGAGCGGTCTCAGACCATGCCGTGGCTCAGCGCGGGCGCGGGTGCCATCGGCCAGCTCGGCTTGTCACGGCGGCTCAGGCTGGACCTATCGGGCAGCGCTCGCGGCGTTGTCGTTCGCGACCACTTCGTATTTGCTCCCACCACCCAGGTTCATCAACCTCCCGTTATTACTTGGTATTTTCGCGCGGGCCTGGCTTACCAGCTCTGGTGAGTGGAGCGCGGGGGATCGAATCGCGCGTGGTGTGACAAAGCACGTTCGTGGCATCCCGCTCCGTCATCCCCGCCGACCCGCGCTCGGGCGACGCGCGGGCGGAGGCACGGGAGGCGCCGCGGCGCCGCTCGGTCGAGGAAGAGCTTCGCATCGCGCAAGCGCTGGGCGAGCACTTCGAGACGGTGTGGCGCAGCCTGCGCCGCTTCGGCGTCGGCGAGAGCCAGGCCGACGACGCCGCGCAGCACGTGTTCGTTGCCTTCGCGGCGCGCATCGAAGTCGTGGAGCTAGGCCGGGAGCGGCCCTACCTGCTCGGTATCGCCGCGCGCGTCGCCGCGAACTTTCGCCGGCAGCACGCCCGCTTGCGCGAAGAGCCGGTAGAATCGGTGGACGTCGCGCCGAGCAGCGAACGTAATCCGGAGAGCTTGCTCGTTCAGCAGCAGCGGCGCGAGCAGCTGGACCGCGCGCTCGCCACGCTGCCGGACCTCCAACGGCAGGTGTTCGTGCTCTACGAGCTGGAGGGTTTCTCGCTCCCGGAGATCGCCCGAGCTCTGGAAATTCCCCTCGGAACCGCGACGTCGCGGCTGCGGCGCGCGCGCGACGCCTTCGAAGCGTGGGTCGACCAGCACCTGCCGTCGCCCTCAGGAGACTCATGAACGGCCCCGTTCGTTTGCTCGAGTCGAGTAGAAACACCGCCGCGCGCAACCTGCTGCACGCCGGAGCAGCGGAGCGACCGCACGCCAAGGCCGTGCGCGGAGCGGCGCTCGCACTCGGCCTCAGCGCCACCGCCATCGCCGGCAGCACCGCGACCGCCGCCGCGGCGACCACCACCGTGGCGACCGCGGGCGCGGCGACCGTCGCGCTCAAGTCGCTGGCGGTGGGCACGCTCATTGGCTTGACGCTGGCGGGCAGCGCGACGCTGGCCTCACACCTCGCGGCTCCCGCCGAGAGGGCGTCGAATCCAGCGGCCGTCCGCCCCGCCGTCGAGGCCGAATCGCAACCCGCCAAGCGGCTCCCGGCGCCCCCAATTCGGCCCGCGACCAGCGCGAGCGCAACCGCGGCCACCGGCACGCCGCAGCGCGCCCCCCAACGCGTGGTCGCGGCCGCCGCGCCAGTTCCCAGCGCCGCTTCGAGCGCGCGCCTACCCGACGGCCAGAGCCTGAGCCGAGAAATCGCGCTCATCGACGGCGCTCGGCGCGCGCTCACGGCGGGCGACGCCGCGGCGGCGTTGCGTGAGCTCGACGATCACGACCGCCGCGCCCGCACCGGCACGTTGGACCGCGAAGCCCAGCTGCTGCGCATCGACGCGCTCGCCAGCGCCGGGCGCAACGACGCGGCGCGCGCGCTCGCCGAACGCTACCTCGTGAGCTACCCGAACGATCCGCACGCCGCGCGCCTCAGGGCGCTGCTCGCGGCTCCTTGACCGCTTTCGGACCCTGAGGGATCGATGGGCGGCCCCCACGACAAGACTTGAGTGGAGGAACTAGGATGAAGCATCTAAATACGGGGTGGGGATTCGGATTCATGCTGCTGGGCGTCGCGGCGGCGTGCGCGCCGACCGAGCGTGCGCTGGGGGATGAGCCCGTCGCGGGTGGAGGCAGCGGAGGCACCCGCAACGACGAGAACGCCGGAAAGGGCGCCGTGCTACCGAACGGCGGCACCGGCACGCCGAAGCCTCCGAGCATCGCCGGCGCAGCCGGAGGCGCTGGTATTGCTGGCGCAGCCGGAGGCGCTGGTATTGCTGGCGCAGCCGGAGGCGCTGGAACCGACTGCTTTTCTCCGACCAAACGCCCCTACCTCGCCATCGAGTCCGGCTTCACCGGGTGCGCTTGCGACGCGGCGCCGCCCGAGTGCGTGCTCACGGAGTACGAGGGCCAGCCCTGGCGCGTGGCGCTTTACTGCGAGGAAGGTCACTGGGTCTCGGCGGAGGACGGCGTGTGTGGAGACGGCCGCCAAGCCGCGTGTCGCGTCGCGGGCGTCACCTACCCGCACGGCGCCCGGCGCATCCCCAGCCCTTTCGACTGCAACGAGTGCGAGTGCGACGACGGTCAGCTCATCTGCAACGAGGCGGGCTGCCCGGACGACGACGTGACTTGTCCAGAAGGCACCTCGCTCGTCTCGCGCTGCGTGGCATGCAGCGGCGGCGCAGCCATGAGCCAATGTAGCCTCGTGGAGACGGGCTGCGTCACGGAAGAGGAGTGTCCCGGCGCAGCGTGCGGAGTCGCCTGCATCTGAGCGGGTAAGATCTTCGCAAGGAGGGCTGCCACGTCGCAGCCCTCCTCGCAGAAGCTGCCGTATCGTCGTTCGGTTCCCCTGCTCGCCTCGTTCCCGGCAAGCGTTGTCACCTGATGAGCGTCCGCAGTGCTAGCGCCCAGTCGGCTTCGACGGCGGTTATCCACGTATCGACGAGGGCTACGACCGCACGCATCGCCGATCGCCCCGATGGGGCATGATCGCAATGGCTGTTTGCGAGGCGCTGCGAATGCGGGCGCCCACGTGGGCGCTCGTCAACGAGGCTCGGCGCCTCGGATGCTGCGCGCCGGCGACGGCGGAGCCAGTCAAATGGCCGCGACAACGAAGTCGTTCGCCTGCGCTGCGGCGCGCCATGTCCGGCGACCGACATCGGTGTCGCGACGACGCCGCGAACGGCCACCTCGTCAGCGACCTCGTAGCGACGTGCCGAACGCACCATCGGCGGCCACGTGCGAAGAAGCGCGGTTCACCGGGAGCGGCAACGGTCACTTTGCCCGTGATCGCAATGGCTGTTTGCGAGGCGCTGCGAATGCGAGCGCCCACGTGGGCCCTCGTCAACGAGCGTCGCTGGCGCGACGAATACCTGACCTTGGTAACCCTGCGTTGGCGCGAGCAGGGAACCGCGCCAACGAACGCCGCGCCGCCCTACGGCGACGCGCCATGCTGCGGCGTGGCCGACATCGACCTCGCGATCGCGCCGTCGCGGTAGGCAAAATCGCTACTCGCTATCGCTTGCCCGCTGCGCGACGCACGAGCGCTGAGCGCGACCTGGTTACGCACGGCAGCCTTCTGCGAGTCGGGCTGCGGCGCGGCAGCCCCAACGTCACTGAGTGAAGTAACAGCGCACGGCAGCAACGCGCTGATCTTCGTCGATGCGGAGCTCGGCCTCTTGGCCCCCGCCGATCCAGCTCGATGGCAGGTAGTAGAACGAGTAGAGCCGCGTGCACTGCGTTTCGGAGTCGCGGCAGCCGGCGCTCCACCGAGCTTGACCGAGCTCGGTTTGAATCCGTGCCGCCGGTAAACCCACGAGGCTGGTCGGACACCGCGCAAGGCTCACCTCGGAGGGTTGGTCAGGTCGCGCGCGAGCAGCTGCACGAATTCGCTCGAGGTGACCGCGGCCAATTCCCCTACTTGTTCTTCGGATCCGCGGCGCTCTTGCGGGAGGCTTCGTCCGCTTCTTTGAGGCGCTTGGCGATGCGCTCTTTCACTTCTGCGCTCTCGGCGGCGTTCTTCTTCCACGCTTCGTTGCGGGAGACGCGCTCGGTAGCGGTGGCCGGGTAGGTGGTGGCCTCTTTGTAGTCCTCGGCGGTCTTGGAGTAGTCCTTCCAGCGGGCGATGGCCTCGTCGCTGTTCTTTTGGCGCTCGCGCAGGTCCGCGAGGGCAAACTGGATTCTGGCCTTGATCGTGCCGTCCTGCCCCGCGAAGCGCAGGCCCGCGACCCACGCCGCCTCGGCTTCCTTTTGGTCGCCCTTGGCGAGCTGCGCGCTGCCGACCCGGTAGTGACCGACCGGATTCTGGGGCTCGGTTTGGATGGCTTCGCGGTAGGCGGCGATCGCGCCGTCGAAGTCGCGGGAGACGTACGCGCGGTCGCCCTTGTTGACGAGCTCCACGTAGGGGCTGATGCCTTTGACGCCCTTGGCGTCGCGGCGCACGCCGTCCGCCCCGACCGCCGGAGCACTCGGCGCGCTGCTCTTGCTCGCGGGAACCGGCGCCTGGGGGTCCGCGCCGTAAGCGGCCGTCGTGAGCGCCATCGTCGACAGCCCGAGCACCAAGGTCAGCTTGCGCATGCAAAACGGATAACACGGTCGGCGGAGGCTCAGAAAATGGTTGCGGCCCGTCCCGCATCATCCACAGCGTTGTGGATGGCCTGTGGACACAGCCGTAACTATCCGAATTAGCTGGGATTTTTCGTCCACACCCTGGGGAAAACCCTACTAGCGACTGGGGATAACCGGTTTGCAGGAGCGCCGCGGTAAAGTGCGCGACTCGTCATGATGTCGGCCTACCCCTGGGGAGCTTTGGAGCCGGTCTCGCGGGCGGCCGTGCGCGTCTCCGCGAGCGCACGGCAGAGCCTGCGCGCCTCGTGCTCGCGAGCGGAGGGCGCGCTCGGCGAGCTCCTGGAGATCCCCTGCGAGGTCTTCGTGCGACGCTGCCAGCTCGGCCGCGCGCCGGCCCTCTCCCAAGCGGTGTGGCTCAGCCACGAAAGCTTGGCCCTCGGCGCGCTCGTGGAGCCAGCGCTCGCCGCTTTCATCGCGGCGCGGGTGCTGCGGCGCGGTGAACCGCTGACCGACCCGAGCGCGCCGCTGTCGGCGCCGCTGGCTGCGCTGCTCGCGGCGCTCGCGGTGGAGACAGCGCGGCGGTGCGGGCTCGCGACGACGCTGCTCGGCGCGCCGCCGATCGGCGAGGAAGCCTTGGTAGCGGAGGTCACTTTGCTCCTGGAGGGCCGACCTTTTTCGCTGACCGCATTCGTGGTCGGGGCCGAAGCGGCGCCACTGCCGGAGCCGAGCCTGGCCCAGCTGGGCGAGCTCACGCTGCGGGTGCCGCTCGTCGTCGGCACGGTAGCGGTGGAGCGCCACGAGCTGCTCGGCTTGGAGCTGGGCGGTGCGCTTTTGCTAGGCGAAGGTGGCACGATCGACGCAACTGGTGGAGGGCGCGCCATCTTGGTAGCGCCGGGCTGTGAACGCGGAATTTCGGTGGAGCTTCGGCCCGACGCGCGACTTATGGTAGGCGAAGCGGCAGAAGCGAGGCTCTCGGTGGAACCAGCTAAACCAGTGACGACGGATGGGGAAACGCTGACTGACGTGCTGCTCGAGACGCCGGTGGTGGTACGGGTGGAGCTTGGCGCGGTGAGCATGACCGCGCGAGAATGGGCGCGGCTCGGCCCGGGTGACGTGATCGAGACCGCGCAGCGCATCGCGGAGCCGGTGGTGCTGCGCGTCGCAGGGCGCGAGGTGGGGCGCGGCGAGCTGGTGAACGTGGACGGCCAAGTCGGCGTGCGCATTCAGAAGCTGTACGAGGCGACGTGAAGCGCGCGCTGCTGCTGCTCTTGCTCGCTGGTTGTCGAAACGAAACGAAGAGCGAGCCCGCTCCGCCCGTGCCCACGGCGGCCCCCGCATCCGCCTCGGTGTCGGCGCCCGCCGCGCCGGTAGACAAGCCGTGGTTCGAAGGCGCGTGGCAAGGCACCTTCGACGCGGCGCTGTATCGCATCGAGATGCCGACCGGCGGCGTCAAAGAGTGGAAGTCGGACGACGGCAAGCAAGCGAGCGGCAAAGGTCAGCTCGCGGTGGAGGTCAGCGCGGATGGCACCGCGAGCGGCGTCGCCAAGGGCGCGCTCGGGGAGCTCACGGTCAGCGGGCGTTTCGAGGGCGACCGCGCCGCGCTTTCGCTCGCGCCCGTCACTCCCGGCGGCTTTCAGGGCGTGATCCTCGCGGCGCGCTCGGGCGAGGATTTGAAGGGGCCCCTCAGCGCCTCCAGCGGCGACAGCCTGCAGGTGAGGCGCGCGGACGTCACGCTATCGCGAGTGGCCAAGTGACGATCGCGGAGGCGCTACGCAGCGTACGAGCGCGCATCGGTGCGGCCGCGCAGGCGGCGGGTCGTGACGCGGAGGCAGTACGGCTCGTGGCCGTCTCCAAGACGCACCCGGCGAGCGCCGTGCGCGAGGCCTACGAAGCCGGGCAGCGAGACTTCGGAGAGAACTACGTCCAAGAGCTGCTGCAGAAAGCCGAAGAGCTCGCGGATCTGCCGGACCTGCGCTGGCACTTGATCGGGCATTTGCAGCGCAACAAAGCAAAGCTGGTGGCGCCGCTCCTCTCATTGCTGCACACGGTGGACAGCGTGGAGCTGGCGCGCGAGCTGGACAAACGGCTCGCGGCGAGCGCCTCGCCGGGCACCCTGCCGGTGCTGGTCGAGGTGAGCATCGCGGGCGAGGAGCAAAAACACGGCCTCGCCCCCGAGCACCTCGCGGAGCTGCTACAGGGCATCGAGGCGCTGCCCCGGCTCGCGCTGCACGGCTTGATGTGCGTGCCGCCGCTCACCGAAGATCCAGCGGGCGCGTTGCCGCATTTTCAGCGCCTGGCGCGGCTCCGTGACGAGCACGGCGGCGCTTCGCGGCTGCCGGAGCTGAGCATGGGCATGACCCACGACTTGGAGCAGGCGGTGGCGGCGGGGGCGACGCTCGTGCGCGTTGGCACGGCGATCTTCGGGGCGCGCCCCGCGGCCCTGCGCTAAACCAGCGGTGGATGGCGAAGAAGCCGGCGTCGAGCAGCTCTCCCACGCTCATGGAGGCGGCGGCCCGGCGCACGCACCTGGGCGCCCAGGCGACGCCGCCGCTCGCGGATCGGATGCGTCCTCAGTCGCTCGAGGAGGTGGTGGGGCAGCAGCAGCTGCTGCGCGAGGGCAAGCTGCTGCGCGACGTGATCCGCAAAGATCGCGTGCCGTCGCTCATCCTCTGGGGCCCGCCGGGCTCCGGTAAGACCACGCTCGCCCACGTGGTTTCTCAGCTCACGCGCGCGGAGTTCGTGCGCTTCAGCGCGGTGCTCGGCGGGCTCCCGGAGCTGCGCGAGCTGCTGGCGGCCGCGCGCGAACGGCGCGCCTACCAGGGCAAGCCCACGATCTTGTTCGTGGACGAGATCCACCGCTTCAATAAGGGCCAGCAAGACGCGTTCTTGCCGCACGTGGAGGACGGCACGATCACGCTCATCGGCGCGACGACGGAGAACCCGTCGTTTGCGGTCAATGCGGCGGTGCTCTCGCGCTGCCGCGTCTTCCGGCTGGAGGCGCTCCATCCACAGGATGTGGAGCAGTTGTTGATGCGGGCGCTGGCCGACCGCGAGCGCGGCATCGGCAGCCAGGAGCTCGAGGCCGACCCGGCCGCCCTCGCCGCCATCGCGCGCGCGGCGGGAGGGGACGCACGGCGCGCTCTCGGCATGCTGGAAACCGCGGCCAGCACCCTGCCGCAAGGCGGCAAACTGGACTTGGCGGTGGTGGAAGCGGCCGCCGAGAGCCGCACCCTGCTCTACGACAAGTCGGGTGAGGAGCACTACAACGTCTCCAGCGCGCTCATCAAATCCATGCGCGGCAGCGACCCGGACGCCGCGCTCTACTGGCTGCTGCGCATGCTGGACGCCGGCGACGACCCGCTCTTCTTGCTACGCCGGCTCATGATCTTCGCGAGTGAAGACGTGGGCAACGCGGACCCTCGCGCGCTGCAGGTGGCGGTCAGCGCGGACGAAGCGTTTCGGCGCATGGGTATGCCGGAAGGAATCTATCCGCTCGCTCATGCCTGCCTCTACCTGGCGAGCTGTCCCAAATCCGCGGCGGTCAAGGCCGCCATCGGCGCCGCGCGGGCGGCCATCGCCGAGCACGGCGCACTGCCGGTGCCCAAGAAGCTGCGCAACGCGGTGACGAAGCTGATGCGCGCGGAAGGCTACGGCGATGGTTACCGCTACCCGCCCGACTTCGAAGGCAGCGTCGTGCCTGGCGAGAGCTATTTGCCGGACGAGCTTGCGGGCGCCCGCTTCTACGAGCCGACCAACCAAGGCCTCGAGCAAGCCATCGGCGAGCGCCTCGCCCGCCTCCGCGGCGCCGCCAACAAGCCCTAGCGCCGCCGCGCCCCCGGCTCAGTCACAAGCGACCCAGACGTGACCGTCCGGACCATTGGCGAAGTTGCTCAAGCATTGGCTGTCACGGTCGCGCGGGCAGGCGCAGTTGCAGGCCATCTTTCGTGAGTCGTAGCAGCGGTCCTCCGCAACCCAGGCGCAGGGCTTCGAGTACGTTTCCGGAAAGCCGAGCTCACACTCGCCCAGCGCCGTGTCCGCGTTGGGGTCGATGCCGCCCGCTGGCTCGTCCTCCGACGGGAGCTCGGTCGGCGCGGGCGCGGCCGGGTCGTCCACTTCCCGATCGCGGGAGCTCCGTTCGACCACGCCGCCGCACGAGACGAGCAACACCAGGAACAGGCTCGTCAGGAGGCTCGGCGTCGACATCCTCGGCAAGCGTAGCAAGCCGCATGCCTGCGCGAGGCGGCCGATTTCGAGCAGCTCCGCGGAGGTTCCGCCAACGGGCGTTGGCGGAGGCTCAGGTTTGCAGCACGCCGACGTACGGCAGGTTGCGGTACCGCTCGGCGTAGTCCAGCCCATAGCCGATGACGAACACGTCCTCCACCGTGAAGCCGAGGTAGTCGATCTCCACCGGTTTGATGCTGCGGGACGGCTTGTGGAGGAAGGCGCAAACCTTGGCGCTGGCGGGGCCGCGCGCCAGCAGCAGCTCGCGCAAGTAGCTGAGCGTGAGCCCCGTATCCACGATGTCCTCCACGATGAGCACGTGGTCGCCCGCGATGGGACGCGTCAAATCTTGCGTGATTTGGACGACGCCGCTCGAGCGTGTGTCGTCCCCATAGCTGCGCACGCCGAGGAACTCGATACGCAGCGGTAAGTCGATGGCGCGCGCGAGGTCCGACGCGAAGACGAAGCTCCCCTTGAGCACGCACAAGAGCACCAGGCTCTTGCCGGCGTAGTCGGCCGTGATCTGCGCGCCCAGCGCCTTGACGCGGGCGTCGATCGCGGTCGCCGAGATGAGCTCCTGAGGGGGGGCGACGTCCATGGCGCATGATTACCTGCCGTCCGCCACCGTGACAACGCGAAGCGACGAGCCGTTCGTCTCCAGCCGTACCGCGCCGTGCCGATCCGAGCGGAGCGCGGCGATGTTCCGCGCCGCGAGCTTCTCCAGCGTGGGGGTGTGAGGGTGACCGAAACGGTTGCGCACGCCCGTCCCCATCGTCGCGACGAGAGGCTGGACCGCGTCCAAAAAGGCGGGCGACGACGAGGTGCGCGACCCGTGGTGACCCACCTTGAGGAAATCCGCCCGGAGCGGGGCGCCGCGCGCGAGCAAGTTTTCTTCCGCTTCGTGCTCGGCGTCCCCGGTGAACAGGAAGGCGCGCGCGCCTAGCACCAGGCGAATGACGAAAGAGTTGTCGTTCGCGCCCAGCTCACGGCGGAAGCCGGGGCAAGGCGCCAGCACCTGCACCTGCACGCCGCCGATGCGCCGCTCGCCGCACAGCTCGCTCGGCGTGAGTACCGGCACCCCACGCTCGCGCAGCTGCGCCAGGATGCGCGCGTAGATGGGACCTGCGCCTTGCGCCAGGCCCTGCCCGGTGTCCCAAAATTCTCCGACCTCCACCGCCCCCAGCACGCTCTCGAGCCCGGTGAAGTGATCCGGGTGGGGGTGGCTCAAGATCATGACGTCGATCCGGGTGCGGCGACGCGCCCGAAGCTCCGGCAAAATCACGGTTTTTCCCGGATCCACGGGGCTGCCGACGAAGCCGCCGCCGTCCACCAGCCACAAGCTGCCGTCCGGAAAGTCGATGAGGGTGGAGTCGCCCTGACCGACGTCCAGCACCGTAGCGACGAGAGCGCCGCGGGGCGTCCCGGCGGCGGCTTGAGCGCGCTCGAGCGCCCCCAAGCCGGCGAGTGCTGCGGCCGCGGCGAACAAGCCACGGAGCCGCTGGCCGCGCTTCAGGGCCAGCAGGGCCACCCCGAGCGCGCCGACCAATGACAGCTCGAACCCGCTCGGCACCGGCAGCGCGAACCGGAGCTGAGACTGCTCCGCGCTGAGCCGCGCGATCGCGCGCACCAGTAAGAGCGCCCCCCCGCCCGCCATCGCCGTACCGCGCTCCAGCCAGGGCCAGAAGCTCACCACGGCGTGGGCCAGGCACAGCGGCAGCGCGCAAGCCTCGCCAATCGGGCCCGCGAACACGTTGGCGACCATGCCCGCGAGGCCGACCTCCGACGACAGCAGAGACAGCAGCGGCACACACGGCAACATCGCAGAGGTCGTGGTGGCGAGGCTTTGCACGAGCCAAGCGAGCGGCCGAGGCCTCAGCCCCTGAACGAAGCCGGAAAGTACCGGGTTGATGCCAATCAAGCCGGCCGTCGCCGCGACCGAGAGCAAGAACGAGACGTCACACGCGACGAGCGGGTCCAGAGCGGCACCGAGCAACATGGACGCGGCCAAGCAGCGCACTGCGCTCGGCCTTCGACCGCACGCGGTGACCACGAAGCCCACCGAGAGCATGTAAGCGGCGCGAAAAGCGGAGCCACTACCGCCAGCGAAGTCCGCGTAGGCGAGCGAAAGCACGACCCCCAGCGCCGAAGCCACCCGCGCAACGCGCACCGTCGCCGCGAACGCCTCCCAGCGCACCAGCACGAACGAGAGCGCATTCACGAGCGAGACCACCGCGAACACGAGGTGCGTGCCGCTCACGGCTAGCAGGTGCGAGAGCCCGCTGGCGCGAAACGCGGCGTCGTCGTCCGGATCCAGATCGCTCTCGCCGAGCACGAGCGCCTTGGCCATGGGCACCGCGAGGGGTGGAAACGTCGCCACGATGCGGGAGCGCACGCGGTTGCGCGCCCGGTCTACCCAGGAAAGAGGGCCGAGCCCGCGGCTCTCCACGCTCATGGAAAGCGCGCCGCCGCTCGCCACCGCGCCCGACCGCACGCCGGATGGCCGCGGATCCGCAGCGCCGAAATTGCGAAACAGCTGCGTGGGAGCGAAGTCCGCGACGCCGCTCACCACGTCTCCCCGCGCGAGGCCCTGCGGACCGCCGTACACGCGGGCCCGGAAGGGCGGCAGCGACGCGCCTTCGCAGTCCGCCTCGCGCACCTCGGCTAAAAAGCCGATGCTGCCGCGCTGCTCGATGGGCGAAGAGTCCACCTCCGCGGTGAAGGCGCAGCGCCGGGGGTCGCCGATAGCGTCGCGCAGCGCGAAGCGCTCGGCGTCGTAGCTCGAGAGCGCGTGGGCGCCGCGCAGCGCGCCGACGACGAACAGGAGCCCGCACAGCGCCACGCGGCGGGGCCCCAACGTGCGGAAGCCGAGCAGCAGCGCCGTGAGGAAGCCAAGCCCCGCCGGCCAGGGCGACAGCGCCCAAATGCCGCCCGCCACCAGCGACAGCGCGGCCATGAGTAACGAATCGAGCCCCACCCTGGCGCGCACTGCACGCGCCAGGCCGCCACGCAAAAACGCCGTGAGCGGCTCTTTCTCCGCTCACGGCGCTCTTCAGTAGCTGGCGGCCAGGCTCAAGCCCAGCCGGCCGCCGTCGTCACAGACCGCAGGCCGCGCCTTGCATGAAGCAGGCTTGGATCTTCGTCGCGTCTGCCCCGGCTTGGCACGTGCACCGGTCACACTCGTCATCGCAGGCGCAGCTGCCCATGGGCGTACAGCTCGGCGGCGGATTCATCTCGCCGGGGCCTTCGTTGCCGCCGTCGTCGATACCGTTCGCCTCCGAGCAGCTTTGAGCTGCTCGCGTCTCCGGCTGGCAGAGCTCGTCCGCCGACGGCGGCTGCCCGTTTTCGCCCGGACTCCCGGCTTGGCAAAGCCCGCCGAGCTCTCGAATGAAGCAGCCGAGCAGGTCCGCGATCTGGGCGTCGCAGGGCGTCGCCGGGATTTGGTCGCAAGCAATCTCACCCGAACACAGGCTGTCCATGGCGACGTCGCCATCGTTCATGCCGCACTCACTCACCACGTGGTCGATGGCGGCGCAGAACTCCTGGCACAGCGGACCGAGCCGGCCGCCGCCAGGCCCCGCGGGGTCGTCCGCGTCTGCCGGTGGCTTTTCGGTGCTACCAGGCGGGCGATCACCGCTGACCGGCGGCTGGTCAGTGCTCCGGGGCGGCTGGTCACCGCTAGCCGGCGCCGAGTCGGCCGAGTTGCCGTTACTTGCGCCCGCAGAAGCGCCGTCGCCGCCGCACGCTGCCAGGGCGAGCCCCAAAGCCACGAATGATGTCGAAAAAAGATGTCGATAGGCCACGCAGAGCCTCCTCGTTCAAGGCGCACGCCCGTGCGCGACGCATCCAAAGATCAAGGAAACCGCGGCGCAAAGCAAGCGCGCCGCAGCCGCGCCGGAGCTGCACGGAGCCCCGGCGCTGAGGTGCGTGTGCTCAGAAGTAGTAGAGCGCCGCGACGTTGCTCGTGAAGATATTCCACGGGTTGTCGCCGACGTTCGTGCCGAGGCTGAAGCGGCTGCTGCCGTTGTCGCCCGGATCCGCGCCAGTGGAGTCGATGTTCATGCGCAACCCGACGCCGCCTTGCAGGGATAGCTGCGGCACGTCGATGAAGCCGAAGTGGATTTCAGCGCCGGCGCGGGCACCCACGTCCAGGTGGAATGCGCTGGTGGAAGCGTCGCCGGGTCCAGACGTGCCCGCGAAGCCCAGGTTGAGCTCCGGCACGACCTGAAAGCTGAAGTGGCCGGCAGAGGCCAGCGAAAGTGGAACACCGCCGTGCAAGATGAAGGCGTGCGTGCTCGGGATGTCGGTCGACACTCCGGCGGCCTTGTTGGAGCCGCTGCCGATGCCGAACCCGATACCGGCGTCGATACCGAGCATGTCACTCAGCCAGTAGCGAATACCGATCACGGGGGCGGCGGGTACGCCGTCCGCGGCCATGGTGCGACCGAGGTAACCGACGGCGAGGCGGCCCACCACCGCGTCGTGGTCGGAGTTACCGGCTACGGCGGCGGCTTGAGGGGCCGCGCCGGGCAGCGCCATGCCGACCTGCGCCGAGCCGCTCGTGCTGGCGGAGGCGTCCGCGGTAGCGGCGGGGGCAGGCTGGGGCGGCGGCGCGGGGGTCGCAGCAGCGGGCGCAGCGTCCGCGGTCTGAGCGAATGCGCTGCCAGTAGAGAGCACGCCAGCGAGGCCGGCAAGACAACCAACGATCCTGAGCTTATTCATTAGATCCTCCAAGAGGGGGGTCTTCAGGGCAACGGAGCGAGCAAGCTGATAAACCTGTCGCCCGAGCCGATTCCCAATTACGCGGGCGGCAGCTTCCTCCGTCTCCCACAATCAATGCAAGTTCGCGCCAACGCGCTGCGTTAGGCCGACCCTGTGGCCGTGAAGAAAACTCGCGCAGACATTCGACTTGTAGAGCTTGGGCTCGTGGAGAGCCGGACCAGGGCTCAGGCACGCATCCTCGCCGGGCAAGTGTATTTGGACACGCGGCGCATCGAAAAGGCGGGCGACCAAGTGCCGGAGGACGCGGTGCTGCGGGTCACGGAGCTCGAGCGCTACTGCTCGCGAGGCGGAAAGAAGTTGGAAGGCGCGCTCGCGGACCTGAAGGTCGACGTCGCGAGCGTGATCGCGGTGGACGTGGGCGCGTCCACCGGCGGCTTCACGGATTGCCTCCTGCAGCACGGCGCCGCGCGGGTGTACGCGGTGGACGTGGGCCACGGCCAGCTCGCCGAAAAGCTCCGCCAGGATCCGCGCGTGGTCATCATGGATCGCACCAACGCGCGGCACCTCACCGCGGAGAGCTTCCCGGAGCCGATCGCGCTCACCGTCGTCGACGCCTCCTTCATCAGCCTGGACAAGCTGCTCCCGGCCATCGCCGCCTTCTCGCCGCCCGGCTCGCGCCTGCTCGCGCTGATCAAGCCCCAGTTCGAGGTCGGTCGCGAAGAAGCGACGCGCAGCCGAGGCGTGGTGAGCGACGAAGCCACCCGCGCCGAAGCAGTCGCGCAGGCCCTGCAGAGCGTGGTCGCGAGCGGGTTCGACGTGCTGGGCGACGCCCGCTGCCGCGTGCCGGGCCCGCAAGGAAACGTGGAGCACTTCGTCCTCGCGCGCCGCCGTTGAAGCAGGGGCTGCCACCGCCGCAGCCCACCCGGCAGAAGCTCACGTGCCGTCGCCAGGCCGCACCCACGCGCCCACACCCGTCGCCACACCTGGCTCGCCCTCGCAAGCGGTGGTGCTCAGAACGCGAGGACCCAGATGTCGTACAGCGCGTGCGTCCATACTACCGGCGCGAAGCCGCGGAAGACGTAGATCGTCGTGAAGACGAGGCCGCAAACCCAGCGGAACAAGAACGAGCGGAGCTCGAATGGCTCGCCGAATTGGCCGAAGTAGTGCCACCCGCTGAACACCGCCGCACACGCAGCGGCCCAGCCGAGGGAAGCGAGCAGCTTCTGGCTCGGTAGCGCCTCCGGCATCATCGCGAGGACCAGTCGCCGCCCGACGCCGTAAAGCCCGACCCGAAAAGCGATCTCTTCATACAACCCCGCGCCGAGCGAGAGCACGATGGCGGTGAAGAAGCTGGGCCCGGCTTCCGTCTGCAGCCCTGCGTCCAGGTGCACCTTCCCCACGAGGTAACTTGCTACGAGCCGCATCGCGACGGCGTAGAGCACGCCCTCGAGCGCCACGAGCGCGAAGCGCTGCCAGCGAAGGGTGTGCCCGCGCCCTAGCACCAGCAAAATCCCGGTAAAGATGGCGCCGATCGCGACGGTCAGGCCCGAGTAAGTGATCAGGCTGGAGCTCGCCAGCCCCTTCAGCTCTCGGGTGACGACGTCGGCCGCGTTCTGTACATCCATCCACACGACGCCCAGGTGGTAGACGACGAAGATGGGTAGTGTGAGGGCGAGGTCGGCGAGGGGTCCGCTCCCTTCGCGAAGGTATTGCTCGGTCTCTTCTTGAGAAGCAGCGCTCACGATAGGGGTCTCGAGCCCCAGCTCGGGGCAGGCCTTTTCTGCGCTGCGTCACGCGTCCCGTCAACAAAGCGGCGCCTTTCGCGCGATCGTTCGAGATTCGCGGCAGCGAGCCTTGCTCGACCGCCCTGCCTAGCGCAGATTGAATTCATCGCTGTTGCTTCGTCCCGCCGCGGTCGGAGCCGCTCGCGCGTGCTCGCTACCATGGGCCAGCAATCAGAAAATCCGCCGAGCCTTCGGCACCTGAAATCGCCTTTCAGCAAGGTGATCGCCACCCGCTACTACGACGGCCCCATGGAGGGCTTCGTGGCTCATGCGGACTGGCCGCACGCCTGCTTGTTCCAGCTCATCGACTGGGACCGCGAGACGGACATTCGAACTTACGAAGTGAGCCGCGTCGAAGCTCTTTCGTTCGATGAGGTGGTAGAGGCGTTGTTTCGTCAGCGTCGCCCCACCTGGCCGGTGTGGGTGCTGGCGAGCGGCGAGCGCGAGCGCGGGCAGAAGCTCGTGCTGGAGCTGGCACCGCGCGCTCGGCCGGTCGCCACCGTCACGACGCGGGACCTGTTCGGAGACATTTTGTTGTGGGACGCCGCGGACGACGCGCCGCTCTCGAGCGGGCTGCTCCTCGCCACGCACCGGAGCGCGCGGGCGGTGACGAGCCGCGAGCCTTGACGCGTGGACGCCCTCAGCCGGGCTTGAGCCGGTAGACCACGAACATCACCAGCACCACCCAGAGCAGCACGATGGCCACGAAGGGGCCGTCGCGCAGCATCTCTTGGGTCGGGCTCTCGGACTTGGGCCGACTCTTCACCAGCTGCAAGAACCGCCCCACACCGAGCATGACGAACGCCGAGCTCCACCACAAACGGTTGGTGCCGAACACGGCCTGGGTCCGCGGATCCAGCGTGTAAACCAGGTAAGTTACGACGGTCGCGAGGCCGGTGATGGCGAGCGCCAGGTCCAGACCGCGCTTGCTGTACTGCTCGAGCGCGGCGCGCTGCAGCGAAGCCTTACCGGCGGCCGCGGACAGCTCGTGACGGCGCTTGCCGAACCCCAGGAACAGCGCGAGCAGCGCCGTACAGGCCAGCAAGTAATTGGAGACGGGCGTCTGCGTGGCGTAACCGCCGCCCATGACCCGCAGCACGAAGCCAGCGGCGATGAAGCCCACGTCCAAGTACGCAACGTGCTTGAGCTTGAAGCTGTAGGCGACGTTTTGCGCGAAGTACACGCCCGAGACGAGAGCAAACGCGGGATGAATGAAGTAGGCCCACGTCAGCGAGCCGGCGACCAGCACCGCCGCCAGCGCGCGCGCCACGTGCGGCGGGACGCGGCCGGAAGGGATGGGCCGGAATTTTTTGACCGGGTGCTTGCGATCCGACTCGATGTCCGCGAGGTCGTTCATCGCGTAGACAGCGCCGGCGAGCAGGCAGAACACGAAGAACGCCGAGGCCGCGTTCTCCAGTAGCTTGGCGTCGAAGATCTCCTTCGCGAACACCACCGGCGCGAGCACGAAGACGTTCTTGACCCACTGGTGGGGCCTGACCGTGCGAATGACTCCCCCCACCCGCCAGAGCAGCCCGTGCCCCTGCTCGGCGGCCGGGGGAGTCGACGACAGCACGGATGAAGGCGGCTGCGAGGTCGACGCGGGCGCGCGTTCGGAAGGGGGGGCCAGGTGAGGCTCGGGCATGGAGAGGCGCGGACAATAACCTGACTCGCCCTCGAGACAACTTCCTCTCGCTCGCGGCGCCGATGCCGGGCGCATCGGCTATTCTTCGCCGCGATGCCGCAGGCCGAGTTCGAGCGACACCGTAAATTGGCCGAGGAGATTCGTGCGCACGATCACCGTTACTACGTGCTGGACGACCCTCAGATCAGCGACCGCGAATACGACGCGCTCTACGCGTCACTGCGCGAGCTAGAGCTCGCTCACCCGGAGCTGGCAACCGCAGATTCCCCGACCCAGCGCGTGGGCGGCTCGCCCCGCGGGGAGCTGAAGACGGTACCGCACGTGGCGGCCATGATGTCGCTCGACAACACCTACGGCGAAGCGGACCTCACCGAGTTCATTCGCCGGGTTCGGCAAGGCTTGCCGGCGGCGGGAGTGCCGTCGTTCTGTGTCGAGCCAAAGCTGGACGGCGGCAGCATCGAGGTGCTGTACCGCGACGGTAAGCTGGTGCAGGGCTCCACCCGCGGCGACGGCCAGCGCGGCGAGGAGATCACCCAGAACCTCCGCACCGTTCGCTCGTTGCCGCTCACCATCGGGTACCGCGGCAACCTCACGCTCCGGGGAGAGGTCGTCATTTACCGCAAAGATCTCGCGCGCATCAACGAAGCGCGGGTCGCAGCCGGCGAGGCCCCGTTCGCAAACGCCCGCAACGCCGCCGCGGGCAGCCTGCGCATGCTGGACCCGCGCGTGGTCGCCGAGCGCCCACTCCGGGTCGTCGCCTGGCAGGTCGTAGAGGGTCCGGAGCTGTCCGACACCCATTCGGGCGCGCTAGACGCGCTGGCCAAGCTGGGCTTACCGACTCACCGCAAACACCAGGTTTGCCACTCGTTCGAGGAGGTGTGGGCGGCCATCTCCGCCATCGACTCCGCCCGCAAGGACTACCCGTACGAGACGGACGGCGCGGTCGTGAAGGTGGACTCGTTTTCGCACCAAGCCATCCTCGGCGCGACCGCGAAGTTCCCGCGCTGGGCCATCGCCTACAAGTTCGGGGCGGAGCGCGCGACCACCACCGTCGTCAGCATCACGGTCCAAGTCGGCCGCACCGGGACGCTCACGCCGGTCGCTAATTTGGAGCCAGTGCAGCTCGCAGGCACGACCGTCAGCCGTGCGTCACTGCACAACGCGGATATCGTGCAAGCGCTGGGGATTCGGCGCGGAGATCGCGTCGTCATCGAAAAAGCGGGGGAAATCATCCCCCAAGTCGTGTCGGTGGACGCGGACGCTCGCACGTCCGACGAGCCTCCGTTCGAGATGCCGAAGGTGTGCCCGTGCTGCGGCA
Source organism: Myxococcales bacterium (assembly GCA_004193285.1). Classification (GTDB taxonomy): domain Bacteria; phylum Myxococcota_A; class Polyangia; order Polyangiales; family Polyangiaceae; genus PMG-095. The sequence goes on along the minus strand of SECP01000013.1, from coordinate 78,639 downwards.
CGCCGGTCGAGAAGGAGGAGGGGCAAGTCGCAGTGTTTTGCCCGAACGCGCGCTGCCCGGATCGGATGAAGGCGGCCCTGCTCCACTACTCGCGTCGCTTCGCGATGGACGTGGACAACCTGGGCGAGAGCTTGATCTCGCAGCTGATCGGCAGCGGCCAAGTGAAAGACGTCGCGGATCTCTACGACCTCACCGTAGACGAGCTGGTCAAGCTCGAGCGGATGGGCAAAAAGAGCGCCGAGAACGTGGTGAAGTCCATTCAAGCGTCGCGTGAGCGCACGCTGGATCGCCTGCTGACCGGCTTGGGGATCGATCACATCGGCCAGGTAGCGGCGCGGCAGCTGGCGGAGGTCGCGCGTGATTTGCGGACCCTGCTCGCCTGGGACGAAGAGTCCGCCACCGCCCATGTCTCCGGCATCTCCGGCTTCGGCCCGAAGATGGTCGAGAGCGTCGTGAAGTTCCTGGGCGACCCCACCTCGCGCGAGCTCCTGGAGAAGCTCGCGGCCCGTGACGTCTCGCGCGAGCAACCCGTGCTCTCGGCGAAGACGGAAGGGCCGCTGCTCGGCAAGACCTTCTGCGTCACGGGGGTGCTCTCCAAAAAGCGCGAGGACGTCCACCAGGAGATCCGCGACGCCGGCGGTGAGGTCCACGACAAGGTGAAGAAGGGCACCACGTACCTGGTCGCCGGTGAAAAGGTCGGCAAGGCCAAGCTGGACGGCGCCCGCAAGTTCGGCGCCATCGTCGTGGACGAAGCGGGCCTGGCCGCGCTCTTGCGCGGCGAAGAGCCGGCCCCGGTACCGAGCTGAGATGCCGCAGCCGCGCGTCGCCATGGCGCTGGCCGCGCTGGTCTTGGGCGCCGCCCTCGTGACGCACGTGGCCCTTCGGCAGCGGCACGCTCCGGAGCGCTGTCCGCGAGGCATGGAGCTATCGGGGGCGCGCTGCTGCGGCGCCGGGCAAGCGCTGGTGGAAGGCGCTTGCCAGGGCCGGGCGCGCGACTGCTCCAGCGCGCAGGTGCTGACCGATGCGGGGCACTGCGTGGCGCGGGTCGGCGCGGCCCCCATCGAGGGGGGCGAGCTGTTCATCGGAGCCGCGGATTGGGACGGAGCCAGCGGCGGGGAGCGCTTCCCCCGGAGCCTGGTGGCGCCGTTCCGTCTGGACGTGTCCGAGGTGACGCGGCAGCGCTTCGGAGTAGCCGGCGGCGAGCCGGGCCAGCCCATGACCGATGTCGCGCCCTCCGAAGCGGAGGCCTTCTGCCGACGTCAGGGCGGCCGCCTCCCCTCCGCGAGCGAGTTCGTGTTCGCCTCGGCCGGTGCGGCCGCGCGGCGCTACGCGTGGGGCAACAGCGGGCTCGTCTGCCGGCGCGCGGCGTTCGGGCTCGTGCATGGGCCGTGCGGGGCCGCGGGCGGGCCGGAGCTGAGCGGCTCGCGACCCGACGGCGCGTCCCCGGAAGGCGTGCTGGACTTGGCCGGTAATGTCGCGGAATGGACGCGTGAGCCGAGCGGCAGTTACGCGGCCCGCGGCGGCTCTTACCGGTCCAGCTCGGCCGCGGAGCTGAAGTCTTGGGCGGCGCTGCCGGATCGCGAAAAAGCGCTCTACATCGGCTTCCGTTGCGCGTATCCACGTTGAGCATGACAGCGGCGGTGTTGTGCATCGGAACCGAGCTCACGCGCGGCGAGCTCCTCAACTCCAACGCCACGTGGCTGGCCGAGTCCCTGACGCGCATCGGCCTCGAGGTCACGGCCGTGGACTGCGTCGACGACGATCGCGCGCGCATCGAAGCGTGCCTCCGTCGGCTCGCGAGCGAGCACCAAGCGATCCTCTGCACCGGCGGCCTCGGCCCCACCACGGACGACATCACGACCGAGTGCGCCGCCCGCGTCGCCGGCGTGGCCCTGTTCCGCGACGAGCCCTCGTTCGAGCACATCAAGGAGCGCCTTCGCCGCTTCGGCCGCCCGGAGATGGCGGCGGCCAACGCAAAGCAGGCGGATTTCCCGGTAGGCGCGCGCATTTTGCCGAACCCGAACGGCACTGCGCCCGGTTTCAGAGTGAAGCTCGGCGGCGCTTCCAGCTATTTCATGCCCGGCGTGCCCTCGGAAATGAAGGCGATGTTCGAGGCCCACGTCGCGCCCGAGCTCGCCTCCCTCGTGACCGAGGCGAGTCACCAAATCGTGCTGCGCTGCTTCGGTATGCCGGAGTCGGAGTGCAACGAGCGCATGGCGGGGCTGGAGGCAGAGTACGGCGTCTATGTCGGCTATCGCGCCTCCATGCCGGAGATCGAGGTCAAGCTGCTGGCGCGGGCGTCCACGCTGGATGCGGCAAAGGCCCTGGCGCGCCGCGCGGCGGACGACGCGCGGCTTCGGTTGGGCGACGCCGTGTACGGCGAAGGCTTCGGCAGCCTCCCGGAGCACCTTGGCGCGCTGCTCGCGGAGCACGGAAAAACGCTGGCCATCGCTGAATCGTGCACCGGCGGCCTCGCCGCGGAGCTGATGACCCGGACGCCAGGCTCGAGCCGCTACTTCTTGGGCGGCGCGGTCGCGTACGCCAACTCGGCGAAGACCGCGCTACTCGGCGTACCGGCGGAGCTCATCGCCGCGCACGGCGCGGTGAGCGCGGAGGTCGCGCGCGCCATGGCGGAGGGCGTCCGCGAGCGCCTCGGCGCCGACTACGGGCTAGCGTTCACCGGCATCGCAGGTCCGGAGGGCGGCACCGCGCAGAAGCCGGTCGGCCTCGTGCACTGGGCGGTAGCGAGCAGCGCCGGTGCGAGCAGCCAGGACCGCGTCTTTTCCGGCGATCGTTCGGTCGTTCGGCGCCGGGCCGTGTTCTCGGGTCTGGATGCGGTGCGCCGGCTCGTGCGCGGCTAACGGCGCGCGAGCAGCTCGCGAATCCGCCCAATCAAGACGTTCGGCATGTACGGCTTCTGCAGGAACGCGTCTTCCTGGGACAGACCGTGCTCGAGCAGCGCCTCCCCTGCGTAGCCAGAAACGTAGAGCGCGGTCAGGTCGGGTCGGCGTTCACGCAGGCGGCGGATCAGATCCGGGCCGCTCAGCTCGGGCATGATCACGTCCGTCACCACCAGGTCGATGCGATCCGGTCCTGCCAGCGCCACCAGAGCCCCCGCTTCGTCTTCCGCCGCCGCGACCTTGAAACCGGCGCGCACGAGCAGGCGCACCGTGGTCTCGCGCACCGCGCGGTCGTCCTCGATGATCAGGATCTTTCCTGCGGGCTGGGCCGCGGGGCTGGGCGCCGGCGTGAGCTTTCGCTCCGGCTTGGCCTCCGGTAGCAGCACGTTGATGGTCGTGCCTGCGCCGAGCTCGCTCTCGATGGAGCAGGTTCCGCCCAGCCGCTCCACGATGCCGAGCGACGTGGCCAGCCCGAGCCCGACGCCGTGGGGCTTGGTCGTGAAGAACGGCTCGAACAGGTGTTGACGCTGCTCAGCCGCCATCCCGACTCCGGTGTCGCGCACGCTCAGCACGAAGTACCGGCCCGCGGCGAGCCTTTCGTGCCCTGGGGCTACCGCCTCCGAGCGAGTGGACACCTCCACGACCCCGCCGCCGGGCATGGCCTCCGCCGCATTGATGACGAGGTTCACCAAGACCTGCTCTAGCTGCGCCAAATCGGCGCGCACCGCGAGCTTCTGCGGCGCGAGCGCGACGCGCAGCCGAATGTCTTCGCGGAGCACCCGCGACAACATCTTCTGCGAGTTCTCCACGACGTCGTTGAGATCCAGGAGCCGCACGTCGCTCGCGCGCTGGCGAGAGAACACGAGCAGCCGCTGGGTGAGCGCGGTCGCTCGCTCCGCCGCGTCCAGCGCGGTCTGCAGGTCCGCTTGCGCGGCCGGGGGCGACTGCGACTTGGCCAGGCTGATGGCGCCGAAGATGGCGGTGAGCAAGTTGTTGAAGTCGTGCGCCACACCGCCAGCGAGGCGGCCGACCGTCTCCAGCCGCTGTGACTGGGCGAGCTGGTGCTCCAGCTCCTTGCGCGACGTCACGTCCTGCACGATGCCTAAAAGACGCTCGACGGTGCCGTCCTCCCGCCGCTGCACGGCCGCCCGCGCCTCCACCCACACGACTTTGCCGGAGGGCGACAGCGCGCGATGCTCTACCTGGAAATCGGAGCGCTCTCGATCCGAGAGCGCGCGTTCCAGCGCGACTTTGATGAAGTCCAGGTCCGCCGGATGCACCACCCGCGCCCACGCCTCGTAGGTACCCTCGAACTCGGTGATGCCGAAGATCGAGAGCACCTCGGGGGACCAGGTCACCCGACCGCTCGCCACGTCCCACTGCCACGTGCCGAGGCGAGCGGCGGAGAGGGCACGGTGCAACCAGTCCGGAGCGAAGTCCGGGGAGCGCTCTGATGACGCGGGTAAATCCGCCATGCTCACGAAGTGGCGGGCAGCCTAGAGCGACCCGCCACCCCGAGAGGTTACCTCAGTTGAGCGCAGAGAGGCGCGCTTTTGCGATCGTCTCGGGGACCGAGTCCCCCGGAGGCACCCGTTTGAAGGTCAATCCGGCGGGTGAGTGATCCACGAAGATGGTGTCGGCGGGGGCGAGCTCGCCGCTCAGCACGCGCTTGGCCAGCTCGTCTTCCAGGTGCTTGCGAATGGCTCGGCCCAGGGGGCGAGCGCCAAACTGCGGATCCCAGCCGAGCTCGCCGAGGTGATCCTTGGCTTCTTCGCTGATCGCCAAGGAGAGCTCCCGCGCGGCGAGCCGCGAGCGGAGCCGCTCCAGCTGAATGTCCACGATCCGGCGAATCTGCTCCCGCGCCAAGCGGTGGTAGACGACGATTTCGTCCAAACGGTTGATGAACTCAGGCCGAAAGACGCGCCGTAGCGCGTCGAGCGCGGTCGTACGCGTCAGCTCTTCGCGCGCAAGCGCGTCCAAGTCACGCCGCTCTTCCAGCGCAGAGAGCTCCGCGCTGCCAACGTTGCTCGTCAGGATGACGACCGTATTCTTGAAGTCCACCGTACGGCCTTGACCGTCCGTCAACCTCCCGTCGTCCAGCACCTGCAGGAGCACGTTGAAGACGTCCGGGTGAGCCTTCTCGATCTCGTCGAACAAGATAACGCTGTACGGGCGCCGGCGCACCGGCTCGGTCAGCTGCCCGCCCTCGTCGTACCCAACGTAGCCGGGAGGAGCGCCGATCAGCCGCGAAACCGCATGTTTTTCCATGTATTCGCTCATGTCGATGCGAATCATGGCCTTCTCTTCGTCGAACAGGAACTCGGCCAAGGCGCGCGCGGTCTCCGTCTTGCCGACGCCAGTCGGCCCTAGAAAGAGGAACGAGCCGATGGGGCGCTTCTCATCGCCCAACCCGGCGCGCGAGCGGCGCACCGCGTTCGCGACGGCGGTGAGCGCCGCGCTCTGGCCGACGACGCGGCGCTCCAGGTTGGACTCCATCGCGATCAGCTTTTGCATCTCGCCTTCCAACATCTTGGAGACGGGCACGCCGGTCCACTTCGAGACGATGGCGGCGATCTCTTCGTCGCCGACCTCCTCTTTGAGGTACGACCCCTTCTCTTGGAGCTGGTTCAGCTCTGCCCGGTGTTGCTCCAGCCGGCGCTCGAGCTCCGGGATGCGGCCATACTGAATCTCCGCCGCCCGGCCCAAATCACCCGAGCGACGCGCTTGCTCTTCCGCGGTGCGAAGCTCCTCGATTTCGCGCTGTTCGTCGCGCAGCTTCTCGATGAAGTCCTTTTCTCGCAGCCACTGCGAGCGCATGCGGTCACGCTCACTGGACAGCTCGCCCACTTCCTTGGAGAGCTCCTCGAGCCGCTTGGTGCTGGCCTTGTCGCGCTCCTTGGAGAGCGCTTGCTGCTCGATCTGAAGCTGGAGCAGCTTGCGCTCCACTTGGTCGATGGGCAGCGGCAAGCTGTCGATCTCCATTTTGATCTTGCTCGCCGCTTCGTCCACCAAGTCGATCGCCTTGTCCGGCAAGAAGCGCTCGGTAATGTAGCGATTGCTCAGCACCGCTGCCGCCACGAGGGCGGAGTCCTTGATGTGAATACCGTGGTGGACCTCGTAGCGCTCCTTCAGGCCGCGCAAGATCGCGATCGTATCGCCGACGCTCGGCTGGTCCACGACCACCGGCTGGAAGCGCCGCTCGAGCGCGGCGTCCTTTTCGATGTGCTTTCGGTACTCGTCCAGCGTGGTGGCGCCGATGGCCCGGAGCTCGCCGCGCGCCAGCGCCGGCTTGAGCATGTTGGCGGCGTCCATCGCGCCTTCGGCCGCGCCAGCGCCCACGAGCGTGTGCAGCTCGTCGATGAACAGGATCACGCCTCCGGCCGAGGCCTCCACCTCTTTGAGGACCGCCTTCAGCCGGTCCTCGAACTCGCCGCGGAACTTGGCGCCCGCGACCATGGCGGAGAGGTCCAGCGATAGAATTCGCTTTTCCTTCAAGGACTCCGGCACGTCCCCATTGGCGATGCGGCGCGCGATGCCCTCCGCGATGGCGGTCTTGCCCACGCCGGGCTCGCCGATGAGCACCGGATTGTTCTTCGTCCGCCGAGAGAGCACCTGCATCACACGGCGAATCTCCTCGTCCCGCCCGATGACGGGGTCGATCTTGCCGCGACGCGCGAGCGCGGTGAGGTCCCGCGTGTACTTCTCCAGCGCCTGGAATTTCCCTTCCGGATCTTGGTCCGTCACGCGCTGGCTGCCGCGAATCTCGGCGAGCGCGTGCAGCATCTTGTCGTAGGCGAGGCCGTGTCGATCGAAGACGGCCTGGACGTCTTTGTCACTGCGCCCCGCGAGCAGAAAGTGCTCCACGGACACGAAGTCGTCCTTGAGCTTCTTCGCTTCGTCTTCCGCCGCGTTCAAAAACGGCACTGTTCGCCGCCCGAAGCCGGGCTCCTGGCCGCCGGAGACGCGCGGCAACTTCTCCACCCGCTCGCCCAGCGCCTTGGCCAAGGCTTTGGGGTCCGCACCCGCGCGCTGCGCCAGCGCGGCGCCCACGCCGCCCTCTTGCTCCAGGACGGCGACCAGCAGGTGCTCGGGAATGATTTCGGGGTTGCCGCGCCTCGTGGCGGCGTCCACGGCGGCGCGCAGGCTCTCTTGGCTCTTGTTGGTGAGGCGATCCATCCGCATCGGGAAAGCTCCGTTCGTGCGCCGCGCTCACGTGCGGCAGCGGACGCAAGCTAAGGCCGCTCTCCTTCGATGCAAGGGGCGCACCGGGCGCCTTCCGGCCCTCGAAACGACGAAGGCCCAGACCCACCGACGAGCGGCGAGACCGGGCCTTCCAGAGGCCGAACCGGATGCCTAGGTTACGGGGCGCCGCCGGCGCCGGCACCGCCAAGCGCGGTGGGATTGCCACCTTCCGCCGCTCCGCCTGCCGCTCCGCCGGCGCCACCAGCACCGCCACCACCGGCGCCGCCCGCGCCCTCGCCGCACTCGCCGCCCGGCACGCCGAAAGCACTGGAGTCCACGCAGCCGAGGCCCGGTGAGGTGAAGTCACCCAGATCGGTCGAGATGTCGTTCACGAGGAAGCCGCACGTGTTGTTCGGGCGACAGCAGCCCTTGAAGCCTTCGACGCCGATCATCTGGCCGTTGAAGGGCACGGCCGTCTCGGGGCTGTCGGGGCAGCCGGAGTCCAGCTCACCCGGCTGATCCTTGGGCAGACACGCGCCGTCCAGATCCGTACCGAGCAGGGTGAGGAAGCCGCTGTCCACGCCGCACGCGGCCGAGCCCACCGTGCAGCAAGGCTTGATGAAGAGCGTCGGCAGGAGCGTGCTCGTCGACGAACAATCGTCAGCACCGCACTCGATGGTCTCCGACTTGGTGCTCGTGCCGGGGATGCTCGCGGGGGCAGGCGCTCCGCCCGCTCCGCCCGCTCCGCCGCCCGCCTCGCCACCCACACCGGGGGCCTCGCCACCGCTGCCGGCGGATCCACCGCTCGGGCCAGGGCTGCCGTCTTCATCGTCGTCGCCGCAGGCGACGGGGAGCAGGAGAGCGAAACACCCGAGGGTGAGGAGCTTTGCAAAGGAAAATGACTTCATGGGACCTCGAAGATACACGAACCGCTTCGAGCGGGCAGTTTACAGGCGAGCCCGCGCGAGCTCTGAACGAAAGTCGCAACGACGGCCCGTGACAGGGCGCTGTCCGGGCCGTCTCTGCGGGGACAAAGGGTCCCGCTGTTTGGCGCTCGTGCGCCCGTTTTCGATCTAACGACGCTGGCTGCTCCCCGCCCTCCAGCGCGTCACGAGTGACCGCTAGAAAGGAGCTCAGCACGTCAGGCGCGCCCGCGTTTGCGCGGACGTGCCCCGCGCGCATGGCCGGGCGCGAGCAAGCCCAACACGTCATCCCACTGATCGGGGCTCTTCATGAGAGCGCCGAGCAACCCCGGCGGTAGATGACCGGCAGCTGCCAGCCAGCGATAACGGTCGACCCCGTGCACGTCGAGAAAGCTCGCAATTTCTTCGAGCCTGCCGACGCCCACTCCCTTGCACAGACCTGACTCGAGCATGCCGACGTAGCTGCCCGAGCGGACGCCTAACTTTCGCGCCAGGTCTTTCTGGGTGAGCCCGCGCTCCATACGAGCCGAGCGAATGAGCCGACCAACCTTCTTCGTGGACCCTTTTGCGTTTGCGGTCATCAAATCCCGTCGCCGTGGACCGTCAGTGCAGCAGGCAAATGCCTGCCGAGCACCCGCCCACAGCTCCTCCTCTCTGACGCTGAGGTAGGTAAAACAAATTGGTTTGAATCGTAGCGAGGCCCCTCGCCAAAGCTCAGAAAGCGGCGCTGACTCGAGCCCTCGTACGACTCAGAAGGATAGTCCGCTCAGCCTATGCATTGCAACCCTGAAGGCTGTCCATTTTCACTTCTGCAATGCCACGCCGAGGATGAGAGCGCATGCACCCGCAGTCCTTTCACGCCCCACGCCTTGGGGTGGAGTTTCAACTCGAGACGCTTTCAGCCCACTGACTTACTGATGAGAGCGCCCCGAATGAGCTGGCAGTGCTTGTCTAGATATCCAAATTGCGCACGTTCAGCGCGTTTTCCTCGATGAACTGACGGCGCGGCTCGACCTGATCGCCCATGAGCACGCTGAAGAGCTCGTCGGCGCGCACCGGGTCGCTCACCTTCACCTTGAGGAGTGAGCGAGCGTCCGGGTTCATCGTGGTCTCCCACAGCTGGTCGGCGTTCATTTCGCCCAGACCCTTGTAGCGGGTGATGTGCAGGCCCTTCTTGCCGCGCTCCGCGATGAGCGCCTCCAGCTCTTCTGGCCCGGAGATGCTGATGGGCTCGCCATTTCCGACCTTCGCCACGTAGGGCGCGGGGCCAATCGAGCGGATGTCTTCGTCGATAGAGAGGAGCTCTTGGTACTCGGCCGACTCCGCCAGCTCCCAATCCAGGGAGGCGGCGCGGCCGGACGCCCCGGGGCGAAATTTCACGTCGATGCGACCGGCGCCGTGGGCTTTTTCCCAGGTTACGACGACGCTGAGCGGCACGAGGTCCGGGTAGCGGCGCTCGAGCTCCTGCTGCAGCCGTTGGGCCGCGCTGTTGACCTTCGCTTCGTCGCGGAAGTCCGCCAGCGCGAGAGCGCCGCCCCGTAGCAGCGCGGCGACGACCCGCCCGTCGCAGCGGCGGTCGATCTTCGTCAGGACCGCGCGGAAGGACTTGAGGCGAGTCGCCAGATTGAACAGGGGCATGCCGCTGAGGGCCGGGCCCTTGGTCGCCTGCACCGACAAGTCCTCGATACCGGACTCGGTGAGGAAGCGGTCCAGCGCGGGCTGGTCCTTCACGTACAGGACCTTCTTGCCCTTCTTGATGCCGAACAGCGGCGGCTGGGCGATGTACAGGTAGCCGTTGTCGATCAGCTCGCGCATCTGCCGGTAGAAGAACGTGAGCAGGAGCGTGCGGATGTGGCTGCCATCCACGTCCGCATCGGTCATGAGGATGACCCGGTGGTAACGCAGCTTCGTCAGGTCGAAGCCGCCGTTGTCGCCGATGCCGCAGCCGAGCGCGGAGATGAGCGTGGCCACCTCTTGCGAGGCGAGCATGCGGTCCAAGCGCGCGCGCTCCACGTTCAGGATCTTGCCCTTGAGGGGGAGGATGGCTTGAAAGTGGCGGTCTCTCCCCATCTTCGCGCTACCGCCGGCGCTCTCACCCTCCACGATGTAAATCTCGCTGATCGCCGGGTCCTTGCTCTGACAATCAGCGAGCTTGCCGGACAGCGTCGTGTAGTCCAGCACGCCTTTGCGCACGACCTCACGCGCCTTGCGCGCGGCCTCGCGAGCTTTGGCCGCGAGCACGGCCTTCTCCAAAATCTTGCGCGCCGTTTGCGGGTGCTCTTCGAAGTAGCGACCGAGGTGCTCCCCGACCGCGTTCTCCACGATGCCCTTCACGTCGCTCGAGACGAGCTTGCTCTTGGTCTGCGAGTCGAAGCTCGCGTCCGGGTGCTTGACGTGGATGACGCAGATGACGCCTTCGCGCGTGTCGTCACCCGAGAGGCCGTTCTTCGCGTCCTTGAACAGGTTCTGCGACGCGCCGTAGCTGTTGAGGGTCTTCGTCAGCGCGGTGCGTAGGCCGGTAAGGTGAGTCCCGCCGTCCTTGTTGTGGACGTTGTTCGTGTAACAGAGGATCTGCTCGGCGTAGGCATTGGTCCACTGAATCGCGACGTCCAGCGCGACGGCCGCCTTCCCCTCCGTAGACGGGAACTCGCCGTTGAAAGCGACCACGTCGTCGTGCACCGGCTCTTTGGACTGGCTGAGGAGCGAGACGAACTCTTTGATGCCGCCCTTGTACTCGTAGCTCTCGCTGCGGCCTTCGCCGCGCTCGTCTTTGAGGTGGACGACGAGGCCGGAGTTCAAGAACGCCAGCTCGCGCAGACGGTTGGCGAGGATGTCGAAGCTGTACTCCAGGCTCGAGAAGATCTCGTGGTCCGGCTTGAAGGAGATCTTGGTGCCGGTGCCGTCCGTCTCACCGATCGCGGTCATCGGCGCGACCGGCGCGCCGCGGTGGTACTCCTGGAACCAGAGCCTGCCCTCGCGCTTGATCTCCAGCCGGAGCGTCTCGCTCACCGCGTTGACGGCGCTGACGCCGACGCCGTGCAAGCCCGCGCTCACCTTGTAGCTCGAGTGATCGAACTTACCGCCGGCGTGCAGCACGGTCATGACGACCTCGGCTGCGCTCACCCCGCGGTCCGCCATGATGCCGACCGGGATGCCTCGGCCGTCGTCCTCCACCGTGATGGAGCCGTCGAAATGGACCGTGATGCGGACGATCTTGCAGTGACCGGCGAGGTGCTCGTCCACCGCGTTGTCGACTGCTTCCCATACCAGGTGGTGGAGCGCCGAGCCGTCGTGCACGTCCCCGATGTACATGCCGGGGCGCTTACGGACGGCTTCTAGACCCTCCAGCACGGTGATGCTTTTCGCGTCGTACGTATCGGGGGCCGGAGGCTGTTCTGAAGTAGTCAAAAGGGCCCCGAAAAGTTACTTTGATCGGGCCGACGAAGCAAGCGTCAAACCGCAGGAAAGTCGCTGGAAACGCGCTAAAAGTGGTCGCGCTCTCGAGGTCTTTTTCAGAGCCTTTGCACGACGCCATTTTCCACGCGGAAGTCGGCTCGGTCCGAGGCCGCGAACACGCTCCCGGCGAAGAGCTCGGGGCGCGTCGTGGTCACGAATATCTGACCTAGGGAGGCCTGCAGTAGCGCGAGCACGGACTCGGTGCGGTGCGCGTCCAGCTCGCTGGAGACGTCGTCGAGCAAGAGCACCGGGTGAGCGCGGCGCGTGCCCTCGATGCAGCGCAGCTCTGCGAGCTTCAGCGACAAGGAGAGCAAGCGCTGCTGCCCCTGGGAAGCGTCGCTGCGCGCCGGCCTGCCGTCGACGTCCAGCCCGAGCTCGTCTTTTTGGGGTCCGAAGCTGGCTCGGCCGCGCCGGCAGTCCTCCGGGCGCCTCGCGCGCAGCTGGCCCTGGAACTCTTCGGGGTTCTGGCTGCCTCCGGGGAGGTACCGCGCGGAGAGCTCGAGCCCCGCCGGGGTGACGCTCCCGAAGGCCGCGAGCAGCTCCGGCAGCAGCCGTTCGCTGGCCTCGAAGCGCGCCCGGGCGAAGCGGGCCCCGTGCTCGGCCGCGACTCGCTCGAAGTCCCCCAGCTCCGCCGCCCCCACCCCACGAGTGTCGAGCAGGCGCTGGCGCTCCTTGACCGCTTCGCCGTAGCGCCGCGCGGCCTCCGCGCCCTGCGGGTCCGCGTAGAGGATCAGGCGGTCCAAGAGGCGGCGGCGCTCGGAGGCGGCGCCGGTGACGAGCTCCAGGTCGCGCGGGTGAAAGACGACGACGGGCGTGCGCACCGCGTAGCTCACGAGGGTCTTGGGTCGCTTACCGTCCAGCGACACCTCGCGAGCGCGCAGACCCTGCTTCAAGCCGAGCTCTCGGATGAATTCGCCTTCGCTCACGGTCGCGCTCACTCGCGCTTGCAGCTCGCCGCTGCGGACCGCCTGCGCGAGCTTGTCGGTGCGAAAGCTGCGTGTCGTGGCGACTGCGTACAGCGCCTCCAGGATGCTGGTCTTGCCCTGACCGTTGTCGCCCCAGATCAAGTTCAGGCGGGGGCTGGGGGCGAGCTGCGCGGACTGGATGTTGCGGAAGCTCGCGAGCTTGACTCGCTCGAAGCGGAGAGTTTGGACCCGAGCGGGGTCCGACATCAAATCCGCATCGGCATGATCACGGCTTGGTAACTCTTGTTCGCGCTGTCCGCGGCCGGCTTGATCACGGCGGGGTCCAGCTCACCGGAGATTCCGAGACTGACCTCTTCGTCCGTGATGGCGCCGAGCACGTCCAAAAAGTAACGCGCGTTGAAGCCGACCGTGACCTCGGGACCATCGTAGTCCGCCGGCACTTCGTCGAAGCCTTCGCCGCTGTCCGGGCTCTCGCTCTCGAAGCGGATCTTGCCGCCACCGAGGGTCAGCTTGACGCCGCCGGTGCGGTCGCTCGCCGCCACCGACACCGCGCGCAGCGCCTCGGACAGAGCCGCGCGCTGGGCGCGCACGTTGCGCTCGCTGTGCTCCGGAATGACCTGCTGGTAGGGCGGGAACTGCGCGTCGACCAGCTTCACGCTGAACGAAAAGCCTGCCAGCTCGAAGAACGCGTTGGGCCCGCTCTGGACCATTTTGATCTCCGAAGCGTCCGCGCCGTCTTTGCCCTCGGTCAGCGCTTCTTCGCACAAGCGGCGCAGCTCCTGCACGCCCTTGAGCGGGATGAGCATGGTCGCGCTCTCGTGCTTGCCCTTGACCGAGACCTCGAGCTTGCTCAAGCGGTGACCGTCGGTCGTCACCATGCGCACGCGATCGTTGTCCCACTCGAACAGCGCGCTGTTCAGGTGCAGGCGAGTCTCGTCGGTCGAAATCGAGAAGTGCGTCGCCGCGATGAGCGAAGCGAGCGTCACGACGTCCAACGTCGCGACCTGCGCCTTCGCGTCCGGCGCGGGCAGCGACGGAAACTCTTCGCCCGGCACGCCGTGCAGCGTGAAGCGACGCGCAGAGCCGACAGCGCGGATGACGGCTTGCGTGCCGTTGACCTGCAGCGCGATCTGGCCCTCCGGCATCATGCGAACGCGCTCGAACAGCTCGCGTGCGCCGAGCGCAATGGAGCCGCCGCTCTCGACCTTCGCCGCGATCTTGCCGCTCACGGACACGAACAGATCCGTCGCCGCCAGACGTAGCTCGTTCGGTGATGCGACCTCGAGCAGCACGTTGCCGAGCACCGGCATGGTGCTTTTCTTGTCCGCCACACCCTGGCAGCGACCGAGGACGCGCAGCAGGTCCTTTTTGCTCACGACAACGTGCATGGGTGGCCGACGTGTAACCGGGCGGGCGCCGAAGCGCCAGCGTTTGAAGCACGCCTTCGGGCCGTGTCGAAAACCCGGTTTGCCACAGGCTCGGGTGGCTCTTCTTCTCTCTGATCTTCTTAAATTTAAATAGATTAGAAGTAGTATTAGGCCCTGTGGAAACTGGGGATTTCTCCCTAACTACCCCAATTGGTTAGGGTATTCGTCTCCACGCCTGTGGATTGAGCCCGGGGCACGACCTCCACTAACTTGCCAGACTCCGGGGCCGGCATCGGTTATCCCACTTCGCCCCCAGGTGGATCCCCTGACTTTTCAGGAGGTTATCCTCAGCCTGTGGAGGGACTGGGCCACCCGGCCGAGTCGCTAAGCGGAGGTGCCTCTTTTGGCCCGTTTGTCGCTCTTGCTTCGACGGCCTTTGCGGGGCGTGGTCGGGTTCTGGAGCGTGATGCGGGCGAGCGCCTCGACGAGCGCGCGGCGCGCGCTTTCGTACGTTCCCGGGCCGACGCGATCCGCGCGACGGGCACGGGTGAGGTCCACGACCTCGTCCAGCAGGACCCGCCTGGCGCGCTCTGCGTCGCGCTCTTGGAGCTCCGCCTGGCTCTCGGCGCCGAGCTTGCCGCGAAACGCAGCCACGCCCAGCCCAGCCAGCAAGGCGGCGATAGCGGCGGCCACCCACCGACCCATACCGGGCGTGGGGATGCCGGAGAGCTGCGCGGTGAAGCTGCCGAGGCCCTTCGTCTCGCCGCGCACGGCGACGCGCCGGGTGACGATGACGCGCTGGCCGGTTTGGCTCACGTCCACCTGCGGCTTCTCGAAGCCGTCCACGTCCACCTCCATCGAAGGCGCGGCCTCCGCGATGAAGCGAGCCTCACCCACGTGGGGCGGGAGCCCGAAGCTGAAGGCAGCGCTGGACTCCCCGTGACGCGGCACTTGGAAGCGGAACGACGCCTGGTGCTGGCCGGGTGAAAATGTGCCGCGCAAGGTCGCCCCGCGACCGGGCTCTTCCTCGAAGCGCACGTCGCTCATCGACTCGCCGGCTTTGAACGCCTTGAAGCCCTCCGGCAGGCGCATCTTCGCGTCGTCTGGCACCCAGCTCTTCGGGGCCCGGTTGCCGTAGCGCGTGAGCACCTCGAACTGGAAGACGTCGTCGCGCGTCTCCACGTACACGAAGACGATCGCGCCGACGGCGGCCTCCTCCACGCGCCGCGTGAAGGGGTACACGTGCAGCAAGGCGACCATGCCCGTGTCCGGCTTGAGCTGGATCGGATCCGAGGCGTACTCGGCAGGTCCGCTTACGGCGCTCACTCGGTAGCTGAAGTCGCCGCCGGTGGTGAGCCCGCTGAACAGCACCTCGCCGCGAGCGTCCGTTTTGGCGACTTTTTGCGTCTTTTTCTCGCCTTCCGAGATCTTCTGGAACTGCACGCCCAGGCGCACTTCCGTGTTCGGCAAGGGGTCGCCGTTCTCGTTCAGCAGCCGCACTTGGATGCTGCCGGGAGGAACGGAGCCGCTGGGCATGATCGCGTCCTCCTCCTCCGCCTGTTGGGAGGTCGGCGTAGGGTGACCGTTGGGCAGCTGCTGCGCGAAGGTGCTGCTCGGGGCTGCGAGCGCGACCGCGAGCAGGGCGATGCGAAGGCGCTTCATGGTGCCTCCTCTTCGCGCTCTCGAGCAGGCTCGGGGTCCACCGCGGGCGCGCTCTGGACCTGGGTGATGCCGGCGCGCGCGAGGCGGGACGCGATGTCCTTTTCCACCGCCGCGCGAGCCGGACCAAGCGTGACGTCCAACGTTTGCATGAGCCGCTTCGCTTCTGCGCGGTACCTGGCGGACAGCTCCGCGTAGTCCTCCGGCGAGATCTTGCCGACGCCGCGCTCGTATTCGAGATCCTTCAAGGCGCGCAGCACCGCGCGCTTTTCCTCCTCGGCGCGGGAAGGCGCGCCCATGCCGAGCGCCTCCTCGAAGCCGAGGGTGGCGCCGCCGGTCAAGCTTTGCACGCTCGACCAGAGCAGCACCACGATGAGCGCGAGCACGCCCGCCGCCATCACGAGGAAGAAGAGCGGCGCTCCGGACAGCGTGCCCGCGACGACCGCGCCCAGGAGCCACACCGCGGGCACTGCCTTGCGCAGGAAGGAAACCAGCTCCGGGCCCAGTGGATCCTTGCGCTCGGCTTCGGCCGGCGGGGGCGGCGCCGGCTCCGTCGCCTCCGAGGCTTCTGAGGGTTGGGGGTCGAGCGGCTCTACTTTGGCTTCTTCAGACACGCGGCCCGCTGTCTCTAACACCATCGGGGCGTCGACGCCGAGCAGCGAATACCGCGCCCACCCCCAACCCGAGCAGCGTCGCGCCGAGGGGCGGCAGCTTCTCCGAGAGGGGTCGGTCCGCGCGAGCAACGGCGGCCGCGGGCGCTGGCGCTGGCTTCACGCTGGCGTACGCGTAGCTGGGAGACATCGCGAGCCAGAACGAAAACGCGGTCCCGGCCGCGACTCCGGCGCTGGCCCGCACGTACGACCACGCCCCCAGCTCGCCAAACGAGACGTCCGGCCAGAGTGAGATGCCGGCGCCGAGGATGAGCACGATACCGCCGCACCAGATCCACATGACGAGCGGGTTGACGTGGAAGCGGAAGGTGCCGCGCTTACTCTGCGGATCCACGGTGCCGATGACCGTATACAGATCCTGCCGCATGCTCTGCAGCAGGCTCACCTCTGTCGTCGGGCCGTCCGGGTTCTTGGCGTAGAAGAACTTGGCCGGGTGGATTTGACCCAGGCTCTTACCGCTTTCGAACACGTTGAAGTCGGCGAAGAGCATGCGCTTGTTCAGGTCCGCCTGCTCCTCCGCGCTGCATTTGGGGTTACCGGGACACATGCGCGTGCCCAGGTACTCCAGCTTGAAGTTGCCGATTTCGTGCGACTGGCCGGGTACGAGCGTTACCTCGCGCTCCAGGTTCCACGCCGCGCCGACGAAGCCGATGAACATGCCCACGATGCCGAGGTGCACGATGTAGCCGCCGTAGCGGCGTCGGTTTTTCGCGACCAGGTTCAACAGCGCGGCCACGATGCCCTCCGACTCGCCGCGCTTGTCCGCCGAGCGCCGCCGAGCCGCGACCCCGCGCTGGAACTCCTGCGCGATCACCGCCACGTTGAACGCCGAGAGCGCGATCGTGAACACCGGCGCGAGCGAGCCGACCTGCTGCAAGATGACGCCGACCACTCCGGGATAGAAGGGGTCGCGTGGGA
Source organism: Myxococcales bacterium (assembly GCA_004193285.1). Lineage (GTDB taxonomy): Bacteria > Myxococcota_A > Polyangia > Polyangiales > Polyangiaceae > PMG-095. The sequence continues at coordinate 61,637 of SECP01000013.1, read as the reverse complement.
CGATGGCCGGGTAACCGAAGCGGCTGCCGAGCGCGAAGTGCAGCACGCCGGCGGTCACGAACGCGACCAGCGGCCACTTGAAGGCTTGCTTGAGCGCGCCCTCGCTCGTCTTGCGCCAGCCGAACAGCGGCGCCAGGCCCATCAGCGCGAAAATGATGAGGCCGATGGGGGCGAGCCAGCGATTGAAGAAGGGCGGGCCGACGGTGACGCTCTCGTTCCACAGCTCGGAGAGCTTGGGGAACATGGTCGCGATGAGGATGAAGCTCATCGCCCCCAGCAGGGCCCAGTTGTTGATCACGAACATCGCCTCACGGCTGGCGACTGCTTCGATCTCGGCTTTGGCGCGGAGGAGCGGCAAGCGCCAGACGATGAGCCCCGCGGACGCGCCGGCAATCACCCCCATGAAGTAGAGAAAGTAGGTGCCGATCTCGCTCTGGGCGAAGCTGTGCACGCTGGCGATGATGCCCGAGCGCGTCAAAAAGGTGCCGAAGATGGTCAGGAAGAACGTGAGGCAAATCAAGAACACGTTCCACACCTTGAGCATGTTGCGGCGCTCTTGGATCATCGTGGAGTGCACGTAAGCGGCGGCGGTAAACCACGGCAAACAGGCGGCGTTTTCTACCGGATCCCACGCCCAATAACCGCCCCAGCCCAGCTCCTCGTAGGCCCAGCGCATGCCGAGCACGTTGCCGATCGATAGGAACAGGAACGCGAACAGCATCCACTTCCGGGTGGCTACGATCCACTCGTTGTCCAAACGGCCCGTGGCCAGGGCCGCCACGCAGAACGCGAACGGCACCGAGCAACCGACGAAGCCGGTGTAGAGCGCCGGCGGGTGGATGATCATCCAGTAGTTTTGCAGCAGCGGATTCAGACCCTCGCCGTCCGGCCGCGCGCCGGCGATGTTCTGCTCGAACGGGTTGGCGCTGAACAGCATGAGGATCGCGAAGAAACCGATGATCACCATCAACGTGGCGATGATGAACGGCTGAAGCTCGCGGTAGCGGCCCCGCAGCCAGGTCACCGCCGAGCCGGTGTAAACGGCCAGCAGCAGAGACCACCACAAGAGCGAGCCGTCTTGCCCGCCCCAGAGCGAGGTGAGCAGGTAGGTCGTGCTCATCGACCGGTCGCTGTAGTGCGACACGTAGCGGATGCGAAAGTCGTGGGTGACGAACGCGTAGGAGAGGAGCAGCACGCCGAACACCACGAGCGCGCAGGTGCCGTAGGCACCCAGCCGCGCCGCGCTGAGCAGCCGGGGGCGACCCCGCCCGGCGGCGAGCGAGACCGCGAACGTGTACGCGGCTGCCACCAATATGGCGTAGAGGACACCAGTGCCGAACTCGGGGAGGGACTGCCACAGCATGACGCGGGGAGCTTAGCCTGGTTTGTGGCCGTGGCAGCCTGGCGCGCGCGGATATTCCCGGAGCGCGATTTCGCGTCCAGCTTGGGGAATGAAGCGTGGACGTCGCTTGTCCGACGTTCGCGCAACGCGAGCTAACTGCTGAGCACGGCGCGGTGCTTCACGCGGCTCGCAGCGCAGCGGCGTCGGGTGCTCCCGAACACCGCTCGCGGCGACGAAAGGTCGTGCGCAACCGCATGAGAAACCTTCCCGTGGCGGCTACATTCAGGAAGCCTCCGGCGTCGCGGACGACGAGCTCGGGCACTGGGCGAGCTGCGCGTGGGCGCGGGAGGAAATGTCGAGCTCGGCGGCAATCTCGAGCCCATCGGTAGAGCGCGGTGGACCTTGGGCCTCCGCAAAGTGCGGGCATGGCGCCGCCGTCCCTCGTTCTGAGCCAAATTGTGCCAGGGCTGCATCGGACGCACCCCACGACCGAGGAAGCCGGGAAAGCGGCTTGGCACGCTGGTTGCGGTCACGGCAGGCATGACTGCAACGGTCACGACCGGTTATGCTCGCCTCGCTCCCATGGCTGGACGCGCATCACGGGCACGCAAGCTGGCGTCGTCTTTTCTCGTCTTGGCGACCGCGCTCGCCTGCGGGAGCTCTCATCGCGGCGGCGACGAAGATAGCGACGACCCTGCGGAGGGAGGAAGCGGCGGCCGCCCCGTTGGCGTAGGCGGCTACGTGGGGACCTCGGGCTTCGGCACGAATCCTCCTCCGCCCGGCGCCGGCGGCGCTGGCGCGGCGACCTCCACCGGCGGGGCGCCCACCACCGGCGGGGTGGGGACGGCTGGGTCATTCGGAGTCGCTGGTGCAGGCGGCTTCGCGATCGGCGGCGGCGCCGGCTTCGGAGCTACGGGAGGCGGTCCAACCACGGGCGGAGCCGCGGGCGCGCCTTCGTATCCTCCCGGCGCGTGTCCAGTTCAGCCGCCGCCCAACGGCACGAGCTGCGCTGCCTACCACGCGGACCCCAACTTTCACTGTTACTACGACGCGCCCGCTTGCCGCGTCGTGTCGACGTGCCTGACCGACGACAAATGGCGTTCGGGTTGCGATGCTCCTGTCGGCGGCGGCGGCGAAGGTGGGGCAGCTCCAGGCGACGCGGGAGCCGGGGGCGCCTGAGCCTTGGCGAGAGCTGCGCCGCGGCCAAGGCTTGCGGCTACGAGAGCGAAAGCTGCGAGCTGGACGGCGTGAACGCGGCCTGTTTGGAAAGCGCTTGGGCGCTCTGGCCGCAACAAGGCGCTTGCGAGCCCCCAGCCCCGGAGTGCCCGACGGAGCCGCCGCCAGTGGGGGGCCGCTGCTTTGGCGCTGAAACTTGCGCCTACTTCGGCGGCCAGCGGGAGGTCAGCTGCGCGGGGGATGGCTGGGGGGAGCTTTCGCCGGACCCCTTCGCGCCCGAGGGCGGCGCGCCGGCAGAGTAGCCACGCCGCGGAAGCGAAAAATCAAGCCGAGACGGTCGTGCCGCCGGGCTCGCCCAGGCACACGCGGCGGATGTTGCCGCGAGCCATCTTGAACACGCGAATGTTCAGGCTGTGCTCTCGGCAAAGCGCGACCGCGGTGGAGTCCATGACCCCGAGGTGATCGCCGAGGAAGCGGTCGTAGCTCACGCGCTCCAGCATCTTCGCGTCCGGGTGGCGCCTCGGATCGCGATCGTAGATGCCGTCCACCTTCGTGGCCTTGAGGAGCACATCCGCTCGCATCTCCATGGCGCGAAGCGCGGCCGCGGTGTCCGTCGAGAAGTAGGGGTTGCCGGTACCGGCGGCGAAGATGACCGCGTGGCCGCGATCCAGGTGGCGGATCGCGCGGCGACGGATGTACGGCTCCGCCAGCTGCTTGATCTCGATCGCGGTCATGACGCGGGTCGGAACCCCCGAGCGCTCCAGCGCGTCCTGGAGCGCCAGTGAGTTGATGACCGTCGCCAGCATGCCCATGTAGTCGCTCTGCGCGCGGTCCATGCCTTCGCTCGCGCCGCGCAAGCCGCGGAAGATGTTACCGCCGCCCACCACGAGCCCGAGCTGGACGCCGGTGGCGTGCACCTCCGCCAGCTCCATCGCGGTTTCCTTGAGCGTCGTGGTGTCGATGCCGGAGCCGCCTTCTTTTCCGCTCAGCGCCTCCCCCGACAGCTTGAGAATGACTCGCTTGTAACGGAGGGACTCGGGCGAAGATTGGCTTTCCACGAGAGGGACACGTAGCCTCGGTCGAGCGATGACGCAATGGCTTCTGCCCGGCCTTCTGACTGGCCTTATGGCGCGTGAAGGCCTGGCGTAGTAATCCCCGCCCCCATGCGCCCCATGCGCCTTTCGGCCACGGTCCTCGCTTGCACCGCGATGATGCTCGGCGCCGGTTGCGAGAAGAAGCCGGCTGCCGGCACGACCGCGAGCGCGGGCACGAGTGCGAGCGCGGCTCCGGCCGGCATTTCGCCGGAGCTTGCGGCCAAGGTGCTGGCGAAAGTGGGCGACCACGAGATCACGCTGGGCGAGTACGCGGCGACGCTCGAGCGAATGGACCCGTTCGAGCGCCTTCGGTACCAGTCGGCAGATCGTCGCAAGCAGCTCTTGGACGAGCTGATAGATCTGCAGCTTTTGGCGGATGAGGCGCGCCGACGCGGGCTGGACCAGCAGCCCGAAACCCAAGAGCGCGTCAGGCAAATGCTGCGCGACGAGCTGCTCGCGCAGGTTCGCGCCAGCACGCCGCCGCCGGCTGACATTTCGGAGGCGGACGCGCGTCGATATTACGACGAGCACCGGGACGACTTCCGCGAGCCCGAGCGTCGCCGCGTCGCCCACATCGCTCTGCCCAGCGAGGCGGAAGCCAAGGCCGTGCTGGAAAAGGCTCAAAACGCCTCACCCGCCGAGTGGGGCAAGCTGGTCGCGGAAAAGTCGCGCGACTCTCGCAACAAGCCGAGCGCCAGCTTACCGCCGGAGCTGGCGGGGGACCTCGGCATCGTGGGGCCGCCGGGTCACCCCCGGGGCGACAACCCGAACGTGCCGGACGCGCTCCGCGCCGCGGTGTTCGAGGTGGACAAGCTGGGCGGTGTGCTGCCGCGCCCGGTAGCAGCCGGCGGCTTATTTCACCTCGTACGCATGACGGGCAAGACCGACGCCCGCGATCGCACCTTCCAAGACGCAGAGCGGTCGATCCGGGTGGCGCTCACGCAGGAGCGGCTGCGCGCCCGCGAAGCCGAGCTCGAGCAGGAGCTGAAGAAGAAGTACCCGGTCACGATCGACGAAGCCCAGCTCGCCAAGTTGCCGCTGCCCGCGCCGTCTGCCAAGGCTGGCAAGTGAGCTCGCTACCGCTGGTCCAGAGCGTGACCCCTCCTCCAGAGCCGAGCTGGCAGGCGGAGCTCCGAGGCGCGCTGCGCTCGGTCGCGGATCTAGAGCGCCACTTCGACCTCACGGACTCCGAGCGCGAAGGCGCGCTCCGCGCCGAGGCGGAGGGCTTTCCGATCTCCGTCACTCCCTACTACGCCAGTCTCTCGGACCGGCACGACCCGGCCTGCCCCATCCGCCGTCAAATCGTGCCCCGCGCCGAGGAGGCGGCAGAAGGGCGCGGGGATCTTCGCGATCCGCTCGGCGAGGAAGCCCACGAGGTCGCGCCGGAGCTGATCCAGCGCTACCCGGATCGCGCGCTGCTCCTCGCCACCGACCGGTGCGCCGTCTATTGCCGGTTCTGCACGCGGAGCCGCCTCGTCGGCAACGGTGGCGGCCCCCGCTCGCTCGAAAAGCTCGAGCCCGCGTTTGCCTACCTGCGCGCCCACCCGGAGGTGCGCGATCTCATCATCAGCGGTGGGGATCCACTCGCGATGGCCACGCCGCGCCTCGTCGCGCTGATCGAGGAGCTGCGCCGCATCCCCAGCATCGAGACGATACGGCTCGCCACGCGGGTGCCGGTGGTACTGCCGAGCCGCATCACGGACGAGCTGTTGAGCGCGCTCAAGCCGCACCACCCGCTGTGGGTGATGACTCATTTCAATCATCCCAAAGAGTTGTCACCGGCGTCGCGGGCCGCGCTCCGTCGCCTGGCGGACGCGGGCTTCCCGGTCATGAACCAGTGCGTGCTCTTGCGCGGGGTGAACGACGACGCCGCGACGCTCGCGGAGCTGTTTCGCGGCCTCGTGCGCGAGCGGGCCCGCCCCTACTACTTGCTGCAGATGGACCCCGTTCGCGGCACCTCCCACTTGCGCACGCCGCTCGCGCGCGGGGTGGAGATCATGGAGCAGCTGCAGGGGCGGCTCAGCGGCATCGCGCTGCCGAAGCTGATCGTGGACACACCGGGCGGCTTCGGCAAAGTGCCGCACGGCCCGGACTACGTGCTCTCGCGTGACGAAGCGGAGGGCGTGACGCGCTTTCGCACCCCACGCGGGGTAGCCGTGGACTACGTCGACCCGAGCAGTTGATCGATGCGCTCCAGCAGCTGCTTGGGCGTCACCGGCTTTGCCAGGTACGCCGCTCCCTGCTCCCCGAGCGCCAGAACGTCGCGCCCGGGGTAGCCGGAAAAGAGCAGCACCTTCAGCGCCGGCGCGCGCTGCCGCAGCTCCCGCGAGAGCTCCACGCCGCTCATTCCGGGCATGACCACGTCCGTGACCAGCAGCTCGAGCGGCTGAGTCATCCGCTCGAATGCGGCCAAAGCCTCGTGCGCATTCGGCGCGACCGTGACCTGATGGCCGGCGCGCTGAAGCACCGTCGCGACGACGCTCCGCACTCCGACGTCGTCGTCGACCAAGAGCAGCCGGACGCAGCGACGCGGCGCCGGCGGGGCCACCGGCTCGAGGCCGGAGGTAGCCTCGCCGGTGGCCGGTAAATACACGGAAAAGCTCGACCCGGCGCCGGGCGCGCTCTCCACCACGATGTGCCCGCCGTGCTGCTTCACGATGCCGTACACGGTAGCGAGGCCCAGGCCCGTACCCGCGGTCAGGCTCTTGGTCGTGAAGAACGGCTCGAACACGCGCTGCTGAGTCTCGGAGCTCATGCCGTGCCCGCTGTCTTTCACCCGCAGGGTGACGTAAACGCCGCGCTCGAGCGGGGGCAGCTGCTCGTCGTGGCTCAGAGTCGTGGTCGAGGTTTCGATGCGCAGCTCGCCGCCGTCCGGCATGGCATCGCGCGCGTTGGCGACGAGGTTGAGCAGCACTTGATCGACCTGGGCCGGGTCCGCCACGATGTTGGGCAGCGCGGCGTCCAGCGCGGTGGTGACGATCACGTGCTCGGGGACCAGGCGCCGCAGCAAACCCGAGATTTGCCTCACGCTGTCGTTCAGTGAGAGCGCTAGCGGGCGCGACGGCTGGCGTCGCCCGATCGCCAGCAGTTGCCGCGTGATCGTCGCGGCGCGATCCGCGGCCGCTTCGATGCTCCCGAGGCTCTCGTCCTGCTCCTCGCTCAGCTCCGACAAACGCATGAGCTGGATGTTGCCGAGCACGACCGTGAGCAAGTTGTTGAAATCGTGCGCCACCCCGCCGGCGAGCTGCCCGATGGCCTCCAGCTTCCGCGCCGCGCGCAGCTGTTCTTCCAGGTCTTGCTGACGCCGCTCCGCCAGCACCTGCTCGCTCACGTCGCGGATCACCAGGTCTACGCCGTCCGTACCGTCTGCGCGCTTCACCGCCCGCGCGTTGGTCTCCGCGTGCACCTTCGTGCCATCCGGCCGCGCGAGCTCGAAGCGGAACAGCGGGATGTGCTTGCCGGACTTCAGCTCCGCGTACCGCTCGCGCGCCGCGGCCATGGTCTGGTCGTCCAGCGCGGACGGGTTATGGTCGAAGGGCGCGCCCAGCAGCTCCTCGCGGCGCTGCCCCACGAGCTTTTCGTGGGCGCGATTGACCTGGATCAGCCGTCCTTCTGCGTCGAGCGACGCCATGGCGTCCGGCGCTTCTTCCACCAAGTCACGAAAGGCGGCTTGCTCGCGGCGCAGCCGGCGCATCGTCGCGGACAGGCTCCAGGCCGTGATCGCCATCAAGCCGCCGGTGCCGAGCAGCTGGACCACGAGCGCGCGCGCGTACTGCCCCTCCGTGTGGAGGAGGGGCCGGACGACGTGGCCGGCTCGGTACAGCTCGAACACGACGAGCGTACCGACGCTGCCGATGCCGGCAACGATCAGCGCGCCGCCGTAGCCCAGCAGCTGCCCCGCGAGCACGACCGCCACGAATAGCGTGAGCGTCGCCGGCGCCCGCAAGCCTCCGCTCGTCACCTGGCTGCCGAGCGACAGCGCGGTCAAGCCGACCACGATGGTCCAGGCTTGTGGGCGCACGTAGCCGCGACGCAGCCCGCGTTCGCACAAGAGAGTCACGAGCAGGGCCCCGAACAGCGGGGCGCGTTTGGACCAAGCGATCGAATGGTCCACGGTCGCGAGGGCGTAGCCAACGATGCTGGCGATGCACACGCCGAGCACTAGCCGCAGCAGCTGGGCCGCTCGGCGATCGTCGTCGTCCTCGAACGCTGGCGTCTGGACGAAGGAAAGAAGCCAGGCCCTCATGCCCACGTTGGCTCGGAGGGCACGGTAGCAGAAAACGGCGCGCGCCCGGCGCGAGTCGCTACTTCCCGAATTTGGCGCGCAGCGCGCTGCACACGGTGTCGGGAGCGTAGCGGCTCACGTCCCCGCCATGGCTCGCTATTTCGCGCACCAGGCTGGCGCTGATGAAGCCGTAATTGGTGCGCGTCGGCAGGAAAACGGTATCGATTTCGGGCCGTAAGTCCGCGTTTGCGTGCGCAATTTGCAGCTCGTACTCGAAATCGGTCCCTGCGCGCAGACCGCGCACGACGACCCGAGCGCCCACCCGCTTGCCGTAGTCCACGAGCAGACCCTCGAAGCTCTCCACGCGGACGTTGGAGTACGGCACGCAAATTTGCTGCATGAGCTCCAGCCGCTGCTCGATACCGAACAGCGGAGAGCGCACGCGGTTGATGCCAATCGCGACGATGACCTGCGGGAAAAGCTTGGAAGCGCGCTCGACCAAATCCAGGTGGCCGAACGTAGGCGGATCGAAGCTCCCCGCGTAGATCGCCAGCTGGGTTTCGCTCACGGCTTCACTCCGCTGGGAGCCTTCGGCGGTGCGCCGGCCTTGCCGCCTCCGGCCGGGGGCTTGCTGGGCGCGGCTGCGGGCTTGCCCGGCTTGCCGGCGTCTTCTTTGTCCAGCTCCTCGTACAGGGCGTCGTCGACCGGCTCGTCCACCCAGTTGAGCGGCTGCTGGGTGAGCGCCTCGCGCGGCATGTCCTCCAGCCACATCGTCCGACCGCCGTCCACGAGGGTCACGCGGAAGCTCGCGAACAAGCCGGAGCCGACCAAACCGTCTAGCTCGATACCCAGGCTCTGCTCGCGCTCCTTGACCGGCTCGTTGCCGGCAAGGCCGGGCACGCTCGGCACGTCGAACGCGCCCAGGCGCAGCAGGGGGAGCAAGCCCTGCCGAAGCGAGGCCTGGTTCGGTACCGCGCGCAGGCTCGTGAGCGGCACGCCCGCCTTGGCCCAGCCGCCGTCGTCCAGCGCGATGGGGAAAGGAATGGCGGTGTCGATGAGGAGCGAAGCCGGCGTCTGCGAAGCCGTGGAGCCGACCGCGCCGCGCAGCAGCATGCCGCCGCCGCGCACGTAACTGAGCTTCACCGCCGTCGCCTCGGGCGGAGGCGGGGCTTCGAAGTTGCGGACCACGAATTGTCCGCCCATGAAGTCGAACGTCGGGTGCAGGTGCCGCAGCAGGTTCACGCCCAGCAGCGCGCGGATGGGCGCGTTTACCTGACGCGAGATACCCGACAGATCCTTCGACAGGGCGGGGACGTCCCGCACCTCGATCTTGTCGCCGAAGCGCATCGACACCCACGTCGGCTCCGAGCCCTTGGTGGCGTCCAGCACCACCTCGGCGGTGCCCGTCGCGATGAGGCCGAGCGCGGGCTCACCGGAGATCTCCAGCGGCACGATGAGCGCCGCGGTGCCGACGCGCGGCATTTCCGTCACGGCCACCATGCCCCCCGTCATGGAGAACGGCTTTCGGCCGATGCCGCGCCGCGATAGCTTGGCGATGTCGCTGGCCCACGGGTCCCGCACCTCGGGATCGGCGACGAGCTTCTCCAGCTCGTCCGCGGCTTGCTCGATGTCGCCGGAGTACCAGTAGGCGCGCCCGCGAATGGAGCTCGCCTCCGTCGCGTCTACGCCCTTGAGCAGCTTCTGCACCTTGGCGTACTGCAGCTGGGCGAGGGCGATGCGTGCGGCCAGGATTCGGACCTCCGCGCGCTGCGGATCTGCGTGCAGGGCGGAGTCGATGGCCGTCTCCGCGTCCTCGATGTCACCAGCCTTGAAGCTCGCGTCGGCGCGATCGAACCATTTCTTCGCCAGCGGCGGCCACTCGGACTCGCCGGGCCCAGCCGCGGCGCAGCCCAACAGAGAAAGCGAAAGCAAGAGAGCAAGTCGGGACATCGGATCGGCCGGGACTCTGGCCCAGGAAGCGCGCCGAGGCGAAGAGATTGTTTCAAGTCGTGACGGGGGCCCACGCAGACCGCGGTTTTACCGAGAATTACGCGGCATTTTCCCCACGGCGCCCGCGCCGAGCTAGATTGAGCATTCGTGGATGCCACGGCCATTGAGGCTGAATCCGGACCCGCCAAGCGCGACGTGCTGAGCCTGCCGGTTTTGCTGCTGAATCGGCACTTCGCGCCCGTCACGGTAGCTACCGCCAAGCGGGCCATGTGCCTGCTCTACGGAGGCGCCGCACACGCTGTCGACCAAGAGGGCGACACTCACGATTTCTCTGATTGGCTCACCTTGCCGGTGCGCGCCGACGACGACGGCCTACCGATCATCGGTCGGGAGATCCGCGTGCCCCGCGTGCTGCACCTGCTGCGGTACGAGCGGACGCCGCGCGCCATCGTGCGTTTGACCCGCAAGAACCTGATGCTGCGCGATCAGTTTCAATGCCAGTACTGCGCGAAGCGGCCGAGCCAGCGCGACCTGAACGTGGACCACGTGATGCCGCGCTCGCGTGGCGGCGCGGACTCCTGGGAAAACTTGGTCGTGTCGTGCCGCTTCTGCAATTTGAAGAAGGGGCGCCGCACGCCGCAAGAAGCGGGCATGACCCTGCTCCGGCCTCCTCATCGGCCGCGCTGGTCCACCGCCACCCAAATCTTGCTCGTAGCGCGGACTCCCTATGAGGAATGGGACCCGTTTCTAAAAGCAGGTTGAGGGCTTGTGCGGCGTGGACGCGCGGTGTTTATTCAGGGGCCATGAAGCGCGCGTTTGCTCTGGCTACGGTGTGGGTGCTGGCGTCGGCCTGCGGTGGTGAGGCAGCCCCCGCAAAGTCCGCGGCGGAAGCGGCGCCGGAGGCGGACGCGCCCGCCGCCGACGCGGCTGCACCCGCCAGCGACGGCAACGACGAAAAGTCCGCTGCGGCCGCCGCGGAGGAGGCGTGGGCCGGGGAAGGAGAAGCGAAAGCCGCTCCCGCTCCCGAAGCCGGTGGCAAGGCGGAGACGCGCACGATGGACGTGATTGCGCAGGTCGTGAAAGAGAACCGCAAGCCCGTGCGGGACTGCTTCGAGAAGGCGAAGAAGGAGCTGCCGGATCTCAAGGGCGACATGGTCATCCATTTCGTCGTGGATCCGGAGGGCAAGGTGAAGAAGGCCGAGCTCAACCAGGAGCGCTCGACGCTGAAGTCATCCGCGGTCGTGGACTGCGCGGTGAAGGTGATTCAGGGGATCAAGTTTCCCCCGTCCTCCCGCGGCATGGATACGACCGTCAACTACCCCTTCAACTTGAATTAAAGTGAGCTCGATCGCGCCGCGGCGTAGCCTCTTTCCGATCGCGCCGGGGGAGGACCCGTATCAGAGCCTGCTCAGCGAGACGCGCGCGCTCCAGCGCGAGCAGCGCTCGCAGCGAGAAAGCTGGCTCTCCGAGCTGTCCCTGGAGGGTCGGGAAGAGGCGCTGTTCGAGTTCGAGGTACTGCTCAAGGCGGCCGCGTGCTTCTCGAACCCGCGCAATCACCCCGGTCCCCCGCGCCGCACCGCGATCGTGGCGCTGGATTTTCGCGCACCGCTCGCGGCTTTTCACGACGGCCTCACGCGCGCGGCCTCGCTCGCCCGTCAGCTGCTCGGCAGCGCGGACCGCGCCTTCGTCTTTCATCGCTACTTGGAGACGGTGCTGCCGGAGGACAACGCGCGCAGCCGGCTCCTCACGCAGGGGTCCAGCCAGGCCAATCCGGTAGAGAGCCTCATCACCCTGCGTCACGGCCTCACCGCGGGCGCGGAGGTGATCGAGGGCCTGCTCCGCTCGCCTCGCATCCCCTTTCGCCTGTTCCACGCGTCGCTCTCACAAGTTTATCGAGAGATCGATCGCAGCCAGTTTTTCAATCCTCTGTCCGCGCTCGAATTCCGCCCCGAGTTCGACCGCATCAAGAGCGCGCAGGTCCTCGACCTGATCCGTAGCGTTCCCGGGCCGGAAGCGCATCGCCTCGTCGCGCTCACCTTCCTCTCGCTGTTTCGTATGCTGCGCTACCTCACGCTCGTGAGCCGCATCCTCGCGGATCAAGGCAAGCGGCGTGAGCAAATGGGCAGCACCTACCTCATCCTGAGCGTGCTCCGCTCGGACGCGCGGGCCCTGAGCGACTACCTGAGGCAGCGCTCCGGGCAGCTGCTCTCGGACAGCTTCGAGCGGGATTTGATGAGCGTCCCCGCGTCTCGAATCCGTGAGCGCTCCGCGAGCTTGCGGGCGTCCGGTCACCGGCTCATCGGGATCAAGAGCGCGCTGGAGGGCATTGCGGGCAGCCTTCGGCTCGAGCTGCGGCGCGCCTTTCAGCACGACATCCCCGCGCCGGACGTCGAGCAGAGCGCTCGCGACTTCAAGCAGCGCGTCAACGCCAGCATCGAGACTTTGCGACCGGCGCTGCAAAACGCCGTGCTGTTCTTGGGGAAAGCCCTGGGCGTCACCCTGGAAGAGGGCGGCGTTTTCGACGCCGAGGCCGCGCGCCGCGAGACGAGCGAGCGCCTGCGCCGGGACGTGTGGATGTTCGCGCAGATCGTGCGCGCCTTCTCCAGCAAAGCCCAGCATTCGCCGACGGAAGACAACTGGGCGGCGCTGAACGACTTCCAGTACGTGCGCGAGTTCCTCTCCTACTTTCGCGCCATGGGTTACCCCCTCCTCCGCTCCAGCGACTACCCGCGCTTCGACGCGTTCATGGCCGCGCTCTCCGGCTTGGAGGATACGGATCTCGTCGACCCGGCGCGGCTAGAAGCCGCGATCGACGAGTGCATGGCGTTCCACGGCTTCCTGAACAAGCTCTTCGACGACATCGGCAAGCGCGACGAGCTCGCGGGCGTGCCCTTCGATCGCCGCGCCGCCGCCGCTAGCCTCAAGCTCTACCTCGGCGACTGACCGGGCTCGGTCCAGCCCCCTCGCGGTCTCGGGGGCTGCCACCTCCGCAGCTCCTTCTGCAACGCGGAGTCGCGTCGCCCGGTGAATCTGGTCGATGATCGGCGCGAGGCGAGCGCCGGTTCGGCTCGTCTGCGCCAGGCCGCGGCCTGCCCGGCGTTCAGCGGATAGCAAACCGAAGGTGAAAGTCGACGCTGGCGAACGCGGGGTACGGAGTGTACCCAACGCCCACGCCGGCCTGGGCGCAACCTTGGCCCAGCAATGCGACGAGGCAGAAGGGCGACGCGGGGATCTCGCCACCCACGCGGAACCCTACCGGCGAGCGCTGCACCCGATCCCCGTTCCAGAAATACGCGTCTGGCGAAGGTTGGTTGAAAGCGTGCAGCAGCACATGAGCGTAGAGCTGGCCGTAGCGCACCCGGTTGACGGAGGGCTTCGCGTTCAGCGCCTCGGAGTAATACACGTAGCGCAGCCCGGCGAACGGGATGAGCACCTGCCTCGCCAGGGAGCGATACTCCCGCTCGGCCCGTGCCCCTCCGCAGCCGCTCGCGCACTCCAGCAGCCCCGTGTAACCAGTGAGCGCCCCTGCCTCTGCGAACAGCTGATGAGAAGACGGCAGCCAGACCGGCAAAACTTCGGCGAAGTCGCCGCGCCGGGGGCGCAGCACGCTCGGCAACGCTTCGCCGTAACCGCCGATGGAGCGCCGCAGCTGCAGGTCGGCGTCGACCTCGGAGGCCCTTCCCCAGAGCCTCACGCCGGCCATGGCCTCGGCGTACTGGGCGAACGTGCCGGTGGCTTGAGTGCCGTCCCATTTGATGCCGAGGCCGACCGCGTACACCAGGCCGACGCGCAGCAACGGGAGCGGGTAGAGGTCCAGCGTGCCCTCGACGCTCAGCGGCAAATAGTAGAAGCGAATTCCGAAGCCGAGGGAGCCCTGAACGACTCGCGGCTCACCCCGGGTGCGCAGCGCGGGCAGGCGCTGCCGCAGCTGTTCGCGCGACAAGCGTTCGACCTCCGGCTCGTCTTCGTCCTCGCGCTGCGCTTGCTTGGAGGCAAGGCCCGGCCAGCTGCGCGGCTCGGCGGCGGCGGATGCCGAAAACGACGAGCTTGCCAGCCACGACAGACCTACCGCGCAGGCGACCGCTCGCTTCACCAGGCGGTTCTACACGCACCTCCCGCACGAAATCGACGGCGTGGGCGGTTGGCTCGAAGGATGACTAAGACGGCCGCGGGGTGCGGGCGAGAAGAGGTACCGGGTACCGTTCGGCAGCATCTGCGAGGGGGGCGGCGGCGCGGCAGCCCAAGCTGAAGAAGCGAGCCGACGAAACGCAATCGTGCACGATGCGCTGGTGCTCGCGGCGGGAGCGGCTCTCGAGGTTGGCCGTACGACTTTCGGGCTTGGGGCCCGGGTACGGTGCGAGAGGTGATTCGGTCCCCGAGCACGCGGAGCAGAACGAATCTGCTTCCGCGTGCTCGGCGCCGGGCTCAGGGGCGAGCGTGAAGACTCGCAGGAGACACCGGCAACCCGAGTCCGAGCGCTGCGACGTCACCCGAAGGGACGCGCGGCGCTCGGTCCCGCATCACGCCTTCTTGGCGACGCGCTTGGCCGTCTTCTTGGCCCCACGCTTGGCGGCCTTCTTGGCCGTCTTCTTCGCGCCGCGCTTCTTCGCGACCTTCGGCGCCTTCTTGGCAGCGGGTTTACGAGCGGACTTGGTCTTGGTCTTCTTAGCAGCCATTTTCGTTTGCCTCCCAGGCATTCGGGGAGCCGGCTCGATTGCCGACAACCCGAGGGTATGTTGCACGACGTATATTGCCACCTAGTGTGATGTGTCAACGAAAAAAATTCATTTGCGATTTGGATCGGCCAGTAGAAACCGCCTTCTGCGGTATGCAAAAGTTGCAAACCGCGCACTTGTGCAGTGAACGAACGATCCTCCCCAGAAGCTCGCAGGATCGCTTGTCACTAGAAAAATAGCCGAAGAAATTCAGATGGTTAGCGACACGCGCGGAGGCGGCGCGCAAGCGCTCCTACAGCGGCGCCCAAACCCCGCAAATTGGACAGCATCGGCTTTCGCGATCGCGCTTCCAGAGCCTTGCCGAAGCCACTAAAAGCGAGGGCCATGCACCTTTTCCGCACCTCTCGTTTCACCCGTTCGAGCGCGCTGCCTCTCCTCCTGCTCACGTCGGTGTCGCTGTCCGCTTGCGGCTACTCGCAAGAGGAGTGGGACCAGAAGCTGCGCGAGAACGAGAAGCTCGCCGCCGAGCTCAAGTCTCAGCGCGACGCGACCAAGAAGGCCCAGGCCGACAACGCCGAGGCGGTCAAAGAGATCGAGGATCTGAAGAAGCAGCTCACGGAGCGCGGCATCAACCTCGAGAACGCCAACGCCAGCATCGCCGAGCAACGCAAGGCGCTCGAAGAGTACGCCCGCCGCACCGAGCAGCTGGACGCGATCCGCAAGCGCTTCGAGCTCCTGCAGAGCAAGCTGCAGAAGCTCACCCAGCTGGGGCTGAAGGTGGAGGTGCGCAACAACCGCATGCTCATTCAGCTGCCGGGCGACGTGCTCTTCGACTCCGGCAAGGACTCGCTGAAGGAAGAGGGCAAGAAGATCCTGCTTCAGATCGGCGAGATCGTTCGCAGCGACGCGGACCTCTCCAAGCGCCAGTTCCAGGTCGCCGGGTACACCGACAGCAAGCCGCTCGCGGGCGGCCAATTCAAGGACAATTGGGGCCTTTCCGCGATGCGCGCGCGCAGCGTGCTGGTGCTGCTCACGACGCCGCAGGACAAGGGCGGCGCCGGGCTGCCGCCGGGTAACTGGAGCGCGGCGGGCTTCGGGGAGACGGGGCCGGTTGCTTCCAACGACACGGACGAGGGCCGCATGAAGAACCGCCGCGTCGAGCTGGTCGTTCAACCCGACGTGGAAGAGATGCTCAACCTCAAGAGCTTGGCGAAGTAAGTTGTCCGAGGCGAAGAAGGTCGCGGCGATCGACATCGGCACCAACTCGGTGCTCCTCGTGATCGCTGCGGCCGCGCCTGGCGGGCCCCGCCCGCTGCTCGAGCGCGCCACCATTACCCGCATGGGTGAAGGGGTGGACCAGACGCGGCGCCTCGCGCCCGCCGCGGTGGAGCGTAACCTCGCCTGCCTGCGCGCCTACGCGGAGGACCTGCGCGCCCACGGCTCGCCCCGGCTAGACGTCGTGGGCACGAGCGCTCTGCGCGACGCCGAAGGCGCGGAAGACTTTTTGAACGAGGCGGAGCGCATCCTGGGGGTGCGCCCGCGCGTCATCGCCGGAGACGAAGAGGCTCGCCTCACGTTCCATGGCGCGCTGTCCGGCTTGTCGCTGTCCGGCACGCTGCTGGTGTTCGACGTCGGGGGCGGGAGCACCGAGCTCATCGTGGGGGACGCCTCCTCCTCGGCCAGCGCCTCGCCCCAGAGCCGGGTGAGCTTGGACATCGGTAGCGTGCGGCTGTTCGAGCGGCACCTGAAGAGCGACCCGCCTGCCAAAAGCGAGCTGCTGCGAGCGGAGGAGCAAATCGCGGAGGCCCTGGCCGGCGCGGCCCCCCTGTCGCGAATTGCGGCGGGTGAGCCGCTCACCCTGGTGGGTGTGGCAGGTACGCTGACGACCCTCAAGGCGCTGGAGCTGGAGCTGCCGGCCTACGACGCGGAGCGGGTGCACGGCTCTTCGCTGTCGCTCGCCTCGGTAGAAGAGCTATTCGCCAAATTGAGCTCGCTTCCGCTGACCGAGCGCGTCAAGCTACCGGGGTTGTCTCCGAAGCGCGCTGACGTGATCGTGGCCGGAGCGCTGATCGTTCGTGAGCTTTTGCGCCGTGCAGGCGCGAAAGAAACGCTCGTATCGGATCGCGGAGTGCGCTTCGGACTGCTGGAAGCGCTGATTTCTGCCTGAACGTCTCGCGCCTCACGCTAGCGGCTGCTCGCCGGCTACCGGCGGGAGTGACACGAGCCCGAAGCCGTCGAGAAACGCGCTCCGGGCCATCCTGAGCATCCGGCGGCCAGAGCGTCGCCGGCGCGGGAGCGTGTCCCTCTTCGGTTCGGGGCCAGCGGGTGTGAAAGCGTAGGAAAATCGGCGCACATGCAGAAACGCGAAGAACCAAAACCGCAGAAAACCAGCGATTTTCGGCGGTTTTCTTGACACATTCGCGGCCAGGAACTACAGTGCCGCGCCTGGCGAATCCTGACCAAAAATCAGGGTGCCAGGAGCGAAGCGCGTTTCCACCGCGAGTCGCGTTTCCCGAAGTTGGAATGAAGCTCATGCCCCGACCGTTCAGCTCGCGCCCGTTATCTACGCCGAGAAAAGGGAACCCCGGGACGTAGCTCATTCAGCTCGGAACAAATCATCGCTTCGAGTGCCCCTCTAGCACCACGAAGCGGGCGCAGATCTAGCAGAGGCCTGCGCGTTACAAGGAGTCGTCATGCAGTCAAGCCAGGAAGTTGAGTTCAAGGTCGGCGATAAGGCGGTTTACCCGGCGCAAGGCGTCGCGGAAGTCGTCAGTATCGATGAAAAGGATATCGCCGGGACTCGGCAACGCTTCTACGTGCTGCGCATTTTGGACACGGATCGTCGAATCATGGTGCCGGTGTCGAACGCCAACGCGGTCGGCCTCCGCCAGGTGATCAGCGAGCAAGAAATCCGCGAGATCTTCGACATTCTGAAGGAGCGCACCATCGGCTTCGACACGCAGACGTGGAACCGCCGCTACCGCGGGTTCATGGACAAGATCAAGACGGGCAGCATCTACGACGTGGCCGAGGTGCTGCGTGATCTGTACCGCCTCAAGGCGAACAAGCAGCTCTCGTTCGGCGAGCGCCGCATGCTCGACACCGCGCGCACGCTGATCGTCAAGGAGATCGCGATCGCCCGCAAGCAGACGGAAGAAGAAGTCAAGAACGAGATCGAAGCGATCTTCTTCTCGAACTGACACTCGCGCCACCAGCGCTCCGAAGGGCGTCGTGCTTCACCGCACGGCGCCTTTCGTGCTTTCAGCGGAGCGCGTTCACGCCGAGCACGAAGGGCAGCGCGAGCCACGCGGCGTCCACGCGTGCGGCCAGCCAGATCGCAGACGGCGTGCCATCCGCGAAGGACCGCTCGGCCATCAGCGAGAGCCCCGTCGCCATGTCGTAGCGCCCGTAGTGGTTGAAGCTGCGCAGGCCGAAGAACACGCTGCCGAAGACGCCCGCTTGATGAAAGTTGCGCAGGTGCGGCCCGGCCTCCAGCACGAGGGGGAAGGACGTCCACAACGGCACGAGCACGCTCAGGCCGCCGTCCAGCCTCACGTCGTCGAAGCGAGCGGTGCCGAGTCGAATCGAAGGACCGACCCCGAAGTCGCTCCCGCTCTCGCGGAGGAACAGCACATCGGCGTGCGCGGCGCTGCAAAAGCCAGGTCCGCGGAGGGCGAGCGAGTCGCCGCTCCAGCACACGCCCGTCTCGAGCCCGGCGTTCCATCGTGGCTCGGCGTGCGCGGCGCTCGTGAGGAGGAGGGAGAGCGCGACGCCGCCCGCAGCGGCCACCCGGGGCGGCCGACTCCTCACGGAGCCTGGCAGTCGGGCTCTTCCGGAAAGTAGTAGCAGTTGTTCTTCGGGCTCTGGCACACGGCCGAGATGCCCGCGCACGCCGTGCACGGAACCGGCAAGTCCAAGCCGATGGTGCACGGGAGGTCCGCGTCCACCGTCGACTCGTCGTCCTCCGCCTGCTTGCACTGGTAGTCGTCGCCGTCCGCGGTTAGGTCACGCGCGGAGGCGGGGTACGTCACGAGGCAGCCGGTGCAGAGCTCGATTGGGAAAGCGAGCTCGTTGGACTCCACGTCCTCCCCGCCCAGCGTCGTCCCGAAGGCGCGCACCTTGGCCACGACGACGCCGTCCGGCAGCTGCTGAGCCGCTTTGGCCGGCACCAGGGTCGCCGACATGATCGCGAGGCCGGCATCAGTGCCGCTGGACGCGTCCACGAAGCCGGTGGCGATGGCCGAGAACGGGTCCAGCAGGCGACGACCGTCCACGCTCTCCAGCGTGATCTCCGCGCCTTTGAGGGAGATGCGAGAGGTCTCCGTGCGCAGACGGTCGCGCGAGCCGCGCTGGGTGAGCTGGTTGCCGATGAGGAGCGAGGCTCGGTACTCGTCCGCGAACGTGCGGTCCATGACGCCGCGGTCCCACAGGGGCGCGTCTGCGTCCGGGCTCGCTTCGCAAGCGCCGAGCTTGCGCGCGTAAACGCCGATGATGAACATCATGCTGTCGTTCGTGGCGCAGCTGGGAAGGCTGGCGCCGGAAAAACAGGCCACGCCGAGAGCAAGCAGGGATTTCAAAGGCGACGGACGCATGGCTTCCTCGCGGCGCAGCTCGGCGCCGACTCCAGAAGTGTACGGGGCGGGTCGCGTGGAAGCCAAACAATGTGCGATTCGCTTCGATAAGCGGGTGGTCGCACACCGGAGGTGCGCTGCTACATTCGACGATGTGGTTACCAAGATGAGGCGGGGCTTGGCGATCGGCGTGCTGCTGGCGACCGCCTGCGGGGAGACGACTCAGCACCCACCGGGTTCGGGCGGTGAGGGTGCGAGCAGCGGTTCTTTCACGTTGCCGCTCGGCGGCGCCGCGGGCGTGGACCAGGGCGCCGAGGGCGGCGCTGCGGGGGACGGAGGAGGGACGCCTGGTGCGGCCGAAGAAGCCCTGGGCGGTGCGCCCTCGGGCAATTCCGGAGCGGCGGGCGAGGTGAGCGGCGGAGCGGCGGGCGGGGACGATGGGCCTCATGGCGGGGGCGCTGAGGCAGGTGGCGGCGCTGGCGGCGAAAACGCCGAGGCGCCGCCCGCGTGCCCGGACCCGCTCGTCTTCGCCGACCCATGGCTCGAAGACAGCGTCCGGCGGGCCGCAAACGTGCCCGCGGGCCCGATCCCGCGCGCCTCCGTCGAGGGGGTGGGGTGGCTGAACGTGGAAGACGACCGCATCGCTAGCCTCGTGGGGCTCGAGTGCGTCCCGCATTTGCAGGAGCTTTCCCTCCGTTCGAGCTCACTCGCGAGCCTCCAGACCCTTGGGCTCCTCCGCGAGTTGAAGCGGCTCATCCTCTATCGGGGTCCGTTTTCCGAGTTGTCACCCCTGGCGCAGTTACCGCTAACCCGGCTCATCATCGTTCAGTCCGACGTCACGGACTTAACTCCGCTCGCCGGCCTCGCGACGCTGGAGCACCTACAAGTGCAAGAATCGCCCGTCCAAGACCTCTCTCCGCTCGCGTCTTTGACCCAGCTGCGCACCCTCAACCTCTCCAAGTGCGAGCTGGACGACATTAGCCCTTTGGCGTCACTGGTGAAGCTCGAGTCCCTGGATGTCGCGTCCAACCGCGTGGTCGACCTGGCGGCGGTCTCCGGTATGAAGAACCTGATCTCGCTCAGCGTCGGGGATAACCTCGTTCGAGATTTGACGCCCCTTCGGTCGCTCGAGCGGCTTGACTACTTGTACGTCTGGGGCAACCAAGTCACCGACATCTCGCCGCTCGCGGAGATGGTCGAGCTCGACACCCTCCACGCGGAAAACAACGCGATCACGAGCCTCGTTCCGCTTACGGTGCGCTTCCACGGGTTCGCGAGCCTCTCGTCGAACCGAATCGCGGACTTTGCGCCACTCCTTCAGTTCAAGGACGCCCTCCACACGGGGATCTGGCTTCAAGATCAGCGCGACGAAAGCGGCGTCCCGTTGATCGATTGTGAGGCGCAGGCCGAGACGCTCTCGCTGGCCAAGGCGATGGGCTTTGCGTCTCTCCGCACGGACTGTGTACCGAAGTAGGCGGTAGTGCGAGTCACTCTGCGGAGTGACGGGGGACTCACATTCGGCGACAACGTCGCCGTGCGGGCGCGCGCTCCAAGCGAGAGAATCGCTTGGCGTCGTGGCGCCGTCGACTCACACTCAGACGACCAAATTCCATGCGCTCACTCTCGGCTTCGCTCCGCCAGGCTCGCTACTTCGGCTCGCTCTTCGCCTTCGCGCTAGCCGCGCCGCTCGCTTGCGGTGGCGGCGATCCGCAGCTCGCAGGCGGTGGCTCGGGCGATGGCGGGAGCAGCAGTACCGGAGGCACGCAATCTAGCGGCGGTTCGGCCAATTCCGGCGCTACCGGGCCGATCATCGACGTGGGCGACGGCGGCGACGGGTGCGCGGACGGCTGCGCGAACGAGGTCGTGTGCGGAGACGGCGTGCTCCAGGCGGACTTGGAGGAGTGCGACGACGACAACGACCTGAGCGGTGACGGCTGCAGCGCGAAGT
Organism: Myxococcales bacterium; assembly: GCA_004193285.1. GTDB lineage: Bacteria > Myxococcota_A > Polyangia > Polyangiales > Polyangiaceae > PMG-095. Next base: position 40,655 of record SECP01000013.1, on the reverse strand, counting down.
GTGCGGTGGAGCCTGGCTACTCGTGCCCGGTACCGGGCGGCATGTGCCGCGCGGCGGCGTGCGGGGACGGACTGCTCGCGGGTCTCGAGCTGTGCGACGACGGCAACACGGAGGGCGGCGACGGCTGCACCGCGGACTGCACCTACGAGGCGAACTACGAGTGCCAGACGCCGGGCGAGCCTTGTACTCCCACCAACTGCGGGGACGGCGTCGTGCAAGGCAGCGAAGGCTGCGACGACGGCAACCATTACCTCGGCGACGGGTGCTCCATTTACTGCGAAAAGGAGCCGAAATGCGCCCCGCCGGCGCCCTGCACCAGCGAGTGCGGCGACGGCCTGAAGCTCGGCGCCGAGCAGTGCGACGACGGGAACGCCCGCGACGGCGACGGCTGCTCGGGCGCTTGCGAGATCGAGCCCGGGTGGAGCTGCGCCGAAAAGGAGACGGGGGACTTGGTCATTCCGATCGTCTATCGCGACTTCAAGGCTTACCAGGACGGCGGCCACGTCGCGTTCCAGTGGTCGAGCAACGACCCGATCGATCGCGCCCCCAAGGAGGACATTTGGGTTCGCACCACTCTCGGCACCGCCGCCGACACCACCCCCGAGGGTGTGAGCTTGCTCGGTCGCCCTGTCTTCAAATGGTACGCGAGCTGCGACGCGGTAGGCTGCCAAGACATCGCGGCCGGCGCGGGGGTCACTCAGCCGGCCGGCACCGGCGGCGCGGCCGCCTGCAACGGCGTGAAGGGGGCCGGCACGGGCCCGCGCCTCATCGACACGGACGGCCGAAATGTCTACTTTTGTGGCTACGGCGACCGGGATTTCAACAGCTTCAGCCAGTGGTACCTGGACGTGCCGGCCGTAAACCAGAGCGTCCTCTCCACGCTCACCCTGAAGAAGGGGGCGGACGGGGTGTACAGCTACGACAACACCTCCTTCTTCCCGCTCGATGGCCAGGGCTTCGGCAACTACGCGGAGACTGGCCACAACTTCCACTTCACGAGTGAGGTGCGTTACTGGTTCGAGTACCACGCGGAGAGCAACGCGACCTTGACCTTCAACGGCGACGACGACGTGTGGGTCTTCGTCAACGGCAAGCTCACGGTGGACATCAGTGGCACCCACGGCCGGACCGAAGACTCGGTGGTCGTCAACGCGCAGACGAAGGACCTGGACGGGAGCTTGCTCGCGCTCGAGGAGGGCAAGATCTACGAAATTGTGGTCTTTCAGGCCGAGCGCAACACGAACGCTTCCACCTACGGTCTGTCACTCGCGGACTTCGAGCTCGCCAAATCTACTTGCAAGAGCATGTGCGGCGACGGCGTCGTGACCCCGGACGAGGCGTGCGACGACGGTGAGGACGGCAACGACGGCTCGTACGGCGGCTGCAATCCGGACTGCTCTCGGGCCGCCTTCTGCGGGGACGGGCACGAGGACTCGCCCGAAGAAGGCTGCGACGACGGCAACTACAAGAACGGCGACGGCTGCAACGCCGCGTGCGCGGTGGAGAGCGTCAAGTAGCGAGCGCGCGAGTCAGCTCGCGCAGCTCCGACAAGTCCACGGGGGCGGTGATCACGTCCCCCACGCCCCGCGCGAAGACGAACTTCACCTGGCTGCCGGCGCGCTTTTTATCGTGGCCGATGAGCTCCGCGGCCTCCGCCAGCGGCTCGCGCTCGATGGCGGTCGGTAGCTGCAGCTTCTCCAGCAGGGCCTGAGCGCGCGCGGCCAAATCCGCCGGCGTGTGACCCAGGCGCTGCCCGATGCGCAGCGCGGCGATCATGCCCAGACTGACGGCTTCCCCGTGGGTGAGCCGCTCGAAGCCGGCCTGCGCCTCCACGGCGTGCCCGACGGTATGCCCGAGGTTCAAGACCGCGCGCAGCCCGGCCTCGCGCGGGTCCGCGCTCACGACGCGCGCCTTCACGCGGATGCAGCGCCGGACGATGTCCGTCAGCAGGTCCGCGTCGCGTGCGGCGATCCCAGCGGTTTCTCGCTCTAGCAGCTCGAACAGCTCCGGGTCGCCGATGAGGGCGGTCTTTACCGCCTCCGCAAGGCCGCTGCGGTAGCCGCGCTCCGGCTCGGTCTTCAGGTAGTCCACGTCGCACAGCACGGCGGACGGTTGCCAGAAGGCGCCAACCGCGTTCTTGGCTTCGCCCAGGTCCACGCCGGTCTTACCGCCTACGGAAGCGTCCACCATGGCGAGCAGGGTCGTGGGGAGCCCTACCCAGTTTACGCCGCGCAAGTAGCTGGCGGCAGTGAAGCCAGTCATGTCCGTCGTGACTCCGCCGCCCAGTGCGACGAGCTTGCTCTTGCGATCCAGACCGGCGGCTAGCGCGGCTTCGAGCGCGCGCTGCACGGAAGCGAGCGTCTTGTTCTGCTCGCCGGGGACGAAATCGAGCCGGGCGAGGCGCTTCTTGGCGCCATGGAGGAGCTGCTCCAGGGCCGCTGCGTGCAGCGGGGCGACGTTGCCGTCACTGATGAGAAGAACCGCGGTGCTCGGCTCGCACGAAGCGAGGAGCAGCGCGGGCCCGACGCCGCTCCCCACGTCCACCGCGTACGACGCTTCTCCACTGGCGACCGCGACCGGATCTCGCTTCCATACCGCGAGCGCTTTGAGCGCCACGTCGTGGGTGGACTGGCCTCGCGTCTCCAGCCGGGCGTGCGCTTCGTGGTACGCGTCCGCGCGGAGCTCGAGCAGCTCCTCGGCGCGGCTTCTGGTGTCACCCGCCAGGTTGGGGCGCGAGGCGTCCGACCCGACGCGCTCCACGACCTCCTCCGGCGTGACCTGCAGCGCGACCACCACCGCCTGGTCGAGCGCGGCCAGCCGCAGCTCGCGCCGAACCAAGCAGCCGCCGCCGACCGCGACCACCGGGGCTTCGCCAGGAGTGCCAAGCACCGCCAGCAGCTCCTCGCGCTCCGCGCGCCGGAAGGCGCCCTCGCCTTGCTCCGCGAAAATCCGCGGGATCGCGGCCCCGAAGCGCGCCTCGATTCGAGAATCCAGGTCCACGAACGGCCGGCCCGTGAGCTCGGCGACACGCTTGCCAACGCTGGACTTGCCACTGGCCATGAAGCCGTTGACGATGAGCGGCCGTTTCATGCGGGCCGGTGTAGCACGGCGCTGCGAAATGAGCGGCAAGGTGGCGGTCTTTGGTACGGGTTGGTACCCTGAGGGCTTCATGTCGCTTCGCTTCGGCAAATACGAGGGCATCGGCAACGACTTCCTGGTCGTGGAAGCCTCCGGCGACGACGCGCTCGGACCGGAGGACGCGCAGCGCTTGTGCGATCGCCACTACGGGGTGGGTGGGGACGGCGTGCTCCTCTCCGCTCCTCCCGTCACACCAGGCGCTCACGGCCGAATGGTCGTGCTCAATTCGGACGGCTCACGCCCCGAAGGCTGCGGTAACGGTCTGCGCTGCGTCGCGCTTTCCTTGGCCCGCAAGACGGGGTTGCCGCGCACGGAGCTCGTCATCGATACGGACGCGGGACCCCGCACCGCGCTCGTGGAGATGCGCGGCCACACCGCGGACGTGACCGTGAGCATGGGCGCCGCTTCGCGCGAGGGAGAGGTCAAGGCCTCGCTTCGTGGCGAAGAGCTGGTTTTTCAGCGTATTTCGATGGGCAACCCGCACGCGATCGTCTTCGACGTGCCGTGCACGGAGGCCGAGCTGGACGAGCTCGGTCCGCGGCTCTCCCAGTCGCTCTCGCAGGGTACGAACGTAGAATTCGTGCGCGCCACCGGTCCCGCCACGTTCGACGTGCTCGTTTGGGAGCGAGGGGTGGGTCGCACCCTCGCGTGCGGAACCGGCGCGGCCGCGGTCGCGGCGCTGGCCGCCATCACTGGCCGCGCGCCGTACGATGCGCCGATCACGCTGCGTCTACCGGGGGGCCCGCTGGAGCTCACGGTGCGCCGTGAGGACCTCGCCGTCACCTTGCGCGGCCCCGCCCGCTACGTGTTCTCGGGCGAGGTCCCCGAGCCGTGATCGGCCAGCGGTCGGCGCCGGAGCTCAACATCGTCGCCATCGTCCCCGACGCGGCGACCATCGAGCTCATGAGCGCGACGCTGAAGGGCAGCGGCGACCGCCTGAGCGTGGCCACGGATTTGGCGGAGGGCTTGTCGCGCGTTTCGGCGCAGGTGCCGGACGTCGCGTTCGTGGACGTCACCTTCGGGGACAGCGCCGGCCTCGCGGTCTTGCACCACGTCCGCGCGCTCGCGCCCAACGTCTCCGTCTTTGCGCTGACGGGGGCGGACAGGCTGGATTTGGGGGTGCAGGCGGTCGCCCTCGGCGGCGCAGGGGTGCTGGTCAAGCCCATCTCCGGCGACGAGCTGATGAACGCGCTGTCGGACGTGCGCACGCGCCTCGGCGAGCGCCTGGAGCGGGCCGAGCTGCTGCGCGCTGCGCGCAGTGCGGCGCGTGGAGCTTCCATGTCCGGCGACATCGCCGAAATCGCCTCCGCCAAGACGCGGCGAGAGGCCGCGCAGCGCATCGCGAGCGTGATGGCGGCTGCGGCCGGCGCAGAGCGAGCGGTGGTGTACTTGCCGGCGGCGGAGGGCGCGCGCCAGCTCCTTCGGGCCGCCGTGCTCGGGGACGCCGGCAGCGCGCCCACGTTCTGCGAAGAGATGGAGGCGCTCACCTTCGCGAAGGAGCACCAGCTCAGCGTCGTCCGCATGGCGCTGCTGCGCGAGTTTTCTGGGCTCGTTTTGGTCGGCGGGGGCGAAGTGAGCGGCTCCGGGGACACTCAGCAGCCGCTCGTGGACTTGGTGGCGACTCAAGCCGCGACGGTGCTTTCACTCATCGGCGCGCGCGAGCAGTCGCACCGAGGCGCGATGAAGGATCCGAGCTCCAGCGCCTACACTTTCGCCTACTTCGTGGACGTCGCCGGGCGCGAGATCGCGATGGCGCGGCGTCACGGGCGTCGCTTCTCCCTCGCCACGGTGGGGCTCGAGATGGCGCCGGGCTCCGGGGTCGGTGACGAGACCGAGCCGACCGTGTTCGGCGCGGAGCGCGTGCTGGGCGCGGTGCGCGATACGGACGTGCTGGCGCGAGTCGACGCCAACGAATTTTACCTGCTGCTGCCCGAGACGGGCGGCCCCGGCGCTCACGCCTGCCGGCGCCGCATCTTGGCCCAGCTCGGCGCCGTGAGCGGCTCCTCGCCTTTCAGCGCCGCGGTCGGGGTGGCCACGTTTCCCCACGACGGCTCGGATTTGTCGCAGCTGCTGCGCGTGGCGAAGTTCCGCGCCGACGCGAGCCGCAGCTCGGTGGTCAACACGCTTTCGCTCGGCGGCCTGCCGCTCGGCGCGTTGATCGACAGGCTGCTCGGCCTCGTTCCAGACGCGCAAGCGCGCAAGCTCGCGCCGCTGGAGACGCCGCACTACATCGAGCTACCGGTGACGGACGCGATGGGGCTGGTCAGCGGCGCGGTCGCGGAGGCGACGCGCGGCGGGCAAACGCGCGTCCTCTCCACGTTGCGCGCGGGCCTGACTCTGGGTAGCGCGGTGCGCGCCGACACCGCGCGGGTCGGCGAAGGCCTCAAGGTGGAGACGGTGGACGTGTCGCGCGTGCCCGGCTGCGAGCGGGTAGACGTGCTGATCGTGATCGCCGAGCACGCCACCTACGCGCTCGCGGGTCGCACCGAAGGCAGCCTGGTGCGGGCGGTGCACTCCGCGGACCCGCTCCTGACGGATCTCCTCGTGGCGCGGCTCTCCGAAATCGCGGGGAGGCCCTTCGAATGAAGCACATCCTGCTGATCGAGCCGGACGTGGACGTGCTCGGCACCCTCGCCTCGCGCCTCCGTTCGCGCGGGCTCAGCGTCTTGATCGCGGACCACATCGACGGAGTGATGGAGCGCGCTGCGAGCGCAGACACGCTCGCCGTCTTGCTCTCGAGCACGCTGCTGTCGGACGTGGACGGCTATGATCGCTTGAGGAACCTCGGGGCGCTGCGGGACGTGCCGTTCTTCATCCTCGTGGACAAGCCGGTAGGCGCGTCGCTCGCGCCGGACGAGCTGCCGCACCACGACGTGGAGCTGATCGCACGCCGGCTGTACGCGATTCCGAACCGCGTCACGGTCGGCCCCGAAGAGGGCGGCGACTTTCGGGGTGACTTGCAGCAGGTGAGCACGGTGGACCTGTTGCAGCTGCTCGCGATGAACCGGCGCAGCGGCACGCTGTCGATCAACACTCCGGCCGGAAACGGAGAGGTGCGCATCAAGACGGGCGAGATCGTGGACGCCGTTTTTCGGCGCCTCGAGCGAGAGAAGGCGCTCTTTCGCCTCCTCGGGGAGACGGACGGCACCTTCTCCTTCGTCGGCGGGTCGCCTCAATTTTTGGAGCGAATTCGGACATCTACGAGCTCGCTGCTGATGGAGGGTCTGCGCCAGCTGGACGAGGCGGAGCGGCTCCGCGTGTCGCTCGACTTGGACGGCACGGCGCTGCTCGCGATCGCGCCCCCCGCCGCGGACATGCCCGAGTCGGCCGCGCGCGTGCTCGAGGCGCTCATGACGCCGCGCACGCTGCCGGAGCTGCTCGACGAGGTGACGCTGCATGACCTCGCGGTAATGGAGGCGCTGGAGGCCTTGCTCGAGCAAGGGTTGGTGCGCCGCATCGCCTCGAGCTCGGTCCGGGTCGAGCTGGCGGACCCGGAGCGCATGGCGGTGCTGGCCGCGCTCGCTAAGCGCGCGGTTCGCAGCGGCTATCGCGGCGCGGCGCGCGTCGTCATTGCAGCGACGCCCCAGCGGCTGGTCACGCTCATGCACGCCACGACCCGCATCGCCGACGCCATCGTCCCCACGGAAGCGGTGCCAACCGCGCCGGTGCCGTACGCGCTCGCGACGCTGCGGCTGGGCGAGGCGGATCTGGAGGTGGTGGGACTGCCCCTCGTCGAAGCTTACGCGCCGCTTTGGGGAATCGTGCTGCCTGGCGCGTCGGCGCTCGCGCGGCTGGAGCTCGTCGCTTTCGAAGCGCTGGATACGGCCTGCTCGGTGGCGGCGGTGCCGGTGCTGGAGGCTTCCGGGGTGCTCCAGGAGGGCGACGAAGCCGACCCGGAGCACGTCGCGAATCTCTTGAGGATGCTGCTGGAGAAGGCGCTCGGCGGATGACCGCGCGGGTCGCGGTGATCGCCGGGGACGGCATCGGGCCGGAGGTGATCGCGCAGGCGCTCCGGGTGCTGGACGAGCTGCGGCAGCGGGGCGTGGACGTGGAGGTGTGGGAGCTGCCGCTCGGGGCGGAGCAATACCTGAAAGACGGCACCACCTTTCCGCTCGAGCTCCGCGACGAGGTGAGGCGGACATGCGCGGCCGTCCTGCTCGGCGCGGTCGGCGACCCTCGCGTGCCGGGCGGCGAGCACGCGCACGACATCTTGCTCGGCATGCGCACGAGCTGGGACCTGTACGCCAACGTGCGGCCGGTGCGCGCCCTCCACGACCGGCTAGTGCCGCTGCGTGACAAGACCCGCCATGACGTGGACCTGGTGATTTACCGCGAGAACACCGAGGGCCAGTACGTGGGCGCCGGGCGTGAGCACGGGCGCGGCACCGCGGCCGAAATCGCGATCAGCCGTGAAGTGCACACGCGGCGCGGCGTGGAGCGTCTGCTGCGGGCGGCGTTCGACTTCGCGCAAGAGCGCGGCTGGCCGCTCGTCATGACGGACAAGTCCAACGCGATCCCGGCCCAAGGTATTTGGCGGCGGGTGCTGGCCGAGCTTCGGGCGGAGTACCCGAGCGTGGTGGTCGAGCAGCTGTACGTGGACGCGCTGGCGGCGCGGCTCATCGAGCACCCGGAGCGCCACCGCGTGATCGCCGCGAGCAATCTGTTCGGGGACATCTTGGCCGATCAGTGCGCGGCGCTGGCGGGCGGCTTGGGACTCGCTCCGAGCGCGAACGTCCATCCGGCGGCGCCCGGCCACATTGGCCTGTTCGAGCCAGTGCACGGCTCCGCCCCGGACATCGCGGGGCGTGGGCTGGCCAATCCTCTCGGCGCAATCCGGTCGCTCGGCTTGCTGGTCGCTCACCTCGGTCACGCGGCCGAGGCAGCGCGAATCGAGCGCGCCGCGGAAGAGGTGTTGGCCCGCAAAGAGTGCACTCCGGACGTGGGCGGGACGCTCGGCACGGTGGCCGCGGGCCAGGCTTTTATCGACGTTTTGCGCGCGGTGTAGCGGCAAAGCCTCGAAAATTCGGCCTTCACCCTCGTGTGTGGTACGGCCGAGGCATGATCGGGGCGCCTCCCGCACAAGACGAGCAAGCCCGAATGTCCGGTGCCCGCGGCGATTTCGTCGCCAGCCTGCCGCGACGCCTGGAGGTGCTGCGCGCCGCTCTGCGGGCGGTGGAAGACCAGCCGCGAGACGCGGGGCGTATCAACGGCCTGCTGCGGCGGCTGCACGCGCTCGGCTCCGCCGCCCGGGTCCTCGGCTTCGCCAGCGTCGCGGAGGCGCTGCTGGAGGCCGAAAAGACGTTGCGACGAGTCGCCCGGGGCGGCCCGGCAGCCAGTGATTTGGCGGACATAGGGCGCGCCTTGGACCTGCTGCCCTCCCTGGTTTTGGGGGCCAAGGTGTCCATTCGCCCGCCCGCTCCCTCCGTGCCGGCCAGCGCTCCGGCGCCGGATTTCCCTCTGAGCGTCCTGGTGTTCGGGGCGCCGTCGCTCGCGGAGCTGCTCTCGGCGCACGGCGACATGCGGGTGTCGCAGACCGAGGACCTCGGTAAGGCGCGCGAGCTCTCGCGGGTGTCGGGTCCGGACGTCACGGTCATCGACGCCGATCGCAAAGGGGCACGCGAGCTCGTCGAGCTGTTCATCAAGGACCAAGCCGTCGAGCCGGTGCCGATCGTCGTGGTCGGCGACTTTTCGAGCCCGGAGCTGTCGACGACGTTCATCGGGCTGGGCGCCGCGCGCGTGCTGCCCAAGCCGGTCAGCCCCGACGTGCTGCGTCGCACCTTGCTGGAGCTGCGCGACACCGACAGCCCTCAGGTGCACCAGCGCGAGGCGCTGGGCGACATCAACGTCAGCCAGCTCGTGGACCGCATCGCGACGGAGCTGCGCCGAGGCTTGGTGGAGTCCGTGGACCCGGCGACGCGGACCGCGAGCGTCGGCTTCGGCGAAGGCACGGACGTCATGAGCGCGGTTTGGGGCGCGGTCGCTCGCCTCCGCGAGCTGGTGACGCTGCGCTCGGATGGCGCGGTACGCTTCGAGCAGACGGGCCCCGAGGGCGCGGTGCCCCTGGCTCCGTGGAGCGACGATCGCCGGGTCGGAGAACGCGGAGCCAAGGACGGCCGTGCCGGGGAGGGCGTCTCGCTGCGCGGTCGCCGCGTCGTGGTGGCGGATGACGATCCGGCGGTGGTGTGGTTCTTGAGCGGGATCCTCAAAGCGGTCGGCGCCGAGGTGTTCGAAGCGCACGACGGCGAGCGCGCCTTCGAGCTCACGACCGCGTTGTGGCCGGACCTGGTCGTGAGCGACGTCTTGATGCCGAAGCTCGACGGCTTCTCGCTCTGCGCCGAGATCAAGCGAGACGTCGCGGTGCGCGACGTGCCGGTGATCTTGCTGTCGTGGAAAGAAGACTTGCTGCAGCGTGTGCGCGAGCTGGGCGGCGACGCCGATGGCTACCTGCGCAAAGAAGCGGCCGCATCGACGGTCGTGGAGCGGCTGCGGGAGGTGCTGAGGCCCCGCGCGCGCGTGGAGCAACGCGTGGCCAGCGGCGGCGAGGTGCGGGGGCGCTTGGACGGCCTGACCCCGCGCTTGGTGCTCGAGCTGGCGTCCCGAGTAAAGCGCGATCTGCGCGTAAGTATTAGGGATTCTTCCTACCTGTACGAGGTGCAAATCCGCAGCGGCGCGCCGCGCACGGCCATCCGCAGCGCGAGCGACGGCAGCTTCGAGCGCGGCGAGGCCGTGCTTTCGATGCTCCTCGGTGTGAGCGCGGGCCGCTTCGTGATCGAGCCAGATTCCTCGCCGTGCCGGGCGGAGCTCTCGGGCACGCTGCACGAACAGCTCGCGGCGCCGGTCGCGCGGGCTCGCGCCGCGCAGAAGACGCTGAGCGCGGGCGCGCTCGCCAGCGTGACGCGGGTCGCTTTCGACACCGCACGCGTCTCCGGTTACCTGGAGTGCACGCCCGAGCCCGCCCAAGGTCTCCTGCGCGAGCTGCTCACTGGCGCGTCCCCGCGCGACCTACTCACCAGCGGCCGCGCTCCCGCGCGCCTGCTGGAGGCGGTGCTGTCGGACTTCGCTCGTCGCGGCGGTATCCTGCTGGTCGAGACCGCCGGCGGAATCGAAGACATTTCACAGACTCGGGTCCCGCCCCCGACCGAGCTGCGCCCGACCGAGCTCCCCCTTCCCGAGCCGGAGCTCGCGCCCGCGCCCGCCGAGCCCGCGCTGGTCGAGCCGGTCGCGCCAGAAGAGCCGCCCGTCTCCCAGCGCCGCCCGCCCGCGATCTACTCGCAGCCGCCGGACAAAGAGCTGGAATCGGCGGATGCGGGCTGGTTCTCGTTTCAGATCGAGCCGAGCGCGGCTCCGCCGGAAGTGGCCGCTCAGCCTCCGCTCAAACGGTCGGAGGATCCGCTGCGCAAGACGCTCAACTCGTCGTCGGCCCCGCCTGCTGCCGAGGACCTCGAGCCTCCAGGAGCCTCCGTGCCGGTCGAGCGCGGCCATCGCCCGGAGCTCCGCGCGGAGACGCTCGGCAGCGCCGGCAACGAGGCTGCCGCCGCGCTAGCCGCGATCGCCGACGAAAGAGCGATCGAAGAGGCCGGCCCAGTCGCGGAAGCGGCGTCGTCGTCGCCGGCTCAGTCGCCGGTCGAGGCGGTGGCGGAGCCGCCGCGTCCGGCGGCTTCTCCCGCCGCACCGGCGCTCGAGGTGGACGACCCGCTCGCTCGAGCGCTGCTGGACACCCCCGCCCCGGCCGTCGCCGAAGAGGAGCGGCCGCCTCTCGGTCGAACGCTGCCGCTGGCCGAGGTCAAAGCCCCTGCGGAGCTTGCGGCGGCGGAGGAAACAAAGCCGCCGAGCGCGCCGGAGAAGCCGTTTACCAAGACGCTCTCCCTCGCCGACGCCAAGGCGCTCTCTGACGCGTCCACGCAGCCGCCTCAGGCCGCGCCGCGCGCTCCCGCAAGCGCACCGGCGCCGGCCAAGGCCAAGCCTCCCACGCCCGCGCCCGCCGCGGAGCCCGAGGGCGGCGGTCTCGTCAAAACCATCGTGCTCGCGGCGCTCGCAGCCGGCATCTCGTACATCGGGGTGACCAAGCTGTTCGGCAGCGCGGAGCCCCCCCGCGAGCAGCCGGCCGCCGCCGCGGAAGTGCCGGCGCCCAGCCCGACGCCAGTTCCGGCCCCATCGGCGGCCCCCGCGGCCGCGGTAAGCAAGCTGCAGATCACCGCCTCCGACGCTCCGTTACCCCCGGGTACGGACGTGCCGAACGGCCATGGGCTGCTCGAGATCGCAGTGCCGGAGGGCACCGCGATCCGGGTGGATGGCGAGTACCTGGGCATGGGTCCGGCGCGCCGGGTTCCGCTGCCGCCGGGTGACCACGCAGTGACCCTGGGCGACACCGCCCCTCAAACGGTTACGATCAAGCTCGGCCAGCGCACGCTGGCTTCGGCTGGGGCGAGCACGCCCGCGCCTGCTGGTTCACCGTGAGGCGACGCATCACCGCGCTCGTGGGGCTTGGTCTCGCGATCGTGAGCTGCAGCCGCGACGAGGCGCCCGCTGCTCGCGGAGGAGAAAAGACCGCGGCTCCCCCCGCCGCGGCTGCGCCGAGTAAGGCGCTCGCCGCCGAGCGCATCGACCTCTTGAAGGAGCTGCCCCGCTGCGAGGTCGAGCACCGCGGGCGGCTGCTGGATTTCGGCGGTACGCAGCTGCCCGCTCGCGGCTTCGCGTCCGCGCTGGCGGAGGCGCCGCCCTCCATCGACCGCGGCGGCGATCGCTTCGAGCGTCTCTTCTCGCGTGAGACCTTGCTGGATTTCTGGCTCGACGAGCCGATGGACAGCGTGTCCGTGACGGTGCGGGTGCACCCGTTGCTGGCGAAGTGGCTCTACGTCACGGTGGACGACAAGCGCCTCGGCGCTCAAAAGCTTGCTACCGGCGAGACCCGGAGCCTCAACTTCACGGCCGCGGCCGCCGCGCTGCCTCGGGGCCGCCACCGCCTCACGTTGCGCTTCTCGGGAGCGCCCCGAGCTTCGAAGGAGCCGATTGCGGACTTGGATTGGGTGCGAGTGGGGCCGCCGCTGAAGAGCGGTGAGAGCTACGCCGCGCCGACACTCGCGGATGTCGTGAGCGACGTGGTGCTGGACGGCGTGCCCAAGCGCTCGATCGTGCTCCGGCCTCCCAGCGTCGTGAGGTGCTTCATGCGGCCCTCGCCCGACGCGAAGCTGCGGCTCGGGCTCGGCTTCTGGGGCAGTGGCCGCGGCACCGCGGAGGTGGCGCTGGTGAGCGATGAAAAGACGCCCCGGGTACTGTCCACGCGCAAGGTGAGTGGCGGGGACGGCGGGAGCTTCGTGCCGCTCTCGCTCGACCTTTCGCCGGCGGCCGGGGAGGTGGTGGGCCTGGAGCTCCGCGCGGTGGAAGGGACGCGCGGCGGCCGCATCGTGTTCGGTGATCCGATCATCAGTCGTGCGAGCGCGGAGCTGCCTCAGGTGCCCCCGGCCCGGACCGTGGTCATGGTCGTGCTCTCCTCGGTCGACCGCGGACGGATCCCGCCGTGGGGTCCCACCGCTTCGATGCCCGCGCTCGCGGAGCTGGCCAAGCACTCGGCCGTGTTCAGCGCGCACCGCGCGCCTTCCAGCGTCCCCGGCGCTTCCTTTGCTTCGCTCGTCTCCGGGGTCACGCCGGCCGTGCACGGCATCGAGAGGCCAGGTGACAAGCTGCGCGCCAAGCTCTCCACGCTGGCAGAGACGCTCAAGGAGGCCGGCGGCCGCACCGCGCTGTTCACGGGCGTGCCGACGGGCTTCGAACCGTTCGGCCTCAACGTCGGCTTCGACGTATTCGAGACGTTTTCGCCGGTCGCGGATGTTCCCGCGACCGAGCCGTTGAGCCGCGCGCAGTCGTTTCTGGAACGGGAGCTCGCGGCCGGCGGCACCGCGCCCCAGCTCGTGGTCGTGCAGCTGCGCGGTGGCCATCCCCCCTGGGACTTGACGCGCGAAGAGGCCGCCTTGCTCAAGCCGGCGGAATACAACGGAATTTTGGATCCACGACGAGGCGGTATCATCCTCGGCGCGCTGCGCGACAAGGCCAAGAAGGCGGCGCGCAAGATCGGCGAGGACGACTGGATCCGGCTCCGCGCGCTGCACGACGCCGCGCTCGCCAAACAGGACGCCGCGCTCGCCAAGCTGGTTGCGATGCTCAAGGCCAAAGGCGCGTGGGACGACACGCTCCTCGTCGTCACGTCGGACGTCGGGCTCGGTAGCGGTCCGGAGATCCCCTTCGAGCCGCTCGCACCCCTGACGGAGGATCGCCTGCTGCTGCCACTCCTGGTTCGCTTTCCCAGTGATGCGCTGGCCGGCAAGGAGGTAACGCTGCCGACGACGTCCGCGCAGGTCGCGTTCACGGTCGCTCGCGCGTTCGGCTTGGAGGCCCCTCCCGGCGCAGGGGGCGATTTGTTCGCGCGCGCCAGCGGAGTCGCGGCGCTCACCGGGGACGTGGACGTGGCCTCCGCGGATCGGGACTATTCGGCGCGGCTCGGGGCCTGGCTGCTGCGCGGGGCGGTCGGAAAGACGCCGCGATTGTGCGCCTCCGACATCGACCCGGCGTGCATCAACGACGCCCTCGACCAGCGCCCGAGCGCCGCTCGTGCGCTGTGGCTCGCGACGTTCGACGCGGTGGCGGCGGACGCGCGTCGGGCCGCGCCGCTCGGGCCGCGCGTGCGCGCCGAGCTGAACCCGGAGACGTTGGCCGCGCTCACGGTTTGGGGCGACTTGCGCTAGCGCGCAGGCCCGCCACCATCCACACCAACAAGCCTAGCGTGGCGAGCTTCTGCGCGACCGGCAGGGCGAGGGTCTCCGCGGCTCGGAAGTAGACGGCCCGCACGTACAGTACCAAGTTGGCGCTAGCGGCCAGGAGGAGCGCGAACGATGCGTACGCGAACACCGGAAAGCGGCGCCTCTGTGCGAGCGCGAAGCCGCCGGTCAAGACCCCGCACGCGAAGCCCAAAGTGCCGGCGCTGATCACGATCGGCGGATGAAGATGCGGAAATCGGTCCGACGGGAACAGCGCCACCAACGCGGTGCAGACCGCGGACACCACCCCCGCCCCGCGCACGAACTGGGCGCGACGCGCCGGCAGTAGCCGGGACACCTCCAGCCAGAACGGCGCCAGCGCCGCGCCCATTGCGGCGAAGCCGAGCGTCCCTAACCAGGGGGCAAACGGGTTCGGAGCCCCATTGTGAGCAGGGCGGCGCATCAGGTCGCACCAGAAGTTTTCTACGATTGAGAACCCGGTGCTGCGTGGATGAAGCCAGCTACCGCCCGGGTACGTCAGCGCTCCCGCCAGCATCGCCACGCAGAACAGCGCGAGTGCGGCGAGCGAGAGCTTGGCGCGCATGAGTCACGTTCCGCGGCGCCCGCCCCAGAGCGCGACGTGCAAACGGCTCGAAAAGCGGACATTCAGCGCTTGTGACCACGCCGCGACCTGCGGCGAGCGCGCTTCTAGCTGCTCGGGAGTGGTCGCCTCGGGCATGAGCAACGTGCGGTCCCGCTCGAAGCCGAAGCGTTCGCGCAGCTGCTCGGCTTCGTCGCGGTCGGCCTCGGTGGTCACGACGACCTTGAGGTAAGCGCGCCCGGTATCGCGCAGCGCGACGAGCGCGTCCGGCTTGATGCGGAGCGACTCGGGGTCGCCCGCCGACGACAGCTTGGGCGAGACGTTCCACTGGTTGACGCGCTCGAGCAGGGCCGGTAGCGGCACACGCGTGCCGTTCGTTTCGATCTCGATGAAGAGCGAGCCCGGCACTCGCTCGAGCGCCTTCGCGAGCGCGCGTTGCTGCAGCAGCGGCTCGCCGCCCGTGATCACCACGTGCTGCGCGGGGGCTTCACGCAGCTGCTGCGCGAGAGACTCCACGGAGGCCTCGCTCACCTCCGAGTCGTAGTCGAACTGCTCGAAATCCCACGTGTATTTGGTGTCACAGTAGTGGCAGTGCAGGTTGCACAGCGCGAGCCGCACGAAGCGGCACGGCTTGCCCATGCTCACGCCCTCACCTTGAAGGCTGTCGAACACCTCCGACAGGCGCAGCACGTTGCCGCCACCGGCCTCTGGATCCGGAACCCGTGAGCTCACAGCGACGTGCGGATCTTGCGCCCGGTGGACGCGGCGGCGGGCGCCGGGGCCGGCGCTGCGGGGGGCTTAGGCTCCGGTTTGGCGATGGGGCGGACCGCGACGCGCGGCGCAGCGGCCGCGGCGGCGCCGGCGACCTTGGCCGCGGCGGCAGCTTCCGCGGCGGCGGCGGCGGCCTTGGCCCTCTCCGCCTCCCCCTTCAGCTGCTCGGTTTCGGCCTTGGCCTTCTCCGCTTCGGCGGCGGCGGCGGCCGCCTTTTCCTGGGCGGCCTTCTCGGCCTCGGCGGCCGTGCGCTTCTCGGTCTCGACCTTTTCGGCTTCGGCGCGGGCCGCCGCGGCGGTTTCCTCTTTGGAGCTGGAGAGCCCGAAAGCGAGCGCCGCTCCGCCGCCGATTACGACCAACGCCATCACGCCGAGGGCGATGAACAGGCCGGTGTGACTCTTCTTGGGGAAGGCTCCCGGCGCGACACCGCCGGTGTTGGCCCAATTGCCCGGCGTACCAGTGCCGAGGGTGTGCCCGGGGGCGGCTGGATACTGACCGGTACCCACCGCGCCAAAGTCCGCGCTCGGCATCGGAGGGCGCGCGCCGCCCGCTGCTTGCGCGGAGGCGTTGAGCGCAGCCGCAAACTGCGGACCTGCGCCGGCGGCCCACTGCTCGAGCGACTGCTGGAATTCACGCGCGCTTTGAAAGCGATGGGCCGGCTCACGGGCCATCGACTTGTTGACGATAGCCGCGAAATTCGGGTCCAGCCCGGGGACCACTTGCTCGACGGGACGCGCCGTTTCCAGCACGATCTTGAAGAGCAGCTCGTTGAAGGTGTCCGCATTGAACGGCACCTCACCCGTGATCGCCTCGTACAGGATCACGCCCGCCGCGTAGAGGTCCACCCGGTGATCGAGATCGCGCGCGCCCTTGGCCTGCTCCGGCGCCATGTAATACGGCGTGCCCATGACCGCGCCGGTGCGGGTCATGCTGAAGCTGCTGTCGCCGCTCAGCTGATTGAACTTGGAGATGCCGAAGTCCAGCAGCTTCACGAAGTCCGCCTTGCCGCCGCGGCTTTTGAGGAGGTACACGTTGTCCGGCTTGAGGTCCCGGTGGATGATGCCGGCGCCGTGCGCGGCGGCGAGCGCCTCCAGCAGCTGGTGCACGATCGGGTAAACCTCTGCCGGTGAGAGCCGGCCGCGGCTGCGGATGCGGCTGGACAGCGCGTCGCCGTCCATGAACTCCATGACCATGTAGCGGTCGCCGGCCGGCAGCGTCCCGAGGTCCAGAACCTCCACGATGTGCTCGGAGCCGATGCGCCCGGCGGCTTGCGCCTCGCGCTCGAAGCGCGCGATGGCCTCGCCGGTTTGGGCGATACCGGCGTGCAGCACCTTGATCGCCACCCGGCGATGGATGCGCATGTTCTCGCCCTCGTACACGGCGCCCATGCCGCCCTCGCCGATGAGGCGGATGATGCGATACTTGGCGTCGATGATGTCGCCGGTGCTGAGTGACATGCGCGAGCTCTCTGCCCCAAAAATCGAAGGTGAACCGCTAAGCTAGCATGGGGCTTCTTGGATTTCCCACGCTCGCGGCCGCTCGGCCCGTAGCGAGCGAGCGCACGACCACGGCCGCGAGACGCATCCTACGTTTCACGCCAACGAAAGTTCCGCTAGAAGGACCGCCATGCGCCAGGATCGAGACGCCCGAGCCATCCGTCCAGTGGGTGTGGAGCCTGGTTTTCATCGGCTCGCGGAGGGGTCGGCGCTGTACCGCGCCGGCGGAACCGTCGTGCTGTGCACCGCGTCCATAGAGAACGGCGTGCCGGAGTTCTTGGTCGGTCGGGGCAAAGGCTGGATCACCGCCGAGTACCAGATGCACCCCCGCGCCAACCCGAAGAAGCGCGAGAACCGCGACGGCCGGGACCGCCCTCTCGGCGGCCGCACCCGCGAGATTCAGCGCCTGATTGGTCGCGCGCTTCGGGCCGCGGTGGACTTGGAGGCCTTTGGTGAGCGCAGCATCCACATCGATTGTGACGTGCTGGAGGCGGACGGCGGTACCCGCACCGCTTCCGTGACCGGGGGCTTCATCGCCCTGGCCCTCGCCACCGCGAAGCTCGCGACCGAGGGCAAGCTCCGCGGGCCAGTGATTCGCGATCAGATCGCGGCCGTGAGCGTAGGCCACGTGGGCGGCGAGCTCCTGCTCGATTTGAACTACAAAGAAGACTCCACCGCGCGCGTGGATCTGAACGTCGTGGCCACGCTCGGCGGCGGAATCGTGGAGATTCAGGGCACCGCCGAGGGCGAAGCGGTCCCGCGCGCGGACATCGATAGGATGACGGACCTCGCGCTGGAAGGGGTCTCCCAGCTGTGCGAGGTGCAGCGCCAGGCGCTGTCGCTCGCCGGGGTGGAGCTGGACCAGCTGCTGATGCGGCGGTCGTGACGAAGCTGGGCGTCGCCAGCTTCGAGGTCGCGCTACAAGACGCGCTGTCGCTCGGAGCACGCGCCCTCGCTTGGTCGGAGAGTAGCGGCGCGCCGGCCCTCGTGAGCGCCGCCTGTGACGGGCGAGCCTTGGTGCTGGGGCAGCTGCAGCGCGAGGACACGCTGCGAGAGCGTAGCCCCGCGAGGTTCGAGAACGTGCAGCGTCGCCCAACGACGGGCACGGAGGCCTGGCTCGAGGGCGAAGTCGTTTATCACGCGCTGGCTTTGCCGCGCGTGAGCTCGCTCTTTGCGGACGCGTCTGCGCGCACGCTGCTCAACCGTAATTTGCGCGCTATTTTGCGTGGCTACTCCGCCGCGGGGGTGCCGCTTCGCTACTTTGGGACGGAGGTGTTGGCGCTGCTGGGTCACCCGGTCGCGCTCGTCGGGTACGAGCAGGCGGAGTCCGGCGCGGTGCTGATCGAGGTGTGGCTGGGCCTGCAGCAACCCTGCGTGGTGCGCTCGGCTCTGAAGCGTGAGGCTCCGCGTTCGCTCTCGGCGGTGATGGGGCGCGAGCTGCGCGGGCCGGAGCTCATGTACCGAGCCGTGAGCGGCATCGTCGAGCGGCTGCAGCTGGAGACGGTGGAGGTGGCGCTGCCCGCAGTAGCTCTTGCTGCGGAGGCGCTACCGAAAGAGCCGCCCGCCGCTGTTTCGATACCGCTCGGGGTCGTGGAGGCCGCCGGGTCGCGCATCACTGGCGACTTGCTGGTCAGCACCGCGGCGCTGGCGCGGGTGGAAGCGCTCGCCCAGTCCGCGCTCGACGCCGGCGAGCCGCTCACGGAGGCGGTTCTGCTGCCGCTTCAGGGCGCGCCGCTGGACGGGGCGAAGCCGGCCGACTTGCTGCAGGCGCTCGTCTTCGCTCGTCAGCTCTGAGCGGCCTTTTCGGCGCGTTCCATGGCGCCGCGCACGCCGTAAAGCGTGCTGCCGTCCTCCGGCAGGACCGGGCCCAGCGCGACCGAGGCGAGCAGCGCGGAGAGCTGCAGCTCGGCGGTGCCGGTGGCCTCCCCCTCCGTCGTGATGGTCCATACGCAGGCGCAGCGCGCTGCCAGCTCCGACATGCCGCCCGCTCTTCCGCGAGCTTCGGCGGCCTCGGCGGCGAAGCGGTCGTCGTCGTTCGCGGCGCGCGAAGTCACGCGAAACGTGCCCTGGCCAGGATAGCGCGCGCTCTCCCAACGCAGGCCGACGTAGCCCTCCTGAGGCGAGGCGCGATCGGGAGGGGAGGAGCCGAGCACGTTCAGGTCCGCCGCAAAGAAGCGACGCGCGTGCTGCAGGAGCCGCGGCAAAGCGGCGACTAGGTCCGGCTCCTGGGAGAACACGCGCGTCGGCATCCAGTCAGCTTACCCGCAGTCGCGATCCAGCGCGGTAGCGGGAAGGGTGCGCTCTGCCGGATCCGCGAAGGTGTACGCGATCGGGCATTCCACGACCGCGACGTAGGGCCGCGACTCGGCATTGAGGGTCACGATCGCGGAGCCCTCCGGGTGCCCGAAGTGGTCCCGCGAAAGGACGCCAATGGCGACGCCTTGGTCCATGGCAAAGCCGGCGGCTTCGGCCAGACCTTCGTAGGTCCAGCGGCCGTCCGGATCGGCGAAAAAGTCGACTGGGAACTGGTCGAGCGGCACGGCGTAGCAGGCCACGCGGTAGCCCGCGGGCGTGAGCACGAGGCGCATGGGGGCGGGGTCGAAGGGGACGATGGCGGTGCTGGTGGAGGGAGCCATGGACCTCGGCTATCAGCGCACTGAACGGAAAAACAGTGAATGTTGTAAGGCTAGGACATTGTTTGGAAATTCATTTAAATATCCACGGGTTGAGGCGGTTCGCCCAGGTCCCGAATCCTTCTCGGGACTTAGTGCCAGCACCCCCTGAAATTGCGCCCTGTCGGGGGCTATGCGGCCCCGTGGCCGAGTCGGACTCTGCTCGAGCCGCGGCGACGATCTGCGCTACCAAGCCAGCATGACCCCGGAGCACGGCGGAAAGGTCGAGCTGAAGCTCGGCCGGAGCGGACCCGAAGAGGCCGAGTACGGCGCGCAGCTGCAGACCGCGAAGCACATCTACCGCGGGACGGCGCGGGTCGGAGGCAATCAGGTCACGTTCAGCGACTGGCAGACGGACGCCGCGGAGGCGCCGCCGGAATGGTTGCTGGCGGATGCCCGCGCCGCGTTGAAGACGGCGCTGCGTACGAGTCAGGCCGAGGGTCGATGGCCTCGCCGCATCACGCGCTGGCGCCCGGAGCCGAGCGAATGACACCCCCGCCCTGCGGCTTGCTCACGCTGCTCACCGACTTCGGTCTCACCGATCCCTTTGTCGGAGTGATGAAAGGCGTGGTGTGCGCGGCCGAGCCGCAGGTGCGAATACTCGACATCACCCACGGCATTCGGCCGGGCTCCATCGTGGAAGGCGCTTTCTGGCTCGAGCGGAGCTACCGCTATTTCCCGGCAGGTACGGTGCATTGTGCGGTCGTGGATCCGGGGGTGGGCTCGGCCAGGGCTGCCGTCGCGGTGGCGGCGCAGGGTCACTACTTCGTGGGGCCGGACAACGGGCTTCTGGCGGAGGTCACGCTGCACGCGCCCCACGTGGAGGTCCGGCAGCTGGACGTGGAGGCGCTCGGGCTACGCCAGGTGAGCCACACCTTTCATGGCCGGGACTTGTTCTGCGTCGTCGCAGGGCGACTGGCCGCGAGCAAGGTAGGCTTCGAGGCGCTGGGGCCGCTCGCCCACCTCGCGGTGCCGAGCCCCATCCCCGGGGTCGTGAGCGAGGCCGACCATTTCGTCGGGAACGTGCTCACGGTCGACCATTTCGGGAACCTGATCACTTCGCTGCGTGCGGCCGAGGTACTGCCGGCGAGTGGCACGCCGTTCCGGCTCGAGATCGGGGGGGAGTGGCTGCGCTCCGTCCGCACGTTCGCCGACGCGGAGCCCGGCGAGCTGGTAGCGCTGATCGGGTCGTTCGACGCGGTCGAGATCGCGGTCCGGGACGGCAGCGCCTTTTCGCGACTGCGGCCGACGCCCGGCGCGAGCGTGAAGCTCTTCCCAAGCTAGCGATCGCGTGGCGTGTCGGACAAGATGAACGTGATGCGCTGGCTTTTGTTCGGCGGGGCTATCCTCTTGACCGGCTGTGGGTCCCGCGCGCTCACGGGATCACGGCCGCTGCCGCAGAAGGAAGCCGCGCCTCCGCTCACGCCGGACGCGCGCCTGGCTCGAGGCACGACCCGCCTCGCGGAGAGTCGCTACGCCGACGCGGAAGCAGATCTGTCGGCGGCGCTCGCAGGCTCCAACGCCGCGGCCGCGCGCCTCGCCCTTTCCGAGCTCGCGTGGATGACCGGGCGCTATCCGGAGGCGCTGCAGCACGCGCGAGCTGCGGCCAGCGCGGGCGCGGACCGCCAGCTCGTTGCCCTCGCGGAAGCGCGCGCGCTGCGCGCCTCTGGCGAGGTGGAGGGCGCTCTCGCCAAGCTGCGCGCAGTCCCGGTCGGCGGAGCGGCGCCGGAGTGCCGGCTGCTGCTCGGCGAGCTGCTGCTGGAAATCGGCAAACGCGCGGAAGCCGAGCCGGTTCTGCTGACGCTCATCGAGGACTACAACGAGGACCGCGTTCCAGAGACGGACGGCGCGGGTATGGCCCGCGTCGGGCGAGCCGCGCACCTGCTTCGCAGCCCCAAAGACGCCAACGACGCCTTCGACCAAGCCGAGCGAGCCGAGCCGAGCCGGGTGCGCACGCTCCTCTATCGAGCCGAGCTCTACCTGGAGAAGTACGATCCGGGCCACGCCGAAGAGGTGCTCACCGAAGCGCTCCAGCTCGCCCCCAAGCACCCTCAAGCCAACATGCTGCTCGCGGAGGTGCGGCTCGCCCAGGCGCTGGACTTCGACGAGGCGGAGCGACTCGCCCGGGTGGCGTTGGCTCAGAACCCGCGTCTCACCCACGCGTATTACGTGCTCGCCGGCATCGCGGTGCGCGACCAGGATTTGCCCGCGGCCGACAAGTACGTGGCCGAAGGCTTGAAGGGCAACCCGCGCGACTTGCCGCTGCTCAGCATGCGCGCCGCGGTGCGCTTTTTGGCCGAGGACCCCTCGGGGTTTCAGCAGCAAAAGGCGCAAATCCTCAAGCTGAACCCGGAATACTCGCGGCTCTACTCGATCGTGGGGGAGTTCGCGGACTGGGAGCACCGCTACGACGAGATCGTGGTGCTGATGAAGGAAGCGGTCGCGCTCGACGGCAAGGACTCGAAGGCCGAGGCCGAGCTCGGCTTCAACCTCATCCGCTCCGGCAGCGACCAGGAGGGGGTTGCCGCGCTTGGTCGAAGCTTCCGCTTGGACAAGTACAACGTGCGCGTCTTCAACACGCTCGAGATGTACGAGCAGGTGATCGCCAAAGAGTACGTGACGGTGAGCCACCCGCGCTTCGCCATTCGCTACAAGACGACGGAGCGGGATCTCCTCGAGCGCTACGTGCCGCAGATGATGGACCGCGCGTTCGACGCGATGGTGAAGAGCTACGGCTTCACCCCGGAGACGCCGGTCGGCGTGGAGCTGTACGCGGAGCGGGAGAACTTCGGCATCCGCACCGGCGGCCTGCCGCAGATCGCGATTCAGGGCGTTTGCTTCGGGAAAACGCTGGCGTCCATGAGCCCCGCGCACGAGTCCTTCAATCTGGGGATGACGCTCTGGCACGAGCTGAGCCACGTCTTTCACATTCAGATGTCGCGCAGCCGGGTGCCGCGGTGGTTCACGGAGGGGCTCGCCGAATACGAGACGATCATCGCGCGACCAGAGTGGGTCCGCGAAAACGATCAGGAGCTGTTCGAGGCCCTGCGCACGGAGCGGCTACCGGCGCTCGGCAACATGAGCCGTGCCTTCACGCGGGCGGAAGAGCTGGATGACGTGGGTACCGCGTATTACGCCTCGAGCCAAATCTTGGTGATGCTGGCCCAGACCTACGGTCACCAGAAGCTCGCGGACATGCTGCGGGGCTGGGGCGCGGGCAAGACGAGTGACCAGGTGATGGCGAGCGTGCTCGGTCGCAAAGCGACGGAGCTGGACGCCGAGTTCAAGCAGTTCGCGGAGCAAAAGTTAGGCAGGTTCACCCAGCAATTCATGCCCATGCAGCGCAAGGGCCGCGCGGAAAGGCTGTCCAAGGAAGCCAAGGCGGCCCCGACCGACGTCAAGAAGCAGCTCCGCTGGGTGCTCGCGCTCCTGCGCGACGGCGAGAGAGAGCGGGCCGAGCAAGTGCTGCTCGCGGTGGACAAGCTGGACCCGACGAACGCGGACGCGCGGTTCGTGCGCGCCGAGCTCCAGCAGCAGGAGCACCCCGAAAAATCCATCGCGCTGCTGAAGCAGATGGTGGACGCCAAGCAAGACGGCTACGCGGTGCGGCTCTTGCTCGCCAAGCTGTTGGCGGCGGCCGGGGATGACCCAGCGGCACGCGAGTCGCTCGAGAAGGCGAGCAGCTTCGACCCTCTCGAGGCGACGCCTCATTACATGCTGGCGGAGATCGCGCACACCCGCGCGGACGATGCGGCCGAGCTCGCGGCCCTGCGCCGGCTGGCGCAGCTGGAGCAGCACGAAAACAAGGTGTACCGGCGGCTCCTCGCGATGCTTTCAGCCAAAAAGGGCTGGGAAGAGGCGGTGAAGGTCGGGGAGGTCGCGGTGTACGCGGACATGGAGGGCTTCACCACCCATCGCATCTACGCCGAGGCCTTGGCGCAGACGGGCGACACGCAGCGCGCGGTCTACGAGCTGGAGAGCGCGGCCCTGTGCGAGGCAGAACCGAAGGAGCTGGCGGAAGCGCACACGCGCCTGGCGGAGCTCTACGCGTCGGTCGGCCGTGGTCGGGACGCGGCCAGGGCGCGCAAGCGGGCGCAAGAGCTCCGCGCCAGTGCGCCGCGCGAGGAGTGAGTCAGTCTTCGGCCGGGGCGTCGCCCTCGCCGCGCAACCCGAGCGCCTTGGCCTTCTTGTACAAGTGACTGCGCTCGAGCCCGAGGGCTCGGGCCGTGGCTGCCATCTGCCCTCCATGATGGGCCAGCGCCTCTTCCAAGATCGTGCGCTCGGCTTCGTCCGAGAGGACCCGAAACGGGATGCCTGGCCGATATAGACCGGCATTTTGCGGCGCTTCGGCCATGCCGATGGCGCGCCGCACGTCCCCTTCCGTCACGTCGTCATCAGGGTTCAAGATCACGATGCGCTCGATCACGTTGCGTAGCTCGCGGACGTTCCCCGGGAAGGAGTGAGCGCTGAGCGCGGCGAGCGCGGCAGGGCTCAGCGTGAGGCCAGGGCGACCGTTGGCAGCGCGGGCGCTCTTCAGGAACGCGTCCGCCAGAATGGGCACGTCGTCGCGGCGCGCGCGCAGCGGCGGAAGCTCCAGCGGCAGCACGTTGAGGCGATCGTAGAGATCGGGCCGGAAGGTACCCGCCGCCGAGGCTGCGCGCAAATCCTTGTTCGTGGCCGCGACCACGCGCACGTCCACCTTGAACGTTTCACTCCCGCCGACGCGCTCCACCTCGCGCTCTTGGAGGACGCGCAGCAACTTGGCCTGCATCGGCAGCGGCATGTCGCCTACTTCGTCCAGGAACAGCGTTCCGCCGCCCGCGCGCTCGAATTTGCCGCGGCGCTGCTTGGTGGCGCCCGTGAAAGCCCCCGCTTCGTGCCCGAAGAGCTCGCTCTCGATCAGGTCCGCCGGCACCGCCGCGCAGTTCAGTCGCTCGAGCGGCCCCTTGGCGCGCGGCGATGCGCGGTGGATGGCGCGCGCGATGAGCTCCTTGCCGGTGCCCCGCTCGCCGATCACGAGCACGCTGGCGTTGGACTTCGCCGCGCGCAGCACTTGCTCACGAAGAGCCGTCATCGGTCGGCTTTCGCCGATCAAGTCGTCCCCCAGGCCGGCCTCACGCCGGAGCTCTTTCGCCTCGGCTTCCGCGCGGGTGAGCCGAAGCGCGTTGTCGAGCACGACCAGCAGCCGATCCGTGGAGAGTGGCTTCTCCAAAAAATCCAGGGCGCCCAAGTGAGTGGCGCGCACGGCCGCGTCGATCGTGGCGTGGCCGCTCATCATGATGACCTGCGCGTCCAGCCCGCCGGCCATGAGCTTCGAGAGTAGTGACAGCCCATCGCCATCCGGCAGCGCGACGTCCAGCAGCACGACGTCGTAGCTCTGTTTGGCCAGCTTGCTCTCGGCGACTCCCACGCCGCCTGCCACGTCCACCCCGTAACCCTCGAGAGATAGGACTTTCTTCAGCGTGGAAAGAATCGAGGGCTCGTCGTCCACGACTAGAATCTGGGCGCGGGGCATCGCGTCAAAACACTAGCATTGCGGGCGGTTCGCCCGGCCCGCGTCGCTCCAGTCATAGGATAATGTGCGGGCGAGTAGGTTTCTCGGACCCTAGGCCACAGGCCCCAAGCTATGCTCGTGTTCGCTCTGTCAGCGCGGGTGCTGGCCCGCCGACCGCCTTCTTCTGATGAGTGCCTCTGCGACTGCAACCGGGAATCTGCAGGCCACGCCGTTTGGTCACCTGCTCGTGTACCTGCTGGACCGAGGCCTGACCGGTTCGCTCGTGCTCGAGGAGCCGAGCGGGGACAAGCACGCGATCTGGTTCGACGCTGGCGCTCCGGCGAAGGTGAAGACTGCGACGCCGGTCACCTACCTGGGTCAGGTGCTCGTGGAGCAGCGGGCCATCACCCGCGAGGTTTATGAGCGCACGCTGCAGGGCGCGCTGCACGAGCGGCGGCTGCATGGCCAGGTGCTCTTGGAGACGGGCGCGGTTCAGCTCCGCACGCTGCGGGACGCCTTGCGTGAGCAGCTGGCTCGGCAGGTGCTCTGGCTGTTCAAGCTGAACCCCTTGACCGCCTACGGCTACTACGACCAGGTGAACTACCTGGAGCGCTGGGGCGCGCCGGAGGGCTTGCGGGTGCGCCCGCTCGCGCTGATTTGGCGCGGTTTGCGCAAGCACGCGAGCGCCGCTGAGATCGAGACGGTGACGGCTCGGCTCGGCCAGCGCCCCATCGAGCTCCACGTGGACGCGCCGATACGTCGCTTCCGCTTCGAGGCCTCCGAGCAGGCGTTGATAGACGTGCTGCGCGCACGCCCGCAGTCACTGTCGTCGCTGGTGAGCTCCGGCCTCGCCGCGCCGGACGACGTGAAGCGGCTGGTGTACGTGCTGGTGATTTTGCGGCAGCTCGAGCTGGGGGTGCCCGGCGCGACGCCGGTGGGGGCGGACGAAGCGCCGTCGTCGTCGCGCATCGCGGTTGCGGTGCCGGGGCGCGCCAGCTTGCCGGACGTGGAGAGCATGATGCCGGCCGGTCGCGCGTCCATCCCGGACGTGGAGAACGTCGTGCCGCGGCCTTCGAGCCCGCACCCGGTGGCGATGCCGGTTTCTTCGTCGCCGCCGGTCGCGACCTCCTCGGTGCCGCCGGCCGCGCGCAGCAACTCCCCGATGCCGCGCCAGTCTTTCACGCCTGCCCCCGCGGGTGCGCCGCCGGCCCCGCAGTTTCTGGGCAGCGGCACGGCTGACCTACGGCTGGAGCTGGAGGCCCTGAGCGCTCGCGCGGGCGGCACCCACTACGAAGTGCTCGGCTTACCGTCGGACGCGCCCGCCTCCGCGGTGCAGAGCGTCTTCTTCGCGCTCGCCAAACGGTGGCATCCGGACCGCCTGCGGCCGGAGGTGGCGGACCTGAAGGAGGAAGCCGGTCGCGTCTTCTCGCGCATCAGCCAGGCCAGCCAGGTCCTGTCGGATCCCATGGCGCGCGCGGCTTACGACAAGTCCATCGCCCAGGGCGAGGCGCCGGACGAAGCCGAGCAAGTGCAGCGCGTGCTGCGCGCCACGACCGCGTTCCAAAAAGCGGAGGTGTACTTGAAGCGCGGCAACCTCGCGCTCGCGGAGAAGGAGGCGCTCCTCGCTTACACCAGCGACCCGACGCAGGCCGATCACATCGCGCTGCACGTCTGGATCCAGGCCCAGAAACCGAGCGCAGACCTGACCGATCTCGCCGTCCAGCTAGAAAAAGCGGTCAAGACCGAGCCGAACAACCTGCGCGTGCGCTGGTACCGTGGGCAGCTGCTCAAGCGCCTGGGCCGCGCGCGCGAGGCGCTTCACGACTTCCGCTTCATCGTCGAGCGCGACCCGCGGCACACCGACGCGCACCGTGAGGTCCGGCTCTACGCCATGAGGCGCGGAAACCGCCCCCCGAGCGATCCGCCGAACACCACCGGCCGGTCGATTCCGCCGGCTGGTCCGGACTCGCAAGGCGGCCGCAAAACGAGCCCACCCGCCAAGCCGGGGCTGCTGAACAAGCTCTTCAAAAAGCCGTAGCGTCGCGGAAGATTTCGAGCTGCTTCACCACGCTCGGGCGCGGTCCGGCGACGAGCCCGACCGTGAGCCGACCGTCGTCGACCGGGCACGGCGCGGAGCGGGCGCCGTGATAGCGAAGCTGCGCGCGGGCGCCGCGCCGCACGACCGTCGGCTGCTCCGCGTCGCCGCCGCGCGCGTCGCCTTCCGGCCACGGGCAGTCGTCTCCCCCCAGGGCGAGCCCGTTCAGCTGCACCCGCGGCAGCGCGCTCGTGGCGACGGTGAGGGCGATCCTCACGTCGGCGTAGTCCGTGTCCGTCACCAGCACCGTGAGCTCCGGATCCGCGAGCGTGAGCCCACCATCGTAGGTCGTGCGCTCGTCCGGGGCGCGCGTCGGGACCAGGTGCGCGGGTCTCTCCGGATCTTCGGGATCCGAGGAGAGCACCAGCGCCACGTCCCGCGTGAAGCGGCTGCGCGCGCCGAGCCGGAGCCCGAGCAGCTCCCCGCCGACGTCGACGTCGTCCACCCAGACGAAGGTGTCCGGGGCCAGCGACAGCGCGGGGAGCCCGGCCCGTGGCAGACGCAGGTCGCTCGGCCCGTCAGCGGGCTCGAAGCGCACGGCCCACGGGTCGAACCGGAAAAGCCTCGGAATATCCGGAGATAGAGGCTCGCTCGCGACGAGCCACGGGCTGCCGTCGCTGCCCGCCACGAGCACCGGATGGGGCGTGGACACTCCCTCCAGCGACACGCGGTCCGCCGCTCCATCGCTCGCGATCCACCACGCGTCCCACCCATCCAAGGGGGGACAGCCGGTGCGGCACTGCTGGCAGGCCTCCGCGTCTGCATCCGACGAGGGCAAGCGATCTTCGCAGCCCCCGACCGCGAGCACACCGCCGCCCGGCATCGCCACGAAGCCGCGATCGAAGCGCGGCGGCACCTCCGGGCTGAGCGGCGTCGAGTCGAGCCGCGCGTCTGCGCTCAGCCATTCACCCACTGGCGTGCTGAGCGAGCCACCGAGCAGGGTCCCGCCGCCGACGAAGAGCCGGCCGTCGCTCAGAGTGAGGACGACCGGATCGATGCGCGGCGTGATCGCGTCGCCGACGCTAGCCCGGAGCGACTTCGGATCCACCAGCTCCAGCTGGTACTGAGCGACGCTCACGCTGCCGACCTTGGTGCGGCCGCCGACCAGCAGGGTGCGGCCGTCTGCAAGCGCCACCGCAGCGTGATGCGTCCGCGTGTACTGCAGCGGCAGGAGCTCAGCCGATCCCCCGAGCAGCTCCGCGGTTCCATGCAGCTCCAGCTCGGCTTCTGGCACTCCATCCACTGGTTTTTGGCCGCCGGCGACCAGGAAGCCGTCGCCGAAAGGGGTGACGGTTGCGAACGCCCGCGGTTGGTTCAAGCCGCCCGCGCCCACGCCGCCGCGCTCCGCCGCGCCGGTGGTGGCGCTCCAGCGCAACGTGCCGACGATCGCCTCTGTCTTGAGCGCGTCGTCGCCCCCCGCGACCACGAGCGTGCTGGAAGAGGGAGCGAAGCCCAGCGCTTGGCCGCCGCGGCGACCTGGGTAGCCGGAGCTCGCCAGAACTGCGGTGGCGCGGTCGGGCCAAAGCAGCAAGTCCAGCCCGGAATCGCTGCGTCTTTCGGCGTAGCCTGCGTACCTGTCGCCGCTTGCTGCGAGCCGCGCTTGCACCGCCTGAGTCTGGGCGGGAAAGCGCAGCGTGGCGCCGGCACGATCTGCAGGTAGGACCTCCGCCGACTCGTTGCTCGGCTCGAAGTCTCCGAGCGCCGATAGCTCGAGCGAAGCGCGCGAGGCCTCGAGCGAGAGCGCCTGGCCCGGCAAGGTGAACACACGGAGACGAAGGACGAGCGCGCTCTCGTCGTCCGTGCAGCTGGAAAGGCACAGCGCGCCTGCCAGTAGTAGGCTAGGCTGGAATCGACCGAACGCGCTGATGTTCCCTCAGATCTTCGGTAAGTACGTGCTGGAGCGCGAGCTGGCCTCCGGGGGCATGGCGCGCGTTTACCTTGCTACTTTACGCGGCGCGGTCGGGTTCGAGAAGCGCCTCGTGGTCAAACAGATCCGGCCCGAGCTCGCGCTGGACGACGCGTTCGTGCGGCGCTTCGTGGAAGAAGCCAAAATTGCGGTCGAGCTGAGCCACCCGAACATCGTGCCCGTCTACGAGCTCGGGGTGGAGCAGGGCATCTACTACATCGCGATGGAGCTGTGCGAGGGGCTCACGCTCACCGAGGTACTGATGGACACGGGGCCGCTGGACGCGGCGGAGGGCGCGTACCTTGGCATCGAGATCTGCCGCGCGCTGGACTACGCGCACCGCCGCGGCAACATCGTTCATCGAGACGTGACTCCTCGCAATGTCCTCCTCGACGAAGAGGGCGCGGTGCGGCTCATCGATTTCGGCATCGCCGCGCCGGTGTCCGCGGGGCCGGACGCCGCACGAGTGGAGGTGTTCGGCTCGCCCGGTCACATGCCGCTCGAGCAAATCCGCGGCGAGCGGCTCACCCCCGCGACGGACGTGTTCGCGGTGGGGGCGCTGCTGCTGGAAGCGTGGACGGGGCGGCCGCCGTTTCGAAGACACTCGTTCGAGGCCAGCGCGGAGGCGCTCCACGAAGCCCCGCCCTCGCTCGCGGCGGAGCACCCGGAGCTCGAGCCGGTGGCGGAGCTCATGGCGCGTACGGTCGCGCTCCGCGCTGAAGAGCGCCCGGCCGACGCGGAGTCGCTCGCCCGCAAGCTGAGGGACTTTTCACGCCAGTTCGACAGCGGCGACGTGGGGCGTCGGCTCGGCGCGCGGGTGCAGCGCGCCCGCCGCCGCGGTCGCTCCTCTGGGCCTTGGCGACCGGGCGATTCGAGCGGCCCGTTGACTCCCGCCGCGTCGCCCCAGGCGCTGCTTTCGAGTCGTCCGCCTCCGCGGACCCCCGTCACCCCGGCGATGCAGGGGGCAGCGCCGGCCGCGCCCGTGACTCGAACGTTCGCCGCGCGGGAGGACCTGGTCGAGTGGACGCGCAAGCTGGCGAGCGTTCCTCCATCCGCAGACCCCGGGCCCGAGCCCAGCGCGCCGAAGAGCCCCCTGCCCTCGGTGGTGGACGCGCCGGAGCCCGCGACGCGCGCCATGCCTCGTAGCTCGGCGCCGCCGCCCGGTAAGCCAATGCCATGGCTCATCGCGGGCGGGAGCGCCGCGGCGCTGCTTGCGGTGATTCTCGCCACCCAGCGCGGGGCGGTCCCTCCTGCGCCTCGCGCGTCGTCGCCGGTGGCGCCAACCGTCGCGAGCGTCGCGGTTCCGCGCCCGTCGCCGTCGGTGGGTGATGCGGCGCCGGTGGTGGCCGCGTCGCCTGCCAGCGCCGCCCCGTCCATGGTGGCGCGGATCACCAAGCCGGTCCCGAGCGCGGAGGCGGCGGTCGCCCTGCTTCGGCTCACCGCGGACCCGCCCGCGGTCGTGACCGTGGTGGGGGGCAAGGTATCGCAGACGCTGAGCACGCCCGTACGCGGGCTCAAGCTGCCACCGGGCGCCTACTCGGTGACTTTCCGGTCGCCCACGTTCGGCGAGCCGGTGGCGGCGCGCGTGGAGCTTGGCGCTAGCGCGTCGCGCAGCGTGCACGCGGACTTCCGCGCCGCGGTGCCAACCGTACAAATTCGCTAGGCGCCGCGCGTCGTCATGGAGAGCACGCCGGTCTGGCGCAGGGCCTCGTACAAGGCGATCGCGACCGAGTTGGCGAGGTTGTGGGAGCGCACCAAGCCGGACATCGGGATGCCCACCGTTTCCTCGCGGCGAGCGGCGAGCAGCTCCGGCGGGAGCCCCACGCTTTCTTTGCCGAAGATCAGCATGTCTCCCAGCTCGAACTTCACGTCCAAATAGCTGCGCTCGGCGTGGCCGCTGAAGAAGTAGCGGCGCGGAACGCGCCCGAACGGCTTTTCGGCGTCGATCGCGCGCTCGGCGTCGCCCAGCGTTTCATGCGTCTTCACGTCGACCAAATGCCAGTAGTCGAGCCCGGCGCGCCGCACCGCGTGCTCGTCGATGCGAAAGCCGAGCTTGCCCACCAGGTGAAGCGGAGAGCGCGTCGCCGCGCACAGCCGCGCCACGTTGCCGGTGTTGGGCGGGATCTCCGGCTGCACCAGCACGACGTGAAATGGTCGCTCGATTGGCTGCGATCGCAGCCGAAGCTCGGGGTCTCGAAGATCGGACATGTCGGCCAGCGGGCGGCTCACATAAGCGCTTTGGCGCCTGCACGCCAGCAAAGAGGCGGGGAACGGCCGCTTGACGGGGCTCGGCCGCGGCAAGTAGCCTCGCGCGACGGACCGCCCGATGCGCGCACGCTTAGCCGCTTTCGTCGCTGCAACTTCATTCGCCTGCGTCAGCGCCGTGGCCAGCGCGGAGCCGATGGACCCTGCGCTCGAGCGGCTTGCGGTGGACGACAGCTGCCACCCCAACGGCGAGTGGGCGGGGGACGCCACCGGAGCCACCGTGAGCCGGCCCTGCCGGGCGGACGACGCTTCGTTCAAGCGGCTGATCAGCCAGTACGCGTTCGCGTTCGCGCCGACCGCCATGCACTCGGCCCGCACCACCGGCTACGGCGGCTTCCACCTCTCCCTTCAGGCGGACTACACCAGCATCTCGAGCGACAAGGACTACTGGAAGAAGGGCACCCGCGGCTCGGTCGACCCTTCTAGCGGCGCGTCGTCCAAGCTCAACGGATCGCCCTCGGGCATGCTCCAGCTGTACTCGCTGCAGTTTCGGAAGAGCTTTGGGTTCGGTTTCGAGGTCGCCGGCCTGGTCGGCTTCATGCCGAAGACGAGCATCGTATCCGGCGGGGCGGACGTGCGGTTCAGCATTCTGGAGGGCTTCCGCACTGGTATCGGCGGCGTTTTGCCGGACGTAGCGGTGGGCGGCGGCGTCCGCACCATCACCGGCACGCCGCAGTTTCAAATCACGATCGCGTCGCTGGACGCCGTGGTCAGCAAGCCGCTGCCCCTCCAAGACTCCATGGTGCTGACGCCGTACCTCGGTTACCAGTACCTGTGGATCTTCGGTGACTCGGGGCTCATCGATCTGACTCCGGGGACAGACGCGCTCCGCTACTGCAACTACGCCGGCCAGAACGTCCCCGGCGTCAGTACGGACAACGGCCCCAACACCGGTCAGCCCATCTGCAAGGGTGGCTCGCCGCTGGACTTCAACAACAACGTCGTGTTCAAGCCGGCCCGGCTCGAGCGCCATCGGTTGCTGTTCGGGCTCAACTACCGTTACGAGATGGTGATGGTCGGCGGGCAGTTCTTGGTAGACGCGGTGCCGCCGGCGGACGCGCAGAACGACGATGCCGACAAGAAGATCCTGGAGGGCGAGTCGCGTCAGTACACGCTCTCGTTCCAGCTCGGCGCTATGTTCTGAGCGGGCGGTTCAGCTCGCCGCCCACCACAGGCCGATGGCGAAGCCGGCCACGATCAGCGCCAGGGTTGGCGCGAAGACCAGCCGCACCGCGCGCCGGGAGGCCCGGTGCACCGCGCTCGGCTCCAGGCCGTGCACGTTCTCCAAGTACGCGTTGGCGGCGGCAGAAGGCGCGGTGAGGCCGCGTGCGGAGTGGCGCACCGCCGAGAGCAAGCCGTCCGTCAGCGTGAGAAGCAGTAGGCCCAGCGGCAGCGTCACCAGGTCCCAACCGCAGCTGTAGAGGCCGAAGCGCAAGCCGCGGCCGCCCCCGCCGCGAAGAGAGCCCTCTTGGCGCGCCGCGCGGTCCAGCGCGACGCCGTGGCCCGCGTGGAGCACGACCATTCCCACGACGAGCGCAGGCACACCGTAGCCCAGGGCGCGGGCGAGCGCGGAACGAAGGTCCGCGTTGGCGGAAAGCTCCGCGGCCAGCCCGGGCACGACCGCGAGCACGGCGGCGCCAAAGGTGGCGCACAGCCCCAGCGCGGCGAGGAGCTCCGCGAGCATCGCGAACCCGAGAGGCGCGGCGACAGCGCCCGGCGGCAGCGATGCGAAGAACGTTTGTGGCGAGAGCGTGCACAGCTTGGCGGTGGACCAGAGGCGCGAAAGCAGCGAGCCGCCCGGGCGCTCCCACGGCACGATCGCAACGACGCCCGAGAACGAAGATGGCCGATCCGCTTCGCAGTCGCACTCGGGCAGGCCGCACGTCGCGCACACGACGGTGGCCGGCACCTCCGACAGCTCGAGCGCACCTTCGTCGACCTCGACGTCGGGTCGCGAAGGCGCTTTCGGCACCGGAGTCCGCAGCGCGCCCATCCTGCCTCCTAGCACGCAGGGCTCTTTCAGCAACGAACCGCGGCTCAGTGCAGCGTCTGGCCCGCGCTCGTTTCACGCGAACCGGGGCCGGGGCCGCCGCCGCTCTCCGCCGCAACCAGCAGGAATTTCGGCAGCTTGTCCAGGCTCCCGCCGAACCGCGCGGCCACGAGCATGCCCGCGATCGAGATAGCCCCGCTCAGGAACAAGCCGTAACGGAAATGAAGCTCGAGCGGGGCGATGCCGCGACGCGGAGGCATCAGCCACAGCATGAGCGTCTCGGTCAAAGTCATGGCCGCGAACATCACGGTCACGATCCGCACGCCTCGCATGCGGGCGATGGTGCGGCGGGTGATGACCAGCGGAATCATCACGAGCCACGCAGTCGCGCCGCCCCACAGGAAGCCGGCTCGCCCACGCGCCAAGTCGAACGCGCTGTACACGATGCTCTCCGGCGCCGTGAGCTCCACCCACGGCAAGAAGAACGCGAACAAGCCGAGTGCCGAGAGCGCCAACAGCGCGCCGCGACCGCGACCCATGTACGCGGCCGGGAGCGGCTGGTTCTCCGGCAACGTGAGCTGGCCCTGCTCTGCGTCTTCCTCGAGAGCGTCGAGCGACGGCGGTAGCCGGTTCATCGCGACGAGCGCGACCTCGCACTCCGGGCACACGGTCTCCTCACCCTCGGTATAGAGCTTCCGACAAAACGGGCACGCCTGGAGCGCCGCCATCACGCCAGAATAGCCGAGTGCCACGCTGGCGAACGACACGTGTGCCGAGCCAAGGTTCCCGGCTGCTGTTGACGCGCTGCGTTAGTGTACGCCGATTCGAGACCTCTCGGGCTGGTGCTAAGGTCGCCGCCCTCGACCCGTGAAGAACGACTTTCCCGAGCAACGTGCGCGCATTGCCGCCCTGGTAGGCCTGGAAGGCGACACGACGCACCTCGAGGAGGCGCTCACCCACCCGAGCTTCTCGAACGAGCGACGCGATCTTCCCGACAACCAGCGGCTGGAGTTCCTGGGCGACGCGGTGCTGGGCTTTTGCGTTGGTGAGCTGCTGTTCAAGCAGCAGCCGAACGCGAACGAGGGGGTGCTGACGCGCATGCGGGCGCAGCTCGTCAGCGCGGAGGCTCTGTGCCTCTGGGCCCGTGAGCATGAGCTCGCCAAGGCGTTGCGGCTCGGCCGAGGCGCCGAGGCGGCGGGTTTGGGGGACGCCACGAACGTGCTGGCCGACGCGGTAGAGGCGCTGGTGGCGGCGGTCTTCCTGGAGCGCGGGTTGGATGCGGCCAGGGCGCTGTGCTCGCGCATCGCGGAGCCGGCGCTCCGCGGCATCAGCCCCGAGCTGGACCCCAAGAGCGAGCTCCAAGAGCGCTTGCAGGCGCAGAGCGGCGTCGCTCCGAGCTACGAGCTCGTGGAGACGGACGGCCCGGCCCATGACCGGTCGTTTCGGGTGGAGGTGCGCCACCAGGGTGTATTGCTCGGCGAAGGGCGCGGCAAATCGAAGCGCGCGGCGGAGCGCGCGGCGGCCGCGCAAGCCCTCTCGCAGCTGGTTTCGCCGGACGCGCCGGATGAGGAGGGGCCGTGAATCGCCGCGCGCTGCTCACCTTGGCCTTGGTCGTGCCGGTCCTGACGACGGCGCCGGCTCATGCGGGGAGCTACTTGAATCGGGCGGCTCTGCTCGTCGTCGAGGCGAGCCGCGAGTCCGAGTACCTGCGCGGCCGCGTGAACGACAAGGACTTGGCGGAGCTCGTGCACCGCGTGGCCTCGGCGCGCTTGGAGGCGGCGTCGCGCATGAACGTTCCCAAAGAAGTAGTGATGGCCCACCCCCACCTGCTCCTCATCCTCGAGAATTACGAGCGCTCGGCGGAGGCCGCCACCGAGTCCAAGGGCGAGCGTTTCCTGATTTACCAGCAGCGGGCGCGCGACGAAGAGAACGTGCTGCGCGGTATCTTGAAGCAGCTGGGCTGGGCCCTACCGGGCGTCAAATGAAGCCACTTTTGCGCCTCTTGGCGGTTCCGCTGGTGAGCGCGACCGCGTTTGCCGCAGACGCCAGCACGCCGGTCGTGCGCGCTGGCTCGGAGAGCGCGGACGCGGCCGCGGTGGCGCGCGCCATCGCTCGGGTACCGGCTTTTCAGCTGCAGGCGCTCGGCGCGGACGACTCTGCTCGCCGCCGCGCGGTCGTGGAGAAGCTCGTCGTCCCCGAGCTGCAAGGCGCGGCCGAGGCTCGCGCGCGGGGCATCGACAAGCGGCCGCGCACCGCGGACCGCATCCAGGAGCTGTACGCGCGCGCCATGGAGGCCGAGCTGTCGCGGCTCACGTCGGCGAACGAACCGGTCACGGAGGCGGACGTGCAGAAGTACTTCGACGAGCACAAGGAGCGCTTCGAGACGCCGCGGCGCGTGCGCATCTGGCGAATCTTGGTCAACGACGAGCAGCTAGCGAAGAAGATCCTGGAAGAGAGTCAGGGCGCGGGTGGGCCGGCCAAGTGGCGAGCCTTCGCCCGGGACCACTCGCTGGACGCAGCTACCAAGCTCCGCGATGGGGACCTCGGTTTCGTCCGAGCCGACGGGCAGACGGATACTCCGCAACTCCGCGTAGATCCTGCACTTTTTGCAGCGGTAGAGAAGCTTCAAGACGGGCAGCTTGTCTCCGAGCCGCTCAAGCTAGCGAGCGGCATCGCGGTGGTCTGGCGGCGCGGCAGCTTGCCGCCCATCTCGCGGACGGTGGCGCAAGAAGGGCCCGCGATCCGTACGCTGCTCACGCGCCAGCGCCTCGAGGGTGCGCGGCAACGGCTCCTCACCGAGCTCCGAGCGCAGCGGGTGAAGGTGCTCGAGTCGCAGCTGCTGGAGACATTGCCGGACGCCTCGTTCGCGCCCCCGAGCGCCTCGGTCCGCAGTCTACCGCCGTTGCCGAGCGCGACCGCCGCGCCCGCCGGCGCGGAGACGCCGAAGCCCGGGGACCGCGGAACGCGCTAGGCGACCACGGCTCGGGGCGAAGCCGCACGCGCGGCGGCTACCTTGAGCTCCAGCGCCGGAAAACCCGCGCTCTTGAGCCGGTGACGCGCCACTTCAAGCGCTTGCTCGCTCTCGTCCAAGGACACGGCGGCGCGGCCCAATTTGCGCGCTACGGTCGCGGTCGTGGCGCTGCCCGCGTAGACGTCCAGCACCCAGTCGCCGGGGTGGCTGCAGCTCTGCACGATGCGCGACATGAGCGCTTCGGGCTTTTGAGTCGGATAGCCGGTGCGCTCTTTGGCGACCGGCGCCACGATGCCGATTTCCCAGACGTCACCCATCGGCGCGCCCGGCGTCGCTTCCGCGGTGCTGCTCGAGCGCGTACGGCGGCCGCTCTCGTCGGTGATAGCTCGCTGCTTGCGCGTACCCCAGGTCGCGAGGGTGGAGGGCGCGAGCGGCTCGTAGAGCTGATTGAAGCGGGGCGCCACGCGCGGGTCCTTCACGTAGCGGAGCAACACGTCGTGAACGCGCTGAAAGTTCGGCGTTTTTGCAGGCCAGCGCCGGTAGCGCCACACGATCTCACTCGCGAAGCAGTCGCGCCCGAAGATCTGGTCGCACGCCACCTTCAGGTAGTGGCTCGTCTTCGGATCGACGTGCAGCACGAGGCAGCCGTCCTGCATCAAGAGGTCGCGGGCGGCGGCGATGCGCGGCTTCAGCGCGGCGAGGTAGTCCTCCAGCGAGTCCCACCGGTCGTCGAATGCCGGCTTCAAGGTGCGGACGATCTCGCCCTGCTTTCCACGCTTTCGCTCGACGAGCGCGTGCTCGCGGCCGGTGAGGAACGGCGGGTCCAGGTACGCCAGGGCAAAACGCGTCTCCTGCTCCGCGAGGCCGCGGAGCGCGGCGAGGTTGTCGCCCTGCACGAGCACGCAGTCGGGGTCCCCCTTACGAACGAGCTCCAGCTCACCGACCGCCTCGGGGCCGGGTAGGATGACCGGTTTCAGGGCCGAACTAGGGGCTTTCATGCGCGCCGCAAATCGTAACTGGGCGCTCCACCGCTCGGCCAAGTTTGCAGCTTTCCTTCCCGCTGTTAGCCTCCCCGCCCTCGCGATGTCCCGCATCTTCTCGGGCGCACAGCCCTCCGGCGCACTCCACATCGGCAATTTCTACGGCGCCATGCAGCAGTGGGTCGCGCTCGAGAAGGAGCCGGGCAACGAAACGATCTTCTGCGTGGTGGACGCGCACGCCATCACCGTCGAGTACGAGGCCAAGGACTTACCGAAGCGCGTGTTCGAAGCCGCGGCTGGTTATCTCGCTGCGGGGCTGAATCCGGAAAAGAGCATCGTCTTCATTCAGAGCGACGTGAAGGAGCACATGGAGCTCTCCTGGTACCTCACGACGCTCACCATGATGGGCGAGCTGAACCGCATGACCCAGTTCAAGGAAAAGAGCGAGCAGCACCAGGAGAACAACAACGCTGGCCTGTTCACCTATCCCGTCCTCATGGCCGCGGACATCCTGCTCTACAAGGCAGATCTGATCCCCGTGGGTGAGGACCAGGTGCAGCATTTGGAGCTGGCGCGTGACATCTGCCGGCGCTTCAACCACCGCTTTGGCAAGGTTTTCCCGGAGCCGAAGCCGCGCCTTTCGTCCGCGCCGCGCATCATGGGGCTCGACGGCAAGCACAAGATGAGCAAGTCCCGCGGCAACACGATCGACCTCGAGGATTCGCCCAAGGTGATCGAAAAGAAGCTCAAAGGCGCGTTCACCGATCCTCTGAAAGTAGCGCTGGGCTCGCCGGGCCGTCCGGAGGTTTGCAACATCTTCACGCTTCACAAGGCGGCGTCCTCGCCGGAGGTCGTGGCGGAGGTCGATAGGGATTGCCGAAGCGGCGCGCTCCCCTGTGGTACCTGCAAGATGCGTCTGCGCGACGCGATGTTGGCGGACCTGCAGCCCGTCCAAGAGCGCTACGTGGAGCTGCGTAAAAAGCCGAGCCTCGTGACGGAGGCGGTCGCGCAAGGCGCGGAGAGAGCGCGCGCCATCGCAAAAAGCACGATGGCGGACGTGTACGGAGCCATGGGGCTGACGTCGTCCTCGCAAAAGGTACCGACCTGAGCATGCTCCGGCGCCGTGATTGCTGCTCGGCGCTGCTCGCGCTGGCCGTGGTGACGGGCTGCGAAGAAGACGCCGCGGACAGTGAGCCCGAGCGGCTCGTCGCGGAGCTCATCGCGCGGCTGCAGCGCGTGCATGGGGATCGCAAGGCCGCGCGAGCTGCTTACGAGCTGCTGTGGAGCGACGCGCGCCGCAACCTCGCCGAGCGCGCCAAACGTGCCAGCGACGTCGCGGGTCGCGAGATTGCTCCGGAGGAGATGCTCCCGCCGTCGCGCTTTGCCTTGCACCGCAAGCCCCGCCACTACGAGGCGCGTATCGATGGGGACTGGGCGGAGGTCAGCATCACGAGCGAGGGCGGAGCCGTAGACCGCGTCAAATGCGTGCGAGAAGACGGCAAATGGCGCGTCGTTCTGGAGCTGCCACCGCTGACGCCCATCGAGCGGCGGCTCGATGGAGGCTTGTAGGCTTGCCGCTTAGAGCTCGAACTCGTCGTTCATGAGCTCGACCGACGGCGGCGGCTCGCTCGGCTCCGGGTCCGAGTCCCCGTCCGACTTTTCGTCGTTGGCTTCGAGGGCCGCGTCGATGCGGGTGAGCACGCTCCGGAGCATCTCCTTGGAGCGCGCTTCCAACTGCAAGCGCTTGCGCTTCTCTTCTTCAAGGTCGTGGGCGAGCGATATGGCCGCGAGCAGCAAAGATTGCGGCGAGATCGCCTTGCCCGGCGCGCTCATGGCGCGAAGCCGCGCGTCGACCAAGTCTGCGAGGCGCTTCAGCTCGGCTTCTTCAGCGGAGGCGACGACGCGGTACGTCTGCCCCCCCACTTTGAGCTCGACTGGGGTGCCTGCCATCGGGGCCGGACCGTAGCATCATGGAGCACGCATGGAAATGCCCACATCGCGACAATGCGATGGTCAGCTTTTCCCGCAGAAGTGGGCACCAACCGTCGCGGTCGAAGCGCGCATGTTCTCCACAGGCGACCCACAGCTTGTGCGACAACCACCGCGCCGAAACGACTTGCGGCGGGAGCAAGAACCCGCTCAGCGGAGCAGCTTCGCGACGAGCTCGGTGAGCACGCGCTGAGCGTCGTCCACTGCTGGGCCCGCGAGGTGCTTGCGAGTCACGATTTCCACTGCGGCCGCCGCCGCGAGCAGGCTCGAGTCGTCCGTCGCGCTCAACCAACCAACGCCAACCCCGCGCGCCGCGGCGGCGCTGCGCGTGAGCGCCGCGTGCAGGACCTTGCCCGCAGGAGAAAGTAGGTCGGCACTAGCTCGGGGCGTGAGCGCAACGCGCGCCTCCGTGGGCCGCGCCTCGAGCTCGGTGAGCCACGCGCGCGCGATGGCCCGGACCCTCTCGAGCGGGGTACGCGCGGTCGCGAGCGCTCCCTCCAAGCTTGCCTCCAAAGCCCGCAATACCCTGAGCTCGAGCTGGCGGAGCAAGTGGTCCGGGCTATCGAAAAACTCGTAAAAAGTGCTTCGCCCGACCCCCGCTCGGGCCGCGATACGCGCGACCGTGAGCGGCCCTTCCGATAGAACCTCCGACGCCGCCAGGAGCAGCCGCTCGCGATGCTGAGCGTCTCGTTCCACCCGACTGAGCGAGCGATCGTAGGCGCCCCGGCCCGGTGCTGGCAGCAAAGCATCGCGATTCATAGAGAACTCGGAGTCCTAATTGTGCCCCGTTCACGCTTCCGAGTCAGCGTGAAAGACGCCTCGGTCAGCGCTTCGTCTGGCATGGAGCAAGACGGTGTTGTCTTGATGGGACACGGCGTTCTGTTCAGAGAGTTGAGCGCGGCTGGTTACGCCGCGGGGTTGTAATAAGGACGATGTATTCCTAATGCCCTCGCCGCCGGGGCTGTGGGGCCCGGTATCCCCGGAGGACGCGACTGGGTTGTGCGGCAGCGTCGGCTCGTGGACGGGGGGCGGGCGCCGACGTCAATGTTCCTTCCAGGTGCGGAGCGGTGGCCGAGTGGCGAGGACAGGTCGCGTCTCCGGCTGGCATCGACCCCGCGTTGGTCACCGTCTGCACCCAGCGGGTTTGGGCCCGCCGCGCCCAGCTTACTTTCGGCGCCGGCGAGGGCGGGCCCGACCGAAAGGCGCCGGGTGGCTAGGCGGCCAGTGCCGGCGCCTCAGAGGCGCGGGGCCGCTGCTACGGAGGCCCAGCTGAAGGTGACGTGACGCGATGCGTTAGAGGTGGAGCGTTCAGAGGGGCGGCGCGCCGGGGGCTGCAGGCGGGCGCCTGTCCGGTGAGCCGCTAAGTCGTCGGGCGGGCGGTCCGGGCAGCTGGGCGGCCGGGCGTGCGGTCCGGTGAGCGATAAGTTGTCAGGCGCGCGGTCTGGTCAGCCGGGGGGCCGGGCGCGCGGTCCGGTCAGCCACGGGGCCAGGCGCTTTCGGGTGAGCTGGGCGGGCGGGCGCTGTCGCGTGAGCGGG
>SECP01000096.1 GCA_004193285.1 Myxococcales bacterium | reverse complement strand
CCGGAGCCTCTGCCTGCTCTCGCTCTGGCACAGCCGGCTCCGGCAAGTAGACCGGCAGCTGCGCTCGTGACGGCAGCGACCAGCTCGACACAGCGAGCGAGGCTATCCAAACCGGCGAGCGCAGGAAGCGGAGCGACAACGCGAAAGCTTCTCGGCGCCGCGCGGGCGAAGTCAAGCTATTCGCCTCGATTTGCGGGATATTCGAGGTTCAGGGCAGGTCCACCGACGTCAGCTCAAGGTCCGCGCCGATGAGGTTCAAGGTGAGCTTTTTGGCCGCGCCGTCGCCCGAGACGTAGAGCGCGCTCGCGGCCAGCCCGACGACGTCGTCCCCGCG
This sequence comes from Myxococcales bacterium, assembly GCA_004193285.1. GTDB lineage: Bacteria > Myxococcota_A > Polyangia > Polyangiales > Polyangiaceae > PMG-095. The sequence goes on along the minus strand of SECP01000096.1, from coordinate 8,745 downwards.
AGACAGGTGCTGCTGCCCGAGCTGCTTGGCCGCGACCTGCACGCTGCCGTCCGGCCCCACGACGAGACCGTGCAGCCCGCCGAACGTCGCTTCGCGGTCGCCGGTACCGGTCCACCGCTCCCAGAGCACCACGAAGCGGTCGCTGCCGAGCGGAGCTAGCCGTGGACGATCCGCCTGCGCCAGGTCCGCCGCGTAGTCCGTGAGCCACGTGAGCTTGTTGGTCGCGACCTTGCCCGCAGAGGTCACCTCCTGGGTCGCGGCGCCGTCCACGAACGCGCTACTCTTTTCGTCCATGGTGGCGAAGGCGCGGCTGACGCGCAGGACCGCGACGTCCCGCGTTCCGTTCAAGCTCGCGTCGGTCTCCACGCCGCGCTCGGTCGTGAACGCGACCAGGTAGCCGAAATCCCCGCTCGCAACCGGTGCGACCCCGCCGAGGCGCGTGAAGGTGTCGTTGTCGCCCGATTCGCCCTTGGGCCTGAACAGCTCATAGGACTTGGTGCCGTCTTTCGGGCCGCTGAAGCGCCCGAGCACGATGGCCCGCGGGTACGCGTCGCCCAGGTGCACCTCCACGAAGCCGGTACCGTCGTAAAACAGGCGTTGGTCGAAGGAATGGCTCACCCACATGGTGGACGTGCGAGTGGCGACCCCGCTGACCGCGTCGAAGTGCGTGGTCAGCGCCTTCTGGTGGCGCGCCTCGACCTTCGCGTCGTAGCTCGTGTTGATGCCGTGGACGAGCGCCACTCGGCCGTCGTGGTAAGCGAGGCGGGAGGTCGCGGCCACCATCGGGTTGATGATCGGCTCCGACTCGGCGTCGGCGGTTTGACGAGCCATGCCCGCGTCGATCTCCAGGCTCTTGCAGCCGTTCGCATCGAATTTGACGAGCTTGACGATACCGGCGCGGTGCATCCCGGGCGCGGGAAGCTCCGGAGTCAGATCTTCGTCTTCGTCCACCCCCGTGGCGACGTAGTAGTTGCCGCTCTCGTCTCGAGCCAGGCCCATGATGTGCGCGAGCTGGTCGAGCTGGTAAGCGCGCGTCACCGCGTAGCCAGCGGCACCTTTCTCCACGTGCACCAGGAAGGCTTTCTTGGCGTTCTTCGCGGGGTCTTCCTGCCCTCGCGCGGGGTCCGCCGAGTGATCTTGCCAAAGGATGTCTACGCTCTCGCCATCCGGGACCGCGACGATCTCGGGCGGCTTGCCATAGTTGGTGTCCCAGCCCCAAGGCGACGTCTCGTCGCTCGCGCTGTCGAACGGCTTACCCATCATGGCGATGGAGGTGGTGGTGAGCCGCGTAACCTGGAGCCCCTCGGTTGCTGCGCACGCGGTGACCCCGCCCGCACTGCCCGCGCCGCCCGTAGCCCCAGAGCCGCCCGCGCTCGAGCCACCCTGAGCGGTGGCTCCAGCCGCGCTACCTCCGCCCACATTGGCTCCGCTGCTAGTGCCGCCTGCCGCCGCGTCGCCGCCCGCCGCCGCTCCGGTTCCCCCCGTTCCCTTTGCGCCTTCATTCGTGCCGGTGCAGGCTCCGAGGCAGGCGGAAGCGAGCGCAGCAAGGCAGACGCAAATGCGGGCGTGCATCGCTCTGTAGTGACGCAGCGCGCGCCGCGCGGCTCAAGAGTTGGGCGTCGCGGTGAGCGACCCTCGGCGCCTCGGGGCCCAGAGCCCCACCGTAAAGACGCTTACTCCTGCGCGGAAGGCGCCGGCGCGGCGACGGGGGCGGCGGTGGCCGGGCGCTGGTTGCGCCCTACGTCGTCCGTCTCCACCTTGCCGTCACGCATGCGCACGACGCGCGGCATGCTCTCGGCGAACGCCGAGTTGTGCGTGACGACCACGATCGTCGTGCCGTGCTGCCGATTGATCTCGAAGAACAAATCGTGAATCGCGTCGCTCGTCGCGCTGTCCAGGTTGCCGGTCGGCTCGTCCGCGAGGAGGAGCTTGGGGTCCAGCACGAGCGCGCGCGCAACCGCAACGCGCTGTTGCTCACCACCCGAGAGCTCACCAGGCCGGTGACTCACTCGGTGCGAAAGCCCCACTTCTTCCAGCAAGGCCTGGGCGCGCTTCTCCATCTCGCGGCGGCTGCGACCTTGGATGAGACCGGGGAGCATGACGTTCTCCACGGCGTTGAACTCCGGCAGCAGGTGATGAAACTGGAAGACGAACCCGATGCTCCGGTTGCGCACCGCCGCCAGCCGCGAAGAGCTCATCGTCGTCAGCTCCTCGCCGCCCAAACGAATGCGCCCGCTGCTCGGCAAATCCAGCGTGCCGATGCAATGCAGGAGCGTGCTCTTGCCCGCGCCGGAAGCCCCGACGATAGCGAGGATCTGCCCCGCGTAGATGTTGAGGTCGATGCCCTTGAGCACGTCCAGCCGCCGCCCCATGTGGAGGAACGACTTCTGCAAATTCTCGACGATGACCAGGGCTTCGGACATGGGGGAGCTCATTCGTAGCGGATGCCATCGACGGGCCGCAAGCGGCTCGCAGCGACCGCTGGGTAGACGGTAGCGAGGGTAGTAATGACGAGCGCAGACAGCGCCACCAGCACGAAGTCCGCGAAGTCCGCGTTGATGGGCAGCCGGTCCACGTAATACACGTCCGGATCCAGGCGGAGCCCGAACAGGGTGAGGCCCTTGATGGCCGCAAAGCCCGTCGCGACGCCGAAGTAGGTGCCGATAGCGCCGATGAGCATGCCCTCACCCATGAAGATCGTGAGGATGGAGCGGTCGCTCGCGCCGAGTGACTTGAGGATCGCGATCTCCTTGCTCTTCTCCGTCACCATGAGCAGCAGGGTGCACAGGATGCAAAAGCTCGCGACCAAGATCGCGAGCGAGAGGATCACGAACGTCGCGATCTTTTCGAGCTTGAGGGCGCTGAACAGGTTCTTGTTCAGCTCCTTCCAGTCCCGGACTCGCACGTCGTCCCGCTGCACTTTGGCCGCGATGGGCGCCCGCATCTCCTCCACGTGCTCGGCGTCCTCCAGCCGGACCTCCAGGGCGGTGATGTTCTGCTTGAGATCCAGGAAGTCCTGCGCGGCATCCAGCTTGGCGTAAGCCTGGCTGGCGTCGTACTCGTACATGCCGCTGTAGAAGATGGCGGCGACCCGGAAGCGCCGGCTCTTCGGCATCAGCCCCATCGGCCCCAGATCACCGATCGGGGAGACGAGCGTTATCTCGTCCCCGATGTACACGTGGAGGGACTTTGCGAGCTCCCGCCCGATCACGATGCCCGGGTACTCGTCCGGCTCGCTCACGGCGTCCTTCACGCTCGGGTCGAGCTCGGCGTCCAGCTTGCTGGTGTAGCTCTTGAGGTCCGGACCCTTCAAGTACACCTCGCCGCCCGGCCCGAGGCCGATCGGCTCGTTCGCGGGCAGATTCGCGAGAGCTTTGGTGTTCGTCAGGTACTCGAACTTGCCGACCTCGATGTTCTGCACGAGATCGATCACGGTGCCGATCGTTTGCGGATCCACGCCGCGCAGCAGCACGCCGGCGGTGTTGGAGGCGCTGGAGGCCATCGCCTCGCCGCCAGCCACCGGGGTCACCGCTTTCACGCCGGAAACGGAGCGCAGGTCATCCGAAAGGTCCCGCCAGTTGGTGAACCCGCCGACCTTCTTCGTCTCCACCCGCACGTGGGCGTTGTTGCCCAAGATCTTGCGCTTCAAGTCCGCGCCGAAGCCGCCCATCACCGCGACCACGACGCACAGCGCGAGCGCCGAGAGCGCGACGCCCACGATCGAGAGCACGGAGATGACGGTCAAGAACCCGCTCTTGGTCGCGCGCACGTGGCGCGCCCCCACGAACCAAACGAAGCCGCCTCGCTCCAGCGCGTCCAGCACGTAGGGCACCGCGATCGCCGAGAGCCCGACGACCAAGCCCATGGCGCAGACCACGGTGCCGACGTTCACCGCCTGCAAAGAGAGCGAGAACGGCGTGCCCTTGCCGTCTTTGAGGAAGCGCGACCACGTGCCGAGGCCCACGAAGCCAAGCCCGCACAGCACCGTGAAACCGACCAGCAATACGCGCCACAGCCGGGGCCCGAGCCGGCGCGAAAGCCAGCGCAGCCCGAAGAACAGACCGACGACGAGCAGCAGGCTACCGAGGACGATGAGCCCGATGCGGCCGTTCACGCCGAGCGCGCTCCACGCCTTCTGCAGCCAGGACCTGGAAGACAGCTCCGCCTTCAGCGGGGCTAGCGCGAGCAGTAGCGTCATTCGGGTCGCGCCAGCGGGAAGGCGATGACGTCTCGAATCGACGCCTGGCCGGCGATGGCCATGACGAGGCGATCGACCCCGAGCCCGAAGCCGGCCGCGGGCGGCATGCCATGTTCCAGCGCCATCACGTAGTCGTGATCGTAGTCCATCGTCTCTTCCGCGCCGCGTGCCTTGGCCTCCAGCTGGGCCCGGAAGCGCGCCGCCTGGTCTTCGGGGTCGTTCAGCTCGCTGAACGCGTTGCACAGCTCACGGCCGTGCACGAACAGCTCGAAGCGGTCCGTCAGCGTCGGGTCGCTGTCCTTCTTGCGAGCGAGTGGAGAGACCTCGAACGGGTAGTCCACGATGAACACGGGGACGCTCTTCTGGCCGTCCTCGCTGCGGTAATCCTCGATCAGGAATGGCTCCGCCAAGTACTCGTAGGCGACGAACAGCCGCTCGCCATCGCTGCCGGAGTGGCTGAGCGCGCGCCGCAGGTTGCCCCAATCGATGCGCCCGGCCCGCTCGCTCTTTTGCTTGTAGCCTTCGACCGCCGCGTCCAGCTCGCTAGGGAGCTTCTTGCCGTCAGGGCCCATCTTGAACGCAAGCGCCGCGAGCTCACTCGCGATGCTCACCGGTAGCTCCGCCTTGGCGAGCGCTTGCTCCACCGCTTGCTTCATCGGCACCCGCGCGAAGGGCTCGTCGAACGTGAAAGGGCGCTCGGCGCGGACCTTCTCCGCCGCCTCGCCGAGGCCGAGCCCCTGCAGCCGCGCCAGCACGAACGAATCCACGTGCCGGAACAGCTCCTCTGCCATCGGCATGAGCGTCTCGTACGTGGCGTAGGCCATGTAGAACTCCAGCATCGTAAACTCGGGGTTGTGCCGAGTGCTGATGCCCTCATTGCGGTAGCAGCGACCGATTTCGTAAACGCGCTCGAACCCGCCGACCAAGAGCCGCTTGAGGTACAACTCCGGGGCGATTCGCAGAAAGAGGCCCAAATCCAGCGCATTGTGGTGGGTTTTGAAGGGACGCGCGGTCGCGCCGCCGACCAGGGTGTGCAAGGTCGGCGTCTCCACCTCGAGGAAGTCCCGCCGATCCAGGAAATCCCGCAGGCCTTGTACGACGAGCGAGCGCGAGCGCAGCGCGACCGCCACCTCCGGGTTGGCCACCAGGTCCACGTACCGGCGGCGGTAGCGCACGTCCGTATCCGTGAGGCCGTGCCACTTGTCCGGAAGCGGGCGCAGCGCCTTCGTGATGAGGCGAATGGAGGACAGCTCGATGCTCAGCTCCCCCGTCTTGGTGACCATCGCGCGGCCGTGGGCCTCCACGTGGTCGGCGATGTCTATCGTCTCCAGCGCGGCGAAGCCGCTGCCCAAGATGTCCTGCTTGGCGAACAGCTGCAGCTCACCCGTGCCGTCGCGCAGGCGGATGAAGCTGGCCTTGCCGAAGCCGCGACGCAGCACGATACGCCCGAACACCAGGAAGGACTCCTGGCTGCCGATGCTCTCCACCTGCGCCGGGTCGTAGCGGAGCTCTTTGGCGTCCACCAGGGCGCCCTCGAACTTCTGCCGCAGCTCCTGGACGGTGCTGCGCTTGTCCAGCTTGACGTCATTCGCGAACGGGTTCTGCCCCTGCTCGCGCAGGCGCGCCGCTTTGTCGCGACGCTGCTGAATCAACGCATCTTCTGAGCTTTCCGCCGACATCCTTGGTTCGCTTCTCCGGCGCTTCGAGGGCGCGGGCTCGGCGTTTAGCGCGACGCCCGCCCCCCGTCTAGCGCGCGAGGAAGCTCGCTCAGCTCACGCCCGGCGGGGGCACGTTTTGCGGCTGTTTGTCGGCGTGCTGCAGCAGGTACGCCTCGATGAACGGATCCAAATCACCGTCCAGAACGTCCTGCACGGCGGCCGTCTCGTGCTCGGTTCGCAGGTCCTTCACCAGCTGGTAAGGCTGCAGCACGTAGCTGCGGATCTGGCTGCCGAACGCAATTTGGCCTTTGCTGGCTTCGTAAGAGGCTTGCGCTTGCTCGCGCTTCTGCTGCTCGAGCTCGTACAGCTTGGCCTTGAGCATCTTCATCGCCATGGCCCGGTTTTGATGCTGGCTGCGCTCCGCGCGGCAAACGATGTTGAGCCCGCTCGGGAAGTGCTTGAGGCGCACTGCCGTCTCGACCTTGTTCACGTTCTGGCCGCCCTTGCCGCCGGCACGCATGGTCGTAAGCTCGATGTCCTTGTCCTCGACGACGATGTCGATTTCGTCTTCGATGTCCGGCGTCACCTCGATGGCAGCAAAGCTCGTCTGCCGGCGCGCGTTCGCGTCGAACGGGCTGATGCGCACGAGGCGATGTACGCCCATTTCTGCGCGCAAGTAGCCGTAAGCGTTGGCTCCCGCGACCGTGAAGGCAGCGCCGGTGATACCCGCTTCTTCCGCGGGCTCGTAGTCGATGACCTCGGTCTTGAAGCCCTTACGCTCGCACCAACGCAGGTACATGCGCAGCAGCATGTCCGCCCAGTCTTTGGCTTCCACGCCGCCGGCGCCGGGGCTCACGCTCACGATGGCGTTGGCATGGTCGACCGGACCGCTGAGCATGCGCTTCAGCTCCGAAGCGCGCACCTTGGCGTCCACCGGCTTGAGGCTCGCCTCGACCTCGTCGATGAGCTTCTCGTCGTTTTCCATCGCGGCGAGCTCCAGCATCTCCGCGGCGTCCGACAGCTCTTTGACGAGGGCGTCGGATTGCTCGATTTTTTCGGTGGCGGCCGCGCGCTTGCGCATGAGCGCCTGCGCCTTTTCCTGGTTGTTCCAGAAGCCGGGGTCGCTGGAGAGCTGGTCCAGCTCGTCGATCTCGCGTTTTAGCTGAGCGACGTCAAAGAGACCCCCTTAGCGCATCGACGCGCCTTTGAAGGTCCGACAGCAAATTGCGAGCATCTGCGAGCATGGCGGCGGGTATTTACTCCGAGCCCGCCGGGCTTGCCACCGCGAATATCGCCGCGCCGCCCATTGAAACCGCCGGAATTGCCGCGGGGGCCTCGGGGGGCGGCGGCGGCGGAGGCGCGCAGGCTCCGAGCACGGCCTCCGGAAAGCCCCAAACCGAGCGACCTAAGGTCGACGCCTGCTCGGAGAACCAACCCGCCGTGAGCGCGTCCAGCTCTGCGAAGAGGTGCACGAGCTCCAGCACCCGCTGCGGCCGGTCCGGCCCATTGCCGTCCTCCGCGCACGCCTGCTCGCGCGCTCGGAACAGCCCGAGCAGCGCCTCCAGCACGCGCGCCTCGAGCTTGAGCCGCGCCGCCCCTGCGTCTTGGCGCAGCCGCTCGACTGCCAGCTCCTCGCTCGCGAAGACGAGCCGATCGAGACGAAACGACAGCGAGCCCTCCAGCACGAGGCCCGTGCCGTCCGCCTGCGTGATGCGGTACGGATCGTCCGTGCTCGGGATCCAGCGCAGCGCCTTGTCCGAATTTCGCAGCACTCGAAAGCGCAGCTCCGGCAGCAGGGCCGAGCTGCGCGCGCGAGCTGCCAGTGAATCCAATCGGCCTCGCTCCGCTGCGGTTCGAACGACCGAGAGCGCGACCGCGGTCGCTTGACGTGTGAAGGCTGCGAGCGAGCGCAGCTGCTGAAACGAGACCGCCGCGACCCCGTTCGAGGTTAGCGGGGCGGCGGCGGGAGGCGTCGGCACTTCCGCCAGCCGCGGCGCCGCGGCGCGCTCCAGCGGCAGCGACACCGTGAGCCAAGCCGCTCGCTCGGCGCGGGCCATCGCTTGCGTCGTCCGAGCGTGGAGCTCGACCTCCAACTGACCGCCGCGCCGCGACTCCAGCGCCGGAGCGGCGCGCACTTGAGCGAAAGCGGGCAAGGCCACGAAACTGGCCCCAACGAGCGCCCCCCACACGAGCCATGAGCTACCCATGGGGCCCTATCGGCCCGCGCGAGGAGTAGTTGCTCGGGGGGCCAACGAAAGCGGTCCCGCCGCGGCACGAACGCCGCGCGAGCCGGTTACCGTTTCTACAGGCCGGCGGCGTGCTCGGCGGCCACTTCCAGCTCCGGGTCCGCGGTCAAGCCAGGCGGCTCGAACGAAGCGACACCGCTCCGCACGACGCGGGCCACCGTCAGTACGTCGAAGCCCGCGGACGAGACGTCACCCACGGCGGCGCGCACCTCCGTACCGGGGCCGCTGCGCGGCAGCCAAACGCCGCCGACGTGCATGGCGAGCGGGAGGTCTTCTTGGACCACCGAGGGGCCTTCGAGCGAGGGACGCACGGTGACGGTGCGCAGCCGCAGCGCGGCGGACAGATGGGGCACGCGCCAGTACACGAATGCGCGGCCGTCCAACTGCAGCACGAGCACCGCCGGCTCGATGACGGGCGGTGGCTCGATCTCGGCGGCGGGCGCTGGCTCCACGTCGAGGGACTCGGCCGAAGGCGAAGGCTCCTGCGGTGCCGGCACAGGGAATGACGGCTCGCCCGCTGCAGCGGGCACTTGCGCGATGGCGAGCGCAGGGGCTTCGGCGGGTGCAGGGGCTTCGGCGGGTGCAGGGGCTTCGGCGGGTGCGGGGGCTTCGACGAGTGCGGGGGCAGCCGTTTCCGTAGGGG
>SECP01000095.1 GCA_004193285.1 Myxococcales bacterium | reverse complement strand
CGCCGCGCCTTCCAGCGCGCGTGGGCTTCGATGCTTTGGTTGGCGTCCGGCGAGTGGGCCAGGAGCTTTTGTTGGCGCACGCCCTCTTTGGCGAACACGCGCAGCTTGAGCTGGCTCGGGTCCCACCACACCGCGCGGTTGCCGCCCTCCGTGACGTGGAGGCCGGGAGCGACCGAGTCGCTGGGTAACGTTTGAGCGCTCGCGGTGCGCTTGGCAACGCTGTCATCACCGAACGGGGGGCACCCCGGAGCGGCCGCGGGCTCGCGACGCTTTTCTTCGGAAGGGTACAGGCCGGGAGCGAGGATATCGGTCCAGCCGATGGCCACCGTGCGCTCACTCCCATCACCGAAGGTGGGGACGACGAGCAGGTCTTGCGCACGGGTGGCGGCGACGTACGCCTGGCGCACCACCTCCGCGTTATCGTGCGCGATGGCGGGGACGTCGTTTTGCACGAGCTCGAGCGGGCTGCAGCCGCACAGCTTTTGCGCCCAGAGCCGGCGCGAAGAGTCCACGAACCGGCTCGCTTTGTTCACGGTTTTTGGCGCAGTCGGATCGCAAAGGATGACGACCGGGAACTCGAGCCCTTTCGCTTTGTGAACGGTCATGAGGCGCACGCCTTCCGTCCCCTCTTCCACGATCGGCGCCTCGCCCCCTTCGCGCCGATCTGCCTGCTCGCTCAGCGCCTCCAAAAAGGCGCGAAAAGAGGAGACCCCGCGGACGTCGGCGTTGCGCGCCAAATCCAAGACCGCGACCGCGTTGGCGAGCGCCTGCTCGCCGCTCGGCCACATCGCGAGCGAGGCGTGAGCGCGCGTGCCGGCGAGCAGCTGCTCGATGGTGTCTGCGATGGGGCGCCGATTGCGCGCAAAATGCAGCGAGCGGAGGAGCGAGAGCGCCTCCACGACCGCGGGGTACCGCTCGGCAACCGCCGCGTCCAGGGGGCGCAGGGGGCTCAGGTGATGCACCTCACTTCGGAAGCGCAGCAGCTCTTCGTCGTTGATGGCCAGGAGCGGGCCGCGCAGCGTGGCGTACACCGCGAGCTCGTCCGCCGGCCACTCTACCGCGTCCAGCGCGGTACGAATCGCGACGACCTCTTCGCGATCGTGGAAGGAGCGCCCACCCACGAGCATGTGCGGCACCGCGCGAGCCTCCAGAGCGCGGACGTAAGGCTTCGTGGTGTCCCCGTCGAAGTCCTGAAAGCGCTTGAACAGCAGGCAAACGTGGCGTGACCGAACGGGAACGAGCGCGTCGCCCTCGTGGACTCGCCAGCCACTCTCACGGATCAACCAATGAATGAACGCCGCCACCGCGTCCGGGCAAGACGCGCTCACGGCTTTTTTGGTCATGTTGCCGAGCGCGCCGTACGGCTCGGGCACCGGGAGCGCGATGACTCCGGGTTGGCCTTCGATCTCGGGGGTCCATTCCGCGAGCGCCACGTAGTCCGCTTGGCTGCCGTCGGCGGCGCCGGTCATGGCCCGTGAGAAGGCCGCGTTCACGCACGCCTGAATCGAGGGCACGGACCGAAAGTTGGTGGTCAAGTTCAGGAGCGCGGCCCCCTGCTCGACCAAGAGCTGCTTGATGCGCTGGTAGAGCACCACGTCCGCCCGGCGAAATCGGTAAATGGACTGCTTCGGGTCGCCCACGACGAACAGCTTGCCCGGCACCACGCGCACGGTTTGAAAGTCATTCTGGGCCGCATCGTCACTTGCGAGCAGGAGGAGGATCTCGGCCTGGAGCGGGTCCGTATCCTGGAATTCGTCCACGAAAAGGTGGCTGAAGCGCTGCTGCAGCTCCTCGCGCACGCTGGGGCTGCCGGCCAGCATGTCCCGTGCGAGTGACAGCAGGTCCACGAAGTCCAGGACGCCCGCCTTTTGCTTGAGCTCCTCGTAGGACTGGACGACCGGTGTGAGCTCTTGGCGTAGCCTCGCGGCCAAATCCGCCTCGCACATCATGACGAATTGGGCAACCGAAGCGCGAGCCGCGTCGCGAGCCGCCACCACCGCGGCGCGATCCAGCGAGGCGCCGTACAGCACGCCGCTCCCCGAGGTTTTGAAGTCCCGCTCGTGCTCGCGTTCGAACTGCGTGAGCTCGGACTCGAGCCCGTCGTAGTCGCGCGGTGCGAGCCGCTCGCGCGCGTCCAGCTTCGCGCCCCAGGTGTCGAAAGCCTTGAGCGCCTTGGCCAAGGGATCGCTCGGACGCTTGGCCTGCGCGTGCAGTGCACCAAGGGCTCGAAGCTCGGTCACGACGCGGTCCAGCTCACGGTCGCGTTCGAACGAAGGCAGCGTCCAAGGCGTGGCGTAATCTCGATTCTCGGCGAGCGAGCGGCACGCGCGCAGCAAGTCCTCGCGTGGCGTGGTTTGCTCCTTGCGCCAGTTGCGGCGGCGCAGCACGCGGCGCAGAGCCGGGCCGGGCCGAGAAAGCGCCTCTTCGAACCACAGCCGAAAGGCCTCACGGAGCAGCGCGTCCGAGCCCGCCTCGTCCAAGACCTCGAACGCGGGGTCCAGACCGGCGCTGACCGGGCGCTCTCTCAGTAAATCGGCGCAAAACCCGTGGATCGTGTTGATGTGCGCGATCTCGAGGGCTTGCAAAGCAAGCTGCAAATTGCTCCGCTCGCGCGCGTCCGTCGACTCGTGGCGCGCCTTGTCCAGCTCGGAGCGCAGGCGCAGCTTCATCTCTCCCGCCGCCTTCTCGGTGAAGGTGACGGCGACGATCTTCTCCAGGCTCGTGCGCCCTGCGCGCAAAATCGAAACGATGCGGCTCACGAGCGCAGTGGTCTTGCCGGTGCCGGCCGCGGCTTCCACGATCAGCGTCGTATCCAGATCGGAGGCGATGCGCTCGCGCGCGGCTTGGTCGACGGGGGTCATCGAATCTTCCGCAGCGCGTCCAGCGCTTCCAAACGAGCCGGGTGCTTGTGCGCCACGCGTTCACGCTCGTAGGGGCCGCAACCGATCCGGAATTCACAGCGCTCGCACACGTCTGCCTCGGGTGCAGCCGGGAAGAAGCCTTCCGAGAAGGCGCGCGCGATGGCTTGCGAGACCTCCGCCGCCGCCTTGCGAGTCCACTCGTTGAGCTCCACCGGCCGGCGCGCAAAGCCCCCGCGCGCCGTGCAATAGTACGCGTTGCCGCCGCTGACCTGGCTGCTCGCGAACAGCTTTTCGAGCACGAGCGCGTAGAGTGCTGGCTGCAGCGCCTTGCCGCCGCCGATGATGGCGTTGCTCGCGGGCGGGGCTTCACCGGTCTTGTAGTCGGTCGCGCGAAGTGCGCCCTGGCGCTGCTCGACCGCGTCGATGCGACCGCGCAAGGTCAGCCCCGAATCCAGCATGACCGGCTCCGTGCCGCCTTCGCCCGGTGCCGCGCCGAGGCCGAACCCGAGCTCCAGCTCCATCAGCTGCCAATCACTCTGCAAGAGCTCTCGGAGCCAGTAGCGCACGTCCAAGCGCAAATCTTCGACTGCGTCGTCCCACACGCGGCCGATCGCCGGAGCGAGCTTCTCACGCCACTCCTTCGTTACGCGCGCGATCACGTCATCGCTTACGGTCTCCGCCCTGTGGGCGTCGTCCGACGTTCGTAGCCCCTGGCGTTTGAGCTCGAGCGCGACTTGATGAACGATCTCGTGAAATAGGATGCCTCGCGTCGCGGGGTCCAGCTCTTCCACTTGCTTGACCGTCTCGCGCGGCCGCAAACCGACGACGGTGGCGAGGTAGAAGCGGTAGGGGCACGCCGCGAATTTTTCCAGCGCGGTGACCGAGAAGCCGCGACGCTGCAGCTCCAGGTACCGAGCTTTGAGCGCCTCCTGCGCCTCCGTGGAAGGATCGACGAGGCCGTCTACATTGCGCCACTCCGGCCGCCACCGGCGAGCACGCGCTTGCAGGGCGCGGCCAAGCGTGCGGTTCTCGGTCACGAGGTACCGAGCGGCGCCTTCCACCTCGGACTTGCGACCGCCGAGCAGCACCCTCAGCGTGGCCAAGTCGTACTCCGATGCGTCGATGGCGTCGTCCGGCCGCTCAGGGGCGGGCCAGCCCATGCGCGTCGCGCTAGCGGCGTCCGCCCGGCGCGCAAGGGCGGCGAAACCCGGCAGTACGCCCTCGGCGGCGCGGATCGCTTCCAGCGCATAAAAAGAGGGCACGCGGGGGCGCGCCTTGTCGCTCTCGAAGCGAGGGTAGGACAGGACCAAGCGCTTCCGCGCGCAACCTACGGCCACGCGGAGAGCTTGGCGCTCGCGATGCACGCGCTCCACCTGAGTCTCCAAGCCTGCATCGATGCTCGCGCGCGACCGGTCCGACAGCAACGGATCTTCGACCACACGCTGGGGAAAGAGCTTTTCGGCGAGGCCGGGCACGAACACCGCATCGAACACGCGGCCGCGCGCTTCCTCGACGGAGGCGACCAACACTTCGCCGCCGCGCGCGGTCGAGGCCGGTACCTGAACCTCACCGAGTCGATCCTCCAGCACGGTTCGGACCTCGGTGAGCGAGACGGGCCCCACGTCCCGCAATATCTCGAGCTCGGAAAGCACCGACAGCACCGGCTCCGGCTTGGTGATGGCTCGCTCGGTGAGCTCGCGCAGCGCTTCTAGCCATTGGCCCCAGGTGCCGGCCGGTGGCAGCGCACCGAGCCGCTCGATCAGCGGCAGCGCAAACGCCGCCAACGATTGCAGCGCGGACAGGTTGCGCTGCGCGCTCCGCGGATCCTCCGCCTGTGACACTTGGCGCGAAAGCTCCTGCTCGAGCCCTGCCAGGCGTCGGCGCCAGCGGTCGGCCCCGCCCACCACCGCCGCGTTGACCAGGAGTGACTCCCAACGCCGCGGAAACTGCGCGTGCTGAAGGATGGCCGCCTCGTTCGCCTCGTTCGCCTCGTTCGCGTCCGTGGGTTGAGCCCCCGCGGGCTCGCTACCCAACAAAGCCGCGGTGGCCTCGTCGGCGACCGGCGCCGGAGCTTGGCGCTCGCGCTTGTCACCGCCCGCTCCGGGCGCGACTCCGAGCGACAGGTACTCCGCAAACCGCACCGCGCTCAAACCTTCCGCCGCGCAGCGCAGCAGCACGAGCAGCGCGCGCCCGCCTGGCTCCGGCCGCACCGCGCCGCGGGTGAAATGCGCCGGGATAGACGCTCGCCGCAGAGCCTCCACCAGGTGCGTGCGGTAGTGGAATGGCGAGCGCAACAAGATCGCCATGCGGTCGAACGGCACGCCGCTCGCCGCCTCTTCCAGCACCCGCCGAGCGATCTCCACGCACTCGCGGGACTCACCGGGAGCGCTGAAGATGCACGTGGTTCCGTCGTCCGCCCCGCGCACCTCGCTCGGCGTGAACAGCTGAGCTTGCAGCCGCTGCAGGGCGGTGGCGCCACCCGCCACCTCCGGCTCCCTCGCTGACTGCGGCCCTTCACCCGTCGCCCAAGTCACGAAGGAGCGCGGCGCCGCCGACTCCAGCAAACCGACCAGCTGCCGCTCCAGCTTCGTCTTCGGCGCAAGATCATAAAGGCAAACTGCGGCGAGCTCGCCGGCCGCTGACTTCTCGCGCACCACCCCCAACGCCGCCCGCAGCACGTCCGAGCGATCGGCGAGCGATAGCTGCTGGAGCATCTGCCGGTAAAGCTCGAAAGCAGTCGCCAGCTCAGGGCACTCCTTGGCGAGCTGCGCTTCGTCCGCGTCTGCCAGCGCCAGATCCGTGAATGTCCGCAGCAATGCCGGCGGCAGCCCCGGGCGGTCCGCCACCCGCGCGAATCGCCCCAGGCGCCCCTGCGCTCGCAGCTCCGTGACCGCGCGCACGCAAACCGCCTCCAGCGCCAAGGGCGTCGCCACCGTGAGCCCACGCGCCGAAAGCGGCAGCGCGGCCAGCTTCGTCGTGAGCGAGCTGAGTGACTCCAGCTCCCAGCCGAACGTCGCGTGCAGCTTCACCGTCGCAGCGCGCAGGAGGTCGCGCGCCGCATCCAGCGAGTGCGCAACGACGAGCAGCGGACGAGCCCGCTCTTGCTGTGTGAGCCAGCGCAGAGCCGCCTCGAACCGAACCTCGCCATGCGGGGACTCGACGCAGCCGGACACGCGGCGGAACATGGCACATTTGCCGCGAGATGTCGCACGCTCTACCTTGAGCAGCGCATGAGATTGCTGCCTTCCTCGGTCGCCCGGCGCGCGCCCATCGCTTGCGAGACCTGGGAGTCGGCCCTCCCCACGGCCAGCGCCGACGAACGGCTGGGCATCCACGACACCTATTCTGTGCCGCTCCTCGGCGCGGAAGCCCCCGGCTCGCTGGTCGCGCGCGCACTCGCAGTCCTCCTCCGCTACGACGTGTTCCCGCCCCACCGCATGCGCCACCACGTCTGCACCCCCGATGCGACCCTTCGCCCTGACGCGCTCGTCGTGCAGCGAGTCATCGCCGGTCCGCTGGCAGTCGAGGCCGCCGTCCGCGTTACGGACGTGTTCGACGAGCGCGCAAGCGACGGCCACGCCGGCTTCTCGTACGTCACCCTCCAAGGCCACGTGGAGCGCGGAGTCGCCACCTTCTCCGTCGGCCTCGACGCAGCCGGCGCGCCCACCTTCCGAATCGAATCCTGGTCTCGCCCCGGCACCGCGCTCCTGTCCGCCGCCCGCCCCTTCCTTCGCCGCATGCAGCGCCGCTCCGTCCACGAAGCGCTGAGCTACGTCCAACAGCGAGTGTCGGAAAGTGCGTCCGAACGCTGAAAGGCGGCGAGGACGCAGCCAACCACCTGCGCGCCGCAAGCAGGAGACCGCGCCAAATGGTTGCCGCACGCGAAGCAAGACGCGCGGCTTCGACCCAATACGTCCCCCCCTCCCCTTCGCCAGCGCCCATGGGCCGTGGGTGTTAGGCTTGAACGGTCGTGAAACGCCGCAACGGCACTTCGGGAGGTCGAACCGATGACAAGATTGAAACCGCTCCTGGCGTTGCTGTTCGTGAGCGCGTGTGCCGGGGAGAATTCGGAGCCGCATAAGGAAGCGCAAGTCCGCGCCCGGGCGCAGTCACTTGCACCGAAGCCCGTCAGAGTCACAGACACCGAAGCCGCGAAGAAGCTGGCAGGCGTCAAGCTGGCCGAGCCCCGCCTATGCGACGAGAGTTGCTGGGATCGGGATCCCGCCTTGTTCACGGACCTCGACGCATTCATTCAGTTCGAATGTGCGAAGGACGCTAGCGCCTGTCCGCGGGGCGGGCCCGCCGGCGCACCTCCCGTCAAAAATCACCGCCCCCAAGCGGGCCAAGTCCGTTGAGCCGTCATTAGCTCTCGCCGCAGCGCTGACGGCAACGCTTCCTGGGGCGACGCGTAAACGTAAACCGAGTAGGAGTCGGGGGCTGTTGAGGCTTCGGTCGGGTCACTGTTGCCCGTTCGCTGCATTGCTCGGCCCAGCGCTGCGTGCATCACGAGCAAGAAGCGCGCAGGCAGCCAGGTCGAGCTGTTCGCGAAGCTGGACGCCCGGCCGCCGACCGCGACGAGCTCGGGGAGTCGCTTGTCGCCGGCGATGCCGTGCCCCTTCCACGTGCGGTAGAGTAACCGGGCGATCCCGATGACGTCGCGGACGGTCTGGGTCGGGAACGGACGCACGGACCAGGTCGCCGGGCACAGCGGGTGGACTTCCCGGCCGGTTAATCTGAAGGGCTACCTGCCCCAACGTGTTGGCAGCTGCCCAGTACGATTCCGCGTACGCCAGCATTCGCAACGGATCCGACTGCTAGTTCGTCGTCGACATCAGCTCACGATAAAGAGGCTGCCGGCGAAAAACTCCAGCCAGCTGCGCGCCGCGTGAGGAGCCACTGAGAAAGCTACTAAGGCTACGCATTCGCACGCGTGGCACCTTCGCCCATATGTCGAATGACGAGCATAATGACCGCGCGCGCGACAGGGACCTGTCAACAGTTGGCGCTGCGACGAGGTCTCGCAAGCGGCGAGCGTTGTCGAACGAAGGCGACGTGCGAGCTGCCCTAGCAAGTCGGAACGCTGACGAGGTGGCCCGCGTTCTGCAGGCCACACCCAAGCTGGCAGAGCTGTTCGACATGCCGCTGCGGACGGCGTCCACGGGGGTCACGCTCAATCCAGGAGCCTGCGCGCAGTGGTTGCTAGAGAGCGCGTCCATGGAAGCAGCGGTTCAGCAGCTTGAAGTCTTGGCTCTGGAGCGGAGAATCACCGTTCGTCACTACTGGCCCATCTACGGAATGGCGGTCACCAGCGACGCGGACCTAGGTCACGGATTCCGCATTCTCCGAATCGACACCGAATTCCTGCATGAACGCGCGAAGCTGCGCGACGCGGGCGTGCCATGGCGCGATCGCTTTCCGGGGCACAGCACGGTCCTCGCGAAGGACGTCGAGCTCACGTTTCACCTACCCGTGTCCAACAGGCCGACACGTGAAGAAGCTAATAAGTTTTGGTCTGAGATCGAGCTTGCGCGTCAGGCTAGCGTAGGGCTGCTGCTGTTGGCGAGCGATTCGTTGGTCTGGGCGGGAGGCAACTGGACCGCGTGTTTGAAACCGGATGCCACGAGCCCGAACGGCGGCGGCTTCGGGCTCATTGGACATATACCCTTTCAGGCTGCGGAATTTCCGAAGCCTCTCGATGAAGATCAGCTCGCAGACGCGAGGAAACTATTCGACCAATATCACCAACTGCCTCTGCGAAGCCGGCGCGTGTTCGCGCGCTCGATGGGGGCTTTCACTCGAGCGCTTGGTGCGCTCGACTCCTACGAGGACACGTTGCTAGTCGTTGTCGCCCTGGAGGCACTCCTCATGGAGGGGGAGCCACTCGAAAGTATATCGCGCACGATGGCTCTACGAGGCGCCTGGTTACTTGGCAAAGATCCCGGCGAGCGGGCGCAGATCTTCTCGCAGATAAAGCAGGTCTACAAAGTCCGCTCGGATCTAGCGCACGCCGCAGGCGTCGCTTGGAATGCTGACGGTGAGCGGCAAGGATACGAAGCGCGCCACCTGTACAAGCGCGTGGCCCGGAAGGTTTTGGAGTACGGCTATCCCGACTGGGATGCGCTTGTCCTCGGTGGAGCAGGGTGGAAACACGCCGAGAGCCCGCCAGCCCCTGCCGGGTGACGGGCCTCCACGTCACGGAGGGCGGCAACCGCGCGGTGTGGTGGGACCCGAGCCAGCTCAAGTTGCGCGTGTTCGCCAAAGAGGGCGTGCGCCAACAAAAGCTCCTGGCCCACTCGCCGGACGCCAACCAAAGCATCGAAGCCCACGCGCGCTGGAAGGCGCGGCGCGAGCAAGAGATTGCACAGGGCAGCCAGCCAAGCCTCACCGCCCGGC
>SECP01000068.1 GCA_004193285.1 Myxococcales bacterium | reverse complement strand
GCTTGGGGGGTATGGGGCGGGTAGGGCGCTTGGCCGAGAATGGCGACTTCAGCGGGCTGCGGTTATGCTCGGCGCATGCAGGGGCTTCGGGTGGTCGCGCTCGGCTTGGCGGTATTGTTCGGGTGCAATAGCGTGGAGGTGAAGCGGCCCAAGCGGTCCGGGGAAACGATTCGCTATCGGCTCAAGCTGCGCGACAACGCGGTGAGCCCCGCGGAGGCTTCTCGGTGCTTCTCGGCTTGCCAAGCTGCGAACAGCCCCCAGAAGTATGTGGAGTGCTTGACGCAGTGCCCGGGCTTCGAGTCGACGCCGGGGGAGTACTGCAGCAATACGGAGGTGCCGCCCGTCGCCGCTTGCCTCACCGTGAGGAAGATCCCGGTGACGAAGGAGCCGCCGACGGGGCTCGTCGTGCTCGCGGTCGTGGGGCAGATGGCGCTCGTGGTGGGAGCGTCTTCGCTGTGCAGCATCTCCAACAGTAACTGTGGGCTGTACCCGCCGCCGCGATGATTGGCGGTGCCGCCCAACTCCGCTAAGAGCAGGCGTGGCCTTCGTTCCTGCTCACACCATCGTCGGTGACTCTTCGGCGAGCAAGCTCGCGCTCGTGCTGCATGGCGCGCTCGGCAGCGGCACCAACTTGCGCAGCCTCGCGACCAAGCTCGCGAAGGAGCGCCCGGAGTACCGCTTCTGTTTGGTGGACCTCCGGCACCATGGCGATTCGCAAGGCGCGCCTCCCCCCAACACGCTGGCCGCGTGCGCGGGGGACCTCGCAGCGCTGATAGCGCAGCTGGGGCAAGAGCCGGAGGTCATCGCCGGGCACTCGTTCGGCGGGAAGACGGCGCTGATGTTCGCAAGCACGTTTCCTGGCCGCGCCAAGCAGATCTGGGTCCTGGATTCGAACCCGGGGAGCCAAGAGCCGAGCGCGTCGAACGAGGTGATCCGCGTGATCCAGGCGGTGCGCACCACGACCACACCGGCGCAGGATCGCGCCCAGGTCGTCGCGGAGCTCACGGCGCAGGGGCTCAGCACCGGCACTGCCAACTGGCTCGCCACGAACTTGCAACGCACCGCGGCCGGCTTCGAATGGCGCTTCGACTTGGACGCCATCTACGACCTCATGTTGGACTACTTTAGGGTCGACCTCTGGCCGGTATTGGAGTCCGGAGCAGGGGGCTCGGATTACCGCGTCGTCGTGGCGGAGCGCAGCGACCGCTGGCTTCCCGAAAATCGCGCGCGGCTCGAGGCGCTGGTGGCGGCAAGCAACACGGCGAAGCTGCACGTCGTTCCCAATGCGGGGCACTGGCTCCACGTGGACAACCCCGCGTTTCTGCTTTCGCTCATGGCCAGCGATTTGTACTAGCCTGGCGGTTTCCTAGCCCCATTGTCATTGGAGGAACCCGCATGGGTCGTTCGTCGTCGATTCGCTTCGCTTTTGCCTTGTTCGCTACCGCCGCCCTCGCCGCGTGTGGTGGCAGTCAGCCTGCTCCCGCCACGTCGGCCGAGCCGGGCGCCACCCCCGCGGCGGACGCTCCTGCCGAAGGCGGCGGGGATTTGGTCTGGAAAGACGACATGCCCGACAGCGCCAAGGCCGTCTTCATGAAGAAGAAGGTCATGCCGGTGATGGGCAAATCGTTCAAAGAGTTCGACCCCAAGGAGTTTGCAGACGTCAGCTGCAAGACGTGCCATGGCCCGCAAATGAAGCCCCACCCGGTGGACTTCTTGCCCGAGCTCACCTTCAAGGACGGCAAGCTGAAGGAAGCCGAGGAGCACCCGGAGATGGCGAAGTTCATGCACGACAAGGTCGTCCCGCAGATGGCCGAGCTGTTCGGCAAGCCGGTGTACGACCCCGCCACGCAGCAAGGCTTCGGCTGCAACGGCTGTCACAAGATCAACATGTAAGGCGCGTGAGCGTTGGCCTGCGTCTTACGGGGCGCAGGTCGACGCGTGCGGCAAGTCCAAGTAGACCTTGCCGAGTGCGTTGGGGCTGCCGTCGTCGTTCATTAGCCGCGCGTTGGGGATTGGGGCTGCGCTGAACCAAGAATAGCGGAACACGTCCGC
Source organism: Myxococcales bacterium (assembly GCA_004193285.1). Classification (GTDB taxonomy): domain Bacteria; phylum Myxococcota_A; class Polyangia; order Polyangiales; family Polyangiaceae; genus PMG-095. Next base: position 34,818 of record SECP01000068.1, on the reverse strand, counting down.
GCGCCCCTCCAGGATCGGGATGGCTTCGCGCAGGTACTTTTCCTGCCCCGCAACGGACGTATCCCCGCCGTAAGCGCAGGCAAACTCGGTGAGCCAGAGCGGGCGCTCGAACTGCCGGAAGAGATCCAAGTAGCTGTTCAGTGACGCGCCGTCGCAGTTGTACCAATGCACTGCGACGTAATCGACTTGGCACCCCGAACAGGCCGCGAAGAAGTCCTTCAGGTAATCGACCGGGCTGGTGTCATGGCACGGCCCCGTCTTGGTTTGGTTGTCTCCGCAGTAGTTCACGGCGGGTGACACGATCTGAAGGCCGTGCGCCTTGGCGACTGCCTCCACCTTGGGCCACTCAGCGGCCGCTTCAGCGGCGCTCAGGTCCGCCTGCTCGAAGAAATTCGGCTCGTTGAAGCCGAGCAGGTACTTCGCGTCCGCGCGGATCGCCTCGCTCACGTCCTCCACGTTGGCGCCGCCTTTGGCGATCATGGGCACGAGCTCCAGACCCGCGCCGACGCTTTGAGCACGCTCGTTCCACCGGTACCACCAGGTGAGCTTGGCGCTCACCTCCGGGTGGTCGAGCTTCTCTCCCGGCCAGGCAATGCCTCGCTTGCAGTCAGGCAGCGCGGTGGCGCCGCCCGCGTCGTTGCCGGCGCTGCTCGCGGCGCCCGCGCCGCCCAGCGAGCCGCTGCCGCCGCCGCCCTGCGAGTTGCTGCCGGCCGAAGCGCTTCCACTGCTTCCTGGGGCTGTCGAGGAGCCGCCCGTGCTCGAGACCGCTCCGCTCCCGATGCCGGCGCCACTTGCGGAGCCGGAAGCTTCACCACCAGCTCCGCCTGACCCCGATGGCTCGTTCGGCGCCTCGCTCCCGCACCCGCTCGTGACCGCGAGCAGGCCCAGGAGCAACACGGCGGGGGTGAAGCGAGGCGACATCCTGGGGTGAGTGTCCGCAGTCCCGCCGCGCCGCTGAGAAAAATCTTTTACTGGGAATAGGCGCCGAATCTGCCCGCCACGTGAAGTGTGGGAATCAAGCGCAGGGGCAGAAGCGGTCATTGCCTTGCGAGCGCGCTAGGCTTCGGACGTGGATCTCGACGCAGGCTCGCTCATCGCTGGGTTCGTGGTGTCCGGCGTCGGCTACGTTTTCTTCAGCTACGGCCGCAAGATGTCCCGGCCGCTCCACGTCATCACCGGGCTCATCCTGATGGTGTACCCGTACTTCATCCCCACCGTTTGGGTGATGCTGGTGATTGGCGCGCTGCTTTGCGCGCTGAATTACCTGGCCGTGCAGCGCGGCTACTGAGCTACTCGCAGACGCTCATCTTGAGCGAGAGCGTGTCGAAGTAGTAGGTCGTGTCCCAGGTCTCCGAGACCAAGTCGAGCGTGACTTCCAGGTCCTGAATCTTGCTCAACACGGACTTGGGCGCGTCGTAGGTAAACGACTTCCACGCGGTCTGGGCCGGGCCCTGGTCTGCGTCCCACTGATCGAAGTCGTGGTAGCGCGTGTAGTCGCCATCGTTGTCAGCCAGTGACCACAAGGTCAAAGTCACGTACTCGTCGCTCCGAGGGCGCAAAACGTCCTCTGCGGGGGCCCAGATCATCTTGTACCAGCCGCTGGCAGTCAGCTTGATAGTTCCCGGCGGGATGTAAACCAGCTGAGTGATGTCGATGAAAGCCGGTTCCTCTGCGTCCAGCGGCGCTGCACTGAAGTACGCCGAGTGGGATCCCGACTGCGCGGTGGCGTCGGGCAAGATGGCGTCCGCGTCCCCGAACTGTTGCCAGTCCCCGCTTTGCTCGTCGAAGTTGCCGTCGAGCAGCAGCTCCACGTCTTTTTCGACGGGCTCTGAGTCCACGCACCCGATGCCAAGCTGGCAGCTCGTGCACTTGCCCGCAGCTGCCGAGCACGCCGTGTCGTCCGCGGTGTGCTTGCATTTGCCGCTCGGCAAGCAGGTATCCACGGTGCACGCGATCTCGTCATCACAGTCGGTGGGGCAGCCGGTGGTCGGCTCCCCGCCGATGCCACCTTCGCCGGAAAGGCCTCCGTCGCCACCGCCAGGCGCGCCGCCCGCGGGCGTGCCGCCTTGCGAGGTGCCTGCGGCGCCACCGCCGTCCTCGCCCGCTTGAGGGATGACGCTGCTCCCGCCAGAGCTCTTGCCACCGGCGCTCTTGCCGCCGCTCGACGTGCCGCCGCTGCCGCCCTCCCCGGGGGAATCCAAAGAGGGGTCGATCTCGAGCTCAGAGACGCCAATGATGTTGGAACAAGCACCTGCGGCCGCGACGAGCACGAGACCGGACCAAGTTTTAAGCGAGCCGCGCATAGCCGCGCATCATCGCACGGCGCCGAGGCCGATCGCTACGCAGGTTTTGTACTATCCACGCGCGCTGTCCGCTCTCACTTCATTACGCCCCGGAGCCGGACCGTGCCGCCCTTGTACTTGAACTTGGCGTCCTTCCAGCTCGGCGCGGAGAACATGTTCCGGGCGTCGTTCGAGGAGCAGTACTGCTCCGTGGGGTAGCCGACGAGGTTCGTGTTGATCTTGCCGTTGTTGTCTTCGTCGTGAAACGCAGAGATGCCGTACACGCCGGCCGGCACTTCTTTGAAGATGCAGCGCGCGGTCTTACCCGAGATTTTGACTATCGAAGGCCGAAACGTTTCCTTCAGCCAGGCACGCTCGGAGTTGAACAAGCCGCAGCGCACGACGCCTTTGTCGTTGCGGTTCTGGGTCTCGAACTCGATCACGTTGGTCGCCACGCTCTCTTCGTCGTCCGCTTGCGCGGAATGCCCGTAGAGCAGGGGAGCAGCGGCGGCAGCACCCAGCGCGAGCGCGCGAGGCAGCCAAGATCGAGAGGCGGTCATGGTGGGATTGTTCAGTCTACGGCGCCGCCGAGCAAGTTAGACAACCAACTCTGAAAGCGGTTTTGCGAGTCATACGCGGCAAAATGCGCCGCCAGGGACTCGGCGGCGCGCTTCATCGCTCGCGCATCCAGCAGACGGACGGCGGCCTTGCGCACGTCGTCTTTGCGGAGCCCGCCGCTCCGTAGCGTGATGCCAGCGCCGGCCCGCGTGATGGCCTGCATCGCCAGGTACTGGTCCAAATTGGAGGGAATGCCGAGCACCGGCACCCCCGCCGCCAGCGCCTGGTAGCCGGTGCTCGAGCCGCCGTTCGTCACCACGAACAGTGCCTGCGACGCCAGCAGCTCCCCCGGCACCAGCTCCGCGACCACGAAGTTGGCTGGTACGCGCGGCGCCGCCCTCCCGGCCGTCGCGAGCACGCCCCGGATCGGCAAACCCTCGAGACCCTCCAAGACGGTCGGCAAGGCCACGACGTCACCCGAAGAGCCGAGCGTGACGTAGACGACCGGCAGCGACTCGTCCGCGCCCAAGCTCGGTGGCGCGCTCACCTGAGGCGACCACTGCACCGCTCCCAAGAAGTAGTGCGAGGCCGGCGCCTCGGCTCGCAAAGGGCACAGCTCCGGAATATCGGGGTACAGAACCGTGTCCCCGAAACACAGCTGCTCGGACAGACTCGCGAACTCCGCGAGGCCGTGGCGCTTGCGAACCGCGTTGAGCGGCGCTGCGAAGTGCCCGAACACCTTGGGCAACGCCTGAGGAAAATACTTTTCGGCCCGCTCCACGCCCACGAGCCGCACGATGGGGTGGTCCGGCACCGGCCAGCTCTCGCGGTCGGCATAAGGGCTCCAGTAGGCGTTGATGAGCGAGGCGCAGTGCACGCCCCGCAGCGGCGCGCTCACCGCGAGTGAGAGGCGAAAGTCCCCGATGACCACGTCCGGCTTCACTTGGTCGATGACCCGCAGCTCGTCCGCCACGTACCGCTCGAGCGTCTTCACGTCGTACATGCGCTCGCCCTTGGCCAGCGACTTGAAGCCCTGCTCCTTGTCGATGGTGTAGAGGGGCCAGCGCTGCAGCTCGGTGCCGCTGAAGATGAGGGGATCGAAGTCGCTGCAGGCGAAGTGAACTTCGTACTGCTCCCGCGGCAAGCCCGCCGCCAGCGTCGCGAGCCGGACGACTTGCGCCAGCGTGATGTTTTCGGTGACGAACAGGACTCGGCGGCGCATGAGACTGCGAAGCTAGCAACCGAAGCGAGGGCCGCCTAGTTAGACAAATCGGCCCAAATCGCGCTGCTCAGCCGGCTTGACGCGAAGGGGGGCGGTGGAGCGAGTGCTCGCGGCGCGCTGCCGCCAAGAGCTCGACCACTTCGCGATCAGTCGTCTGCTCGAAATTCCGGTACCACAGGCCAACGGCGCGAAAGGCCGCGGGCGTCTCGGCGCACACGACTTCGTCCGCCTTTCGACCGAGCAGCTCGCACGCTTCCCGCGCGCCAATCGGAGCTCCGACGACGACGCGCGCGGGGCCGTACTGACGCACCGCTTCGACCGCGACCTGCATGGTGGCGCCCGTTGCCAGTCCGTCGTCGACCAAGAGGACCGTGCGCCCGCGCACGTCCGGGGCAGGCCTGTCGCCTCGGTACAGGGCGGCTCGCCGCGCGAGCTCCTCCGCCGCGCGCGCTGTCTCCGCGCGGAGCGCCTCTTCGCTCACGTGAAACAGCTGAAGGACTTCGTGATTGAGGACGGTCGCTCCCCCGCTGGCGAGCGCGCCCATCGCAATTTCGGGATGCGTCGGCGTACCCAGCTTGCGCACGATGAGCACGTCCAGGGGCGCCTGAAGTCGCTTCGCTACCTCATACGCGACGGGTACGCCTCCGCGCGGCAGTGCCAGCACGATCGGATCGTGCGCCGCAAAGCGCTGCAGCTCGTCCGCGAGGCGGCGGCCTGCCGCGTGGCGATCCGGAAACGGCATCGGCATGATCGAGGGCGGTGCAAGCCATGTGCCCCCGGCGATTCAGCCGGATGACGCGCCGGACGGCGCCGTGGCGCGCGCAATGCATGGACGCGAGCCCTCGAAGGAGGCCTACATGATCGTTTTGGATTTGATGACGCGCGAATGCGCCAGCGTAACGACGCAAGACAGCCTTTCCGTTGCGGCGGGGAGGATGTGGGAAAAGGACTGTGGAGCGCTGCCGGTGCTGGAAGGAGACGTGGTCGTCGGCATGCTCACCGACCGCGACATCTGCATGGCCACGTGGTCGCGTGGCTTGCCCCCGGATGGCATCCGCGTGGTGGACGCCATGTCTACCAAGCTCGTCACCTGCACGACCGGGGACTCCATCAAGCAGGTGGAGGCTGCGATGCGCTCACAACAAGTGCGCCGTTTGCCGGTGGTGGATGGTGAAGGGCACCTCCTCGGCATCATCAGCTTGGCGGATATCGTCCAAAGGGAGAGCGGCAACGGAGTGGCCACGACACTCGCTGGTATCTGTCAGCGCTCTCCATCGCCGGCGGCGATCGCGGCCCAGGCGTGAGCTGGTTTTCGCCCTGCACTGCTGGTTGATTCGCCCGCGCACCTCCGCCTACCCCGAATAGCTCGGCTTTGCGGCGGCCAGCTCGGACATACTCGCGGTCGATGTCGACGTTCGCCCGCAGCCTCGCGCTTCTATCGTTGGTTTCCGGAGCCGCGCTCGGGTGCGGCTCCGACTCCGGCGGTTCACCCGCTGCGCCAAGCGGCGGCTCTTCGCTCGGCGGCGAAAGCGCTGCTGCCGGCTCCTCGAACGAGGGAGGAGCCGGCGCGGGCGGCTCGAGCGGGGGTAGCACCAGCACGGGCGCAGCCGGTCAGGGCGGCGCAGGCGCTAGCGGCGCGGGTAGCGGCGGCAGCGCCGGCTCGGCGAGCTCCGGTGCTTCGGGTGCGGGTGGCGATGCCGCCGGAGCCGCGGGCGCCGGGGGAGCGGCGGGCAGCGACGGAGGCTTTTGGGGGCCGGGCGGACCAAAGAAGCAATACACCTGCCCGTCGGGACCGTTGCCGGCACAGTCGCTCGGGCCGGCACTGACGGTATGTGAAGGGTTCGACTACGCGTACAACTACGTGGAAGGGCCGACCTGGATCGCGGGCGAGGGCGCGTTCTTCTTCAGCAACTTCCCCATCGGCCAGTACACGGGCGGAGACATCATCAAGTTCACGCCCGGGGAGGGCTGCGAGGTGTGGTTGCCAAACGTGGGCTGCAATGGCCTCGGTGTGAGCCCCTCCGGCAACTTGCTCGCCGCGTGTCAGGGCCCGCGTGCGGTCATGGAGTACGACGTGCAGACGAAGCAAGCGCGCACGATCGCCTCGATGGCGGGCGGTAAGATGCTGGACTCGCCGAACGACCTCATCGCGCGGAGCGATGGCAATGTGTACTTCTCGAATCGCACGGCGGAGCTCGGCAATCGGCCCAAGGGGCTCGGCGAGGCCTTGGTTCGTATCGATCCGCTGGGCGCCACCTCCGTCATTCAGATGGGCGCGCTGAACGGGCTCGCCCTTTCTCCGGACGAGCTGAAGCTCCACGTCGTCACCATGGGGACCTGGACCCTGGACGCCACCGGGACACCCGGAGCCAAGGGCGGCCCGGCGCCCTCCGGCGACGGGATTGCAGTCGACTGCGCCGGCAACATCACGAACAACGGCACGAACTCCGCGTTCGGCGGCCCTGATCTGAAGACGCTGTTCATCGTGGGGCCCGATACTGAGACGCACACGCGGGCCGCGACGGTTCCGGGTCTACCGTAGTTGCTGCTAGAGTCGGGCCCATGCGGAGGACGACTCGGGTTTCGATGGTTCTTGGGGGCGCGGTGGTCGTGGCGAGCGTCGGAGCAAACGCTCAGTGCTCGATGGACACGGAGTGCAAAGGTGAGCGGATTTGCGAAGAGGGTAAGTGCGTAGAGCCTGCTCCGCCGCCGGCAGCAGCCGCCGCGCCTTCCTTCGCTGCGCCTCTACCCGCACCCAGCGTAGCGCTGTCGCTGCCGCCGCCGCAGCCCGCGCCGCCGAAAATGGTGCGTCACTCCAAGGGGATGATGGCAGGTGGTATCGTGATGACGTCGCTGGCGCCGGTGGCGCTCATCGTTTCGGGGACGGCCGCGCTCTCCGCCAGCTTCTGCACCTTCGACGACGACGACACCAGCGGCACATCGTACCGACGGCGGTGTAACTACGACGGCATCGTCTACGGCTCCTTGTTGACGAGCGTCGTCCTGCTGGGCGTGGGCATCCCGCTCATCGTCATTGGGGGCAAGAAAGAGCCGGAGAGCGAGCACTTGAGCGCGACCGTCACGCCTTGGGCCACGCCCAGCGCGGCCGGCATCGGGCTGCGCCTGGACCTCTGAGCGGGTGCAGTTTCCCACGCTGCGCGGTTGTAAAACTCTCGCCCTGCCGCAGAGTGCCAATCATTCGACGCGCAAGCCTGGAATGCGTCGCCAGATCGACGGTCAGTCGTGGTGTACTGCGCGTCGTGCAAGGCTCCGCAGGTCGTCCTCTGCTCGCGCTAGGCGTCGCGTCGTGGCTGCTCGTGCTCGGCTGCAGGACGGGGGCGGAAGCTCCGCCAAGCGGCGCGTCCGGTAGTGCAGGTGCCGCCTCGGCCGGCGGAAGTAGTAGCGGGCTCGAGCCGACGGCGAGCTGTCCCAGTCAGCCGGTCCCGCGCACGCCGCTTCGCCGACTCACTCGCGTCGAGTACCGGAACTCGGTGGAGGACTTGCTGGGGGTGGATGGGAGCGAAGCCGCGTCGCTGCCGGCGGACGAGGTCACGAGTAGCTTCGACAACAACGCGCGGGTGCTCACCGTCTCGGAGCTGCACGCGGAAAAGTACGTGCTCGTATCGGAGTCGCTCGCAAAGAGCGCAGCCGCGGACGTGCGGCGCCTCACCGCGTGCGACGAGCTAGCGCAGGGGGAGGAGGCGTGCGCTCGGGATTTTGCCAAGAGCTTCGGCCGGCGCGCATTTCGGCGCGCGCTCACCGCCAATGACGAGGCCTTGCTCATGGCCGCTTATGAAGCGGGGCGCACTGGCGGCAGCTACGCAGAGGGCATCGAGGTCCTGGTGCGCGCTGCGCTCCAGTCGCCGCATTTCCTGTACCGGCTCGAGCTCAGCTCACCGACCGATGCTCGAGAGCGCGTACCGCTGGACGCGTTCGAGCTCGCCGCGCGCCTCTCGTTCCTCATCTGGGCTTCCGGCCCCGACGACGCGCTGCTCGACGCCGCGGCGCGTGGTGAGCTCGGCAGCAAGGAGCAGCTTCGGCAAAGGGCCCGCACCATGCTGGCGGATCCGCGCGCGCAGCGCTCCACCGCGCACTTCTTCCAGCAGTGGACAGGTGCGGAGCGCTTGGCCATCACCATCAAGAGCTTGGCCGCGTTCCCGGAGCTCACCGCGGAGGCCAAGCAGGCGATGATCGCGGAGCTTCCCGCCTTCGTGAACCGGGTGCTCGGGGAGGGAGGTGGCAGCTTGCGCGCCCTGCTCACGGAGCCAGTCGCTTACGTGAACGCCGCGCTCGCTCCGTTCTACGGGGTGCCGGCCCCGGCGACGCCTGGCTTCGTCACGTTGCCGGCGGAGCAGGGGCGCTCCGGGCTGCTCACGCAAGTCGGTTTGCTCTCCGTGCAAGGCCACCCGGATCAAACGTCGCCGGTGCTGCGCGGCAAGTTCGTGCGCAGCATGCTGCTCTGCGAGCCACCGCCCATGCCTCCCATGGACGTGGACATCTCGGTGCCGATGCTGAGCGAAGGCCCCACCGCGCGCGAGCGGCTCGCTCTGCACCTCTCGGCAGGCAGCAGCTGCAGCGCTTGCCACCAGCTGATGGACCCAATAGGTCTCGCGTTCGAGAGCTTCGACGCCATCGGCCGCTATCGCACGCAAGAGAGCGGCGTCACTTTGGACACGTCCGGGGAGGTGATCGGCACGAGCGACCCGGCGCTCATGGGCCGGTTCGCCAACGTGCGAGAGTTGGGCGAAAAGCTCGCCGAAAGTGACAAGGTGAAAGCCTGCCTGGCGACGCAGTGGTTCCGCTTCGCGAGCGGCCGCACCGAGGTAGAGGCAGACGCGTGCTCGCTCGACGCGCTCGCCGCCGCCTTGGCCAGCGGGGACGTGCGAGAGCTGATCGTCGAGAGCACGCAGACGGACGCCTTCTTGTTCCGGAGCCCCCACACGCCATGAGCCGCGCCTTGCACCACCCCCTCCGCTTCACTCGCCGCAACCTGCTCCGCGGCGCGCTCGCCGGGACCGCGGCCTGGCCGCTGCTGAACGCTCGCCGCGCCGAGGGCCAAGACGCAAAGCCCACCCGCCTCGTCGTCATCGCGACCCCCAACGGCACACGCAACGCGCTGTTTTGGCCCAGCGGCACGGAGACGAGCTTCACTCTCAATACCCTGACGAAGCCGCTCGCTGCGCACCAGCAGAAGCTGGTCTTCTTGAAGGGCATTCGGCTGAACGACTCTCTGCAGAACGGCGCGCTCGGCGGCACCCTGGGCTCGGAGCACGCGCGCGGCACCGGCGGCATGCTCACCGCGCGTCCGCTCAACGCCGGTGGTGAGTTCAAGAGCTTCGGCAACACCACCTCGGGCTGGGGCAGCGGCCAATCCATCGACCAGTATTTGGCCGAAAAGCTTGCTCCCCCCACGCCGTTCAAGAGCCTACAGCTCGGCGTGCACGTGCGCGATACGGAGGTGCGCGCGCGCATCTCGTACGCCGGCTCCAACCGACCCATGCCTCCGCGCGAGGACCCGGCGGACGTGTTCAAGGCGCTGTTCTCCGCTCCCACCCTCACTCCGGGCGGCACGACCGACCCGGCGCTGGAGCGACTGTGGGCGCAGCGCAAGAGCGTCTTCGATCTCACGCAAGGGGAGCTCGCACGCGTGTCCCAGATCGTCGGCGCAGAAGATCGCCAAAAGTTGGACGCGCACGTCACCGCGCTGCGCAGCGTGGAGCAGCGGCTCGTCGCCACACCCGGCGCCGGCCAGCCTTCGGCTCAGTGTTCGCCGCCGACGCTGTCCGCGGTCAACCTCTCGGTAGATGAGCAGTACCTGGAGACGGGTCGCCAACAAATGGAGCTCGCCGCCGCGGCGCTCGCGTGCGACCAAACCCGCCTGCTCACCCTGCAGTGGTCGTACTCGGAGAGCGAGCACCTGTTTCCGTTTCTCGGTTACACCGGCAACCACCACGTCATCTCCCACGACTTTTCGTCGAGCGGCGCCAACTATCAGGCCTACAACGGCATCCAGACCTGGTACGCCGAGCAGGTCGCGTACTTCCTCACGAAGCTAGACAGCTACCCAGAGGGGGACGGCACTCTCCTCGACAACACCCTCGTCCTCTGGGCCACCGAGATAGGCGAGTCCACTCAGCACGACCTCACGCTCATGCCGTACGTGTTGGCCGGCAGCGCGGGGGGCAAAATCGCTACGGGCCGCTACCTGGATTTCAGTCAAAACCGCCGCGACAACAACCAACTGCTCGTCTCCATCGCTCACGCGCTCGGCGCGCCGGAGCTTCAGTCCTTCGGTGATGCCTCGGGCGCGACCGGGGCGCTCCCCGGCCTGGTTGGCTGACGCTCCGTAGAAATTGGCCACGCTCTCGGCGGCTGTCTCTCCGCTCAGCGGCGGTGGTAGGACGACTGCATGAGCAAGCTGAGTGTCGTCATCGGCAGCACCCGCCCCGGCCGCGTGGGGCTGCCCATTGGACAATGGTTCTTCGAAAGGGCGCTGCTCCACGGCAAATTCGAGGTCCAGCTCGTGGATCTCAAAGAGCAAAATCTGCCCCTTTTGGACGAGGCCAAGCACCCGCGCCTCGGCGAATACGAGCACGAGCACACCAAAGCGTGGAGCCGGCTCGTCCAAGCCTCCGACGCGTTCGTGTTCGTCACGCCGGAGTACAACTTCAGCGCGCCGCCCGCGCTCCTCAACGCGCTGGACTACGTGTACCACGAGTGGGCGTACAAGGCGGCGGGCTTCGTGAGCTACGGCGGGCAATCCGGGGGCATCCGCGCCGTGCAAATGCTCAAGCAGCCGCTCATCAGCATGAAGGTGGTCGGCATTCCGGAGGCCGTCGTCATCCCGTTCTTTTCGCAGTTCATGAATGCGGGCGCCTTCAAGCCCCACGAATCCCACGACAAGATGGCGGTCACGATGCTGGACGAGCTCGTGCGCTGGACCGAAGCGCTCGCCGCTCTTCGCAAATAGGTCCTCGCACGTCGTGAGGCGTTGCTCGTGCGCCCGCCGAAGGATTGGCGCGCGCACGACTCTAACCCTGCGATGACCAACTTCAGGGAACTCGGTACGTACGGGATGTGTATCGGCCTCTTGCTCGGCTGCGCGTCAGCGCCGGAAGGTGAGGCAGAACGCGACGAGGATCACGCGAGTATCAGCCAAGCGTTGACGAGCGGCGAGGTGCTCGGATTCGAGAGCGTCGCCGCGTGGACGGCCACTGCCGGGACCCTCGCTGCGAGCAGCGATCGGGTCGAGGGGAGCGCTTCGCTCTCGATCTCCAACGCCGGCTACACGACGCTCACGAGCGCGGCGCTCGCTCCCATCACCGGGCTCGGAACGACGGGGAGCTTGAGCGTGAAGCTTCCCACGAGCCAGCCCAACCCGTGGTGGTACGGCCAGCTGGATTTGCGCGTGGAATCCCCTTCGCGCGGCATTTTTGGCACTTCTATCGCCCACTACGAGCTCACCGGCAAACCGCTCGGCTCGTTTCAGGAGCTGAGCTTCACGCTCTCGCCGAGCCTCGCGGCCGCGCTCTCCAGCGCCGGCGCCGCGGACATTCGCTTCAAGCTGGACCTGAACGTCCCCGCTGGCAGCCAACCGTACCTCTTCGACGCGCTCGAGCTTTCGAGCGGCAGCAACCAGTGCGAATACCAAACCGCGCTCGGCGCGAACGCGAAGAAGGTGCACCTCGTTTACCTCGTGCCTTCTGACAAGACCACGCAGCCTGCGTACGTGGAGGGGCTGGAGCGCGGCGCCAAGAACCTGCAAGTGTGGTGGAAGAACACGATGGGCAACGGCAAGACCTTCAGCCTCGCCTCACCCGTCGTCGAGGTCGTTCAGACCACTCACGACTCCGCTTGGTACAACCACGTGCGGGACACCACCGAGTCCACGCTGGACTACTATTACAACCTGCTGGAGGACGCGACGGCGTTCGCGGGAGCGTACTCCGGCGATCCGAACAACGTGTGGCTCGTCTACCTGGACGCCAAGCCACGCTGCGGCAGCATCACCGGCGCCATCTCCACCTTTGCTGGCTTTCCGGAGAACGATTTGCGCGGTTTGGCCGGGCTTTCCACCGCTCCGGTGTGCCCGAACGACAACTCGGATCCGCCCAACACCTGCCGCTGGGTCGGCGGTATGGGCCATGAGCTCGGCCACACCATTGGTTTGCCTCACCCCACCGGCTGCGAGCCCACGCACACCACGAGCTGCCCGGACAACGCGCTCATGTGGTGGGGCTACATCTCGTACCCCGCCGCCACGTTCACGTCGCCGGACCTCACGACGCTGAACGCGAGCCCGTACATCGCGACCGAGCCGACGATCCCGACGACGTCCTGCGACTGCGCGGATCTGTAAGCGGCGAGAGGGGCGGGGCGCCGTCGGCTACTGGGTCTGCACTTCGAAGTGCTTGACCCAGGTCGTCCCGGTCCCGCCCGTCACCTCGTTGCCGAACTCAACGGTCGAGATGTAGTGCGCGGGGTCCACGAGGCCCTGGTCGACCAGCACGCGCATGAACGCGGGTATGTCGATGGTGCCCTTGAGCATGGGCTTTTGCCATTTGAACGAGATCAGGCGCCAGCTCGCCTCTGAAGCGCCGCTACCGTTGGCCCCGTTCTGCACCCAAAGCTCATAGGTTTCGCCGCCCACCACCGGGCTCGCGACGAGCGCACCACCCGGCTGGGCAATCCCGCCACTATCCACCCAGAACATCACCTCTGCCGTGATCGACTTGGGCGCGGCCTCCCCATTTTGGATGCGCCGATTCGTGACCCACACCTCCGGCGCGAGGTTGTAGCTCCCGGTGATCTGGCTCTCTACTTCGTAAACGAGGGTGAGCTTGGCAAAGTCCCCCACGCGCGTCGGCAAGGACGGATGAGTCGTCCTGCCGCCCGTCCACGGCTTCCAACCGAAGATGATCTCCGGATACGAAAAGACGGTGGAGTCCGTACCCGGGAAGCTCCAGGTCCACCCTCGCTCCTGCTTGCCGTTGACCTCGCGCTTCAGCAAGCATTGCTCGAAGGGCCCTTGCGCCTTACCGCTACCCCATTGATTGTTCTCGTACCGATAAGGCCCGTCCGCTACCGCGTACCCATTGTTGCACTGCGCGCTGACGCCCTCTTGGTACTTGCCGGGCGCGTTGTGCGCATCGCGCCGCAGGCGGCAGCCGCCGAGCGCGAGTGAACCGACCGAGACAAGGAGCAGAATCCAAGACGCGCGAGAGGTGAGCACGCGCGGACCGTACTACTTTGCCCGCGCCGCTCAGCGCACGAATCAGCCACTTACCAGCACGAATCGCCCGCGGTGCGGTTCGGTAAGCCTCTTGCCTAGCCGCCCGTGGCGCTCGCAGCGGCTCAGAACTGCTCGATGAACTTCCAAGCTTCGGCAGGCACCCAGCTCGTGGTCTGGCCCGGGTCTTTCGGCGACGGGTAGTGGCCTCCCGGGCCGCCTTGCTTCGGGTTGTTCTGGCCTTTGCCGAAGTTGCAGAAGCGCACGGGGTGACCCGCCGAGCAACCTTGGAACGACACGCAGCCGTGGGCGCTATCGGCCGGCAGGGGCGGCGTTTGGTCCGTGCAGCTGTTGAGGTCGGTGAAGATGCCGAGCACCTTGAGCCCTTCGTTGTAGTCGAAGGTCTTGTCGTCCAGCCCGTGCGACTCGAAGAAGGCGATGGGCTTCGTGCACTCGGACTGATTGAAGCCGCTCAAGAACGTGCCGGTGTCGTAAACGATGGCGGCGCGAAACTTGTCGGGCTTGCTGCACGCGAGCTTCATCGACATGGCGCCGCCGTAGCTGAAGCCGGTCGTAAAGATGCGGGTCGTGTCCACGCACAGGCCGTCCGTCACCGCGGTGAGCATCGCGTCCGTGAACGTGGAGTCGCGCCCGCCGGTGTTTGCCCAGCCATTCTCCAGCCCTTGCGGAACGACGAAGATCGTCGAGTTCCCCGAGAGGTCTTCGATGCCGTAGTAGGGCCGATCCGTGTTCTTGTCCGCGTCGGGCGGGTTGACGATCGAGTTAATGGAACCGTAGTTCCAGTGGTACATGAAGATCACCCGGTACGGATGAGTCTGGTCGTACATCGCCGGTGCCTTCACGTGCCACTGCCGGTTCTGGCCGCCGCTCGAGAGGGTCTGGTTTCCGTCCATGAGCTTGCGCGGCTTGTCGCAGCCGGCGCTCTTCATCGCGCCCGCTCCGCCGCCAGCGCTGCCGCCAGCTCCGGCCATGCCGCCGCTTCCGGCGCTGCCTCCGCTGCCTCCGGTTGCCGCACCACCTGCGCCCGCGGTGCCGCCACCTGCTGCGCCACCCGCGCCCGTGCCCGCAGTCGAGGAAGAACCGCCCGCGCCGCCGGCGCCTCCGCTCGGAGCGCTACCGCCGACGGCCGAGCTCCCCGCGGCCGAGGTGCCGCCCATGGGCGCGCTGCCGCCCGTGCCTGCGGTGGGTGCCTGCCCCGCGGCGCTGCTTCCACCGCCGCCCGGCGCCGGATCCTCCGCGGAGCCCGAGCTACAAGCAACGACTGACAACAACCCAGCGAGGACGAGTTTGCTTCTCATACGACGAGCTCCATGGAGGCGTCTGGTCGGAGCCAGAGAGCGCCTGTGTACTTGCTCACGTGGCTAGCTCGTAATCCAAAGCTGGTCCAGTGAGCCGCTGTCCGAGTCGAGAGCGCGCGTAGCAGCTGCGTTGAAGAACTGCGCGCGGCGTGTAGCTTGATCGCCGCGCTCGTGGCGTATTTCAGGGAGATCACGACTCGTAGCTTGGAGCCGAGCGTCTCTTCAATAGCGCTCGTGTAAAATCCACGCACCGGAGTTTTTGCACTCCGTACGCATCATCAGAATTGCGTGATGAACTTCCAAGCCTCGCTCGCGTTCCAGCTCATCGATTGACCGGGGTCCTTCGGCTCCCACCCGTGGGGACCGTCGAACACGCAGTACTTGGTGGGGTGGCCGGCGGAGCAGCCCTTGTACTCGGTGCAGGTGTGCGGCTGCCCTGCGGCCGGAAAGGTCGTGGCGTTCGGCTCCGCCGTGCAGCCGTTTAGCGCGGCAAACTCGGCCTGTTTGACGCGGCCGCTCGTCGGCATGGGCGGCCCGCTGCTATCGCCGCTCGCCTGCGACGCGTAGTAGGCGATCGGCTTCGTCAGCGGTCCCGTGCAAGAGCCCGTCAGGTCCGCCCCCGAAAAGAACGCGACGCCGCGGAACACGTCCGCGCGCGTACACGCCAACGCCAAGCTCATGGCTCCGCCAAAGCTGAAGCCGGTCGCGAAGATCCGGCTCTTATCGATGCAAAGGTCCGCCTCGAGCTCTTTCAAGATCGCGTCGGTCAACTCCACGTCCGACTTGCTCCAGGAGCCAGCCCCATTGGCGGCATCGGGCGCGACGAAGATCGTACTCGTACTGTCCAGAGTCGCGAGAGTGAAGTAGCTCCGGCTCGCGACGGACATGGCGGAGGCTCCGGATTCGGCGAACGCAAACACGAGTCGGTACGGCTTCTTGGGATCGTAACTCTCCGGCACCCGTAGGATGTACTTGCGGGTGGCGCCGCCAAACATGATGTCGTTGCTACCGTTTTTGAGCGTGTACGCATCTCCGCATCCACTCGAGGTCGCGCTCCCCATCCCGGCCGAGCCTCCGCCTGCTCCGCCTGCTCCGCCTGCTCCGCCCAGCCCTGCTCCGCCGCCTGCGACCGCCCCGCTACCGCCGCCGCCGTTGCCCGCGGCTCCTGCGGCGGCGCTGGAGCCCGCGCCTCCGAGCGTCATTCCACTGCCTGCAGTCGAAGCCGAGCCCCCCGCGGCCGAGCCTCCGGTGCCCAGGGGAGCGCTGCCACCACTGCCGCTGCCCGCGGCGCCAACCTGCCCGGCAGAGCCGCCGCTACTTCCTTGGACGGGAGGATCCGAGCTCGAAGAGCAAGCGACTCCCGTGATCGAAAGCGTGGCCATGACAGCAATGACGAAGGTGCGCATCTTGAGCTCGTTCCCGCGCGCCAATGAGGCGGCGCTCTTCAACGGGTGCGAGCTAGCGCTGAAAGGCTTTCAATTTTCGATGCGGCCGGAAGGGTATCGCCTCGGTGGCGCCGGCCGCGCGCGGTTTTTACCAAATTCCGCGTCTCGCCCGGTCGAGCTGGCAAGGGCCAGCGGCGGAGCTCCGGCGCCAGGGTCGCTCCGAGATCCTGACACCCAGCTGTCAGCGATGACGACCGGCTCCTCGTTTGCACCCTGCTGCTTAGGAGCGCGCTCCCCTATGAATGGCCACGGAAGGATCGCAAAAACATGAATACGCTGGAGCTCGGAAACAAGTACGTGGCGCTCTGCAAAGAGGCAAAGTTCGAACAGTGCCTTCAAGAGCTATTCGCGGAGGACGCGGTCAGCGTGGAGGCGTGGGCGCCCCCCGGCGTGGAGCGCACCGCGCGCGGTCTGGCCGCTTTGCATGAAAAGAGCCGCGCCTGGGCGCGCGACAACGAGGTGCACCGGGCCGAGGTCGTGGGACCGTTCCCCAACGATCAACGTTTCGCGGTCATCTTTCGGTTCGAGGTGACTCACAAGCCCAGCGGCCGCCGCAACTCGATGGAAGAGGTAGGCCTGTTCACGGTCGAGAACGGCAAGATCACCCGCGAGGAGTTCTTCTACACCGCCGGCTGAGGCGCGAGTCACGCACTGCCCGGCCGCGCGCGGAGCCAGGCCGGGCTCCGCTCGAGGGCTGCCAAGACGCAGCCCGAATTGCAGATGCTGCTGGGGCGGCGCTCGGTGCCATCGGGCGGCATCGCTGCGAGCTCCGCGCGTGCGCCGTTTCCGCTGCGCGAACGGCCGCTACCCTTTGCGTTCGCCTGCGTCCGCGAGCGCGCGCAGCGTCGCGAGCGCCCGGTCCAGCTCCGTGGACGACGCTTCACCCGGCGTGCCTCCCTCGAGCCCGGCGAAAAGCTCCGAAAGGCTCTCACGCGGGCGCTCCAAGAAGCTGCGGGTGACGCGGTAGTGCTCCGTTTCCTCGTAGCTGGTCTTCTGGATGCCTTGCGAGGACAGCTGGTAGATGCACGCCCCTGGGTAGGCGAGCAGGAGCGGCGAATGGGTGGCGATGATGAACTGCGAGCCGTGCAGGCAATGCCGGCGGATCTCGCGCAGCAGCTCGAGCTGCCGCGTGGGGGAG
Organism: Myxococcales bacterium; assembly: GCA_004193285.1. Taxonomy (GTDB): domain Bacteria; phylum Myxococcota_A; class Polyangia; order Polyangiales; family Polyangiaceae; genus PMG-095. The sequence goes on along the minus strand of SECP01000068.1, from coordinate 17,625 downwards.
AGCGCGCTCTCCGGCTCGTCCAACAAATACATGCCAGACACTTCGAAGCGGTTCCGAACCAGCGCCATGAAGGACTCGCCGTGCGACTGTTCGTGCAGCGACCGGCCGCCGTAGGAATCGATGATGGGCGGCGCGAACGCCGGCTCTCGATCCAGCTCCTCGATGTAGCTAGCCGCGTTGAAGAAGCTCTCCGCCCGGAGGAAGTAGCCGGTGCGCGGGCGCCGGTGGCTCCGCGCGACGCGCAGGCATTTGCCGAGCGAAGACTCCGAAGAACGCGTGACGAACCGGAAATTACGCGTGCCGCCCTCCGCGTTGTAGCCGAGCGCGACCGCGACCCCCTCCATCAACGTAGACTTGCCGGACCCGTTCTCACCCACGAAGAACGTCACGAACGGATCCAGCGCCAGCCGCTGCCCCAGGGCCGCTACGCACGGCAGCGTGAACGGAAACGCGTCGCCTGTCTCCGCCTGCGCCGCCTCCGCCCGTGCTGCGTCCAGCTCCACCCAGCTCACGAACGGCTCGAGCCGGCGCTCCACCTCTGCTCGTCGACGTCGGCTCATCCGGTTTCGTCCGGCTTAGCCCGTCCGGCAACCGGCGGCCACGGTCCGGCCTTCTGCCGGCCTCCGAGCTTGGCTGGAGGTGCGGACCAGGTCTACCGTGAGCGGCTGGATGCCGAAGGCTCGCTCTCAGCCCCGTTTCAGCCTCGCGCCGGTGCTCTTCAAAGACAGCGCGATCGAGGGCCGCGGCGTGTTCGCGCGGCGCCGCTTCGAGCCCGGCGACGTCGTCGTTCCCTACGCCCCCGCGCAGCGCCGGCTCGAGCTGGGCAGCGCCGAGGCCGACGCCGCCGCGGAAACGAAGCTCACGTTGGTCTCCGAATCGGCCTGGGTCATCGTCCCGGACACGAGCGTCCCCGGCGGCTGGCTCTGCAATCACAGCTGCCGCCCCAACGCCGCCATCTACTCGGATGGCGAAGGCCAGATTCGATGCCTACGCCCCATCCACCCCGGTGAGGAAGTCACGATCTTCTACGGCTGGGTCACCTTCAACGACCCCGAGCGCGATCCGTGGCGCTGCGCCAGCCCCCGCTGCCGCGGCTACATCAACTTCGACCTCACCGACGACGACGCCCGCCACTGCGAAGACGACACCGCCCTCGGCCACGCCTTCCGCGCGCGCTTTCAGGACTACGCCGACTACCTCGTCGACATCCAGCAAGAGCAAGTCCTCGACGTCATCGCGAGCCGCCTCGGCCAGCTCCGCGCGCAGCTCGCCGCAAGCCGCGCGTAACGCAGCGCGGAGCTCCGTCTGAAACAGCGTGATACGGCACCAGCACGGCTTTCCAGGCAGAGGCGGGGCTCCCCGGTGACGCGCTCGCCATCACCGGGCTGTACCTCGCGCTGAACGGCCTCGTCTTCGACCGCATCACCCTGCCCGACGTGCTCGGCGATCTGGCGCTCGCCCCTTTCATCGCGGGCTTGGTCAAGCGTCTCGTGGTCTGACAACCAGCCGCGCCGCGTCAATGGGCGGTCACGGCCATAGTTGAGCGGTGTCGAAGAACACCGACGAAAGCTCGCTTTCTTCGAAGTTGAGCGGCAACAGCTCGTCCATGCAGCCGACGTCGGGCGTGCGCTGCGGGTTGCGCAAGAAGCTCAAGTACAGCTGCTTCGCGCAGTCGCCCCCGCTCCGGGTGGGGGTGGCGCCATTCACGGTATGCGATGCATCCGGGAAGATCACCAACGTCTGATGCGGCGCGCTGTAGTGTTCGCTCACTCGTTGCGCGTTTTCGACGGGAGAAGCCGGATCTATCGCGCCCTGCAGCATCAGCATGGGGCCCTGGTAGCTAGACCACTTTCCTACGTGCTCGTCCGGTACGTAGCTAGGCCATTCGCCCGCGATAGAAGCCATCGTGAGCTCGATACCTGAGCTGAACACGTGGCTCCTGCGCGCTGTCTCGAGCTCGCTAGCGTCTGCGTCCATTGCGGCCAGCTCCGAAACGGCGATGTGCGCGCCAAGGATGGCCGAGCTCCCTTGGCTTTCCGCGTCGACCGCGGCATGAACGGCCATGAAGTGCTGGACGCGCTCGACGTCCGCCGGCGCGCAGCGGTGGATCTGGGCGATGAGCGGCGGAATCAGCGGCAAAAACTGAGTGATGATGTCGAGTGACCCGAGCGTTGCGCGCAGGTCGTCACCAGTCATCCCGAGCTCTGGGCAATGCCCATCCTCCAGGGCCTGCACGGTTTCGACGGCGACGCCCCACGGATCTGCCGACCCGAAGTGAGAGCTGCACGCAGGGTCCCGGCCACACCGGTCCAGCAGCGCCTTGCCTTTGGCGTTCATGGCAGCGTCGTAGTGAGCGATGGGCCGCTCTGCCGTCGCGACCCCTTCCAAAATGACACCGCTTGGGCGGGCGGCATCCACCTGCAGGTAGCGCTGAGCCAAATAGGTGCCGTACGAGCCGCCGTAGATGAACACCTGCTTGTCCTGGCCCAACCGCTGGATGAGCCATTGAATATCGCGCGCGCTTTGAGTGGTGGTGATGAAGGGTAGGGCGTTGTTTGCGGTGCCGGAAAGCTCCTCGGCGCAGAGCTTCAGGTCTTGCGAATCGCAGACCAGCTTGCCGGAGCCGCCCGTTCCTCGATGATCCACCGCATAAATGTCGATATCGGTGCGCTCTACCTCGATGCCGCCCAGCAGGGATGCCATCTGCTCCGTCGCGGCGTCGCCGGGCCCACCCGCCAGCAGCCAGAGCTGCGCGCGCGCGGTGCCTACGGCGGGCCGGCGCTTGACCCGCAACGTGAATTCTCCCGCCGCGGGGTCGTCATGATTCAACGGCACCTGGACCTCGGCGCATTCGGCCGGCTGCTGCACCTCGGCATCAGCCGACCACGCGCAATCGACCCACGTCGCAGTCCAGGGGCGCTCTTCCTCGAGCTCCGCGCCACCGCAGGCAGCAACGCCGAAGAGTGACACCGCGACCGCCATCGCTCGGACGCCGAGGATGACGCGTCGCAAACGAGAATTCATCTTTCCCTTGCCCCGGGACAGCACGACAGGGCCGACGCAACACCCGTGCCACGCGCGCGCACGCCCGCTACTGAAGCTGCTTCAGCTCATCACGACGCAGCCGTGAACACCTGGTCGTAGCTCACTGTGACCAGCAGTTCACGCGGCGGGTCTTACTGAGCAATCCTCGCCGGAGGCAGAAATTTCGTAGCTCGACAGAATGGGCGAGCTCTCGTCCTTCCACTTTGGAAATCGTACTCGCCTCTCAGAAAGAGCCGCCCGTTCCGTGGGGGTCAACGCAATGAACCGTCGCTCGACCTGCAGCGTGGCCAGGTCCGGCACGGAAGCCATGAAGCAGCGACACCCAAGTATTAGTCGTCGGCGTTTACTCGTGACGGCGGGGGCATGCATCACGCTGCCCATGCTGCCGTCCTTGCTCTACTCACGCCGCGCTCGCGCCGCTGAGTGCAAGGTCCAACGCTTCATCGTGTATCACTTCCCGAACGGGCATCACATGCCCGAGCACGTGCCCTCCACCGTCGGCTCGGGGGATGCGTGGAGCCTTCCTCCGATGCTCCAGGACATGAAGGACCTGAAGTCGGAGCTCACCTTCGTCAGCGGCCTCGAAAATCAGCAGCGGCGGCGGGAAACCGGTGACCACGCGATTGGCTTGGGCGCAATGCTGACGGCTCGCAAGCCCACGAAGAACAAGCAGTTCCTCAGTACCTCGGTGGACCAGGTGATCGCGGACGCTCAAAAGGACTGCGGCAGCCGCATCCCTTCCTTGCAGTTCGGTACGCACAACGCTGGCCCCACCGACTCCTTCGGAACCTACTACACTCGCGGCATCTCCTGGCGCGGCCCCTCCAGCGTGCTGGCGGATGGAACGCTTTCCTTCCCAGCCGGAGACGCAACCCCGCTCGGCAAAGAGATTGACCTGCGTGCTGCCTTCGACCGCATGTTCGAGGGCAGTGATCCGCAGGCTAGCGAAGCGGAGGCGAAAGCGCGGCGCGCCTTGCGCAAAAGCGTTCTGGACTCCGTGCTCAGTCAAAGCGCGTCCCTCCGAGCTCAGCTCAATCCGGATGATCTGCACAAGGTAGACGAGCTCTACACGGGCATCCGAGAGCTCGAGAAAGAGATAGATTCCAGCGGCGCGCTGAGCGCCAGTTGCGCGGCCCCCGCCGCGCCGGTGCCTGCCTCTGATTTCGCGAAGCTCTTGGACCAATGGCACGGCCTGATGGTGCTGGCCCTACAGTGCGACATCACGCGGGTCATCACTTTCATGGAGTCGGACGCGGTGACGAGCCGCAACCTGGCCTTCATTCCCGAGGTCAAAGCAGTTGGTGGAGATTCCGGCGATCATAGCGTTTCCCACCACTCCGGGCAGGCGGCGCTGGTGACGAAGTTCAAAGCCATGGTGCGCTGGAAGCAGCAACAAATAGCCTCATTTCTGGCGAAGCTTCGGGCCGCTACGGACGGGCTGGGCAAGTCCTTGCTCGAGGACTCGCTAGTCATGATCACGAGCGAGCTGGCCGACGGCAATCGTCACAACCACGACGACAAGCCGATCCTACTCGCCGGGCGTTTGGGCGGTCTCGTCGTGCCGGACCGCCACGTGCGCTTCCCCGGCGGCAAGGACTACGACGTGGTCAAGACTTACGGTGACTTCTTCATCTCGCTGCTCGACCTCTATGGGGTCAGGGTGAACACCTTCGGCAACGACGGAAAGGAGCGCATCACGTGGGAGCGCTGAAGTACGTAGCTGCGCTCGCGCTTCCGTTGGCGAGCTGCACCGCTGTGGTGGACGGTCCTGAACGCGCAGGTCCGGCTGATTCCTTGGGTAGCGGGTCGAGCCAAAGCAATGGCGGAGCCGGCGTCACCTCCGGGACCGGCGGAGTCGGCACTGGCAACCCCGCCACGCCGGGCGGCCCCGGCGCGCCCATCGTGCGGCGGCTCAACCACCGCGAGTACGACAACACCGTGCGCGACTTGCTGGGCACGACCCTGCAGCCAGCGGGCAGGTTCCCGGCCGACGATTTTGGCGCCGAGTTCACGACCGTGGGCTCATCGCTGAGCCTATCGCCCACGTACGTCAGGGCGTACGAGGTGGCCGCGCATCAATTGCTCGACGAGCTATTTGCGGGCTCGCCCGAGCGCCTCCAAAAGGTAGTCTCGTGCTCCGTTACCAGCGACGGCGAGCCATGCGCGCTCGAAGTGCTCACCAAGTTTGCGTCACGCGCCTGGCGCAGGCCCATCACCGAGGCGGAAGCGCAACCGTTGCTGCTGCCGGTTCGCGAAGCCGCGGCCGTGGGCGCGAGCGCGGAGGAGGGCCTGAAATATGCGCTGGCGGGAGTGCTCCTGTCACCGCACTTCATCTTCAAGCTCGAAATCGATCCGTCCGGTGCGCCCCAGCCGAGAAAGCTGACTTCGCACGAGCTCGCTACGCGGCTTTCTTACGCTCTCTGGGCAACGATGCCGGATGAGGAGCTGCGAAGCGCGGCGGACAGTCGCGAGCTGGAAAACGAAGAAAAGCTGGCCCAGCAGGTGGACCGGATGCTCGCGGATGCGCGAGCCGATTCACTGGTCGAGGGCTTCGCCGCCGAGTGGTTGGACCTTGCCAAGCTTGCTACTCACGAGGCCGAAGACTCGCTGTTTCCGCAATACAGCCCGAAGATTGGCGCGGCCATGGCGGAGGAGGCCAAGGCTTTCTTCGCAGAGTTTTTGCACTCTTCGCGACCGGTCAGCGAGCTCTTCACGGCTCGGTTCACGTTCGTGGATGACGCGTTGGCGGAGCTCTACGGCCTCGCGGCTCCGCCTGGTGACGGTAAGCCGAGCGCCTTCAGGAAGGTCGACACCAGCGGAGGTCAGCGAGGCGGCCTCCTCACCCTCGGCGCCTTCTTGAGCACCACGTCTTACCCGAATCGCACGTCCCCGGTGAGGCGAGGAGAGTTCGTGTTTTCTCGCTTCATGTGTGGGGAGGTGCCTTCTCCGCCCATGGATATTCCGAGCTTGCCGCCCGATATGCCGGGGCTCACGTTGCGCGAGCGAACCGAGCTTCACCGAAGCAACCCCTCTTGCGCGGCTTGTCATAGCTTGATGGACCCGCTCGGATTCGGCCTGGAAAACTTCGATGCCATCGGTCGCTACCGAAGCCAAGATGCAGGCGACACCATCGACTCTAGCGGCGTGCTCCCGGACGGCAGAGCCTTCAATGGGCCCGTCGAGCTGGGTGCGCTGCTCGCGGCCGATCCGCTCACGACTAAGTGCCTCACCAAAAAGCTGCTGACGAGCTCGGTCGGCAGGCTCTTCGAAGGCGGCTCGGACGACGCCTGGGTCGAGGCCACCGCGCGGCAAGGGGTGGAGGCCGGCGGAAGCCTCCGCTCGATGCTGCGCGCCGTCGTGTTGAGCTCACCGTTTCGCCAACGTCAGCCGTCCAGCGAGTAAGCAAGCCTGGGGTATTCGTGAAGCTCACCGGTGGAAAGCGCGCCTGGCGGCGGTGAGCTTCACCGGTGACGGTTGGCAAAGGATGCTGCCGGCGAGCAGCTCGGCGCTCCACTTCAGGCGGTGCGAGCGCAGTCGCGGGCGCGCATCGCATCCCTCATGCCAAGAGTTAGACAGCGCACGGTCGCTTGAGCCTGGAACATCGGGCGTGTGGCGTTGGGGCAGGGTCGGGATACTTTGGCAGCCGCCCCGCGCTCGCCTGCTCCCCAGTTTGGCGATGGTCGCGCGATACCGCGGGCGACCGAAGCGGTCCGCTTGTTGCAAAGCGCCGGTCTCAAATGGCTGAAAAGACCGAGACGAGAGACGGAACGCTCACCACTTACCTGGGTGACGTGCAGGCGCTGGTGTCGCACGGCTTGCAAGCGCTGGAGCGGCAGACCGAAAGCCTCCGCAAAGTGAGCCACAAGGACGCGCTCCCGGCCGTGGTTCACGGGCAGCGGCTGCTGCAACGGCAAGAGGCGGCCCTGCGCGCGCGGCTGGAGTCATTTGGCGGCAGTCCCACCGCACCGGTGAAGGACGTGGTGGCGGCCGTTGCGGGAGTTGCCGCGGGCCTCATCGACGCCGTGCGACCGTCCGAAACCGTCAAATCGCTGCGGGACGACGCGGCTTTCTTCAGCGGCCTCGGGATCGCGTACCTGCTGCTTTACACCACCGCGAGCGGACTGGCCGACGCCGACACCGCCGCGCTCGCCCAAGAGGGCTACGAGGACGCCGCTCGCATGGTCATGCACCTGGACGGCATTCTCCCCAAGATCACGATCGAGGAGCTACGCGAAGGCAATCTAGACGTGACGGACGCGACGGAGCGCGTCAAGGCGATGGTAACGAAGGCCTGGGACCGGGCGCAGCCCCTCGGCGTCTGAGTCGAACCATGAGCAAAGAAGAAACACCGCAGGTGGCCGAAGCCCTAGCGTGCCAATGCCCAGCGTGCGTGCGTGACGGCATCCACGAACGGGACTGCGGCGTTCACCAGCAACCGCCCCGCCAGTGCACTTGCGGCCGCGCCGAGCAATCGAAGGGCGCGGGTTGAGCCTGGCCGTTCGACCTCCAGCGGGTCGAGCGGCGGTGAGGGCGAGCGGCAGGTTCGCGACCGCCCCTGGATGCTACCTACAGCGAATGCGCATCACGAACTGAGTCACGCTCGGGATCGCAGAGCCTGCCGTGCCAAGCTTTGCGTTCACGTCCCGCACCTGCTGGCTGGAGTCGACGATGTCGTATCCGGCGGGGCACGCGCTCCCTGCCGCTACCATGCAATCGGCCCTGCTGTTGACGCACTCCACGACAACCTCCTCCTTCGCCTGCGGAGCATCGCTCTGCGGCGCCGGTGCAGTGCCGGCACAGCCTAGGCTCAGCAGGGCGGCAACCCAACCTAGCTTCATGCCCATCAGGTAGCTCTCACCGCCCGTCCGGGCAAGGCACGCGCGGGGCGCATCGGTGGAGCGCCTGCGTTCCGCCTCCTTCGACGACGCGGTCTGACGCACCGCCCGCGACCGCAACCGCTCGAGCTTCGCGTAGCACCCCTTGTCCCCGGGAGTGCTAAGCCCGCAGCAGCGGACATGCTCACGCTGTACGACTTTCTCGACTCAGGCAACGGGTACAAAGTCCGCCTGGCGCTTCGTGAGCTGGGTACGCCGTTCGTCTACCGCGAGATGAACATCCTACGAGGCGAAACGCATGAACCGTGGTTCCTCGCGAAGAACCCGGCCGGAGAGATTCCCGTGCTCGAGCTCGCTGATGGGACTTGCCTCCGGGAAAGCACAGCGATCCTCTTCCACATGGCGGAAGGAACGCACTTACTGCCGACGGACCGAATGCTTCGCACGCGCGTCCTGGAGTGGATGTGCTTCGAGCAGACTCACGTAGACGGCGTCATCTCCCGAGCCAGGTTCCGGCGGCGCTTTCCGGATGCCATCGCCACACGCGCCGAGGAATTCGACGCTTGGTGGACGGAAGGAAAGCGCGCGCTCGCGGTTCTGGAGGAGCAGCTCAGCCGAGCCCAATACCTCGTCGGCGCCGCCTTCTCGATCGCGGACATCTGCCTTTTCGCCTACGTGCACCGCGCGAGCGAAGCAGGCTTCGACATGCAGCCCTACCGCGCCATCCGCGCATGGTGCGAGCGCATTCAATCCCGACCCTCCTTCATCCCCCTCGATCGATCGCCACCGTAACGAACACTAGCTCCACGGACTCCGCGAAGCTGGCGAATAGCGCTCCCGGCAAGAATCGAACTTGCGACCTTGGCTTGAGGAAAGGGGAGAAGGCGCGGGGCGCAGGTCACGCTCGGCCTCTCACTTGCGCGGTGGTCTCGGCGTTGAACGGCGGTAGGGGCGGGCGACTCATGTTTGACTCCTGATGCCTCCGTAAACGTCGATGTAGGTGAAGTGACAGCACGTACACGCTGAGTAAGCCCAGCCAGCGCGCGGCAGGGTGATTGTCGCGCTTGGAGTGCGTCGGCGAGAACGCGCAGCCAGCTTCACCGAAGTCTTGCTGAGCCAGGGCCGCGCAGGGTTCTGCGCAAGGTTGACGACACAGGGTGGTCGCCAGCGGATCGGAGGCGCAGAGCGCGGTCAGTGCGCTGGAGGCATAGCTGTATTGCTCACCGGCGAGAGTGCGGCTGACCGTGACGGGATTGTTGCAGCCGTCATCGCTGGGCGATAGGTCGTCGCTCCCCCGCGCGAGGATGCCGAGCAGGTTTCCCGACGGGTCAAACGCGCCTCCACCCGAAGCGCCGTGACTGGTGTCGGTGCTTGCAATGAAGTAGTCCAATAGGTGCGAGCGCGAGTCGGCGACCACTCCGCCCTCGTCGACCTTCAAGGGCAGCCCGCTGCTGGCAGCGATGGAGAATACGGGGCTGCCTATCTCTATCGACGAGCCAAGCCGCACCGGCGCTGGCAGGCGGGGCGCGGTCACGGCGCGTTCTAGCCTCAGAATAGCGAAATCTGCACGCGGCTCGAGGCCGGCTGGGTCGAGCCGTTCGGCCACGATCTCTACGGCGTGTAGACGAGCAGCAGACGAGAGCTCGAGCTTGTCGGGAGCGAAGAACGCGTAGTCGAAGACCAATGAAAACTTCGAGAGCGCAAACAGCCGGGTGCAGTGACCCGCCGTCAACACGAGATCCCAATCGACCAGCACCCCGCTGCAGAAGGCAGCCGACGGCTGATCGCTAAATCGCTCGGCTTCGCAGAAATCTTCGACCGCCGCCAGTGTCGGAACGGCTTCAGCCAACGAACCCTGCGAGCCGAGCAAATTGTCGGGAATCAGCGCGACGACGGCTTCGCGCGCTCGAGCCTGCGCCACGACAGAAGAGTCGAAGACCTCGGTACGATCGTCTACATCGTAGATGATCGACGCCGTTTTCGAAAGTGTGCTCGGCGCGTCGCTACAGCCCAGCGCCGCAAGCGCCAGGGTCGCCGAGCTGCGAAGAAGCCAGCGCCTCGGTGCAGCGATGCCAGACGTCATGCGGCGGACAGCTCGGGGATGGCCTCAGCGCACCTGTCGGTAGAGAGAGCCGTCGCCCTTCACGATCCAGACGCGGCTGTCTGGACCGACGGCGAGCCGCACTCCGGTGCCGTTGACCGCCGGGGCCCAAGAGAAGCGGTACTGCGGCGGTTGGGACCCGGCTCCTTGCCCCGGGCCAAGGAGCGGTTGCTCACCGAAGGCATTGAGCCGACCATCAATGAGCGCCCAGCCATAGCCTCCGGGACTTACCGCGACGTCCGTAGCTTTGCCGGGCAGCTGCTGCCAAGCACCATTCTTACGACGAAAGACATTGCCGTTGGCTTGGGTTACCCAGGGGCCAACGGGCGCAACCGACGGTACGAAGTTGCTGCCTACAGCGCCCACGGGGCCCACGGGGCCCACGGCGATCCGCACGCCAACGCCGCCCAAGCTATCGGCTATCCAGACACGAGCAGTCGAATTCCAGCGAAGTATCCGGTGATTGCCCTCAGCGTCCGCAACGGGTAGGTCGAGTTTCCAGACGGCGCCGTCGGGACCGATCGCAATCTCCGCCGCGCGCCCCAGGATTGTATTCCAGCCGCCACTGTAAGGATCGCTCGACTGACGCTGATACGTTGCACCGCTCGCGTCGATGGCCCAGGGCACGCCGTCCGGACCCACGGCGATACGCGTTGCCCAGCCGCCGTCCTCGACCCAATTCGAACCGTCCCACTTGGAAGTGACGTCTACGGAGCCATTGCTGGCCGTCCGCCAAACCGAGCCGTCTGCGCCTACGCTGATGTGTTTCGTTCCGGTGCCGGGTAGCTGCTCGAAGGTGTCATCGAACGTGCTGATTCCGACCTTGTCGTCCTCGCTGAGGGGCTTCGCAGCTTGGGTGTTCCGACTAGGAAACATGACGGCGTCGGAGAACGACGAGTGGTCCAAGCCGAGCGCGTGACCAACCTCGTGCGAGAGGGCCATCAGCATCAAGGTAACGTCCCAGCAAACATAGCTGTTGAGCCTAATCGTGTGAAACTCAGTTGACGCAAGGGAGTCGCTGCCGCCCGCGATGATGAGCGACACGGGGATGGTCGATGACTCTCGAAACGTGAGGCTCGTCACCCTACTCCAAAATTCGAGCGCCCCACGCAAGAGTGCCTTCTGCACGATGACGGGGGGGAGATTGCAGGAGAGGTCGTAAGTAATGTTACCTCGTTGGTCAATCGACTTGATGGGGTGCTCCCCTAGAGTTGTAAACGTGTAGTTGAGCACTGACCCAGGGCGAAACGCGGTGTCCGGAATGCGGGCGAACTTATCGGTAGGATCAAGCGGCGCGATACCGTCTGGCACGCCGCAGCGTGGGCTGTTGATGTTCCGAGCCGTTTCGCTGTCCACCACGCCTGTCACGGGCAAGCCCATGTTGAGTTGAAAAGCCCTCAGCGCAGCTTCAGTGCGCGCATCGAAAGTACCCGGATGGGTTGGAGCCTCACTGACGAGCGGCCGCCACGCAGGGTAAGTCTCTTGCAGCTCCGCATTCGGGAAATAGCCGTAGCGAGTCAGGTAGGCTGTCAAAGCCTGCACGTCGCCTCCCTGTGCTCCCAGTGCCAGCTCACGCTCGCCTATGGTTGCGCCGCCCGAAGGCGCGACCTCTCCCTCTACGCCTCCGTCGGAGCAACCCATCAAATTGAGGGCCACGATTACGCACGCGGATCCCACTGATTTTTTCGCCATATGCTTGTCCTCACGCCCCAATGACGCGCGGGTCACCATCCAACGACACGTCGGCCCTGTCAAGCGCGCCGACTCGTGCAACGCCACTCGAACTAGCGAAATGATTCGGACATGATCAATCCGGACAGTTGCCTGTCCGGACAACACGAGCAGCAAATTGACGCAGAGTAGTGCTTTGTCCGAAAGCCTTTAGCGCCTTCGCCGCGCTCAGTGAATGTCCGAAGATCGAGTACCAACAGTTCGGAATCGTCTAGCTTGATCGTCCGACTGTAAGGCAACAAATCCTCGAATGTCTTACAGCAGGCGCGTGACATTGTCGGCCGTTCGCCAGTGGACGATGTCCAAGTCCAGCGTCGTGGCCGGCGCGCCTTGCAGGAGAGGCTTCTGTCACGTACCTGAGGAATCCCCGCATAAAACGCCCGAGCATGTCGCGCGAAACCTCGTGTTCAGATACGATCTTTCCGAACGCTTCCATCAGCGGCAGCAGACGCTCTTCGCGGAGATTGAGTAGCGCCGAGTACCAATAGGCACCTTGCCGGAAGAGGAACTGAGTTAGTTTCTTGACGGTATTGACCGGCCCAGTGTCATTGTCTTTGGGCCTGGGGCTCGAAGACGTGCCGGTGCTAGCGGGTCAGCACGTAGACCTGCCAGTTACCGGCGGTGGCAACGGGCAGCAGGTTCCGGGCTTTGGAGACGAAGGTGATGTGCGTCCCGTCCGCGGAGATGTGCGGGCGGCGGCTGGCTTCATCGGCTTGGCTGCCGTCGGGCGCGAGCGAGATGCGCTCGAGCGAGTCCTGCTCGGCGTCGTACAGGAAAACGTCCGACGCGCCGTTAGTATCGCCGTCCACCAGGTCGTTGGCGGTGCTGGCGAAGACCACGAAACGGCCGTCGGCGGAGATGGAGACGGGGTCGCTCGCGCCGTCGCCGTTGCCGCCGCTCGCGTTTCTGCTGACCAACGTGAGCTCCATCGTCTCCACGTCGTAGCGGTAGACTTGGCCGGTCAGGCTAAAGGCCACTATCTTCCCAGAATCCGCCAAGTCTATCGAGCCGAAATGGAAGCCGAGCAGCGGTAGGGTCTGCAGCGTGTCGGTCTCCCGATCGTAGTGCTGCATGCGCGTCGTGAACTGGCCGCGTGTGCCGGGCGGACGCGTGCCCCACACCATGAATCGCCCGTCCGCCGAGATGGACGGTCGGTAATTGTCGCCGCCGTCGTCCGCGCCCAAGTAGGTGGCCTCGCCGGTGTCGCGCTGGTAGGCGACAGCTGTATCGTGATCGCCGTCTTCGATGCCGCCCGTGCAATTGGAGAAGCCGTCCGCCACCAGGGTGCCGGCGTCGGGTGTCATGTCGAGCCAGTACGCGCAAGCAAACGTGGCGGCCAAGCGCCGGGTGGTGCCGGTTTGACGATCGCGGACGTAGATCCAGGTGCCTTCGGGCGGGAGTTGTTCGGTTAGCTCGTAGCTGTAAGAAGTGAACGCCACGTAGCGCCCGTCGGTGGAAGCCATGGGCAAGAAGGTGTAGCCGTCGGCGGGCCTAGCTTCTTCGTAGTGCTGACTGATGAGCTCGAGGGCACGCGTTTGCAGGTCGAACAAGAACGCGTCGCTCTTGCCGTTGCGGTCGTTGGGGGTGAGGTCGCCTGCGTCCGAGTCGAAGGCGACGTACCGACCGTCGGCGGTCAGCCGGGAAAACGCGGCGTCGCCGTCGGCGGCTCCGCAGGTCATAGACAGGGAGACCAGCTGGAGGTTTCCGACCGTATTCTCCGTAGCGGCGTGGCATGGCTCGGCGCTGGCTACGCCGCCCGCACCTCCTGCATCACCCGCTCCGCCCTCGCCCGCAGCACCAGTGCCGGGCTCGCCGCCCAGGCCGATAGGCCCCGCGCCGGAAGGGGACTGCGGCAAGTCACTGCCCTGACCACCGGCCGGCTCCACGACGATGACGCGCTCGCCATGCGAGGCGCCGCCACACGCCAACGCGAGCAGCGCGGCGACGGCGCAGCCAGCCCAAGCTGGACCCGCAGCAAGCTCTCTGCCCCGCCGCCGCTGAAACCAAGCTTTGATCATGACGAGCGAGCGGAACTATACTGGCGCGAAGGTGGCGCGCGCAATCCGTTGGCAACGATGTTGGGCGGGGGCGGCGCTGGCATGTGCAACCCTCTGGGCTTGTAGCGGGCGCAAGAGCATCGACAACGTGTACGCACAGGGCGGTGCTACCGGGCAGAACGCCAGTGGCGGGCAAGGGTCTGCCGCGTCGCGCCCGAGCGAGGCGGGCGCTGAGCACGGCGGCGGCGCGGGGAGCGATGATGCGGGCCCGGCGAACGCTGGCGACTCAGGCGCGGGCGGGTCGAGCGAGTCGGGCGTCGACGGCGACTTGCTGTATTTCAAGGCCTCCAATCCCGACGCGCAAGACGGCTTTGGTCAAAGCCTGGCGCTTTGGGGTGACTGGCTGGCGGTAGGCGCGCCGGATGAAAGCAGCAACTCGACCGGCATTGGTGGCGACGAAGAGGACGACAGCGGGGACTCCAGCGGCGCCGTGTATCTCTTCTCACGCCAGGCTTCGGGTTGGGCGCAGCGCGCCTACGTCAAAGCATCCAACGCAGGCTCGGGCGATGGCTTCGGAACGGCCTTGGCGTTTTCGAACGGTACGCTCGCGGTCAGCGCGCCCTTCGAAGACAGTCGAGCGACTGGCATCGATGGCGCCGAAGGCAACGGCCCGGGAGGCAACCAGGGCGCGGTCTATGTTTTCGTGGAAGCAAACGGCAATTGGCAGCAGCAAGCCTACGTCAAGGCAACGAACACCGATGCGATCGACTTGTTCGGCAGTAGCGTCGCTCTCGACGGGGACATCTTGGCGGTGGGCGCACCTTGGGAGGACGGCGCCGCCACCAGCGTGGATGGCGATCAGACCAGCAACGCGGCGATGAACAGCGGCGCCGCGTACGTGTACGAGCGGACCGGCGCAGTTTGGCAACCGCTGGCGTACCTCAAGGCCGACAACGCCGAAGCGGAGGACGAGCTCGGGGCCGCGCTGGCCGTGAGTGGTGAGCTCATCGCCGTCGGCGCACCCGGCGAAAGTAGCAACGACGGGAGCGCCGCAGATCCGAGCAACAACGCCGCACACGAAGCAGGCGCCGCGTACGTGTTTGCGCGCGCAGGCGCTAGCTACCAGCAGGTAGCTTACCTCAAAGCCTCCAACCCACACGCCGACGCTCGGTTCGGTGCGCAGCTCGCGCTACAGGGCAACGTTTTGGCCGTGAGCGCGGTGGGTGAAGGCACTCTCGGTGGCGACGGCAGTGGCAGCAACGAGCTGCGGCCGGAGAGCGGCGCGGTCTACGTATTCGAGCGCACGAACGACGCGTGGGCCACCTACCTCAAAGCCCCCGTTGTCAGCGAATCGGCGTACTTCGGCGCCGCCTTGGCGCCGAGCGGCGACACACTGGTAGTCGGCGCGCTCGGCGACGACAGCGGCAAGCTACCGCTTTCGGGCACGGCCTACGTTTACGTGCGCCCGGCCCAGAGTTGGAGGCTGCAAAAATCGCTAAGAGCGCCGAACGCGGAGCTCGGCGATCGTTTCGGCAGCAGCGTGGCCCTCACCCCCACGCGGCTCGCGATCGGCGCCTACAACGAAGCCGCCAACGTGCCGGGCATGCCTGGCGCCGGCGCGGCTTACCTGTACCGGCGCTGAAATGAACGCAAACCTACTCGACGACCTGCGCCTCATCGTGCACCCGCTGCTGCTCGGCAGCGGGCGCGCTCTGTTCGAGGGCGTGACGGACCGACGCACGCTTCAGTTCGTGAGCTCGGAACCGGCGACGGCGGGCAGAGTTGTTCTGAGTTATCGGGCGTGACGGCACGCGTGAGGCTCCGGAAGTTGACCCGATAAATCATGGTAGTTGCCACGCGTCGTGAGGCGCTCAGCGATGACGCGCGTAGAGCAGCCCTCGCGCCAGCGCCTGGCGCAGTGCAATTCCTCGCAGATGCTAGTCAGCTTGAACAACTGGCACGCGAACGCTACGCGATAATTTCCGCCACCAAACAGAGTTGCGGCGCAAGGAAGGCGGCAGGCGGCCAGGCTGGAAGGGAAGAAATGACTACCACCGTTGGGCTCGATTCACGCATCGATGCACTAGGCTGCGTTGGTGGCTAACTTGGGCGGAGCTGCTCTCATGAAGTACCAGGCGTTCATCTCTTACAAGCACGGGGCGCTTCCGCTCGCGCAACGTCTGAGCGTCGCGATGCGCCAGTATGCGAAGCCGCTGTTTACCTTGTCGCCACGAATCTTTCGTGACGAAGACTACCTGGTTCCGGAAGGCGATCTCCCAGGGCTTATCCGCAACGCGTTGGATACCTCGGAGTTTCTGATCTTGCTAGCATCCCCGGCCGCTGCAGCTTCCGAATGGGTTCGCGAGGAGCTGCAACATTGGTGCACAAAACTTGGGCGCGGTGACCGCATGATCATCGTTCTAACCGACGGCAACATCGAAGCGGAAGCGAACCACCAGATGGATTGGGTCAAGAGCAACGCGCTGCCCAGCGAGCTGGCACCATTCGTCACCAGCCTCCCGCTCTACATCGACATGCGTTGGGCAACGCAAGAGGCCGATTTTGACCTCGCGAATGGCGAGTTTCGCCGAGCCGTCAATATGATCTGCGCTCGCCTGCGCGGAGTGGATCCGAACGACATGGCGGGCGTCGAGGTTCGGCAAACGCGGCGCAACGTTCTGATTCGCAACTTTGGCATGGCCGCTGTCTTTGCCTTCGCCCTGGTGGCAGCCGCCAGCGCCTACTTGGCCGAGCGTGAAAGGAACAAGGCGGAGGCCGCACTCCAGGCAGAAAGCGCGGCCAAGCAGGATGCCGAGAAGCAGAAGCGAGTTGCGCAAAGCTCGGAGCGCGTCGCCGAGGATGCCCGCAAGAGCGCGGAAGCCTCCGAGCGCCGTGCGAGGACTCAAGAGGCACGGGCGATCGAAGAAGCCGAGAACGCCAAGCAAGCCGCCGCTGACGAGCGCGCCGCTCGCGAGCTTGCCCAGCAAGAAGCGAAGAAGGCCGAATCTGGTCGCTTGGCGAGTGAGTCGGACCGCGCCCAAGCCCAGCTGCTGCCCGAGGACCTCGACCTTGCAATCAAGGCTGTCGAGAGCATACCGACGCCTCACGCCGTGCGCACCCTGCGCAGCGCGCTCCGCAGGCCCCGTCCAGTCGCGGTCATAGCAACAGGTGACCCAAATCTCCGAGGCGCCTCTATCGTGCCTAACGGACGATTCGTCCTTACCTACGGCCACAAGCTACAACTTTGGGACGCCTCATCCGAAAGGTACTTCGCGGAGCTGCAGGTGTCTGCAGACGCAGCGGCGCTGGCTGCGGATGAACGCAGCTTGCTTGCGGCGCAGCGCGGCGCTGTAGCTCGTTTTGATCTCGGAACTGGCACGCCGGAGCTCCTGAACGAGGGTGTGGACCAGACAGCGGTTGGCTCGACGTTCACCAGTGCCGGTTATCGAGGCTTTACTCGCGATGGCACGGGCATGGGGCACGCCTGGGGCGACGCCGGGAAACCTCTCGGCAGCATCTCACAACTGCCAGATGAGCTGAAGGACGTGGCATGGAGTGACGACGGGGCCCAAATAGCGTTGGCCGACGCGAACAAGGTACGAATTTGGGACTGGCAGACCGGGAAGGACGAACAACTAGAACCGACTCTCGATGGCGCGCACATCACCGCAGCCGCTATCGGCCCCGCTAAGACCCTGGCCGTGGGCGACGATGCTGGATACTTGCACCTTCAGCAGGTCACACATTCGGCGAATGTCACCGAAAGGGACAAGGCCTCGTGCGTTTCCGCTTTTGGGAGTGAAGATCCCCCGATCCAGTGGACAGCTTGACTATGCCACGCTCTGTTGGAGTTGCGAGCGCAATTCGAACTCGAGGGGGCTGAGGTAGCCGAGGTGTGAATGGCGCCGCTCGACGT
>SECP01000067.1 GCA_004193285.1 Myxococcales bacterium | reverse complement strand
CGCTGCGTCGTTGACGGACGAAGAGACGTCGCGAGACTTGAGCTAGCGATGACGGATCGTGCCCACGTGGGCATGAACGACGGTCGCAGCTTTCGCGGTGACTACCCGCTCGTGGCGAAAAGACGCTAATTCACGAGAGTTGAGCAAGATGACGCAGTAACGCGCGGAACGCGCAAAGCCGCGATCTCTGACCATTTTCTCGATGGCTAGACGCTGCGTCGTTGACGGACGAAGAGACGTCGCGAGACTTGAGCTGACATCGTCGTGCCCACGTGGGCATGAGCGACGCTCGCCGCTTTCGCGATGATCCGCTCAGGGCTAGCGGCGAAGCGACGTTACCTCACGAGAGTCGAGCACGATGGCGCAGAAGAGAGACTTCATAGACCGCAACGGCGCGAGGGGGGACAGTCGCGGGGCCGCCGCGCTAGCACGCTCGAGATTGGATGCTCCGAGAGAGCCAACCGCAGAAAGGCGACGCGCCATCATCGCGCCCACGCGGGCATGAGCGAGCTCCGCGAACCTCTTTAGCCTGGGAAAAAGTGCAAGTAGGGCTGGGCTTCGGCGAAGGTGCGCGCAAACGAGGGGCGAGCGTGCAGGCGTTCCAGGTAACTGGTCAGCACGGGGCGCGCGGGGGTGAGGGGGTGGACGCGGTTGGCGTAGTAGAGCGCAGGCGCGGCCGCGCAGTCAGCGAGGGTGAAGGTGTCTCCTGCGGCCCAGGTGCGCCCCGCCAGACGGCGCTCCAGGAGGTCGTAGGCGACCTCGATTTGCGAGTGGGCTTGCTCGACACCGAAAGGGTCGCGCTTGTCGGCGGGGCGCAGCTTGTCGCCAACGTGCTTTTGCATGGGCTCGTGGACTTGCTGGTCGAAGAAGCGATCCAAAAAGCGAGTCTCGAGCGCGGCCGCGGGCTCGGCAGGGAGCAGCTGGCTCGGGCCGGGGCAGGTTTGAGCGATGTATTCGATGATGATGCTGGACTCCGCCACGACCTGGCCCGTCGCTTCTTCCACCAGCACCGGGAACTTGAGCAGGGGCCACAGCCGAGCCAGAGCGTCACGCTGGGCGGCGTCCGAAAGGTCCACCAAGCGCGGGTCGAAGGGCGCGCTCGCCTCGTACAGCGCGATGAGCACCTTCCAGCAGTAGGAGGCGAGTGGATGGTAGTAGAGGGTGAAGGTCATGGTTAGGTGATGGCTTAACTATTGTGCCGACGCGTGCGGCGTCAAGCGATACTTCGGTGGAAACTTAAGTATCGCTCGGCGGCTCGCGCAGCTCAGCCGGCTGGGCTCGGACCGGAGCCGGCGCTTTCCGGCACTTCTAGACCGATGCGCCGCATCAGGCGCAACGCGTTGCCTTCGCTGACCGGACCGGGGCGTAGCCGGTAGTCGAAGACCATCTCTTGGCCTTTGACGTCTTCGCGGAGGTGCACGAGCTGGGTGTGGCTCATCTGCTCCGGGGAGAGCCGGCACAGCTCCATGTCGTGGGTGGAGACGGCGCCGAGCGCGCCGCGCTCGAGCAGCTGCGCCAGGATCCAGCGCGCGCCGATTTGTCGCTCGCGTGAGTTGGTGCCGTGCAAGATCTCGTCGAGCAGGAACAAGACGGGCAGGCGCTCGTGGGTGGCGTCGAGCACGGCCTTCAGCTTGTTCAACTCGGCGTAAAAGTGGCTGACACCTTCCTCCAGCGAATCCCGGATGCGCAAGCTGGTGGCGAGTCTTACGCTGCCGAGCTCGAAGCGCGTGGCGCACACGGGCCCGCCGGCGAAGGCCATTGCGTAGGCGACGCCGAGCGAGCGCAAGAGCGTGCTCTTGCCGGACATGTTCGAGCCGGTGACGAGGAGCGCGGAGCCTGGGCCAGGGAGGCTGACGTCGTTGCCGACGCGGCCGCCGCCGATCAGCGGGTGAGCGAGCCCGGTCGCCAAGAGGCGCGTTTCGTCCACGACGGCCGGGAAGCAGAACTGGGGCTCGTCGAACGCGAGGCCCGCCAAGGACGATAGCCCCTCCACCTCGCCCAGCACCTCGAACCAGCCGCGCGCCGCTTTGCCGAAGCGCTCTTGCCAGTTTTCCACCTTCACCGTGCAGTGAACGTCCCAGAGCAGGAACATGTTGGCGAAGGGATAGATGAGGCCCTGGTAACGGAGCTCGAAGTAGCTGACCGCCGCGCGCAGCTGGCCCATCGCGCGGGAAGGCGTGGCGTCCCCCTGCCGCAGGCGCTGGCGTAGCTCCACGAGCAGCTCCGCGTTTGCGGAGGACTGCTCGATCGCTTCCAGCACCTTGTCGTAGCCGGAGAGCGCCCCCTCTCGAGTGGAGACCGCGGCGAACGCCACCGTCACGTCTTGGCGCGCGGCCGCCAGCACGATGAGCGAGAGCGCGAGCGATGGGATCAGGTAAGTGCCGGGCGAGATGCCGAGCCACGCGCCGCCGAGCAGCGCGACGTTCACCAGCGCGAGCAAGCGCGCGGCCCAGATGAGCGCTGGCTTCTTCGACAATCGCGGCGAGCTCTCGGCCCACTGCAAGAGCGGCTCCGGGTCCAAAGCGGACGCGACGGTAGGGCCCTTTTTACCCTTGGTCAGCGCGCTCGCGAGCGCCTCGATGTGCTGACGAAGCTCCAGCTCGGGGACGAGGGCTTTGACCGCCGCCTGCCGCCGCTTCACGGCTTCCGCGTTCGGCTCTGCAAGGAGCGCGCGACCCAAGGCGCTGCGCCCGAAGCGGGTATGGGCCACCGAAAGGCGCTGAAAAATCGAGGCGCGGCCGAACAGATCCAGATCGTCCGCCAACGTGCGCATGCGCTTGGCCGCGGCTTCGCTCGGCGCTTTACCGGCCAGCTCCTCCGTCAAATCCGCCCCGTCGTCCAACAGCAGCTTGGCGTGGCCGGTGACGCGTAGGTGCGCCCGTTGATTCGCCGCGAGCAGGCGCTGGGAGTAAGCCTCCTTCGTGCCGAGCACGGCGTGCGAACGCACCAGCCAGGCGAAGGCGCCAATGCCCAGCGCGCCCGTGACGATGGCAGGTGTGCCGCCCTGCGCGACCGCTCCCCAGATCAAGGAGCCGAAAGCGACCAGGAACGAGAGGCCGCGCAGGTTGCCAATGGTGGCGGAGCGCGCCGCCAGCGCGTCGACCTCTGCAGTGAGCTTCTGGACCCTGCCTTCGTAGAGCGCGTGGCGAGGAGTATCGGTCACCCGAAACCGTCTAGCGTAGAAGCACCGCCGGGGGCAGTTACTTCGAGAGCTTGTCCAGCTTCGAGAACTTCACGACGACGCTCGCGCCGACCATGGGCGAGTCCGGCGTCCCGACGCGGCGTCGGTCGATGACTTCCGCCACGCACTGAGCCGCTTCTTTGGTGAGATTCGTGCGCTTGGCGACGCTCACGCCTTCCGCGACGCCCTTGGCGCGAACGAGGAACCGAACCGAGACCTCCCCGGTCTTGCCGCTCAAGCCGCCGTTCTTTTGCACGCACGCCGCGTACTTGTCCTTCGGCATGCCGAGCTTGCCCACGCCGAGCGTGCCCTCGTCTGCCGAGACGGGGCCCACCGTGACGTCGAGAGCGGCGTCCGTATCGGAAGGAGCCGGTTCTGGCTCCGGCGCCGCTTCCGGAGCGGGGGCCTCGGCGGCCGTGGAGCTGGGAGTGGTCGGAGGCTCGGGGGCCGGCTTGGCAGACGAGACGCTCGGCGAGGTCGAAGGCGCCGGCTTGGCGGCTGGAGCGGTGGCGATGGTGCTCCGGAGGACCTTGGCCTCCTCCTCGCTGATGCAGCGCACCACCATGCCTTTGCCGTTGCCGACGCGTCCCCAGGCGCACGCCGGATCGTACGGGTAGCGCTTCAGCAGCGCGTCCTCGGCTTCTGCGACCGCGACCGCGCCCGTGGCGAGCGCGGCGAAACCCAACAGGATGGCGACGGGGCGTTTCATGTCGGGCAATGTATACCCTCGCTTCCGACCGGCCCAAAAAGTGGGCGGGGCCCCCCAAGTTGCCGCCGCCTGATCAAGCGTCTTTACCAATGCTTCCGTCGTTACCCTCCGAGCCGATGCGCGCCTGGTTGCTGCTTTTCGTCCTCCACCTGGGCTGCGGCTCCGGCCAAGAGCCGGGGCCTAGCTTCCCGGGTCCCCTGGGCGGCGGGGGCGGGGGAGCGGCTGGAATGGCGAGCGTGGGCGGAAGCGGCGCCGCCGCGGCGGCGGGCGGACATGGTAACGAGGCGCCCGCGGGCGGGTCCGCAGGTTCTGGAGGCATGGTCACGATGCTCACGCTGAAGCAGCCAATCGATCGCGGTGACGGCAAGTTGGTGCTGGAGCTCGGCTCCACGTATTTCGAGGTGAGCCCGGAGCATGGCGGGCGCGTCACGTCGCTGCGCCAAGGCCAGCAAGAGCTTTTGACCCTGACTGGCGCCGAGAATTATGCGGATGCGTTCGGCTCCACGTTCTGGCCGAGCCCTCAAGTTTGGGAGTGGCCGCCGCCGGCCGAGATCGACACGGACCCTTACGAGGCCACCGTGGATCCGAGCGGCGTCATCTCGCTTGCCGGTAAGGGCAACGAAGCGACCAGCCTACGCGTGAGCAAGCGCTTCAGTGCCAACCTGACGCGGGAGGCGATCGACATCGAGTACACGATGACCAACATCGGCCCCGAGCCGGTGAGCTGGGCGCCTTGGGAGATCACGCGCATGCCCGCGGTTGGCCTCGCGTTCTGGCCGACCGGCGGCGCTCCCTTCGGCGAGACACCCCTCGCGTTCACCAGCTCGCTCGGGCACACCTGGTGCGACCCGAGTCACACCGAGGGCGAGGCCAAGCTGTTCGCTGACGGCGCGGGCGGCTACCTCGCTTACGTCCTGGGGGACCGGGTGCTCGTCAAGCGCTTCCAGGATCAACCGGCGAGCGCGGTGGCGCCGGGCGAGGCGGAAGTGGAGGTGTACGTCAACCCGGACCACAGCTACGTCGAGATCGAGCAGCAAGGCGCGTATGCGAGCATCGCGCCAGGCGCGACCGTCGCCTGGAAGGTCTCGTGGTACGTGCGCAAGCTGCCGCCGGGAATGGTCGCGACTGCCGGAAGCACGGATTTGGTTGCATTCGTGGTGAAGACGCTAGAGTAGTGCCCGCCGCCGGCCCCCCAGGCCGCTCTCAGCCGTCCTACTCGAAGTGGTCGCCCCTGCTCCTCGCTCAGCCGCTGCCGAAGCGGTGCTCACCTTTCTCGAAAGCGTCGGGCGCCGATCCGAGGCGGAGTTCTACCTGCGGATGTTCCACGGGCTCCCGAAAGAGAGCTTCGCGATCATCGTGCCAGGCGGCCCCGTCGTTCGCTCTGCCCTCGGCTCCATCGTGGAGCAGCTCCGCTTCCTCGCCGATCTGGGGCTGTACGCGACGGTCGTGCTCGGTTTGTTCGATCCGGACACGGGAGCGACGAGCTCGGAGCGGCTGACCAAGCGGCTGCCCTCCGCCAACATGTCGCCCAGCCCTCACGAGATGTCGGAGGCGAACGTGGTGGAGGCGGTGCGCGAAGATCTCCGGCGCGAGCGCATCCCCGTGCTGCACTTCCGAAAGGATGACGGAGCAACGCTCGAGCAGCGGCTGAGCCAGCTCGGCCATCTGTCCCAGCAGCTCGGCACGCGCAAGCTCGCGCTCCTCCGCCGCCGCGGCGGCTTTCGTCCTCTCGTGGGCAAGCGCGCGGACGAAAAGCTGAGCGTGGAGGGCGGCCGCATCTCGATCATCAACCTGACGACGGATCGCGGGCGGATCACGCCGGGCATGCTCTCCAAGCGCGATTCGGAGCTGCTGGTGGCCAGCGATCGGCTCATCCAGCTGGCGGAGCCCAACCCGCTCCTCATCAGCATCACCAGCCCGCTGAACCTCCTCAAGGAGCTGTTCACGGTCAAAGGCGCAGGCACGCTGGTCAAGCGCGGTAGCGCGGTGGAGCGGCATACCACCTACTCCACGTTGGACGTACCGCGACTCCGTCAGTTGCTGGAGAGCTCGTTCGGCAAGGAGCTGTCCCCCACCTTTTTCGACCTGCCCCCCCTCGCCGTGTACATCGACTCCTCTTACCGCGGCGCGGCCGTCGTGCACGACGCTTACCCGGCGCCGTACCTGAGCAAGTTCGCGGTGCAGCCCGAGGCGCAAGGCGAAGGCATCGGGAGGGACATTTGGGATGCGCTGATTCGCCATCACACCGAGCTCTACTGGCGGAGCCGCGCGGACAATCCCATCGCCTCTTGGTACGTGAGTGTGTGCGACGGCATGGTGCGTCGCAGCGCCTGGCAAGTGTATTTTCGCGGCATTCCGGTGGAGCTGATTCCGGAGGCGGTCGCGCAGGCCGAGGCGCGTGGGGCAGATTTCGCTACGCCGCAGAGCAGCGTGCTCGCGCCGCAGGTGGAGACTGCGGCTCCTGTCAGCGTGGTAGCGCTGCCCGAGCAGAAATAGCCGTCGCCAGCTGCGCCCCCACGTTATGCTCGTCGTTCGGGTATGTCGGTGCGCGCAGGCCAAACGCGGAGCAGAGGGTCGCGTGCTGCGCGGCTCTGGCTGCCGCTCGCCGTCTGCCTGGGGCTCGCCAGCTCGCAGTGCACGTTTCCCGAGTACGAGCTTCGTGGCGGTGTCGGCTCCGCCGGCATGAATGCGCACGGCGGCTCGAGCGCCGGAGCGGGCAGCGGCTCGGGCGCCGTGCCTCTGGGCGGTGTCGGCACGGGCGCGGCGGCGGGGACTTCGACTCAGCCTTTGGCAGGAGCCGCGGGGGAGGGAGGCAACTTGCCGGGGCCTGAATGCGCTCCCGAGCAGTGGCCGCGCTTGCGCTGCCCGGATACGTGCCTCCGCCGCCTGCCCTCTCACTGCTACGACGGCGAGGCGACGGGCGACGAGACCGCGGTGGACTGCGGAGGCAGCTGCCAGGGGTGCACCAACGCGCGCTGCGAGAGCGACGCCGACTGTCTGTCCGGCCCTTGCGTGGCGGGGGGGCCGGACGCAAAGACCTGCTCGGCTGCGCTGGTGTTGAGCTACACGCCGCAGGAGGGAGCTTCGAGCGTCGCGACGGCCAGCTGGTCCATCACGCTCACGAATCAAGACGCGCGAGCGTACAGCTTCAAAGATCTGAAGCTCCGCTACTACTTCGAGCGCAGCGGCGTCACCGAGCCGCTCTCTACCGGCGGCACGCAGTCCACCGTCCAGCTCGGGAGCGGCGAGAGCCGCGCGGTTGCAGGCACTTGGACCATCGTCCGCGAAGAGGGCGGCGCGGAGCCCGCTTACGACGCCTACGTGGAGGTCGGCTTCACCGAAGGCGGGCAGCTCTTTCCTGGCGATCGGCTGGAGCTGCACCAGCAGCTGACGTCGGGCGACCCGGGCCGCTCGCATTTCGATCAGCGCGCCAATTACTCTTTCCTCCCGGAGCCCGGCCCTTCGTTGCGCATCACCGTCTTCGAAAAAGACCGGCTCGTGTGGGGGCTCGCGCCTCGCCCAAACCACCCGCGCGCCTGCTTTGCGCGAGCGGTGAACGTGAACGGCCCGGCGCTGACGGTTTCGGGAAACGACTGGCAATCCGCCGCCCAGGCGCGCGTCACCACCAGCGGTTCTGGCGTGAATCAAGGCACGACGACGCTCTCTCCAGCGGTGGCCGGCGCGCTCGCGAAGGCGCTCGAGACCTCCACGCGCCTGCAAGACGGTCAGGAGCTCGCGCTGCCGGCCCAGAATGACACCTACCTGGTTTATCTGTACGCCATCTCCCCGACAGGTGGCGAAGCGAGCCCGAGTTACTTCACCCTCCAAGGCGAAGAGCCGCCAAGCTCGGGCGGCTTTTTGGGGCAGGCGGTGGGCGCCGCGCAGGCTTGGGCGAAGCTCGGGCCCTATCGGGTCGATGCGACCGACGGTGAGGTCGTGGTCGGCCTCCGAGCGGGCAGTCCGGCGATGAGCATCGCGGCGGTCGAGCTCTGGTATCCGGAGTGACCTGAGGTAAGCTCCGCGGCGCGTGTTCTACCTATTCCTGCTCGGTGTGGCGGTCGTTGGCGGGATCATCTACCTGTTCGTCGCGGGGCTGTTCCCCGGGCTGAAGGAAGAGCGCTTCGGGGTGCTGGAGCCGCTGCCCTCCAATCTTGGAAAATGGGAGCCGGACCCAGAGAGCGCAGAAGGGCGAGCTGCCGCCGCCCAGGGCAGAAAACGAGAGGTGCGGCTCATGTTCGAGGAGGGGGGCTTGCTCGGTGCCGGCAAGCTCACTCGGCAAGCGCGCCTGCGCGACGCGAGCACGAACGAGATCGTGACGGTCTTGCCGGACGAAGTACTGAAGCGGAAACGAGTTCGCGTCCGCATCAGCTGAGCTGGCGCGGAGCCGCAACTGGGCGGCGCTCGGCCCTGCGGCATCCGCTTCTAAGCGCGGAGCCGGGCCAAAACGTCCGCGGCGCGCAGCCGACCTTGGTAGCGAAGGACCCGCGGATCTTGCGGAGCGTCGTCTTCGCCGCACCCGCGCGCCTGGTCCACGCAGAGCACGTAGCGTTCCGTCGAGCCGAGCTGCGCTAGCCTTCGTGTGAGGTGCGGCCTCGTCCAAAAGCCGACGAGCTCGAAGCGGTAGGGCACCGGCTCGCGCGGGTCGACGAGCTGGAAGTCCGGAAAAAGGAGCTCGTCGCCGACCGGGATGGGTAATGGCTCGGCGACGAGCTGAAGGTTTGGCGCGAGCTTCGACAAATCGCGCAGGAGACGCGTGCGAGCGCGCGAATCGAACGCGAGCGGTGCGCTATCGGCGAAAATCGGCGAAGCGCCCGTGATGCGTAGCGTGCAGCGACCGCGGTCTCGAGTCTCACAGGTCGCGCAGAGCTCGAAGTCTTGCGCGCGCGCGGCGTACGCTAGGAGCGAAGCGAGGGCGCGGCCGTAGCGCTCTGTCTTGCGAAACAGCGCGAAGGGGCCGGAAATCTCGAGGCGAGCGGCGCCGGCCTCGCCCGAAGCGCGGGCGACGCAGATGAGCCCCAGCTGCCTGGCTCGCCGGACCAAGGCGTGGCCTGGCTCCGAAGAGGTGACGAGGACGAGGTGAGCACGCTTCAAGTGGCCGTCCACCAGCTCTTGATTGACGCGCAAAGCGAGCCGCGCCGCCGTGAGATCGGCGGGCACGACTCCGATCGCGCGCTCGCCCGCGAGATCCGCGAACAAGCTTCGTTCCAGCTCGTGCGAGCCGACGCCGAAGCCGCCGGCGACGCGCGCCACGACCTCCGCGCGACGGTCTTGGCAGGCCGCGGCGCTCCGAAACAACTGCGCGCGCACCTCGCGCGGAGCCGGCTCCCGCCGCGGCGGCTCCGGCAAGAGCCGCAGCAGCACTTGCACGGCGGCTCGCCACTTGTGCTTGGGCGCGAGCAGGGCGAGGGGGTCGGCGAGGTGTTCCCGCAAATTCACGACCTTCCGCCCGGTGTGGCGGCCGCACTCGGCGAGCAGCTCGGTGAGCCAGAGCTCGTCCGCTTCGGTCAGGTAGTCGAGCCATAGCTCCGCGCCGGGCGCGACCAAGCTAAGCCGAGAGGCGGTCTGCGGCTCCAAGCGCCCTCCTCCTCGCAGCCGCTCGCCACACCTCGCTCGTCTGAGGCGTCACCAGCTCGTAGACCAACGCTCGCTTCCCGGGCACCGGCCGTAGCAGGCGCCCCACGCGCTGCACGTGCTCGCGCTCACCCAGCGTGCTCCCCACGATGATGGCTACGTCCGCGTCCGGCACGTCGATGCCCTCGTTCAGCACGCGGGCGCTGACCAGCGCGTTTAGCTCCCCGCGCCGAAACGCGGCCAGCGCTTGCTCGCGCTCCTGCCGCGAAATATCGCAGGTGATGGGCATGATCAGGTGCCGCCGAGCGATCGCGTACGCGGCGGCGTTGTCAGCCGTGAACACGAGCACTCGGCTTCGGCGGTGTTTGGCCAGCAGCACCCCTACCGCGCGCGCTTTTGCTCGTGTGAAGCCGACGAGGCGACGGTTGCGCCGCCACCCCGCGAGAGCCGCGCGCCCCTCCGCCGACTGCACCGCAAACGTGACCAGCTCGTTCCAGGAGCCGCCCGGCGCGACGCGCCGAAAGGCTCGGCAGTGCTCGGTGAAGAGTCGATGGTCGCGCTCGTAGCGTTCGCGCTCCGCGGGGTCGAGCGCCAGCGGCACGACCAAGAGCTCGAAATCAGCGAGGTAGCTGCCCGTCAGCTCTGCGACTCCAATTTGGTACGCGACGGGGCCGAGCAGCTGGGCCAGCCGCGCGAGCGCGTCTGCGTCCGGCGGGGTGGCGGTCAGCCCCAGGCGACGCGGCGCCACGCACATCTCCAGCGCTTCGTCTCGCCCGCCGCGGCCGAAATGGTGCGCTTCGTCCACGATCAGCAGGTCGAAGCGGTTGCCCAGCGTCGGCATCAGCCGGTAGGCGCTCTCGAACGTGGCGACCGTGATCGCCTCCACGGTGCGCTGACCGTCCCCCAAGCAGCCGACCGGGCCTGCGTACACCGCGCGCAGCTCGGCGCGCCACTGCTCCAGGAGCGCGCGGGTGGGGACCAGGCAGAGCGCGCGCCGTCCAGCGCTGGCCATGGCTGCCATTGCCACCCGAGTCTTCCAGCTCCCGGTTGGCATGACGACCAAGCCGCGCGCCTCGTTGAGCTCCCACGCGAGCAGCGCAGCGCGTTGGTAACTCCTGAGGGATAGCTCTCGCCAGGTTGCGGGCGGCTCGTCGCTAGCTGGCCGCGTCTCGTCTCGGAATGGCAGTCGTCGATCCAGCAGCGCCTCCACCACCTCCGGGTAGCGGCACGCGGGCGCGCGGAGCAGCTGCACCCGCGGGTCCCACACCACCCCCGGTAAGAAATCCCATCGCTCGGGGGGCTCCGTCACAATCAACGTGCCGTGATCGAAGAGCAGCCGCATGCCCCCCCATCGGCCACCCTCGGAGCCGGTTGCCCCTTTTGATCGTGGGGCTGCGACCGGGCCGTCGCGGTGCGGTGAGTGCCTCCCGGAGCCGAGCGGTGGTCGCGGGTTCGCTACGCCAGCGGCGGTCCGCTGGGCGTTGCACGCCAGGCTGACTTCAGTGGAGCAGGCCGGTGTACGACGCGAAGAGGTACACGATCGGTGACACCACGATCAGGGCGTCGATGCGGTCCAGCATGCCACCGTGGCCAGGGACGATGCCGCCGGAGTCTTTGATACCGGTAGAACGCTTGAGGAGCGATTCGACGAGATCCCCGAGCTGACCGATGGCGCCGGCAAAGAGCGAGAGTGGGATGGCGTGCGCGAGCGGCAACGCCGGGAGGTAGACGAGGCTCGCGAGGATGCCGCCGACGCTCGCCCCGACCAGAGCTCCGACGAAGCCGGCGCGCGTCTTCTTGGGGCTCACGGCCTCGTAGAGCTTGGTCTTGCCGAGGAAGCGGCCAAAAAAGTAGCCGCCGGTGTCCGCCAACCACGAGAAGGTGAGCGACATGAACACGAGCCGGCCGCCGTGGTCTTCGCCGCCGTCGCGACGGAGCAGGGCGAGGGTGGCGAGCAGCACGCCAATGTAAAACGGACCGGCGACGCCCGCGAGGGTGCGGAGCGCCGCCGTCTGCATGTCACCGAGGCGCCAGAGCGGCGTGAGGAGACCGAGCAGAGTGACCGCGGCCATCACCGTGAGCAGCCCGCGTGGATCCGCTGACAGCAGGTAGGTGGCGGCGCACGCGCCCACGGTGGTGAGGGTCGCAACCGTGCGGGCTACGACATCGCCGGGGTGCGTCATGCGATACAGCTCGTCCGCGGCGACGGCGCAGGCGACGAGCACGAGCACGAAGAAGCCCCACGCTGGACCGACGAACAGCAAGGCCAGGAGCGGGGGCACCACCACGGCGGCGGTCACGAGGCGAATGGCGAGGTTACTCTTCACGCGCGGCCAGGGGACGTATCAAGGGGGGCTGGGTTGCACAAGTATTTCCACAAATCCCGGCCCAGAGCGGGGCGGCCCGCGGCTCCTTCCGGGCTTGCGCTCACCGCCGCCCGAAGGTACTCGGGTGGGGTCGTGCCGCTGAATTTCGCTCGCGCGCTGCACCGCCCCAGGCCTTTCTTGAAGAGTCGCGCGGCGCTCTTCGGCCTCGCGCTCGGTTTGGGGTGCCTTTCGCGCTGCGCCTCGCCCCGCCCTCCCGAAAAGTCCTTGGTGGGGCTTTCTGCCGCTCTCGGCCGCGCCAGCGGCGGCGTCGTGGATGAGCAGGACTTGGCCTGGGAGGAGAGCCCAGGGTTCTGGACGGAGACGTTCTTGGGTCGGCACCTCCTGTTCCTGTCGCGCAACGCGAACGGCGCGCCCCGTGACCTCTACCGCGCGCGGGTGCGGGTCACGCGCGGCGGACAGATCATCGAGGTGCGAGACGTGCGAAACCTGACCGATACCCCTCAGGGTGACGACGTCGGGCTCGAGGCGCGAGGCCAACGCGCGAGCTTCGCGACCCTGGCGTACGGAAAGATTCAGGGCATCGCCGTGCTGGAGCTGGCCGGCATTCGCAGCTCGGACCGCCCGGAGTCTTGGCTGGACCGCGCGATGCTCGCGCTCACGTCATTTCAGCAGACGGGCTCACTGCACGGCATCGGTCGCACCGACATCGTGCTGGACGTGCCGGCCGATCACGCGAAGCTGTCTCTGGAGAGCGAGCAGCTGAACGTGGACTTCGGGAAAGGCAGCGGCTTCGGCTACGACGTGACCTCTCGCAAGCTCTCCGCGCAAGGAGGGGGGCCGCTTCCGCCGGCGCGAGCCATCCCCCAGGTGTACGGGAGCAAACAGCTGGTGCATTGGGCGGTCGATACGGTGCGCGCGGAGGTCGGGCCGGCGCCGATTGCCTGGCTGGAGAACAAAGTGTTCGGCGCGGAGGACGGCCTCAAACGCGCCGCTTACAAGCTCTTCTCGAGCAAGGCCAGCACGGAGCTGAAGGCCGGCGCGGAGACCGCAGCGGTAGCGCGGGTGCTCGACGCGGCCGCGTTCGACGGCGCGGTGGACAGCTGGCCGCCCCCGAACGTGCCCTCCATCTGGAAGGACGCGAAACCGACGGAGGGCGCGTGGAAGGCGGTGTCGTACCCGTTCCTCAAGCCAATGCTGGGCTTGAAAGAAGGCGCGGAGAAGCCGCCCGCCTACTTCTACCGCACGACGATTCGTCCGGATCCGAAGCGCCCCTACTCACAGGTGCTGCTGATCGCGCTGGACATGCGCCAGCTGGAGCTCGGCATGCAAGCCGGTTTCGAAGATCCGAAGCCGACCATCGGCCCGCCCGGTGATGGCCGCTTGCCCGACGACCCGAAGAAGTACCGGCGCATCGTCGCCACCTTCAACGGCGCCTTCAAGACCACCCACGGCGCCTACGGCATGATGGTGAATCATCGCGTCTTGCTCCCCCCAGTCAAGGGCGGCGCGAGCGTCGTGGTGACGGACACGGGCGAGGTCGGGCTCGGCAGTTGGCCGAGCACCTTCGAGATCCCGAAGAACGTCGTCTCTTTTCGTCAGAATCTGGACCCGCTCGTGGAGGACGGCGTGGCCAACCCCACCGGCCGCAACTTGTGGGGCTGGCAGCTCGAGGGTGAGAGCGTGATGACCCACCGCTCGGCGCTTTGCGTCACCTCCGCGGGCCACCTTTATTACGCGTGGGGAGACGAGATCGACGGCGCCACCCTCGGCAAGGCCCTGCGCCAAGCTGGCTGCTCCTACGGCATTCACCTCGACATGAACCCGGCCCACACCGGCTTCATCTTCATGGATGTCCTCAACCCGTCCAAGAAGAAGGCGGAGCTGCGCATCGCAGACCCGGGCATGAAAATGTCCGTCGACAAGTACGTGCGCGGCGCGCCCAAAGACTTCTTCTACGTGATGGTGCGGGACGCGACGCCCCCCGCGCAAGAAGGCCTGACGTGGACTCCGGACGGCGGCGCGCAGCCACCGCCGGGGTGGATGACCGGCATCTTCTCGGCCAAGCTCGCGATCGGTAGCGTGGAGGTCGCGCTGACCCGCTTCGAAAAGGGTCACGTCTCGCTGCGAGCCCGAGCCGGCTCGAAAGAGCCGGGCGCGTGGGGCAAGCCCGGAGTGAAGCTCTCGCTGGACGACAAAGAGGCGCACGAGGTGTTGGCCGCGATCGGCCTCGGTCACACGACGGACTCGACTCGCTACGGTTTGAGCTTCGCCGGCGCCCAGGCCATCTCGCACCGGAGCGCGTACGCGAGCCTGGTCGTGAGCTCGCGCGGCGAGCTTCGTCTCGTACCGAGCGGCGCCCTCGAGCTCGCGGTGGACGACGACGCCGTGCAGCTCCCGCTCTTGGTGCGTGACGGCAACGTGGAGCCGCGCGCTCGCGAACGGGGGGACCTTCGGCAGCGCGGCGCGCTGTGCGTCGCGCCGGACGGCGCGCTCGTGGTCGCGCTCGCGAGGCACGACTCGAGCGACGCGGTCGCGACGTCGCTCACCCGCGCCGGCTGTCGGGACGCAGTGGAGCTGGACCGCGGCTCGCATCACCCCGCCTTCGTGCATCGCGCCGGCGGCGCCGCGCCTCCGCTCGCGAGCTACGAAACCAGCGTGCTCTACGCGCTCGGCCGGCCCATGCTGCCGCGCGCCTTTCGCTGGAAGCCGGAGGGCTCCGCCCCGTCGACGAAGGTCACGAGCTACGACGTGGGCCGTCCCCTGCCGGACGACCCGGAGAGCCGCAAGAAGCGCAAAAAAGAGCGCGAGCAACGCGAGCGTGAAAAGGCCGGCGAAGCGACGGCCAGCGGCGAAACGACCGACCCGAAGCGACCCTGAAGCACCCGCGTTACTTGCGTTGTCGTCAATCCGCGGTGCGGACGCAGCGGGCGGCGGAGGTCTCGCCCATGCTCGAGGTCATGGAAATTCCGAAGTCCGTATCCAACACGAACGCGGCCGGAGCCAACAGGAACGGCGCGGCGGGGGTCGAGGACCAGTACCTCCGCTCCGCACCACCGAACGGGGCCGCGATGACCGGTGCCGCCGCGGCCGCTTCGTCTACCAGCGTCGCGATCTCTTTGATGCTCGGCAGCCGCCAGTCGTCCTTGCCGCCGAAGCTCGACGACTCGCAATGAGCCAGCGCTTCCGCCCAGGTGCGCGGCGCCGGATCCAGCTCGCTCGCCTGCCAGGTCAGATTCGTCATCGTGTCGGTGACCACGCCCGCGGCGGCTTCGAGCACTCCCGTGAGAGCCGCGCCCCGTACGCAGCGCGCGCTCTCCGCCGTGTCGTCCAATACGACGTTCCAGGTGCCCTCCGCGTCGTCCACCACGAAGAAGAGGCCGGGGGTCACGCCGCTGGGCGACGCGGTCCAATGAACGCCGGTCGCATCGAAAGGCATGCCTGCGGGCAGCGCGTAGCCGGAGCCCCTGCCTTCGTCGAGGAGCGAGACGTATTCGAGCCGCGTTGGTAAACGCCAATCGGTTTGCCCCGCGAGCTCCAGCTCGTCGCAGTAGGTCGAAGCTTCCGCCAGCGTGAGATCTTGCGCAGGTGGCAGGACTTGCCACACGAGGCCCGTCACCTCGTCCGTCAAGGTGCTCATCGTCGCCGCGTACGTCGGCACGTTGATGCGGTAGGTGCCGTCTTGCCCATAGAGCGGGCCGTCCACCTGAGGGCACACCGCGAGCGCCACGCCGTTCGAGCAGACGCCGGTCAGAGAGTCCGGCCACGGGCCGCCGCTGCTCTCGACCAAGTCCGGGTCCGGTTGAGGCGCCGCGCCGCCCGCGCCCGCCGGCTCCCCCGCAAAGCCGAGCGCGCCTCCGAGCGCTTCTTCTGCGCCGCCCGCACCGCCCGCGCCGCCGAATGAGGCTCCGTCGCCGCCCTGGGGTGCCGCGCCCGCTTCGCTGCCGCCGTTCGCGGCGCCTCCACGCCCGGCGCCGCCACTTTTGCCGCCGCTGTCCTCGCCCCCGACGGCGCCGCCCCCGTCGAGAGGAGGCGCGTCATCGTCACCCGAGCAAGCGGAGGCAGCGAGCAGGAGAGCGAACAGAGCCGAGCAAGTCGAGGTGGCCAATCGCAGCATGAGCGAGTCCCTTCTGACCTTTCAGCTTACGGCGACTCGCGGCGCAGGGGTAGGCCTGAGCTCGGAGGTTCGTTTTACGGCCGTCTCAATCGGACGAGACGCGAAGGAAATGGTCGATGATCTGATAATGATCTTCGAAGAGCTGCTCGGTCATCCGCGGCAGCTCTGCGATGGGCAGCCACTGGGCGGCCCGCGCATCATCCGCGCCCTTCACGCTGGGCGGCTGGGCTGCGATTGGCGGGAGCGCAAAGTAGTGAGCGTGGGTAATGGTGCGGCCCCGCTGGCTGCGCTGCGGATGGTCGAACACGGCCACCGCGCGCAGGGCCGCGCGCAGCTCGGCGTCCGAAGCTCCGATGAGCGTCTCTTCACGGAGCTCGCGCAGCGCGCCGTTCAGCAGCCGCTCCGAGCCATCCAAAAAGCCGCCCGGCAGCGCCCACTGACCCTTGCCCGGCGCGCCCCCTCGCTCGACGAGGAGGATGCGCTCGCCGTAGGTGACGAGCGCGTCCAGCGTGACGAACGGACCGGAGCCGTACTTGGCGCGACTCTGGTCCAACGCCGCCAGCTCCTCGCGCAGCGGCTCGAAATGGGGACCGCTGCGGAAGGCTTCCAGGAAGCGCGCGACGCCGGCCGGTACCGCGGCCGCCAGCTCCGGGGCCAGCTCGGGTTGCTCGAAGTACAAGCGGCGGAGCGCGGTGCCGTCGATTGGCGCTTGGCGAGGCAGCGCGAGCTCACGCCACTCCGGAAAGATACTCAAGTACGAGCTGGAGTCGTCCTTGTGAAAGCCGACGAGCGCCACCGGGCCACCGCTGAGCGCCGCGACGGCGCCCTTCACTGCGCCCGCCCAGCGCGCCTCGTCGTAGTAGTCCCGCACTGTCGCGAAGCTGACGCGCGCGAGCTGTTCCGGCGCCAAGCTGTCTTTGATGGTCTGGACGCGCTCCTCCGCAGAAAACGGGTTCTTCGCCTGGCGCGGCCCGCTCGCCGAGCCCACCACCAGCAGCGCGCGGGGCGCGACCGCGAGCGCGTGCTCCAGCAAGGCCAGATGTCCGAGGTGAAACGGCTGAAAGCGACCGATCACCACCGCCAGGTCCGCGCGTTCCTCTGGGCTCGTCATGCGGGTCATGCAGTTCGCTCTGCGGCTGGAAGTGGTAGCTGGCTTCGCGCGGCGACGCTAGCCGTGTCATGCGGCCGGGGGTGAGAAGACTTGCCTCAGGTAGCTCACGTACGTGTCGTCCGTGCTCAGGGTCTTGCCCGGTGAGTCGGAAAGCTTCGCCACCGGCTGGCCGTTGCACCTGACGAGCTTCATCACCAAGCTGAGCGCGGGCGTCAGTGTGTCATTGCTCAGGTTGGTGCCAATGCCGAAGGACGTCTGCGCGCGCCCCCGAAAGTGCTGATGCAGCTCGATGGCCCGGGGCAAATCCAACGCGTCGGAAAAGACCAGACGGCGCGTCCTCGGGTCGATGCGCAGCTTGTGGTAGTGGCGGATGGCTTTTTCGCCCCAAGCCACCGGGTCCCCCGAGTCGTGCCGCAAACCGTCGAACAGCTTGGCAAAGTACAGATCGAAGTCGTTCAAAAACGCGTCCATGCCAATCACGTCCGTCAGCGCGGTCCCCAAGTCCCCACGGTACTCTTGCACCCAGCCCTCCAGCGCCGCCTTCTGGAAATCACGCAAGCGCGAGCCAAAGGCCTGGTACGCCTGCAAGTACTCGTGGGCCATGGTGCCGATGGGCGTTAGCCCCAGCCGCTCCGCGAGCAGCACGTTGGAGGTGCCGCGAAAATACTCCGGCACGGCCGCTAGCAGCCTTTCCACGACGCGATCTTGCATCACCGCGGAGTGACGGCGCCGAAGGCCGAAATCGAAGAACAAAAACGGCTCCGGGCCGGAGAGCTCGGCGCGGCGGCTCTTCAGCAGCTCGAGCTTCGCGTCCAGCCGCCGCTCGGCTTCGGCGAGCGCCGCCGGCATGTCTCCCAAAGCGCGCGAGTAAAGCTCGCTCACGATGTAGAGCACGAAGATCTCGAAGGACATCACGTGGACGAGCGGCCCGCGCGCGGTGATGACCAGGTGCTCACCTTCCGCGTGAGCGTCGATGAAGCGACGCTGAAAATGAAACAGAGAGAGGAAGTCCACGAAGTCGCCCCGAATGAAGCGGAGGTTCCGCAAGTAGTCCAGCTCGCGCTGAGTGAAGCGGAGGCTGCACAGGTGGTCTAGCTCGGCCTGGAGCGCGGGTAGCAGCCGTGTCAGCGGAAACTGCGGCGTGCTGCGGCACACGAAGCGGTACTCCGCGGCCGCGGCGGGGTGGCTGTGGAGCAGCGCTTGCCACATCGTGAGCTTGTACAAGTCATTCTCGAGCAAGCTCCGAACGACGGGCTCGTCCGTCATGTGCCTCGCCGCTCCTGGCCGCCTACCGAGTCGACCTGCGGTAGCCCCGGCCGGCAAGCCTCGGCCAGGTCGCAAAAGCCACTCTGAGGGTCGATGACGAGTAAGTGCGTTCGTAGCGTCCTCATGCCCCCAATCTAGTGCGCTTGGTTGCATGAAGTGCGCGCTCTCGGCTCGGAAAGCGGCGGGCGCTCCTAGGCCGCGGCTCGAGCCCAGCTGCTGCCGCGCGATGGACGCGTCGTCGGAGCTGACGCTCTGCCACAATGTGCGCGGGGGTGGTCCCCTGCGCCGCGTTGCCTTTGCGTACCCTCGTCGTACCTGGGATGATGAAGAGCATGCAGTCCGTGCCTCCGAGCGAATCTCGCGCCAGCAAGCTCCCGCAAGCCGAGAAATACGAGTTTTTCAAGGTCATTCAGGGTTACCTGGACCAAGCCGCGAAGCTGGTGGAGCTACCCGCTCACGTGCGCGCGATCTTGGCCCAGCCCAAGAACGAAATCATCGTCAACTTCCCCGTGCTCATGGACAACGGCGAGTACCGCGTCCTCAAGGGGTACCGCATTCAGCACTCGAACATCCTCGGTCCCTACAAGGGCGGCATGCGCTACCACGAGAGCGCAGGGCTGGATGATTTCAAGGCGCTCGCGGCCATGATGACCTGGAAGTGCGCGCTCATGGGGCTGCCCTACGGCGGGGCCAAGGGCGGCATCAAGTTCAACCCGCGGGACGTATCGCGCAAAGAGCTCAGCCGCATCACGCGCCGCTTCTTTCACGCGCTCGGCAACAACATCGGTCCGGACTACGACATCCCTGCGCCGGACGTGGGCACCAACGCGCAAACGATGGCCTGGGCGCTGGACACGTACATGAACACGGTCGGCCTCGTGAGCAAGCAAGACGTGCAAGGCGTGGTCACCGGCAAGCCGATAGCCAGCGGCGGCACGCTGGGCCGAGAAAAGGCGACCGGCCAGGGGCTCGTGCACTGCGTGATCCAGTGGGCGAAGCGCAACCGCTACGACCTCAAGGGCAAGAAGCTCATGGTGCAAGGCTTCGGCAACGTGGGCGGCAACGCGGCCGTGCTGCTCAGCCACCTCGGGGTGTCGCTGGTGGCGGTGGGGGACCACACCGGTTACCTGCACAACCCGGAGGGCTTCAATGCCCACCGGTTGCAGCAGTACGTGGCGAAGAGCGGTTCCATCGCCGGCTACGCGAACGGCACGCAAATCACCCGCGAGCAATTCTTCGGTGCCGCCGCGGATATCTTCATCCCCGCTGCGCTCGAAAATCAGATCGGCGCAGGCGAGGCGGAGGCGCTCCAGGTCCAGCTCGTGGCGGAGGGCGCCAACGGGCCCTGCTCGCCCGAGGGCGAGGCCGTGCTCAAGCACCGCAGCATCCCCGTCTTGCCGGACGTGCTGGCCAACGCAGGCGGCGTCACCGTGAGCTACTACGAGTGGGTGCAGAACAAGCGCAGCGAGAGCTGGTCGCTGGAAGAGGTCGACGAAAAGCTGGAGCGGGCGATGATCGACGCCTACGACCGCATGCATCAGTTCGCGGAGCTACATAAGTGTGACTATCGGATTGCCTGCTACGGTGTCGCACTCGAACGCCTGAAGAAGGTGTACGAAGAGCGCGAGATCTTCCCGTAATTGTAGCCACGCTGCGCGTAATTCGCTCTAACCCTCTCGGATGGCTCTATACCTCGGCTCGGAGCTGACCGTTGATCGCACGTGCTGCGCTCATCGGTCACTTTCGGGTCGGCGCTCCTCGCACACGTAGGTTGCACGGCGCTACTGCTCTTGGCGACGGCGTGTGGTCAAGACGCGGAGCACGCTCCACCCGCGGCGGAGGCCACGACTCCCCAGCCTGCGGACGCGCTGGACATCGCGCCGAGCGGTCGGGAAGCCTGCGTCGGAACCCGCGCCGCGGCCGAGGCGTTGCCGGTCGACCTGTTCGCAGTGCTGGACGGCTCGAGCTCCATGAACGACGCGACGGAGAGCGGCGTTTCCAAGTGGTACGCAACCAAAGCCGCGTTTCACGACTTTCTGGAGCGCGCTCCCGCCGGCATGGGCTTTGGCCTGTCGCTCTTTCCACTTCCGACCGACGACGCGCCTGCGTGCGTCGCCGCGAGCTACCGCGAGGCGGCCCTGCCCATCCAGGACGTGAGCGAGATGGCGCGCGGCGCGATCGCGAAGCTCGACGCTGTCGTCCCCGGGGGCCAAACGCCGACTGCTCCCGCTTATACCGCCGCCTTGGAGCTCGCCTCCACGCACGCGCTGACGCATCCGGAGCGCTCGGTGGTCGTGGTGCTCGCCACGGACGGTTTGCCTACCGCTTGCGCGCCCAAAGGTACGGAAGCGCTGGCCCTCCTCGCCGAAGAGGCGCTGGCCGGCCCCGCGCACGTGCGCACGCTCGTCGTCTCCTCGAGCTCACTGGCCGCAAGCGAAGCGAGCGGCTTCGAGCGAATCGCAGCCGCTGGCGGCACGGTGCGGCCGGTAATCATCGACGCGCGCCGGGACTTCTCGAGCCAGCTCGGAGCCGCGCTGGACGCGACCGCGACGCGGCAGGTCGCGTGCGACCTCGCGCTGCCAGAGCCGCCCGCAGGCAAGCGCCTGGACTACGACACCGTGAACGTCGTGCTGGAAGGCGAGGCGCGCACCACGCTGCCCCGCGTGTCCGGCGCGAGCGCGTGCGGTAGCGCCGGCGGCTGGTACTACGACGTGGAGCCGAGCGCAGGTGCTCCTTCGCGGCTCAACGTCTGCAAATCTTCGTGCGAGCGCACGCAAGCGGCAGAGCTCTCGATCGAGCTTGGCTGCCGCACCGTCGTACGCTGACTGCGGCCGGCCCTGATTCGGCGCGGCGGAGCCGTTCGGGCGAGGCCTCGGCAAAATGAGGAATTTTTCAGGAGCAGCCCGCTAATCGACGAGCCTCGTCGATGCTTGGCTCGTTTCCGACCATCGTCGGTTAGGATGCTCATCATGGCTGCCGTCGATCCGGAACAGCACGAAGTCGTTTTCCATGTCGCGGTGATCGGGAGCACCGGTAATCGCTTGCACGAGCTGTTGAAGCTCAAGAGCGGAGCGCTCGAGCTGGCGCAGCTTCAGGGCTACAAATCGCGGTTCGTCTTTCGAATGTTCCCCGACGACCCTTGGGCAGAGGGGGACGCGGGCCAGGCGCTGGAGCAGCTCGTGCCAAGCCTGGACGCCCTGGTCCTGACCGATGACTTTTCGACCGGCTGCCGCTACTCGAGCAGCGCCGTGGAGCGGCTGGCGAAGGTGCTATCACCCATCAAGCTGCGGGTGCCGAGCGCGGTGTTCGGCGGGCCGGCGCTGGCCGAAGAGTGGCAATCTCTCACGGGCGCGCCCGTGCTGGCCCAGGCGGACCCGCGTGACGACGACGCCGTGCCCATCGTCAAAGCGCTGGCCAAGGCGCTCTTGCGCTCGAGCTTCCGCAGCACCCCTCCGCCGCCCAGCGCCCATTGAGCGCGCCGATGACGGACGCGGGGAAAGACGAAGAAATCCGGCGGCTGCAGGACGAAGTCCGCCGGCTCACCGCGATGTTGCAGAGCGCGCCCGACTTCATCTCGCAGGTGAGCCTCGACGGGAAGTTCCTGTACGTGAACCATGTGTCGGCCGGCTTCGAGCCGACCCAGGTGGTCGGCGCTCCCGTGCTCACCTTCTTGCCACCGAGCTATCAGGAGCGCGTGCAGGGGGCGCTTCGGGCCGCGCGCGAGACCGGGCGCACGCAAGAATACGCCACGTTCGGGCCCGTCACCTCGGAAGAGATGGGGCACTACCTCACTCGCATCAGCCCCATGATGGAAGGCGGGGCCGTCACCTCCCTCGTGATGGTCGCGACGGACGTCACCGCGCTGGAGGAGAGCCGGACCCTCCTGCAAGTCGCGCTCAACGCGCGGGGCCTCGGCATCTGGACCTACAAAATCGCAGACGGAGGCGGCACGGCGGACGAGACGACCCGCCGCATCTTCGGCATCACCGAGCCGGACAGCGAGCTTCACATCACCGGCATGCTGCAAGATCGCATTCATCCGGACGACCGCGCGGCCGTCGCGGAGGGGCTTGCCCAGGCCGTGCGCGGCGGCGGCGCCTATGGGCCCATCGAGCACCGCATCCTCCATCCGAACGGCGAGCTTCGCTGGGTCGCCGCATCCGGCATCGCGGTTCTGGATCATCGCGGTGAGGTGTCGCGCGTGGTCGGCAGCGTCATGGATATCACGCTGCGCCGCGCGCTCGAGGCCCGCCTGGCAGAGACTCAAAAGCTGGAGAGCATCGGGCGGCTTGCGGGCGGGGTGGCGCACGATTTCAACAACATGCTCACCGCCATCTTGGGAAATCTGGATTTGGCGAGCAGCGCGAGCACGCTGGACGAATCGCAGCCACTACTCGCAGAGGTGCGGCTGACCGCGGAGCGCTGCGCCGCGCTCACTCAGCAGCTCCTCGCGTTCGCGCGGCGCCAGGTCATCGAGCTCAAGGTGCTGGAGCCCTCGTCGCTCTTGACCAAGCTGGAGCCGCTGCTGCATCGCCTGCTCGGTGAGCACATCCGCTTGCGCATGAGCTTGCGCAGCGAGGGCAGGGTCCGCGCAGACGCGAGCCAGCTCGAGCAGGTCGTGCTCAACCTCATCACGAACGCGCGCGACAGCATGCCGAGCGCCGGCCATGTGGAGGTCAGCACCCGCGACCTCGTCGTCCTTCAAGAGGACACCCTCCACGATCCGGAGGTCGCGCCGGGGCGCTACGTCCTCCTCACGGTGGCAGACGACGGCGCAGGCATCGCGCCCGCGGCGCTGCCGCAAATCTTCGAGCCCTTCTTCACGACGCGAGCCGGGGGCACCGGCCTCGGCCTCGCGACTTGCTACGGCATCGTCAAGCAAAGCGGCGGTCATATCACCGTCCAAAGCGGGCTCGGCAAGGGCTCTACCTTCTCCGTTTACCTGCCCCGCGTGGACGAAACCGAGAAGGCGGAGCCCGTCCGTACCGTCCCTGCCTCCACCGCCGCGCGGGGCGAGCGCGTCCTGCTGGTGGAGGACGAACCGGTCGTTCGCAGCGTGGTCCAGCGCACGCTCGAGCGCGCCCACTACGAAGTCGTGACCGCCACCTGCGGCGAAGAAGCGCTCGCCACCGCCGCACGCGAGGCGCCGTTCGACCTCCTCGTGACGGACATCATGATGCCCGGCATGAGCGGTTGGGAGCTCGGCGCCCAGCTCGGCGCACGCTGGCCGAACCTTCGCATCTTGTACATGTCCGGCTACACCGAAGGCAGTGAAGCCCGCGGGCCCTTCCTGCAAAAACCGTTCATGCCCGCGGATCTCCTCGCCACCTTACGCAAGCTGCTAGACGGTTGAGCGGGGGCCAACGAACCCGTTCCCGCGTCGGCACGAAAGCCGCTAGTCGCCGCTTCGGTCCGCGCTGCCACCGGTGGATGCGCGATTGGGTTGCGGTCGTGGTGGGGAGGGGAGCCCGCGCCCGGCTTCGTCGACACGCAACGGCGCGCGAGCGGCATCGTCTCGCACCTGAGCTTCACGCCCTCGTTCGTCTCGTCGCCCACGCTCAGCGCCAAATCGTAGGGCGCCGCCTTCGAAGTCACGGCGTCCACGCGGCACCAGCAAAACCGAGGGTCGGCACGGTAGCTTCTGCGAGTGAGGCTGCGTTTTGGCAGCCCACCCTTGAGAGCGCGCTCAAGAGTCCACCGCGAAGCAGAGCTGGCGCGTGCCTTGGCGGCCCTGCGTACGGAGGGCTTCCCCCCGAGCAAGCGCGCGGAGCGGGTGACCGAGCCATGGGCGTGCAGCGCCCACGCGGGCGTGTTCGCACGACAACAAAGTGAATGCAAAGCATCCCAGGGCGGCAAAACGGACCGGTCTATCGCCCGCGGTGCCAACCAACGATGGTTTACCGACCTACCCCAAAACAGCTAGAGAAAGACCACGCGGTCGTGGCCATCACGAGGCGCGCTGGAACATGCGCGCGGTCAGCCGCTGCAGGCAGTGGCGCAGCAGCTGGTCGAGCGGCGTCTCCGTCGCCAGCTCGAGCCGCGCTGCCGCGAGCGTCCGCCCCACCTCTCCTTCGCCGAACCCGAGACCTCGGAGCGCCAGAAAGGCTTGGCTCTGCGCCACGGACGAAGTGGTAGACGCCGGCAAGCCGTACGGCGCGCGGTCCGCATGCTGGAACACGAGCTCACGTTGCGCACCCGCCGCAGTGACGAGCGTTCCTTCGTGAATGGCCCGATGGTGCGCTCCGCACAGGGTGACCAAGTTGTCGGCAGCGTGGCCGCCGCCGTCCGCCTGCGCCCGAATGTGATGAATGTCCACGAATCGTGCGTGCGTGCAGCCGGGAACGCGGCAGCGATGCCGGTCGCGACGCAGCACCGCGCGCCTCACCGCCGGCGTCACATCCTGCGTGGCGCGCTCGGTGAACCCCTGCTGAGCGACGCCCACGTGGGCGGTCGGCAGCCGCTGGGCATCGCAGCTTGCCATCGCAGCCGCGGTCGGGGAGACCTCGATGAGCTCGCCATCAGCGAGCTGCCTCGCGCGTTGACACCGTTCGCAAACATCGAGTGCGATCTGGTAGCTCGCGCGACCGTCGTCCACCGGGCCACCCAGCACCTGACGCGCGAGCAGCAGCAACGGGTCGTCGTCCTCTAGGTGCTCGCCGGCTGCGCGCTGCAACTGAGCGACCGCTTCGCGAAAGCTGGCCAGCGTTCCCCCCGATACGTCGAAACGGAGGACGTGCCGCTGCTGCGCTGGCTCGACGGGCGAATCCGGCAGCGCGCCAGGGCGCCGACCAGAAACGAGCTTTTCTACCTCGCGAGAGGTGCGACCCCGAGCGTGCGTCAGCCAGATCTTCTCGGTTTGCGGCGTCGCGACCCGCGTCAGCTCACGCGCTTGGCTGTAGTTGACGGTTCCCTCACGCAGCTCGCGAGAAAGCTCCGGTAGTGCCTCCAGCGCTTCCGCTACTCGCACCTTATCGTGCGTCACGCGTGGGGCGTAGCCGAGCAAGCGCTCCACGTACTCTGCGAAGCTGCCGTAGCCAAAGTGCCGATGCACCTCGGCTCGCCGCGCGGCGAGGAGTAGACCTGCCTCCTCGAAGTCCAGTCCTGCGCGCTGCTTCGCGTGCGCCTCGAGCGCCGCGTGCGTCACCTGCCAGCCCACCGTCGCTTCTCCGCCTTGCGTCGAGCCGTGCATCACTCACGAGTACCACGACGAATTTCGACGCCTGCACGGCCACGCTGCCGCGACTCTGACGATCAAACCGACTTTCAAGCCGTCTACCTCGCGACGCCGCGCGTGGAGCGGTGCCAAGCCGCGCAAGCGGCAACTTCCACGCGAGCTCGCCTTGGCCACGAGAGGGGCTCGAAAAACTCGTCAATTGGAATCGTGCCTATCAACGGGTTGCAAGGCTGGCAAAGAGCACCAGGAATAGGGGGACACGTTTCGTGCACGGTCACGCCTTGGAAAGGCGACGTCACCCCTGTACGAGCGAGTGCGGCTTGTTGGAGCGGCGCACGCCTCTGTCGACGACTTCTCGGCGCCAAACGCGAGCAGCGACTTCGCGAAGCCGAACGCTGGTCCCACGATCCGACGCGATCTGGGAGCCTGTCCCGCCGCTTGCTGCCTCGCGCTCTCTTCCCGGCCACAAAAGTGAAACGCCCGGTGCTGGGAACACCGGGCGTTTCGGGGCTGGTTTCGAGGAGTGAGTAACGAGAACGAGGAGTAGCGAGAAAACGAACGGAATCTTAGGCGGCGCTCGCCATGAGCTCTTTGAGGCGAGCGATGGCGCGCGAGTGCAGCTGCGAGATGCGCGGCTCGGAGACGCCGAGCTCGGCGCCCAGGTCCTTGAACTTCACGCCGCGGAAGTAGTGCGAGGAGACGATGTGGCGCTCGCGCTCGGGGAGGAGCTCGACGGCCTTGGCCAGCGTCTCCTGGGTGAACTTCGCGGCGACCGCGCTCTCGCTGCTGGAGGCGTCGGCGAGGCAGCGGTTTTGCTCCCACTCACTGACGTCGTCGATGCGGACGACCGAGGGTGGGGGAATGTAGGCGTCGGTACCGGCGTGAGCCTCGGCGGCGGCGCGGGCGCGGCGGGGCAGCCAATCTTGGGCCCGCAGCTCGTCGAGGATGGCGCCGCGGATGCGGACGCGGACGTACCACTCGAAGCTGTCGTCACCGCCGTCAGGGTGGCGGCGGATGGCGTCCCAGAGGCCGCTCATGCCGGCGGCGATCAGGTCCTCGCGGAGCACGTTGCGCGGCAGCTTGCGCTGGAAACCACCGGCGATCTTGCGGACCAGCGGCGTGAACTCCTCCAGCAGGCGCTGGGCGCGGCGCGCCTCCATGCGGGCCTTCTTCTCCTTGGACATGCGCGGCGCCTTGGAGGCGACGGTCGCAGCCGGGAA
Source organism: Myxococcales bacterium (assembly GCA_004193285.1). Lineage (GTDB taxonomy): Bacteria > Myxococcota_A > Polyangia > Polyangiales > Polyangiaceae > PMG-095. The sequence continues at coordinate 10,584 of SECP01000067.1, read as the reverse complement.
GATCGAGGCAGGGCGGCGGGTTTGATGAACTGCACGAGCCTCGTGGCGGCGCGTCGGGCGCGGAGCCAAGCTGGTGCGGGCGGCCGAAGCCGCGCTCTTCTTGCTTTTACCTTTGCGGGACGCTGGCTCGCTCTCAGTGGTGAGGTCGAGTTCGAGGTCCGTGAAGTTGGCGAATTGAGCAGCGGTTCCGTCCATGGGGGCAATCTCCGGGGGGGTCCACGGAGCTAGTGCAGCCGTCGTGCCAGCTGCTGAACCAGCCAAATTTACGGCATTTCGTGAAGATTAAGCCCCTTTCGGGGGGTCAGTTGCGACCCAGCAAACCTCCCGCGGCAGGCCCTCGACGCGGAGCTTGCCAACGATTTGACGTAGATACGTGCCGTACTGAGACGGGAGGACAGAGGGTCAGTCTCGACCCGGCAAATCACCGTTTTTGGACGCTACTGAATGATTTCAGTGGTTTAGCCAAAAATTACGTCCGGGTAAGTCATGACCCCGCGTGCGTCTCGCCTAGATACCCACATCGGTCCGCCGTCCCGACTCGAGCCGCCTGCGACGCCAAGGAGCTGCCGGAGCAAAGCCGGTTTTTTGGCTGTCCATCGGGCGGGGTGCGAGAGTTTGTAAACGCGGCGCTGCGCGCCACGACGAAAGCTCGCGAGACAAGCCATGGGCGAAGGAAAAAACCTGGTCGGAGTCGATATTGGCTCGGCTTCGATCAAGGTTTGCCAGGTCAAAGACACCAAGAAGGGCATCGGCCTACTGCGTTTCGGCTATGCCCCGCTCGCGCCCTCGGTGATCGTCGACGGTCAAGTGATGGACGCGGGGGCAGTCACGGAGGCGCTATCGCGCGTCTTCCACGACGCCAAGATCAAGCAGAGGGAATGCGCGCTGTCGGTCTCTGGCCAAAGCGTCATCATCCGCAAGATCTCGGTGCCGATGATGACCGAGGCGGAGCTAGCCGAGCAGATTCAGTGGGAGGCGGAGCAGCACATCCCCTTCGACATCAAGGACGTGCGCGTGGACTACCAGGTCCTTCGCCGCCGGCCGGAGGCGAGCCAAATGGACCTGCTCTTGGTCGCGGCCAAGCGGGACCAGATCGAGGAATACGCAAACCTTGCCCGCAACGCGAAGCTGAAGCCGGTCATTTGTGACATCGACGCGTTCACGGTCCAAAACCTGTTCGAGTTCTCGCGCAGCTTGCCTCAAGACCAGACGATCGCGGTCATCAACGTCGGCGCCAGCTTGTCCTCGCTGAACATCATCGCCGGCGGCGTGAGCGCGTTCACGCGCGAGATCGCCAACGGCGGCAACGTGATCACGGAAGAGATCCAGAAGCAGCTCGGCGTGCCCTACGACCAAGCGGAAGCCTACAAGTGTGGCGGCGCCGCGAGCCCGGACGATCCGAGCCGCCCTGGCATCGTTCCCCACCAGGTGGTGCAGGTCATCGAGGCCGTGACCGACTCGATCGCCGCGGAAATCCAGCGCAGCTTGGATTTCTTCATGGCCACGAGTGGCGAGGGAGAAATCGCCAAAATCTACGTCACGGGCGGCTGCGCCAACCTCGTGTCGCTCGCCCAGTCGATCGAGCGCCGCGCGCGGGTGTCGGTCGAGACCTGGTCGCCGGTCGAACGGTTGTCCATCGAGGCGAAAGAGGTCAACGCGCAGCTGCTCAACCAGCGCGCCGCCCAACTGCCGGTCGCGCTCGGGCTGTCGCTACGCAAAGAGCGCGAGGTGCGGGCATGATTCGCATCAACCTACTCGCGCAAAAGAAGCGAACCGAACGCTCGGACGGCAGCCAGGTCTGGCTGGCGGTGGTGATGGTCGTGATCCTGGCCGAGGTAGCGGCGCTGTTCGTGCTGCACAGCTTCAAGGCCGAGGAGCTCAGCGTCCAGCAGCGCAAGAACGCAGAGCTGACGTCACAGATTGATCAGGCGAAGCGTAACGTCGCCAGCCACGAGCAGGTAAAAGCCGAGCTCGCGCTCCTTCGGGCCCGTGAGACAGCGATTCAAAAGCTGCAGAGCGGCCGCTCGGGTCCGACCGCGATCTTGATGGAGCTGGCGCGCATCCTCACCCCCGGCCGCGGCCCCAGCGTGGACCCCGACCGCCTGGCGCAGCTGCGCCGCGACAACCCGCTCGCGGTCTTCAACCCAACTTGGGACGCTCGTCGGCTTTGGGTCACCGGCTACGTGGAGGCCCAGCGCAAGCTGAAAATCGACGGCAAGGCGCGCGATGGCGAGGACGTCAGCGAGCTCGCGCGGCGCCTGAACCTCTCCAGCTACTTTTACGACGTGAGGCTGCTGCCCGCGACGCGCGAGAACGACTTCGTGCGCTTCTCGATCGAAGCAAAGGTGAGGTACTGAGCCGTGGCCAAAGGTGATTCACTCCTGGCGAAGCTACCGCTGCTGGCCAAGATCGGCATCGGCGCGCTTTTCGTCGGTCTAATCGGCGTCGCGTACTTCGTCGTCTTCTACGGTGACCTCGCGAGCTCCATCACCGCGGAGCAGAGCCGAGAGCAAAAGCTACGAGGCGAGCTGTCCGCCGCCCGCCAGAACGAGTTTTCGTATCAAAAGGATCTGGCCGAGCTGAGCGACCGCCAGCAGCGCCAGCGCGAGCTGGTGAAAATCCTCCCCACCGAGACCGAGTATCCGGCCTTCCTGAGCGCGGTCCAAAACGTCGCCAATGTCTCCGGGATTGCGCTGACGGCCTGGGCGCCGATGCCGGAGGAGCCGGACCAGTTCTACTCTCGCGTGCCGATGAGGGTGACGCTCACCGGGCGCTACCATCAGATCGCCAAGTTCTTCCACGGAGTCGGGCAGCTGGACCGCGTCATCAACATGGAGAACATCGCCCTCACCGATCCCAAGCCGGACGGCTCGGACGTCGTCGTGAAGTGCGACGCTCTCGCGACCGCGTTCCGGGCCAAGCCGGAAGCGGAAGCAGGCCCCGCTTCCGCCGACAAGCGCGGGGCGAAGGTGGGCACGCCATGAGCTCGCGTCTTCTGCTCGCGCTGCTGGCTCTGACCGCGCTCTCTGGCTGCGGAGACGAGCCGGCCAAGCCGACGGCGATACCGCCTCCTCCGCCCGGCGCTGCTTTCCCCGCGCCCGCACCGGGGGTCGCCGCCACTCCCGTCGCGCCGGCCGACACTCAGCCGCCGCCGAAGCTCGAAATCGTGGAAGCGGAGTTCAACGAGAGTGAGCGCAGTCGCGATCCGTTCCGCTCCTTCGCCGAGACCTTCCGCGAAGAGACGAAGGGCGCCGCGAAGTCGCAGCGAGAGGTCGTGCTCTCCAAGTTCGCGATCGACGAGCTGCGCCTGATCGGCATCGTCACCCGCGCCGAGCCGGCCAAAGCGATGCTGGTGGATCCCGGTGGCACCGGCTACGTGGTCCAGCGGGGCCAGTTCGTGGGCAAAGCGGACGTCGTGCAGGCGGCCGGTCGCACCGGTGCGAGCTACGAGATCAACTGGCGAGTGGATCGCATCCGCGACGGGGACATCGTGCTGATTCGCGAAGATCCGCAGAACCCGGACGTGCCGAGCGCGACGCGCGTAATCCCGCTGCGCCCCGAAGGCACGGACGTCGCCGGCAAGTAGCGCCGACCAAAACCCCAGCAAATTTGTTCGTGTGCCTCAAAGGCCGCTACGCTGACTCGACGCACGCACAGTGAGGCCGAATTTGCCTGACTTTCGAAAATTATCGACGTTCGGAGCCCCTGAATGAGCTCGCTTTCGATGCGCCTAGGCAGAGCCTTCTCGCTGGCACTATCGCTGACCGCCTTATCTAGCCTCGCCCTCGCAGAGCAAGCCGGCCGGGTCGCAACCCAGTTGTCGTTGCAAGCAGCGGACCGGCCCGGTTCCGCGCGTTTGCGCATGACCTTCACCGAGCCGCCCACCTTCACCGCGCGCATGGAGCGCGGGGGCACACGCCTGCTCGTGGACGTCCCGAGCTCGACGCTGCGGAACATCCCGCCCGCCCTTCTGCAAAAGGTCGGCGTCGTCGGCGGCGTGATGGTGCAGTCCTTCGCTGCGGGCAATGGCCGCACCACGCGCCTGCTCCTCACGCTCCTGGAGACCTCGCACTTCTCCGTGGCGGTGGACGGCAACGATCTCGTCGTCGCGCTAGCTCCGGGCAAGGAAGGGCACATCGAAGCGGTGCCGAAGGCGCTCGTGGAGAAGGCTCCCGCCCCGGCCCCCGCGAGCGAGCCGTGCAAGGTCTTGGACGTGCGCTTTCGGCACGCGGAAGGCCGCGATGAGGTCGTCGTCGAGCTGAGTCGAAGCGGCGACTACAAAGAGGCGTCGCGCGGCAACGGCCGGCGCACCCTGACTCTCGGATGCAGCAAGCTCAGCGATGAGCTCACGCGCACGTTGGACGTGTCGGCGTTCGGCGGGAAGCTCAGCCAAGTCTCCAGCTACTCGCGCGAAGGCGAGAAGAGCAGCGTGGTGGTGGACGTAGACACGCGCGGCGACGTGGACACGCGAGTGTCGCGCCGCGGCTCGAGCCTGGTGTGGACCTTCGTGAACAAGGGCGAGCGCGAGCCCTCCACCGTCACCGGCGTCGGTACGGACGGCGGGGCGGCGCGCAAGACGCGCACCGTGTACGTCGAGCAAGCGGTCACCGGCGTGCAAGACGTGGTGAGCGGCTTCGCCCCCGAGGCGGTGGAGACGCAGGTCGCGGGCGAGCAAGCCGGCGCTTTCGGGCCCAGCGTGCTCGGTCAAGCCGCCGAGCCGCGACGAAACTTCTCCGGGCGCCGCATCGACTTGGATCTGAAGGATGCGGACATCCACAACGTGCTGCGGCTGCTCGCGGACGTCGGCCAGGTGAACATCGTCACCGCCGACAACGTGCAGGGCTCGGTCTCGATTCGGATGCGTAACGTGCCGTGGGATCAGGCGCTGGACATCGTGCTGCAGTCCAAGAACCTGGGCATGGTGCGGCAAGCGAACATGATTCGCGTGGCTCCGCTCGCCGATCTCGAGAAAGAGCGCGAGATGCAAATCGCGCGTCGCCAGCAAGAGGTCAAGCTGGCTCCAGTGGAGACCCGGCTCATCCCGGTGAGCTACGCGCGGGCGGAAGACCTGCAGGATAGGGCCCGGCCGCTGCTCTCGGAGCGAGGCTCGATCGCGGTAGACGAACGCACGAACGTCATGATCGTGCGCGACATCGCGGGGAACCTGAACCAGATCGAAGAGCTGACCCGCTCGCTGGACACCCAAACTCCGCAGGTGCTGGTCGAGGCTCGCATCGTCGAGGCCACGAGCACGTACGTGCGCGACGTCGGTATTCAGTGGGGTGGGGACGCCACGTTCTCGGCCGCCACCGGCAACCCGACTGGCCTCGCCTTCCCGAACGCGGTCGGCGTCGCCGGCGGCGCGAGCGACGGTAACACTCCCACCGCCGGTCTGAGCCCCTTCGCCAACACGGTGGCGAACCCGAACTTCGCCGTCAACCTCCCCGCCGCCGTCGGCACCGGTCGCGGTGGTGCGCTCGGCCTGACCTTCGGCTCGATCGACAACACCATCAACCTCGCCGTGCGCCTCTCCGCCGCCGAGTCCAACGGCATGCTGCGCATCCTCTCCAGCCCGCGCATCTTGACCCTGGACAACCGCGAGGCGCGCATCTCGCAAGGCACACTCATCCCGTTTTCACAGGTGAGCGCGCAGGGCGTGCAGACCACGTTTCAAGAGGCGAAGTTGCAGCTCTTGGTGCGGCCTCACGTGACCGCGGACGGCAGCGTCGCGATGCACGTCAAGATCAACCGCGACGAGCCGGACTTCAACCAAACCTCCGCCCGCGGTGACCCCACGATCCTCAAGCGTGAGGCCGAGACGGACCTGCTGGTGCTGGACGGTCATACTGCGGTCATCGGCGGCATCTTCACCCGCAATACGGGTCGCAACCTGGACCAGGTGCCGTTCTTCGGGGATATCCCCCTCATTGGCCTGCTTTTTCAGCGCCGCCGAGCGAGCGATAGCCGCGGCGAGCTGGTCATCTTCTTGACTCCGCGCATCGTCAACCGCGCGGAAGCGCTCGGGCGCTAGACCGCGAGGTCAGGCGCCGCCTAGCGGCTGACCTCGCGTCGCGGAATTTTCTTGTCTCTATCTCCGGTGCGCTGCACTAGCGTGCGGCGGGCGACGGAGATGAGGACGCGCGCATGGTCTTGCACCCTCGGGGTAGCCGCAGCGGTTGCTTGCTGGCCCGAGTCCGCGCGCGCGTACGAAACCGAGGTCGACGCCTCCGTTACCGCTCAGTACTATTCGCTCTCGAGCCCTTGGGGCAGCCCCGAGCTGCGCCGTCGCCGCTACACGCAGACGCTGGGGCTCGCGGTGTGGAACATCCAGGGCGTCTCCGACCCTCGCGCCCCACGGCTCAGCTTCCAGACCCGCATGCGGCTGGACGCGGACTTCGGGCAGAGCTCCGCGGAGCGGGTGCTCGGCAGCGCGAGCTACATCCCCGGCCTGCAGGAGGCGCCGCTGGACCTCATGTACGCGTACCTGGAGGGCCAGCGCTACCTCGACGGCTACGTGAGCTTCAAGCTGGGTCGCCAGTACGTGTTCGACACGCTGGGCTTCTGGTCGTTCGATGGCGGGTTCGTGACACTCAGCGCGCCGGCCAATCTCGTCGTGGAAGCTTACGCCGGCTTCGAGCAGCGCGGCGGCGGCATTCCCTACTTCGGCACGCGCCGCTTCGAAGCGCAGGGCGTGTACCGTGGCGACCGCACCGGCTACGACGCCAATTACTACCCGCTGTTCTTGGACGAATCCAGGCTCGCTCCCGCCGCCGGGCTCGCCCTCGAGGCGTCCGCCTTCGGCGTTTTGCACTCACGACTGAGCTACCGCAAAGTCATGAATCGGGACGAGGTGAACGTGTCCCCGTTCGTGGACTTGGGCAATGGGCAGTACTTCCTGAGGGGCACCCGCACGTCCAGCGAGCGGCTCGGGTACTCGCTGCGCGCCAGCTCGAAGGACCTGGGCACCGTGAACGGCTCCTTCGTCTATGATTTTTACAACCAAATCTTCAGCCAATACGGGGTGGACGCCAGCGCGCTGCTGACCTCCCGCTACACGGTCGGCGCCAGCTTCGACAGCTACACGCCCACGTTCGACGGGGACTCCATCTTCAACTGGTTTTCGCACTCGCCCACCACGAGCGCGCTCGTGCGCGGTGAAGCCCGGTTCTCACGTCGATTTCAGGCGTCGCTCCAGGCGGGCGTGCGCTGGTTCGAGACGGAGGGCAACCCGAGCACGTACGCGGTGAGCCCGAACGCGGAAGAAAAGCACCGTCTGTACGACTTCACGGCGGACGCGAGCGCTCGCTACGACTTGGGCGATACGAAGCTCGGCTTGCGCGGTGGTGGGGAGACGGGCGAGCGCGGCCACCGCTTCGGCGCGGACCTCACCGGCCAGCGGCGCTTCACGGCGCGCTACGACGGCGTGTGCGTGCTCTCCCTCTGGGACTGGTCGGACGGCTTGCGCCCGGAGCGTGACGCGACCAGCTTCGGGTACGTGCTGGGCGCAGGCGTGACCCCCGGTCCGAATTTTTTCGCGCGCTCGCGCTTCGGCATCGAGCTCGAACACCAGATGAACCGCGTCGTGGGCCAGCGCTTCCGCGCGCTCCTCACGTTGGACCTCACGGTGCTGAAATGAAGAGCCGCGCTCCACTCTTGATGCTGGGCATGCTGCTCGCCGCGGTCGTCGGCTGGTTCGGTAGCTCCACCGCTCGGGCGGAAGGTGGCCGCGCACCCGCTTCCTCCGCGGCGGTTCGGCTGCCCGCGGTCGTCGCGCAGAGCGTGCGCCCACCCGGGTCGTCGCCGGACGACGACGGCCCCAGCCCGGTGGTCTTCCCGGAACAAACGCTGCCGCTCCGCTTCAACCACCAGAAGCACGTGCAAGGCCTGGGGGTGAGCTGCACCACGTGCCACGCTGGCGCGAAAACAAGCCAAAAAGCCGCAGATTTGCTGCTCCCGCCGGCCACCCGCTGCGACGGCTGCCACGGCACGAATCACCGCAACAAGTCCGCCGTCACCACGGACGAGCCGCGCCCGCTCGGTCAATGCGCGTATTGCCACAACGGCTACGACGCCAAGCGCCCGCTCTTGGTCGCTCGCGTGCTCGTGCCCAAACCAAATCTGAAGTTCAGTCACCAAAAGCACGTCGTGGGGGCCCGCATGGCCTGCGCGAGCTGTCACGGCAAAGTGGAGGCCGTCACCCTGGCGACCCGCGACCAACTGCCGCGCATGAAGCAGTGCGTGTCGTGCCATGTCCTCGGGTCGAGCGAAGCGGGCAACGTCCGCGCTACTACCGGCGCCAAGCGCGGGCGACCTTCCGGCGCTTGCCCCACTTGCCACCTGACCGAGCCCAGCGGGCTTCTGACCACGACCTTCGCGAGCGGCAAGATGCTCCCGCCACCATGGTTGAACGACGCCGGGCATGGCTACGACTTCATCGAGCGCCACAAGCGCGTGGCAGGGGACGACAGCAAATTCTGCGCGAGCTGCCACCAAGAGCGCTTCTGCGTGGGCTGCCATGACGGCAACGTGCGTCCCCGCAAGATCCACCCGAACGACTTCTTGAGTCAGCACGCGATGGCGGCGCGCCAAAACAACCCGCGCTGCACCAGCTGCCACCAGCAGCAGTCCTTCTGTCTGACCTGTCACCAGCGCGCGGGGGTGGCGATGTCCGGGCCGGTCGGCAACTTCGAGAACCGAGGCCGCTTCCATCCTCCCCAGTCCATCTGGACGGAGGGCGCGCGAGGGCCGTCGCACCACGCCTGGGAGGCGGAGCGGAACCTCAACGCCTGCGTCAGCTGTCACCAGGAGCGTGACTGCGCGATGTGCCACGCCACGCGCAGCGCAGGCGGGCGCGGCCCCAACCTGGGCGGAATGGGGCAGGGGCTGAATCCTCACCCGGTCGGCTTCGCGGGCCGGTGCCAGGAGGCGCTACGGCAGAACGCGCGTCCGTGCCTCACGTGCCACGTGCCGAGCGACCCGGAACTACTTAAATGTCGATGATTTGGGCGCCAAAGAGCAAAGAGGTGCCAAACCGCTTGCCGAGCCCTTCTGCAGGCGGGTATAGCGGCAAGGGCTACGTTTGCTCATGCTTCGAGGAGGCCCTCCGTGAAGGAGCTCGTCCGCTACCTGTTCGAGAATCTGTACTTCGACTTTCAAGGGGACATCTCTGTAGACAAGGTGCGGGAGTTCCTCCGCGAAGACGACAGTCGCGAGGCGCGACAACTGCTCTCCAAAATCATCGAGGAGAAGGGGGTCGACGACCTCCTCATCACTCTTGCGGACGTCCTGAAGGATTCCATCCGCACTGGCGTGAACGAGCAAGATATTCGGGATCAGCTCCACACCTACTCGGAAAGCTGAGTCGCGCCCTCCTCGTGCCCCTCGCGCTCACGTGCGGGGGGTGCGACGTCGGTAAGCCGGAGCCGCTGCGCGCCCCGGGGCCGGACGTACACGTCGTGGGGATGTTCCCACGGGACGGGTGCGGCACCGGCCTCCTGGAGGCGTGCACGGTGCCGACCAACGCCACCATCACGATTCGCTTCGACCGGTTCCTGGATCCGGCGACGGTGAATCGTCAGGCCATCTCCGTCTACACGGGGGAGCGTGGCCTGGGCTCGCCTACCTACGAGGTCGTTTACGACCCTGTCGAGCGCGTGGCGGAGTTTCGTTTGGGCGGAAATCGTCCCTACGAGCCGAACAAGCTCTATCAGTACGAGCTCGTCGTGCCGAAGGAGCCGGGCGACTACGGCATTCGCGCGTTCGATGGCGCGCCCCTGGCCGAGGCGGACATTCCGCTCCGCGGCAGCTTCGTCATCAGTGACGAGCCGGAGGTCGTGCAGCCGCCACCCCCGGCGCCCAGCTGCGACCTCATCGTGAGCGACGTCTTCCGAAAGCTCGGCCGGTGCGCAGGTTCGGAGTGCCACCGCCGCGGCAACAACCAGACGCTCGATACGATGGCAGATTTGGGCGACGCACCGCACCAGCTCTACCTCGACAGCCCCGCCACGTTCACCCTGAGCGCCTACGACCGCGTCGCGCGCCAAACCGACCTCGGCGACTTCTCGGGCGGCAACCCCCAAGACCGAAGCGACGCCGTCGTTTATGTCGATCAGAACGGCAGCCGCACGGTCGTGAGCCCCGGCGTGCGCTTCGGCGTGCGCATGGCGCTCGTCGCGCCCAGCAGCCCCGGCGCGAGCTACCTCCTCTACAAATTGCTCATCGGGCGAGACAACTACCAAGACTGCTCGACCCCGACCGAATCCGAGCTCTGCTCGCTCCCGGGCCCGTGTGAAACCGCGCACCCGTCGCTACCGCTGCCCAAAGGCGAATGCCTCGAGCCGCCGGAGGACGAGCTCACGCGCCTGCGCGAGTGGTTCGTCCGCGGAGCGCCCATGCCGCGCGCCGACAGCTCTGGCCAGCGCGGCAACGTCCGCCTCCAAGGACTCCGAGCGCTCGCCCAATTCATCGCCGCCGGCGCGACCTGCGAAGACTGACCTCGCCCTCAGCCCCCCAAGCGGTCGGGCCAACGAAGCCGTTCTCGAAGCGGCACGAACGCTCCCCGACCCTCCTTCGCCCCTCCCGGCT
>SECP01000094.1 GCA_004193285.1 Myxococcales bacterium | reverse complement strand
GCCGGTCGAGCCGCCCGCCCCCGCGCCTCCACCTGCACCGGCGGTCCCGGCGGTCCCGGCGGTCCCGGCCGCTCCGCTCGCTCCCCCAGGGGAGCCGCCGGGAACGGGGGACTGGGCGGAGGCGGCAGCGCCGGTGCCGGCGGCTCCCCTGGGGGAGCGAGCGGAGCGGCCGGGACCGCCGGGACCGCCGGGACCGCCGGTGCAGGTGGAGGCGCGGGGGCGGGCGGCTCGACCGGCAACTCTTCGAAGCTCGTGCTCCTCTATCATTTCAGCACCCTGGCGATCGCTTCGGTGCCCGAGCAGCTGAGCGTGCTGAGTGCTCAGCTGCAGGCGTGGGGCTACGAGGTGGAAGAGAGCGACGACCCCGCGGACATCAACCCGACCAAGCTGGCGTCGGTCCGCGGGGTGGGCATGATCAACACGTGCTTCGAGCCTTTCGGGAAGGGAAGTGCAGGCACCTCCCAGAGCACCGCGCTGGACGCATTCGTCAGGGCGGGGGGAGCCCTGTTCGGAACTCATTGCGCGGCGGTGACCTACCAGACCGCCTCCCCCCCGCACCCCTACAACGAGGTGATCGGCGGCCGCGGTGGAGACGGCTACTTCGACGGCACCAGCGCTTGCCGTACGCTCGAGGCGCATCCGAGCACGATGCTCCTGCCCACGACCTTCGACTACGTGGGCAACTTGGACAACGCCGACTTCTTGGCGGAAGACACCCAGGTGCTCGTTCGCTGCCGCTGGTCCGGCGGCGCTCAGAAAGACGTCGCGGTTTCGTGGTCCCGCACCCCCGGTCAGGGCCGCGTCTTCTATACCAACTTCGCGAAAGAGGCGGCGGACCTCAAAGACGCGACGCTGGGCCAAAAGCACATTCTGGCGGGGCTGTCGTGGGCGCTCGGGCGTTGAGGACAGCCGCCGCGGCGCTCACTGACCAATGCAGCCGGCGCTGATGACCGACCACAGCTCGGCCGCAGTCGCGCGGGCGCCCTCGGCGGTCGGTATCGTCCCCTCCGCGTCGAGGTAGCTCGCTTCGTGGTCGGTGAAGACCCCGCGCAGGTCGACCCACGTGCATGGCGCCGCGCTGTCCTTGCACGCGCGCTCCAGCAGCGGCCGCAGCGCCCCCACTTCCGCGCGCAGCTCCGCGTCGAAGGGATCCGGGTAGAATACGTAGACGACCTGCTCGACTCCGTCGCTCGCCATGCGCTGGAGGAGCGCGCTCGCCTCCGCGGCCGCCGCCGCGAGCAGCGGACAATCCTCGGAGAGCTCTTCACAGGAGCCCAGCAGCACGTCCGCGCCGCCGCCGGTCATGAGCACCACGCGGACCGCGCTCTCGGCGACTGCGGCCGCGTACTGTTCGCGGATACCCGCGCCCAGAAACGCGAGGGTGTTCCCAACCAGCCTGGAATAGTCCCGGTAGCGCTCGCCCAGCGAAATGGCGCCGTGGGAGCGCGCTAGCTCCTCCAAGTACGCCGTAGTGCCGTGATCGGCGGCGAAGAAGCTATCGCCCAAGACGACGAGCTCGTTGGCGGAGATCGCGTGCTCACCGGCGCATGTGGACGCCGAAGCCCCACCCTTGCGGCATCGGCCGTCCGCGCAGCGATGCTCCGCTGACAGCTCCGCGCACTCTGCGTCCAAAGCGCAAGAAACCTCGCAGTAGCTGCGGTCCCGCTCGTCGCAAGTGCTCGCTTCGGGCGCCGCGCAGGTCGCCGCTGGGAAGCTCCCGCAAGTGGCGGCGCTGTCGCATGGGGTGGTGCACACGCCGCAGGCGCAAACCAGGCTCCCGCCGCAGGTGGCGCTGTCTCGGCAGCGCTGCAGAAAGTGGGTCTCGCCTCCCGTGGGCTCGTCGCGAGCGCTCTGACAATTGAAGCTGAGGAGCGCCGCGAGGACCAGCAGCAATGCGCGGAGGGCCCTGGTGAAGGCTCGCGCTTCAGTCCCCATGTTCGCGGCCCTCGCGTACCAAGCTCTGCCCGACGTACACGACGACGCGCGTGTGGTGCTCCGGAACTGGGCGCTGCGCGTTGTGGGCGAGCACTCGGCTCCGCAGCTCCCCGAGCGATGCTCGAGCTCGACCGAGCGCGCCGTACACCTCCTCCGCCATCGGGTGCTCGTCCCAAACATCTATGGTGTAGGTGCTGCCGCCGACCTGGTCGTCGAGCGCGGACGGGCGGTCGTCCCGAAGCCGCCCGAGCACGGTCGTCACCAGGGCTTTGTAGTGGTCGAACACGGCCGCTTCCCAGCCCACGGGGGCGCCGAGCGGCACGACGAGCTCCCGGGCGCGGTACCGCGGCTCCGCCGCCGAGTCTGGTGTCACGCGCTCGAGCCGCCCCGCCGCCACCAGGCGCGACAGCGTCGCCTCCACCTCCGCCAAATCTGCCTGCGCGTGCTCCGCGGTCTCGCGCGCCGTGAGCGTGCCTTCACGAAACATCAGCGCGAGCAACAGCTCGTCGGCTCCTTCTCCTCCGTGCTTCCGTTTGAGGGACGCCAGCTCTTCGTTACTCGCGGCGCGGTAAGAGGTGCTGGAGCCGACCCCCGACGAGAACACGAGCTGGCTCTCGCACAGCTCTCGCAGCACCGCCCGCACTTGCGCCTCGTCATCGTGGGAAAATCGAGTGAGCAGCTCCAGGCGGGTGACGAGGCCGTGCTGGCGAACGTGCTCCAGCACCACCTCCCACAGCGAGCGGCCGCGCTCGGTGGCGCTCTCCGTCATGCGTTGAATCTTGCGGCGGTAGGTACGAAGCCCCAGCCCGAACATATCCGCGCTCACTTTTCGGCTCACGCCTTGTCGCTCGAGCTCGCGCACCAGCTCGATGAACACCTGGTCGGCCACCTGCGCCAAAGGGGCGCGCGCCCCGCGCGAGGTGGCCAGGTGCGCGATGAGGATCGTCGTTTGCCGGACGATGGCCTGAATCAGAAGCTCGATGGTCATGCGCGGACGCCGCGAGGGCTCAGTTCCGCTCGTAGACGGTGATGCTCACGCCCCCGGTAGCGGAGCCCGGGTTCGAGCTCAAAAACGCGCCCGTGTTCAGAAAGGCGTAGGGACCCGCGGCCCGCGCTTCGAATACGGGGATCAGCGCACCGAACGTGCCGCAGTTCCGCACCACGACCAGCTCCCCGTCGGCGGCTGAGAGCGTGTAGCGAGCGTCGAGCTGAGTCGACCCGTCGATGAGCTGATAGTCCGCGCCCCCCGCGAGCACCTTGCCCTGCAATCGACCGCTCACGACGCCGCCGGTGATCGGGATGATGTTGCGCGTGCCGCTCTTGCCCTGACCGACCGCCAAAGAAGCTCCGAGCGTGACGGTTTCGGTGAACACGCTCGGGCCCTGGCTCCCGGCCCCGACCGCGCAATCCCAGGCTTGTTGGGGCTCGCCAGAGGGGTCCCGTACGACTACCTGCGGGCCGTCGGCTTTGACGCCGTCCATGTCGTAAATGGCGAGCTCTACGGTACCGGAAGTCGCATCGACGCGCCGCGTACCGATGAGATTAGCGTCGCTGAGCTTCGCGAGCGGGCTCGTTCGGCTCACCTCCAGGTGCGCCGCGATGCGGACCACGCTCTCGTCGGGCGGGGCGACGCCGCAGGTTCGTAGATAGAGGAGCGTGCCGTCGTCGCTTCGGATCACGTGCCGCTGCTCGAGCTCGGTCGAGCCGTTCGAGAGCTCGAGCTCCAGCTCGAGTCCACCCGCAAGCACCGCGCCGCTCAGGTCTTCCCCGGTCAGCGAGCCGCCCTTCACGTCCACGACGCGCCGGTGGCCAAACTGGGTCACGCCCACATCGTGGGCCTCGCCCAGCTGGAGCTTGGCGGTGAGGACGAGCTTGCCTCGGGTCGGCGCTGCGATTCCCTCGGGCCTGCCGCAGGTCCAAGAAGGGTCGGGAATGAGCGTTGCTTCGTCGAGCGCTGGGCGGCCGCCCGATTCCACCCCGCCTCCGCCGCTAGCGCCGCCGAGCGGGTGACCTGCTGCTCCCGCTGCGGAGGTCGGCTCGCCTGCTTGCCCGGCGAGGCCGGCGTTTTGGCCGCCGCTGCCGCCCGCCTGCACTCCGGCGGCTCCGGACGCGCTCGTGGGAGAGCCCCCGGGAGCGCTCCCACCTGAACCGGACGATGGCGGCGCGCCCCCCTCGTTCGGGGGGGGATGCGGCGCGGCGCCGCCGCTGCAGCCGGTTGCTACGAAACACGACCAACCCACACCTGCGACGGCCGCCACCGTGTAGGTCCACATCATGGCGGCCACGCTAAGTCGGTGCGGGTTGGGAGGGGGAGCGGGCAAATCTGCCCTCCCTATCAAGCAACCCGCGCGGGCACCTCGGCGGCTTTTCGTTTGCTGACCGCGATGGCCACGAACGCCGCCGTGAGCAATAGCGGGAGCAGCGCGACCTTGCCGAGCGCCTCGAGGCCCGCCGCCGCTTGAATGGCGGCCAAGGCCTCGCCCGAAGGCGCCGCTCCGACCGAGGTGCGAGCGGCGATACCCGCGTCGTACCAGCTGCCAATCACCGGTAGGACGAAGCTGACGCTGAGCATGCCCGCGCCGCCCATGATGGCGAGCCCGAGAGCGCCCGTCTTGGGGTAATTTTCCGCCACGAAACCGAGCATGGTCGGCCAAAAGAAGCACACGCCGAAGGCGAACACCGTCGCGGCGGCGAACAGCATGGCGCCGGTCGTGTGCGACATGGCGTACAGGCCGAGCGCGCTCACGATCGCGCTCCCGATCAGCATCCCGATGGGTGACAGGTTGTGAACGAACGGCCCCGCGAACATGCGACCCACCGCCATGAGCCCGGTGATCCAGACCAGGACGAGGATGCCGGAGACGCCCGCGTGCTCTAGAATCGAGGGGATCCACTGACCCGGCCCGAGCTCCGAGGCCGCAGTCAGCAGCATGCACCCGACCATGACGATGAATCCGGGCGAGAGGCACGCCGCGAACATGGAACCGGTGGATTCGCCGCGCTGTACTCGCTCGGTCTGCGGAAACGGCTGCTTGAAGAACAGCAGCCCGTAGCAGGCGAGGGGGATGAGCATCGTGGCAAACTGCACTTGCCACCCCAGGCCGAGCTTGCCGAACAAGAACGACGTGAGCCCGCCAATGACGATGCCGCCGGGGAACCAAACATGGAAGTGGTTCAGCTTGGTCGTCTTGTTGTCGGGGAATAGCGACGCGACCAGGGGGTTACAAGCAGCCTCCACCGAGCCGTTGGCGATGCCGAACAGCAACGTGCCGGCAAACAAGCTCCAAAAATTCCAGGCAACGACCGAGAGCACGATGCCCGCCGCATGACCGACGAAGGCCAAGCCGAGGATGCGATTGAGACCCCAGGAGTCCACCAGCGGGCCTCCGACGATCATCGCCAGCGTGAAGCCCCAAAAGGCGGAGCCGTTGATCCAGCCGGCTTGCTCGTTGGTGAGATGCAGGTCAGAGACCCAAGAGGCCGTGGCGGCACCTCGGAGCGCGAAGCTCATGGCCGTTACGATGAGCGCAGTGCAGCTTGCGGTGAACAATCGAGAAGGCTTCATCTCGGCTTTCGTCGGGGGTAGGGAACGCACAGTGCGTGTGAGCGCAGTGCCCCCGCGCCGCCGAATCCGTCGCGCCTCATTCCCTTCCCGTGCCGTGGACGTCTCCTAGCTCAGCGACTTAACGGGAATTTTTCGCTGTGTGCAGTAATTGCACCGAAGCGATTTCTCCATGACGGGAAAGTCCGCGGGGCGTCACTGCATGCACGAGTGTCGCAGCTTGGCGCTCCACCGTTTTCGCGAAGGCATCTAGGTGCTCAAGACACCGCCCGCGATGCGTCAAGTTCGGAAACGTCCTTTCCTCCGCCGTCGGACAGGAGATCTACAGTGAGTCTACATTTCCTCAAGTTTGGCAGCTTCGCGCTGGCACTGGCCGCCGCAGCATGCACGGCGAGCATCACGGGAGACGACACGGATGGAGGCTCGGGTCTCACCCCGCCGGGTGGCACTCCGGACGGGACCTCAGGTTCGGGCTCGGGCCCGGTCAACGTGCCGCCTGGCACCTCCAGCAAGCTCGACCTCAAGGGAGAGCCCATCTTCTTACGGGCGATCCGCCTGACCAATGACCAGTGGGCCGCGAGCGTGAAGAAGGCGCTGGCGCTGAGCAGCACGCCGCCCCAAGCGGAAAATTTCCTTGCCGCGGTTGCAGGCACCACGGACTTCACCAACAACGAAATCCTCCTCAGCGTGGATTCTCGCGCATGGTCGGACTACGAGTCGGCAGCCGAGGCGTTGGCCGCTCAGGTCACCTCTGACCCCGCCGCCCTCACGAAGGTCTACGCCGGGTCCGATGCGGCCGGCTTCATCTCGACCGTCGGCAGGCGGTTCTACCGCCGCCCGCTGAGCACCGACGAGGCCAAGGCGTATCAAACGCTCTTCGACTCCGCGGCGACGCTCTCGGGTACCCAGAGCAGCTTCGCGAAGGGCGCCGGGCTCGTGCTGGAGGCGATGATGCAGTCTCCGCACTTCCTGTACCGAACGGAGCTCGGCACCGCTGGCGCCGCGCTCACCGGCTACGAGCTCGCCTCCAAGCTCTCGCTCTGGTTGACCGACGCCGGTCCGGACGACTCCTTGCTGGACGCGGCGGCCAGCGGCGCGCTGGACACGCCCGAGGGCACGGCCACGGTTGCGGAGAAGATGCTCAGCGACGGCGCGACCAAAGCCGTCATGCGCAAGTTCCACGGGGAATTCTTGCACTTCGGCCGTTTCGCCAACTTGAGCAAAGAGGGCGTGGAGGGTTACGACACGAGCATCAACAGTGAGCTGCTCGAGAGCTCCTACCTCTTCTTCGACCGCATTTTCAGCCAGAACCTGGGCGTCAAAGACATCTTCACGTCGACGACTGGGTTCGTCGGGCCGCAGCTGGCGGGCCTGTACGGCGGCGGGGCCGCCCCCGCGAGCGGCTACACCGAGCGGGACCTGGGGACCGGCCGCGCAGGGTTCTTCCAGCAGTTGCCGTTCTTGATGCTCTATGCGCGCAACGGAGACCCCGACTCCATCCACCGCGGCGTCAGCATGAGCTTGGACGTGCTGTGCGCGCCGCTCGGCATCTTTGCCGGCGTGCTTCCGCCGCTACCTCCGCGCCAGCCGGGGCAGACCAACCGAACTCGCGTCGATCAGCACACGAACGGCTGCGGGACCGTCTGTCACAACAACATGATCAACCCCCTGGGGTTTGCCTTCGAGAACTTCGACGGCATGGGTCGGTACCGCGAGACCGAGGTTTACCCGAACGAGACTCTGCCGATCGACAGCAGCGGGTCCTTCGACTTCGTGGACGGCCGCAAGTCGTACAAGAACTCGGCCGAGCTGATGCAAACCCTGGCGACCAATCCGCAGTCTCACCTGTGCTATTCGAAGAAGCTCGCCAGCTACGCCCTGCAGCGTGACATCGTGGAGGCTGATTTGGGGCTCGTGGCGAAGCTCGCGGAAGCGAGCTCGGCCAGCAATGGCTCGGTGAAGAACATCTTGGTGGACCTGGTGAAACAACCAGCGTTCAGGACTCGCGCCGGAGGTGTGCAGTGATTATCCGAGGAAATCGCATGAACGGTTCTGGCATGAAACGTCGAGCTTTCCTGACTGGCGCCGGTAGCGTGGCGATCGGTCTGCCTTTCCTGGAGAGCCTTCAAGATAGGTCCGCTTGGGCCGCCGACGGCACCCCCGTCTTCACCCTCTTCATCGTCGCCCAAAACGGCGTAGTGAATAAGAACTTCTTCCCGTCCGCGACTGGCGCGCTGTCGGCGACCAGCCTCGCCGCCAATCCGGACATCGCGACGAGCGTCCTCGCGCCGCACGCTGCGAATCTGCTGTTCCTCAAAGGCATCAACTACGCGAACCCGGGTCCGAGGAGCTGCGGTCACGCGGAGGGTTGCGTGCAGACGCTCACCGGCCTCGCGCCGGGGTCCACCGGCAACACCGCTTATGCGGCGGGGCCTTCGGCGGACACGCTGATCGCCAAGGCGCTGGGGGACAAGGATCCTCTGGCGGTGTACTCCGGCTCGAAGGGATTCATCGCCGAGCGCATCTCCTTCAAGGGTGCTGGTGCGGGCCAGGTTCGCGCTGCGGACGTCAACCCGTACGTCCTGTACTCGAAGGTCGTGGGGCTCGCCGGCACCGGCACCGGCACCACCACGCCTGGGACGACTCCGCCCGTCGACAACGTCGCCAAGGAGCTCGCCAACCGCCGCAAGAGCGTGAACGACCTCGTGCGCGCGGAGCTGAATAGCCTCAAAAACATGTCCGTCATGAGCGCGGCGGACAAGATGCGCCTGGACCAGCACTTTCAGGCCATCCGCGACATCGAAGTCAACATGGGCAACATGGGCGGCGGCATGGGCGGCGGCACGGGTCCGTCGTGCTCGAAAGAGGGCCTACCCGTGGACCAGTACGAGGCCTTCCGCACGGGCTTCGCGTTCAAGGGCACGCAGATGGAGGAGTACGTGAAGCTCCACTTGCAGATCTTGGCGGTGGCCTTCGCTTGCAACTACAACCGCGTCGCCACCCTCCAGTGGGGCGACGGCACGGACGGCACCAAGTACGATGTCGCCTCCAACGCGGGGCTGGGTTGGACCTTCCACCAGCTGAGTCACCGCGTGCAGTCGGATTCCGCGACCGGTAACAACATGACCGCGGAGACGGCTCACCACGAGATCGACATCGTGCGAATGAAGTCGCTGCTCGTCGGGCTGGACGCCTTCAAGGCCCACGGCTTGGAGAACAACTCGCAGATCGTGTGGACCAACACCATCGCGGACGGCCCCTCGCACTCGACCCGCGGCGTGCCGATGATCGTCTGGGGCAACGGCGGCGGCTACCTCAAGCAGGGCACGTACGTGGACACCGCAGGCGCCGCGAACGCGAAGGTCCTGAACACGCTCATGGCCGCGGCGACTCGCGACGTCTCTCCCACCGCTCCCGCTATCGGCTCCGGCACGTTCGACGGCATGAAGGCCTAACGGGCGCAAAGCACGGTGTGCGTCGCTGGCTTCGATACGCCCTCGCTGGGGCGTAGACGGAGCCGTGCGACGCATCCATGCCGCGCCACCGTCGCCCTCTTTTCGTCTTCCGGGCGGCGACGAATTGCACAAATCAGACGTCCTGGCCGCAATAACAGGGGCGCGCCAACGAGAGAGTCGGTTTGGCCGTCGTAGGCGGGCGCGTCATCGACGCGTGCCGTTCTGAAGGAGTCTTGTCATGAGGTCCGCTGCTTTTCTTGCCGTGATCGGTTCCCTGGGCTTGGCGCTCAACGCGTGCGCCGATGACACGCCGCTGCCGGAAGGCGGAGCCGGCGCGGGTGCAGTCGGCGGGACTGCGGTCGCCGGGTCGACGAGCGCGTCAGGCTCCGGTGGGAGCGGCACTGGTAGCGGCGGCTCCGGCGGCTCGGCGGGCGCAGCGTCTACTGCTGGCGGCAGTGCCGGGAGCGGCTCGTCCGGCGGGGGCACCGGCCCCACGGGCGG
>SECP01000012.1 GCA_004193285.1 Myxococcales bacterium | reverse complement strand
ACTCTCCCCCCGCACGACTCCCCCCCGCCCAAGTGAGGTGATGCGATCGCGGTTCCGCCGCGACCAGCGCCACGCTGTCACGCTCCGCGCCGCGACTCCTTCTTCGGATCCGAAGGACCATATCCCGCGAGGTGACCACTCAAAACCGGGGGCACCCTCCGCGACGCGATACCTTCTTCGGATCCGAAGGACCATGCCCGCGAGGTGACCACTCAAAGCCGGGGAGCACTCTCCGCGCCGCGATCCCTTCTTCGGATCCGAAGGGCCATACCCGCGATGTGACCACTCATGCCCGGGAGGCACCTCCGCGCCGCGATCCTTCTTCGGATCCGCGGATCCGAAGAACCATTGGCCCGCGAGGTGACCACTCAAAGCCGGGGAGCACCCTCCGCGCCGCGATCCCTTCTTCGGATCCGAAGGACCATACCCGCGAGGTGACCAGTCAAAGCCGGGGACCACTCGCCACGCCGCGATTCCTTCTTCGGATCCGCGGATCCGAACAACCATAGCCCGCGACGTGACCACTCAAAGCCGGGGGGCACCCTCCGCGCCGCGATCCCTTCTTCGGATCCGCGGATCCGAAGAACCATAGCCCGCGACGTGACCACTCATGCCCGGGAGGCACCCTCCGCGCCGCGATCCCTTCTTCGGATCCGAAGGACCATACCCGCGACGTGACCACTCAAAGCCGGGGGCACTCGCCGCGCCGCGAGTCCTTCTTCGGATCCGAAGCACCATACCCGCGAGGTGACCACTCATGCCCGGGAGGCACCCTCCGCGCCACGATTCCTTCTTCGGATCCGCGGGTCCTAAGAACCATAGCCCGCGAGGTGACCACTCAAAGCCGGGGAGCACCCTCCGCGCCGCGACTCCTTCTTCGGATCCGCGGATCCGAAGAACCATAGCCCGCGAGGTGACCACTCAAAGCCGGGGAGCACTCGCCGCGCCGCGAGTCCTTCTTCGGATCCGAAGCACCATCGCCCGCGAGGTGACCACTCAAAGCCGGGGGGCACCCTCTGCGACGCGATCCCTTCTTCGCATCCGCGGATCCGAAGAACCATAGCCCGCGAGGTGACCACCAAAGCCGGGTGCACTCGCCGCGCCGCGAGTCCTTCTTCGGATCCGAAGTGTGGTAGCCGCGACCCATAGGCTGCGGTGGGAGCAACCACACCGAGACGAGCAGGAAAAGGGCTACTCGGTGTTCGTACCAACGTACGGTTGCGGACCAAAATCGCGGGGGGCCGCGGGGTGGGTGGTGCGGAGGGAAGATGTAAGGTTCGGTACATCTGCCCGACGGCGCCTTGGCGCCGCGAAATGATTCGACAATTTTTGTACCGTTCCATACGTCGGCGGGCGACGAGGACACACGCCTGCCGTCGACTTCGACTTCGCGCACGGAGCGCAGCGAACCCAGCAGCGCACGGAGCGCAGCGAACCCAGCAGCGCAGCGAACCCAGCAGCGCAGCGAACCCAGCAGCGCACGGAGCGCAGCAGCGCAGGAGCGCAGCGAACGCAGCAGCGCAGGAGCGCAGCGAACCCAGCAGCGCAGGAGCGCAGCGAACCCAGCAGCGCAGCGAACCCAGCAGCGCAGCGAACCCAGCAGCGCAGCGAACCCAGCAGCGCACGGAGCGCACGGAGCGCACGGAGCGCACGGAGCGCACGGAGCGCACCGCACTCGTTTGCGTATTAGTCGCTGGCTCGCACGAGGTGCTGGACGAGCAGGCGAGTGAGCTCGGGCACGAGCGGAGGGGGCAGCTCGTGCCCGACTCCTTCCCACGAAACGAGTTGGGCGGAGCCGATGCCGCGGGCCAAGGCTTGGGCGTGTTCGGGGGGGAACAGCGGATCTTGGCCGCCATGCACGACCAAGGTTGGCGCCGCGATGCGCGGGAGGGAGTCGAGCCGTGAGCCGGCGGACATCGGCACGCGGCCCTGACTGCTGTTCAGGTTCGTACCGCGCGCGATGTCTGCCGCGATGAGCGAACGGTAGAACGGCTCGTCGAAAGGAAAGCGCGGGCCGACGAAGGCGCGGCAGAACGCCAGTTGCTGCTCCAGAGCGGAGAGCGAAAGGTCCGGAGGACGACTGACGAGCTCCAGAAATGCCGCCGTCGGCGGGGACAAGCGCTCGTCGGGGCCGGGGGTGGAGCTGATCAGCGCAAGTGAGAGCACGCGCTCCGGAGCCTCCAGCGCGATGAGCTGCGCGATCATACCGCCGAGGGACATTCCCACCAGGTGCGCGCTCGCGATGCCCAGCGCGTCCATCAGCTGAGTCGTATCCAGCGCCATGTCCGAGAGGCCGTAGGGCGCGCGCTCGTAGTCGACATGCGTGGAAAGGCCGATATCTCGGTTGTCGAAGAGCACGACCCTAAACCCAGCGCTGACCAAGGCGGAGGTGAGCTCGCGCGGCCACCACAACGACGAAGCGCCCACGCCCATGACGAGCATCACCGCAGCGCCGTCCGACGGGCCTAGCACGTCGTACCAGAGCCGGATGCCGCGATGCTCGACGTGACCTTGGGCCATGCCCGCTGCTTAGCACGCGAAGCGCGCGTGGGCGGCGCGAGCGCTTGTAGCTCCATGCAGGCATGCTAGCGACGGGAGCAGACGATGAATGAAGCGCAGCGAGCCGGCCGGAGGGCGACCTTGAGTGAACGGCGAGGCTTCGTGGCGGGGCTCCTTGGGCTGTTCGGCAGCGCCGGCTGCAAGCCGAAGCCGACGACGCAGCGGACCGCGGCGCTGAAACACGAGCCCTGGGTGCTTTGGCCTTCCGGGGAGCCGCCGGCCGGAGGCTGGCCCATCCTTCTCTTTCTGCACGGGCAGGGTGAGGCCGCTTGGGTTGTCGATGGTGACGCTCAAACTGAGACGGAGCACGGGCCGGAAGCAGTGCTGGCCCACGAGTCCCCGGCCGCGCTCCACCGCGCGCACGACCCCCGCGTGCAGACGCTCTGGGAGCGCTTCGTCGTCGTCGCGCCTCAGGCCGTGAACGACCAAGGCCTCGCCCGCTACTGGCGTTGGCAGGATGACTGGGTGAAGCGCCGAGTGCTCGCGGACATGGAGAAAGTGCTGGCCACGGGCAGGGCTAACCCCGAGCGGCTGTACGCGTGTGGGTTCAGCCGCGGCGGCGTGGGAGTCCTTCAGCTGGACTCGAGCTCGGGGCCGCTGCAGTTCCGCAAGATCGTCACCGCCGACGCTCAGGCATTGACGGACCTGCGCGCGGTCGCGGACAGGCGGCGCGAAGTGCGCGTGTACTACGCTCGCTCCACCTTCCAAGACATACTCGGGCCGCACGTCGAGGCCGAAAGGGCGTTCGCTGGCGCCGCCCCCCAAGTGACGTTCATTCCCACCGAGGTGAGCGGCCGGGATGGCGACGCCCACATCGCGATGTGCTCGAAGGTATTCGCCAACGATGAAGTGTACCGCTGGCTCCTGACGTAGCGCGGCGCCCGTGACCTCGCGGGGCGCCGCAACCGCCCGGCTGCACCGAGCTCCGCCCCGAAACCCTTGTGCCGGGCGCGCTGCGGCTCGGCAGCCCCCCTCATGCATGCCTGGCTGCGCATTTGGCGTTAGGGCCAAAATTCCTCGCCGTGTAAGTCCCCGTTTTCGCTGGGATGCGGCGCCGAATATCGCGGATGACTTAAGGCTTCCGTCGAGCTGTCGTAGCCACCGCGAGGCGACCTCACCGGGATCGGGATGTGAGGTCGAGGAGATTCACATGGCCGTACCCCTCGTTCGGCAGCCACCGCAGAACAACGAGTCATCCACGCGCATCAAGCGGGCCGCCGAGAGCGAGCCCGAAGGTCGCAGCGCGCTTTTGCCTGGGCCTCCGGCGCGCGAGGTCGAGATGAAGATCCCGCGCGGCATGCCGGTGCTGCCCGGCGGACGACGCATGCCGCCGTTGCCGGTGCGGCTGCGGGAGAGCCTGGAGCCGCTGCGCCGGAGCCTGGCGCCGCTGCGCCGGAGCCTGGCGCCGCTGCGAAGGAGCTTGGCGCCGTTCCTCGGCAAAGCAGCAAACGAAACGGACGCAAGCGAAGCCGAAGAAACGGACGCAAGCGAAGTGGACGCGGATGAAGCGGCGCTCACTCCCAAGCGGCGTTGGCCGCTCGTCGCTCTGCTGCTCGTGATCTTGGCGGCGGGAGCGGCGGTAGCCTACGTGCTGGCCGGGCGCGGGTGAACGACGCGGTCAGGGCGCATCGAGCGGCTCGGTCGGCAGCGTGAGCTCGCCAGCGAGGAGCGCTCGCGCCGCGCGCAGGTCGGCCACGAGCGCCTCGAACGCCTCCGCGCGCGCGTCGGCGGTGGGCGCGCGCAAAATCGCGGCAGGGTGGTACGTGGCGAGCCACGCTTCGGCCCAGGGCTGTCGAAAGGCGCGCCCGCGGTAGCGTTGCAGGCTGAAGCGGCTGCCCACGAAGCTCTGGGCAGCCGTGTTGCCCAAGCACACGATGACCCGCGGCTTGACGACGCGAAGCTCTGCGTCCAGCCACGCGCGGCATGCAATGACCTCGCCGACGCGCGGGCGTTGATGGAGCCGGCGCTTGCCGCGGGGCTCGAACTTGAAGTGTTTGACCGCGTTCGTGAGGTACACGGCGCTGCGGTCGATGCCGGCGGCCGCGAGCGCGTCGTTCAGCACCTTCCCGGCCGGACCCACGAAGGGGCGCCCTTGCCGGTCTTCTTGGTCGCCGGGTTGCTCGCCGACCAACATGAGCTCGGCGCCGCCAGGCCCTTCCCCGAAGACGACTTGAGTCGCCGGCTCGTGAAGCGGGCACGCGGTGCAAGATTTGGCAGCGCTCACGAGCGCGGGCAAGGTTTCACCTTCCGGCAGAAACTCCTGAGCGGCGCTCCGTGGCCGCTCCAGCATCTCCCGCACGCGCTCCGGGGAGGCTCGAGCCAGCTCGTGAATGACGCGCGCCTCCGGCAACGTGGACCAGTGCTTGGCTGGCATTTCGCCCTGCATGACCGGCAGGTTGAGCCGCGCGGGGTTGAAGATGGAGCGGTAGTACGCGAGAAACAGCTCCTCCAGCTCGTCACTCTCCGGAGCAGCGCTGCGCGGCGCGCCGGGGCCATAAACGAGCGCCTCGCCGTCCCAATAGCAAGACTCGTCCGGCGTGAGGATCGACCAGCACATGTTCGGAAACCGTTCGCGAAAGAACGGGGCCGCGAGCTGCAAAATAGGATTGTCCGGCCGGTGCCAGGCCACGAAGCGCTCTCCCTCTTCGCTGAGCACGCGCCGAAAGCGGACGAACGCGTGGGTCTTGTGCACGTCCCTCCGCACCGCTTGCGACAGCGCGCGCACCCGGCTGACGTCCGGATCGCTCGCCACCTCCAGCAGCTCCGGCTCACCGCTCACGAGGCGATAGAGCAGGCGATACAGCGCGTCGTAGCGCTGGGGACTGCGGTGGTAGACCGCCTGCTGGGCGTGCTCGAAGAACGCTCGCGGTACGGGCGGTCCGGGGTGCGGGCTGGCATTCGGGCGGGTCGGCTCCTCACCGAACAACTCCGCTTGCGCACCGGGCGGCTGCCAAACGACCTGCTCGGGAGGGATACTCTGCTGCAATAGAGGACGAGCGGCGGTGCGAAACCCCTCCAGCCCCGGCCCGGGGCGAGCTCGAATCAAAGCTCGCCACCGTGAGCGCTCTTGGCCACGTCGAATAGATTCAGCTGCGCCGGCGGCTCCGCCAAGGTCAGCGAATCCAGGCGTCGCAAGGGCTGCCGCGCTTGCTCGGCGTCCGCCGTGAGCACGAATGGTGCTAGCCGCTCCACCGCGGCCCGCAGTCGCTTCAAGTCGTCCAACCGCACCGCGCGATGCCGCCGCAGCGCGAGCACCCGGTCCACGTTGCGCACACCGAGACCTGGGATGCGTAGCAGCGCCTCACGGGGTGCCCGGTTCAAGTCCACCGGGAAGAACTCGCGGTGCGCTAGCGCCCAGGCGAGCTTCGGGTCGCGATGCAGCTCCAGATTGCCCTCGGTCAGCTCCTGAGGGCGAAAGCCGTAGTGGCGAATCAGCCAATCCGCTTGATAGAGGCGGTGCTCCCGCAGCAGGGGCGCTCGTACCGCCGGCAGCCGGGCGTCCGCCCGCGGAATGGGGCTGTAGCCCGAGTAGTAAACGCGCCGCAGCTTGTACGACGTGTAAAGGTGGTCCGCCGTGCGCAAGATCTCCGCGTCTGTCGCGGGGGTCGCGCCGATGACCATCTGGGTGCTCTGGCCGGCTGGCAAGAAGCGCGTGGGCTCGTCCGCGCGCGCCAGCTGCGACTCACGGAGCGCGCTCATCGAGCTTTCGATTTGCGGCATCTGCTTTTCCGGAGCCAAGGTCTCGAGGTCACGGACCGTGGGCAGCTCCACGTTCACGCTGACGCGGTCCGCCAGCGTGCCGGCCCGGTCCAGCAGCTCCGCGCTCACTCCTGGAGCCGCCTTCAGGTGGATGTAGCCGCCAAAGCGGTGCTCCTCCCGCAGCAGCCGAGCGACCTCGATCAGCTGCTGCATCGTCTCGTCCGGTGACTTGAGCACGCCGGAGCTGAGGAACAGCCCTTCTATGTAATTGCGCCGATAGAAGTCGAGCGTCAGCGTCGCCACCTCCTCCGGCGTGAAGCGGGCGCGCGGCACGTCGCTGGAGCTACGGTTGACGCAGTACTGACAGTCGTAGCTGCAGCTGTTGGTCAGCAGGATCTTCAGCAACGACACGCAGCGACCATCCGGCGTGTAGCTGTGGCAGATGCCCATCCCGTTCGTGTTGCCGATGCCTTGCTCGGGCGTCGCGCGCTTGGACCCGCTGCTCGCGCACGATGCATCGTACTTGGCGGCGTCCGCCAGGATGCTGAGCTTCTTCCGCAACTCCAAAGCTCGGTCATAGATGCGACCGAGCGAGGCCGCGCGCAACCCGGGCGTCGCGAAACGGCCTTGTTGTCCAATGTCTAACTCGGTCGCCCGCGGTGGGCGCGAGCCGTGGCACGCCGCCACGGCTCATGCGACCGCCCACTCGTCAGCGGAGCTTGAGGATCTGGTCCACGCTGCCCTGGATCGCGAAGCCCGCGCGGGCCTCGCCGTCCGCCAGCTCGTAAGCGGTCGTCTCCGAATAGTCCTCGTTCGGGACCATCAAGAAGTTGCGGCCGTCCACCTGGACGTCACTGTACCCACCCGCCTTGAAGCCCAGCGAATCGATGGGCGCGCCCTGCTTGGTTTTCAGATCTACCATCCACAGGCGCCAGTTGGGCGTGTTGGAGAGCTCCTGGGGATCGGTCGCTTCGTCGATGGTGACGCGCTCATCGTGGAATACGTCCAGCAGCACCTTGCCGTCACCCAGCGGGCGCATGACCGCTGCCTCGCGACCTTCGGTGATGTCGGCCGCGAAATCGAGCTGCCAATCGGGATCGAACGTGTCCTCACCCGCCTTGATGCGAAGCGAGCAGCTCGCGGGGTAGTCGCCGGTCAGGGTCAGGCCGGGGGTCCACACCCAACCGCTGAAATAGATGTCGCCCTGCTCGTCCACGAAGGGGCGGCTGTACAGCTGCGGGCAGCGCGAATCCTCGACGAGGTCGATGAGCTCGTCCGTCTTCAAGTCGTAGACCGCGAGATACTGTGGGGACGGCAAAAACTCCCACGTTTCGTAGTTCAAGAGCGTGAAGACGCGGTACATGCGGTCCCCGCGCACCACCGCGATGCTCTCGAGGTTGTAGCCTTCCTTCACCACGCCCGGCCCCTCGATCGTGCCGGTGATCTCCAGGGTGGTCGGGTTCCAGGCCACGTGGCTGCCGTCCGCGGCGTTGAAGACGTAGGCGCGCTCGGCGTCCACCAGCACGCCGCCCCAAGCGTCCAGCGTGAAGTACTCTGGCAAGCCGTAGTTCGAGAAATTGAGACTGCCCGCAGGCGCGAGCGAGCCATCCGCCTGAAGCTCGAAGCGGTCCACGACCGGCTTGGACGAGCTCGCCATGAAAAAATAGTCGCCCAGCTTGGCGACGGTGCCACGCTCGTTCAGCTCGCGCGCGTCGTCGAGCTGGATGCGCTCCACATCCAGCGACGGTACGAACGCAACGTAGCTGGTGGAGGTCGCAAAGTCCGCGCCGTAAACCTGCGTCGGCACCGCAAAAAGCGGCCCTTCGGCGGCTTGGCGGCCGCCGCGGTCAGCGTCCTCGCTGCACCCCGCTTGGAGCGCGCCGCAGAGCAGCACCGCCGACAGCCCAGTGAGTTTTCTCGTGTTGATCATGTCGCTTGTCGCTTCCTTCATGTCCGTCAAAGCGAAGCCGTCGCTTTGAAATAGAACGCGCGCCCCGGCCTCGGGACGCCGAACACATCGAACGCGTCCGCGTTGGTCACGTTCTGAGCTTCCCCGCTGAAGCTCAGCTGCGTCGGCTCGCCGCGCACCAGGTACGTGAGCACGGCGGAGTGCACGAGCTGCGCGGGCACGGTGAGCTTGCTCGTGCCGAGCCCTTCCCAGCCGCGGAAGAATTCGTGCACGTAACGGCTCGTCCAAGTCAGAGAGAGCTCGTCGGTCGGCGCCGCGACGTGGCTCATTTGAAGCCGCGCGGAGCCGGTGCCGAACAGGTACGGTCGATTGGGGATCCGGTCACCTTCGTTGGCGGCAAACGCGCCCTGGGTCGAGGTGTTGCGGAAGTCCACCCAGGTGACGTTGCCGTCCAGCCAAAGGTAATCCCCAGGTGACGTCCAGCCGCCTGCCAGCTCCACGCCTCGCGAGCGTGCGCTGTACACGTTTTGGTAAGTTGCCATCTCGTCGTCGCCAACGAGCACGATCAGTCGAGCCGCGCTGCGCACGAACCCGTTCACGTCCCCGCGCAGCTTGCCGAGGGGCGCGACCTCGCCGCTCAGCGTGAGGCCCAGGTTCACGTTGTGGCTCACCTCCGGCTGCAGCTCGAGATTGGGCCGCACCGGGAACGCGTTACCGAAGACCTCGTCCGGATTCGGCAGGCGCGTCGCCCACTCGTAGGAAGCTTTGGCGTAGACCCACTCCGCGAGCGTGTATCGCAGCGAGTCTCCAAAGCCGAGGCGATGGGTGGACCTATCGAGCCGCCGGAACGAACCGCTGGCCAGCGGGTCCTCGGAACGCAGCAGCTGCAGGTAGTCTTTGACGAACGCTGCGTTCTCCAGCCGGTTCTGGAAGAGCTCCGCCCGGTACTCGAGGCCTGACACCCAGGTCATGAGCCGGCGCTCGGCCGAGAGCGGATCGCGCGCCTCGGCGTTGGCCTGCCGACGCTCGTCGCCGGAGCGGGCGTTGAGGGTGGGTGCGCTGGAGAAGGTCAAGGTGTGGCCCGCCAGCACTCGCCAGTCGGCGTTGAGACGAACGAACCCCGCGTGCTCTCGGTAGAGCTGGTCCTCCGGGCGGCCCCGACGCTCCCCGGGCTGTGCCCGCTCGCGGATGCACTGCCCGAACCAGTCGTACACGCACCGACCGAGGTCCTCGTAGACAGTCGCCGAGTAGGAGTAGCCGGCGAGCGCTTTGACGGCCACGCGCCGCGCGAAGGTATTTTCGTAACGCAGCGAGGCGCCTGCCACCGCTTCCGCCAGCTCGACGTCCCCGTACGGGTTGAACGTCATCATCAAGTTGTGCTGGATCTCTTTTTCGTAGCGCGTGAAGAAAGCGCGCAGGAGCAGGCGCCGCGCCCAGCGCTTGTTCACGAGCCCCGTCTCCACGTTGGCGCCTTCGGCCGCGTAGGCGTCGTGAAACCGGTAGACGCGCGCGGGCACCTCGCGCCCCTTCGCGTCCGGCACCCCTACGTCCATGGGGTAATCGTTCTTGGCGCGATCCACGAACGCGTTCACACGCGTGAACCAGCCGCTAGGCTCGTGCAGGTGCCGAGCGCCGAGCGTCGCGCGGTACGTACCGAAGGAGCCTACCTGAAGCGACGCCGAGCCGTGGGTGCCGCGGACGTCGCGATCGCTCACCAGGTTGACTGCGCCGCCCAGCGCGTCGCCGCCAAAGCGTATCGGCACGACGCCTCGGTAGATCTCCACCCGCTCCACGAGGTTGACCGGAACGTTTGCGATACCGAACGGGTAGCCCGCGACGTCCAGCGGAAGCCCGTCGAGGAAGAAGCGAATCTGGTCGTCGGTCAAGCCGTTGAGAGAGAAGCGCACGTCCGACCCCAAGCCGCCGGAGCGCTGCACTCCAACCCCTTGAGTGCGCGCCAGCACCTCACCCAAGTCCGCCGACTGGCGCTGCGCCGCCTCCGTCTCGACCACGTGCACCGCGTCCGAGGACCGGCGCGCTCGCTCCGCTTCCGATTGCCCTTGCACCGTGATCTCGACCGCAGCCGACGGGGGCGCGGCGGCCGGAGCTGCGGCTGGGGCTGCAGGCTCATTCGGCGGTGGCGGTGGCGATGGCGGTGGCGGTGGCGGTGGCGGCAGCTCGAACACCACGCTCACGAGGATGCGCGCCGAGATCGGCGCCTCTCCGCGCATCGCGGGTGAAAAGCGGTAGCTCTGCGCGGCTTCGATCGCCGCCTCGTAGAAGCCGTGGCCCACCGGCTCCGTTGGCTCGGCGGTCGTCACCACGCCGTGCTCATCCACCATGACGCGCAGCACGACCTCCTGCCGTGTCACCCCAGCGGCGCGACCCGCCTCGGGAAAGCTCGGCGCAGGAGACTCCAGCAACTTCGGCGCCGTGACGGGCTCCACCTCGCTCGGCCGAGTGACGGGCACCTGCGCGTACGCGCCGCCGCGGGGCAGCAACAGCGCCGCCAGCAGCGCGCAAGCTGCCGCGGCGCGGGCCAAATGGCGGGCCGCCCGAGACGGCAAAGCGAAGAGCGTGAGCAACGGCACGTGAGGAGCCCACGTCTATTGCAAATGAATATCATTTTCAAGTACCGAGAACCGAGCGGGCGCCCGGGGCGCACGTAACTGCAGGAAACCGCCGTGGTTTCGTGGCATCACCTCCGAGGGTGATGCCGGCGCGGCGCCTACGACGTGCTGTTCGGTGCCCGTCGCGTCGCGGTGCTCGACGTGAGCGACAGGGTCTCCCTCGCTACGCTAGGGCGCGATCAGAATAGCACGAGGCCGAAGTCGCCGACGACGCGGTAGCCGAGGGACTCGTACGCGCGTCGAGCCGGCGTATTGGTTTTGGACGTGAAGAGGATGGAGCGCACGGCGCCGCGTTCGGCGCGGGCGAGCTGTAGCGACGCTGCGACGGCCGCGCGCGCGTAGCCGCGGCCGCGAAGCGCGGGCGGAGTGAACACGCCGCCCACTTGCACGTTGCCGCGCGTCTCCGAATTGAAGCCGGTCATTGCTACCAGCTCGCCGGCGACCGTGAGCACCCACAGGGTGCCGACCGCGACCCAGCGCTGCGTTTCTTGGAGCGCCCGCTCGACGAGATCCGTCTTGCGCTCGGCTCCGAGGCATTCCACGTGGTAGTCGGCGCGCCACCCGCCGAGCACCTCGCGCACTTCGGCTTCGGTCGGAGGGCGCAGCACGGCATCGCCCCGCTGGAGACTCGACGGGAGCTGAAGTTCCTCGAGCGCGAGCGCGTACAGTGCCTC
Source organism: Myxococcales bacterium (assembly GCA_004193285.1). Classification (GTDB taxonomy): domain Bacteria; phylum Myxococcota_A; class Polyangia; order Polyangiales; family Polyangiaceae; genus PMG-095. The sequence continues at coordinate 146,971 of SECP01000012.1, read as the reverse complement.
CTGACCGTCGTGGGACGCAGGCTCGTCCGCGAGGCCGAAGGCTTGGCGCGCCCGGCAAACTAGCGCCCAAGGTCCGATGAAGCCTCGTATGTTCCGCCCCGAGACCTCACAGGCGCGGCGCGCGGCTTGCTCGAGACCGGCGTCCCCTTGAAGCATGACGTTGCCGTTCCAGAAGTGGGCGGCGACCGCGGTCATCCGGCCGCGGCTATCGAAGCTCGCCACGTACGTGCCTTGCAGCGGCTCCCCATGGTCCACGAGCCCGGCCTTCTCCGCGTTCGAGATCAAGAACAGGCTGGAGTCCAAGTGAGGCTCCAAAAATGCGAACAGCTGCGCTTCGTCGCCCGCGCTCAGCACCCGCTCGCCCACCACCTCTCCCATACGCGCACCTTAACCGAAGCGCCCTCCGTGAGGAAATGTCCTTTGCAAACGTCGCGTAGGAGCGGCGAGCGCACTGGATGTTAGCAATCGACGGGCGAGGTGTGACCGGTACGGCCTCCCCGCCGTAGAGCGCGCGCATGACCTACCGGATCCAGCAGCTGCAAACCGGGGACGTCTCCCTCACCCATGGTCTCCTGGCCGCTTTCGACCAAGCGTTCGAAGATCCGGAGACTTACAGCTCGCGGCGCCCGAGCCCGGCCTACCTGAACGAGCTGCTCGCGAGCCCCACGTTCATCGCGCTGGTCGCGCTCAAGGGCGACGAGGTGGTAGGCGGCTTGGCGGCCTACCAGCTCCGTAAATTCGAACAAGAGCGGAGCGAGATTTACATCTACGACTTGGCGGTGTTGGAGGCGCACCGGCGGGAGGGCATCGCGAGCGCGCTCATCAACGAGCTCCGCGCCATCGGGCGGCAGCGCGGCGCGTACGTGGTCTACGTTCAGGCCGATCCGCCCGACGCACCTGCGGTCGCGCTTTATACGAAGCTCGGCACCCGCGAGGACGTCTACCACTTCGACATCCCGGTCGAAGACTGAGCTCAGTCGGGGGCGCTTTTTCCGGTCGTGCTAGCGCCACCGGCGCCGCTTTCCACCAACTCCTGGCCCTGCGCCACGACCGCTCCACGGGCGCGGACGGTAACACACGAGGCGCGAGTGACAGTTGTACCGAGGACCGCCCAGAACCCTTGTGCCAGGAGGAGCGCGGAGCGGCAGCCCCTATTGAAGGGCGGCGGTAGGAGAGCCCGCGAGGCGCGGACCGGTCGCGATCGCCAGCGCGCTGGGGGCGGTGCCAGCGGCAACCGAGCCGAGGTGCTTCACCGCGCCGTGGGCTGCGTCTAGCGCGTAGGCGGCGACGTCGTTGGAGCCGAAGTTGCCGACGTAGGCAAAGCGCCCGGCGGGCCCGAGCGCGATTTCGGACGCGTTGTCACCGGCGGCGAGCGGGGAGACGAGCCCGCGGGTGGGGGCGCCAGTGTTCGCGTTCAGGGGGAAAGAAGAGATGAACGCGGAGCCTCGCCCACCGAGCGACAGCACGACCAACGACTCGCCCGCTGCGTCGAGCCGCATGGCGCGCAGCGACCAAGCCGGTAACGCGGTCTTCAAGGTCTGGACGAGCCGAAGCACGCCGGTCTCCGCCTCGATGGCGAACGTTTGCACCGCCGGCTCACCGCCGCTGGACGCCACGTACAAGAGCTCACCCGAGTGACCGACGCTGAGCGCGACAGGAAATTCGGCGGTGGCAAACTGCCCGAGCGGCTCCAGCGCGCCGCGGCAGGGGTCCACATGAAAGGCGGTCACGCTGTCACCGAGCGCGTTGGCGGTGTAGAGGAACTTGCCCGAAGCGTCCAAGGTCATGGCGAGCAGACCCACGCTGTTCGTCTCGCCAGCGGAGACGCGAGTCAAGCTTCCGCCCGCTGCGACCGCGTACGCAGTCACGGTGTTTTTCGCGCCGAAGCTCGAGTCGTCGCTGCCTACGAACACCAGGCGACCGCTGGGGTGCACGGCGATCGCGACCGGCGAAGAGCCAGCGTCCGCAACCTCGGGTCCGTGAGCGCGGAGCCGACCGCTCGTCTCGTCCACGCTCAAGATTGAGACGGTGCCGCTGCCGCGGTTGGCGACGAAAAGGGTCTTTCCGTTCGGGAGGAGGGCCAGGTTCTGGGGGTATTGGCCCACGCGCACGGGCGCGCCCAATGCAGTCAGAGCGCCCGAGGGCTCGACCGAGTACGCCGACACGTCGTGTGAGTTCTGATTGGCGGCGTACACGAAGCGCGAAGCTCGAGCCTCGCGCTGCTGCTCGCCGTGCAGCAGGGACGCCGGGCACGAAGTCGCGCTTCGGTCTCCCTGCGCGACCTGCGGGGCGCGAGCCAGCTCCGCGGGGTCACGCTCGCTCGACCCTGGCCCCGGCGCGGACAGCGCGGCGCTGCCTTCCGCGGCGCCGCAACCCGCGCTCGTCAGCGCTCCGAGCAGCATCGCGCGGGAGATTGCGGGCATGTCGCCAAACGTACGCAACTGCCGTGCCCGACCACCATCGCCTACCTTTTGCGGCAACGCGCACGCGGCGGATACGACCGACCGGCGAGATGACCTCGGTGCGGCGAAATGCGCCGTGGTTTTGGAGATTCAGCGCGCTACGGGAGCGAGGCCGTTAGTTGCCGCACAGGAACGTGACGGTGATGTCGTTGCCCGCGCCGCACTTTTCGTTCGTGCAGTCGTCGGCGGCGCACTGATTGTCGGTCGTGCAGGCCTCGCCGGGGGCGTGGTGCGCCTCGCAGACTTGGCTGCCCCTATCGCAATACGAGGACTCCGGGCATTGGTCGTCCGAGGTGCACGCCGCGCCGAGCTCGAGCCGCGCCTGGCATAGCCTGGTCGCCAGGTCGCAGTAGGCCGCCTGCACGCATTGGCTGCTGCCCCCCGAGCACGGCTCGCCGACCGCTGCCAAGCGCTCGCAGGCGCCCGTCTGGCCGTTGCACGCGAGGCCTTTCGCCTTGTCGCAGATGTAACCGGTCGAAGGAGACCCGTTCACGCCCGAGTAGATGGTCACGTTGCCGTCGCGGGTACCGAGGCAGGGCATGCTGCCTTCCGTGCCAGGCAGCCGAACCTGACACTGCGTGACGGTAGCGCCCTCCACGAAATCGCTCTCGCACTGCACCTCGCCTGACTCCGGAGCCGCGCAGTCCGTGTTGTTCTCACATGGTTCGCCCGGCTTCTTGGTCCCGCCCGAGGAGAACACCTTGCCGCAGCTGGGCGAGCTCGTGGAGCTGGTGTCGCAATGGTCCTCCAGCGCGCGCACCTCGCTCAAGCACGCTTCCGCCGCGGCCGGGTCGTAGGCGCCCGTAGGGGCGAACGCACCGAAAAAGGCGCGGCACTGCGCGCCGTCCGACGGCCGGCCCGCGGCTTTGCAGCAGCTCATGTACTCGACGCAAAGCCGCGAGATGAACTCGTCTTTGTTGCTCGCCTCGGAGTCGTCGCTACAGCCGACGACTCCGCACAGCCAAGCGCCCAGCAGCAAGACAGATGAAGCTCGCACCCTCATAGGAACCTCCTCGCTCGAGATAGACGAAGGAGGATAGCCAAATGCTCACGCCCTTGCGAGACGCAAAGTCTGGAGGGGCTGTCTGGTATTGTGGGCGGCTCTGGTCGCTACGCTAGCGGGCTTTTCACGGTGGTCTCGCCTTCCAAAAAGGTGAGCTCCTCGGTCGTGGAGCGACGACCCAAGATCGCGTTACGGTGCGGAAAGCGGCCGAACCGCGCGATGACGCTCTGGTAGTGCCGAGCGCGCTGCGCTCCGCTCGCCCACGCCGCTCGCAGCTCTTCGCGGGGCTCGGTGGAAACGAGCCGCTCCGCGAGCTCGACCGCGCGCGCCTGCATCGCCGCGTCCTCCGCGTGAATCAGCGGCATCATCACGAACAGCTGCGCCTCCGAATCCAGCGACGAGAGCGCCCCGCGCTCGATCATACCGAGCGAGAGCGACAGCGCGCGAGAGTCGCCTGCGTAAGCGCGCGGCGTACCGCGGTACGAGTTGCGCGTGAATTGGTCCAGCACGATCACCAGCGCGAGCTGGCCGCTGAGCGCGTTCGTCCAATCATGGAGGCCACCGGCCAGCGCGGTCTCGAGCACTCCTCCGAAGCGCGCGTCGATCTCTCGATCGAGCTCCGGCCCGCCTTGATACCAGCGGCGAAATTTCGACATTAGAGCCTCCGCGGTGGTCGCGGGGGTGCTCAGCCAGAATGAAAGAACCTCTTCACTTCGTTGCTCGTCCATGTCTCGAGCATGGGGGCGCCGCCTCCGCCGAAACATTCCCCTGATCGGGGGATACCGGCTGTGCGCATTTGGGTGCTTTCCTGCCCCGTAAGCTCACCATTGCGGGAAAACCGAGGCCCTGACCACCGACCGCGGCGCGGTATCGGCTAAGCTCCGGAAACCTCGTTCGACGCATGCCGAGTACCGATGACACCCAGCTCCTCAGCACGGGGGACATTCTGCAGTCTTGGTCGGGCGCGGATACGCCGGAGTCCGGTAAGGACCTCGTCGGCGCCACGCTGAACAGCACCTACGTCGTCGAGCGTTTGCTGGGCGAAGGCGGCATGGGGCTCGTCTTTCTTGCGAGGCACACCCGCATCGCGCAAAAGCGCGTCGCGATCAAGGTGCTGCATCCAGAGCTCGCGAGCAGCGAGCAGGTGCGGGCTCGCTTTCAGCGCGAAGCAGAGGCCGCCGCCGCCATCTCCCACCCCAACGTGGTGAGCGTGCTGGACATCGATACGACGCCGCGAGGCATGCCCTACTTGGTGTGCGAGTACCTGGAAGGCGTGGATCTCGCAGACCACCTCAAGGAGGTGCAGCGGTTGGACGTGCCGGACGCCCTCTCCGTCACCCGCCAGCTCTGTCGCGGGCTCGCGGCCGCGCACGCTCGCGGCGTCATTCACCGTGACTTGAAGCCGCCGAACGTGTTTTTGGTCGGTGACTTCGCCAAGGGCGCGCCCCCGCGCTTGTTCGCGAAGATTTTGGACTTCGGCCTCTCGCGGTTTCACCAAGGCGGCGAGAGCCAGAACCTGACCAAGACCGGGTTCATCATGGGCACGCCTTCCTACATGGCGCCCGAGCAGGCGCGTGGTCAGCGCGTGGACCATCGGGCGGATGTGTACGGCCTGGGAGCCATTCTTTACGCGGTGCTCACCGGGCGGGCCCCGTTTCAGGAGGATTCGCCGCAGTCCACCATCCTGGCGCTGCTCAGCTCGGAGCCGCCGCGCCCGCGCTCGCTCGTGCCGACCATCCCCCCGCACGTGGAGCTCGTGATCGAGCGGGCGATGGCGAAGGACCCGGAGCAGCGCTACCCCGACATGGCGGCCTTCGAGCGCGCGCTCGACGCGCTCCCGAGCGCCCACGCCTTCAGTGAATCCATTCAGCCCGCAGCCGCGCTGCCTCCCGCGCCCAGCGCGCGCCGCACCGAGCTCGCGTCCGTGTCGGAGGGGGACGTCCACAGCGCGCGTCCGCGGCTGCTCCTCGCCATGCTCGCCGCGACCGCCCTCGCCATGAGCGCGGCCAGCATCGCGATCAGCGGGGTGGAGCTCGCGATGGGCCGCAGATTCGGGCGGCTCGAGCTTGCGCTGATCACGCTGGCGATCGTGGGCACTTCGCTGACTCCGGCGCTGCTCGGCTTCGTCTATGTGCGGCGCAAGATCTGGCAAAGTAGCTCACGCGTGCTCTCGCTGCTCGGTCAGGTGCGGGCCGCGGCGCTGGCGGGCGCGCTCAGCTACGGCCTGCTCGTGCTCGCCTTTCACGTGGTGGACGACTTCTTGGTGCGGCTCTTGGCGCGCCCGGAGCTGAAACCGGTGGGCGCCTCGTGGACGGGCTGGAATCTGCTCTTGCCGGCGGTAGCGTTGGTCGCCGCCATCGCCGCGGCCGAGCGGCAGCGCCTCTTGACCTCGATACCTCCAGGCTGGCGGCGGCTCCTCGCGGTCTGGGTGATCGTCGGCGTGGCCGCGGTCACCGCGGGTTCCTTGATCTACTTTGGCATCACCTGGCGGGGCGCCGCCAGCGGCCCCTGAGGAGCTCGAGGTAGCGGTTCGTCGAACCAGCCGAGCCACTCGCGAACGAGCTCGAGGCGAGCTCTGTCTACCGTGTACACCCGGGTTCGCCCGCGCTTTTCGTGCTGCAGCAGCCCCGCGTCTTCCAGCACGCGCAGGTGCCGAGTCGTCGTGGGCCACTTGTGGGCGAAGCGACCGGCGACCTCACCGGCTGTCGCCGAGCCGCGAAGATGAATCGTCAAGAGGATCTGTCGCCGCGCCGGGTGCGCCAGCGCGGCGACGACGGCGTCCAGCGCCGCGAGCTTCTCTTCCGCTTCGGACGTCAGAGTGGCTCGACCTCGCAGATCGTCAGCTCCTCCAGCACGGGACCCATCGGCTCCCACACTGCCATGACCTCAGGCGTCTGGTGCGCCACATCACTCGACTTTCCGTCCTTCCACACGAACTGCTCGATGAACTGCTCGCGCTGCTTACGGATGTCGTAGGCCCTCCACAACTGGAACGGCTCGCTCGTGACGAGCCCGACCTTGCGCAAAGCCGGCTCGTGCTTCTTCACGAGCGCGAGCAGCTCCGCCTCTTTGCCCTTCTTGGGCACGTACGTGACGATATTCGTGACCGGTGCGTCCGGATTCGCGCGGGGCCTCTGCTGGTGCTGGTCGCTCATGTTGGGTTCCTTTCCGAGCTGAAACCCTTATTTAGCAAAACGGCTCAACGTCCGCGAGATCATTTAGCATTACAGCTAAATGATTATAACTTCAACCATTACAATGAGTTAGCTGCGAGCTGGCTTTGTCGCTGTGGGCGTTCGTCCCCTCACGAAGGCGGCCAGGTGCTGCCCGGTCAGGGTGGCCTTCGCCTTCACCAGCTGCGCGGGAGTGCCTTCGAAGACGACGCGCCCGCCGTCGTGTCCCGCGCCGGGGCCCAGATCGATGATCCAATCCGCGTGCGCCATCACCGCTTGATGGTGCTCGATGACGATGACCGATTTGCCGGAGTCCACCAGGCGGTCCAGCAGGCCCAGCAGCTGGGCGAGATCCGCCAGGTGCAGGCCGGTGGTCGGCTCGTCCAGCACGTACACGCCGCCTTCGGCGCCCATGTGCGTGGCGAGCTTGAGCCGTTGCCGTTCCCCGCCCGAGAGCGTTGGTAGGGGCTGGCCGAGCCGAACGTAACCGAGACCAACGTCCGCCAAACGCTGGAGGATGGCGTGCGCCTCGGGCGTGCGCGCCTTGCCTTCGCCGAAGAAGGTGACGGCGTCTGCCACCGGCAAGTCCAGCACCTCCGCGATGTTCAGCCCCCCGAGCCGGTACTCGAGCACGGAAGCTTGAAAGCGCCGTCCTTCGCAGTCCTCACAAGTGGAGCTGACCCCGGCCATCATGCCCAAGTCCGTGTAGATGACTCCGGCGCCGTTGCAGGTGGGGCAGGCGCCCTCCGAATTGGCGCTGAACAGCGCAGGTTTCACCCCATTCTGTTTGGCGAACGCCTTGCGGATCGGCTCGAGCAGATCCGTATACGTCGCGGGGTTGCTGCGCCGTGAGCCGCGGATCGCGCTCTGATCCACGGTGACCACCCCTTCCCGCTTGGCGACGCTACCGTGAATGAGCGAGCTTTTCCCGGAGCCAGCCACGCCGGTCACCACCACCAAGACGCCGAGCGGGATGTCCACGTTCACCTTCTTGAGGTTGTGCGAGCTGGCTCCTCGTACCTCCAGCACGCCGGAAGGCTTGCGCACCTGGGGCTTCAACGCAGCGCGGTCGCTCAGGTGCCGCCCCGTCAGCGTGCCGCTCGCGCGCAGCCCCTCGACCGTGCCTTCGAACATTACTTGGCCGCCTGCGGTGCCGGCGCCCGGACCGAGATCCACGACGTGGTCCGCGATCTCGATGGCCTCGGGCTTGTGCTCGACCACGAGCACGGTGTTTCCCTTGTCCCGGAGCCGCAGCAGAAGCTCGTTCATGCGCTGGATGTCGTGCGGATGAAGGCCGGCGCTGGGCTCGTCGAAGACGTAAGTCACGTCCGTCAGCGCTGAGCCCAGGTGCCGGATCATCTTGGTGCGCTGAGCCTCCCCGCCGGACAAGCTGCCGGAAGCGCGGTCCAGGCTCAGGTAGCCGAGCCCAATCTCCACGAACGAGTCCAGCGTGTGCCCGAGCGCCGCCAGGAGCGGCGCGACCGACGGCTCTTTCAAGGCCTTCACCCACTGGGCAAGGTCGCTGATTTGCATTGCGCAGGCGTCCGCAATGCTCAGCTTCTGGATCTTGGAGGAGCGGGCGGCCTCGCTCAGGCGCGTGCCGGCGCAGTCCGGGCAAGCCGTGAAAGTCACCGCGCGCTCCACGAAAGCGCGGATGTGCGGCTGCATCGCCTCCACGTCCTTGGAGAGGTAGGATTTTTGAATCTGCGGGATCAAGCCGGTGTAGGTCAGGTTGATGCCGTCGATTTTGAGCTTCGTTGGCTCCTTGTAGAGCAAATCGGCGAGCTCCTTCTTCGTGAACTTTTTGATCGGCTTGTCCGGGTCGAAGAAGCCGCAGCCGTTGAAGATGCGCCCGTACCAGCCCTCCATCGAAAAGCCTGGGATGGTGAGCGCGCCCTGGTTCAAGGACTTGCTGTCGTCGTAGAGCTGCGTCAGGTCGATGTCGCTGACCGAGCCCATGCCCTCGCAGCGCGGACACATGCCACCGGTCACGGAGAAGGAGCGCTTTTCCACCTTCTTGCCGCCCGCCTTCTCGATCGCGATCTGGCCGACGCCGCTCACCGAAGGGACGTTGAACGAAAACGCGTTGGAGCCCCCGATGTGCGGCTTGCCGAGGCGACTCCACAGCACGCGGAGCATCGCGTTCGCGTCCGTCGCGGTGCCGACCGTCGAGCGCGCGTTCGCCCCCATGCGCTCCTGGTCGACGATGATGGCGGTGGTGAGCCCCTCCAGCACGTCCACCTCCGGGCGGCCGAGCGAGGGCATCATGCCCTGCAGGAACGCGCTGTAAGTCTCGTTGATCAGCCGCTGTGACTCCGCGGCGATGGTGCCGAATACGAGCGAGGATTTGCCCGAGCCGGACACGCCCGTGAACACGGTGAGCCGGCGCTTGGGCAGCTCCACGCTCACGTCCTTCAAGTTGTTCTCACGCGCGCCTTGGACTCGAATCAGCTCGTGGCTGTCCGCGGAGGGTTTGCTTGCCTGCTTGCTGGAGGGCGCCATCGGTCCAGCTTTTTACCCCAGGCGTCTCAGCTGGAAGGCCAAAAGGCGGACACTCGGTCGAAAAACCAGAACATGGCCGTGGTGCCAATCGCGTACTTTCCCGCGACCTCCACGCCGGGGCCGAGCGCGCGACGGACCTGGCGCCACGCGGGCCGAAGGCACACCAGGGCCGCGACGAACAACACTTGGCCGAGCTCCACCCCGAGGTTGAAGCACAGCAGCGCGAGCGGCAGGGCCTGCCTGCTCAGCGCAAGCTCGGAGAGCGCGCTCGCGAAGCCGAAGCCGTGCAAGAGCCCGAAGAGGAAAGCCGCGAGCCAGGGCCGGCGCCGCGTGACGCTAGGCGCTCCGCCCCGCGCCTCGCGAACCATCTCCACCGCCAAAAACGCAATACTGAGCGCGATGACGGCCTCGACCGGCTCCTGGGGCAGCATGAAAAGGCCCAGGCTGGCGCCGACGAGGGTGACGCTATGCGCCACGGTGAAAGCGGTGATCGTCTTGAGCAAAGCGCGCCAGGATTCGGCAAACCAGGATAGACCGAGCACGAACAGCAGGTGATCCCAGCCGAGCCCGATGTGCAAAACACCGAGGCCCACGAAGCTCATCACGGATGCGAGCGTCGTGCCTCGCTGGGCTTCGGCAGAGACGCGCACGTGAGGCGCCGTCGAGGTGAGGCTGAGCACCTGAGTCTTGCCGGTGCGCCATTGAATCTTGATCACGCCCGCGGTTCCCAGCTCTCCCAAGCCATCCAGACCTACTGCGCCGGAGAGCCCTGAAGCGCCACATTCCAGCCGCGGCGGCGTGAAGCGGCAATGCTCCGGAAAGACCGGACGAAGCAAGTCGTACGCGGCGCTTGGGTCTCGCACGGTGGGCGTTTGCTCCCAGCTGGTCATGAATTCGCCCGGCGCGCGCTCGCGGAGCACCAGCACGCTGAACGTCGCCGTGTGACCGTAGGCGCTCGCCGAGCACAGGACGAGCCCCAAGCACACGACGGCGCGCAAGAGCGCGAGCTTCAAGGCTCCTCCGCAATCTGCACGCGCCACGCAGAGGTCAGCCGGCTCAGCTCTGCGCTAAAAGAGCGCGCGGTCTGCTCCTTGCGGTACTCGGCCAAAATTCTCTCGCGCAGCCGCGAAAAGGGCGGGTCGGAGGCCGGCAGGTGCTCTTCCACCCGCACGACGTGCAGGCCGCGGCTCGAGGGCAGCTCGCGCCACACTCCGACCGGGAGAGCCCAGATACGTCGCGCCAGGTCCGCGTCTTGGACCGCGCTCAGCTCCGCGAGCGTGCGCTGCGTGTAGTTGATGGCGGTCAGTTCCGGCCCATCCTCTCCACGCTTCAGGGCGAGCGACAGGCGCCGAGCTTCGTCCTTCGCGTCCGGCCCAGCCTTCAACCAGTACTCCCGGTAGCTGATGGTTTCGGGCTGGGTGTACAGGGCGCGGTGCTCTTCGTAGTACCGCAGCAGCTCGGCTTCCGAGGGCGGCTCGGCCGTTACCTCGCCCTGGAGCCAGCTGCGAGTACGGCCCACGAGCTCCGCGCGCAACATCGGGTCGTTCTGAAGCAAGCCGAGCCGCTCACCTTCGTGAAGCAGCACCTCGTCTTCGACGTGGCGCTTGATGAGCTGTTGCTTCTCTTCTGGCGTCGGCGGTCGACCTTGGCGCTGTTCGAACAGCTTCGCGAGCTCGCGCTGCCTGGTCGTCGACACCTCCAACGTCGGAACCGAGGAAGGCCGCGAGAGCGCGCCGTGCGCCGCGAACACCAGCGCGCCGAGCACCGCAAAGTGGACGAAAGGGTCCTTGGCGAGTCCGCCCAGGCGTGCCCAGAAACCGGCCCCGCCCGCTTGCCATCCTTCGAATTCGCTCGCCGGAGCCGCCGCTCGAGTCACCATCGGCGGCGACGTTAATGGCGGTCCGTGACGACCTTGCGACGTTTGCCGCGCGTCAGGATGACGGCGAGACCGCAAAACACGGGGGCGCGAGACGAATGAGGACCGAACCCAAAAATTACGGAGCGCGCATTGTTTCGACACCTCGGTCTTCTAGCGATGCGGGTTCGCCAGCGGCTCGACGCTCGCGAGCTCGGGAAAGAGGTCTCAGGTGATGAGAAGATGCCATCGTTCGCTAATTGCGGGTGCCTTCGCGGCGCTGCTCTGCTGCGCGGCTCGCCCCGCCGACGCGCAAGATTTTTCGGTCGTGCTGATTCCGGACACGCAAAACTACAGCGAGTTTTCGTCGTACGGCGTTTACCAGCACCAGATGCAGTGGATCGTGAGCAACCGGGCCGCGCGCAACATCAAGTTCGCGGTACACCTCGGGGACATCACGAACCACGACGTGACCGCCGAGTACGACGTCGCCAGCGCCGCCCATTCGCTGCTGGACGCGGCAGGCGCGCCGTACAGCATGACGATCGGCAACCACGACATTTATCCGAGCGCGCAGGCGTACAAGCGCGAGTCCTTGTATGCGAGCTTCTTCGGCCAAGCGCGGTACCAAGGAGACTCGTTTTATGGAGGCGCCTACGACTCCTCCAACATGAACAACTACACCTACTTCGAGTCCGGCGGAGCGAAGTTCATGGTGCTGAGCCTCGAGTTTACGCCTCGTAAGGACGTCGTGACGTGGGCCAACCAGGTCATCAAAAACCACCCGGATCGCCGGGTCATCGTCGCCACCCACTGCCACATGGATGCCAACGCGGAGCACGCCCAAGGCTGCGCGGACGGCTACGACCTCGAGGGGCGGGACGGCGTGGATCTTTGGGAAGAGCTGATCCAGCGGCATAGCAACGTATTCATGTCCGTGAGCGGCCACATTCAGGGCGTGTCTTACCGACAGCGGACGGGCAACAGCGGCAACCTGGTGCACGAGATCTTGAACGACTTTCAGAACGAGCCGGTGCTCGGTACCGGCCGCAACCTCGGCAACGGCTGGTTACGCGTGCTGACGTTCAAGCCCGGGCAGAACCAGATCGGCGTGGAGACGCTCAGCGTGGAGGACGGAAATTGCGCGATCTTCGCCAGCTGCCGCGCGACGCTCTACCGCCCCTACAACCAGGCGACGAACCCCACCGCGACCAAGCACAACCAGCTCAACTACAGCATCGGGTACGACCTGAGCACCCTGCCGGCCTATGCGTACAAGACGAGCGACCTCTTGTTCAAGGATCGCATGGCGAACGTGCAGCTCACCGGAGAGCACCTGGACCCCAAGGTCGCGGTCGCCCCGAACGGCAACTTCGTGACCGTGTGGGAAGACGACAACGACGGCAACGGGGTCGGGCAGATTTACGCGCGCGGCTTCGATCCGGACGGCAACGCGCTCTTCTCACAAATTGCGGTCAATAGCGCAGCCGCGGGCCAGCAGCGCCACCCCAGCGTGGCCATCGACGACGCCGGCCGCTTCGTCGTCGCCTGGGAGGACGACCAGGATAGTGACGGCGCGGCCGAGGTGATGGTGCGCGGCTTCAACGCCAACGGGACGGAGCGGTTCCACGACTTGACCGTCAACACCGTCGTCGCCGGCCCGCAGTCTAGGCCCGCGGTGGCGTGCGACAAGAACGGCAACTTCGTGGTCGCGTGGGAAGACGATCAGGACGACAACGGCTACTATCAGATCCTCGCGCGCGGCTTCACGGCGGCGGGCGTGCAGCGCATCGCCACGTTCACCGTGAACAGCGTGGCGGCCGGCGAGCAGTTCAACCCCGCCCTCGCCATGGACGACGATGGCGACTTCGTGGCGGCCTGGGAAGACGATCAAGACGACGACGGCAATTTCCAGATCTTCCATCGCGGCTTCACCAGCAGCGCGGGCAGCCGCTTCGCGCAAAAGGCGGTCAACGCCAGCAGCGGGGGTCAGCACACCCGTCCTTCCATCGGCATGGCCAACAATGGAGATCACGTGATCGTCTGGGAGGACGACAAAGACGGGAACGGCTTCTACCAAGCTTACCTGCGGGGCTTCACCATCACGGGCGCGCAGCGCATCGCGGAGACGGCCGCCAACACGGTGGGAGACGGGCAGCAGTACTCACCGAGCGTAGGGGTCCGCGGCGATGGCGCGTTCGCAGTAGCCTGGGAGGACGATCAGGACGAAAACGGCTCGTACCAAATCCTAGCGCGCTCCTTCACGAACGGCGCGGCCCAGCACCGGGCGGATTTCACCGTAAACAGTGACGCGAGCGGGCAACAGCGCGTGCCCGCTACGGGGCTGGACGATCAGGGCCGCTTCGTCGTCGCCTGGCAAGACGACATGGACGGCGACGGCGACTCACTCGTGCTCGTGCGCAACTTCAACTGGTAGCAGATCAGCCCTCGGGCTCGGCAGCGCGCTTTCCTCGCGCGCTGCCGGGGCTCGACTAACGGGGCGTGGGCAGCGAGATCTCGTAGACGCGGCTCGCGGCCCCATACTCGAGCACGTACAGCTTGCTACCGATCAGCAGGCTGTCGATAGGGCCGGCAAAGCCGCTGACGAGCTTGGTCGTTCGGATTTGAAAGCTGTCACCGGCGGGCAGCAGCTCTAGCGCCACGAGATCGCGACCAGCGTCCGGGAACATGCCGTTCGCGGGCGTGGCGGCGACGGCCGCGCCGAAGCTGAGCATCAACCCGCCGCGCTGCAGGGAGCCGCACAGGCGCCCCTCCACGTCGAAGCTCACGCCGAGGGGTGAGCGGTGCCCGGTGAACGTGCTCAGCGTGCGCCCGAGCGCGCTGGCATCTTCGATTGCTCCGGTCTGCGGGTTGCGCAGCAAGTCGGCGTCGGGCCCGCGGTTCGCGATCGGATCGACGAGCTGCGCGGGCTTGGGCGGGAACGCCGGATCATTGTAGAAGTAAGCCGTGCCTGCGTAGCCCGGTCGTAGCCGCCGGTCCACCGCAGGGTCGTAGCCGGGGAACTGCATCGCGTTGTCTTCCGCGCCGAGCCGCCAGGGGAAGCCGTAGTGCCGGCCCGAGCGCAGCCAGTTCAGCTCTTCGCTGTAGTCCGCGTCGGGCCCGTTATCCACGCCGAGCAACTTGCCGTCGGGAGCGAACACGAGCTCGAACGTGTTGCGGATGCCGCGCGCGAACGCGTAGCTTGCGAGCGCCGACTCATCGTTGGGTAGCGAGATGCCGGCGCCGGAGCTCGGTAAACGGAAGATGCGCGAGGTGAGCGGCACCTCGCGTAGGCCCGGATGAGCGCCTCCTGCGTCTTGCACCTCGCCGTGGTCGGTGCGCGACCCGCTGGCGACGTACACGTCTTTGCCGTCCGGGCTGACCACGACGCCGTTCCAGTGATGATCGAAGGAGGAGTTGCTGTCCGGGTACTCCGCGCTCCGCGCAAGCACCGACCAGCTCCACGTACTGGCGGTGGGGTTGGCGGTACCCTTCAGGACCAGGCCGACGTTGGTGCTGCCGTGGTCTTCGTTCGCCACCAGGTAAGCGTTGCCTTCGGGTCCGAACGCGAGGCCTTGCACGCTCGTCAAGAAGGTGCCGGTCGGCAGTTGACCGAGGATGGTGGTCGCCGCCACCGCGGGCGTGGTGGTCAGCGTCGTGAGGCTCAGCTCGCGCAAGCTGCCGTCCCCGAGGAGCACGTACACCTTCTTCGAGACCGGGTTTTGCGCGATACGCACCGCGCCGCGCGGCGCCGTGGTCGTGCCGAAGCGGGCGCCAAGGTCCGGCCGATGCAGCGTCAGGCTCGTCGCGTTGACCGCGCCGGGGTTGACGCACGTGCCGGCCCCGCAATTGTAGCTGCGGTCACCGAAGACCTCGATTTCGTAGAGCGAGTTTCCGAAAGCAGTGCGGCGCGCGCGAGAGAGCACGCGCACGTAGCGGCCGGCAGCGTTGAGGCCGGTCACCTCGTCTCGCCCGCCATTGGCGGCCGCGTCCGCGTAAACAGTTGCCCAAGGTCCCCCCGCATTGCTTGCGACTTGAACCTCGTAGTTGGCGCTCGCGGCGCATTCCCAGTGCAAGACCACGCGGTCGATGTGCGCCGCTCCCCCGAGGTCGACTTGCAGCCATTGCGGATCACTGAAGGCGCTCGACCAACGGTTGGCGGCGCCGCAGCCGCTCTGAATGATGCCGTCCACCGCCTCGCTCGCCGGGTAGTTTGGTCCCTCCGACGAAGAAGCGGTCGCGGTCAGGTCGACGAGCTTTTCGGACTGACACGGCAGCGATGGCTCGGGCGGCTCCGCCGAGCACGTCGGGTCGGCGT
The DNA here is from genome assembly GCA_004193285.1 of Myxococcales bacterium. Lineage (GTDB taxonomy): Bacteria > Myxococcota_A > Polyangia > Polyangiales > Polyangiaceae > PMG-095. Next base: position 131,658 of record SECP01000012.1, on the reverse strand, counting down.
CCCCATAGGCTTCGACCTCGAACAAGGAGACCCCGAAGGTCGTCGTGCGCGCGAGCGATTGAACGCGCAGGTACCGACCCGTCGCGTCCAGCCCATTGATGGCGTCGTTACCGCCATTGCCGAGCGCATCCTCGTGAATCCGCGTCCACGGCCCGTCTGCGCTGTCCGACACCTCCAGCACGTAGTGCCGGCTCGCGGCCGCCTCCCAGCGCAGCACCACGCGGCTGATGTGGCGCACCTCGCCCAAGTCGACGACGAGCCACTGCGGGTCTGCATACACGCTGGACCAGCGCGAGGTCGGGTTGCCGTCGATGGCGGCGCTCGCGGGGTAACGAGCGCTTTCCGCGCTGGAAGCGTACGCGGCCACGCGCGGCAGTGCTTGCTGCAGGCAGAGCGGCTGCCGAGCCGTGCCGAGCGACTCGGCATCGCTGACGTCTTCGCTCGCGGGCGTGCCGCAGGCGCCTACGAGCCATAAGCTAGACGCAATTCCGCCGATTCCCCCGAAGAGCCCGCTCCAAGTCAGTTGCATGGGCGACGCGCCGAGCACGATTCGTACCCAGTGAAGTCGCCGCGAGTTGTTGCCGTCGCTCGAGGCAACCACGCGCGTCAGGCGAATTCTGGCCGTAGCGATCTGTCCGACGTCAGCAACCGTGACGTAGTCGTGTCGCAGCTTCCGTGACTTCTATACCTTACCCGCATGGGACTTTACGAACGCTGGGTGCTCCCCCGATTGCTCGACTCTGCCATGGCCTTCCCGGCCTTGGACGACGAGCGCCGCAGGTGCCTGAGCAGCGCCCGCGGCCGAGTGCTGGAGGTGGGTTTTGGCAGCGGTCGGAACTTGCCTTGGTACCCGAGCAGCGTCGAACGCTTGGTTGCGGTCGATCCATCCGGAGAGAGCGCGCGGCTGGCGCGGCCGCGGATAGCCCAGGCGTCGTTTCCAGTCGAGTACGTACGGCTCGCGGGCGAAAGCATCGACGCGCCGAGCCAAAGCTTCGACTGCGTCGTCTCGACCTTTACTTTGTGCTCGATTCCGGAGCCGCACGCGGCGCTTCAGCAGATGCGCCGCGTGCTGAAGCCGGGAGGCAAGCTGCTCTTCGCCGAGCACGGCTTGGCGCCCGACGCCGGCGTGCAGCGCTGGCAGCGCCGGCTCAATCGCTTGCAGAATCTTCTATTCGGCGGCTGCAACCTGGACCGCAATACGCGAAAGCTGCTGACCGAGTCTGGCTTCAGGATCGAAGACGCGGAGCAGTACTACGTGCAGGGGGTGCCGCGCTTCGCCGGCTTCCTCACGCGCGGCGTGGCCAGCATCGATGCGGCGTGAGCGGCTCACTCGGGCTCGAGCACGCGGGTCTCGGCGATGAAACGGTCGTTGCAGCCGCTCGGGGACAGGACCTCGCTCGGACATGCCGCCGCGGCCGGGGATGCGCGGAAGGTTCGTCTCAGAACCCACTGCGGGTCGGTCGCGTCTACCGGGCCGAGCAGCGGCGCGTCCGATTTCAAGGCTTCAATCTGGAGCGACCAGTCACCCGAGCAGCCTCCAGGCAAGGTGATGGACGCGGTCCCGCCTTGGAAGTCGGGGAGCGAGAGCTCCGCGCTCGATAGACTTCGCGCGTCCACGTCCACTTCATCCTCACAGGTCTCGGCGGAGCCCTCCAGGCTCGCTAGCCACGTGACGCGCGCTCCAGGTGGGAGATCGCCCAGGTCCCCGCAAGTGGCCGCAGCACCCGGCTTCGCGAGCCGAGAGACGATCGTCGTCTCCAGACGCTGCCCGGTTTTGATGCCGCCCACGTTGTCCGGGCAGTCCTCGAAGTACCAACACCCCGTCAGCAGCCCACTCATCCCCCAAACCCAAACCGCAGCTCGCATGGCTCCAGATTAGCAACTGGCGTGCCCTCGCGAAATTACGCAGATTTAGCGACATTCCCGCCCTTGAATCGTCGGCTCTCTGACATCCGCGTCGCGCGCGGGTAGTCTCGGCCGCATGCGGGTAGGTCGGGTCGTGGGGCAAGCGGGGATAGCGCTCGGGTTGGCCTGGACAGCGGCGTGCGGGAACACGGCCGAAGCTCCCTCTCCGCCGCAAGGCGGCAGCAGCTCCGGAGGAGCACTGAGCGGGAGTGGCGGCAGCACCGCAGGCAGCAGTGGGCAGAGCGGGAGCTCGGGCTCCGGCGGCGCTCCCCAGGGCGGCGGGAGCAGTGGCCAAGGCGGCGGCAGCGCGGGGCAAAGCGAGGTGACGAAGTACCAGGCCTGCGCCGCGTACATGAACGCGCAGTGCAACCGCCGCTACCTCGAGTGCTCGGGCTTCCCCGCGGAGGATGACCCCTGCCCCGAGTTCTTGGTGTGGTGCCCGGACTTCTTGTTCGCCGAGGATTCACGGCTGGACGTTGCGGGAGTGCTCGCTTGCGCGCAGAAGTGGCGCGACCATCCCTGCGAGCTCATGAACCAGGGGCTCTCGCCCGAATGCGGGCTCCTCAACGGCACGCGAGCGCTCGGTGAGCCGTGCTACTCCGGCGCTCAGTGCGCGTCTCGCAGATGCGGCGCAGGTGAAGACCCGGCCCACCCTGACTGCGGGGCGTGCATTCCAATCGGCAAGGCCGGCGACACGTGCACGGACGGCAAGGTGGCCTGTCCCGATCGCTACGAGTGCTCGAGCGAAGGTTGCCAGCCCGGGATCACCTCCAATCTGCCGGACGGCACCGTGTGCCAGCGGTACGGGCAATGTTACGGTGAGTCGCTGTGCTTTCCCGCGCCGGATGGGCAAATGCGCTGCCAACCGCAGCGCAAACCGGGCGAGGACTGCAGCAATGGAGCGTACTGCGTGCGGGGCGCCACGTGCGGCGCCAATGGCAAGTGTGAAATGTTGGTGCCCGCCAAGCTCGGAGAGCTTTGCTATTTGCGAGGCTGCGAGGAAGGCGGCTGGTGCGACAACGCCGCGATCGCTCCCGATACGACGCGATGCATCCCGCGCGCCGAGCCCGGCGCTCCTTGCCAAACCCTTCAAGGCCTGTCCGGCGACCAGCAAGGCAATTGCCCCGAGGGCATGACCTGCGCCTGCCGGGACGCGACCTGCACGACGCAGGCTTGCGTGAACCTTCGCCACGACGGCCAGACGTGCGACACCGCGCTCCTTCAGTGCATCGCGGGTACGACCTGCCAGGCGGGCCAGTGCGTGGGAGTGGAACGGCAAGGCCTCGAGGGCGCGGCGTGCTCGGACTGAGCCATGTGAGATCGATTTCGGGCGAGCACGCATCAAGGGAGGATGAATCCCCTGAAGGCCCGCCAAAATCGCTCCGCGGCGGGCGCCGTCCTCGGCATCGCGGCCCTCTTTTCCGGCTGTTCTTCGCAAAACAATGGCCCTAATGAGCCTTCGCCCTCCGCTGTCACGGCGGGAAGCAGCTCGGCCGCGGGCGCAGCGATCGCCCAGGGAGGGCAGGCTGGGACCAGCGGAGGCGCCGGAGCGACCAGCGGCGCCTCCGCGGTGGGCACCTCGGGCTCCACTGCAGGCGGCTCGGGAGCCGGCGGCGAGCCAGGCGTCGCCGGTCGGGGGACGGCCGGCGGGGGCACCGCCGGTGGGGACACCTCCGGCGGCGGGCAGGGCGGCGCCGCCGGAGGGTCTGGTCCCGGTCCTCTGGGCTCGGCCGCTTGCGTACCGGGCGACGGAAGGCAACTGCACGTCACGCCAACCGGCAGCGTAAACGGCGATGGCGCGTCGTTCGCGACCGCGCTGGACTTTGCGACCGCGCGCGCGCGAGCGGAGCCGGGCGACACGATCCTGCTCCAGCCCGGCAAATACAGCGTCCCCTACGTAGAGGGCGTCAAGAACACGCTCGTGCTCTCCCAGTTGGGCACCGCGGAGAAGCCCCTGCGTATCATCGCGCAAGGCGGCCGCGCCGAGTTCGACTTTTCTTTTCCGGAGCAAGCGTGGGTTCAAGACTCCTACGGCTTCCTCGTCTCCGGCAGCTACTGGTCGATGTGCCGCGTGGACGTCACGCGCGCCGGCTACCAGGGCGTGTACGTCACCGGGCAACACAGCACGTTCGAGGACTGCTCCTTCCACGACAACCGCAACACCGGCCTCGAGATCAACAAGGGCGGCGCGCACACGAGCGTCATCAATTGCGACGCCTACCGCAACTACGACCCCAAGAAGCTCGGCAGCATGGCGGACGGCTTCGGCCCCAAGGAGACCCAGGGGCCCGGCAACCGCTTCTACGGCTGCCGGGCGTGGGAGAATTCGGACGACGGGTTCGATGCCTACGAGAGCCCCGAGACGGTGATCATCGAGCGGAGCTTCGCGTTTCGTAACGGCATCGACGTGTGGGAGTACGGAGGCTTCGACGGCAACGGCAACGGCTTCAAGCTCGGCGGCAACGCGCAGCAAGCCAATCACCGCGTTTACCAGTGCGCGGCCTTCGCCAACCGCGTCAAAGGCTTCGACCAGAACAACAATAGCGGCGGCATCACCATCTACAACTCGACCGCGTTCGACAACGCCACGAACTTCGCTCTGGGGGGCGCGCTCAACGCGGGCCAAAAGCACGACCTTCGCAACAACGTGTCGGTCGGCGCCGCGGGCAGCATTGGCAGCGCCGACCAGCAAAACAATTCGTGGACTCTGCAGCTCACCGTCACGAGCGCGGACTTTCAGGACCTGAGCGTCGCCAGCGGTTCGGCCCCTCGCGGCGCGGACGGAGCGCTGCCGAGCAGCGAGTTCCTGCGACTCGAGCCGGGCAGCGCTCTCATCGACGCCGGGGTGGACGTCGGCTTGCCGTACTCCGGCGCCGCTCCGGACCTCGGCGCCTTCGAATCCCCGTGACCGGCGCGGCCGCGAGGGGGGCAGCTTCCGCTGGCGGCGACGCGGGCAGAGGTTGGCACCCCGGACAATGGAACATGGCGCGGCCGCCAGTCATGCTGCGAGCGATCGTCGACTCGCAGATTCGGCAAGTGCTGCGCTTGTAGCAGTAGAGCGCTTCTGCGCGCTTGGCGCGCCCGCCCGCGCCCTTCACGGTAACGATGCGATTGTGCTCCTCCCCGCGCTTCAGCAGCTCTTTGGCGAGCCGCCACAGCAGATTCACGTGGGCCGGCGTCAAAGCGCTGCCCGGGGCCTCCGGGTTGATCTTGGCGAGGAATAGGATCTCGGCCCGGTACACGTTGCCGATCCCCGCGAAGAAGCTTTGATCCAGCAGCAGCGCACCGATCGGGCGTCGCGAGCGCCGCAGCCGCTCACCGAGCGCCCGGGGGCGCGCGGAGTCCCCGAGGGGGTCCGCGCCCAGACGGGCTTTGAGCGCTTCGAACGCGGTCGGAGTTTGACACTCACAGCACGTCGGCCCAGTTAGCTCCCAGGCGCTCTCGCTGGACACCAAGCGCAGCCTGGCGCTGGCTCGGGGCGGCAGACCCAGCTTTTTGCGCTTCATCTTCCCGAACAGACCGAGGTGAACGTGAACGAGGGCGCGGTCCAGCTCCAAAAAGAGGTGCTTGCCGATCGCGAAGGCTCTCCGCAAGCTCGCGCCGTCCAGCGAGGCGGCGTCCACGAAACGCCCCTGGGGTGACGAGACCTCCAGCGTCTTCCCCATCAAGTCCTTGTTCAGGTCGCGGGCCAAGCGATGAAGCGTGTGACCTTCGGGCATGGTCCTAGCGTGAACGGCGCGCACCCGAGCCGCCACCCGCTGAGCGGCTCATGTCTCGAGCTCAGCGCTCGCCGCCGACTTCCGCGGAGGTCAAGCGAAAGCGTCCGTCGAGCTTTTCGAACAGTCCCACGCCGCTGCGGGCGCTACTGAACCCTCGCAAGCCGAGCTGCAGCGTCGCGACGAGCTCGGCGTTCAGGCGCGCATGACCGCCTTCGACGGATACTTCGACGTGCTGCAGGCGGAAGCTCAGCTTGCGGCCCATCGTCGCGGTACGACTCGCCGCCGCCACGATGGCTGCGCGCCCGACCAATGGCTCCGGTAAATCGGAGACGGTGATGGTCACGCGGTCGGTGGCGTGCTCCTCGAGCGCGCGCGTGAGCTCCAGAGGCCCCTGGTTGGCTCCCTCCACGATCGCGTCGGCAGCGGCCCGAACGAGCTCTTCGTCCGAGCGATAAAGCCACGAGCCGAGCAGCACCGTAGCCAGCAGCGCAGCAGCAACGAGCGCGATCCGCCGGGGGGTCATTGCTCGAATCGTAGCGGATTGCCGGCCAGCCGGGGACGCTACGTTTTCGGCGGCATGGCCGCTCCGCCCTTCGATTGCGCGCGCTGAAAAGCAGGACGAGCCGTCACTCGGTCACGCCAGGCGCGGAGGCTCGGCCACTCACCCCCACTGCGGAGCAAGGCGGCTTCCACCGGGTAGATCATCTGGATGTCGGCCGCCGTGAAGTCCTGACCCGCAAAGTAGGGGCGCGTCGCCAGCTCGCTCTCCACGAAACCAAAGTGAGTCGCGATCGCCGGCGCGGAGAAGCCCTCCTCCAGCCCACCGGCTACCTTGCGCGTGATCGGCTTGATGAAGAAGGGGACGGCCTGCGCGCGAATCTTCTCCACCAAAAGCTGCACCAGTAGTGGCGGCATCGCCGAGCCTTCGGCGTAGTGGAGGAAGAAGCGGTACCGAAGGAGCTGCTCCAAATCCGTCGGGCGGAGCTTGCCGCCTTCGCGCTCCACCAAGTACTCGATGATGGCGCCGGATTCGGCCAGCACATGGCCGTCCACCTCCACGACCGGAGAGCGACCGAGCGGATGCACCGCCTTGAGCTCCGGCGGCGCGCGGAAATTGCGATCTCGCGCGTAGCGCCGGATCTCGTACGGCACGCTCAGCTCTTCGAGCAACCACAGCACGCGCAGCGAGCGCGAGTACTCGAGGTGGTGCACGACCAAACGCGGCGATTCGTTCATGAGGTGAGCAAAGGCGCTTAGCGCCTTCGCGTCCAGCGCGTGCGCCCCAAGGTGCTGCGTGACATGTCTGCGTCTCGCGCAAAACTGCCCCGGAACGCGGTACCGGCAACGGAAGCCCGCGGAGTCTGGCGGTGGCATCTCGCTTGCTTGACGCCGGCCATGATCACGCCCGCCCGCGCCCTGACTCTCGGTATTGGCCTCAGCTTGCTTTCGCTCGCCTGCGATGACACGGGCAAAGCCATCAAGGAGGAGGTGAAGGAGGTGGACACCGAGCAGGTGAAGCAAGACCTCAAGGAGACAGGGCGCAAAGTGGAGCAAGGCGCCAAGGAGGCCGCGGACGAGACGAGCAAGGTCATCGACAAGGTCGACAAGAAGGTGGCCGAAGAGATCCGAAAAGACTGAGCCGAGCCGCGTCTCCGCGAGCCTCAGCTCGAGATTCGTCCCTGCCGGAAGGTTGCAGTGCGCCTGAAGTTTGCGCTTCCAGCCGCCCGCGCGCGACGCCGCGACGTCGTTTCCTGAACCAATCGCCGGGCGGGGTGCAACTGCGACGGCGAAGAGGCTCGAGCCTCTCGGCACAGGAGTCGCGAGATGATGAACGTGAAGTCGCTTGGCTGGGTCTCAGGGCTCGCAGGGCTGGGTTTGGCGATCGCAGGATGCAGCGGCACGGACGACGGCCCGCCAGCTAGCGCCGGCGGAACGAGCAGCGGCAGCGGCGGTGGCGGTGGCTCACAGAGCTCAGCGGGGACGAGCGGCATGACCGGAGGAGCGCCGAGCACCGCGGGAACCGCCAGCAGCGGCGCCAGCGGCTCGGGCACTACCGGCGGAGCATCCGCTGGCGGAGGCTCGGGGCCGGGAGGAAGCTCCACCGGTGGGGCGACTGGCGGAGGCGGAGCGGCTGGGAGTGGGCCCGGCGGAGCTGGCGGCGCCGCCGGTAGCAGTGGCAGCGGAGGCGGAGGCGGAGGCGGCAACAGCGGCCCATGCACCGCCTCGAAAGCAGCGACCGCCAAAGGCTCCGGAAGCGGCTCTCATGAGGTAGTCATCGAGACCAACTCCGACGCGGGCATCAAGGAAGGCACCATCTTCCGCCCCGCCGACTTGGGGAGCGGGAAGAAATATCCGATCTTCGTTTGGGGCGAAGGCGGCTGCTCGAAGGACGGGCTCTCGAACCAAGCCGCCATGGCGGAGATCGCCTCCCATGGCTACTTCGTCGTCGCGGACGGCACTCCTGGCGGCTCCGGCAATCGGACTCAGTCCGGTGACGTCGTCGGGATGGCCAAGCCGCTGCTGGCCTACATCGACTGGGCCATCGCCGAAAACGGCAAGGCTTGCAGCGCGTACTACCAAAGCCTGGACACCACGAAGGTAGCGGCCAACGGCTTTTCGTGTGGAGGGCTGATGGCGGAGGGCACGGCCGGCGATCCGCGGATGACGACGTGGGGCCTCAACAGCAGCGGCATGTTCAGCGCGAACCAGGCCTTCTACGCTTCCATTCACACGCCGGTGCTGCTGGTAGAAGGCGGAGCGAGCGACAACGCCTACCCCAATGGCAAGCGCGACTACGACAACATCAGCGCGCTCACGGTCCCGCTCATGTGGTTCAGCAAGAACCTCGGCCACGGCGGAGACCTGTTCTCGAACCGCGGCGGCGACTTCACCAAAATCAATTTGGCGTGGCTCAACTGGTGGTTGAAAGACGACCAAGGGGCGACTGGCAAAGGCGCGCTGGTCGGCGCCGGCTGTAAGTACTGCTCGGACAGCGCGTGGGAGGTCAAGTCGGCTCACCTGCCGTGAAGCAGCGACCACGTTGAAAATGGCTAGCCACGTTCGCGCGCCGCTCTCGCTGGTATCAAGCCCGAACCGGCGCGAGACGAGCGACGCCGAGCTCGCGCTGGCGCTCGGCGCAGGTGAGCCCTGGGCCGTCAGCGAGGTGTGGCGACGCTTCGCGCCGATGGTGCTCGTCATGGCCGAGCGCACGCTTGGCTCGCGCGCGGACGCGGAGGACATCGGGCAGGAGGTCTTCTACCGGGTCTGCGCGCTCGCGGCCTCGCTGCGTGACCCGAAGAGCCTCCGAAGCTTCGTCTACTCCGTGGCGATTCGCGTGCTGAAAACCGCGCTCCGCTACCGGCGCCTGCGGCGCTGGCTATCGTTTCATCGCCCCGAGGCGCTCGCGGATCTCCGCCACTTCACGCTAGACATCGAGGCTCGCGATTCGCTGATGAAGTTTTACGCGCTGCTCGATCGATTGTCGGCTCGCGATCGCTTGGTCTTCGTGCTGCGCCGCGTGGAGTCGATGACGGTGGACGAGATCGCGAAGGTGATGGAGCTCTCCGAGTCCACCGTGAAGCGCTCGCTGCTCAAGACCTCCGAGCGACTGTCGAAATGGGCGCGGCAGGAGCCGCTATTCGCGGACCTCGAAGAACGCGGTCTCGGGAGGCTCACGTGAGTCACGACGCTCCCGAAGACTCGAGAGCGCTGGCTCGGCTCACGGAGCTGCTGCGTGACGCGCCGGCCCCGCCGAGCCAGGTGCAGCTCGAGCGCGGGCTTTCGGCATTGCACACCCGCTTGGCTGGGCGCCGGCGTTCGCCACGCAAGCTCTCTTGGACGGTCGCCTTTTCACTCGTTGGCGCGCTGCTGCTCGTCGCTGCGCTCGTGTGGCGCGGCCGTGGAGCGCCACCCGAACGCCCGGTGGCGGTGAGCCGGATCGAAGGCGGGCAGCTCCTGCAGGGCGGTTACCTCTCGGAGTCGGGAGCTTCGGGAATCCGGCTGTCGTTCGACGAGGGCAGCCAGTGCGCGCTCAGCCCCGGTGGTCGCGGGCGGCTCCGTATCGACGCCAAGACCGGCGTGCGTCTGCTGCTGGACCGCGGCTCCGCGTCACTGCGGATCACGAAGACGCGTGAGCCGCGCTGGTCGGTGGAGTCCGGTCCGTTCGTGGTCACGGTCAAGGGTACGGACTTCACCGTCGATTGGGATCCGACGAGCGAGCGCTTCGAGCTCACGCTGCGCCACGGGCGAGTCGTCGTGAGCGGCCCCTTGCTGGGCGAAGACTTCGTCGTGCGCCCGGGCCAGAAGCTCAGCGTGAGCTTGCCGAAGGCCGAGACCGTGATCACGGAAGAGCGCGCGGCCGCTCCCGCCTCCGTCGGGACGACGCCGGCGGCACCGGCAGCGTCGCCGCTCGCAGCCGAGCCGGGAGCGGCGGCAACCGCGGACCTGCCGGCCGCGCCCAAGCCGTCCTCGTCCGTGACGAGCCTGCCGACGCGGCAATGGCCAGCGGCCCTGGCCAATGGCGAATTCGACCGCATCCTTGCCGAGGCAGAGCGCGCTGGTACCGAAGCCACGCTGGAGACAGCTCCTAGCGAGGACCTTTTCGCGCTCGCGGACGCTGCTCGCTATCGACGCCGGGTCGAGCTGGCGCAGAGCGCGCTGCTCGCACAAAGGCGGCGCTTTCCCGCCTCGCCACGCTCGACGGAGGCGATCTTCCTCCTGGGCCGTGTCGCTGAGCTCCGCGCCTCCGGGCGGGCCACGGCGCTATCACGCTACGACGAGTACCTCGCGCGCGCGCCCCGCGGTACCTATGCGGCGGAGGCGCTGGGCAGGAAGATGACCCTCAGCAACGAGCTGGAAGGGCCCGCGGCGGCGCGGCCGATTGCGGAAGCTTACCTGAGGCGGTTTCCGGGCGGCAGCTACGCCGGCGCCGCGCGAACACTGCTCCGCGTCGCCGAGTGAAGCCGGTGTCAGGCTCGTACTCCCGTTTCGTGCGCGCGCTCACCCTGCTCGGGGCCGCGCTGCTGTGGGCCGGCAGCGCGCCGGCGGCCACCGTCGCGCTCTTGAATGCGGACTCGTCTCCCGCCCTCTCCGAGGTAGCGTTCCGATTGCGCGGAGAGCTGGCTGCGCTTCGCTACGAGGTCGTGCTGCTGAATCGTCCGCAGGGTACCGGCGACGCGAGGGCGTGGCTGGAGCAAGAGGCAGACGAGCGCGGTATCGACGCCGCGCTCGAGGTCGTGCCGGAGCCAGGGGCGCGCGCCGTAGACGTCTGGATTTTTCAGCGTTCCCCGCGCCGCTCGCAGGTGGCGCGCGTCGTCGTCGAGCGCGACGAGCCAGATCGCGCGGGCACGCTCGCCATCCGGGCCATCGAGGTCCTGCGCTCCTACGACGTGGAGGCGGAGCTGGCCGACCAAGCGAAGCCGCGCGCGGAAGAGAAGCCGGCACCCCGCAAGGCCGCATCGACCAGCAAGACGGACGCGACGGAGCTCTCTTTCGGCCCGCGTTTCGGGCTGGAGCTGGGGGGCGCGCTGCTCACCGGGGTGGACGGCGTTGGTCCGGCGCTCATGCCGGTGCTGCGGGTTGGCTGGCGGGCGCGGCCGCCCTGGGTGCTGAATGCGACGTTGTCTGGGCTGGGTACGCGGCCCGCGTTGCGAGCGCCGAGCGGAACGGTCCGGGTGGCGCAAAGCTACGTTGCGCTGGGGCTCTGTTACTGCCCGCTGTCTCTGCGAGCGTTGACCCCGTATCTTTCCCTCGCGGCGGGCGCCACCCACGCCTCGCTGGAAGGCGAAGCGGTTGCGCCCTCGCGGGGCCACTCGGTGGAGCACTGGTCGCTGCTGCTCGATGCGGGCGCAGGGGCGCGCTTCCTCCTGCCTGCCGGCTACTTCGCGACGCTCAGCGGACACCTTCAGCTCGCCCAGCCTCGGGTCGCCATCCATGTCTTGGACGAGCGGGTCGGCAGCACCGGGCGCCCCAGCCTGGTCGCGAACCTGATGGTGGGCGCTTGGCTATGACTTGCCTTTGGCGAGCACCAGCTCGCATCGCCATGATGGGCAGTGTCCTCGCGTGCTCGAGCGTCGACCTTTATCCGATCACCCAAGACTCGAGCCTCGCGGGCGCCACGGCGGGAGGCACCTCCAGTGGTGGTGGCGGTAGCTCGGCCAGCCCTGCTTGCACCCTCACCTCCCCCCCGAGCGGCGACTCGCGCCAAACCTTGAGCGTCGGCGGCCGGAGCCGAAGCTATTTGCTCCATCTTCCGCCCGCTTACGACCCGGCGACCCGAGCGCCGCTGGTGCTGGATTTTCACGGGCTCGGTGAGACGGGCGAGAGTGAGCGTCGCAGCTCGCCCTATCCGGCGACCCTCGATCGCGAAGGCGTCGTCATGGCTTTTCCGGATGGTTTGCGCGGGCCCGCCGGAACGGGCTGGAACGTCGGACCGTGCTGCGTGGCGGACGTGGATGACGTCGCGTTCGCGCGCGCCGTCGTCGCCCAGGTGCAGAGCATCGCTTGCATCGACGCGACGCGGATTTACGCGGTGGGCGTCCTCACCGGCGGCGGCATGGCCCATTACCTCGCGTGCCATGCGGCGGACGTCTTCGCGGGCGTCGCGCCGGCCGCGTTCGACCTGTTGGAACAGAACGTGGCGGACTGCCTGCCCTCTCGGCCCGTCACGGTCGTCTCCTTCCGCAGCACCGGCGATCCGCGCGTCCCCTACGCCGGCGGCGTATCCTCACTCGTTCCGGGAATGCCCCTGACGTTCCTCGGAGCCACCGCCACGTTCGAGAAGTGGGCGGAGCTCGACCGATGTGGCAGCCAGCCGAGCCCGACGCCCTCGAACGGCTGCTCTACCTATCCCGGCTGTGCGGGCGGCGCCGAGGTCGTGCTCTGCACGCGCGAGGGCGAGGACCAGCACAGTGAGCCGAGCGTGGTGTGGCCGATCCTCGGCAGCCACGCGCTTTGATGCGCGGTCAGAACTGCGAAAAGAACTTCCAGATCGCGGCCGGTTGCTCGGACCAGGTGTTGTGCCCGCCCGGAAATTCGCACCAAAACGTGGGCGCTGAGCAGCCTTGGTACTCGACGCAGGGGCTGGGAGCCGCGGGCATGGTCGCGCCGCCGCACTTGTTGCGGGCCAGGTATTTGTCGCGGGCTGCTCGTCCCCGCGCGGTGGTCACGAAGTCGTCCTTGTCGCCATGAAAGGCCATGATGGGCAGCGGCGCGTCGTACGTTTCCTCGTGGGGTATGACCTGCAGATCCCCCGAGCACGGCGCGATCGCGCGGAACACGTCGAACTCGTAGCCGAGGGTGTACGACATCATTCCTCCGAAACTGAAGCCGGTGGAAAAGATGCGCTGCGGGTCGATGCACAAGCCAGCGTTCAGCTTGTCCAAGATAGCCTTGACCAGCTTCATGTCTCCGTTATCCGCGTTCCACCAACCGGGGCCGCTCGCCTCGCCATTCATGCCGGTCAAGCCGTCTGCGGCCACGAAGATCGTGCTTCCTTGCGAGAGCGGCTTCAGCCCGTTGTAGCCGCCGCTCACCACCTGGCTCGCGGAGCCACCAAGCGGATGCCACACGAACACCAAGCGGTACTTTTGGTTTTTGTCGTAGCTCGCCGGCACGTCCAACACGTACTTGCGCTCCGTACCGTTGATCATCTCGCTGAAGTTGCCGCTCTTGAGCGGGGATGCCGAGCCACAGCCGGGGCTGCCGGAGCTGGCGCCGCCGGCGCCGCTGGTGCCGACGCCTCCGCTGCCGGCCGAGCTGACTCCGCCTCCGCCTCCTGATGCTGCGCCGCCCGCTGCGCTCCCCGCCACGCTGGCCGTACCGCCCCCACCACCCGTAACGCCCGTACCGCCTGAAGCCGAGCCGCCGGCCGACGTGCCCGCGACGGACGCTCCCCCGGTCGTGGAGGTACCGGCGCTCGGCGTGCCACCAATGGGCGTCTGCCCCGCCCCGCCGGACGCCGCAGCGCCGCCGGGATTGCCCGAGCCTGCGAGGCCGCCGTCACCACCGCTGCAGGCTGCCCCCAGCGAAAGCAGCAGGGCGGCGACCCAACCGAGAGAAAACGTAACCGCTGGTCCCAAGGTCATGGCTCGTCGCATGGCGGCTCGAGTCATACGCCCTCCGGCTGCGCGCGCGCAGCGGTCAAATCTGCCCCCCACGTGACGCGAAAAGTATCCGCCCTCGCTTCACTCGGGATGACGCCGCGCACCGCGACCCAGGCTTCCGCGACCGGCGAGGCTACACTCCCGTCGTGCCGGAGCTGCCCGAGGTCGAGACGGTTTGTCGAACGATACGCCACGCCCTCGAAGGGAAGAAAATCGCCCACGTGGAGGTCGCGGCCGATTCGATCGTGTTCGGGGCGGCCAAGCCGAAGGCCATCGAAAGCGCGCTGCTCGGCCGCACCCTGAAGGCCGTCGGTAGGCGCGGCAAATTCTTTTGGCTCACCCTGAGCGGAGAGGGCCCCACCGTGTTCGCTCACCTGGGGATGAGCGGCTGGGTGCGCGAAGTGGGGCTCGAGGGCACGCGCCTGCACGGGCACGGCAGCGCCCCATTCGAGGACGAGCACGGCCGCCCCCGATTTCTGAAGCTGGGCCTCGCTACCCGCGCCGGGAGCGGCATCGTGCTGACCGATCCGCGTCGCTTGGGGCGGGTCTGGCTCGGACCCAGCGCGGAGCAAGACCCGAGGGTGAAGCGCTTGGGCCCGGATGCTTTCGAAGCTCTGCCTTCTGCCAAGGAGCTGCTCGCGCTGTTTGCGCGCCGCAAGATTCCGATCAAAGCCGTGCTGCTCGATCAGGGCGCGCTAGCTGGCATCGGCAATTGGCTGGCGGACGAGGTGCTGTATCAATCTCGAATCGCTCCGCAGCGCGTCGCAAGCTCGCTCAGCACCGCGGAGGTAGCGGCGCTCCGCCGCGCCATCGTTTCCGTGCTCGCCCGCGCGGTGAAGGTCAGCGCGGATCACAAGAAATTCCCCAAGACGTGGCTCTTCGAGCACCGGTGGGGCGGCAGCCGAGGCTCACAAAAAATCGCCGGACAACCCATCGTGCGAGAAGAAGTGGGCGGGCGCACGACCGCGTGGGTGCCCTCCCGGCAGCGCTAGCGCAGTAAACGGCTCGCGTTGCAAAATACGCGCAGGCACTTGGATGCGCCGAGTGGCAATGCGAAGCGCTAGGAGCCAGCTGCTAGTCTCCATCGCTGCATGGGAGAATTTACGGGACCACGAGCACGCGGCGTTGTCCTCGGCGTGCTGCTGGCCTGCACGGCGCTTGCCTGCGGCAACACGAAGCGTGCTCCGGTCGACGAGGGGAACGGCGAGGGAGGCGCCGCATCGCCGCCAGCAAGCGGGGGCACCGATGCGGGCGGCCCGTTCCCGGCTGGCTCCGGCTCACTCGGACCCACGGGCGGCTCCACCTCCACCGGCGGTGGCGAGTCGACCGCCGGCGCCGGCGGCGAGCCCCCCGCGTGCGTCGACGGCGCACCCTGTAACTGCGAGGACTTGCCCGGCGTGGTGCAATGTCAGGGCGCGGAAGCGTCGCAGAGCGGCCAATGCTCGTGCCCGCCCGCCGGCGATTGCCGACCTTCGCGGGGCACCTGCTTCGAGCCTTGCGGCGGGGACGCTCGCGGCATCTGGGTGCTGGAGCAGACCTGCTTTCCGGGAGCGGAGCCGGCGGGGTGCGCGGGCGCTACCGTCAGCGGGAGCTCCTCCTCTCAAGGCCTCGTCATTCGCATCGTCGAGGACGAGCCCGTCACCGTGCTCAGCACCTCCAGCTTGCAGGTGCGCGCGCAGGTACCCCTGACGTGCCTCGGCATCGAGAGCGTGCAGCGCTGCGTCGATGCGGAGTACTACGTATCGCCCACTTTCTTCATGGGCTCTCGGCCGCTCGCTTGTGCGGCGAGCGATTGCGGCGACTGCGAGTGCTCCGGAGAGCTCGGGGTCTACGGCGGAGGAGGCCCTCCCTGGCAGCCAGGCTCGGACTCGCTGCCGTTCGGCTCGATAGCCACGCCTTTCTGCGTGGAGGGCGACACGATGTGGGCCGGCGGCGGGGAGGTCGAGGGTGAGCCCAAAGTCGCCTACAAGCTGCGCCGGCGCAGCTGCGTCGGCACGCCGCAGCCGTGCGCGGAGCGCGCGCCTGACCAGTGCGAAGGCAGCGGAGACTGCCAGCCGGGGCGCTGCGTGGTGGTTGGGCCGACCGAACACGATTGCCCAGGCCTCGTGAGCGAAACCTGTAGCTACTCCGAAGGCTGCGAGTGGGTGCCCGGCGGATGCTGGGGGACGGCGAGCGAGCGGTGCGATTACGGCTACTGTGAAGCGACGCCCGGTTGCAGCTGGGGGCCTCCCGAGGCGCGCTGCGGCGGCGAGCCCAGGTTCTGCCATGAGCTCACGGCTCCGGAGTGCGACGTGCCAGGTTGCTCGATGCGGACGTGCGAGGTTCCGGACGGCTGGAGCGGCATCGATGCGCCTCCGTGCGAGCGCCTGATCGGCGCCGCCGCTTGCTCGAAAGCCGCCGGCTGCACCTGGAGCGGCAGCAGCTGCGTCGGCACGACGACCTGCGGTTCGCAGACGGATCCTGCAGTCTGCACGATGCTCGAATGCGACGTTTTCGACGAGCCAATCTGCGGCGGAATCCCGAACCGTCCTTGCCCGGAGCTCTCGGTCGAGGAGTGCGCGGCTTCACCCGGCTGTCACCTCGTGTGGTGACGAAGCGCCACGGCGCGGCGTCTTGACTCATCGCAGCAGGCTGCTGGCACCCGACGCCGCCCGTGCGAAACTGCTGCTTCATGGTGCAAGCCGGTTTCGTTTGGCCACGCAGGGTGCACCGAGTGGCCGAGGCTCAGGAGCGCTTCGAGGATTTGGGTGAGCGGCTCGTGCCTTACTTGGACCGCAAGGATCCGCTGGCAGATGCGGTGGTCGCGAGCCTGGCGGAGACTCCCGCCCCGGAACGTCGAGCGCTCATCGAGGCCGCTCTCGAGGGAGATCTCGAACAGGCGCCAGCAGCGCTCCGCGACTTCTGCCTGGCCGCCCAGCAAGTGCCGCCCTGGGTGGACTGGACAAGGCTCGCGCGCGCCCACGACGTGTTCGTGCGACCGGGGCTCCTCGGCGGCCTCACCCTCGGCCTGCGTTCGCTCGTCTACGGCTACGCAGCGCCCGCGGGCAACAAGCCCCTGGCGTTCTCCGGAAGGTTGAAACAAAAGGCGGACCGCCGGCTCGCCGAGACCGGCAAGTTCGTCACGGCCGTGACGGCGGTAGACGGCTTGCGGCCGGGGGCGCTCGGCTGGCAGCTGGTCCTGAAGGTGCGGCTGATGCATGCGGAGGTGAGGAGGCTCGTGCTCGGCACCGGGCGCTGGTCCCACGCGGACTGGTCGGAGCCCATCAACCAGCACGATATGCTGGCGACGATCCTGCTGTTTTCCAACGTCTTCATCGACGGTATTCGGCTGCTGGGAGTCCAGGTGGAGCCGGACGAGGCCGACGATTACCAGCACCTTTTCCGGTGGGTGGGTGAGCTCATGGGCGTCGAGCCGGAGCTTTTGCCAGCTACTCACGCGGAAGCGACGAGGCTCTCGAAGTTCATCCTCCTCACCCAAGGCGCGCCGGACGACGACTCGCGCGAGCTGGTGAGCGCGCTCTTGGAGGGCCCGCTGCGCCTAGCCAAGACCGCGAGCGAAAAGCGGCGCGCCGAGCACCAAGTCGCGATCTCTCGCGGCTTGTGCCGCAGCCTCATCGGCGACGAGCTGGCGGACGGGCTCGGGCTGGAGCGGGACGCGCATCGGCATTGGGCGCTCGGCGTGCGCACCGCGCTTCGTCTGTTGGAGAGCGCGCGCAAAGGCGTGCCGCGCCTGAATGATTGGGTCCACCACCTCGGCACGCGCTACTGGGACTTCACCGTGAAGCAAGGGCTCGGCGGCGTGCCCGCGCGCTACGACTTGCCGGAGCGGCTGAGCGGCGCTCGCACCGCCAAGGCGTAGCGGGCGCGGCGCGGGCCCGCCGCTCGAGTCAGCTCGGGCCCTCGACCATCTGCTCCCAGTAGGGTCGCAGATCCAGCTGGACGTCCAGACGCTTGAGGAGCTGGAAGATGCCGCCCAGCTTGCGATGGAGGAAGAGGAGCCGGCGTGGCGGCGGCGAAAATCGCAAGCTGCGGATGAACTGCCGCGAGACCTGGCTCGTTCGCTCCGCGTAGCCCGCGTCTTTGAACGCGAACGGCTGTAGCGACGCGTCGAACGGCTCGACCGCGGTCTTGAGGAACCGAGCGAACAGCGCGCGCGTATCCGCCGACTCGCGCGCGTCGATCAAACCGAACGCCACGCCCTCTTCGGCGATGCGAGCGTCGTCACCTTCGCCAACGGCGCGCAGGAGCTGCACGTAGCTTCGCCGGAACGCCTCGTCGAACTCGAGGGTCGCCCCGAAATCCAACAGCACGAGCTGGCGCTCGGGCTCACGAACGAGGAAGTTTCCGAAATTCGGGTCGGTTTGAACGAGCCCCCAGCGGAAGAACTCCGAGCAATACAGGTCCAGCAGCGCCTTCGCCAACCACGAACGGTCGGCGCGGGCGTCCGCGCGCTGCAACCAAGCCCCAAGCGCCTCGCCCTGCTCCCAAGACATCGTGTGCACGCGGGTCGTGGAAAGCTCCTGGACGGAGCGGGGCACCACGAAGCGCGCATCGCCGGTGAGCAGCCGTTCGAACTCGAGCTGACTCGCGACCTCGTGACGGTAGTCCGCCTCGCGGTGCAGCAAAGCGCGCAGCTCTTCGAAAACGCCGCTCAGGTCGATGTCACGGCGCGAGACGGCGGCCCACCCCGAGCCGAGCTTCTCCAGCACGCCGAGGTCACTGTCGATGCTCTCGCGGACGCCGGGGTACTGCACTTTGACCGCAACCGGCGCTCCTCGGTACACCGCGCGGTGCACCTGACCAATGCTGGCGGACGCAGCGGCCTCGTGATCGAAGCGGTCGAACGCCTGCTCCCAGTTTTCGCCCAGCTCTTCCACCAACACGACGCGCAGCGACTCCAGCTCCACCGGCTCCGCGCCGCCTTGCAGCGATGCGAGGACGGCCATCGCTTCTGGCGGCAAGATGTCGCTCGCGTCGATGGACAGGAGCTGCCCCGCCTTCATGAGCGCGCCTTTGAGCCGGCCGAGGCTCTCCACCATCAGGCGAGCTTGCTCGACTCGCGCCGTGAGCTCGGACGCGCGTAGCTTTTCTGCGGTGCCGCTGAGGCCCGAACGCAGCCGATGCCGCAGCTCTTGCCCGGACAGCCCCGCAACCAAACCCATCACTGCTTTCGAGCGACTCCACGCGTCTTTGGGCAGGTTCTTCATGGGAAGGGCGCTTCGCTTTTGGTCGTAGCTATTCGGTCTGGGGCCATGGGTGTCAACCGGTCGGCCCGGCAGGCAGCGGCCAGATCAAGAGGACGCCGAGGTCCCAAATGGCGTGGGCCAAAATGGGCACCACGAGGGAGCCGGTCGCGACGCGCATGAGCGCCCACACGCTGCCACAGACCAACGCGCACAGCATGAGGAGGCTGCTTTGTAGTGGCGCGGTGGTGAGCGCGTAGGCGGCGGTGAAGATGGCGACCCGCGAGAGCTCACGGGGCTGGGGCCGACGCAGGCCGGCGACCGGTGGAGCGGAGCCTTGCGGTAGCAGGCCGCGGAACAGGATCTCTTCGCAGCTGGCGATCACGCAGATGAGGGTGGCCCGAGAAGCCGCAGGAAAGCCGCCCAAATCCAGGCGCTGGAGCAGCTGCTGGGTCGCCACCCCTACCGCGGGCGCGAGCGCGACCACCCAGCCGTAGATGACGTGAGTGAGCAGCACCATGCCGGCGCCACCGAGCACGCCCAAGCTGCAGGAGGCGAGAGAAGGGCGCAGCGACGCTCGCGGCACCGCTCGCGAGTACACCCCGAGCGCGGCGAGGCCCACTCCGATGAACGCGAAAGGAGTCCAAGTGCCCATCGTCCGCAGGACCTGGAAGCAGGCGAGCCAGGCCAAGAGGGCGAGGCCGAGCAAGCGACGAGGCCGAAGGCTCACTCGGCCGCCAACGCCCGGCGGGCCGCGTCGTCGAACGACGTCAACTCGGGCCGACCCAGGAGCTCCCAAAAGCGGTCGTCTTTGGGAAGTAGATCTTCTTGGAGCCCGAGCACGAGCTCTCGCGCCACCGCAAAGTCCGTGCGAGTGATGAGCCGCAGCCACAGGGCAGACAGCCGCGGAGTGAGAAAAGGCACCTTGAGGGCCAAGAAGCGCCGCCCTCGCAGCGCCGCGATACGCTCCAAGATCTGCTGACCGCTCAGCGTTTCCGGCCCCGGGACGTCGAACCACTCACTGCCCTCGATCGGCAGCCCGGCGGCGGCGATCAGCGCATGGATGACGTCTTCCAGCGCGACAGGGCGAGTCCGCGAGCCGAGCCACCGGGGCAGCACCATGACGGGGAGCCGCACCGCCAGATCTCTCACGATTTGCCAGGATGCACTGCCGGGCCCGATGACCATCGATGCCCGCAGCTCTACCGCCTTCACGGAGCCGGAGCGCAAAATCTCCCCGACCTCGAGGCGGCTTCGCAGGTGCTCCGAGGGCTCGTGCGGAGGAGCGGGCCCGCCGAGGTAAACGATCCGCTCTACCCCTGCGCTCGCGGCCGCGGAGGCGAAGGCGAGCGCGGCGCGGCGCTCCAGCTCGCGGAAGCTCGAGCTACCGGTGCCCATACTGTGCACCAAGTAAAAGGCGACGCTCGCGCCGGCCAGTGCGCTCTGGAGCGACGCCGGTTGCAGGAGATCGCACACGCGCCAATCCACTCCCAAAGGGTCGGCTGAAGCGCGCGGCCGACGGCTCGCGGCCGAGACATGAAAGCCGCGCGCCAGTAGCGCTGGTACGAGCGCACGACCGATGAAGCCGGTGGCGCCAGTCACGAGAGCCCTTCGCGGAGCCTCCTTGCTCACCGCGCCCCATCGAAGGCGGCTCGCGGGGCGAGCGGCACGCTGAGTGATTCCAGGGTCAAGTAGAGCCCGACCAGCTCGACACCGAGGAACGTGAGGTCCGGGTGCAAACGCGCGCGGCTCCCCGCCGCTTCTTTGAAGATGGCGTCGAAGGTGGCGCGAAAGTGGGCAATAGCGAAGGGCATTTCGCCGCTTTGCCCGACCCCGAAGTGCTGACGGAGGAGCGCCTCCATGCGAGCGGAGAAGCCAGGGCTCGGCTCGCACTCCCAGCGGTAGAGCTCGAGCCCTTGCGCGAGCTTGGAGGGGTCGGCGTCGTAGAACCCGGAGTAGAGCGACCGGAGGCGCGACATGAACTCGGCGTCCGGGCGGCACCACAAGCCGCTTGGGTAAAAGCTCAGCTCCTGCCGCTCCGAGCTCCAGCAGAAGTGCCTCGGGCGCAGATCCAGAAAGAGCGGTCCGTCCCCATGCAGCTGATGAAAGTAGAGGGCCAGCACGCGCTGCCCGATGAGGGCTCGCTCGGCCTCGCTCAGCCCCGCCGTATCCAAACGGGTGACTGGCTGCTCCGCGATCTTCAGCTCCGCGGAGAGGCCCGCTTGCTCGAGCGAGGCCCGAAGGCGCTCGGCCTGCTGGGCACGCTCCGCGGGGCGCGACAGATGCTGCGCTACCTCGAGCGCCCGCCGCAGGACCTGCTGGGTATGAATGACCTTGAGCGCGGACGGCGACGCGTACTGCAGGAAGTCGCGGAAAGGCTCCGGAGCGAGCCGAGCCGCCCAACTCTCGCTCAGCACGCGTCTCCGCGGCGGCCGTGAGCGGGGCGGGGATGAAGCAGTGAGGCCAAGGGGAAGTCCGCGATTGAGTGGCAGGTCTTGTAGAGGTATTGTACAGCTTCTGTATAGGTCAACCCTTGAGACCCAAGATTTCGTCTCCCGTGGAGCTCGGCAGCTCGATCAAAGTGGTTTCGGAGCTCACCGGCCTCCCGCTCGGCACCCTGCGGGCCTGGGAACGTCGCTACGGCTTTCCGCAGCCTACCCGGCCGGAGGGGACCAACCGCAGGCTCTACCCGTCCGAGCAAGTGGAGCGGCTGCGGCTCGTGGCGCGGGCTCTGAAGCAAGGGTACCGCCCGGGGGACGTCATGTCGCTGTCGTCCGCGCAGGTACTCGCGCTCGTAAAAAGCGAAACCGAGGATCGCGCCGCGCCTCGAGGCCGAGCCATCGCGGACGTGCCCGCCCTGCTGGACCTCTTGGTCCAAGACGACGTCAAGCGAATCGAAGACGAGCTGCGTCTGGCCGCGGCCGCGCTGGGAGCGAAGCGCTTCGTGACGGAGCTGGCTCAGCCGCTGGCGGTCGCGGTTGGCAAGGCGTGGTCCGAAGGTAAGCTTGCGATTCGGCAAGAGCACGTGATGACCGAGTGTCTGACGACAAAGCTGAGAGCGCTGCTGTCGTCCCACGAAGCGGACGAAGGCGCTCCGCTCGTCGTGCTGGCGACCCTACCCGGTGAGCCGCACACGCTGGGACTGCAAATGGTGGCGCTCTACGCCGCGCTGAGCGCCGCCAAGCCTCGGCTGCTCGGAGCGAACACGCCCGCCGCGCAGGTGGCCGCGGCCGCGCGCGCGTTCGGCGCGCACGCGGTGGGCATCGCGCTCACCCCCGCGGCTGACCCGGTTTCCGCGCGTCAGGGGCTGAAGAGCTTGGCGCGCGCGTTGCCGCCCACGGTAGCGCTCTGGGTCGGCGGCTCCGGGGCACGGGGGCTCGGCAAGCTTCCGCCACGCGCGGAAGTCGTGGACTCTTGGCCCACGTTGGACCTCGCGCTCGCACGTGCGAGAAAAGCCAGCTGATGACCGAGCAACTCAAGTCCGCGGGACGCCGGGCTCCCGTCCTTGGCCTCGCCTGGCTCGCGTTCGGGGGCTGCGCTTCGGGCATGTCGGCAGCGCCGGGAGACGCCAGAAGTGGGATCGCGGAGTGCGCGGTGCAGCTGCCGTCGCGGGCCCAGGCAGCGGCTCGCGCGCCGGCCGGCGCGGCAGCGGCGCCAGAGTCACGCGTGGTGGTGAGCGCGGAAGCTCCGCTTTTGCCTCTCCAGCGCGCGCTGGAAGAGCGCGTGCCTCAGCGGCTCGCCGAGGGCCGGGTTCGGATCGGCCCCGGCGGCACGGTGACGTACCGCGTGGAGCGCGGACCACTTTCGCTGCGAGTGACGAGCTCGGCTCTCCTCATCGAGGCGCCCGCGCGCGCCAGAGCGGAGGCGTGCCGCGGCGACGATTGCTACGCATCGTGCGAGCCGGAGGCGCGGGTCGTCGCCGAAGTGCCGCTGATGCTGACGCCTGACTACCGCTTCCGGAAGACCTCCGTTTCGGCGACGTTCACCCGCGCTTGCAAGGTGCGCGCGCTCGGCGGCTTGCTCACGGTGGACGTCACTCCCACCCTAGAGGCGCAGCTAGCGCCGGAGCTGGCCAAGGTGGCGCGGCAGATAGACGAACAGCTGCCGGAGCTGAAACCGCGCCTGAACGAGTCGTGGCGCGAGCTTTTGGCGCCACGTGAGCTGCCGCTCGGCGGCTGCTTCGTGCTGCAACCTCGAGCCATCGTGCAGGGGCCATTCGAGCCTTCGTCCACCAAGCTGAGCGGTCGCTTCGCGGTCTTGGCTCGGCCGGAGCTCCGAGCTCGCTGTGAGGCAGAAGCGTCGTTCCCGCCCCTACCGCCGCTGGCAACGGACGCTGATCTGCCTCGAGAAGGCGCGGTCCTGCTCGGCATGGTCACCCCGCTGGAAAGCGTCGCGCGAGCCCTGGAGGCCGCTCCGCCCGTGGAGGTCTCGGGCAAACGAGTGCGCGTGGCACACGCCGCAGTCACCTCTCGAGGGAGCGAAGCAGACGTGGAGCTCACGCTGGCGGGGGAAGTCTGCGGTGACCTCGCGCTTCGGTCCGCGCCTTCGTTCACCGAGGAGCGCCAGCAGATCGAGCTCACCCGCGGCGCGCTCCAGCCGGGCGAGAGCTCGCGCTTGGCCGGAAGCGAGCTGGACGAACGCGAGCTCACGCAAAAGCTGACCGCGGCCGTCCACCTCGCGCCCCTGCTCTCAGTTCGCGGCTCCAAAGACGCCGCCCCCTCGCTAGCCGCCAGCCTCTCGCGACCGGGTTTCCAAGTGCAGGCCCTCGTCTCCTCCACGCGCGCGGCCGGCGCCGCCGCTCGCGGAGACGAGCTCGTCGCGTGGCTGGAAGCGCGCGGCGCGATTTCGCTCAAGCTCGATACGCTGCGCTAACGGCTCTCCGGCACGATCAGCCGCAGCGCGCGCTTCGCCACCTGGATGGCAACTCGCGAGCTCGCCGGCCACTCTTCTCCGTCTAGCTGGGCCGCCAGCGGCGCCCCACCCTCGGGCGCGAAAAACTCCAAATCCAGGCTGGACGCGCGCAACGTC
Source organism: Myxococcales bacterium (assembly GCA_004193285.1). GTDB lineage: Bacteria > Myxococcota_A > Polyangia > Polyangiales > Polyangiaceae > PMG-095. The sequence goes on along the minus strand of SECP01000012.1, from coordinate 107,721 downwards.
TTGGAATGCTCGAGGCCGACGCCCTCCAGCATCTCTTCGTTCAGCGGCACCACTGCCAGATCGCGAATCGCCTTCGACGTCCAGTCCAGCTTCCCGACGAACGGCACCAGCTCGAAGATGCCGTCGTCGTGGCGCGCGGCCTCGTCGAGCACCCAGGCTCCGGCGTAGACGCGCGTGTTCTTCACGATGAGGTCGGTGAGCCCTTCGAGCTCCACCCGCTGCCCGTCCAGCGTGGCCACGACCCGGAACTTGTCGTCGATGACGTACGACTCGAGGAACGTCTTCAAGAAGGCGCCTGCGTACACCGCTTGATCTCGGTAAAGCTCCTTGAGCGGGCCGAGCTGCTCCACGACCGCTCGATCTTTGTTGCGCTGCGCGAGCACCCGCGCGGAAAGTCCCCAGCCGCAAGAATCGAAGAAATAGTCGTCGTGGAGCGCGCCGCCTGCTCGGTAAACCCCTACATCCAGCCGTGTCTCGTAGGCGGCGCGGACGACACCGATGTTGCGCTCGAGCGCGCCCTGGTCCCCGTGCAAGCCGAAGCTGCGCCCCTGATCGTTGGCGGTGCCGGTCGGGAGCATGCCGAGCGCGACGTCCTCGCGCCGCACGCTCGTGTAAAGACCGGCCGCCACCTCTCGAAATGTCCCATCTCCGCCCATCGCTACGACGACCGCGTAGGGCTTGTCTTCGAGCGCCGCGCGCACCGCCGCGACCGTCTTTCCATCCGGCAACGTGGACAGAAAATCGGCCGGCATGCCCTCGGCGCTCATCAACGCGAGCGCTTGCTCGATCCGCTCACGATTCTTTCCGCTCTGCGCTGTCGGGTTGCCGACCAAGAGGTGCGAGACCATGTCGCCCGAGTATAGCCGCACTCTCGCCGTGCCTGCCGCGGGGGGCCAACGACCCTGGTCCCGCGGCGGCACGAACGCCCCAAGCCGCCGGTTCCCACTGCCTCAGCGCAGAAGGGACCCGAGGCGCGCCATCACTTGCACATGCAGTCGTAGACCTGCTTGGCGATGGGGTACGCGGCCGTACCCTTCTGCAGCTTGTTGGCGCCGCACTTGTCGTCGTTCTGCGAGCAGCTGGCAGGCCCGCAGCTATTCAGCACGTAACAATCCAGCACCGCCACGCACGCCTTGAGATCCGACTGAGTCTGCCCGGTGCAGGTGTCACACATCACGTTGCCCTGCCAACCCGCTGCGCACGACGAGCCGCCGCCGGTGCCGCCCATGCCGGCGCCGCCGCCCATGCCGGCGCCGCCGCCCGTGCCGCCCGTGCCGCCCGTGCCGCCCGTGCCGCCGCCGCTACCGCCGCTGCCTGCTGCACCACCGGCGCCGCCGCCACCCGCGCCGGACATGCCGCCCGCGCCGCCGCCGCCGCTACCGCCGCTGCCGCCCGTGCCGCCTGCGCCGCTCGTACCGGCCGCACCGCCGCCGGCGCCGCCGCTACCGGCCACTCCGCCACCGCCGCCGGCTCCACCGCCACCAGCGCCGCCACCGCCGCCTGCTCCACCGCCACCCGCACCGCTCATGCCAGCAGCGCCCGCTCCACCGCCCGCACCGCTCATGCCAGCAGCGCCCGCTCCACCACCCGCACCGCTCATGCCAGCAGCGCCACCTTCGCTCGTGCCGCCGCTGCCGGCTGCGCCGCTCATGCCAGCGCTGCCTGCTGCGCCGCCGGCCGCGCCGCCGGTGCCGCCGGCACCGCCCGTGTTCGCCGAGCCGCCGAACGTACTCGACTGGCCACCTGCGCTTGAGCCCGCGCGCCCCCCTGAGCCGCCGCTCGCGAGCGAGCCGCCGGTGTTCGACCCCGAGGTGCCGAACGGGTCGCCGGGGTCCGATTCGTCGCTACAGCCACCGATCAGCGAAAGGCAGAGCAGCATGCGCGTGACGCGGGCGTGAGTCTTCATGGCCGCACTCTCTCACGGTCCTGCCACCGGCTGCCATATTCAAGGATCATGACCAACCTGCCAATTGCGCCGTCACTGCAGCGCGGGCACTTGATCAGCTCACTCGCGCCTCACTCTTGCAGCTGCTGCAGTTGCTTTCGCAGCTCGGCTTCGCGCTCACTGTGCCCGGCTTCGCGTGAGTAGCTGGCTAGCGCTTGCAGGGTGCTCGCGTCGTTCGGGCGATGTTTGAGCGCGGCCTCCAACACGCGCATCGCTCGAGAGCGATCACCACCACCGGCGAGCGCGACTGCAAGTACGTAGCTGAAGCGCGGATCGGTGGGCGAAAGCTCGACGGCCTTTTGCAGGCTCGCAAGCGCGGCTCGGCTCTGCTTGGCTCGCACTTGCCACAGACCGAGCGCATGCCATGCGGCTGCGCTCCGTTCATCGCAGCCGAGGGCAGCGCGAATCTCGCGTTCGGACTGCGCCTCGTGGCCGCGCTGGCGGTTCAGCTCGGCGAGGTTCAGGTGCGCTTGAAGCGAGCACGGGTCCAAACGGAGCGCTCGGCTTAGCGCGCCTTCCGCTTCTTGGAGCCTGCCTCGGGCCAGCTCGAAAGCGCTCTGCTCGACGTGGGTTTCCGGGCGCGAGGCGCTCACCGCAAAGCTCTGCTGCACCTCCGCGAATGCCCGTTCCAGCGCAGCGCGGGCGCTCGCGGGGAGCAAGGTGAGCGCGGCGCCGGCCAGGGCCTTGCCGGCGGCAACCCGCACCGCGCGCACCTCGTGCTGGAGGGCAGGGGCCAGTAACTGGGCGCGCTGCGGTGGAGGGAGCAGCGCCGCGCCTCGCACCGCTCCGTAAACGACGAGCGAGTCGGAGCTGGAGAGCGCCGCCCGGAGCGCCCGCAACGTGTTCTCGGAAGGGTAGCTGCCCAGCCGCTCGAGCGCGGTCGCGCGGGCAATGGCGGGAAAGGCGACGTCGTTTGCCAGCTGGCGGAGCCGCCGCGGCGCCTCCAGGCTGCCCTGTCGATCGCTGGCGAGCGCGTCCACGAAGTGCGGACGCGCCGGCGAAGCAGGATTCCACTTTGCCAGCGCTTCGCGCGCCCAAGCAGCGGGCTTTCCGTCGTGACATCCATTGCACGCGTTGGGAGTACCGAACGCGACGCTGTGATCGGGGCGAGGGATCCGGATCGAATGGTCACGCCGCTCGTGAACTTGCATGAAGGTCGCCTTCGGCATGTGGCAGTCGACGCACTGCGGCGCACGGGCTCCCGCGTGATGCGAATGCTGCTGGGTGTCGAAGCGCGAAGACTCGTGGCAGCGGACGCACAGCGCGTTGCCCTGCGCCAGCGTCTTGCCGGAGTGCGGCTCGTGGCAATCTGAGCAGCGAACTCCCGCGCCGTGCATGCGGCTCTGCTGGAAGGACCCCCATTCGAAGACCTCCCCTTCGACCTGGCCGTCCGCGTGGTAACGACCGGGCCGCAGCAAATCGGGCTCGAACGAGTCGAGAAACGCGTCGCTCGCGACGAACCCCTCTTTGAGGGGCAAGCGACGGCTATGGCACGGCGCGCAGGTCTCCACCTCGCGCTCGTCTTGCGCGCGAGGCGTGGGGCTGCCGGTGGCGGACGGCTTCCACGGCTCGGCGCGGGTCAGCCGGGCGGAGAACGGCTCCGGTTTGCCTTCCTTGGCCGTGCGCACGTGCTCGGCGCCCGGCCCGTGGCAGCCCTCGCAGCCGACCGCGAGCTCGGCCCAGCGCGTGTCGAAGCTGTCCGAGGCGACGTCGTAACGTCGCTCGACCCAGGTGGAGTGGCAATCTGCGCAAATGTGATTCCAGCTCTGCGAGGAGCCGGTAAAAAATAAGGAATCCGCAGGAGCGACGCCCTTCGGTCCGTAAACGTGGAACCAGTGAGAGCCGCCGTCCGCAGCCGGGCGCGTGTCCCACGCCACCCCGAGCGATTGCAGCTTGCCGCGCTCGGTCTCGACCACGAGCTGCTGGAGGGGCGCGACGCCGGCCACATAGCGGACGGGGTACGTCGCGCTTTTGCCGTCCGGCGCTGGTGTGGTCACGACCGGCGCGCCTCCGCGCGACGAAAACTTCGTCGTGCCGCCGAACGTGGAAGTGAAGGGAGACTCGTCGAAGGGCGCGGTACCTTCTGCTCCGGGCGCGACCAGCGCCCGAGCATGGTGCGAGCTGCGGTAGGCGTCGCTCTGCGCGCGATGGCAATCCGCGCATGCGGCCGAGCCGACGAATGTCTCACGCCCTCGCGGCGGAGCGGTTTTTGTTACGCGAGCAGGTGTCGAGGACGTCGCGGGTGCGAGCGTCGCGTCCTCTTCCGGTCGGTTGGAGAGCGCGACGAGCGCCGCCAGCGCGACCGCGACCACTAAAATCAGCCAATTTCTCAAGCTTGCTCGTCGGAAGCTTCATCGCCGGCCGCCCCCGCCGCAAGCGGCAGGAGCGGCGACGGCGCTCGCCCGCGTTACGGGAAGTAGCCCGGGCGCGCGTCCTGATTCAACACGTCGATCTCGGTCTCGAGGCTCGCTCGCACGGCAGCGTACGGGGCGCTGTCGTACAAGTCGGTCGTCTCGAGCGGGTCGGCCACGAGGTCGTAGAGCTCGCGCACACCCAGGTTCGAGACCAGCTTGAAGCGCTTGTCTCGGATCGCGTAGCGGCGGTTGCTCGTGCCGTTCGAGGTCTCCGTGAAGGAGTGAGTGCGCCCGCTCGTGGCCGTCTCGTCGGTCAGCAGCGGCTCGATGCTGTAGCTACTGCTGACGTCGTCCTTCTCCACGCCGGCCAAGGACAGCACGGTCGCAAAGATGTCGTTGGTTTGCACCAAGTCGTCCGCGCGGCCATGGCGCGTCACGCCCGCGCCAGCGACGACGAAGGGCACGCGAACGCCGCCTTCGTACGCGCTCCCCTTGGAGCCTCGGATGCGCGCCCCCACGTCCTTCACGACAGAGGGGGTGCCGTTGTCTCCCACGAAGACGACGACGGTGTTTTCGAGGTCTACTTCCTGCAGCAAGCGACCAATCTCCGTATCCAGGCTCTGGATGTTGGCCTTGTAGACCGGAACGTTGGTGGCGCTCGTACCGGGCGCAGGATTGCCGACGGAGCTGAGATCCACCGAGTGCAGGTACGGCGGGGGCACCTGGTACGGGCTGTTGCCTCCGTTGGCGGCGTGCGGCGCGTTGTACGCCTGATACAGGAACCAGGGCTTGCCGGGCCGCTTCTCGTTTTGGTCGTGAATGAAGTCGATCGCGAGGTCGGTGAGGGCCGTCGTCGCGAAGGTCGTGGTCGGCTTGGCCGGCCCGTCGATGTCGAAGACGTTCCAGCTGTAGTAGTCCACGACCGCGCCGCCCAGAATGCCCTTGAACGTGCTGATGCCCAAGTCGCGCACGTGCTGAAGGATCTTCGGCGCGTCCGCGAACGTTCCTCCCGCCAGCGGATCGAACAATCCGCCACCGAGGTGGTACTTGCCGAACAGCGCGTGCGCGTACTCGGGGCTGTCCTCGTTGAGCCGGTCGAACAACGTAACCGTGTCGGTCGGGAGCACCGCGCCGACCGATGTCACGCCGGTGCGGTAGCCGTACTGCCCGGTAACGATCGTGCTGCGCGTCATCGAGCACGCGGGCGTGGACCACGCATTGTCGAAAACCAAGCCGCTATTGGCGAGAGCTTCGACGTTGGGAACCGGCACCGCTCCGCTGTCGCCGACTAGCTCGGGATAGAAGCTCGTCGCTTCCGCGCCCCAGTCATCCGCGATGATCAGGAGCACGTTGGGCTGCTCCGGGCCGCCGGCCCCGCCGCCCTCACCGCCGCCACCGACTTCTTCGCCGACGAAAGTAACGGTGGTGGACGAGCTCGCGGTGAGCTCACCATCCGACACCGTGAGCGTTACCGCGAACGTCCCCGGGCGATCGCTGCTCAGCGTCGCGGTCGGCGCGATCGGATTGGAGATGACACCGCCGGTCGTGGACCAGTAGTAGGTAAGAGCCGCCGGCGCGCTGTCCGGGTCGCGCGCGGCGCTGCGCAGCGAGATCGCCCGGCCTACGTTTACGGTCAGCGGAGTAACAGTGAGCTCGTCGATGACGGGGGCTACGTTCAGCGACCCATTCACGGCGACGCTGCCGTTACCAGCCTTGACCGTGCCCTTGAGACGAATCGTCACGGCGGTGGTCTTGCCCGCCGTCACGTCGAACGCCGCCGAGCCCTTGAACGTGGTGCTGCCGTCCGCAGACGTGGCCGTCAACGTCAACGTGTAGTCCTCACCCTCGGGAATGCCGCCGATCGTCCCGCTGATCGTGGGCGCACCGCTCACGTCGATCGTGCCCGTCTTGGTGAAACCATTGCCGGTGATGCTGTACGTCACCACGTCCAGCGTCACCCCGTCCGCAACCTCCAAGCTGAGCCCCAACGACCCACCCCGCTCCGCATCCCCCGCGCTCTCACCATCGAGCGGCTTGCTCGAGCACCCCTGCAGGAAGCCAAAACCCAATACCAACACGACAGGAACCACGCTGAGTCTCTGTGCGAGCCCAGCCGAAATGCGCCGATGCGTCATGAACGGACCTTTCACGGGAAACGTCGCCAATTCGGCCCGATTCGGCCAACTTGGCGACTAGATACAGGCGTCAGCGCTCATGAAGCCCCGGCTTTTTAGTGCACAAATTTCCGTTATGCAAGACAATCCGTGCAGCCTGCCGTCCGCCACCGCGTGCGCGACCACCGCTTGGCACTTCACTTGCACACCACCTCGGCCGTGCGTCGCTCCAGCCGGGCCCTCTCTCTAGTCGCGGCCATGGGCGTTGGCTGTGTTCCCGCCATCGGCTCTCCGACCGCGCCCGCTGCCACCACCGCCACGAGCGGCCCCCCGCCTTCCGCTTCGGCGAGCGGCCCCGCACGTCGCGCTTATGCGAGCGGCACCGTGCCCCACGAAGCAGCGTTCGTCGACCTCCCGGTGCCCGGTTACGAAGCCGCGGTGGTTTCACTGCCGCGCGACGCGGATGGGAAGAGACCCCTGCTCGTCGCCGCTCATGGCGCCTGGGACCGTCCGGAGCCGCACTGCCAACTTTGGCGACGCGTCACGGCAGCGCAGGGGTTCGTCTTGTGCCCACGCGGGCGGCGCACGAACCGGTACACACCCCCCGAGCACGCCGCGTACTTCTATCCCGACCACTTTGCATTGGCGCGCGAGGTGCTTGCCGCCATCGACGCTCTTGCGGAGCGCTACCCCGAACGCCTCGACCGAAGCGCCGCGGTCTGGGCAGGCTTTTCACAAGGCGCGATCCACGGCGCCCTCGTGATCGCGCTGCATCCGGCTCAATTTCCGCGCGCCGCACTCGTGGAGGGCGGCAACGGCTTCTTCAACGAGTGGTCCCCGTTTGCGGCTCGAAAGTACGCGGGCGGAGGCGGCGACCGCGTGCTCTTCGCTTGCGGCTCCGTCTACTGCGTGCGCACCGCCCAGCGCTGCGCCGACTACTTGCACGCCACTCAAGTCCAAACGCTCGTGGCCCACGCCCCCGGCGCCGGTCACAGCTATGGCTCCCTCATGGAACGACAACTGCGCGAGCACTTTGCTTGGCTCACGGCAGGCGATCCGCGGTGGGTCCAGGAGTAGTGGGCTCGTCTCCCCGACCTTCAACCAACCGCCAACCGCAGTCCAGCATCACGCAGTCCAGCATCACGCAGTCCAGCATCACGCAGTCCAGCATCACGCAGTCCAGCATCACGCAGTCCAGCATCACGCAGGTCCAGCATCACGCAGGTCCAGCATCACGCAGGTCCAGCATCACACAGGTCCAGCATCACGCAGGTCCAGCATCACGCAGGTCCAGCATCACGCAGGTCCAGCATCACACAGGTCCAGCATCACGCAGGTCCAGCATCACACAGGTCCAGCATCACGCAGGTCCAGCATCACCAGGTCCAGCGTCACGCAGGTCCAGCGTCACGCAGGTCCAGCGTCACGCCAGTCCAGCATCACTCAGTCCAGCCAACAGCACTGGAAAGGGCGTCGTGCCCATTCAGCGGTAGCGACGGGTGCAGCAGTAGTCACGGTTTTTGGTGCGCTCGATGCCGACGCGAACGTCGGTGGACGGCTTGGAGACAAAGCTTCAGCAGCAACGAGGGCACGTGTTCTCGCCGCGCGGCGACGTATGGAACCGCACTATATTTCGCCGATGATTTCGCGCGCTGAAATCGCGATTTGTCGAATGTACCGAATCAGCTGACGCACGATTGATGTGTGGTTCGGTACATTGCACGATGAAGCTTAAGTGGACTCGAAATCGTTGATGAAATTTAGTACGGAAGCTTACGTTGGCCAGCGGCCGGTAGAAGCGCCTCCGCGCGGCACGCAACGTGAGCTCGCTACGTGATTTGGCGCGAGCAGAAGCTCTCTGGGTGACCAAAAGTAGGCGCATCGTCAGACCGAGCCCGTGACGCTCGTTTGCGCGAGGTCGCTACGAGCCAGGGACGTCACGAGCACGAGACACTCCTCGAATCGTGCCGTTGTCGATCGCGCCGATCGCTTTGCTCGGAGCGCTGGCATGGGCGAGCGGGCGCGCCGCTTCGAGGCGATCTGTGAGCCCAGTGAGGCCTCACACAGGTGCGCGCGCCGCGGTGCCTAAGCGAGCGCCACTTCGAGCGGGCCGCCGATGCCTTCGCCGAAATCTTCCACGGTTTGGCCCGTACCGTGAAGGGCGGCGGTGAGGACCGCGTTGAGGAGGCGATTGTTGCCGCTGCTCTCCGCGCCCACGTAGGCGCCCTGCTTCAAGTAGCCACCTGGGCTACCCCAAACGATGTGCGGGACATCCTTCGGGGAATGGTAGGGGCCGTTCGTGTACTGGTTGGTCCACATCACCACGCAGCGATCGCCGAGCCCCCGCGCCTCGAAATGATCGAGCCCAGCCGCGAGCGTGTTCATCCGCACTGCGTCTATTTCCGCGTGGGCCTGGGCGGCGAGGGGGTCGTCGCCGGTGGCGCTGTCGCTCTGGAGGCGATGGCTGATTTCGGTCAAGTTCCAGTCGCGGGCGTTCGAGGGCACCGCGTACCGGGAGTGGTCGTAAGCATCACCCCATTGCAAGCTAGCGCTGCGGGTGTAGTTGCACGCGAACGCGAGGGCGACGAGGCTCAAGTGGAGCTGAATGATCTCCTCCGTGCGCCGGGAGTCCCAGGCGAAGTTTTGTAGAGCCTGGAGGCGAGTCACGTCCAAGCCCTCGGCGGCGCAGCGCTCGGCAGCTTCGTTGCCCATGCCCCCGAAGGAAACCTCTGCGTCCCTGATCGAGTCGAAGTGCTGCTGCAGCCGCTCGTGGTCGGCCGAGCTGAGCCGCGGGTGTTTCATGAGCGCGCGCAGCTCTTCACGCACGATGTCGTGCACGCTCTTCCGACTGGTGAGCAGCAGCTCGGAGGCATCCGAGCCCTCGGGTGTGGCCTGCCCGTCCGCGTCCAGCAGACCGATGAGTCGTCGGTAAACGTCGTAAGGATTCAGGATGGCCGGGGCGCGGGTCGCGGGAGCGGACCACGACAGGAGCTCGCTCGTAAAGCCGCGCTGCCCGTAGTACAGAACGAGCGGTTCTGCGCCAGGCTCTGCCGCGCGGGCGCACACCTCCCAGTCGGCGGAGCGCCCTCCTGCCAGGAGGCAGGGAGTCGGCTGTCCGCAGTCGCCATGCTCGCTGTCCGAATAGGCAGCGCGCCCCGTCAGGGACATCACGAGGCCTTCCCGATGAACGTCGGCGAGCGAGGGCGGGTAGTCGATCCCCGAAACGAAGAGCAGGCGCGCCGCGTGTCGTGCCAGTTGGCTCGTCGCCTTTCCGGCGCTCGTCAGCCCCTCCGTCGTCAGAGGGCCGTGCGCATTCGGGAAAAACTTTTCCGGCACGACGCCGCCCGCGGCGCACATGAACAAACTGAAAGTCGGCTGCTCATCCGCCGCCCACGCGGAGCGGCCTGGCAAGCCCTCGAGGAACGGCAGGGCGACGCTCACCCCGGCCGCTCCCCTCAAAAATGAGCGCCGATTCAGCTTGCGTCGCGGGTGCGGAGGCTGCGGATTGATCATGGCAAGTCCTCGCTGCGCAAACGGAAGGTGGGGTGTCGGACCAGGGCAAGCGCGATGTCTTGGATGCCGCTACTGCTGCTGCCGTTGCTGCCCATCGCGCCCAGCTCCTCGATGAGCGGCATATCCCCTGGCACGAGGTCACGCTGCAGCGCGTAGCTTGCCAGCATTTGCCCGTAGCAAGCGTAAGGTTGCGGGTCCTGTGCCAACAGGTTCATGAGCTCGCGCGCGTCGGAAAAGGTGTTCACCGGCCCGCTCAGCCCGAAGCTTCCACTCGCATCGATGGGCTGGCCCTTATCCGTATCGCGCCCAGCGCCCAGTCCATCGAACCCCTCGAACGCGTAGCCGAGAGGGTTGATGAGTTCGTTGTGGCAGGCGAGGCCGCAGGTTTCCGTGTACTCGGCCGTCCGCTGACGATTCGTGGACCCGGGTCCGAGGCTCGGAGGCGGCGGAATATCTGGCGGAGGTGAGGGCAAGGTGAAGCAGAGCACCTGCTGGGCGATGTCCGCGCCTCGCTGGAGGATGTTCGGCGTCGCGTTGACTCCCGTGAGCATGAGCGGCGGCGCCTGCATGAAGTAACCGATGCGCTGTGGACCTAGCTCTCGCTCTTCCAGCGCAGTCGGCGCGTCCTGCATGTAGAGCGGTGCGAGCAGCGGGCCCACGAACCCCCTCGACGAGGTGAGGATTTCGCGCAGGCCGAGATTTTCGGAAAAGATGCCTTCGAAGAAGCGCTGCGAAGCTTGCTTCGCTTCGATCGCGAGCGCGTCCGTCCACGCCGGCACTCCCGCCTTGGTGAGCTCGTCGAATCGGTTGAGACGGTAGAGCTGGCTGTGAAAGTCGAGCATCTTCGAGGAAGCGGCGGGCTCCTCGAGCATGCCGCGAGCGATGGCTACGAGCGCTTCCGGCTCGTCCAGCTCACCTTTGGCGGCGGCGTCCAGCAGCTCGTCGCTGGGCGTCGTATCACGCAGCCAAAACGAGAGCTTCGACGCAATCTCGTAGCCGCTGAGCGGCTCTCCCGAGGGACCGAGCTCCGTCCGGTACAAGAAAGACGGAGAGGAAAGCAGCGCCCGTATCACTAGCGGCGCGGCGTTTTCGAAGGCAGCTCCGTACAGCGCTTCACCCCGCGCGAAGAGCCCGGTGTAGCGGTCGACTTCTTCGTCCGAAAGTGGACGCCGAAAAGCGCGCCGCCCTACCTCACGCACGAAGCCCGCTGCGTCCGTGCCCGCGTACAGACGCTCCCTGGCTTCGGGCGAGGCCATGGCCAGCGCGGCCGCCCTCTCCGCCGCCTCCTCGAACGCGAGGAAATTCTTCGGGTCCACGACCAAAGCGCGCTCGTTGTTGTCGAAGGTCGTGATGCCCGGCTGCGTTGCGACGCCTGTCTGGAGCTCTGTCGTCGCCGGCAGCCTGAGAATGTCGATCGCGGCATGCTCGAACTGTGACGCCGTGAGCCGCTGGGCCCGCGTGTAAATGGGCGCGCCCGACGGCTCGAAAGACACCACCCCTGTGCTGCCGCTGCCGCCCGCTCCGTTCGTTCCGGCCGAGCCGCCGCCCCCGTGGCTCGCCTTCCCTGCCGCGCTCGCGCCTCCCTCGGCGCTCGGCTTCCCGCGGGCTTGGGTCTGTCCGCAGGACGCGAGCCCGAGTGCGCCCAGGGCAAGCAGAAAATCTGCCATGCGCCCAAACTTGCGTGAACCCGACGCCGCCTCCATCAGTGACGCAGTGGCAGCTCGATGCGAACTCCGTCATCGCATCGTCCCACCTTGAGCTGCTACCGCGCTCCGGCTGCAGCAGCGCCCCCCTTCAGTGAGCTTTGCGGCGAGGGCGAGCCAAGGTGGCCAACCGCAAGCTGCGGGCTAGCTGCGGCGACGACGGAGCGCGACGACTCCGAGCAGAGCCGCGAGGGCGAAGGCGCCGGTGGAGCGACGCGGTGAGAAGGCGCAGCTCGAATCAGTGGGAGCCGGGTTGCCCGTGCTCGCCGTGCCGGCCGCGGCCGGTGCGCCGCCGCTCAGCGTCCCCCCGCTTGCGGCACCGCCGCTGGGGGCACTGCCGCCGGCCCCCGCAGTCGGTGAGCCGCCCGTCGCAGTACCGCCGCTCGAAGAACCGCCCGTCGCAGTGCCACCGCTCGAAGAGCCGCCAGCCGGAGTGCCGCCGCTCGATGACCCGCCCATCGAGGAGCCGCCGCTCGATGACCCGCCGCCCCCGCCGCCGCCCATCGCTGCGGGCATGAGCACGTCGTCCAACGTGCTGCCGGCTCGCGCGTCGTCGAAGTAGAGCGTTTCAACCTTGTCGATCGTGTCGCGCAAGATGCCGTGCTGGACGAACGCGGGGGTGCCGAGAAAGGTTTGAGCCTTACCGGCCGTGACGACTTGCTCACCGTCGAACCACAGGTCGACCTGGCCGCTGTCCGCGCCGGCTGCCCATTTCACGTGAACGACCACTCGGTGCCACTTGCCAGCGGTAGCTTTGGCGTCGGCTTCCCAGTGGACCTTCCAGGCGGGCTTCTGCGTGGCGAAGCGGACCTTCTCGCCTTCTACCGCGAGCTGCATCACCTGCTGGTAGGTCTCGGTCGTTTCCCAGTACAGGATCTGATGGTTGTCGTTCGTCAGCGTCTCCGGCAGGTAGAAGCTGAAGCCGTAGTAGACCTCCTTGCCTTCGGTGACGTACGCAGCGTCCGGCTGGTGCTGCACCTCGACGCGATTCAGGCCGTTGGTCCAAAGCTCCTTGTTGGAGATCGTGATTTTGCCGGAGTACTTTCCCTCCGCCACCGGGTCCATCGCGACGCTCAGCCCCTCTTCTTTGAGTAGGTAGTCCCACTGCTTGAAGTCCCCGGTTTCCATGTCGCCTCTGAAGAGCACTTCCGCGCGCGCGGGTGAGGCGAGCGAGCAAGCACCGAGGACCGCGAGAGCAACGACAGGCGTGAACGAGCGCAGCGACGACATCCGAGAAATGTACCCAAGCGGACGCGCGCCGGCTCAAAGTTTTGGGGATGGAACCTCGTAGTGTGACTGGAAAACGTCGCAGAAGCGGACACCGGCTTTCGCTTTGGTCATTCGCGAGCCTGTTCTTCAGCAATCACGCGACCGAGCGCGCCCGCCATGCGTAGGGCGTCCTCCTGGGTCGTGGTGGCGTTGCAGAATGAGAAGCGGATCACTGGCCGCCCATGCCAACTGCTCGGTGTGGCGTAGCAGGTCCCTTCCGCTTGCAGTGCGCGCACGACCTGGATGGTCCACGCGGCAGGCTCCGTGCCGGCCTTCGCGTCCAGGAGCACCACGACCTGGTTGAAGCAAACGTCGTTGAGGACGCGGAGCCCGGCTTGGCCGCCGATGGCCTGCGCAAAGCAGCGAGCATTCTCGGCATAGCGAGCGACCAGCTCACTCACGCCGGCCGCCCCGAGGTGGCGCAATGCCGCCCAAAGGGCGAAGCCGCGTGCGCGACGCGAGAGCTCGGGGCCCAGGAGCCCGGGTTGAAACGTCGTGCGCGGCTGCCCGCTGTCCAGGTACGCGCCGCCCGTCTCCATCGCTCGACGCAGCGAGCGCGGCTCCCGGCACAGCGCAATCCCCGAGTCGTAGGGCACGTTGAGAATCTTGTGCGCGTCCGTCGCCCACGAGTCGGCTCGCTCGGCCGCGTCCGCCAACGCAGCAAGCGCGGGCGCATGGGGCTCGGCGGCGCGCGCCCAAAGCCCGAACGCGCCATCGATGTGCAGCCAGACGGAGCTCGGCCCGTGGCGCTCGCGGTGCCGCGTCACGCAGTCGGCTATCTCCGAGAGCGAATCGAACGAGCCGCTGTTCACGTTACCGGCTTGGGCGCAAACCACGACCGGGTCAGCGCAACGGTCCAGCTCGCGCGCGAGCACGGAAGGCCGCAGTCGCCCTTGCCCGTCCGCCTCGATGCACGTGAGCGAGCGCTTTCCGAGCCCTAACAGCCGCACCGCCTTGTCGATCGTCTCGTGCCGCTCATTGCCTACGAGCACGCGCAGGGCAGGCGCGCCAAACAAGCCGTGCTGCTGAACGTCCCAACCGGCGGCCTCGAGCAGATGCCCCCGCGCGGCGGCCAAACAGCAGAAATTGGCGGACATTGCGCCGGTGACCAAGGTGCCCTTCACGGCTTCTGGCAATCGGAGCAGCGCGGCGACCCAAGCCAGCGCCGCATTCTCGAACGCGGTAGCCGCGGGCGCGCCTTCCCCCACACCCGCGTTCTGGTCCCAAGTCGAGGTCAGCCAGTCTGCGGCGAGCGCCGCCGGCAAGGTCCCCCCAACCACCCAGCCGGCAAACCTCGGCCCGGACATCGACGTGATCCCCGGCTCCGCGAGGGCCACGAGCTCTTGAATGCATTCTAGAGCGGGTTTGCCGCTCTGCGGCAGCGCATCGAGCTCGCTCAGCTTCTGCGCGATGGCTCGACTGTCCACGCCGGCCGCCACCGGCCGCACCCCGAGCGAGCTCCGGTACTGCTGGGCGTAGCCTGCCACCCACTGCCAAAGCCGCTCGTCTTCGCTCGCCTCTGAATCGACCACGACCAGATGTTACACCCAGGTCGCACGCGCACCGCCTGGGACGCGCTACTTCTTCTTCAACAGGCGCCGTAGCGTGGCTAGACGCGCTCGCTCGTCTTTGGCCAGCGTCGATTGCCCCTGCGCGAAGGAGTTCACGTAGTACTCTAGTCGCCGCCGGTCGATCGCGCCGACCCAGCGCTCCGAGCGCTGCAGCGCGGTGACGGTGGTGGCCGACATGAGCCGCTTGGTCACGAGGTGCAGCTCCACGACGTAGTTGAGCCAGCTGGGGTCAGTGGTCCAATGCGCCAAGTCCACCGCGTACTCCGACGCTATCTCGCAGAGCGCTGCCGGCACGACCAACCCGGCGCTCGCGCCGCGCAAGATGCCTTGCAGGTGGGGTCCCAGCATGCGCGGCGCTTGCTCCGCTTTGACGTCATTCGCGAGGCGCCGAGCTAGATTGCCGAGCAAGTCCAGCGCGTCAGCCCGCGCGGTGATGGGAATGTCCGGAGCCCCCACCGTGATGTTGGGGCGCGTCGCCGGCTCACGGTGGTACGGAAAAGAGCTCGGAGGCACCGAAGTCGCGGGAGCAGGGTCCGTTCGGATCTCCACGAACGTGACGTCGTGGTTGCCGATGAACAGGTGGTCTCCCTGGTGCAGGAGTCGCGCTTGCATGACGCGCTCGCCGTTCAGGTAAACGCCGTTGGTGCTGTAGAGATCTTCTACCTTCACGCCCTCGGCCTCCACCTGAATTCGAGCATGCAGGCGCGAAACGAGGGGATCCTCCAGCACCAGATCACATTCCGTACCGCGGCCGATCAGCAAGGAGCCTACCCGCAGCTCGCACTCCGTCGTGCCGCAGCGCACCATGACGGGGCCCATCAGCGGGGCCGGCGCAGGGCCGAGCGGAGCGCTGGCGCGCGGTGGAGTATCCAGCACGATGGCGGGCATGGCACGGGGAGTGGGTGTTCTCATGCTTGGTGGATCCGTGGTCCGCGGCCTCGGCACCTACTGGTCGATGCATGGGTCCCCGCCCATGGCGTGGGGGCAATGCTCATCGGCCGTGTCGTGTTCGAGCGCTGCAGCAACGTGATAAGTCCGGCAGTATACATTGTTGCCGATGAAGCTCGATGGTTCTGCGCTCGCGGACGACGAATATTGAACCGGCCCCGCGTCGTCTGCGGGCATGGCGGTGCAGGCATCCACGCACGCTTGCGTGCTTTCGAAGTAGCTGAGCTCGAGGTTTCCCGCCGTGGACTCCGCCGAGCAAGTCGCCTGCATCAAAGAGCAGTACGAGATGCAGGTGGAGCCGCATCGACCCGCGCCGAGCGGCCCGGCCGACTTGCAATAAACGAACGGCTCGGCCTCCGCGAATTCGGCCTGTTTGACGCGGCAAGCGACGGTGTTGACTTCGTCATCGCCCAAAGTGCCGGCCGGCAAGCGTTTACAGACTTGAATGCATTGATCGAAGGTTCGGTACTGCTCGTACTTGCCCTTACAATTGCTGGTTACTTCGTCGCAGTACCGCTCGCAGAGGCTCGGCTCCGGCGGTGCTCCCCCCGCGCCCGAGGGGCCGGTCGGCTCGCCCGCACTGCCGGCTTCGCTGGCCGGTGCGGGCTCGCTCGCTCCGCCGTGGTCGTGCGCCGGCCCGCCCGCGCCACTGGCGCCGGATGCGGCAGCGGTGGAGCTCCCGCTCACGGCGGAGGTCCCCGCCACGCTGGAACCCGAGGCGCCTAGCGTGCCGTCCACCTGCGCGTCCTCGATGCCGATGAGCTGCGAGCACGCTGGCGCCAGCAGCAACCCAGCGACCAAGGCCAAGCGGGGCCAAGGCGTGCGGCTCACCACACACCTCGCACGCCCACGTGCCACGCGGCCACGTCTCGGTCTTTCGCGCTGCTCGCCGAGGGGGCAGTGAAGACCAGACCGAGCCCCGCGGCGGTGAGCACGCCTCCGCCGATGGTCGCAATCGTCGCGATGTTCGCCGACATCTTGGCCTGCTCGCGCAGATCGAAGCCGCTCTTGGTGCAAGCGTTTGGCTGCTCACTCCGGCACTCCGCTTTGGAGTCCGTGTTCTGCGCGTAGGCGCGGTAGCCGAAGTAGCCGCCGGCCGCGAGCGCGACCAGCCCCGCGCCGCTCATCACGAAGCCCAGCACGCGCTGGGTGGAAGGCGGCGCCGCAGGCTCGCCCGCGGGCCGCGCCGTCGTCGGCTCGGCTCGCTTCGCCTGGGGCGCGTCCGCCAGAATCGGGATTTCGACCACCTGACTGCTGCTAGCGGCGGGAATGGTGAGCTGCAGCGTCGCCGGTTTCTTCCCCGGTGCGCTGGCTTCGATCTTGGTCGGCCCCGGGTCCACGGGGATCGCGACGTTCCACGAAGCGGGCGGCAGCAAGGAGCCGCCTACACGCAGTTGCAGGTCGGGAGGGCGCCGCTTGGGGGCGACGCGCACCTCGAGCTTGGACAGCCTTGGCTCCAGCGCGGTGGCGCGCTCGCCCGCGATGCGCTCACGATCGGGCTGCCCCGCGCGGCGGGAGCGATCTTCCACCTCGCGGAACAGAGCCCAAGCGCTCGCAGTGCGGCCCGCCTGATCGTAGCAATCCGCCAGGTACAGCATCGTACCGAGCCCCGGGTCGAGCTCCTGGCTGGCGGCGAACTTGTCGCATGCCTCGGTGTATTTCTTGGCGTCCATCAGCGTGGTCGCCTCCTGAAAGGTTGCCTCCGCGGCCGCGCGTTCGCGCGAGGTCGGCTCCGCGCGCACGTGCATGGCCCCGAGGGCAGAAGCGGCGAGGACCGCGGACGCGAGCCAATGACGGGGCGTCGTCATGGTACGGCCACGGTGAAGCCTTCGACGGCGAGCCCGGTCATGTCACCCGACTTGAGATCGGTGGCTGCGCGATAGAGCGGTAGCCCCTTGTACGAGAGCTGGAGTGACGAGCCTTTCCGCGTGAAGACGGAGAAATCCAGCGGTTCGAGGATGGTCACGGTCGAGAAATTTCTCGCGTGAAACGGCTCGAATATCTTCAGACAAGTGCCCTTGCAATTGCTGATGGGGTCCTGCAGCGCGCTGCCAGCTTGGTCCGCTGCGGAGACGTACAGCGTGCGGCCATAGGCGTCGGCCAAGTACTTCAGGGTTGCTCCTGCTCGCATGACCGTGATCGTTGGCGGCACCAGCTCGGCGACGTGCCAGATCTTGCCCTTGCCTTGGCCCGTCATCTGCCCGAGCGCGAGGTCGGACTTGTAGTAGTAGAGCGGCCAGCCCATGTAAGTGGTTTGCCACGCGCCATCCGCGCGCTGCACCGCGCCGAATGCTGCATCATCCAAGCCCTCGCCGAGCGCGCGCTCGCTCGCATGGAAGACGGGCCAAGACACCAGACAATCCGCGACGCACACCGACTGCGGCGGAGTTTGGCAGTCGCCCGGCAAGTCCGCGCCGTAGGTGTAAAGGGTTCGGCCCGCGCTGTCCGTGAGGTAGGTGCCGACGAAGGCGCTCGGCTGCAGCAGAACGTTCGCCGCGCCCGCACCCCCGGCTCCGCCTTCTCCCGCGGGGAGCGGCAACGGGTCCGGCAGCGTGTGGAACGCGCAAGGATCGCCGATGTGCGCTTCCTCGTCGGGTTGTCCACCGGCGCCTGGCATGCCCCCTGCCGGTAGCTCGTCGTCCGAGCCGCCCTGGGCGTGGGGGTCCGCGCCCGCCGTTCCGCCGCTCGCCGAGCCCGCCGTCGGCGGCGCGCCGCCGCTCTGGTGCTCGTGGCCGTCACCCCCGTTTTCGACGTTGGCCGCGCCGGCGGTCTGCTTCGTGCCCCCTTCCGAGGCGGACGCACCCGCCGCCTCGCCAGCGCTCTCGCCGGCCGCTGCGCTGGCTCCTTCCACGATGCCGCCCTCTTCGGTCAAGCACCCCGAGCCGAGCAGCGCTCCAAGCAGAGAGGTAGCGAGCGCGACCGTTACCGGAGGTCGGCGCAAATTCTTGAAGTGCTTCATTGTCGATCCTTTTCTCGAATTCCAAGGCGGAGAGGCCATCAGTGCCGGCCTCCGAATGCTCCACGATCCCAAGCGTTGACGGACGTCGTCGGCGCGGGCGCCGGCTTGGCGGCGGCGGGCGTCGCCTCTGCCGTCACAGGTCCCGGCGTGGCCGCAGCGAGCGGAGCTTTGACCGCCGCGCCGGCGACGCGATTGGCGCGCGTCGCTTTTTTGCTCGAGCGAACGTCGGCGGTCGCCTCGTCGTCGGCGCTGCTCGCGGGAGCCGCGCTGGCGGCTGCACTAGGAGCAGCAGGAAGCGCGCTCGCAAGCGGGTGCAACTGCTCGAGCGTCGCCATGTCGCGCGGCACCGGGCTCGATGCGACCGAGCTCGCCGCCGGCGCGGGGCCGCGAGCCAATTGAAAAACGGCGACGATGGCCACGACCGCGGCCCCCGCGACGCTTGCGATACCCAAGCGCCGGGAAGGAGCTGGTGGCGGCGCGGCTTCGACCAGCCTTGGCGCGCTCGACGAGCCCGGCGTCGGGGTCAGCGAGATTTGGCTACCGTCTTGGCTGATCGAGATGGCGCGCAACGTGCCGACGCTCGAAGCGGGAGATTCGTGGCGCTGCCGGTCCACCTCGTTTTGCGCATTGCGAATCGCCGCGCGACGCTCCGAAGCCTTGGCTCCGAATAGCTTACCCATGTAGTCGGCGACCTCGGCGTCGAAGCTGGGCGCGAGCGCGGCCGGTACGGCGGCGTCCAGAGCCGCGAGCAGCTCGTGCGCGCTCGAGAAGCGATCGTCAGGCTGCTTCTGGAGCGCTTTGAGGACCACTGCTTCCAGCTCGGGTGGGTAGTCCGGCAAGAAAGCGCGGATGGAGCCGGCGGGGGTGGCGGAGCAGATGTTCTGAAGCGTTTCCCCCGTGTGTGATCCGCGGAACGGATGCTTACCGGTCGTGACCGAATAGAGCAGGATGCCCAGAGAGAAGAGGTCGGTGCGGGCGTCGATGACTTGACCCCGCACTTGCTCGGGCGCCATGTACGCGAACTTGCCCTTCACCTCACCGGCTTGGGTGAGGCCGGTGCTGCGCGCCGCGACCTTGGCGATGCCGAAGTCCACCAACTTCGCCGTGCCCGAGTAGCTGATCAGCAGGTTTTGCGGCGAAACGTCGCGATGCACCACGCCGAGCCGCTCGCCGGACTCGTCGCGCAGGTCGTGCGCGGCCTGCAGCCCCTGGCACGCTTGAGCAATGAGGTTCACCGCGATCGGCAAGGGCAGGCCCCCTCGCTCGGCGGCGCGCGCCATGACCTGACTCAGCGGCTCACCGTCCACCCATTCCATGGCCAGGTACAGCGTGCCCTCTTGCTCGCCGAGCTCCTGAGTCTGGACCACGTTCGGGTGATGGATCTGCGAAGCCAGGGTGGCTTCCTCCAGGAACATCTGCTCCATCCGCGTGTTGTCCATCACGTCGGCCAAGATCGTTTTGATCGCGACGAGCTTCTGGAATCCGCGCGTTCCGCGGAGGCGGGCCGCCCAGACCTGGGCCATACCGCCCTTCGCGATCGGAAGCAGCAGCTCGTAGCGACCGAGGATCGAACCGACTTGCAGAGATGAGGATTTGAGGTCCGACATTGCTACTTTCGTGGTGGCTCGAGGGCGCTGAGACAGCGACCGCCTCGAGCGCGCTCAGCCGTGCGAGCGCCAGTTGTTCAGCGGATGATTCGGTCCCTTGGAGGGGCGCGGCCGGTCGTTGAGGAAGTCCTCGAAGATTGCCTGGCGGGCCGGCAAGAGCGCGTTGACGAGCGCGTCGGAGATGCGAAAGCGTGTCTCGCCGGCAACGACCTCGGTCTCGCGCTCGGTCACGTGGGTGAAGCCGAGCGACGCCGGCCACGTCAAGCCGCCGCCGAGGGCCACGTTGTTGTTCAAGCGATGACAGCCGGCGCAGCTCAGGGCTTGCGCGCGGAGAGCGATGTCTGCCGGCGTGAGCGCGCTACCCAGCGTCGTCAGCTGCCCTTGAATGCCGTCGTAGAGTGCGCCGGGAGCGGTGCCGAGCTGCACGGCGTAGCGCATTTCCGCGGCGGTGGTCCCTGAAGCCTGGCTTTGACCCGTGTTGTAAAGGTCGGGGGTGTCGATATCGAGCGATGTGGCCGTCGCTCCGACCAGGCTTGCGACCTGGCTCGGGAAGAAGCTCTGAAACGAGGTGGCTGCCGGCAGCGTCGACGACGGCGCGAAGAGCGGGCCGAAGGCGTTGTTCTTGTTCGTGACAGGCACGACCTTCAGCTGGGTGCAGCTCTGCCCAGTGCAGGTGCGCGCCAGCTTGAACTCTCGCAGCGACCAGCCGCTCACCGTGTTCGAGAACTGATTGGTGCGAATCTGTCCGGCCCCGAGCGGGTTATTGCCGAAGTTGTTCACGTGCACGACCGGCCCCACCGAGCCCTGACCGTCGAAGTAGAAGTCTTCCAGCACGTCGGCGCGCGCGCTGAGCGAGCTTTGCTTCGTCAGATCGGCCCAGGTGTCGACGATTTGCTGGCAGCCCTTGAGGCCCTGTTGCGGGTGCGGGTTGGCGAGCGCGGCTTCGAAGATGACCAGGTTGCGGTCACTCGTCGAGCTCACCCCCGACTCCTTGGCGTAAACGATGCGGTATTCGCCGCAATGGGCGCCGTTTTCCGGAGCGAGGTCGAAGCGATTGAAGAGACCAATGGGAATGTAAGCGCAGCTGCTGCCCACCGCGAAAGGGTCGCAAGCTGCTTGCGTGCCCTCGGCTTCGCCGCGGCACAAATAGGGATAGCCGTTCAACGTGGACGCGCCAGCGCTGACGTAATCGTCGCAATGAGCCCCTGCGTACGCCCCCGGCGCCGCGTTCTGCGTATCCCACCACTGCTGGAACAGCTGGGTGGCGGTAAGCCCGGCCACTCCGCTCTGGCTCGCGAGCTGAGAGAGCACTCGCTCGAACGAGAAGCGTGACAGGATGGCTTGCTCCGTCACCACCAGCGAGCGGCGCACGTCGATCGTGACCGTCTTTACTGCCTGGACTTGCGAGTCCACGGCTTCCTCGTCGGCCCCAGCCGAGCAGCCGAGCGCGAGGAGGACGACCAGCGCTGAGCGCGCACGACCGCCCGAGACGGTGCTTGCAAACATCATGAACACGGCTTTCTGCGGAGAGTCTCCGCTTGCGAAAGAACGCTCCGTTCGGAGCGGCCCCATCGTCGCTAGCGAAAGCCGGCGACGAGCCCACTCCCAATAACGGCGCACGGGGCGCGGAGTGAAGTGCGAAACCGGCTTATTTCAAGCCAGTTCGTGAGGGAAACCACCCCCGGCCCGCCCTGAATAAAGCAACACCAACGTGTTGTTTACGTTCCCACTCACGATTCGCAGTGAGGTGCCGTATCGAAGAACGTGACGAAAAGCTCGAAGCGCGGGGCGCGCCTCACGGTCGCGCCCACGCGCCGTGTTCCGCGGGTGCTCATCAGTGCGAGTTGGTGCGCGGCGCTGCTCGCGCTCGCCTGCGCTCACGTCTCCGAGGAACCGAGCGAAGGCGGTGCTTCGCGCGAGCTACCCACCGAGGCCGCGGCGGGACAAGCGAGCGCAGGAGCTTCGGCGGCACCGCCGGCACCGACGTGGTGCGAGGCGCGCTCGGTGCTCCAGCGAAGCTGCCAGCGTTGCCACGGCCAGCAGCCAACCCAAGGGGCGCCGTTTGCGCTCGTGACTTACGAGGACCTGCACGTCCTGAACAAACGGGGCAAGGCGCGCTTCGAGCTCGTCGCGTCCGCGGTCGAAAGTGAGCGGATGCCGCCGACCTATCTGGACCTCGATCCACCGGTCGAGGCGCTCGAAGCGGAGGCAAGTGCGCTGCTGCTCGCTTGGTGCGAGCAGGGTGCGCCGGGGAACTCCGGCGACGGATGCGCAACCGAACACGACGAGCCAGCGAGCGACTAGCGGCTCGGCGCCGGCTGCGGGCGTGGCGTCGAAAAGTTAGACAAGTCGAGGCAGCTTGCAACGAGCCCGAGCGGTGCCTCGCGGGTCGCGGCTTGGTCGCGGTCTTGCAAGAGGCGGAGCCGTGGAAGTTTTAGTAACGGGCGGTAACGGTGTTCTTGGCTCGCCCACGGTGGTGGCCTTGCTGGTTCGCGGCCATCGGGTGCGTATCTATTCGCGGCACGCGTCGGAGTCGGCACGACAGTGGCCGGCAGAAGTGAGCTGCCACGACGGCGACATCAACGACGCGGACGCCCTGAGCCGCGCCATGGATGGTTGCCAGGCGGTCATTCACGCCGCCGGCATCATCAGCGAAGGTGAGTCCGGCACCTTCCAGGAGGTCAACGTCTCGGGCACGCGCACGGTCATCGGTGCCGCAGAGCGCGCTTCCGTCACACGCGTGGTCTACGTCTCTTCGCTCGGTGCCGAGCGGGGCGCTTCCGATTACCACGCGTCCAAGCGCGCTGCGGAATCCACCGTGAGGCAGTTCTCGCGCCAATGGGTGGTGCTTCGCCCCGGCAACGTGTACGGACCGGGGGACCAGGTCATCTCGGTGCTGCTCAAGATGGTGCGGGTCGTGTCGGTCGTCCCCTCGATCGACGGCGGCGAGCATCCGTTCCAGCCCATCTGGGTGGAAGACCTCGCGCAGGCGCTGGCAGCCTCGGTGGACCTGGCGGGCCTGGAGGCGCAAACCCTCGAGCTGGCAGGCCCCGACCGAACCAGCCTGAACGATCTGGCGGTGCGCCTGCGCCGCCTGACCGGTCGAGCCGCGCCCAGCATCCCCATGCCCGGCTTCCTCGCGGTGCTCGGCGCCCGCGCCCTCACCGCGCTCGGTATCACCACACCGCTGGACGGCAACCAGATCCAAATGATGAAGGAGGGCAACCTGCTCGCGCCCGGGCAGGACGCTCTGAAGTCCGTTTTCGGCGTCACTCCCACCACGCTGGACGCCGGGCTCGAGCGGCTCGCCGACGACACTCCGGAGCAGACGATCGACGAGGGCGTCGGTTCACTCGTGCGCCGACACGTGTGGGTGGATATTCAGGACAGCAAGTTGAGCGCCGAGGCCTTGTTCGAGCGTTTCCGCGCCCGATTCGGCGAGATGACGCCATGGCACGTCGGCGTTGGAGTGGAGCCCGGCTCGCAGGTGGAGGTGCGCTACGGCGTCACCCTCACGATGAGCTTGCCGCTCCGTGGCCACGTGCAGGTACGGGTCGTGGAGCTCACGGCCACGAGCCTCACCCTCGCCACCTTGCAGGGTCACGCGCTCGCAGGCGTCGTGCGCTTCCGTTTGGAAGAGCTACCGACCTCCCTCCGTTTTCACGTCGAGGTGCACGACCGGCCGGCTTCGATGGTGGATTGGGTGGCCATGTCGACCGCTGGCGGCGCCTTGCAGCTCGCCACGTGGCGCTCCACCGCCGACAGCTTGCTGGAAGAAAGCGGCGGCTCTTCTCCCGAAGGGGTCAAGAGCGAGAGCCAGCGGCTGCGCGGCGCAGAGCGCGAGCAGGCGGAGGCGTGGGCCAAGTCGCTGGTGGACGCGCGCCTCCTGAAGCTCCACGAGCAAGGCGTCTCCGAAGCCGCGGCCGCGGGGCCTCGCGGCTGACGGTTCAGAACCCGTGAGTTTCGCGGGAGGCGAGCGTCACCTTCGCCGCCTAGCGCTACCTCGGCACGTCCGTCACGATGGCGCCGCAATCCGCGAAATCCAGCGTGGTTTCGATGCGGAAGTTGGAGCCGGTCGGGTTGCGCTCCGCTTGGAAGAGGTCGAGCGTGTAGACGCTTCCTTTCGCCAAGCCGAGCTGGTCGATCATCACCGTGCCTTGAGTAGGGCCGTGGACGCCGCCGATGTCGACGACCAGCTTTCCGTCCACGAAGACGAACACGTCGTCGTCGCCGCGGAACGTGAAGATTTCGCCGCCTGCGTACCGGAAGGACGTATGAAGCTCCGTGGTGAAGCCGAAGTTCCGCGGCTGACCGTCGTCGTCGTTTTGCGTCGATTCGGCTGAGGCCACGCTATCCAGCGGAAAAAAGCGGCTCGAGTCGAGCACGAAGGACTTTCCGACCGGCTCGAGCCAGAAGTCCACCACGTACGCGGTACTGACGCCCGCGATGGTCGCGTACCAGTCCTCCAGCTTGGAAGCGACCTGAGGGTAGGCGGCAGTGCGCGTCGGCTTGCGCCCTGGACCGAGCGCGGACTCCACGAGCCCCAGCGCGTTCTGCGGATCCTTGGCCCCGCCAAAGTCCGGGTGCTTGAAGGTCGCGAAGTCGCGCATCAAGACGCGCAGGACGTTCGCGCAGGCCATTTGCGACGGCTCAGGAAGCTCACCCAAAGGCCCGACCACCTTCCAACCTCCTTTGAGCTGCGAGGCGTCGCCGCCGCCCTTCGCGCCGGTAGCGGCCACGAATCCCGCGGGTAGCGTGGTTTGCAGCGTCTCGAGCGGCCCCTCGGTGATGGGAGGGTCATCCAACTCCAGCGGGCCCGGGCCGTTGCCTTGGGTGCCCCCTTTTCCAGCTTCTACGCCACTGCCGCCGTCCTCACTCGCGCCGCACGCAAGGAGTAGCAGGCCCGAAAGCACGACTGGCAGTCCAACAGACGAAAGCAAGCTCACCGCGCGATTGTTTCACTCGCCACGGGCGCGAGCAACTCGCTCCAGAGGCCGCGCGTTTGCTCGCGACCTTTTGGTGCCAGAGCGCCCTGACGCGCGAGGACGACGTGCTCCGGCGCCGAGGCCGGGCACGTCGCCCGCGGGGCGGCCCGGGATTAAAACAGCAGGTTGCCTGAGCCGAGGTTGTAGTTGATGTTCGCGCCGATCGGGCTGCGAGCAGTCTCCACTCGCGAAACGGCGTTCGAAATGGAGCCACCTCTCGAAGACGCCGGAGCGGCGATGGCGTTCGCGATCTCGGTTCGGGCTAGGCCGATCTGGTCGACCGAAACCGGGTAGAACGGTTGAACGGGGGCGTGGCTCAAGACCGTGAGCGCGTCGTTCAGCTCCGCGTCTGCCAGCCGCAACAAACCGACCTGAATCGCGGCACTGCTCGCGCCGGATCGGGTGAACAGAGTGCGCGCGGCGCTGAGCCGCTGCTTGGCGAGGTCCAGATTGAACGCGACGTTGAGCGCGCGCAAGAAACGACCGATCGCGTTACCTTCGTCCGGGGTGAACGCGATGGGCGATGGGAAGCGAGGAAGCATGTCCTTTGCCGCTTCCGACCGACCGAAGCCACTCGGGTCGATGTAGAAGAACACCGCGTTTTCGATCTCGCTCCCGAGAAACGAGGCGTGATTGTGAAAGAACGGCCCCGTATCCGCGGCTTCGATGAGCGAAGGCGTATTGAAGGTGCCGTTGCCGAACGCGTTCTTGTCGCCCACGTTCGGGTCAGCGCTCAGGCCGGCCATGTTCGGCTGCGCGAGATTGATGCCGCCGAAGCCGCCGTCGAACACCGGCGTTCCGTCGGCGAGGACACCAATGTCGCCCACCGCCGGCGAAGTGCGAATCTCCGTATCGAAGTTGCGGCCCTTGCCCGTGTCCTGGAAGTTGGCGCCCGCGTTGAGGTGACAGAAGTTGCAGCGCCCCTTGTTGGGGTCGAGAAAGACCTGGCGGCCGAGGTTTGCAATCGGGTCGGAGAGATTGACCTGATTGAGGTCGAGCTCCCGGGTGCGGCCAAGCGAGCGTTGAAACTCGTTGGTGAGGTCCAGCTCCAGCGGCGTAGCCTCGCGAAAATCGACCCCCACCTCGCGGGTCAGCGTCTTCGTGTAGTGCTGTTTGATGGCGCCCTGCAGGAACGCGCGGAGCGAGCCGTCCCCCGGCGCCCCATCCCCGCCCCAACCCGTTCGCTCTCCCGGCGGCACGGTAGCTTTGGGGTCGGTCGGGTCCGCGGAGATGGTCTGACTCAGACCGAGGGTGTGGGGCACCGACCGCAGGATGAACTTGTGGGTCGGATCTTCGAAGCCATCGACGTTCTCGAGCACGTTCCCGAACGAGAAGAGCCCATTCTGGCTTTCCAGCCCGGCGAGCGCAGGGTCGTTCATGAAGACGAACAGCGGATCGTTCGGATTCTGGGCGAATAGCGCGTTCACGAAGGGGCCGTCGAGCGTCGTATTGTGGCCGATAGGATGGCAAGACGTGCACGTGCGCCCGTTCCCGCCGAACGTTTCACGGGCGAAGATGTCTCCACCCGCGCAGATGCGCGCGCTGACTAGCCCTGCGACGACCCGAGGATCTTTCGCGCACGCGGTCAAGCGGTCCTGCCCGGTGAGCGCGCTCGAAGAGCTTCCGACCGACTCGAGCTCGACGTCCGGATCCGCGTCTGCCTCCGCGGCGCTGCCGCACGCGCTCGCTAGCAAGCTCGAGAATGAAAGAGCAAGCAGCGTGAGCGTCGATATTTTACGGAACATGGTTGAGCTCCTCGATCCGGACAATCCGCCAAAGTCCCTGGGTGGGTAGGCGGTGCTGCGCGCCCGCGGGGACTTCCGCCACCGCTCCAGACCCGCATTGCCGAATTAGAGCCCCCTCCCCCCGGGACCTTCGCCGCACACGCAAAAAAAGAATTCCGCCGCCGCCGGCTCCCCGCTCTTGACGCCAGAACCCTTGTGCGATCCTTCCGCTGCACATAGCTCCTCTAGCCGTCCAGGGAGCTGCAGTGCCGCGGTCACGTCATGGCAGCGCGGTCGTGACCTTGAAGACGAAGGACGTCTGGGTATTCGTGTAGTCAGCGTAGACGGTGGTCGCGTAGGTCGTCGCCAGACCGCCTACGATACGGCCGAAAGAGATGGCCGAAGGCCAGGGAGCCGCGTCGTAATACACGGCGGCGCCGCCTTGGGTCACCGCTAGCGCGAGCAGGTAGCGCCGCCCGGCCTTGAGCTCGTAATCCAGCCCACCTGACGAGAGGTATCCGCTACCGGTTTGGTCCTTGACCAGCTTGTCGTACTTGGCGACGAAGGCGCCGTTCGTCTCTTCGAAGACGAGCCAGCGCAGATCACGCTCGCCGGCCAGCACGACGTTGGCTGCCAGCTGCGTGAGCTGCCGATTGGACAGCACGTCCACCACGTTGCCAAATACTTGGTTTGCGGGGTAGCTCTGCACCTCTTCTGCGACGCCAATCGCGTCCACCGCGGCGGGAGCGCAGGCGCTGGTGGTGCTGCACACCTGGTTGCTCGCGCCGCAGTCCTCCTTCACTGTGGATAGCGTGACGCCGTCGCTAGCGCAGGTTCCCACGACGTTCTTGAGGCACGCTTTGCTGCCGGGTGAGCAATCGTACGGCACGCAGCGAACCCCCTGAGGGGTCGGAAGGCAGCGCGCGTCCGCTCCGCAGTCGTAAGACAGGTAAGAGCTCAGGCTGTTGGAGCACTGGTAAATGTCGCCCTCTTTGCAAAACCTCTCGTATCCCTCGCACACCTTGGTCTTGCAGGCGGCGCCCTCGCAGACGCTGCCGGTCCCGCAGTCCACCCCGCCCGCTACGTAGCCAGTGCCCTCCGCGTTGCACTGGGTGAGCTTATCGCCTTGGCACGCGGGCGCGTTCGGAGTGCAGTTGTTGTAGTAGCAGAACGCCTGGTTAGCGCTGAACGGAGCGCAATGATAGAAGCCCGACTGGCAACTCTGCTCCAGCGTGGAGGACGTGCCACTCGCGTCACACCTACGCACCGAGTTGCCTTCGCAGTAGCTCGAATTCGGGGTGCAAACCTTCGGCTTGCAGCTGCCCTCGAGGCAGAGCTGGTTCGAGGCCGCGCAGTCGATGTTGCTCTGCACGTAAGCGGTGCCGAGCGCGTTACAGGTGGCGACGCGGCTGGCGTCGCAGCCGAGCTTACCCGGCTCACAAATTTTGCTGCGACACGCGAGCAGCTCCGGATCACAGACCTCGTCCGCCTCGCACTTGCTGAAGAGCACCGTCTTCGAGCCGCCGACGCACAGGTACACGTCGTCGTGCTCGCAGTATTTTTCCCCAGTTTTGCAGATTTCGGTGACGCACGCGCCTTCTTCACAGGTGGCCGCCTCCGCGCCGCAGTCGATGCCGCCCGCCTTGGGCCCGGAGCCGTTCGCCGCGCACTGGGTGGCGACTTGGTCCACGCAGAGCGGGGCATTCGGCGAGCACGCGGTAGCCGTGCAGGCGGCGACGCCCGCTTGCTCGGAGCAGAACCGACCGGTGCCGCAGGCTTCGAGCAGCTCGCTATCTACACCGTTTTCCAGGCAGCGGCGGAGCTGGCTGCCCGCGCAAAAGGTGTCGTTCGGAACGCACGCGATCTCGGCGCACGCCGCGTTCACGCACACCTGGGAGGGCCCGCAGGTGGCTTGGATGCGCGTGCTCTTACCGTCCTCCACGCAAACGCGAACGCTCGGCCCGTCGCAGCTGGTGGCGCCGGGCACGCACGCCTCCGAACCGGCGCCGCCTTCAGGCTCGCCACCGGTTGCCGTGCCGCCCGAGTCCACCGCGCCGGCGCCGCCCTCGTTCGGGGTCGCTCCGGAGCCACCCCCGCCCTCCGAGCTCGGGCCCTCACCCGCGGCCGCGGCCGGTGTGCCCGCCGAGCTGCTACCCGCCGCGCCTTGAGGCTCCTGCTTGGAAGTGCCGCCGCAGCTCGCGAGGACCGCTGCTGCCCACACCCCGCAAGCCACCAAAGCCCCGTGACGCTTGGACGAATACATCTGCTGCGGCGACTCTAGTCCTTCCTGCAGTGCGCGCCAATGAGCCGCGCTATCGAAAATACTACGAGGCGTCGGTCATGGGCACACCTTCACGTAGGTCGTCGCTTGGCCCGCAGCGCGGTCGAATCGCACCGCTTCGATTGAACGAAACACTCCGCCGCAAACGTCCGCCGTACTGAAGGGCGGCACGATGATCGACTGCGGGGGGTCAGGCGCTTCCCGGAGGTCCACCGTCCAGCCCGTAGTGTTGAGACGGAGCACACGGAGGTGGGATTCGTCCGGCGCAACGTACGAAACGCTGACATCGACGGGGCTCGCCTCGTGCGCCTGAACGCCCGCGGGGAGGCTCGCAAAAGCGAATTGAAGCTGCCCCGTCGTGCTCGTGAGCACTTGGGCACTGGCATAGCTGTCGCAATCGAGCTCCACCACCGGCGATGTCTGCGGACAATCTCCGCACAACCCCTCCCCCGCGAACCATTTGCCGGGGCCACAAACCGACGTGGGAATGGGCGGCTCGCCGCTCGCGCCTGCGGCGCCAGAGGGACCCGCACCCGCTTCGGCACCGCCGACGTCGGTTCCGCTTTCCGCTCCGCCGGGCTCATCGGCTACGTCCGCGGCCCCACCCGCAGCGGTCGCGCCTCCCATCGCCTCCTCTCCCTCATCGCGTGGAGCGGGGCCCTGGGCGCCGCCCACACCGCCCGTGCCCGAGTCGGGCGAAGCATGGCTGTCGCCGGCCGCGGCTTCTGCCGCTCCTGCCTCGCCGCCCTCACCTTGCGGCGGCACTTGCTTGCGTTCGCTTCCGGCGCACCCAATCAGCAGGGTGACGCCGAGCGCGGCGCACCAGCCGCTGCGCACATGTTTCTTCGAAGTCTTGAATCGGTCTCGAGAGGCTTGCTGCACGGTTCGTTCTCCTCGAGCCCCGTACAGCAAGGCCAATGCCACCGCGGATCAGCCGCCGCCGGCGCGGCAATGCACGAGAAAGCGCGGCAACGGCTCGCCTGCGTCGACGCGGGTTCGGCGATGTCCCATGGGACATCGCATGGGACATCGCCGGCCTGACGCGCGGCGCGCGGTGTTCGCGGCGGCGCCGCTACGCTCGTTTTCGCGGCCTGCGCGCCGATCGATAGCCGCTTTCGACCCGGCAGGGCTCGCGACGGCAGCTGGCACGCAAGTTGATGAAGCTCGAGCCATGAACGCATCGAGCAGGACCGCGCCGAGCGCCAAGCCGCCGTTGGACGACAAGCCTCCTCCCCTTTGCGAGGGCACTCCGGGCTACGTCAACCTGGACCACGCCGCGACCACTCCTGCGCTGGTCGTGGTGAAGCAGGCGGTAGAGGCGGCCCTTCCGTACTACGGCGGCGTGCACCGCGGCAGCGGCCTGCCCAGCGAGCTCTCGACCGAGCTCTACCAGCGCTGCCGCCTGGAAGTGCTGCAGTTTCTGGGCGGCGACGCGCTTCGGCACGTGGTCGTGTTCGGACGGAATACGACGGACTTGATCAACGTGCTTTCTCACAGCATCGCCTTCGAGCCGGGCGACGTGGTGCTCGTGACAGGGCTAGAGCACCATTCGAACGATTTGCCTTGGCGCCGCGTCGCGCGAGTGGTGCGAGTCGAGGCGGACGCTCAGGGGGGCCTCTCGGAGGACGCGGTGGAGGCGTGCCTCAAGCGACACCAGGGGCGAGTGCGGCTCCTTGCCGTGACCGGCGCCTCCAACGTCACCGGCTACATGCCGGATATCGGGCTTTTGGCGGACCTGGCCCACCGCTACGGCGCGAAGATCTTCGTCGACGCGGCCCAGCTGGTGGCGCACCGCAGCCTGCGCTTGGTGACGGGAGAGCGCGAGCTCGACTTCGTCGCGTTCTCCGGTCACAAGATGTATGCGCCGTTCGGGTCCGGGGCGCTCGTGGGTGCGCGCGAGTCTTTCGAACAACGACCACCGTTCGCGAGCGGGGGCGGCACGGTCTCCGTGGTCACTCCAGATCGACAATCCTGGCTGAACGCTCCGCATCGACAGGAAGCGGGCACTCCCAACCTGCTCGGAGCGGTCGCGCTGGCACGCGCCTGTCGCGCGCTCACCTCGCTGGACCTCCGGGTCGTCGCCGAGCGCGAACGAACGCTGACTCGGCGGGCGCTGCGCGGCCTCCGCGCGATTCCGGGCCTGACCTTGTACGGTAGCCCGGACTTGGAGCTGCGCCGGGACCGCGTTGGCATCGTCCCTTTCAACCTGCAGGGCGTCGAGCACGGCGAGGTCGCGGAGGCGTTGGCGTTGGATCATGGCATTGGCGTGCGCAGCGGCTGCTTCTGCGCGCAGCCGTTGGTGACGCGACTCTTGGGGCGGCCCGAGCTCAGCAGCCTGGAGTACCTCGCGCTCACGCGCAGCCTACGCAACCAACCCGATGGGCGCATGCCGGGCATGGTCCGCGCGAGCTTGGGGCTCTGTACCAGTGAAGAAGACATCGACCGCCTGTGCCGCGCGCTCGCGGAAATCGCGGCGGACCCGCGCCCGTCACGACGCCGTGACGAACGCCGAAGGCAGCGCCGTGCCGAGATCGCGCGCTTGATCATGGGCGTGTTTGCGCCGTGATCGCGTGGTCGCCGATGCACGGCTCCGCATGCTGGCTTCGACCTTTCCGCGTTATGGCTGTTCTGGCCCGCGCACCGATGGTAAGAGCGCGTTTAGGGATGCGCATGCCGGACAGTCAGGGTGCGAGCGGCCTCGAGGGCCAGACCTTGGGCAAAAAGTTCCTGGTGCGCCGCATGATCGGCGAAGGCGGCATGGGCGCCGTTTACGAAGCGGAGCACCTCGTCACCAAGCGCAGCGGAGCGCTGAAGCTCCTCCACGACAGCTTCGTCGCCTCGAGCGATATCGCAGAGCGTTTTTTGCGTGAAGCCTCCGCCGCGGGTCGCATCGGCAATTCGCACATCGTGGAAACCATCGACGCGGGGGAGCTGCCGAGCGGCGAGCTTTACATCTTCATGGAGCTGTTGAGCGGGCGCCCCTTGCGCGACCTGCTGCGCGAAAAGGGGAGAATGCCTTTCGAAGAGGCCCGTGAGCTGCTGCTTCAAGTGGCGGACGGCCTGGCTGCGGCCCACGCGGTGGGGATCGTGCACCGCGACATCAAGCCGGACAACTTGTTCTTGTGCGCGGGCGCGCGGCCTTTCATGAAAATCCTGGACTTTGGCATCTCGAAGTTTGCGGAGCAGCACAACGTCGCCCGGTTGACGGAGCAAGGAGCCACGCTCGGGACCCCGCACTACATGTCGCCCGAGCAAGTGGTCAGCAAGCGGGACATCGACGCGCGGGTGGACGTGTACGCGCTGGGAGTCGTTCTTTACGAGTGTGTCAGCGGGCGTGTGCCCTTCGACGCAGACACGCTGCCGGCTCTGAGCGTGAAGATCTTCGAAGGCCAGTACGCACCCGCAAGTGAGCTCGTCGCCGGCGTGCCCGCGGGTCTGGACGCGCTGCTGACCCGCGCTCTCGCTCGTGACCCGAACCAGCGCTTCGCTTCCGTGACTGACTTCGCTCAGGCGCTGGATGATCTCGCGGTGCCCAGCTCCAGTGCCTCCACCCTAGCTTTGCACTCGGCGGAACACGCGCAGGCGCCTCGCAAGTCCTCCAATCCGCCGCGGCGCCGGGTCCGGGCGCTCTGGCCAGTGGCGCTCGTCGGGCTCGGCGCGGGCGCGGCGGCGGTGCTTCACGGCACGACCAACGTGGCTCCGTCTCCGTCTGCGCAGAGCTCGTTCACGAGCGTCGCGCCGAGCGCTGGCTCCGCCGCGCAGCTTGCAGCGCCGACCAACGCGGCGAGCGCGGCGAGCAGCCCCGAGCCGGCGCCGCCCGGGTCAGCCGTCTCCACGTCGGCGGCGAGCTCGAGCTTCACGACTCGGCGGCCGCCGGGCAAGGTCGTCTCTTCCGCCAGCGCGGTGCCCCGCTCGCGCGCGGCGGCGGACGGCCTGAGTGAGAGGAACCCGTTTGCGAACTAGCTGCGCTCCCGCCGCCTTGGCGCTGGTCGGCGCGCTCGCGGGTACGAGCGGCGCGCGGGCACAGGCGTGGGGCGCTTCGCCCACCGCCGAGGCGGGGCGCAGCTCGGCGGTCCTGGACCCGCGCGTCAAAGAGGAGGCGAGGCAGCGGTTCGATCGCGGGCTGACCCTTTACAACCAGGGTGACGCCATGGGCGCGCTTGCCGAGTTCGAGCTGGCGCACGAGCTCACGGGCCACCCTATGGTGCTGTTCAATCTCGCGCTGGTGCGCGCTCGCTTGGGCCACTCGGTGCAGGCGGCGGAGGCGCTAGAAGCACTTCGAGGGTTTCCGATTTCGGAGCTTGCTCCTGGCACGATGGACCGAGCCCAGGCGCTGTACGAGTCGCAGCTCGCTCGCGTCGGCTGGCTCGAGATCAAGTCTTCGACGCCGCGGGCCGTGGTTCAAATCGATAACGTGGACGTGGCGCGGACGCCGGCGCCTCCCATCCGTCTGACGGCCGGCGTTCATTTCGTCTCGGTCGCAGCCGCCGCCCACGAGCCTCGTCACTTGCAAGTGACGGTGGCGGGCCGCGCGCGGGAGATCTTGGAAGTGGAGCTCACGCCGCTCGAGGTCGCTCCTGCGCAGCTCACGGTCACGAGCAACGTGCCGGGCGCCACCGTGCTCGTGGATGGTACGCCGCTGGGCCGCACTCCCTTGCCGCAACCGGTCACGCTCAGCGCCGGCGCCCACGAGCTGGAGCTGCGCCGCGCCGGCTATGCTCCGGTCAGGCAACGCTTGCAGCTGAGCGCCGGCGGCTCCGCACGGCTCGCGGCAAAGATGAGCCCCACCCAGGCCGGCTTGCGTGACAGCGGCATCCTGGCGCTGCGGCTGAGCGAGCCGGGCGCGGTGGTCAGCGTGGATGGCGAGCCCCACGCGAGAGCAGCGGGCGGCGTGCGTTTGCCCCTCGGCTTGCACTCGGTGCGGGTGCAGCGCGCCGGCTTCTTCGACATCGTGCGGGATGTCGAGGTCAAGCACGGGGAACAAACGCTGGACGCAAGCCTGCTTCCAACTCCGGAGTACTTGAGCGACTACGTCAGCCGCGCGCGCAGCCGCCGAACTTGGAGCTACATCGCGCTAGGCGCAGGAGGCGCGGTGGCCGCAGGTGCCGGCGGCTTCTTGATCTGGAACCAAGGCCAAAAGAACGAAGCCAGGCGGCGGTTCGACGAGTACGCGGACGCTGCCGAGCAAAAAGGCGGGTGTCCGGACGACGCCTGCGAAACGAGCCTGAACATCTATGCGGCCGACCTGGACGCCAAGCAGGGTCGAGACATTTACGGCTGGCTCGGAGTCGGAGCCGGCGCGCTGGGGGTCACGGCCGGGCTTCTCCTGTACGGTTTGGGAGATGACCCGGCGCGCTACGAGCCCAAGCCGGCAAGTGACGTTTTCGGCTCGCTAGACGTGAGGCTGACTGGGCGCGCCGTCGAACTGAATGGCCGCTTTTGAGCTGGAGGAACCTATGACCAATCGCCGAACGACCAGAAGATTCGTAACGCTCGCGGCCACGAGCACGATGCTCGCATGGCTCGCTGGGGGCTGCGGGGACAGCACGGAAGAGAAGCTCAGAGCCGCGAAGCTCGCGCAAGGCTGCTCGATCAACTCCGATTGCGAAGGCGACCTCGTGTGCGTGTTCGAGCGCTGTCACATCGCCTGCAACGAAGACGAGGACTGCACGGACCCCCTGCGCTGCGTGCGCGGCGCGGATGGCCAGGCGAACGTCTGCCAGCTGGAAGACGAAGTCGGCTGTGATCGCGATCGGGATTGCCCGGGGGAACAGGTGTGCGGGGTGGATGAAGAATGCCGGGACTCCTGCCGCGAGGACGACGAGTGCATCGCGGGCCAGGTCTGCGCCGTTAGCGCGGAGTGCGCGAGCACGGACCCCGGCAAAGACGAGCTCGACGAGCTCGGCAACATCGTGCTGGAAGGCGCCGAAAACGGCGGTTCTGCAGGCGCGCCGGCCGCGGGCGGTGCGAGCAGCGGCGGCTCGAGCACCGGCGGCGAGGAGAGCGGGAGCGGCGGCTCGGGCGGCACGCTGAGCGCAGCGGGGCAAAGCGCCAGCGCCGGCGACTCGAACGGAAGCGCGGGGGAAGCCGCGGGCGGCGTCGATAGTGGGCCCACCGGCGACTACGTGGAAACGTCCGACGGCGTGGAGCCGGTGGCCAACGGCGATCGCGACCACGCGCTCGCAGCGTCCGCCCGCTCCAGTCTCTACTTCACGGTCGGGGATGAGGATTGGTTGAAGGTGTCGGCTCCGAGCGACGCCAGAGCCCACGTGATCGAGCTCGAGCTGCAGCAGCAAGCCGGGCTCCGCACGGGCGTGCAAGCGCTCGCCGGCTCGGATTTCGCGGTGCTCGGCCAAACCCTCGTCGCGACGGGCGTCACCACTCGCGTGTACGTCTCGGTGGGGCCGGGCACCACCACTCTCCTTCGGTTCTGGCCGTACGTCGGAGCGTCCGCGGCCGCTGGTAAGCGGCTGGAGCTCGCCATCCACTTGAGCGCGGAGGAGGACGAAAACGAGCCGAACGATACGCCCGACACCGCTACCCCCATCGAGCTGAACACCCCCGTGAGCGCGCAGTTCATCAACCCGTTCGCTTCCGCCACGAGTCAGGCCATCGAGGACTGGTACGAGGTCCAGCTGGAAGAGGGCACGGCGACGCTGAACCTGCTGCAAGCGCCGGAGGGCGGCCGCTTCGTCATCAGCCGCGAGACCACCCAAGGCGCTTCGCTCCACATCCAGACTCCACTCAGCGGGGTGACAGGAGCTTGGTCCTTCGCCGTACCCACGAGCGGAACTTACCGAGTCGGGTTCGGCGCCTACACTGGCTTTTCACCGTTCGTGGAAGGCACGAAACCGGAATACCTTTCGGAGCCCTACGTCTTCGAGGTGCAGCAGTAACGATGACGGACAGTCATTCCGGATTTCAAGCGACGGAGCCGCAGGGCCCCACCTCCGAGTGGGAGGGCTCGGCGCGGGAGCTCACCGTCGTTTACCCGGAGGCTCTGCCCGCTCAGGCCATCCCACTGCGTCGCGGCCTCGTGCTCGGCCGCTCGCCGGATACGGACGTCGCGTGCATCTTTCACTCCACCATCTCGCGCCGCCACGCGCGCGTGGAGACGGGCTTGGGCGGCATCCTGTGCCTGCAGGACCTGAGCAGTCGCAACGGGACGCGTATCAACGGCGAGCGCCACGACTCCCCAGCCCCGCTCACGGTGCAAGCGCTGGTGCGCCTGGGGGACGTGCTCGCCGTCGTCGACGAAACTTCGAGCGGCAGCTTCGGCGAAGATCCGGTGCTTCCCGGCGCGAGCCCGAAAATGGCACGGCTCCGAGGGCTGGTGGAAAGAGCCGCGCCGGACCCGGCTTCCGTCCTCATCATCGGCGAGACGGGGACGGGCAAGGAGCGGCTCGCCAAAGAGATTCATCGCCGCAGCGGCCGCGGCGGCCCGTTCGTGGCCCTGAGCTGCGCGGAGCTGTCGCCGCAACTGATTGAAAGTCAGCTCTTTGGTCACGAGCGCGGCGCCTTCACGGGCGCGAGCGCAGCCCAGCCCGGCCTGTTCGTGGCGGCGCACGGCGGCACGTTGTTTTTGGACGAGCTGGGCGAGCTGCCCCTGGACCTCCAGCCCAAGCTCCTGCGCGTTCTGCAAGAGGGCGAGGTCCGCCCGCTGGGCAGCGTGAACGGGCGCAAGGTGGACGTTCGAGTGGTGGCGGCGACGAACCGCGATCTGCCGGTGCAAGTGGAAGCGGAGCAATTTCGTCGCGACTTGTACGCTCGTCTCTCCCTTTGGGAGCTCCGGCTTCCGCCCCTTCGCGAGCGCCGTCAGGACATCTTGGCTTGGGTCAGCGTGCTGCTCGGCGCCTGGAACCGCGAGCGCGGGGCGGAGGCCGCGCTCACTTTTCAGGCGGACGCCGCCGAGCGCATCCTCTTACATAGCTGGCTGGACAACCTCCGCGGGCTCGACCGCATGGTCCACCGCTTGGCCAGTATGGACGTGCCGAGGCCGATCAGCCTGCGCTCGCTCCTCGAGGCCATGCCCGAGCTTTTGGGCCCGCCTCCGCCGGACCGAGCCCAGGCGAGCCTTCCTCCCTTGGCCCCAGCAGTGCGGCAGAGCGACGTGATTCCGGCGCGCGCGCGGCCCTCGCGTGAGGAGCTTTTGCAGGTGTATGCGGCAAGCGGCGGCAGCGTCCGTGCCACCGCAAAACACTTTGGCAGGGATCGGCGTCAAATCTACCGCTGGCTGGAGAGCTTCGGCATCCCGCGCGAGCCCGAGCAAGACTGAGGCGGAGGCCCTTCCTTCATCGAGCGCGCGGCGGCTGCGCCCATTCAGCGCCCGCGGGCAGTCGGTAGGAGCGATACAACCAGACGCACGAAGCGATCGTAAAAAGTGCGAAGCCCAGCGTGACGCTCAGAAGGAAAGCGACGCCGCGGGCCCCCTGAGCGGTTCCGCCAGCGAGCAGCGCCTGCAGGGTGATGACCAGCACGTTGAGCGCAGTGCCGAACACGCCGCACCACCCCTCGAGCTTTGCGGCCGCTTCGTCCCGGCGCTCGGGCGCGAGCCAGTACTCCTTGTTGGGTAGATTAACGAGGGAGGGAGCGCGCCGCACGAGCCAGGGCAGCGCGGCAAAAAGCACGCTGCTGACGCCAATGACCCCCGCGTGAACGGCTAGTAGCTCCGCCGGGGAGCCCCAACGATCCGGCAGCCCATTCGGCCCGTAGTGTACCGGCACCACGGCGGGCGAGACCGAGTAGACGCGCCAGGCGTATCCCATCCCCGCCAAACAGGAAACAACGAGGGCCCAGCGGCTCCGGCTAGCCATGAGCGTGGTTTAGCAAGTTCGCGCCGCCGGTCACGCGTGGAGCGCCGATCCGGGACAAACCGTGAGTGCATCGCGCGGCGCCCCCACGCCGCCGCCGACTATGCCAGGCGCGAATGGCCTGGAGGCGCCGCGCTTGCACCTGCTACGCGGCCCGCCACTGACCAGGTTTGGTGTTCTTACGGAACGACGCGGTGAGTCGGGGCGGCAGCAGGTTGGCAATCAGATCGATGGTGCTGGCCACCATGGAGTCCCCGTCCTTGGCCGTCTCCAGCTTGAGGCGCTCGAACGCCGCTCCCATTTGGGTCGCTTCCTCGTCACTGAAGGCCCGGCGCGCGGCGTCGAAGACTCGAGTCTCTTCCTCACGGATGTGATGCAGGAGGTCCTTGCGGAGCTTCTCGACCAGGGACGTCCAGTTGGCGTCCACGAGCTTGGCCCCGCCGAGGGTGCGGATCTCCGCCTCCGCCATCACGTGCTCACCATAGCTGTGGCCTATCAACCCGTCGCCCTGGTCCGTTTCACGAAGCGCGTTGTAGAAGACGGCTTCTTCCGCGTGGGCGTGAGCTATGAGGCCTCGACGCAGCTGGTCGAGGGTGCTCTTCCAGCTGTCGTCGTCGGCCTTGGATGCTGCGAGCAAGGCGTCCAGCAGGCGCTCGAACTCGCGATGGTCGTTTGAAAGGGCGTCGTAAATCGTCATGGCTGCACTCTCCTCGCAAGAGAGCGCTGCAATGCGAATGCCAATGGTGCCGACTGCGGAGCGTGCCTCCGCCTCCGTACGTGCGAACCCTTACCGAGCCTAGTAGCCGCCGAGGTCCTCGACCACGAAGTCGCCCGAAGTGCCGTGGACGTGAAGCACGTTGCCGTCGGTGCCGAGCGCCACCACGTGCACGGTGCCGTCCGCCTCCGCGGTGCAGTCCGGAGTCGTCGTGATCGTTTGGTCGCCCAGGCTCTCCCAAGGAGTGAACACGTAGTCGAACTCCTTCGCGACGCGATACCAGAGCTTACCGTCAGCGACGGCGACCAGGTGCCTCTGCGGATATGGCCCGCCGCTATTCGGGAAGTAGTCGTGGCAGATGGCCGGCGCGAACTGGAACTTCTTCCCCGCCGGCGGCGGCAAGCGCACGTCTTCCGTCGACCAGCCGCTGAAGGTGGAGGTGTTCTGGTAGCGAAGCAGCACCAGCTCCTCGTTGTCGTCGAAGGCCGCGATGGCGGTAATGACCGAGTTGAAGGCGCTCACCTCCGTGACGCTGGCCGGAGAGCTCAGCCTGGGACTTTCCGTCGGTGAAGGTAGCCAGTAAATGTCCGTGCCCTGAACTTGGGCGACGTTCATGACGTCACCTTGAACGCCAACGAGCGTGCGCCGGGAAACGGAGACGCTACGCAGGAAGACCAGCGGCGCCAGTTGCCGCAGGAAGGGGTTGAAGCTGTCCCCAGTGCCATCCGAAAGCAGGTACGCGCCCACCGGCTGGTTGCTCGTGGCAACCAGCGACGTCGAGGTCGAGCCAGCGTCCGCGCTGCAGTCCAGATCCGAACGCACATCCACCACCGAAGCATCCAGGTGCGCGAGCGCGGTCCAGCTGCCGCCGCCTACTGCCGACAGCACGCGCCGATACACTTTTTCATCGCTCGCGCGCGCAAATGCCTCGACGTCCGCCTCGCCGGTCGCCGCCACGCAAGGACCTTTGCTGAAGGGCCTCAGCACCACGGCCTGGCCGCCAGCCCCCGCTTCGCCGGCGGCGCTCACGACGTCCGGCATGCCGCCCGCCCCTCCCGCGGCCGCCCCCAAGCTCTCACCGCCCGAGCCTGCTACCTCCGTCTCGTCCTCACCGGGGCCGCCGCCAAGAGGCTCACGCGAGCCGCCGGTCGCCCCGCCGCTACCGCCGCTGCCGCCACCGGACACGCCTTGCTCGAACGTACGCGGCTCGCTGCCGCAAGCGACAGACAGCAGCAGTGAGCTGAGGATGCCAAAGAAAACGCCGTGTTTGGTCGAGCTAAACATCACGAGCACACCTTGGTAAAGGTCCTTTGGCGCCGCGCACGAGTCCGACCACCTGGGCCGGCTTCTGTTTAGACGCGCGAACCTGGAAACAGTTCCACATCATGTTCGCAGCGGCAAGCAGCGGCTCGGAAGGGGAGCTGCGCTTGCCTCCGAGGTTCCGCCCTTGACAACCCTAGGGATGACGAACCGCTCCTCGGCACGCGCGCCGGCTCAGGCGCCGCGACGAGCGATCAAGAGGTTGTGATAACCGCCGGCAGTTGGGTGCTTGCGCACTCGTCGCACCTCCACTTCGAAGCCGGCGGCGACGAGGCGCTTGGCGAGCTGTGGGTCTTCTCCGGCTGACCAGTAGACCACGGCCGCGCCCGGCTTGAGCTTGCGCTTCACCTTGGCAAGCCCTGCGGGATGATAGAGGCTGCTGTTGCCACGCGTGTTCATGGCGGTGGTCTCGTTATCAGCGTCGAGCATGATCGCGTCGAAGCTGGTCGAGCTCTGCTCCAAGACATCCGCGACGTCCCCCATGACGACTTGGGTGCGAGGGTCCGCTAGCTCGGCCGCAGCCAAGGAGTATGCCGGGTTGCGATTCCAGGCGACTACTTCGGGAATGAGCTCCGCGACCACGACGCGCGCGCTCCGCCCGAGCGTGCCAAGCGCCGCACGCAGCGTGAAGCCCAAGCCGAGCCCGCCAATCAGCACGCACGCGCCTTGCTGCTGGGCGACGGTTTGGCACGCGACGACCCCGAGCTGCTCCTCCGAAAAGGAATGACGCGTGGACATCAGCTCACGACCGTTCACGCGGATCATGCGCGCGCCGTCGTGCTCCACGAGCGTCATCGTGCTGCCGTCCGGCGTCTTCAGCTGCTCTAGTACGGTGGTCCGCTTCATGGGCGCTGCCTTCTGGCTCTCGCTTGCCGGATGCAGCGAGCGTCGTCAAACCGCCCCCGGACTGCCCGCGGAGCCGATGATGGCGGGCGTGGGCTACCGGTTCGGCCCGTGGGTCCTAAGCTTGTCGGATGAGGCTCGCCGAAAAGGGGCGCTATGCGCCGCCCCCACCGCTGCCAGTTCATGCCCAAGCCGTGTCGAGCTTGCTGGCGACTTGGCCAGGGGTGCACGCGCGCACCCACTGGCTACTGGGCGACGAAACGCGGGTGGACGGCGCGGACTTCTACGTGGACGAGCTGGAGCTGGGCCACATTCACCTCGGCGGGGAGGCCCACATCGCGGTCGCAAAGCCCCTGCGGGACGCGCTCATCAAGGCCGGCTTGGCGTCTCCGTTCCGCTGGAGTCAGGCCTTCGTGGTCTACCCGATCACCACCGCGGCCGGCGTCGCCCGCGCGGCGGCGTTGTTCGAGCTGGCGTACGATCACCTTCGCGGCGTCGGTACCGCGGAGCTGCTCGCCCGCATCGCGAGCGCGCCGGCCGCGCTCGGGCAAAGCCGCAGCTCTGCGCCCGCCACCTGAGGGTGCGCTCAGCGCCTGATTGACTCCAGCTTCCCGCTGTTCGACACGCTAGCCGTGGACTACGAAACGTTCCGCGCTCTCTGGCTCGAAGCCCTCCGCGAATCCGGCCTGCCACGCGTGGAAGACCAGGGCACGGAGACGCTGGATACGCGCCACCTGGACCGCGTGTTCACCGGTACGGTGGAGCCACTCGGAGGGCAAGACGCGGCGCCTTTCCACGTCACGGCCCAGCTCTCGTGGCGCTGGGAAGCGCTGACGACGGTGCGCGGAACCGTGCGCGACGAGGACGTGCTGTCGGAGATGCTCGGGCGTGACCAAGCCGAGGACCTGCTCGCGGAGAACGCGAGCGTCCACGTGGACATCAAGCTCCGCGCGACCGCGCCCTACGACAAGCCTCTGCCGATGCCGTCCAAGGCGTCGTGGTCCAAGTGGGTCGAGGAGACGGTGGAAAGGCTCGATCGCATCGAGCCGCTCCTGCCGGACGAGATCTTGCGCGTCAACCGCATGGGCATGACGGAGGTGCTCGCCTGGCAGGATACGCCGAAGCTCACCGCGGTGTGCGACCCCAGCGGCGCCTTGCTACTCGAAGGGGTGGAGCTCGCCGCCGGACAAATGGTGGTGATACCCCGGTTGCTCGACAGCCCGAACCGGCCAGACGTAGGGCCAGAAGCGCAGCTCGCTGAGCTGTTCGGGCGAGTGCGAGCGTCGCTCACCGCCTGGATGCAAGCGCTGGATCACCTCAGGCCGCGCTAGCGCGACGCCCCGAGCGTCACCCGTCCCCGCTCAGCCGATGGCGGCGAACCAGGCCTCGCCGACCGCGGTCAGGTCGTCTTCGCTGATGGCGTCGCCTTCCGGCACGCCGTTGGCGGCGCCGAACGACAGCACGATGCGCCCCACCGGCACGCCGGCGACCAGGACGGTGTAGCTGTCGTCACCGAGCGCCTGGATGGCGTAGGTCGTACCGGCGAAGGTGACGGTCTTGTTGGCGAGGTCGGCTACGGGTGCGGCGGTGGTCATGGCCGCGCGCACTAGCACGAGCTTCCGGCGGTCTTCAAGTGCGAGCCGAGCGCCGCGCGGTTGCGCGGCACCCGATGACGCGGCTCGCCTCCAGCTGGCTCAGAACACGGCGTTCTTCGCCAACTCCAGGGCGTAGCTTTGAAACCACTGCCCCGCCCCCGGACCGCCGTTGCACTCACCGTCGGACTCGCCCGGTTTCTTGATCCAGAAAAACGCATGGACCAGCGGGTCGCCGGTGTTTGCAGTCGGTTTTTCGCCGAGACCGCGGCCCGGCGGGTTGCACCACTCGGAACCAGCCGGACCCTGGCCGTTGCGGCTCGTGTCGATGATGAACGGCTTGTTGCCGACCTGGCCGGAGATGGCCTTACCGTAACCGATGGAAGACTCGGTGGTTTGAAAGCTCGAGACGTTGAGCGCGAAGCCGTCCGCATTGGCGATGCCGGCGGTCTTGAGCCGCGATGCCATCGTCCCGTCCGCGACCCAGCCTGAGTGCCCGGCGTCGATGTAGACGTGCGCGTTCGGCTTCGCTTTGAGCGAGGTCACCGCGTACGCCAGCGACTCCCAGCGCGTGGGATCGCACTCGTGGGCCAAGGTGTCCGGCTCCAAGACCACGACGACCTTGTCGTCCCCGATGCCATCGGCAAAGCCGTCGATCCAGCTCTTGTAAGCGGTCGCGTCTGCGGCGCCGCCGCTCGACATGCTGCCGCAGTCCCGGTTGTAAATGTTGTACGCCACGAGGACGCGTAGCTGGCTGCCGCCCTTCCCGATGGCGCCGCGCACCTGCCCCGCCGGGTCTCCTCCCAGAATCCACACCGCCTGGGGCGAGGTGGAGATTTTCTTCATCAAGTCCGCATCCGCGCCGCTCAAGCTATTCGCGGCGCCCGCGGCCTTCGAGTCCGGGTCCACGTAGAGGGGAGTCGAGAAGGGATGGCCGCTATCCACCGAGCCGCCGCCACCGCTGCCGCCGGTACCGACCGCTCCGCCGCAGAGCTCTTCGATCTCGACCTTGTCCACGTACAGGTTGCGATCGTCCTGCCCGTCTTCGCTGTCGTTCGTAAACTCGATGACGACGTCGCTCGTGCCCGCGGTGACGGTGGCCTCGAACTCGTAAGCCATGAAGGAGTCGGTCGTGACGTCCTTCTCACCTACCGTCTGCTCGCCCACTTTCACGACCATGTGCGGCCACTCTCCGCCCGAAACGGAGCCGCGCGCGTAAACGGTGAGCGTCGTTTTGCCACCCTTGAACGCGTGAGAGCCCTCGAGCGAGCCCTCCGTATAGATGTTCCAGCCACCTTCGACCGCTTCCCCGGTGGAGGCCATCATCGCTTCCGCTTCGTAGCTGGCGTTGCAGACCATCGGCGCGATGGGCCCGCTGCCGCCGCTACCGCCGGTGGCGACGCCCGCGGTTCCACCCATCACGGATCCGCCCGCCGCCGGTGGCGCGCCGGCCGTGCCACCGGTCGAGACGGGGCCGCCGACACCGGTTCCCCCGCTGCCCGCCGCGCCGGGTAGCGCCTCGCTGCCAGAATCACACCCGCTCAGCATCGCCGCCGCGCCTAGGAAGACAACCGAGCTTACCCAACGACTGTGCACGCGCAATTTGTTGTTCACTTTCGGATCTCCCGCAGGCCTCACGCAAGAGGCGCCCGCAGGCGTAGCACGCCTGGAACCGATTCCAGTTCGTAAGGCCTCGCAACAAGCTGCGCCGATCACAACCTGACGAAACTCTTCCGTTGCCACTGAGCCGCAGCTGTCTCAACGCGACCCACTCGCGCGTGCAAGCGCCGTTCGGCTCAAAGGAAGGCGTCGTAACCGAGTCCGGTGCCCGCGCATACTCGACCGCGATGACGACACTGCGAGGGCTGCGCGTCGCGTTGCGGCCGGTGAGTGAAAGTGATCTGCCGCGACTCTTCGAGATCTTGCGGCAGCCAGCGGTCGCCCGATTCTGGACGCCGCCCGAG
This sequence comes from Myxococcales bacterium, assembly GCA_004193285.1. GTDB lineage: Bacteria > Myxococcota_A > Polyangia > Polyangiales > Polyangiaceae > PMG-095. Next base: position 63,504 of record SECP01000012.1, on the reverse strand, counting down.
AACGAACGTGAGCGGGAGGGCCTCTTGCTCGGCAGCGATCCCGATGGGGCCGACGCCATCAGTACGTTCGTGATCACGCTCGCGGACGAAGTGGTGGGTTACATCGCGGGCTGGGAAATCCTCGAGCCGGACTACCGACACGCTGGCGTCGACGTGTTCTTGGACAGTGCGCGCCACGGCCGCGGCTACGGGGTGGAGGCCATTCAGCTCGTGTGCCGCTGGCTCTTCGAGGTGCGTGGTCACCACCGCGTCATCATCGACCCCGCTGCCGACAACCACCGCGCCATTCGTAGCTACGAGAGAGCAGGCTTCAAGCGTGTCGGCGTGCTGCGTCGGTACGAACGAGGTGCCGACGGCACGTTTCACGATGGGCTGCTCCTCGACCTGCTCGCGGAGGACCTCGCCTGAACCGTAGCGCGGAGCTCACCCGTTTCGAAGGGCGAGCGTGGGCGGCCGCCGCTTGGGCCGCCCACGCCTACCGTCGACTACGAAGAAGCTAGCTTTCGTCGTCGACGCAGCAGAGCCGCCGCGAGCAAGCCGAGGGCCGCGCCAACGGCGCCGCTCGTGGCGTCGTTCTCGCGCGTCGACTTCAGGGTGCACCCCGGTAGCGGCCCCGGGCCGCTGCCGGAGCCGGACGTCCCTGCGGTCGAGGACGAGCCGCCCGCGGAGGTCGTGCCGCCAGCGCCGCCGCCGCCCGGACCTTGCCCGGCACCGGCACCGCTGGTGCCCGTACCGCCACTGCCAGCGCCAGCGCCGCCGCTGCCGCCCTCGTTGCCCGCCCCCGCAGCGCCGCCAGCTCCGGGATCCGGGTCCGACGCGCCACGGCCGACGAGACGCGAAAAGACCCGGCGAGTTTGCGACTGCTCACCGTACTTCGCGTAGCTGAGGAGAAGCTGGCCCTGCCCGTCGCTGGAGAGAACGGGGGCAAAGCATCCCTCATTCACCCAAGTCGACACTGGCCCCAGCGAGCCATCCGCGCCGATGGCGCGCGCTTGAAGCAAGTGCTCCGGCGTCTCCCAAACCGCCCAGAAATTCGAGCCCTCCCAGACCACGGCGGCGCCGTAGCCAGCGCTCGTCTCCGCGAGCTCCAGGGTGGGGCCGCTCAGCTCGCCTCCTTGAAAGAAGCGGGCCTGAATGCGGGCATCGCCCACGTCCGACCACACGACGTCCGACCACACGACTATCGCGGCGTCCGGCCCTGAGGATGCGGCCGTCACGTACGCGACGTTCGGCGAGACCATCACGCTTTGCCCGGGCACGCCGCTGCCGCTGACCGGCATGAGCCAGCTGCCCGAGTTGCTGTAGCTCACCAAGTAGCCAGCTCCGAGCGGGAACACGGTGGGCGTCGAGTTGAGAGTCGTGGAGTCGATGTCGAAGGCAGGGCCGCTCACTCCGCTCACGTCCAGCAGACGACCGAGCACTGCGCCATCGCTCGAATCCCCCGTGCCGTACGCCGCCAGGTAGCCGGTGCCGTTGCTGGCGACCCCCGGTGGTGACGACAGGAGCTCGGTTTGGAATGGCTGGCTCATACCGAGCGTGCCGTCACTCGCGATGGTGCGCGTGAAGCTTTGGCCGCTAACGTTGAACCAAACGGCCAGTGCGGAGCCTTGCCGGGTGGAGGCGAGCTGCTCGCCGAAGGCAGGATTTTCTGGACCTGACAGGGAAAGGCCTTGCGGGTCCAGCAACTGGCCGTTCGTGCCGATGCGCACCCCGCGTAGCTCCATGTCCGTGTCGGAGTTGCGTTCGTCCGTCCACACCACGAGGTAGTTCTGGCCGTTCCAAACCGAGTTGGGGTAGCCCTGTTTGTTGGGCACCCCAGTGAGTGGGATCTGGCCGTCTACCAAGCTGAGATCGGACGCGATCAGGCTGCCTTCGATGCCGTGGCCCAAGAAGCTGAGCAAAAACTGCGCGCCGTTCCACGCCAGCCCCGTGCGGTCCGACCCGAACGCTACGTTGCGCGGCGAGCCCGTCGCGAGCTTGACGTCCGTCGCGCTCGCGACGACCCCGGTCTCCGAAACGCGATTGCCGTAAATGGACTGCTCGTCGCGACCGTCTGCCCAAGCCACCAGATAGCTGCTTCCGTCGAACGCGACGGAAGGCAACCCGCTGTCCTGAGGGGAGTGAGAGATGGTGAAGCCCTTCGCGGTGATCGCGCCGCTCGAGCTCACGATGGAACCGAGGACCAAGTTCGGCGATTCGTTGGTGTTCCAGACGGCCAAAAACCCGGCGTCACCGGCCGCGACGCTCACCGAGCTCGCGCCTTGAGCTGCCGCGGAGAGCTGCAGCTCCCCGGCTGGGTCGGGTGTGCCGCTCGCATCTACCCTCGCTCCGCGAATGGTGCCCACGTCTCCGAGCTCGTCGTCGTGTGTGTAAGCTTCCCAAGCTACGAGCGACCCCGTGGCCCCCACCGCTAGCCGCGGGTAGGCGATGGAACCGGGACCCGATAGCGGATGAGTCGAACCGCCCACGCTCGTGCCGTCCGCCTGGAACGCCGTGATCGCCACGTTGGCGGCTTCTTCACCGAGGCTCAGGTAGCTCATCAAGAAGCGCGTGCCGTTCCACCCCACGCTCGGGTAAATGGCCGAGCTGGCCAAGGTGAAGCTCGCGCTGCCTTCGACCTCGCCATTTGGCTTCACGAAGCGGCCTTCGATAGCCGAGTCGCCATTGTCCAGGAATGCCGACCAAGTGACGAGGTAATGGCCGCCACCGAAGACGACGCTCGGGTAGTACTGGTCAGCGGTGGCCTCGCCGAGATCGATCCACGGCGAGTCGAGCACCGCGCCGGTTGGCCCGACGCGCACGGCGCGAATGCGCGATGACACCTCTTGGACCGCGAGGAAGCCGCTACCGTCGCTGGCGACAGCGGGATTGTGACCGAGATCGGAGGCCTGCAAAACTGGCGGATCCGTCGCGATTTCCGGGCCAACGACGACGGGTTCCTGCGTCACCGCCTGCCTGGATTCATGCACCTCCGGCGCCGGTGCGCTGCACGCACCAAGCCCGACCGCGAACACCACCCACGACGACCGCATCGCGTATTCATCCCACATGTTCCACCTCCAGGCGGAAGCGTAGCCGGGCCCGGGTCCCTGCTCAACCTGAAAAAACGCTCCCGCCGTCAGCGCAGCTGCAGATGCATTCGTGCTGCGAGGTGATAACGAGTCACTTCGCGCAGATCATGTTGTTCGTCTTGCAATCCGTCCGATCCGGCAAGGTCTTCGGGCCGCGAACGCAGCGCGTGTTTTGGCCGCCCACTTTGCCGAAGTCGTAATATTGGCCACTCGCCTGGCCCGCACCGCAAACCTTTGGCTGGTCACCGGCGATCGTTCCGGACAGCGTGGTGGTCCAAATCCCGTCTCCCGCGACTGTGAAGACCTCGGCAACGGGCGGGTACATGCCGTCGCACTTGAAGATCGAAACGACCTCACCCGCGCTCGGCAAGCGCCAATCTTCATAGCCGCCCAGAGAAAGCGCCGCGCAGTAGGTGTCGGCCTCTGCGTAGGGCTGGCCCGCGCTCGTCCCCTTCGTCCACGTCAAACACGTCTTCGGGTCGAAGACCACGTCCCCGTTTGCCATGAAGCTGCCGCTGGCATTGGGCGTGCAGTCAGTCATCGCGCCTCCTCCGGCGCTGAAGCCCGCGCCTCCTCCGGCGCTGAAGCCCGCGCCTCCTCCGGCGCCACCGCCACCGCCTGCGCCGCCCGTCGCGGTGCCGCCGACAGCCCCGCCTCCACTTCCGCCGCCACCGCCTGCGTTACCACCGCCTGCGTTACCACCGCCTGCGTTGCCGCCACCTGCGTTACCGCCACCTGCGTTGCCGCCGCCTCCGCTACCTCCGCCTCCGTTACCTCCGCTGCTGCTCCCACTCGCACCCGCTCCGCCAGCGGGACCGCCAGCGCTCGCAGCTCCACCCCCGCTGACGCTTCCGCCCGTCGTTGGGCTGGGCTCGCTCGGGTCGGACGAGCAACCCACGTTGAGCGTGAAAACCACGAGGCTCGAAGCCAACATGCCTACTGTAGCCTTGTTCACGAGCGATCTGCGCATCGCGCATCGATAGCACGAGGCGCGCGAAGCGCCTGCCGACGCCTACGCAGCAGTGAGCGCTAAAAGGTACAGCCTCGCGGTTACGGCACCACGACGCGCCACACTCCAGCGCTGCCATTGGAAGAGACGAGAAGCCGATGCCCCGCATCGTAGCGGAGCAAACCCCCTTGAGTGAGCGGAGGGACGTTCGGGAGCGGCTTCCACGACTGCCCGTCTACGGATCTCAAGTAGCGCGGCTGCTCGCAATAGCTCTTGGCGTAGCAGGTGCTTGCGTAGACAGCCTTACCATCGGTGGCGAGGCCGGAGACGAACGGCCCGGTGTCGGGAACGAAGACCCAGCTATCCAACGCGCCGTCGGGGCTGCGCCAAATGCCGTCCGACCCACCCAGGTAGAAAGTACCGTCCTCCGTGCGCACGAGCGCGATGCCCTGCTGGGCGGTGGTGGCCATGTCCTTCAAGTGCGACCAGGTCTCGCCCGCATCGCTCGTGCGCCAAACGCCATTGGATTGTGAGCCGGTGAGCCAAGTGCTTGCGCCATCCAAGAATTGAATGGTGAGGCCTTGATCGGGCTCCCAGCTGCTGTCGCCCTCGTGCAGGCTCCAGGTGTCGCCCGCATCTTCGCTCTCGAGCACGCAGCTCGTGGAGTGAGGAGGCTTACAGTTCTCGTGCATCGTGAGCAGCAGGTGCCGAGAGTCTCGAGGGTCCACGACGAGCTGATTCACGAAGCCGTACTCGAAGGCGGAAGCGAGCTCGGGCTGCGTCACCGCCGACCACACGTCGGTCCAGCTCACGCCGCCGTCCGTCGACTTGAAGAGCCCGTTCATGGCATACGCCGAGCTCGTGTACAGGGTGCTCGGTGTCTGATGATCGATGCCCAGGGTCCAATTGATGCCGCGGTTGATGCCATCAGCGTTCTTGCCGGTGGCGACCGCGCTCCACGTGCTGCCGCAGTCCGCGGTCTTCCACAGACCCTGGTGGTGCGTCCCCACGTAGTAGACCCCATGATGGATGGGATCCACCTCCAGCGAGAAAGGACCGTCACGCAGATCACCCGTCGGCGATACCTCTCCGAGGCCCGCCTTCACCTCCGGCGGTGTGATGTCCTCGAACACTCCGGCTGACGCGAGCTCATTGCAGCTCTCCACATGCGAAGCGCTGCCGCCGACGTCACCACCGCCGCTCTCGCCACCACCGCTCTCGCCACCACCGCTCTCGCTTCCGCCATGGGCGTTGCCACCGCCGCCGGAGTCCCCGGGCCTGGTCTCTGCACCGCTGCGAGCGCCGCTGCCATTGCCGGCCTTGCCGCCTCCGGCGGGGAGCTCGTTCTCCCCGCTCGCCCCAGCCGTTGCTCCTGGGCTGAGGAATGGAGCTTCACAGCTCACGCTGAACACGAGCAAAAACCCCAGCCACCGCTGCGCCCACATGCGCGGAATGTAACCCAAGTGGCAGCCAAAAGGAGCGAATCCGCTGCCACGCCCTGGCTCGCCGGCTCTTCCACCGCCGCCAGGCTCCGGAGTGGGGCGGACACGCCGGCGAAACGCTTCGATTCGAAGCCAATTCGCGCGCGAAGTGCCGCCGCTTGGCTATTTGCCGGAGCTGGAGGCTTTGGAGCCGAAGTAGACGTTGTCTAGGTAGCCGATGTCCTGCTGGTTACTGAACTCGCCGCGGATGCGGACGCGGGTCAAGTTCGCGAGCACGGCTTTGAATTGCGCGGCGGTCACGGCGGCGCCGGTGACGGTCGTCAATTTCCAGCCTGCCTCGGTGAGAGGAACGACATAGCTTTGCCATGCCGTCGTCGGGTTGGGCGTGCAGTCGTAGGCCAACGTCGTCAGGTTGCTCGTGAGCTCGACGTCCGCATACGCGAAGAATGTGCCCTCGGTCGGAGCCGCCTTGAGATCGAAGCGAATCTCACCACCGTAGTAGGCCGATGCGTCACCGAGGTACTTTTTCGGAGCGGTGAAGAAGAGCGTGCCAGTAGTGGCCTCTTCCGCGCTGATGCTCCCGTTCGGCTTGCCTCCGGTCGATGAGTACTTCACCGTTTTCGTCGTATCATCACCGGTCACGGTCCAGCCTTCTGCGGAGGCGACGAAGTCGTCGAAGGCTTTGACTCCCGTGGCAGTTCCGCCGCTACCGCCGCTACCGCCGCTACCGCCGCTACCGCCGCTACCGCCGCTACCGCCGAGCGGCGCCGCTCCCGCGCCGCCGGCCACGTTCGGTCCACCGCCTGCATTGGCGCCGGCGCTGCTCTCCTTGCCGCCTTCACCTGGTGTGGCGCCTGCCTCGCCTGCGCTGCCGCCCGCTCCCGCCTCTCCCGTATCCTGCGGCTCGCCGCCGGCGCCGCCTGGGACTGCTGCGTTGCTGGTCCCGGCCGCCGCTGCCCGGCCCCCTCCGCCATTGGCGGTCGCGGCCTGGCCCCCTCCGCCACTGGTGCCATCATCCACCCGGAATCCATCGCCCCCGCACGAAGGCAGGGCGAGCCCGGCACACAGCCAGGGCACCGCAGTCAGCAATCCGACGTCCACCCGACTCAGGGGAAATCCCGGCTTCACCCCGAGTGCATACTCCGGCGCTGCGCGCGGGGCCACCCGTCCCAAACGGCGCGAGGTTGGGGTGCGAAGCAGCGCGTATCCCCGAACGTTCCCCTCCTTTCCAATTAGAGTCTCCAGGGGGCCGTGATCTTCGCGCCCCGCCCAGATAAATCCTAGCGAGGCGGCCGCGGCGCACGAGACTTCAACTGAAGCCGCCACCGCCCGGCACGAAGCCGCGAGCTTTCAGCAGCTCCAGCAAATACGCGTGGCCCATCATCATTCGGGGCACGCGCATCTTCGTCCCATCCGCAAACTCGAGCACGTACCAGCCAGTGCCGCCGTTGAAGCCCAGCTTGCGTAGCTGCGACCACTGGCCCCGCTTCGTTCCTGACCAAGGAGTTCGAAACGTGATGCCCTCCTGGTCGTACGTCCCGCGCGTGAGCGAGTCCTCTAGAAACACATAGATCGTGGTCAGCACGAAGAACCCGAAGATGAGCACCCAGGGAGTGAAGCTCCCACGCAGCTCCACGAACAAGAGCAGGTACAGGACGCCTGGCGCGGCCAGGCCGGTAATGGCCCCCAGCGCCTTGAGAAATCCTCCGTACCGCAGCTCTCCCTGAACGCCCGAGCGCGCTGCACGCGCGACCACGAGCGAGATGATCATCACCGCAATGGCTCCACCAATTGCCCCTGACATGCCGCCAGGGTACACGACTGCCTACCTCGAAATCAATTCACGGGTCACGGCAGGTAATGGCCCCCTTCAACAGGAGGAGCGAGCCGCTGTACTGGTAGCCGCCGAAGAGCAGTAGGTCACGGATGCCGTCTTGGTCCATGTCTTCCGTCGACACCGCCCCGACGCTGCTGGGAATGATGTGGCGCTCCAAGCGTTCGAACCGTCCGTCCCCGAGCCCTTGCCAGAGCGCGATGACGCCGGAGGCTTCGGATTCTACGAGGTCGCTGAAGCCGTCGTCATTCAGGTCCGCGGGCACAGCGCTCCAGAAAGTGTCGGTGTCGTAGAGCTTCGGCGTTGCGGCTCGCGCCAGCTCCTCTAGAGAACCGTCGGGTGAAAGACGGTACGCAGTGTATCCGCGCCAGTCGCCGCTCAAGATCTCGGCGACTCCATCGCCGTTCAGGTCGGCGACTTGGAGGCCATGGGCATCTTCCGGCAGCGTGAGCTTCGTCGCGAGTCGAGGAGTGCTCCCGCTCACCCCAACCAAGACGGTGAGGGTGCCCTGGTCCAAGAGCGCGAGGTCGAGCAAGCCGTCGCCCGAGAAGTCCGCTCCGACTACTTTCCACAAGTAGCTCGCCTTCCACTTCTGCATCTCGGCCCACTCGCGTTCCTTCCCGGTCCGACTCAGCATATGCAGCGTCGCGGTAGGAGACCCGCTCTCCGGCACGAAGATGTCCGCCTCCCCGTCCCCGTCCGCGTCCCCTACGACGACGTTCCGAGGGCCTCGCACTCCCGAGATGAGCTCCGGTTCGGCGAAGCGGCCATCACCTGCGTACCGGAGCCAGTAGAGGCCTCGCTCCATGGAAATGAGCGCATCCGGCTGCCCATCGCCGTCCAAGTCTTGTAGCTGTATCGATTCGGGCCGATAGAGGGGAATCTGCTGCTGCTCCACCAGCGCTCCCGTGCCGTCGTACTTCAGAACACGAAAGCGGCCGGTATCCAGGTCAAGCCCGCCGATGACCATCACGAGCGGCGTCGTAACGTCCGAGTAGAAGTGGACGCGCGCGCCTCGCAGGTACGTAGCTTCCGGGAGCTGCAGCGCGTAGCTCTCGAAGGCTCCTTCGGCGAGGCCATGGTGAGTCGTGAGCGCCGCCACGCTGCGATGTAGCGCGGCCAGATCCGGGACGCCGTCTTCGTCCAGGTCACCGGTGGCGATGCCGCCGCCTCCTGCGGGAATGTTGGAGCTCTCTCCGCGCCGGAAGCTGCCGTCGCCCCGCCCTTCGTAGGCCGCCAGGGAGCTGGTCTGTTCCTCGCGTAACCAGAGGTCCGTGACGCCATCATCGCTCCAGTCGCCGAGCTCGAGCTGAATGTCCTCGCTGGACGTGAATGGCGCGTCGTCGTACGCGAGGAGCTCGAAGCTAGCGCCCGTCCACAATCGGGTGCGCAAATAGTAGCCATAGAAGAGCGTGCCTTGGCCCACGGCTTCGGCGCTCAACATATCTGGCCGCCCGTCCCCATTCAGGTCCGCGAACCTGAGCGGTGTCTCTTTGCGGCTGGGCAGAGCAATGAAGCCGGGCTCCGGCGTCCAAGCGCCAGACGGGCTGCCCCAAAGCACGTCTCCGGTCGCGCCCCAAACCGCGATATCCAGCGAGCCGTCCGCGTTCAAATCCGTCACTTGAAGCCGTGACATCGCGGACGCCGAGCTGTGGAGGAGAGTCGGAATGCGCTGACTGGGCTGCAAGACGCCCGGTATGACCCACAGCTCGGCTCCGCCGGCATGAGCCGCCAGCACCACAATCTCCGGGTACTCGTCCCCCGCGATATTGCCGACATAGAGCGCGAGAAGGTCCCGGTCCACCCAGGTTGCGCCTTGCTGGATAGCAAGCCGGGCGCTGTCGAAGCCGCCCTGCTCGCCGCGGTGGATCATGAGCCCGCCCGCGCCCGCGACGACCACCTCCGGGAAGCCGTCGAGGTCCACGTCGGCCACGGCGGTGGCGACCGGACTTGGCAAGGTCTCGATACGCTCCGGCTCCGCCAAGCTCCCGGCGCCGTCACCGAGGTGCACGGTGAGGCTGGAGCCGGCAGTGCTGGCCACCAGGACGTCCACATGGCCGTCGCTATTCAGGTCCGCCACCAACGGCGCGCGATTCGAGCGGTACACTTGTGGTCCCGTCTCGTAAGCCACCGGAACGTGGAAGACGTAAGGCTCGCAAACCTCACATTGCCCTTCAAAGCACTCTGAGCCCACCTTGCACTCGACATCACATGCGCCGCAGTGGTCGCGGCTAGTCTGCAAGTCGATGCACTCTTTCTGACCTTGAGGGGTGAAGCACGTCGCGAGCGGAGCGGCGCAGGACTCCTGCAAGGGCGGCTCGAAGCCGCACGGCAAGCCGTCGCACACACAGCCGCCGCGGCTGCACGTACCGTTCGCCGGGCAGGCGTGCTCACAGAAGCCGCAGTGGCGAGCATCCGAAGCCGGGTCGACGCAGACGAAAGCTGCTGCCGTCTCCTCGCTCGAGCCGCGGCACGACAGCTGGCCTTGCGGGCAATGCTCGACGCACTCGCCTTCGTCGCAGAGCTGCCCTTCCTGGCAAGCCAGGTCGCAGCTGCCGCAGTGCCGCGGATCGTGGCGCACGTCCGCGCAGTCCGTCGAACAGAGCAGGCGGGGAGCCTCGCAGCTGCTGGGTAGCTTCGGCTCGTCCGGGTCCAGCTCCGTGCGCCCACAGCTGGCGAGGAGCAGGGCGCCGCCCACCACGCTCCAAACGACGCCTCGAATCCTGGTGCTTGCGCCTTCGGCCCTTCCGGCCCCCGCTATTCGCTTCATCTAACCCGCGCCCCGCGTAACACGGCGCGGCGGAAGATTCATCTCGACGCGTCTCAATTTGGATCAAAATACAGGCTCGCGCGCGGCTTCCCCGTTCACTGCGTCGCTCGAGAAGGAAGGCTTGTCGACTGCTCGCGACCGGCGCACACTGCCAGACAAGACGACATCGATGAGGGACCGAGATGCGAAGATCGGGTCTCCAGCGGGTAGCGCCCCGCTCGCGTCGTCACGTGGGTGGGCGGGCGCGGTGGGGCAGACCATCGGCGGACGCTACCGGCTGAGCACGCCGCTCGGGCGCGGCGGGATGGGCGAGGTTTGGCGGGCCGAGCATCTGGTCACCGGCCGGCAGGTGGCGCTCAAGCTGCTGAGCAAAAGCCTGTCCCAGCACCGGGAAATGCGCCGGCGCTTCTTGAGGGAGGCGCGCGCGGTCGCGAAGGTGAACCACCCCAACGTCATCGAGGTGCTGGACGCGTTCGATGACAACGGCCTGCTCGCGTTGGTGATGCCGGTCCTCGAAGGCGAGGTGCTCGGAAGCTTCTTGCAGCGGCGCGGGGCGCTCAGCGTTACCGCCGCGCTCGAGATTTTCTTGCCCCTGGTCTCGGCCGTAGACGCCGCGCATGCGCAGGGCATCGTTCATCGCGACCTCAAGCCGGACAACGTGTTTATCGTGAGCGAGCGCGGCAGACGTCACGTAAAGGTGCTGGACTTCGGCATCGCCAAGCTGATGAATCCGGCCAGCGCAGATAGTGCGTCGCTCACCGCCGCGGGCAGCCCCATCGGCACGCTCTGGTACATGGCTCCCGAGCAGTGCCTCGCGGATTCGACCCAAGACCACCTGGTGGACGTGTGGGCGCTCGGGGTGATCTTGTACGAGCTCTTGTCGGGACGCAGGCCTATCGAGGGGCAAAACCTCGCGCAAGTGTTGAGGGCTTCGGTGCTGAAGCCAATCAAGCCGCTCCATGAGCTCGCTCCCGGCATACCGCGGGATATTAGCAAGCTCACGCTGCAGATGCTGAGCTACGAAAAGGCCGCGCGCCCTCAAAACCTGCGTGAGGTGTATGAGCGTTTGCTCGCTTACGTGCCGAAGCATCAGCAGCGAGATTGGCAGCGCGCCCGGCACGACGACACTCGAACATCAGCCAGCGCGCCGCCCGGGAGCGAGGAACCGACCCTCGGTCACGCATCCACGGTCCGGGTCAGCCCCACGGACCACGCCATGCTCAGCTCGGTGCGCCCCCCCGCCTCCTCGCGGTCGAGGCAGGCCTGGCTCGGCGCGGCGGCGATCGCCGCTACCGCGCTCGTGGTCGTGATTGCGAAGCGCTCGGCGCCAGTCGAGAGCCCCGGCGCGGTGGTAGCGGCTCGCCCCTCGTCGCAACTGACGACAGCGCCAGGAAGCCCCCCAGCATCCGCTCCCCGTCAGGCACCGGAAGAGGCGGCCCCGCTCGCGCAGCCGCTCAACAGCGCTCTGGCCGCGCAGGCGCCGCGAAGCGGCCCCGCTCGCGCTAATCCGGTCGCACTACGCGCCGCGCCCGCGGCTTCGTCCGCGGAAGCGAAGCCGCTCGCCTTACCTGCCGAGGTGCCGCCCCGCCCGCTCGACAAAACCAATCCGTTTTTGACGAGCCCCCCCTCCGCGGCCAAGCGAAGCTTCGCGCACTGATCGCCGGGATGACGTGGGGGAGAGGTCGCCGGAGCGGCCCCCCCGAGAGCCAAGCGCACGTGGGCGTCGTGTTGACCGGTCGTGCGCGCCTACTGCCCCTTGATCTCGGGCTCCACCAACTGGGTCAAGAGCGTCAAGGATTCTTGCCAGCCGAGGTAGCACCCCTCCAAAGGGATCACGCTGGGGATGCCTTCCTGCACGATGTTCAGCTCCGTACCGACCGAGACCTTCTTGAGGGTGATGGTCGTGCGCATCTGACCCGGCAACTGAGGGTCGTCGAACTTGTCCGTGTGGACGATGCGCTCGTTCGGCACCAGCTCGAGGAACTCGCCACCGAAGGAATGGCTGTCACCAGTCGTGAAATTCGTGAAGGACATCTTGTACGTGCCGCCGACCTCGGCCTGCACGTGATGCACTTTTCCCGTAAATCCGTGCGGCGGCAGCCACTTCGCCATCGCCTCCGCGTTGAGAAACGCCCGGTAGATTCTCTCGGGGGTGGAACGAATGACTCGCTGCAGCTTGACGGTGTTTTGGGCCATGGTGCTCTCTCTTTCCAAGTGGAAGGCGGCCCGCCGCAGTCTTCGGCAGGCGACCGGCTTCTACTTGGACGACGAGCGAGAGAAAGGCCGATCGACACGGCGCCTCCACTTTTTTCAGAACACGGATCGTGCCAAGGCGAGTGCGCACAGAGGCGAACCGCGGTCCGGGCACCCGGAGCGAGCGCTCATTTTTCCGATGAGGCCGAAGGGGCCTCGGTCACGGGCTCGGCGCTCGCGGCCGCTCGTGGCGCCGCCGGGGCCGCCGAGGGCACGTGTTTGATGTTCCATTCGGCGTCGTTCATGTTGCTCGCGTAATCGGCCGACAGCACGTAGGACTGGCCGCCGCACCCGCTCGCTAAAAGGGCCGCGACCGTGAGCATGACCGCGGCCAAGCTCGGCCTTCTCGACTCGTTCATGGTCGCACCTCCAACCGCGCCAGTTCCGTAGAGGGGCGCCGTGCAACGGCAACGCGCGAGCCGGCGCTCGGGTACTTCGCGTTCAAGCCGACCAGGGCGTCGACAATCCCGTCCGCGAGCTTTTCCACCGCTTCGTCCATCGACGCCTGTAGCCCCGAGTCGAGCACGGCCAGAACGTCATTCTCGCTCTTCGCGAAGAAGCTACGCTCGGCCGAGAGACCCGTCTCGGTCTGTGCCTGAATGACCACGTGGGCGTCCGTGACGAGCGCCACCGTGAGCGCTCCATTCACCTGGTCGATGAACAGGTGCTTCAATCCGAGGCGCAGCCTGAGTGGATCCGCGGTCTTGGCAGTTTGAGTCGTGACGACCTTGAACCCGGCTCTGTCCAGGCCTCGCAGGACGAGCTCGCCGAGCCACTGGCTCGGGTCCGGCTCGCACAGCACGTTGGCGGTTTCGGCTCCAAAGCCGTTGCGCTTCACCCCACATCGCGTCTGCTCCTCCCGTTCGTCATGGACTGGGAAGACGATGACCTCCCGACCAGCTCCTCCGCTGGCGGCGCTCGTTTGGGGGGAAGTGTTGAGGTGAACGTGGCCGTCGGTGAGGGCGCAGCCTGCCAAGCTGAGGAGCAGCGCGACCCCGCATGCAATCTTCGGAGCTAGCATGAGACACGTGTAACCGAGTCGCGCCCGCCCCAACATACTCCCATAGTAGTAGTAGCCGGCTCTGCGCCGTGCAGGCGCTTCATGGGGCCACCGCGCGTCCCGAGCCTACGCGGTCGAGCTGCGAAAGCTCGACCGCGAGCGGGGTCGCGAACACGTTGAAGTCGCGATGATAAACCGGGCGCCCGATGTACCGCGCGCCCATTTTACCGGCAAAGAGCGCCACCACCTTTGGCAACTGCAGCGCCTGCAAGTCGCCGCGAGAAGCGCGTCGACGTTCGTCGGGCGTGTAGATGAAGCGCCGGGGACGCGGGTGCTCCTCCGCGCTCTTGGCCAGGGCATGAAAAGCGGTGCTGACGAGGCGCTTCGCGTGGAGCAGTCGGTAGACGATCTCTGCCTCCTCTGCGGAGTCGGTCTCCGTGTTGGCAGCCGCCACCCAGTGCGTGACGCTGCGGCGCCTGCTCACGCAGCGTAGCGCGCCGAATAGCAGCGAGGCGACGCGCGTCCCTCGATAGGGTCGCAAAATGCAGAACCCACCGACCTCACCGACCACCACGCTCGGTTTTTCGAAGCCTCGCAGGCGAAATTTCGACGCGAGCTCGAGCCCTCCGAGCGGGTCGCTGGCCTGCGCATCGGGGGCTACGACGCGCAGGCGCACGGTGCCAACCGCCTCCGTTCCTGCGTAGACCAGCAGCTCGGTTTCGCTGCCGAGGCTGCGCCGGCTCGCGCTCGGGGCGCTGGATTCCAGCATGCGCTCCTCCTCGCAGTACACGCGCTCGCGCACGCGGTTCGCGTCGGCGCGTTGCGAGTCGGCCTCGGCCTCGATCAAACGAAGCATGATGCCTCCGCCGGAGGCGCGACGACGAAGAAGCGCGGATACAGGCGCCTCATGGCGCTGGCAGAGAGGTGAATGTCCGAGAGATCCTGCGGGTCCTCGATGGATTCGAGCATGCGGTCCAGCTCTTGAACGTGACCCGGGTCGGCCTCGCCATGGCCCTCCAGGAAGCTCAGCGCTTGCGCGATGTTCTCGATTTTTCCCCGGCCGCGCAGGTTTCGCGCGGCGGCCTGGGCACGCATCGCCGAAATCAGCTCGAGCACGTAGGCGGCGCCCAAAAAGCCGGGCGAGCCGGCTTCTGCCAGCGCCAAGCCGAAGGAGACGTAGGCGCGCACCGCCGAGGGTACCGGGGCTCCTTTCACGAGCTCCGGATTCACGCGACACCTGGCGAGGTCGCGCAGTAACCAGCGGTCATGGGGACCCTCTTCCGCCGCCTTGACGTCGAGGGCGCTGAGCAAATGGCGGCATCGGCCGCTTCGACGTAGGCCGACCGCGGTCTGCGCCAGCAGGAAGCCGGACCAGCGAACGTAGTGGTAGCTCGCGGTCAGGAAGCGGACGTACTCCTGCTCGTCGGCGTTGCCGTTGATGACTTTGCCCACGACGGGGCTGTCATCCAGTGAGCGCACGAAGGGTTCTGACTCGCGGAGCAGCGAGCCCGGGGGGTGGGCATGCATGGGCGGGGTCCTTTACCGTCTGCGCGGCGCGTCAGCGCTCGGCAGGAGTTGGGTGTCTTATCGGGTAAAGACACGGGCTTCGCGCACGGTGACGGTCCAGCGCGCGATTTCGTCACGCCTCGCGCAGCGACCCTCAGCGCCGTTTGGCTCGGGAGGCTCGCACCAAGAGCGCTGCTCGGTCGTCCACACCGAGCTTGGCGAACACGTTCTGCAGGTGTTTCTTCACCGTATTCGTGCTGCAGCCGAGCTCCGACCCAATCAACCGATTGTCCCAACCGCGGAGCACGCCGCGCGTGACCTCTTGCTCACGCGCGGTAAGGCTCGCTCGCCAGGGCTCAGGCAGCGCCAAGTCGAGCGGTCGTTCCTCGAGGTGCAGCACCCACGCGGCCTGACCGTAAGGCGTCGGCATCCGCAAAAACGATGCTTCCAGACCGACGTCGGCGCTCTTGATGCGAACGGCCCCGGTCTCTCCCGAATGCCTACTGCTTTCGAAGACGCGCGCCAGCGCGGCCGGGAGCGGCTCAGCGGCATTGCCCTCGTGCTCGAACCAGCGTTCGAGCAACCGACTCGCGCGCGCGGAGCGCGCGACTTCGCGCCCGTCCTCCGTCATGAGTAAAATGGCTGCTTCCGAGCTATCCAGCAGGCGTTCGAGCGCGCGCCGCCACTCCGCCGCGACGCCCAGCAAGTGGCAGTTGCGCACCGCGTTCGAGAGCGCGGGCGTCACGCGTTGCAGGCGCGCGCGTTCCACCGCGGTGAAGGGCCGGCGCCGCGCCCGGTACAGCGACAAGCCGCTCTGCCAGCGCTGATCCGCGTGCAACATGACCGCCATGACGTGCTCGATGGGCGCGCCAACCTCCCGAGCGCGGCGGTACATCAAGTTTCCTTCGAGCCGAGCGCGAGGCACCATGTCTTGATCGCGAAGCACGAGGTTCGGCCTCTGCACCACGGATTCACGCACGAAGTCGTGGGCGGCCATCTCCTCGTAAGCCACGAAGAAGGCCGGCGGCAGCTCGGCGACGCTCCACGCGAAGTCTTCGACTTTGCCCGAGCTGGAGACGCCGAGCGCGCCATAATCCGCCGAAATCAAACGCGAAAGGAGCGGATACGCATTCTCGAGCACCACCGACACGTCTAGCGACGCGCCGAGAGCCTCGAAAAGCTCCGAAGTGACCTGCTCAGCAGTCCTCTCGCTCACCACTTTGGCGTCGAAGCTTCGACGATTTGCGGTTCGTCGTCCAGCGACGCACAGGTCCGCCTACCACTTTGGTAGCATTTCATCGAGGCAGCCTCTGCGAGTAGACGGGGCTGTGATGCAAAACTGGAAACCTTCGCTGAAAAAGCGTGCGGGGCTGGTGGGCTGGGCTCTGGTGAGCAGCGCATTGACTGCGGCGTCGTGCGGGACCGTTGCAGAGCCCTGCGCGACCGGCGCAGAGGGCTGCGCTTGCTATGCCAATGACACCTGCGACGCCGCCCTCGAGTGCCTCTCGGCGCTCTGCGTGCGCGACCCCACGCCCGCCGGCGGCGCGGCCGCTGGAGCCAACTCCGACGGTGCGGGCGGCACGCCAGCCGGGGGCGAGGGCTCGACGGGAGACGCTGGCCAAGGGCCGGCAATCGACGCCGGCGGAGCCGCGCCGACCACGGGTAGCTGCGGCTCCGCCGCCGGGGACGCTGGCGACGGCAGCACCGGGGGAGCTCGCGCGGACGCGGGTGCGGGAGGCGGCGGGGGAGACAGCGGAGACGGCGATGGCGGCGGCGAGAAGCTGCTCGTACCCGGCGGCGAGCTCGCGATGGGCCAAAGCGATGACGGCAGCGACGCACTATGCCCAGACGGCACCTATGGCGGCTACTTCTGCACGGGCGGAGACAAGCCCGAGCACGCGGTGACGGTGGCTTCCTTCGGGCTGGACGCGTTCGAGGTGACCGTCGCCCGCTTTCGCCACTTCGTCGACGCCTTCGATGGCACCCCGCCCGAGGCCGGAGCCGGGGCGCACCCGCAGCTTGCCTTCAGCGGCTGGCAGACGACCTGGAACGAGGCCTTGCCGAGCTCGCGAGCAGCGCTGCTCGACGCTCTGAAATGCGCGCCAGGCGACGAGACGTGGACCGACACTCCCGGGTTGAACGAGCAAGCAGCCATCAATTGCGTCAGCTGGTACGAAGCGTTCGCCTTCTGCGCTTGGGACGGCGGCTACCTGCCGACCGAAGCGGAGTGGGAATACGCCGCCGCCGGCGGGGATGAAAACCGCATGTTTCCCTGGGGCAGCACCAACCCGGCGGAGCAAATCAACCTCGCCAACGACGCGTACAACGGCAACCGACCGACGATCGCCGTCGGCAGCGAGCACCCGCAGGGGGATGGCAGGTGGGGCCACCGCGACCTGGCCGGAGGCGTGAGCGAGTGGGTGCTCGACCGCTTCAACCGCACCTGGTACTCGAGCGGGGGAGCCACCTGCAACAACTGCGCGAATCTGAACGCCGGCACTTCGCGAGTTGCAAAGGGAGGTAGCTGGGTCGGCAGCTATCCGTGGGCCGGCGGGCTGAGCTACGTGATCATGCTCCGGGCCGCCGATCGAGCCGAGCGAGACCCCGCCCTCCACGACGCGAGCTTGGGCATTCGTTGCGCCAGGAAGCCTTGAGTCGAGTGACTTGAGAGCACCAAACGATCGGGAGGCGTCACCCGCGTCCGGCAGCGGTTCTATTCAGGTAATGCCTCCCCTTGCCGGCGTCGGTGTGCTGTCATCAGATCGAGCGCTGAACCGGCCCGGGAGCACACCATGAACGCAGGCGTCCTCGAAGGAGCGGAATCCAGGGCCGAGCGCGCGGGGTGGCGACACGCGGATGCGCCGTGGCCTGCCCGCTGCCGCACGACGCGCTGGAGCTTGGTGCTCGCCGCCGCCGCTGAAGGAGAGCCGGGCCGCGCCGCGCTGGCACGGCTCTACCGCCTGTACTGGCAACCGGTCTTCTGGTTCATCGCCCGACGCCGCGGAGCGCAGGTCGCGGCCGAGCTTGCGCAGGAGTTCTTCGTTCGAAGGCTGGTGGACGCGGGGGACTTGAAACGGCTCGAGCACCAACCCGGTCAACGTTTTCGCGGTTGGCTGTTCACGGCCCTACAAAGCTTCCTCAAGAATCAGTGGAAGTACGATCACCGGCAGCGGCGCGACGTCACGAAGACCCTGTCGTGGTCGGGGGCCGAGCCGGGGGAGGATTCGGTTCGAGCGATCCCGGTCGTCGCGAGCGGGCAGGATCCGGAGCGCCAGCTGGAGCGAGCGCGAGCGCTGGCCCTCCTTTCGGACGTGCTCGGCCGGTTGCGACACGAGTACTGCGCCCATGCCGCTATCGCGGGCGTGGACGGCGTCGCGCGTTTCGAAGCGCTCAAGATCTTTTTGCCGGGTCCAAACACCGAGTCGGCCGACTACGCCGCGCACGCCGCGGCGCTCGGCCTGAGCCCGGAGGCGGTGAAGCAGATCGTTCGGCGCTTGCGAGTCCGGTTCGTGGACTTACTCAACGAAACTCTCGGCCGCAGCGTCACCAGCGAAGCCGAGGTCGCCCTCGCCCGGCGTGCGCTATGCCAGGCGCTGGAGTCGCCCGCGCCACTACACGAAGGGCATTGAGGTTGCAGCGCTGCAGCGAAGGCCACCCGATACCGCTCGACGCACCTGAGTTGCTGTGTCCGGTGTGCCTGCTGGAGCTGGCGACGCCGCCGAAGGTGGCGACGCGTATCGGCCCCTTTCAACTGCTGGGGCCGCTCGGAGAGGGCGGCTTCGGCCGTGTGTACCTTGCGCGCCGCGACGGCCAAACCCTCACCGTGGCGCTCAAGCTGCTGCGACACCTCGACCTGCTCGACGAAGAGAGCGTCGCGCGGTTTCGGCGCGAGCCGAGCGTCTCCGCCAAGCTCGACCCGCGCTACGTGGTGCAAGTGTTGGAAGCAGGCGAGCACGACTCCGTGCCCTACTTCACCATGGAGTACTTGGCCGGGGGAACGCTGCGCGAGCGCATGCATCAATACCGCAGCGCTCCTCACCGCGCGGCCGAGTTGATGATTCGCATTGCGGAGGCCGTACAGTACTTACATCGTGATCCCGAGCACCCGGATCGCGCCCCGATTCTCCATCGCGATCTGAAGCCGGAGAATATTTTGTTCGGCGCGGACGACGAACCGCGGCTGTCGGACTTTGGCATCGCCAAGCTGGCTCGCGGCCCCAGTTGGGCTTTGAGCCGCCCCGTCGGCTGCCCCGCTTACATGGCGCCGGAGCAGCTGTACCCGACGGGGCGGCGCGAGCTGACGGCGGCTGCCGATGTGTACGCGCTGGGAGCGATCTTGTACGAGCTGTTCACCGGTCGTCCGCCCTTCGAGGGCACCGATCCCCAGATCGTGACGCAGCTGCGCGACGAAGAGCCACCGCCGCCCCGCCGCTTGGCGCCCCAGCTCGACCGCTTCCTCGAGACGGTCGTGCTCAACGCGCTGGAGAAGGATCCTTCGCGACGTTACCGTTCGGCGGCTGGTTTCGCGCAAGATTTGCGGCGCGCGCTCCAGAAGAAACCGCCCGAGGAGGCGCCGCCCATCCCCACCAGCGCACGACTCCGGCTCTCGCTGAAGCGGCACCCGGTGCGGGTAGCGTTCGGTGCGTGGCTCCTCGCGCTGCTGTGCGTGCTCGGCTTCGGCCTCAGCGCCGCGCTCTCTGCCCGCGAACAAACGCTCGAGCGTGAGCAGCAGACGAACGCCTCCATCGCGGCCATGCAGGCGGTCGCGGTGAACCTTCAGCTGCGCGCGTACGAGCAACGCATCAGCCAGCTCGCGCGGGACCCAGAGGTCATCGCGCTGCTCGAGGGCACCTCCATCGGCAACCCCTCGCCGGTATTGATCGAGCGCCTGCCCCCCTTCGAGACGATGTTCCTCCTGGGGCCCACCGGCCTGCCGCGTGCCCGCACCTCTCGCAAATCCGCGGAGTACCTGGCGCGGAGCTTTTCGTTCCGTGACTACTACAAGGGCGCTCGAGCTCTGGCGCGGGAGGCTTGCGTCAGCGAGGCGGCGGCCGGGTCATCGGCGGTGAGCACGCCGCGCGCCTTCGTCGCTCGAGCGCACCTCTCCGAGAGCGATGGTCACTTCGAGTTCGCGATCTCCACGCCCCTTTGCCGGGGTTCCACCTGGCTCGGCCTGCTCGCGGGCACGGTCGCCACCGACAACGTGCTCGGCGCGGTGCGGGTCTCGGGCGAGCGCAGTGGGCGCGTCGCGGCCGTCCTCGGCCCGCGCGACCGAGACCGGGCCAACGCCGATCGCCCGCTCCCCAACGACCTTTCCTTCATCGTCCACCCTGGCCTCACCAAAGGGCAGCAAATCAAGCTGCTGTGGCCGGAGCCAGCCGACATTCGGGCCGCCCTCGGCCTTTCGCTCCCGAGCGAGAGCCGCCCCGGACCCGCGCCCGCTCGTCTTCGCTACGCCGCACCGTTCCGCGTGGACACGTACCACGACCCTGTGCCGGGCTATGAAGGCACTTGGTCGGCCGTGTTCGCCACCGCCGACGAGTCCGGCTACATCGTCGCGGTCTCGTCCCGGCGCGACAGCACGTCGGTGGGCAGCACGCTGCTGAGCAAGCTCGCTCTTCCGGCCGGGGTGCCCTTCTCGATCGCTCTGTTGGGGCTGGTGATGTGGGCCATTGCCGTCAGAACTCTGCGATGAGCGCCACCCCCGCGCCGCTCAGGAGCTGACCGGCCCTTTCCCACGGCGGAGCGCCCAGGCAATCAACAGCAGCACGGCCCCCAGAAGAGCCAAGTGGATCGTCAAGCTGACGACCTTCAGGGCGACCACGGCCACGAGCCAGATCACGACCAGCACCAGCGCGAGCCAGGCAAGAGCGTTCATGTTGACGAGCCTCTTTGCACGTCCCGTTCCTGGCGCGTTCTTGACGAACACGTAGGCGAGCCGTGACTTTTATGAGCGCACGGCGCCCTCCCGCCTCGGGCTGGTTGGATTCGCGGCGCCGCGGCGCCTCATGCTTCATCGACCATCTGTTCGAACAAGCTCGCGCTGCCGCTGCTCTCCAGGCACACACCGGCGTAGTCGACGAACGAGGGCGGCGCTCGGAAGCCTTCCGAAAGTAGCCGCGCGTTGTCGAAGTATTGCACCCCGAGCTCCCCGAATTTCGCGCAAGCGCCGAGCCCGCTCGCGAGCTGACGCGCTTCCAGCTCGCCGCGCACGAGCGGCCTGAGCTCCGAGCGCAAGCCGAGGAGCGCGCCGGAGGAAACCTTCTGCCAGCCGTCGCCCTCGCGCCAGCCGAGAGCCAACAGCATCTCACGCAGGCTTCGGCTTCCGGCCCGGCCCGCGGAGACATGGTACGTCCGCGCGCGGGGAGACTCGCGCAGCAGCAAGAAGGCGAGCGCCTCCGCCACGTAGTCCACGGGGACGATGTCGCGCGCGTCCTCGAGGTCGAACGGTCCTCGGCGCAGCGCCGCCATCGCGCGGCAGTACCAGAACAAGCTGCTGGAGGGCGCTACCCCCAACCGCGTATGTCCGATGACGATGGAAGGCCGCGCGATGAGCAACCGCTCCCCGAAGCCCAGCTCCGCCAACAGGAGCTCGGCGGCGGCCTTGGAGCGGGCGTACTCGTTGACATGCCGGTGGTGCTGCCGCGGCGCATCTTCTTCGTAAACGACCGGGGCGGGGCGGTCTCCGCACGAATACGCGGTGCCGACGTGGAGAAAGCGCCGAAGCGCGGGCGCGCGCAACATCCGCTGTGCCAGCCGGGCCGTCCCCTCCACGTTGGCTCGCCGCACCTCGGCCTTCGTCGCAAAGGACGTACAGCCCGCGGCGTGAACGACGTGGCTTGCGCGATCGAAGAGCGGATGCTCGTAGAGCTCAGCCGCCGCCAAGTCTCCTACCGCGACGCCCAGGTTGGCCGCCACCGCGCTGGCCGCTTCGCCATCGATGAACCGGGAGAGCGACGCGGCGACGCGGGCCCTTGCCGCGCGCTCGTCCGTTGCCCGCACGACCGCTGCGATATCGTGACCGGCGCGAACGAGCTCCACCGCGAGCGCACCGCCGATGAAGCCCGTGATGCCGGTCAGCAGGATCGGGCGCCGACGACTACCTTTCATGCCACCGGGCCAGCTTGGCCCGACACCGCTCCACTGTCACCCCGCGTGGTGACGCGCGGGGTTGTCTGGATCGAACGCTCAGGCGCGGGGAGCCGCGACGCGCTCGGCGAGCCGCTCTCGAGAAGGCCGGTCGCGCTTCGCCTTGGCGATGGCGCGCTCAGCGCGCGCAAGGGCCATGTCCGCGGCAGCGTAGAAGTTGCTGTCGCGCGCTTCGGCAACGAAGATCCCGAATGCGCCGGTCAGCTCCACGCTACAACGCTTGTCGATACCGCCCCGCGGACCATTGGTATCCTCGAAGCGTACGGTGACGGTTCGGACCTTGTCCTGAAAGCCGTGGAGTGAAAAACGCAGCCGGTTTTGCACATGGTCAGCCAGTGCTTGCGACTTCGATAGGCCTTTCCAACGGATATCGACATGCATGTTGGGGATACATCCGACGCTCGGCCTCCATTCCCGAAAAGGTGTGAGCTTTCCGAAGGCCGAGCGACCAGTCGGTATTCCGACTCCTACAGCCATCACTCTTGTGCGCGTTCCGGAGACGGCGGCGCCGCGACTGGGCTGGGGTCGTTGCCAGGACCACCCCCTGCCCCCTCGGCGCCGAAGGTCCCCGAGCCCCCGTGCGCGCCGGCGGGCGCAGACGCGGGGCCGTATCCTCCCGGTGCGGGGCCGAAGCCGCTCGGCAGCGCGACCTCACGCTGCAGGTCCGCCGAGTCCCGCTCGTCGCCCACCATTGGCCCGCCGTCCATTCCCACGCTCCGTGCGTGGTCGAAGGCGCTTTGCGATTGATCACTCGGGCCGGAGGGATGGGACTGCCTGGCCGAGCTCCTCACGAAGCGAGCAGCGATCAAGCCGGTCGTGAACGCGCCGCCGAGGAAGAGCGCAGGTTGCCTGCGAGCGAAGCGGGTGACTTCTCCCAACAAGCTGCCGAGGTCTCGACCCTTCAGCGAGCTTGCGAGTTGCTCTAGCTTGCTTGCCACTTCGTCCGTGTAGCGCGAGAGCTCTTCGTGCTGCGCGGAACGCAGCTTCGTAGAAGCGTGGTGGATCGCCTGGGCAACGCCCTCGGCCTTTTCGGCGACCTCGTCTTTGCGTCGCTCCGCTGCCCCGCGCGCGTAGCTCAGCGCCCCCTGAGCTTTGTCCTCAAGGCGGTCTTTCAGCGCCGCAGCCGCGGAGGGTTGCTCTTCCGAGCGTTCGTCGTTCGGGAGGAAGCCTTGACTCAACCTTCCCGTCGCTTCTTCTTCCATGATGCCCCGCGTGTTTGCAATTACGGCACCGCTGCCGCGCGCCTGATTGAAGAAGCAGCCCGCTCGCGGTCATATCCCCTCACGACGCTCGTTGGTGGCCTCCAGGTCCGTACAAACACGGCCACGTGATGGCCTCTAGCGTGGCGCCGTTCACGAGGCGCGTTGGACTACGAACCGCCCGTCAAGCGTCGTCCGGCTTCTTCTTCATGGGAGGCGGGCTCGCATCGGGAACGGGCAATCCGCCCCAGATCTCGCCGTCGCAGGGCTGCGGTGTTTGCGGCATCCCGATCGGGTTGACGAGAAAGCTCGCGACCCGCCCATTGCCGTCGACCCAGGCGTAAACCCCTTGGCTGCCCATCGCCATTTGCCCCGGTTCCACCACCATGGCGATTGCAGTCCAGCTATAGGTGGCAAAATCCCCGTCGCGGCCCTGGCCGCTCGGGGCGCCCAAGTCGCTCAGCAGCTGCTGGACCGTCGTTTCGCAAACGCGGACCGCCGCCAGCTTCTCAGCCGGGATGAACGGATTCGTCTGCACCCCGCGCGCCTCTGGCTGTCCCGAGCCGCAGCTGAAGAGCAAAAGCAGACTCAATACCCCAGCACCGCACACGCCCTGCATGCTTGGGAGATTCGCACGCCACGACATGCGTCTCAAGCGCCGCTCGCGATCGTGAGCTGCGTCACGCGGAGCTCACGAGGCGGCGCCGGTCACACGCGAATTAACTCGAAGTTTTGCGGGCTGCGGGCTCGAAAGCTCGCGGCTGCGAGCCGGTCCCCGGGCTTGACGGCGGGCGTCGTGGTGGTATAGCCAGCGGCCAATCGTGATGGATCTCGACGACGACGCCCTCCAAATCCGCGATGGCCTAACCTTCGACGACGTTCTGCTCGAGCCGCGCGATTCGTCGGTGCACCCGAACGACGTCTCGCTCAGCACGCGGTTGAGCCCAGGCATCGAGCTCGCGGTACCGTTCGTCTCCTCCCCCATGGACACGGTGACGGAGCACCGCACCGCCATCTGCATGGCGCAAGAGGGCGGCATCGGCTTCGTTCACAAGAACAACACGATTGAGCAGCAGGCGACGGAGATTCGCCTCGTCAAGCGTTCGGAAGCCGGCATGGTCATCGACCCGGTGACCCTGAACCCAGCCGAGACGGTCGGGCGCGCCCTGCAGGTCATGTCCGAGCTCTCGATCTCGGGCCTGCCGGTGGTGGAAAATGGGAGGCTCGTCGGCCTCGTCACCAATCGCGACCTGCGCTTCGTCGAGATCAAGAATCAGCCCGTCAGCAACGTGATGCGGCGCAAGCTCATCACGGTCGAGCGGCCCGTCACGCCGGCTGAAGCCAAGCGCCTGCTCCACGAGCACCGCATCGAGAAGCTGCCCGTGGTGGACGGCGAGTACCAACTGGTCGGCCTCATCACGATCAAGGACATCGAGAAGGCGGCGCGCTACCCCAACGCCACGAAGGACTCGCTCGGTCGTCTGAGGGTCGGTGCCGCCGTCGGCGTGAGCAAGGATTGCCTGGAGCGGACTCACGCGCTGGTCGAGGCGGGCATCGACATCCTGCTGGTAGACAGCTCGCATGGTCACGCCAAAGCGGTCATCGCCAAGGTCGCGGAGCTCCGCGCGGCATTCCCGGAGCTGCCGATCATGGGCGGCAACGTGGCAACCACCGAAGGCGCGCTAGACCTCATCAAGGCCGGCGCCACCTCCATCCGCTGTGGCATCGGGCCGGGCTCCATCTGCACGACGCGAATCGTCGCGGGCGTAGGCGTTCCCCAACTCACTGCAATTGCGGACGTAGCGCGAGCTTGTCGTAAGCACGGTGTGCCGGTGGTGGCGGATGGCGGCATCCGTCAATCGGGCGACATCACCAAGGCGCTCGCAGCCGGCGCCGAGAGCGTGATGATTGGCTCCCTGTTCGCCGGGTCGGACGAGAGCCCGGGCGAGCTGGTCCTCCACCAAGGGCGGGCCTACAAGCAGTACCGCGCCATGGGCTCGCTCGGCGCCATGCAGCATGGCTCGCGGGACCGCTACTTCCAAGACCACGTGGACTCCACGGTCAAGCTGGTGCCGGAAGGCGTGGAAGCGCGCGTTCCTCACCGCGGCCCGCTTTCGCACAGCATCCACCAGCTGGTCGGCGGTATCCGTTCCGGCATGGGCCTCATCGGCGCTGGCACCATCGAACAGCTCCGAAAGCGCGCGCGCTTCATCCGGATCTCCGGCGCTGGCTTGCGGGAATCCCACCCGCACGACGTCGTGATCACGAAAGAGCCGCCGAACTACTCGGTGTCGAACCTGCCGAGCTCCTGAGCTCGCAGCTCGAGCCAAAGCTGAACAGCCACGTCAGACGCGCCTCACCGGCGCCTTCTTGGTACGCGCGGCTACGCTAGTTTGACCGCCTTGCCCTCACGCGCCGAAGCGTAGATGGCCTGCATGATCCGCACGTCTCGCAGACCCTCTTCACCGGGGGTGCGAGGTTCCTTCCCGAGCTGGATGCACTCGGAGAGGTGGTCGATCTCCGCCGCGAACTGGTTCGTGGTCGGCACCTCGCGCGGCTCCGGCTTCCCGTCTTTGGCGACCCGGAGCACGTTCCCCTCGTAAGAAGTGGCCGGGTCGAGATCGGCGTAGCCCTTCTCCCCGATGACCCGGTAGCGCTTCACGTTCGTCGTGCCGTAGCTCGAGCTACAGTTCGCCAGCCCTCCGTTCGGGAAACGCAGGCTGAACACCGCGCTCTCTTCGACCTCCATGAAGCGTGGGTCGTTAGGGGTGCTAGCCAGTTGCGCGCTGACCTCCGTCGGTTCCTCGCCAAAGATGTAGCGCGCCGCTTGCAAGCTGTAGATGCCGATATCCACCAGCGAGCCGCCCCCGGACATCGCTCGCCGGATTCGCCACTGGTCGGCCGGCTCCTTCGGATCGATGGTGCGACAGTGATCGGCGATGACCAACTTGACGCGGCCGAGCTCTCCCGCTCGCACGAGCTCGATGGCGGCGCGATTGTGCGGCTCGAACTGCGCGCGGTAAGCGATCATCAGGCGCTTTCCCGCCGCCTTGCCGGCGGCAATCATCGCGCTGCATTCCGCTTCGTTCAGCGCCATCGGCTTTTCGCACATGACGTGCTTGCCGGCTCGAAACGCGCGCTGGGTGTACTCGGCGTGCATCGAGTTGGGCAGCACGACGTACACGACGTCCACGCTGCGATCTTGGGCGAGCTTGTCGAACGTCTCGTAGCCGTAGACAGCCTTCTCATCGACGCCATAACGCCCCGCTAGTCGTTTGGCTTTGTCCGGGGAGCCGCTCACGAAGGCCGCCAACCGCGAGCGCTGGCAATGCTGAAAGGCTGGCAGGAGCTGCTCCGTGGCGAACTTACCCAGCCCCACGATCGCCCAACCCAGCTTCGGGGTGGACGGTGACTCAGCGGCCACCTTAGCGCTCTCCCGCTTGCGCGAGCAGGCTGCGCCGCTCAGCGTCGCTGCGGCCGCAGCCAGCAACGTGCCCTGAACGAACACCCGACGTGAGGGGTCTCGATCGCTGGAATCGGTCATGTACGGTCGCCTTCATCTGAGTGTGCTCGAACGGAAAGCCGGACCTTCTGCATTTATCGTGCTCAGGTCCGCGACCGCGCCGTGCCTGACGGCAGGGGCGCCCCGCAGCTTACCCAGCCAGGAGCGCGAGCGCTCTACGCACGCCGAGCTCGGGGCTCGTGAGCACGTCCACATCGGAGCGGAGGATGAGCGCAGCCGCTGAAGACATCGACGCTTGCGCCATGACGATTACATCTCCAGGGTGCGCCTGGTCGCTTGCTTGCTGGGCGAGCGCGCTCGCGTAGCCAGCGTGGTCGCCAGCCTGAAAGCGCTCCCAGGCGGCACGACACATCAACTCGCGAACCGTGGGCCGTGGGGGCTGGCTCACCTCGTGAAGCAGGGCGGTCGCGGTGGCCATGGCGGTTGGTGTGGCTGCGACGAGCAAGATCGGGCGGCCCAGCGCCACGGCGCGTTCAGCCATGGGGCGATCCACGCGCAGCACGCGAGCGGAGGGTACCTCGGTGGCTTCAGCGGCGTCGCCCAAGGTGGAGCAAGTGCAAAGCACGACGTCCGCGCCTTCCTGCACGAGGCGCACGACTTCTGCCTGGGTGCTCCTTTCGGTTTGGGCAGTGACTTTGCCGTCCGCCATCGCCTGCGCGAGCAGGTCCTCACGCACGAGGTGGCGAATCCGCACCGCGGCGTCCAGCTCGCGCGCAATGCGCGTGAAGTGAGGAACGTGAACCGCCGAAGTGTGAAAAACGCCAGCAAACGCCCCGCAGCCTAACAGAATCCGTGATCGAGCGCGGGCGCTCGTGGTAGTCGAGCCGCCATGTCACGAGCAGGGCGGAGTTTGCACCGAGGGCTGCGCGCAGCACCTACGTGGCAGCTATGACCTGGAGTCTACAGCTCGAGCATCGGCGGTGAGCTCTGACCACCTCCACGGAGCTCGCCGAGGAGCGCGCGCGGCGTGACGCCCGCGATGGCGCGAAATTCGCTGATCAGGTGCGCCTGGTCATAGTAGCCGGCGCCGAGCGCGATCGTCGCCCAGCTCGGGGTAACTTGCGTGCGCGCTACCTGGACGGCGCGACGAAAGCGCGTGAGCTTGGCGAACGTCTTGGGATTGACGCCGACGCTCTCTTGAAAAACGCGCCGAAGGTGCCGCTCACTCACGCCGAGGTCCGCGGCGACGGCATTCACGCTGGAGCTCGTCAGCCGCTCGGAGGCGTGGATCACGAGCCGTGAGCCGCTGCCGCCTTCGCCGGCCTTTCGGAAGCGCTCGGCGATGGCGCCTTCCAGCACCGAAGTCAATTCGGCAGGGGTGCGCGCTCGAGCCAGGCGCTCGAGAAGAAGCCGCGTCGCGTAGCGGCCCCAAAGGTCCTCCAGCGCCACGATGCGGCCTGCCAGAGCGGAGCCCGGTGCGCCCAGCACCGCTTCCGCGGCTCCGAGCTGGAGGCGCGCCAAAACGACGCGCTGGCCCGTGCTGAGTTGCTTTCGGTGCACCGTTTGACGCGCCCCCAGCGCATGCACGTCCAAACCACCTGCGGCCGTCCCTCCTAGCCGCGCGACGACCTGCACCTCCGCACTCGGGATCAAAACGCCGCGCAGGTCGCCCTCGAGCTCCACCACCCTCAACGCCGCTAACGCCGGAGAGGACGGCGAGCTCGACGCGCGAGGGGCAAACCGAGGGGCGGCGAGCACGGACATGACCAAATGGTGCTCGCGCGAACCGCCTCGCGCAAGCTTCACGGGAGCATGTCCGTTTCTTCCAATCGCTCGGGGAGGCGGCTCACTACGTTGTGTACATGAAAATCCTCGTCACTGGAGCCACCGGAAAGGTCGGTAGCCGACTCGGTAAACGACTCGCGCAGGGCGGCCATCATGTCCGCGCGCTCGTTCGCGACCCCGCCCGCGCGGCAACGTTGCGCGCCGACTCTCTCGAAATCGTGCCCGGCGATCTGCTCGATCCCAGCTCGCTTGCGGCCGCGGTGCTGGGCGTCGACGCCGTGGTCCATTGCGCCGCGTTCTTTCGCGGAGCAACCGCGGAAGAGGCGCAAGCCGTCAACGACCTCGGCACGCAGCACTTGGCCGCGGCCGCGCGCGTAGCGTCCGTGAAGCGCTTCGTCTTCACGAGCACGGGCCTGGTCTACGGCGCCAAGGGCGGCCGTGCGCTGAACGAAGACGAGCCTTGCGCACCCGTCGAGGCTTATCCGGTGAGTAAGCTCGCCGCCGAGCGCTTCCTTTTGGAGATGAAGGGGCTGGACGTCCGTGTCATTCGCCTCCCCTTCGTTTACGGGGACGGGGACCCGCACATCGCGGAGGTGGTGCCGATGATGAAGGCGTTCCTTCCGGGTCAACGCATGTCCATCGCCCACCACGCCGATGTCGCGCAAGCCGTCTCGCGCGTGCTGGACACCACGTCACCGGCTCACCGTATCTACAATCTCGTCGACGACGAGGCTCCAGATCTGGCTACCCTCTTCGCGTCTGTCGGAGCTCCGCCTCCCGATGGCTCCAATGCGGAGCGCGGGCGCACCTTCGAATTGGTGATGGACGGCCGCCGCATGCGAGAGGATCTGGGCTTCGTCCCGCTCTATCCGCGCCTCGCGGACGCGCTGGCCGCTCAGGCCCAGTAACGGCAGCTTTCGTCGCGCTGTGCCAGCGATGCGACAGCAAAATCGCGGACAACGCTCCAGGTCTCGCGAACCTTTGCACCAGGCACACGCATTGCATTCGAGGTGGCATGCAGATTCGTGCCGCAGTCATGGAGAAGAACGACGGAACTTTCACCAAGCGCGACATCCACCTCGACGACGTAGAGCTGGAGGAGCCCCGGGCCGGCGAGGTGCGGGTGCGCATCACGAGCTGCGGCGTGTGCGGAACTGACCGCGGGTGCATTCACGGTCTGGAGCCGTACCCGACCCCCGGCGTGCTCGGGCACGAGGGAGCGGGCATCGTCGAGGAAATCGGGCCAGACGTGACGCTCGTGAAGCCAGGCGATCGCGTCATGATCGGTTTCCCCTACTGCGGTGTCTGCCGCTCGTGTCGGGCAGGCGAGCCACGCTATTGCGAACGGGGGTTGGAGCTCTCGTTCAGCGGCTACCGCCTCGACGGGTCCGGCGGCATGAGCCGCAAGGGCGAAAAGCTCGCGGGGCGCTTCTTTCAGCAGTCCTCGTGGGCGACGCACACGATCGCGCTGGAGCGGCAGCTCGCCAAAGTGCCGGAGGGCCTGGAGCTCGACTTCGCAGGCCCGTACGGCTGCAGCATCTCGACCGGCGCTGGCACCATCCTCAACGTGCTCCGCCCCGGCCCCGGCTCCTCGATAGCCATCTTCGGCGTCGGCAACGTCGGGCTCGCGGCGGTGATGGCGGCGCGCTTGACCGCCGCGACGCGCATCATCGCCATCGACCGCGTGCCGGAACGGCTCGCCCTCGCGCGGAGCTTGGGCGCGACCGACACGCTCGAGCACGGCCCGGATACGGTGGCGCAACTGAAAGAAATGACGCGGGAGCACCTGGACTTCAGCGTGGAGGCGACGAACGGCTCCAACCTCGTGTCCGAAGCGATCACGGCCCTGGGCATCCTCGGCACCTGCGCCATGGTCGGCGGCGCAAAGATGACCGCAAGCGTCAAAATGAATCACCCCGACGTGTTACTTCACGGAAAGAAAGTCGTGGGCGTCATGGGCGGCGGCGGCCAGACTCCCCACTTCCTCGTCAGCTTGATGGAGCTCCAGCGCGATGGCCGCTTCCCGCTCGAGCGCCTCATCAAGTTTTACAACTTCGCCGACGTCAACCAAGCCATCGACGACAGCGACGCGGGCCGCACGATCAAACCCGTGCTGAGAATGACGGCTTGAACGGACTCAGGGTTGCCCACCCCCGTCGGCCTGCGGCCGCCGACCCCTCCCAAACGGGTGCTCGGCCGCGGCGGCCTGCGCGCCCATGGGAGGGGTAGTCGCCGCTTCGCCTTGGCAAAGCTCGCGCCGTGTTACGGTGTGGGCATGGTTCAGTCTGGCCGACTCCACCGCTACACCTACGCGGACTACGTGGCGCTCGAAGCGACGAGCTCGACGAAGCACGAGTACCTGGAAGGCGAGATCTATGCGATGGCGGGCGGCTCGGAAGAGCACTCGGCGCTGGCCGCGGAGGTGCTGCGTGCGCTCGGCAACGCCATTGGTGAAAGGCCGTGCCGGGTTCACACGTCAGACCTCCGCGTTTACGTGGAGGCGACGGGCTTGGCGACGTTTCCTGACGCGTCCGTGATCTGCGGCCAGCTGGAGCAACATGCTCCGAGCCCGAATGCCACCGCGCTGAATCCAATGATTCTAGTCGAGGTCACGAGCGACTCCTCGGAAGAGTACGACACCACGACCAAGCTGCAAAGCTATCGAACCATCCCTTCGCTCCGTGAGTACGTGGTCGTCTCTCATCGAGAGCGGCGCGTCGTCGTTCACTATCGGTTACCAGAGGGAGCGTGGTCGACACGGGTGGCGATAAGCGGCGGCCGTGTTGCCTTATCGAGTCTAGGAACCGAGCTGGTCGTGGACGACGTTTATCGCGGCAGCGCGATCGCTTGAGCGCGAGCGCTCGGAGCTGAACGGCCTCTCCATGCCGAGCCTGAGGCAGAGCGAGCCGCAGCGCGCTCCAGCCAGCGTTCGCGCGCGGTTAGGTCAGAATTTCACTGACGACGCGCGCTGGCGCGTCCACACCGACCAGCTTCTCCAACAGACCCTGATTCAAAACGGCGAGTCGATCGTGGTCGAGCCCGAACTGGTGGAGCAGCGTGGCGTGCAAATCACGCAAGGGCACCGGGTTTTGCGCGACGTTGTAGCTGAAATCATCCGTCTCGCCGTAAACGATGCCGGGCTTGATGCCGCCTCCTGCGAGCCACATGCTGAAGCACGCGGGATGATGGTCGCGGCCGTAATCCTGGAGGGTGAGGTTGCCTTGACAAAACGAGGTTCGCCCGAATTCGCCGCCCCAGACGACGAGGGTGTCTTCCAACAGGCCGCGCTGCTTGAGATCGGTCACTAGCCCAAAGCACGCCTCGTCGATCTCCTGGCACTGGCTACGGTGACGCGCGGGCAATTGCTCGTGCGAATCCCAACCGCGATGAAAAATCTGCACGAAACGCACGTCTCGCTCGAGCATTCGGCGGGCGAGTAAGCAATTGTTGGCGAAGCTGCCGGGGACGTCCACCTGGGCTCCGTAGAGCTGTTTACTGGAGGTAGTTTCCTGGGTGAGGTCCGTCAAATCCGGCACCGCGCTCTGCATGCGAAAGGCCATCTCGAACTCGTCGATGCGCGTCTGAATGGCCGGGTCGCGGTCACGCTCGAGGGCATGCTGGTTCAGCGCCTTGGTGGCGTCCAAGAACGAACGGCGCGCGGCCGCGTCGACTCCGGGCGGGTTTTCGAGAAACAGCACCGGCGGTCCTGCCGACCGTACGGTGACGCCAGCGGTGGTGCCCGGCAAATATGAGCTGCCCCAGAGCCGGCTGGAAAGCGGCTGCACCGAGCTTTGCTGCGAGCAAGCGGAGGTGAGGACGACGAAGCTGGGAAGGTTGTCGTTGAGCGCACCGAGGCCGTAGCTGAGCCAGGCGCCCGCCGACGGTTTGCCCGGCAGCGCCGCTCCGGTGAGCATGGCCATCATGGCGGGGTCGTGATTGACTGAGTCACTGCAAACCGTGCGCACGACTGCGATGTCGTCCGCGAGCCGCGCGGTGTGCGGCAGGAGCTCGCTCACCCAGGTGCCCGCTTCACCGTGCTGGCTAAAATCGAACAAGCTCGGGGCGATGGGGAAGCGGCCCTGACCGGAGGTCATCGTCGACAGGCGCTTTCCCTCGCGCACGGACGCGGGCAGATCTTCGTTGAACCGCGCTCTGAGCCCGGGCTTGTGGTCGAACAAGTCCAATTGCGAGGGTCCTCCGGCCATGAATAGCCAGATCACGCGCTTGGCCTTGGCGGGAAAGTCCGCGCCCCGCTCTTGAGCTTGCGCCGCCGAGGAGAAGCAGCCACGCCGCAGCAACGTGGCTAAAGCGAGGCCGCCAAGGCCCGGAGCGAGCGCCAGGGCTAGTCTTCGTGAGAGGGGAGGCATAGGTGATCTCATTTCATCACCGCTTCGTCGAGGCAGAGAATCGCGCTCGCGAGCAGCATCCATGCGGCGCTGGTGGCGGGGTCAAGGCTCGCGTCCATGGGTGTGCTGCCGATGGCCAGCAGCGCGGAGGCCGCGGCTGCGTCGGCCTGAAAATGCGCCTGCATGGTCATGAGGGACGCTTGCAGTGTCGTCTGCTCGAAGGCGTCCAGCGGCCTCGTGAGCACGCGCAGCGCGATGAAATCCAGCCCCGCCGCGACATCCCCGGCCGCGGAGTGTTGCGCATTTTCGCCGAGGTGGCGGGCGGCCTCCAGCAGCTGAACGTCGTTCATGAGCGCTAGCGCTTGGAGCGGCGTATTCGAGCGCTCACGTTGCACGACGCTGTGCTCCCGCGTAGGTGCCCCGAACAGCTCGAGCCAGGCGGGTGGCGCGGCGCGCTTCCAGAACGTGTACAGGCTACGCCGCAGCAGCGCCTCGCCGGTGTCCGGCACGTAGCTCCCGGTGTTGCTGTCCGGCACCGCGACGGCTTCCCACACGCACGCTGGTTGATAAGGTTTTACCGGCGGACCGCCCATGCTGCGCACCAGAAGGCCGCTGGCGGCAAGCGCCTGGTCCCGAATCAGCTCGCCGTCCATGCGAAAGCGGGGTCCGCGCCAATGCAGTCTGTTTTCCGGGTCGTGCCCCTCACCCGGCGCGTCGTGCTTCGCGCTCTGGCGGTAGGTGCTGGACGTGAGCAGCAGCCGCAGCAAGTGCTTGATGTCCCAGCCCGACTCCTGCAGCTCGACCGCGAGCCAGTCCAGCAGCGGAGCGTCGTCCGCGCGCTCGCCCATCCGCCCGAAGTTGTCCAGTGTTCGCACGATGCCGGCGCCGAACACCTCCGCCCAGATTCGGTTCACGGTGACTCGCGCGGTGAGCGGGTTGGAGGGCGAGACGAGCCAGCGCGCCAAGCCGAGGCGGCTCCGCGGCTGCCCTTCCCCCAGCGGCGGGAGCGCGGCCGGCACGTCAGCGGCCACGAGCTCACCGGGCTGGTCGTACCGGCCACGCTGAAGCAGGTAGGCAGTCGCTGGCTGGGGGAGCTCCTCAGCGGCCAGGCTCGGCGTGACGGCGTCGTGCATCACGAACGGCGGCGGAGCCGCCGAGTTGTCATCGAACACGGAGTCGGTCGTGTTCCGAAAGAACGCCGTCATTCGATAGAAGTCTTTTTGGGTGATCGGATCGAACTTGTGATCGTGACAAGAGGCGCAGCCGAGCGTGAGACCAAGCCAAGCGGCGGACACTGTCTCCACGCGGTCTTTGGCAGCTAGCGCCGCAAATTCTTCCTCGATCGCGCCGGGCTCGCTCGTCGTCATGTTGCCCCGGCCAAAGCCAGTGGCGACCCGCTGCTCCACGGTCGGCTCGGGCAGCAAGTCTCCTGCGAGCTGCTCGATGGTGAAGCGGTCGAACGGCATATTGTCGTTGAAGGCACGCACCACGTAGTCGCGGTACGGCCAAACGCTGCGGTAGTCGTCGAGCGCGTAGCCGTGGGTATCGGCGTGGCGGGCTACGTCCAACCAGTAGTGCGCGCGGTGCTCGCCGTAGCCAGGGTCGGAGAGCAGCCGCTCGACGAGCCGTTCGTAGGCCTCGGCCGAGGAGTCTGCAAAAAACGCGTCGACCTCTTCTGGCGTGGGCGGCAGGCCACGAGCATCGAAGCTCGCTCGGCGAATGAGCGCGCGCCGGTCGGCCTCAGGCTGCGGCGAGAGCCCGGCGGCCTCGAGGCGGGCAAGCACGAAAGCGTCGACAGGGTTCGACACCCAATCGTTCGCTTGCACTGCCGGTAGGGCCGCTTTGACCGGTACCTGCGCCCACCACTGCGCAGCGATGGGCGCTCCGCCGGAGACGTCGGTAGAGGCGAGCACGCCGCCGCCAGCACCCTCTTCGACGATGCCCGTACAGGCGACCGAGCTCGCCGCCACGACGAGCCCAGCACAAGCCCTCAACCGCCGCCACGCCGCACCCATGAACGAAGCTTAAACACGATCCGTGCCCTGCACCACGAACGATTCGGCGGAGTAATTCAGAAGATCGTGACGCCAAAGTGTGCCAACTGAGTTGCAAGGGCGCAGGGCTTGTCACGGGGCAACTCAGCCGTGGGCGCAGCGACGGTTCAAAAGTTCCGCGCTACCAGCTCCAGCACGTAATTGTTCGGGGCGCTGGTCATGCGAACGAGGCCCGCACCGCGACAGTACACGAGGTTCGAGTCTTCGCTGTGGCGCTCCCAGCAATCGGAGAAGGTGCCAGCGGGGACGTCGAGCTTTGCGGTGATGCGACGCCACTCGTAGAGCGCGCCGTTCGTCATCCATTGCTCGCCCTCCGCTACCGGCGAGTGGATGTACTCGTAGGTGGACGAGATGGCACCTTGCACGAGGCGGTAGGCTGTTAGTTGATCGCCGGTGCCTTCGATCAAGT
Source organism: Myxococcales bacterium (assembly GCA_004193285.1). Lineage (GTDB taxonomy): Bacteria > Myxococcota_A > Polyangia > Polyangiales > Polyangiaceae > PMG-095. The sequence goes on along the minus strand of SECP01000012.1, from coordinate 28,274 downwards.
ACGGGTCCGTTCCGCAGGGCGTCGTGTAGAGGTAGCCGGACTTGCCGTCGACGGTCGCTCTCGCGCCCACTTCCGCTCTAGGGTCAACGCAGGTCTCCCGGCTTGGTTGGGTCGAGTCGATCGCCTTGAAAGCGAAGTTCCATTCGTGTCCAGTCACCAGGGGAATGAGCGGGGCAACGCCGGCCGCTCCCCCGGCCCCCGCTCCGGCTGCTCCGCCCGCTCCCGCTGCGCCTCCCGCCCCGGCTGCTCCGCCCAAGCCCGACGATCCGGCCGCCCCCGAGGCGGTGTCGCCGGCTTGTCCCGAGCCGGCTGAGCTCGCGCCTCCGGCCAAGCTGTTGGCGCCGGCGCTACTCGCGGCGCCGCCAGTTCCCGAAGCCCCGGTTGGGGCGGGTGCCTCCTCCCCACCGCACGCAGCAATCGAGAGGAACATGCCCCCGCCGCAGCCTAGAACCGCCGCCCACTGGTTGACCCTCATGGTGCCTCCCTCCTGAAACTTCATCGTAGGCAACGACTGCTCCCGGGTCACCCTCTTCGCGGGTGCCGGTTTCGCTCGCGGTACCGGCCCACGGTACGAGGAGCTACGCGCTGCCTGGGGCGGTGGCCGGAAGATCTTCTAGGGATACGGGCGGATCCTACAGGGATGCGGACCCAGCCCGCTGCTAGCTTCTCCCGCAGAAAGAGCCTGGCCTACGAATGACATTTCCTCTCGTTCACACCTTCCGCACTTCGCTCCTCGCGCTCGGCGCGGCTCTCGTCCTCACCGCAGCCTGCAGCTCGGGGTCGACGAGCTCGCCCGCTTCCAGTCCCCCCGCGGCGGGCTCGCAACCCGACCACACCGCGCCCATCACCGAGCCGCCGGTTCCGCCTCCCGTAACTGCCAATCCGCTCAAGGGAGCGAAGCTCTTCGTGGATCCGGAGGCGAGCGTGGTGCTGAAAGCCAATCACCTCCGCAAAACCGATCCGGAAAAGGCGGCGCTGCTGGACAAGATCGCCAAGCAGCCGCAGGGCCTTTGGATGGGTGAGTGGAACTCCAACATCTTCCGCGCTGCTCAGCACTTCGTGGATCGCGCGAGCAAGGACGGCAGCGTAGCCGTCATCATCGCTTACAACATTCCGCACCGCGACGCGGCCGCGGTAGCGGAGGGCGTGGGCGCCTCCGCGGGCGGCCTCGCTTCGAAAGAAAAGTACCAGCGCTGGATCCGCGACATCTACGCCGGCGTCGGTAACCGTCCGGTGGCGATCATCCTGGAGCCGGATGCGCTTCCGGGCGTCACGAGCCTCACCCCGGAGCTCCAAGAAGAGCGCTACTACCTCTTCAACGACGCGGTGAAGGTCCTTCGTCAAAATCCGCAAGCGGCGGTCTACATCGACGCCGGCCATGCCAAGTGGGTTCCGGCGGCGGAAATTGCGGAGCGCTTGAAGAAGGCGGGCGTCGAGCACGCGAGCGGCTTCTCGCTCAACACCTCGAACTACCGGACGACGGAAGAGTGCGTCGCCTACGGCAAGGAAGTCTCCGCGCTGATCGGCGGCAAGCACTTCGTGGTGGACACGAGCCGCAACGGCGCCGGCCCGTACGAAGCCGCCAAGAACATCACCGAGATGTGGTGCAACCCTCCGGGACGTAAGATCGGCCTCCCGCCGACGACGGACACGGGTGAGCCCCTCGTAGACGGCTACCTCTGGCTCAAGCGCCCCGGTGAGTCGGACGGTGAGTGCGAGCGCAACGAGCCGAAGGCCGGTGTCTTCTGGCTCGAGCAAGCCCTGGAATACGCCAAGTGATGGCGCGCCGCGCGCACACCGCGGCGACCTGAACCAAAGCTCGGAGCTCCGCGCCTCGCCCATGCGGTGAGGCGCGGTTAGGCTTCCGCCTAGATCCGCCTTCGTGGCACACTGCCCGCCGTCCAGCGCGCGGCGCACCCGAGATGCCATGATCACACTCTACGGAATCGGCGATATCTTCGAAGGCGGCCACGGGGAGACGAAGGACCTGCGGGTTCAGTGGGCGCTCGAGGAGACGGGCCTTGCCTACCACTTTCACGCGCTCGACCAGACCGCGGGCGACCTGGATAGCGAGTCGTTCGCGCGCATCAGCCCGTTTCATCAAATTCCGGTCATCGAGGACGACGGCTTCGTGATCGCCGAGTCCGCGGCCATCCTGCTCTACGTCGCGGAGAAGGCCGGGCGGCTCATCCCCGCCGACGTGCAGGGCCGCACCACGGTCATGCAGTGGTGCTTCGCCGCCGTGAGCACGATCGCGCCGACCCTGCAGAGCATCGAGCTCATCGCCATCTTCGACGAAGACAAGACCGCGACCAAGGTCCTCACCGAGACGAAGAAGCTAGCCGCTCGCTGGTTCGGGGATCTCGAGCGTCGGCTGGAAGGTCGCGAATGGATCGCCCATGCCGAGTTCACGGTCGCGGACATCGCGATGGCATCGGTCCTGCGCACCATTCGCCAGATGGACTTGATGGCCCCCTTCCCACGCATCAAGTCTTACTACGAGCGCTGCCACGCCCGCCCCGCCTGGCAACGTACCCTGAGCCTCGCCGCCGAGCGACTGCACAAGCCGATCGACCAGCTGCGCTGAAGTGTCGGCGCGCTACGGATGTTTCGGGCGCGTGAACCTACATCGGATCGCCGCGGTTGATGCGCGGCAGTCCACAGGGCCATTCCTTCGAACTGCCCTTTCCGCTAACTTGCGATTCATGGCGGAGGTTTCGGTACCGTGCGGGAGTTGTGGGAAGCCCATTCGTGGGGGAGATGATTTTTGTGAGGCTTGCGGCTCCAAAGTAGATCCTTCGCTGAAGACGGCATTGCGCGATCGCTTGGCGGCGTCGGACGCCGACTACGCTGCGCACAAGAAGAAGATGTCGAGCGCTCAGGGCACCATTGGTGCGCTGGCGATCCTCTTCGTGATCGGTGGAGCCGTCTTTTACTTCATCACCCGGGGCCAGGTAGACGACGCACTGCAGCAACTCGCCGGCGTCGGTGATGCGCAGCCTCTGAACGAGGCGGTGGGCTCCGCCACCACCGTGGGCGAGCTGCGCAGCGCGCTGCAGAGTCAGCCGTACCAGGTGTTGGGGCTGAACCTGTTTTTGGCGGCAGTGATGGCCGGGCTCTGGGTATGGTCGAAGCGAGCGCTGCTTCCGGCCATCATCACGGCGCTCGGCATCTACGTGGCGGTGCAGTTGGCCAGCGCCATGTACGACCCCAAGACTCTCGCTCAAGGCATGATCTTGAAGGTCATCGTCATCGTTGCGCTCGTGAAAGGCGTGCAGTCCGCCCTGGCCGCCCAAAAGGTAGAGCTCGCGCGGTGACGGCGCGGGCGCGCTGCCGCGCTTGCGCCCGAACCAACGCCGAGACCGCCAAATTCTGCCGGTTCTGCGGCGTCATCATCGAGCCCGAGCCGGTGGGGGACGAGCTAGGGCGGGGCGCCCTAGAGGAGGTCCCACCTCTGCCGAGCGCGCCACCGGTGGATGGTCAGCGAATTTTCCGCGAGCTCTGCTGGCTGTGCGGGCTGCCGTTGGTCGTGTGCGTGGTCTACGCGTTCGTGGTCCAGGTCTGGGCTCCCTCCGCCCTGGCCGCAACGCTGGCGACCGCTTCGATGGTGGCGATAGCCTTGGTGGGTGCGGCAAGGAGCGGCTCGCTGGTGGCGTCGTCGCTTCGGCTGCCGCGCCCGAAGGACATCTTGCCCGTCCTGGCCGTCGCATTGGTCGCGGCGCCGACCCTGACGCTCGCGTTTCACTTGCTGCAGTCGCTGGGGTTCACCTTCGATCACTCGTACCTCCTTCCTTACGAGCGAGACGGTTGGCCCAGCTACGTGGCGTACCTGGATCTGGCACTGGTCACACCCATCGCCGAAGAGCTTTTGTACCGGGGCTTGATTCAACCCAAGCTCGAGCTAATCATCAACTCGACGGAAGCCTGGATCGTGCAAGCCGCGCTGTTCTCGGCGGCGCACCTCAGCCCGGTCATCCTCGTGACTCACTTCGGCATGGGGCTCGCGCTCGGTCTCGTGAAACGGCGCTCCGGCAGCCTACTACCCGGCATTTTGCTGCACGGCGCGTGGAATGCGTGGGTCGTCGCAACAGCCGGCTAGCGCGCCACCGCCCCGGGCTCGGCGTGCTCTTCCGTTGATTTCGCAAGATTCCAAGGGTGGCGCGGGGGTACGCGTTTTCGGTCCAGAGTGATCGGATCGCGCCCTCGCGGCATTACCGCCTGGTGAACTTCCAGGGATGCAAGTCGTGGTGCTTGGCCGCATCGCTCGCCTACATCACCCTCGCGGGTTGCGGCAGCGCGGAGGACGGCGGAGCGGCTCCAGGCACCGCCGGCAGCGCGAGCAGTGGGGCGTCCAATTCCCCGGGTGGTAACGCTTCCTTACCCACCGCCGGCACTCGAGCCCAAAGCGCGGGCACGGCGGCGGGAGGCGGGGGCGCAACAGCTTCCACCGGCGGTACGCCCTCCGCGAGCGGTGGCCCCGCGTCGGGCGCCGGTGGGACATCTTCTGCCGGCCAAAGCGGGAGCAGCGCTGGGAGCGGGAGCACCCCGCCCACGAATGGCAAGCCGGACAGCACGCTCGTCGGCTTCGCCTCGGTGGAAGCTTTCGGGCTCAAAACGACGACGGGGGGCGACGGAGCGGCCCTCGTCACCGCGACCACCGTAGAGGAGCTCGCCAAGTATGCAGCGGCCGCCGAGCCCTACGTGATCCAGATTGAAGGCACCATCAAGCCGGCGACCGCCAAGTACCAAAAGATCCGCGTCGCTTCCAATAAGACCATCCTCGGCGTCGGCGCCGACGCGACCGTCGAGCACCTCGGCTTCGACGTCACGGGCTGGACGGTGGTGGACGAAGGCATGTGCGAGGCGGAGACCAAGGGGACGTTTCCGCCGGTCTCGAACGTCATCATCCGCAACCTGAACTTCAAGAACACGATGGGCAGTAGCAGCGACGCGGACGGCGTCGTCGTGCAGTGTTACTCGCACCACATCTGGATCGACCACAACACCTTCCACGGCCTGCAGAGCGGGCCCGACGGCGCGATCGACGTCAAGCGCGGCGCCGACTACGTCACGGTTTCCTGGAACCACATCCAGAACTGGGACAAGACCATGCTGCTCGGTCATGACGACAGCAACGGCGCGCAAGACCGCGGCACCTTGCACGTGACTTACCATCACAATTACATGCAGAACACGCGTCAGCGCCACCCACGCATTCGCTTCGCGCACGCGCACGTATTCAACAACTTTTTGTACAACGACGCCACGGTGCCGAACCGAACCGCTTCCTACTTCTTGGTCACGAGCATGGAGGCGAGCGTCTACGCGGACGGCAACCTCGTCCACCACGCCAAAGAGATGTACCTCAACGGCGAAGAGAGCGACTCGAGCGGCAAGCTGACTTACACCGACACCAACAAGGCGGTAGCCCTCAACGCAGGCGCCGAGTCCCTGTTCCACATCCCCCCGAGCAACGACGCCTTCAACCCGCGGGACTTCTACGAGTACACGCCCCACACTGCAGACGAGGTCGCCACCGTCGTCCCTCAAGGCGCGGGAGCCGGGAAGCTCTAAAGACGAGCCCGGGCTTGCTCAACCTGGCTCTAGCTGAATCGGATACACCACGGTCACGACCCCGCCCACGGGTGGCGGGAACACGATCGTCTTGAAGGCATCCAGCACGCAGCTCACCACCGCCGCATCGGGCAGGTCCGAGCCGCCGTCCTGGATCGCGCTGACCTTGCCTTCGCGGTCGATCACGAAACGCACGCGAACCTGGCCTCGAAGGGCGGGGTCGCGCGCCAGGCCTGCTTCGTAGCAGCTCCGGAACTTCTCGAAGTGGCTACGCACCACGCGCTGAATCTCCGCCGGGGGCAAGGTCCCGCTCACGGTAGTGGCGCCTCTCTTGACGTTCGGAAATGTCACCGAAGCCGGCAGGTCAGCGAGCCCGCCCGAAATGCGATCCCAGGAGGCCAGCGCTTCCACGAGGAACCCGGGCACCCCGGAGCTCGTGAGCGAGACTTGCACCACGCATTGACGCCCGGCACATTGTCGAATTCGTGCGCGGACCGCGCCCTCTGCTTCGCGGTCTCCCGGTCGCCACGGCGTCGCGCGGTTCCCCACCCCGGACTCATCGCGCTCACCCAAGGCCAGCCTGTCCTCGTGACGCAAGATGACGAAGCGCGGCTTGGCCGGGGGCTTGACCAAGCCAAAGGCGAGAGGGCGCGCAGAAGCTTCCAACCGAACGGCTTCGAGCCCCCCTCGTTCGAGCTCGAACAGCAGCGCACCGAGCGTGGCCTCGTCGTAGCCGGGCACGAGCACCACTCGCGCTACCGTTGCGCCCGCGCGCGCCTGGCGAATGGAATCTGGCAACTGCTCGGAGCGCTCCACCACGACCCCTTGCAGCGTGATCGTCGTGCGCTCGACGCGGGCGAGAAGCTCCGCGGCGTCCCGCGCGGGTGCATCGGTTGCCGGCGCGCCGTTCGATGAAGACGAGCCCTCGACAGAGGCCGTCCGCGGGGGCGATGTATGACCCGAGGCGCAGGAACCAATCGCGACTCCCAGTGCAACCGAAGCGAGCCTCTGCGCCAACACGTCGGGCACGGTAACATGAATGTGCGGTTCGTCCGCCCCCCGCGCTCGAGGCAGCCGTAGCGGCGCCAGCCTTGCTATAGTCGATCCGGCCCCCGCGCTCTGAACAGGGCGGAGGCGAGCAACCCGCACGCCAGGCTAAGGCTCGGTGCCCCAGACGAGGACGCCGCCGACATAGATCGTCACGCGACTCCAGTCGATGAAGCTGAGCGGAGGCGTACCGCTCACGGAATAGGAGTAGTCGGCGCTTTCGCTGTAGTTGCTGAAGTTCGCGTTATAGACGCGGAGCTGCAAGGGGCCGGTTTGCCCGCTGGGCGCCAGCGTGCCGCCAGTGAAGCCGAGCTCGACGTAGGCGTTGGCGCCGGGCCGTACTGGGCTCAAAAAGCCGAAGCTGGAGGTCAGCGCGCCGCAACCGATTTGTGCCCAATCGCAGGCGAAGGCCTGAGCCTGGCTCGCATCCTCGCGCGTGTACCAGTAGCGAATCTTGACCTGGCTGAGCGAAACCGAGCTCGTCCCCAGGTTGTAGAGGTTGAGGTGGGGACGAATCTGGTTGTCGGTGCCGGCGGAGTCAGCGGCCTTGTATTGCACCTTCAAGGTCGCGCTGCTCGCGGTGGTCACCGTGACCTGAACGTCATCGTTGGTGGAGAGCGCGCCGTCGCTCGCGCTCAAGCGAAGCACGTAGACTCCAGCCGCGGAGAAGCTAGCTGTGGTCGCCGCTGCGGTGGGCGAGCCGAAAGAAACGGTGCCAGGCCCGCTCACCTTCGTCCAAGCGCGCGTCACGGTCGCGGGCGGGTTCGGTAGCCCATCGTCGCTGACCGTGCCGGAGAGCGCGGCCGCCGCGGGCAGGGTGACCGACTGATCTGCGCCCGCGCTCACGGTGGGCGCAGCGTTGGTCGTACCGCTCCCCACCGCGAACACCAAATCGTCCCGATCGTTGAAGTCCCCTGCGGCACACGCGGTAGCGGAGCCGAGCACGCGCATTTGGCCGCGGATGGCCTGCCGCGCACTGCCGCTCGGCAGTACGAAGGTCGTCGTGAAGGTCTTCGCGCCGCCAGCGCTGAACGACACGTCGGTGGCGCCGGTGACGGGCGTCCAAACGACCGGGCTCGCGTCGGCATCGGCGGTGTAAAACAGGTCCAAGCGATCGTCGCTGGGTGTGTAGACCCACACGTCCGCGCGCACGGTTACGGTCTGGCCCGCAGCCAGGTTGCCGCCGCCGTTCGTGGCGATGCTCAGGTAGTCCAGCGAAGGATTGGTGTGGAAGACGCCAAAGGTTCCGTCCGCGCACGTGGCCCCGAGCGTGTTGGGGTAGCTCGGTTCGCCGGGCGACCCAATGGCGGGTACCCCCGCGCCGTGAGCGAGCACCAAAGAGCCCGTCTTGCACGACGGGCGCGCCACGCTGCAGACCGGCGCGCGGTAAGTCGCCGAGTAGTCCGCTTGCAGAGGGACATTGAGCGTGACGTTGACGACGGGGCTCGAGCTCCAGTTGCCGTTCGCATCCGCGCCCTTGACCAGGAGCTGGTGGGCGCCGTTCGCGTAGAACGTGCTGTCCCAGGTGAAGCCGAAGGGCGCCACCGAATCATTGGCGATGGGCAGCCCATCCACGTAGAGCATGGCCGTCGACCCGGGTCCGCCCGCGTCGGTGATGGTAGCCGTAACCGTATTCAGCGACTGGGTCAGCACCGCGCCGTTCGCAGGTGCGGCGATGGCAACGGTCGGCGGCGTGTTGTCGGACGTCCCGGGGATCGTACCGCTGTAGAGCAAGCGGTTCGGGGAGCTCGCGCCGGGCAGCTGCACGAGATCGGGCGTCGCGCGAGCGGTCAGCACTTGCTGCAGCTGCGCCGGCGTGGTGCTGGGATTTGCGCTCAGGTAGAGCGCCGCAACGCCTGCGGTATGCGGCGACGCCATGGACGTGCCGCTCTTCATGGCCGTCGCAGTCGTGCTCGCGATGCCCGCGGACGTGATGCCCACGCCAGGAGCGAACAAGTCCACGCACGTTCCGAAATTCGAGGTCGGTGAACGCGTATTCGTGGCGTCCACCGAACCCACGGTGATCGCTGACGTCACATTAGCGGGGATCTTCTCGCACGCGCTCGTATTATCGTTACCGGCGGAAACGACGTACGGAATCCCGGTGCCGATGGAGGTCGCGATCGCGTCGGCCAGCACCTGCGCGTCCGGCGTGTACGTGAAGAAGCCGAGGCTCGCGTTGACCACCGCCGGAAAGACTCGATTTTGCGTGATCCAGTCCACGCCTGCCAGCACCGTCGAGAGGCTGCCCTGACCGTTGCAACTCGTCACTTTCACGGGGTGAATGGTCACGCCCTTCGCGACGCCATAGGTCAAGCCGCCGATCGTGCCCGCTACGTGCGTGCCGTGACCATCGCAGTCTTGAGGGTCCGAGTCGTTCTCGATGAAGTCGTACCCGGCGCCGACGCGGGTACCTCCCGCACCATCGCTGAACTCGGAATGAGTCGCCAGGATGCCGGTGTCCAGGACGTAGGCGTGGACGCCTTGACCTTGATTGGCGTAGCTAAAGCTTTGATCGAGGGGCAGGTAGCGCTGGTCGATGCGATCGAGGCCCCAGGGCGGGTTGCTCTGCGTCGCATCGAGAGTCACCGCCACGTCCCGGACTACCTTTTCGACCTCGGGATCTGCCTGCATGGCCGCGAGCTCACGGGTGGAGAGCTCGGCCGCGAACCCTTCGAGCGCGTGCTCGTAGGTCCGCAGCACCCGGCCACCGCGCTTCGCGGCCATCGCTCGTGCCTTGTCCGGAACCGCCCGCCCGCTTACCCCGCGCGCCGCCGCCCCTCTCTTCAGCACGACGATGTAGCGGTCCGCCACGAGCGCTGAGCTCGAGGTGCCCGCCACCTCACTCGGCTCCTCCGTTCCGGAGCCACAAGAAAGCGTCAGTGCAGCCCAAAAGGTGAGCGCGAAAGGGCGAAAGCTCTTCGTCATGAAACCTCGACCCCTTTAGAGCCCCGCGCTCGTCGATCCTTCGCTGACACTTTCGCCCCGCCTCCTCCAGTCGAGGTGCCGCATCGGCCGCCGGCTCGGTCTGGCGCGGCGATTGCACCGCATTCGGCATGGCCAGCAAGGTGTCCGAGACCGATGCGCCGCCCGCTCAGCCGGGCGAGCACTACGCTAGCCCCGGCAGCAAGCCCCTACTCGGCCCCACGCCTGCTGCGGATCGAGGCTCCGTGCAGCGAGTCGTGTGGCCCCTCTTCTTCTTCGTCCTGCTCGGCGTCATTGCGCTCGTGATGGCGCTGAGCCTCACCGGCGCCAGGTGATGCCGCGCTCACTTCTGCGCCGCTTCGTAAGCCTCCAGCACCGCGCCGAGCGTGTGCTGCTCGGGCGCTAGGCTTTGCATTGCTAGGCCGAAAACAGCGGCAAACACGGCCAAGACGAGGGCTGGCTTGTACGTGCGACGCTGATTCTTGCGATAGAGAGCGCCGACGACCGCGAAGTCCAGCAGCACCTCCGCCAGCAAGAGCGGCGACGAGTAAACGACGAAACCGAGCGCGATGATGCCGCCAAGCAGCGCCACCACCGCGATGACGATCATGACGCCCTCACCATCACCGCCGCCCACCGCGTCTAGCGCTCCCGAGGACCCTTCGGTCGCGCTGTCTCCAAAGGACCCGCTCGCGCCGGCACCGCCGAAGGCGCCGCCCCCCCCGGAGAGGACGCTCTCCCCCGCGCTGCCGAGCTCTCCGAGCGCGCTCAGATCCGGCAGATCGACGCTGCCGATATCGCTCGACTGACCACGCTCGTCCGTACGCCGCCCGAAGGACCAATTTCGGGTTTGATAGGCAATCCACAGGCGCACGAAGCCAAGAAAAGACAGGTAGCCGCCCACCACCGCCAGCGCGTAACGCAGACCCATGCTGCTCACACCGAGCGCGACCAGCGAGGCCGAAGTGAGGAAGGCGCCCACCGCTGCCAGCGCCAGAATGAGCGCCATGTGTAGCCGGGGAAAGCTCGTCGCGAGCAGCAGCTGCTGGACTCGTTTGGAGGTCAGCACGAGCGGTGCGCGGCCCCGAGCCTTGCGTTTCTTACCCATCGCGGTCAGCGTTCATCTCATCGCCGTCAGCGCAGCGGCGCAAGCGGATTTTCCCTTTCTTCCGGGGGTTCGGGCGGACTGGAGCGAAGAGGCAGCTGAGCTATGCTGCGACCGTGCCCGAGCTGAGGCTATCCGAGATTCGGACCCGCTATGTCGAGGGGGCGCGACCGCTACCCACGGCGCTAGAGGTCGCCTTGCGCGCAGACCCGCGCGCTGGCGCACGCGCCATTTTAGAGGCAGTGGAGCGGAAGCGGAGGGAGCGGCGGGCAGAGGGGCAGCGGCTGCGCTGGATGCTCGAGTTCGAGCGCGAGCTGTGGAAGCGAGACGTCGTGCTCATCGCCGGCGTAGACGAAGCGGGAATGAGTCCCCTTGCGGGGCCGGTGGCGGCCGCGGCGGTAGTGCTCGAGCCCGACTGGCGTGCACCGGGCATCAACGACTCCAAGCAGGTGCCGCCGGAGCGGCGCGCGGAGCTGGCGCAGCTCATCAAGCGCGAGGCTCGCGCGTGGGCGGTCGCCTTCGTAGAACCGGAGGAGATCGATCAGCTCAACATCTACTGGGCCGGGATCGCGGCGATGCGGCGAGCAGTGGAGGCTCTGGGCATCACTCCCGAGCACCTGCTCATCGACGCGCGCGTGCTGCGCGACGTTGCAATCGAGCAGACACGCATCGTCAAAGGCGACGAGCGGAGCCTCTCCATTGCCGCCGCCTCCATTCTCGCAAAGACCGAGCGCGACGCGCGCATGCTGGAGCACGACCGCGCGTATCCAGGATACGGCTTTGCGCGTCACAAGGGCTACCCCGTGCGCGAGCATCAGGCGGCTTTGCGTCAGCACGGCGCCTGCCCGATCCATCGTCGCTCCTTCGGCCCTGTGCGCGAGGCTTTGGGTCTGCCGCCGCTCGAGCCACCGAAGGCGCCCGGTCCGCCGCCAGCGCGTAAGCGCGCGAATACTCGGGCCGCGCCGAGGTAGCTCCAGGGCGGGCAGGCGCCGCGCACGTCTCCTCCTGGCGGCCTCGGGGACGACCTCGTATGCTAAGGCCATGGTTCGGTCGCTGGGTGCCATTGCGTTCGGGTTGCTGGTGACAACGGCCGCGCACGGTGAGCAGCCGGTCGGGGAAGAGTCGAAGAAGGCGGCGCAGCCCGGGCCTTCTTGCGCGGCCACGGTGAGCGCTCCCACTCCGAGCTCGGAAGCGGAGGAGCGCGCCTTCGCAGCCGAGCTGGAGACCTTCGCTCGTCGCAAGGCTTTCACGGAGCGGCTGGTAGCGCAGCGCAACGCCGAGCTCTTCGAGCAAGCGATCACACGCCAGGCTCGCGTCGCCAAGCTAAAGCGCGAGCTGGCAGAGCGCGAAAAGACGCAGTCGGAACGAGAGCTCGAAGACGCCATCGCGCTTTATCTCAAGAAGCGTGAGCTGGCGCGCGAGCTTGCCGCGGCCAGCGCTCGCGACCGCGCTAGTGCACCCAGCTCGGCCCCCGCCAGCTCGTCGGCGCCCTAGCCGCTCGGAAGTGGTCCCATGACAATGCCCGTGGGTCACGGGCGTTGGCGACATCCCGCGTGCTCACGCGTTGTGTTGTGTCGCAAGACGGGCAGGATTGGCGTGGCGCTGAGGGCCGAGCGACTCTGGGGTGCCGCAAGAGGATTCAATCACTCTCGGGAGTGGCGGTTGGCCCAGCGTTTGCTCCGGGCCACGCTATGCGTCTCAGCAGAAACGTCAGTCCCGCTCGTGGAACGGTGGCGCTCGGCTGCTTGCTCTGGGCAGTGCAGGCCTGCAGCAACGAAGAACCGAATGGCGGAGCGGCCCCGGGCGGCGGCGCTGGCTCCGCGTCTTCTGCTGGTGGCAGCGGGGCCAACCGCCGGCAGCGCCAACGGTTCGCCGGAGGGAGGTAGCGCTGGTGCTACCGAGGGTGGCAGTGGCCGCGGCGGCGCACCCGCGGGCCAAGCCGGCGGGGTCTCTGGCGGAAGTGACGCAGGAGCTGCCGGGGCCGGGGGTGAAGCTACCCCTTCGGATGGCACAGAGTTCACGAAGCGAGTGGTGGTCGACGACCTCGCGAGCCCGTGGGAGGTAGTTTGGGGGCCTGATGACTGGCTGTGGGTGACGGAGCGCGAAGGTAAGCGCGTCATCCGAATTCGCCCTAACGACGGTATGGTCCAGGCCGCGCTCGAGCTCGAGGAGGTGAGTGCCAGCGGCTCGCAAGACGGGCTCTTGGGGATGGCGCTGCATCCTCAGCTGATGGCGGGAACGAACGAGGACTTCGTTTACCTCGCCTACAGCTACGACTCCGCTTCGGGTCGGCGCTTCAAGATCCGCCGCTACACGTACGATGCCGCGAGCGGGACGCTCAGCGCGGCCCTGGACCTACTCGGCGACCTTCCCGCCAGCAGCGATCACAACGGTGGAAGATTGCGCGTCGGCCCGGATGGCAAGCTCTACTACACGGTCGGCGACCAGGGAGCGAACCAGTTCGATCGCAAGTGCAATCCCAATCACGCCCAGGACCTGCCCACCGCCGCCGAGCTCGCGGCGGGAGATTTCAGCAACTACCAAGGCAAGATCCTGCGCTTGAATCTGGACGGCACCGTCCCCGACGACAATCCCGAGCTTTCGGGGGTTAGAAGCCACGTCTTCAGCTTCGGTCACCGCAACCCGCAAGGGCTCGCGTTCGACGCGAAAGGGGCGCTCCACTCGAGCGCAGGGTCCCAAGAGCGATGACGAGCTGAACCGCATCGCAGCGGGGAAAAACTACGGTTGGCCTCACGTAGCCGGCTACCAAGACGACAAGGCCTACGCCTACGCCAACTGGTCGGCGGCGCCGGACTGCGAGCAGCTCGGGTTCAGTGATTACACGATACCGGCGAGCGTCCCGCAGCAGAAGGAATCCGATTGGGCGACGCCCAGCTTCGCGCCTCCGCTGCTGACCTTCTATACCGTGGAGTCCGGCTACGACTTCGAAGACCCCAAGTGCGGCGACAATGCCAACGTCTGTTGGCCCACCATCGCGCCCTCGTCACTCGAGCTCTACTCCGCGGCGTCGCAAGCGCTGAGCGGCTGGTCAGACTCGTGGCTCATCCCGAGCCTCAAGCGCGGCACCGTTTACCGCGTGCCCACGGATGCAACCGCGGAAGCTCAGGTCACGGAGCTGTTCAAAACCACCAATCGCTACCGCGACGTCGCGGTCAACCCGGACGGCCGAACATTCTACGTCATCACCGATCGCCAAGGCGCCACGGGCAGCGTAGATGGCGGCGCCACCAGCGAGCTCGAGAACCGAGGCAGCGTCCTGGAGTTCACCGCCAAGTAGGCCGCCACCGGCCGTTAAGGAGTGGCGACGACTTCGTAGCAGCCTAGATCTGGATGCGGGCGCGTAGCACCTTTGAATTCCACGCTCGCCTGGCGAGCCGTCGACTTGCAGCGAGAATCCCCTTGCGCCGTCAGATGCTTACGACTTCAAGCGATCCCCGTACGTGCCATCCCGGCGAGGCGTAACGCGGCATTCGGAGGCGCTCACGACGGGAGTAGGGTGCCGCTTCGAAAGGCAGGTGCCGAGATGCTTTCGTTCGAGTCGCTCAGGGGCTGGGTCTCTATTCGTGCGCTGCTGCCGCTGCTGGTCATGGGCTGCGGCGCGCCAGACGCGGAGCAAGACGCGTCGGAGGTAGGCAGCGTGCAGGAAGAGCTGTGCTGCTCGAGCGCCGACGACGCGCAGGCCATTGACTTGGGCGTCTTGGAGCCGGGCCAGTTCCTTTACAGCGTCGGGCTAGGCATCAACAACCGAGGCACCGTCGTGGGTATGAGTCAGGTGCCCTCTACGCCCGCGCTCAACCCATTCCGAGCCTTCCGATGGACCGCGAGGACGGGCATGGTCGCTCTGGATACGCTCGGGGGTTTGTCGAGCCGGGCGGCGGACGTCAACGACCGTGAGCAAGTAGTGGGCACCATACAGCTCGCGGATGGAACGTCGCGCGCCGCCCTGTGGGACGCAGATGGGACGGCTCACGACCTCGGCACGCTCGGGGGCTCCCACAGTAGCGCGGAGGCCATCAACAACCGGGGCCAGGTCGTCGGCGTGGCGATCAACGATTCGGGTAAGGCGCGGGGCTTCATCTGGAGCGAGCGCGAAGGCATGGTGGATCTCGGGTTCCCGGTCGGTGACTTCGGCGATCCGCGTGACATCAACGACGCAGGCGTCGTGGTCGGGCGGATTGAGAAGGACATCGAGGTGTTGCCGTTCAAGTGGACGAAAAAGCAAGGTATGACCGTGCTGGACAATCTCGACGGCAGAGAGGCCGTCGCGGAATCCATCAACAATCGCGGTGACATCGCCGGCTACACGAATCAGGCGGGTTGGGTCTTTGGCGTGAAGTGGACCGGTCGCACGTCTTCACCCGTGTTGCTCGAGACGCTCGCAGGCGCCCTGCAGCCGTGGCCGATCGGGATCAATGAGCGCGGAGCCATCGTGGGCTGGATTTGGCCCGAAGACAGCGACATGGCCGCCGTCGAGTGGACTTCGCCCTCCCGCGTCCGGCTTCTGCCGCTGGAGGGGGCCGCGCAGGCCTACGACATCAACGACCGCGGCCAGGTCGTCGGTCAATGGAACTCGCACGCGTTCATTCTGGAGACCGGCAAGCGGCGCTGTAAACCCCACTGAGGGGCTCACGGTCGCGTGACCGCTACTCACATTTGTAGTTGGTGCACGTGCCGCTTTCGCAATCGGCGGGTCGGTAGCATTGGTTGCCGGCGGCGCCCGTGGTGCAGGTGCCCGCGCTGTTGCCACCGGTGAAGCAGTGCTTGGAGGTGCATTGCTCGGGAGTGACGCAGAAGTCACCGAGCGTGCCGTCCGTACATTCGCCCTCGCCGAGGCCGATCGAGTACACGCAGGTGCCTTCCGTGCAGTCCGTGCTGTCGGCGCAGGCGCTCTCGAGTAGCCCCTTCGTACATTGGCCATAGCTGTTGCCCGCCTCCAAGGCGCACAGCTTATCGACGCAGTCTTCGTCGATCGTGCAGATCGCACCGACCTCGCCGCTCGTGCAGGCGCCTTCGCTACCCGGGCGAGAAGCGCAGAGTTGGGAGTCGCACTGCGCGTCGAGCTTGCAAGAAGCACCGTCGGCGCCGTCGCTGCACCAGCCGGAGGTGTCTACCTCGTCGGCCAGGGTGCAAGTGCCGGCCAAGCAGTGGCTCTGTTTGCTGCAGCGGTCCCCCAGCTGCCCCGCGCTGCAGGCCCAACCCGCGCCCGATGAGTCTTGGGCGCAGCGGCTATTTTCGCAGTCCGCGTCGTCGTTGCGGTCGCACTCGGTTCCGAGAGCGCCGCTCGAGCAGGTGCCGCTACGCTCGCTTCCGCCGCCGTTGCGACAATGACCGCTTTCGCACTGAGCGTTGTCGCCGCACGGCTGGCCGAGCTTGCCCTCGGTGCAGACGCGAGAAAACGAGTCGACGTCCACGCAATCACCGACCGAGCAGTCGTCGCCCGTGGCGCACCCCTCGCCGATGGCGCCGGAGCTACAAGCGCCGCCGGAGCTCTTCATCACGCAGTTGAGGCCGTCGCACTGATTCGCAGACGAACAGGGGCTGTTCGCGCTGCCGTCCGTGCACGCGCCTTGGCTCGCTCCGGCGCTGCTCTTGCCGCAGAATCCGCTATCGCACTGCGAATTCGTGAGACAGCTTGCGCCGAGCGAGCCATCACTGCAGCTGCCGAGCGAGCCCGAGTCCGAGGCCCCGATACAGATCTGGCTGTCGCAGTCGGCGGCTTCGCTGCAAACGGAGCCGCTCTCGCCGTCGCTACAGGTCCCCGCGAACGACGCCGCGGGCAGGATGCAGTCGAGCCCGTCGCGGCAGTGGCCGTCCACGTTGCACGAGGCGCCATTTTCACCGGTTTGGCAGCGATAGTCCCCACCGCTGCCCGTCGCGACGCAGCTACCTTCGACGCAGTCGTTCTCGTCCAAACAGGGCGAGCCGCTGGTACCTGACTGGCAATCCCCCTGGGTCGATTCCACGTCGCCGACGCAGCGCCCCGCGTCGCAATCCTGGTCACCGTCGCAGGGCGCGTAGTCGCCGATGCAGCTCACGACGTCACGGAGCTCGAGCTCACACGCGACCGCGCAGTCGACGGCAGTCAGGCAGCCTCGCTCCGGGTGGCAGCCGGTGTAGCTCGCGGGGAACGGCTCGCACGCGCACCGCACGGGCGCGCAGGGGGCGGTACAAGCGCCGCCGTCGTAGGTGAAGCCGAGTGCGCTGCAGCCTTCGTAAGTCGGGGGCGGAATCGCAGGCCGCCCGCCCGCGCCCGACTTCCCGCCGGTCGAGCTTGAGCCACCGTTCGAGCTCCCTTCGCCCGCCTCACCGTCAGCGCCGCCAACCGCGTCACCCCCGCCGCCGCTCCCCGAACAACCGAACACCATGGCGCTCGCCGCAGACGCGATGCAGACGGCGAGCGCACCCAAGCGAAAGGACCTCATCGTGCTCATCGTACGGCGGTCCCTCGCAAGAATAGACCCAGCTTCGCTTCCGCCCCTCGACAATTGTGGCCAGGTGTGGCCGGGCGTTGCATCGAAACCCACATCCACTCGAGCATTGGGACGCACGGCGACGCGCTCGCGCGCTTCAGTAGCCGGGAGCCCGCGACCAACCCCGTTTTGGCGCTCCCTTCGGAGAACGACAACGCGGCGCCTACGGTTGCGGTCCCCGCGTCGGCGTCGCCCACCGTCGTGGAGAAAAAATCCGCGAGCGGGCTGGCCGGACAACGGCTCGGTGACCCAGTCCGGCCTCTACACCGCGGGCACTCAGCCGGGCAACGGGTTCACGGTCAACGCTCGGAGCATCGGTCTTTTCGGCGACTCGGTTTCAATCACCGTCGTGCCCTGACTGACTCGGCTGCACGTAGCTCACCGCAGCTCCCTCATCTCGCTGCCCCAGCGCACCGGCTCTGCGAGCGATAAGGAATTGGTCAGGTCGCGGAAAGGACATTCGCCGCCGTTTGTCGCACGTTCAGGGGGCGTTGAGCGGGGAGCTTTTCCCCCAGAACGCGAGGAGCAATCTAGCGATGCAAACTTACGTGATCACGCGTGCGAATGGTTGGGCGAACGCCGACGAGCTGAAGGCGGCCGCTGCCCGCTCTTCCCAAATCGGCAACGAGGAAATGCCGGACAAAGTCCGCTGGATCCGCAGCTACGTGACGACTCACGAAGGCGGCAGGCTCGGCACCGTCTGCATCTATCAGGCGACGGATCCGGAGGCGATTCGCGAGCACGCCCGGCGCGTGGGCATGCCCGCCGACGCCATCACTCCTATCGCCGACACCGTCATCGTTCGTCCGGATCCCACCAACTGAAAGCGCGGAGCGCGCCCCGAACGCAGTGGCAAAGAGCCCGCCGCACGGGGCGCCTTCCCCTCCCCAAGAGGCCCCACCATGGCACTGACTGCACCTTCTGGCTTCGATGTGAGCGAGCTCCGCGAAGCCATCCGCACCACCTACGAGCAAGTCGCGCTGGACCCCAGCGGCGTGTTTCATTTCCACCGCGGCGCCGCTTACGCGGTGAATTTGCTCGGCTACGACGCGGCCGAGCTCGCTTCGTTGCCCGAGGAAGCAACCTCGCGCTTCGCGGGCGTCGGCAACCCGCTCGCGATCGGTCCCATCGAGCCAGGCGAGACCGTGCTCGACCACGCCTGCGGCGCGGGGACGGATCTGCTGCTCGCGGCTGGGCGCGTCGGCCCGCAGGGTCGAGCGATTGGCGTCGACATCACTCCTGGCATGCGTCAAGTCGCATCGCGCGCGCTAGCGGCGGCTGGCGTCGCCGATCGCGCCGAGATTCGCGCCGGCAGCTACGAAGACCTGCCCGTCGCAACCTCCAGCGTGGACGTCGTGATCTCGAACGGAGTGATCAACCTCGCGCCGGAGAAGCGCCGCGTTTTTCAGGAAATCTGGCGGGTGTTGCGGCCCGGCGGTCGCCTCTACTTGGCAGACGTCGTGGTAGCGCGCGAGCTGAAGCTCGAAGCACGCCAGCGTCCGGAGCTCTGGGCGGCCTGCATCGCGGGCGCGCTCACCGAACGCGAGCTAGTCTCGACGTGTCACGACATCGGCTTCGCGGAGGTGCGGCCTCTGATGCACTTCCGCTGCTTCGAGGGCACCTCCGCCGAGGACAAAGTTAGCTCGGACCTGCACGTCCAAGGCTTGAACCTCTTCGCTCGCAAGCCACAGCACTGAGTGAGCCGCTGACACGGGCGTGCTCGTAAGCCCAGGCGGTGGTTGGGCTAGCTGCCCACCCCCGTCGGCCTGCGGCCGCCGACCCCTCCCAAACGTGTGCTCGGCCGCCGGCCTGCGCGCACGAGGGAGGGGTAGTCCCTGAGGACCACCCCCGCGCCGCTCGTCGCAGGCGCGGCCCGCGTGACGCGTGACGCGTGCGCTCAGAAAATCAGCGCTATTTCATGCTGATTTTGCGGACTCACGCGCACCTGCACGGTGGCTCCCGGTTGCGCTCGCGGAATGGCAATCTGCGGCACGATGGCGGTGGTCTGGGTCTGGTACGGCCCAAGCTGCGGGTGCTGTACCTCCACGACCGCCTGAATCTCCGGGTTGTAGTTCACCAGACGCCCCGTCTGCTGAACGCTGAGTAGCCGCCCCATGGCCGGGATCCCGGTTTGCGCGAGCTGCTCTTTCGCCGCGAAGCCGTCCACCATCGCGGTAGCTTGGCCGAGCATGCCCGAGAAGCGCGGCAGCACGGCGACCGCCACCACCACGAACACCGCGCCGGTGAACGCGATGGAAATGCCGGTGATGGCGTCGACCGCGAACACCAGCACCAAACCGGTCAGCACGCAAAGCGCGCCGATGGCGATGAAGCCGTACTTCATCACCTTCATCATCCCGCCCGCGCCGGCTAGCGCCGACTGCGCGTGACCAAACGAACTACCAACCGGCGGCGACATACCGATGCCCGGCGGAACACCGTAGGCGCCCGCCGTGGGAGCACCATACTGCTGCGGAGGAGCGCCGTACTGCTGCGGAGGAGCGCCGTACTGCTGCGGAGGAGCGCCGTACTGCTGCGGAGGAGCGCCGTACTGCTGCGGAGGAGCGCCGTACTGCTGCTGAGGAGGAGCGCCGTATTGCTGCGGAGGAGCGCCGTACTGCTGCTGAGGAGGAGCGCCGTATTGCTGCGGAGGAGCGCCGTACTGCTGCTGAGGAGGAGCGCCGTATTGCTGCGGCTGCTGTGGCTGCTGCGGGGCGCCGTAAGGTTGCTGCTGGGGCTGCGCGCCCGGTTGCGCCGGTGCCCCCGGGTATCCGGGCGGGTAGCCGCCGGGTGGTTGACCATTACCGGGTCCGCCGAATCCGCCTGGTTGCATAGCCGGTCAGTATCGGCCCCTCCGCGCAGCAGCGCAACAAGAGCGCGTGAACGACTTGGCAGACCGGCTTATCGCCCGCCGTAAACGGAATAGGCGGTGTAGCAACAAGTGCCGCCGAGCCGGCGCTCAGAGCTCCTGATCGCGACCCCACAGTGAGCCGCGCACTGGACGACCAGATCGTAGACCCAAAACGGCGGGTGCTCATACTGCGGGCACGCGTTCGCGGCACCTGAAGCGCCGGCGGCGCCCGCATCCCCGCGCGCTCCGCCCGCATCCGTGCCAGCGTTCGCGCTCGCACTCGCACTCGCACTCGCACCAGCAGCGCCCGCATCCTCACCCGCTCCGCCCAGACCTGCGCCAGCTCCACCCCTATCCGCGCCCAACCCCGCCTCCGCGCCTCCGGCGCCTTCGGTCAGCGGGGCGACCGGTGCGGGCTCGCAATACTCGAGCGTGGTCTCGCTGGCTTCGCAGAAGGTGGCGCCTTGTTGCGCGGCCACCGTGCACCAATCCAACTCCGGCTCAGGCTCTGCCACGGCCGGTGTATCGACCGTGAGCGGCGGTGGGGGTGGGAAGGTCGTTCCACCGGCGGCTCCGGACTTCATGCCGCCCTCACCCACTGGGGAGTCAGGCACTTCTTGGCGCACGGGCGCTGAGCCGATGACGACCAGATCGCACCCGCAGGCCAGCAACGCCAAACCAAGCTCCCAGCGCACCTGCTCAAGGTACCACGATCCCTGCGGGGCACCGGCGGGCTCAGACTTCCCGGAGGAGTTGGCGGAAATCGTCAACGATAGTCCCTGCGCCCTCCCGAGAGGCTCGACGGAGCCGCGCTATTTGCCCAGCCATGCTCGACCCCACGTGCAAGCAGCTCGTCGCGCGGCGGCCTCCGGCGGCTGCGGAGCGCCGCGAGTGCTAGAAGGGCTGGGTGCTCTGGATCGCAATCGTCGCCGCCCTCTTGCTCTTCGGCGTCGGCGTGCGCCGCAGTGCATCACCGGGGGCGCGCTTCGGCTTCATTGCGGGGTTGGTCGCGCTCACGTGCTTGGTACTAGCGACCCGCTTTGGATTGCGAACGCTCGTAGTCATCGCGCCCGCCTTGGCATGGTTGGCCTCAGGCTGGCTTCGCGCCAAAGCCGTGGGCGAGCGGCCTCCCCAAGCGAGCACCGTGCCCCGCTCGCGCGGTCAGATGACGCGCGAAGACGCCCTCCGGGTGCTGGGCCTCCGCGAAAACGCGACGAAGGAAGCGATCGTAACCGCCCACCGCAACCTCATCAAAAAGGTTCATCCCGATCACGGCGGCTCGGACCTCTTGGCGCAGCAGGTGAACGAAGCCAAGAAAGTGCTCGAGGCAACCGCGCCCTAGTCGCCGCAGACGAGCGGCGGCGCGTGACTATCAGCCGCCCCGAAAATCAGAACGAGGCTGAGCGCGAAGCGCCGGGAATGGTTTTCGGCAAGCAGCTCCTTGGCACGCTTGGACTGGTGACAGCTTTCGGCAACGCCATCCAGGCGGAAGCGCATCGGGGTATCGTTTGGCGCCGTGCGCTCGGGCTCAGCGCCATAGCAGCCGAATAGAGAGATGAGCGCGAGAGCGGCCGCCAGCACCGATTGCCTCCTCTGGGCAATCCGCGGGCGCTTGCCGCTACCGGTGCGACGGCTTCGAGGAGCACGAGTGTTACTTTGCGAGCTTGGCATCTTTTCTCCTGCGGACGCTCGCTAGTGCACGTGAGATGCCACGGCGTTCAACGCCGTGAACTGGGCCAAGCGATTCAGCAGCGCCGCTCTTCGTGCCGAACTCGGACGTTCTGAAAAACATCACATGCGGAGGAGCCTTCGGAAGAGCTCCGAAGCGCTTCCAAGCATTCGGGAGGCTTTGGGAGCGTTTGCGCTCGTTCCCCACCCCGCGAGGATGCACATTTGAAACGAACGAGCAGCGCAACGTTGCACGAAGCTGTCCGCGCACGAGCTCGACGCGCCACACACTCACGGTGGCACAAGAACTGCTTTCCTAGGCAAGGAATGGGTGCTCGCTCGACGGCGCATGACGCGCTTCGCGGTGATGGTCCGCAATTCGAACGTCTGACATCCCATCGGGCGCGTTCTTTGCCTATTGTTTCGAGCATGGTTGCAGATGGTGACGTTGAGGGTTCCAACGCACGCGGGCGCGACGGGGGCGATCGAGATCGTTCTTCCAGATTTTGGACGGTCCAACCCGAGCGTGAGGGAGACGCACGGACCCACGAGCTGTCACCCGTTCCGCAGGGCACCGAGCTGCCGCGTTTGGCGGTGCTTGTGCATTCAGCCGAAACCGGCGAGGTAAGTCTCGCCGCCTGCGCCGGCATCGAAGACCCCGAGCAACTGCTGGAAAGCGTCGCGCCAAGCGTGGTTGAAGTGGCCGCAAGCGGCAAACCCCGACTCGAGCCCTCGGGCGCAGCGCTGCTTCCAGTCGGGCGCTGCCGCGGGAGTGTCTTCGTCTTGATTGAAGCCAAGCGCGATGCCGCGCGCCAGCTCACTTCGTCGATGCCGCTTGCACGCGAGGATTTGCCCTTCGCAGGCCGTTTGGGTCGCAGCCCGGTGATGGTCGAGTTGGGGCGCCAAGCGGAGAAGATCGCGGAGTCCGATCTCCCCGTACTGCTGCTCGGCGACACCGGCAGCGGGAAGTCGACCCTCGCGAAAATGATTCACCAAGCTTCCGCTCGACGTGACAAGCCGTTCATTCGCCTGGACTGCTCGCTGCTGACGCCAGCCACCGCGGAGGTCGAAATCTTCGGTTGCGAGAAAGGCGCCTTCACGGACGCGAAGCAACGGCGAATAGGCGTGCTCGAGGCTGCCCACGAAGGCACTCTTTTTTTGGATGAGATAGGCGATCTGCCTTGGGCGCTGCAAATGAAGTTCCTCACTCCCCTCGATACTCGGGGGTTCCTCCGCGTTGGGGCCAACGCTGGCAGCAAGCCCATCGACTGCGATGTACGCTTCATCACGGCCACGCACCACGATCTTCCGCAGATGGTGAACGACCGCAGCTTTCGCCAGGACCTCTACTTCAGACTCGCCGCAAAGACGCTCTTGGTGCCGCGGCTCTGTGAGCGCGGGGAGGAGGTAATCGAGCTGGCAGATACCTTACTGGCGCGGGTGAGCGAGCGCTCCGGCTGTCGTCCCCGCGGCATGACCCCGGCTGCGCATCAGACGCTCGCCACCCATTCTTGGCCCGGCAACTTGCGCGAGCTGCAGAACGTGCTGCGCGTCCTTGCAGTCGAGCGCGATGGCGAATGGATCGATGCCGAGCACGTGCGGCGAGCCCTCGGTGGGAGCCGGGTCGGCGCGAGTAACGCCCAGACCGTGCTACCCCCACCCCTCGCGCCGGAAGCTCAGGCCCTTTCTCCACTGTCTCCGCAGCCGGATGAGCTGAGCCGCCGGCAAATGGATTCTTTCTTGCGGTCCTTCGTCCGGCACTGGCCGACTCAGTGCGGAGGCTCCCCGCCCTGGCGGCTGATTCTCTCGGACGTCATAGGCAAGATCGGCGGAGGAGCTCCCGGCGCGTGGATCGGCTACCTCAGAAGGAGGCGGCTCCTCGGCGTCGTTTGCGGCGTCGATCTCAATAGGTTGAGTAGCGAGGAGTCGTTGGCGTTCGCCGACCGAATCCTGCAAACCGCCGGTGACAACGTGGGGCTGGATGCCTGGGCGGCCGCGGCGGCTCTGCTCTTGGGCGCGGGCGATCGAGCGGCCCAGCTCGTTCGCAAGGCGAAGGGCGAATGAGTCGTCGAGGCGGGCGCCTATCGGTGTGCCGCGCGAATTTTTCGATCGTCGAAGGAGTTGAAGCTTGACCATGTACGACCCAGTCCGTCCTCCCGCCACGGGGGGAGATGAGCTCCGGCACGTTTGCATGCCCGAGCGTAAGCTGCGAACCCTCGTGCTCGAGCTACTGGAGCGCGTCGCCGAACCCGCTGACTTCCTACGCGCTCTGCAGGCAGAGCCTGCCATCCGCGACTGTGACGTTTGTCACGCGGCTGCGACTCGCGTGGCGGAGGCGCTGGCGGACGAGAAGCGCGAGGCGAGCTCGGCCGCCTTCTCCGAATCGACCCCCGCGCGCATCTGCCGACGAATTGCGGAGAGTCGGCCGCTCGCTTGGCCGCCTGCCCCGCGCTGGCCCGAGCTGGAAGCCGTGGTGGATTCGCGTCGTGCCGGCTTCAAGACCCGGTTCATGGAGATCGTTCGGAACCTCGAGCTGCTCGAAGGCGGCCGCCGCAAAGAACGAGGGCGCTGGCTGCGCGCGACCGCGTTCTTGCGCCGCTACCTGCTGACCCAAGCTACCCCGGCGGAGCTTGCGCTCGCGGCGATGATCACGGGTGACGAACAGCTGGAGGCGCGCGCCTACCGCGATCAGTCCCTGCTCGAAGCCGCCCCGCCGAGGGGGCGAGACCGCTGGGAACAAGCGGCGGAGAGGCTTGCTCCCAGTGGCGTCTTTCGGAGCGCACCGGCGCTTCGAGCGCTTCGTCCCTCGCGCGCGCGCATCTCTCCTCGACGAGCGATCGCTTTTGCCTCGGTCATCGACAAGGCGGTCGCCCAGCTAGAGCAGCTGGAGGAAGTGGCTGCTGGGCTGTGCGTCGACGCGACCGCGCGCGGGTATGCCTTCTCGGTCGTCAACCTCATCAACGTCGAGGAAGGAATCGTCGAAGCCATCGCCGGCACCGGCGAGTCGGCGCGCTGGGTAGGGCGGGTGCGACATCCAATCCACCCTCACCTCGAGTGGCAAGAGCAGGATATTCAATGCGAGGTCTTGCTGTCGAGCACGGCCGAGCTCGTCATGCCGGACGACCCGCGTCTGGACGAATTCGTAAAAACGCACTTTCAGCATACCTCGCCGCGTTTTTTCATCCCGCTGATACTGGTGCATGACGCAAACGGGCGGGTCGTGAACAGCGCTTGCTATTGGGAGCTGCTGCCCGGCGGGCTTCATCCTAGCCTCAAGTTGGTGACTCCTCGCGGCTGCATTCCGCGCGCGTTCGGCACGCTAGAGGTGGGGATTGAAAACCTGGAGCATGCCAAGTCCGACTTTCTCGAGCTCGCGGCGCTCGCGCTCCGGCGTGCGCCGGAGCTCTACCGGTGCACGCTACCGCACGTCCTCGACACGATCGTCACCGTCGTGCGCCGACTTACCCACGCGCGCTCGACGACTCTTCACTTGGGACACAAGACCGGCCAGGGCAACCTGCGCTGGCACGCCGACTACTGCTTCCGCAGCGACGCAGAGAAGGCGGTCTCCTGGCTGACGCCCTCGGAATGCATGGACGGCAACATCGGAGGAACGCCACGTCCCGACGGCCTGGGGGCGGCCGCGCTCCGGGCAAAGACGTGGCGCACGCGCCGCGGTGAGGACCTACTGCGGCAAAACCCGAAGATCGCCCAGCAAGGCTACTATTCGATGACCGCGTTTCCCATGCTGGCTGGTCCTGGGGTGGGCCTGATCTACGTTCATCAAGGTGAGGGCGAAGAGCCTGAGGCAGAAGAGATGCCGTGGGTCGGCTTCGTCGTCGAGCGGGCTGCGCGCTGCATTCGAGTCGCCACTGCTTACGCCGCCGAGCGTGACCGGCGGTGTCAGATCCTCGGCCAGCTGAAGACGGCCAACGCGCTATCGGATGCGGTGTCCCGGCCCGTCGTGGAGCGTGAAACGTTGGCGACGGGAAGCCTGCTCGGTCTGACTGCGGCCGACTTGAGCCTGCTGTTCAAAGTTTACGACACTGGCTGCGCGGAAGACGTAACCGCCTGCGGGATCAGCTTCGGCACGCACCCCGACCGTCGCCTCCTTTTCTCACTGGTCGAGGCCGTGGCTCGTCTGGGTCAAAAGCGGTTCGTCAGCTATGAAGAGCTCGAGAGCGCTCTCGAAGAGGAACCCACTTTCAAGCAGGCGGACCCCCACGCAAGTGCTCCACTACTAGCGGACTTGGCGAGAGCGCGCGCTTTCATCGAGCATGAACGGATCCGGTATCTCGCGGTGCTACCGCTGCGGCCGAGCCGGGGCGTCACGCTCGTGGTCGTGCTCGTGTATCGACGCGAGCTGGAGCTCGAGCCCGCCGAGCAAGAGCACCTGGCGCTCGTCGCTTCCACCGTCGTCTCGGCCTTGGACATGTCCGGTGCCCGCGAGCGAGGCCTCGCCGCGCTACGAGCGATCGCCGGTGGCCGCTCTGCAGGCAGCGCTCGAGAATTCGCGCACGGCGAGGTGTCCACGGCTTGGTCGCAAAAGTGGGCAGTCGGAGACGAATGATCGCCGTATCGGCTTCGCGCCCTTGGTCGCCCACCGCCGTCGGCCTTCGGCCTCCGACGGCTTCCAAACGTGTGCTCGGCTCGTGCTCGGGCTTGAGTGCTGCGCTAATTCAAGGCTGGTAGCGCCAGATGCCGCCGTTGCTCACGAAGACGCCTTCGGCCGAGGAGTAGTCGCGAGCGACTTCTCCTGCGACGGGCACCGAGAAGCGTGACCAGGTCACGCCGAGGTTGTCGCTGCGGTAGGCGTGGTCGAGTGAAGACCAGGCGAAGGGGTTTTGGTTGCTGCCGAAGAAGGTTCGCCACGAAGTGCCGGCGGTGACAGCTTGTCTGCGCCAGGTGCGGCCACCATCACTCGAGCTCATGAGCACCGGCTGAGTGGCGCCTCCGGTCTTCTCGTTCCCGACCCCGACGAGGATGGCCGGCGAGGTGGGATGCACTTGTACGGAGACTGGGCAGAGCTCGGGAGGGGTGCATATGTTCATCCAAATTCCGCCTGCGTCGTCAGTCCGGTCCACCTCCGGGGCTTCGAGATCGCCTCCCAACGCGTAGACGACTCGGCCCTTGTAGGCTGTGATCACGTCGCGGGCCGGGCTGCTCGTCTGCAGATTGTTGAACCAGCCTCCGCCAGTGTAGCTCTGAAGCACGTGCGAACCGCCAGGCAACGTCGCGTACCAGGTGCTTTGACTTGACAGATCGAACGTCACCGATTCGAAGACGGCCGGGCCTTCCGTGCCGTTGATGATCGGTGACCAGGGGGGCCAACTGTTACCCGCGTCTTTCGAGAGCCGCCAGCGGTTGCCGTCGCTCGCGAGCACGAGACCCGCGTCGTAGGGTGCTACGACGAGTCGTCGTGAGCCCGCTGCGACGCTGGGCCAAGCGAGCGACTCGAAGGTTTTTCCGCCGTCCTTGGAGCGATACAGCCAGTGAGCGCCCGCTATGTAGAGGTAATCAGGACCGATGGCGGTCGTGTAGACAGCTCCGTCGCGCGCGACGGCGGTAGTGGTCCAGCTTTCGCCGTCGTCCACGGACAACAACGAGAGGTCGAGTGACTCCTGGGCGTGGAACACGCCAGAGCGCGGACCCAGAGTCGACACGTGACCGCCGTCTGGTACGGTCAGGTGCTCGCTCCAGGTTTGTCCGTAGTCCGTGCTGCGCAGCACTTCCGTGCGGCCAGACAGGTAGAGCACGCCGGGAGCATCGCCGCGGAACGAGAGGGGCTGCCCATCCTCCAGTGACAGCGCGTCCGTCTGCTCCCAATGCTCGCCGTTGTCGGTCGAGTAGCGAACGAGCGTCTTCCCGTTCATCCACTGGGTGAAATAGACGATGCCGGAGCTCACCATCAGGGGACGCGACGGGCCTCCTCCTGCCTCGTCGGGGCAGCTATCCGCGATGCGGAACTGTCGCCAAGTTTGGCCCCAATCACTGGAGCGGCGCAGAGTGCAGGGCTCGCTCACGCCGTAAAGAATCTCTCGTCCGTCTTCGGCAAACGCGATTTCTTGCGCTGGCTCGCTGCCGCCCGCAGCCTCCCAAGAAGCGCCGCCATCTACGGATCGCCGAGCTCTCGCGCCGAGCTCGTACACGGTGTCGACCTGCGTGTCGTGGGCCACGAGCCGCCCGCCGCCGACCGCCGCTCGCTTCTCCCAGGTGGTGCCGTAATCCGCGCTGCGGTAGTAGTGCGTGGCTCCCGCTGCGTAGAGCACGCTTCGATCGACAGGCGATACGACCAGCTCCTGGATGCGCTCCGGCAAATCCAGTTGACACCACGTCGAGCCGCCGTCGTCCGTCCGCAGCAACCACGCGGAGAAATCTGACGGCGCCCCCGAGGGGAGCGAGGAGCTCAGCTGTCCGTAAAAGGTGGTGGAGCTCTTAGGATCGATGGCGAGCACGGCTCGCGGCTGAGGAGAGCTCGGGAACTGCCAGTGCTCGAGCGGGGATGGCCCGGCGCAGTCGATGGGAGCCGTCACGTCGTCTTCGGGTAGGAGGGGCGACACCGAAACGGGCGTCGGCTCGTCCGCCCCGTTGCCTCCGTCCCCCCCGCCGCCGC
>SECP01000093.1 GCA_004193285.1 Myxococcales bacterium | reverse complement strand
CTGGCCGGGTGGCGATGCCGACGCCGCCGCCGAGCGGATCGACGCCGTCGCCGCAAAGCTTGCGACCGCCCCGCTCCCCGCCCCCGTCGACCGGGTGTGGCAGATCCCAGGATCCAAGAGCATCACGAACCGCGCATTCGTGCTCGCGGCGCTGGCAGACGGCACCACGCGCCTCGAGGGCGTGCTGGAGAGCGACGACACGCGCTACATGCAGGAGGCGCTCGCGGAGCTCGGCGTCGGGGTGCGCAAACTCTCCGCAACTTCAGTGGAAATCGACGGCGGGCGCGCGCGTCTTCGCTCCCCCGCAAAGCCCCTGTTCGTGGGTAACAGCGGGACCACCGTTCGCTTCCTCACCGCGCTTTCCTGCTTGGTGGACGGCCCTGTCACCCTGGTGGGAGATGAAGCGATGGCCAAGCGCCCGATCGAAGATTTGGTGCACGGCCTTCGCCAGCTCGGCGTGAAGATCGAGTGCGCGACCGGCTGCCCTCCGCTCACAGTGTACGGCGGCAGGCTGCCCGGCGGTCGGCTCTCGATGCGCGGCGATCGCTCCAGCCAGTATTTCTCCGCGCTGCTGCTGGCCGGTGCGCTCTCCGAAGGTGAAACCGAGCTCACCATCGAGGGTGAGCTCGTGAGCCGCCCCTACGTGGAAATCACGCGCCGCATGGTCGAAGATTTTGGCGGCAAAATCGAGGTCACGGACAAGGGCTTCTGGTGGAAGGGGGGCGGCCGCTACGCCGCGCGCCGCTACGATATCGAGCCGGACGCCTCGAGCGCGAGCTACGCGTTCGCTTTCGCGGCCGCAACCGGCAGCCGCATCCGCGTGCCGCTCCTCGGCCCGGGAGCGCTGCAGGGCGACTACGGTTTCGTGGACCTGCTGGAACGCGCGGGCGCCAAGGTGGAGCGTTCGGCCGAGCACACGACGGTTCAAGGCGCTTCGACGCTCCGCGGCATCGACGCGGACATGTTCAACATCTCGGACACGGCGATGACCCTCGCCGCGCTGGCGCCGCTGGCGGAAGGACCGACTTCGATCCGAAACGTGGCGAACATCCGGATCAAGGAGACGGACCGGCTGGCCGCAACCGTGACGGAGCTGCGTCGCCTGGGTCAGGTCGTCACCGAGGGGCCCGATTTCCTGAGCATCGAGCCGCGCCCGTTGGCCGCCGCGGTCGTACGCAGCTACAAAGACCACCGCATGGCGATGAGCTTCGCCATCCTGGGCGCCGCTAAGGAAGGCGTTTCCATCGAAGATCCGGCTTGCGTCGCGAAGACTTACCCCGGCTTTTGGCGGGATTTGGCGAGCGCGTACCCGGCCTTGCCTTGGTAACCAAAAAATGACGGGGCCTGGCCGTGACGACCTGGGGGAAGTCAGCTAAGAGCCCGGGTTCTCGCTCTTATTCCCATCATGCCCGGCATCCGCATCCTCGGCACCGGCCACCACGTCCCGGGCCGGCCCTACACCAATCACGACCTCGCGCGGGTGCTCGACACCAACGACGAGTGGATCCGCCAGCGTACGGGCATTGGCCAGAGGTACTTCTGTCCGCCCGAGCTCGGCGTTTCTGACCTGGCGGTGCCGGCCGCGCAAAAGGCGCTGGAGGCGGCGGGGCGCAAGCCCGAGGATCTGGATTACATCCTGTTCAGCACGATGACTCCGGACCACCTGTTCCCAGGGTCCGGATCACTGCTGGGCGCAAAGCTTGGCTGCCCGGGCGTGCCTGCGCCGGACCTGCGCACTCAGTGTGCGGCGATGCTCTACTCCTTTCAGATGGCGGACGCGCTCCTGCGGGCGGACGCTGCGCGCACGATCCTCATCGTGGGCGCAGAGGCCCACGCTGGCTTCATGCCCTGGCGGGACTGGGACATCCTCGAAGGCACGGCGGATCGCAAGCCGTCGGCGGAAGATTGGGAGCGCGCCACGCGCCACCGCGGCTGGGCCATCATCTTCGGGGACGGCGCGGGCGCAGTCGTCGTGGAGAAGAGCAACGACGGCGCGGGCATCATCGCGACCGACTTGCACTCGGACGGTCGCTACGCCGCGCAGTTGTGCGTGCCCGCCGGCTTTCGGGGCCGGCCGTGGACGAACGGAGAGGGCCCGATGTCCGACTCCTGGCTCATCCAGATGGAGGGCCGCGAAGTGTTCAAGTTCGCGGTGACGCGCCTGCCCCGCTCGGTGAAAGCGGTGTGTGACAAGGCCAAGGTCGCCCCGTCGGACATCGACTGGTTCATCGCTCATCAGGCCAACCAGCGCATCAACGAAGCGGTCGCGGAGAAGCTGAAGCTGCCGGTCGAGAAGTTCCCCAGTAACATCGACCGCTTTGGCAACACGTCCGCCGCCACCATCCCCATCTTGATGGACGAGATGCGGCGGGACGGCCGCCTCAAGGAAGGCCAGCTCGTGTGTCTGATGGCGCTCGGCGCCGGCTTTCACTGGGGCAGCGTGCTCGTTCGCGCGTGATCAGCCGCTGAAGACCTGCGCCAGCTCCGCGTGCGTCCGTGCGTGCGGCACGCGATAGCGCTCCGCGAGTTGGGCTACGAAGTCCCCATAGGCGTAGACGCGCATGCCGGCCGCGATCCCGGCCCGGATGCCTGGCTCGCTGTCCTCCACCACCGCGCAGGCGGACGGCGAGACACCGAGGGCTGCGGCCGCGTGCAAGAAGATGCCGGGCTCCGGCTTCCACGAGCCGACCTCGTAAGAGCTGAAGATGCGGCCGTTCACGAGAGGCGCGAGCCCGGTGAGCGACAGGCTCAGCTCGATCTTTGCCCGGGGCCCACTGGAGGCCACGCAGAAGGGCTGCGAGAGCGAGGCGAGCAGCTCTCGCGCGCCCGCCATCGGCTGCAAGCGGAGCCGGAACGCCTCCGCCATGCGCAGCCGCACCTGGGGCACGAATTCGGGGGCGAGCTTGAGCCCGCACCACTGCTCGATGCGCTCGACGCATTCGGCCATTTTCAAGCCGCGCAGGTGCTCCAGCGCCTGGGCGGGCGAAAACACGGCGCCGCCCTCGGCCGCCACCTCCGCGAGCACTTGCACGCCGATGGTCTCGCTGTCCACCAGCGTTCCGTCACAGTCGAAGATGATGGCCTGCAGCATGGCTTTGCAGGACGACGTAGCACGGCGTCAACTGCGCGAAAGCGCCAGTACACGCGTCGCGATGCGATCCAGCGGCAGCACCTCTTGGGCGGCGCCGAGCTTGACCGCTTCGCCCGGCATGCCCCAAACCACGCTCGTAGCCTTGTCTTGGGCCAGGGTCATGCTGCCGGTTTCGCGCATGACCTTGAGGCCGCGCGCGCCGTCGTCCCCCATGCCGGTGAGGATGACGCCGATAGCGTTGGCGCCGGCCTCCCGCGCCGCGGACTCGAACAGCACGTCCACCGACGGGCGGTGGCGGTTGACGGGCGACTCTTGACTGACCGCGCAGAAGTATTTTGCGCCGCTGCGCTTGACCCTCAAGTGGTGGTTACCGCGCGCAACGTAGGCATGACCGAGCAGTAGCTGCTCGCCGTGAACCGCCTCTTTCACGCGAATCTGGCACTCGCCGTCCAAGCGCTGCGCGAAGCGAGCGCTGAACAGCTCCGGTATGTGCTGCGCGATGACCACCGCCGGCGCGTCGGGCGGAAGCTCCTGGAGAATGCTGGCCACGGCCTCCGTACCGCCCGTAGAAGAGCCGACTACGACCAGGCGATCGGTCGTCTTGATGAGCGCGCTCTTTTCACGTGGCTTGCCGCTTTCCGCCGGCCGCGCGCGCGTCGCGTGCACGTTGGCGGAGGCCGCCACCCGCAGTTTGTCACAGAGCTCGCTCGCCAGGTCCGCGAGACCAGAGTGCAACCCGCTCTGCGGCTTGGTCACGAAGTCGATCGCACCCGCCTCGAGCGCAGCCATGGTCACGTCCGCGCCGCGCTCGGTGAGCGACGACACCATCACGACCGGCATCGGCCGCAGGCGCATCAGGTTGTTGAGAAAAGTGATGCCATCCATGCGCGGCATCTCCACGTCCAACGTGAGCACGTCGGGGTTGAGCGCCTTGATCAGCTCCCGGGCTTCGTACGGGTCACGGGCCGCGCCGACGACGCTGAACTCCGGGTCGCGTGAGATGAGCTCCGTCAGGAGCTTCCGAACCAACGCCGAGTCGTCGACTATCAACACGCTTATCGTCACGAGCTTCTCCTTCGCCTTCGAAGATGGACGACGCCGAGCGCAGCCTCGTCTCCGACCTGAGCATGGGCGCGGAGCCGGGCAGCTCCGCATCCAGCGGGACCGGCTCTCGGGTTTCGAAGCGCTGCACGAGCGCCCTCCCGGTGGCCGGGAAGTAGCGCACTCGCCGCGCTACCGAGCCGCGCGTGTCCTCTACCTGTATCGGTAGAGCCATGCCGGCGAAATACTGACGCGCGTACTGCACGTTTTGCAGGCCGATGTCCGCCGCGGAGTCGATGACTCGCCCGCCGCCGAACACCTTGATTTCCATGCGCTCTGGCCGCGCTCCGTACCGCACGAGCTCGCCGAGGAGGCGAGCCACCGCGTGGCTGCCGTAGCGCAGGGCATCCTCTTCGCAGACGCCCGCGCCGTTCGGCAGCATGAAGTGGTTGATGCCGCCGACGCCGGCTTCGTGATCGCGCACGCAGGTAGCGACGCAAGACCCGAGCACGGTGGCGATCACTTCGTCTTGCCGGGTCACGTAGTACTCACCGGGCAGAACCTGCGCGATCCACTTCCGCAAGGTGCCGTCGTAGTAGCGGTTGATGTGACCGAAGCCCTTGAGCGCGGCGGGTGGCTTGCTCGGCACCGGCGCGAGCGAACGACGGCGCTTCAACGGCTCGCCTTGCGCACGAACGCGGTCCGACCGGACGATTCCAGCAATGGGGCGGACGCAGCCGCGGGAGACTCGGAATGGCCGAGCAGCAGGTAGCCGCCGGGTCGGAGCAGGGACGAGAAACGGCGCACGAGCTGCTCCTTGGTGGGCGCGTCGAAGTAGATGATGACGTTGCGGCAGAAAATGACGTCGAAAGGGCCGCTCATCGGCCAGTCTTGGAGCAAATTCAGCTGCTTGAACGTGATCATCTCGCGCAGCCGGTCGCCGGCGCGAGCGAGGCCCGTCTTGGAGCCGACTCCCCGCGAGAACAGCGCGCGCATATTCGGCTTGAGCTTCGCGATGCGGTCCATCTGGTAGACGCCTTCACGCCCTTGCGCGAGCACCTCCGAGTCGATGTCGGTCGCCAAGATCTTGAGGTCCCAGGTGGACAGCTCCGGCAGTGAGGCAAGCGTGAGCGCGATGGAGTAGGGCTCGTCTCCCACGGAGCAACCGGCGGACCAGATGCGCAAGCGGCGTGTCCCGAGCGCTGTCACCTCTGGAACCAGCCGCTCGCGCAGCAGCTCGAAGTGATGCTCCTCGCGAAACAGCTCGGTGACGTTCGTGGTGAGCGAGTTCAGAAACGAGCGCGCCTCGTCCGCGTTCGCGTCCTCCACCAGCGCCAAGTAGTCGTTGAAGGTGCGGAGGTTGAGCGCGCGAAGCCGGCGCGTCAGCCGCCCATAGACGAGCTGCCGCTTGCCCGCTCCCACGTCGATGCCGGAGCGATCCTTGAGCAGCCGCCGGATGCGGTTGAAATCCGCATCCGTCATCTCGAACTCGCGGCCCGCCGTGCTTAGAACTGGACCCATTCGTTATCCTCGGAGGAGGCGGGTTTGTGCTTGCCGTTCGGCACCTTGCCGTTGGCGAGCTTCGGCGCGGCCGGCTCTTTGGCGACCACGCGCGGTCGAGACTTCGGTGCTTCCGGCGCCGTAGCTCGGGCTGGACGAGCATGAGCGGGGGCGGCCGGCGCCGACTCTTCCTCCTCGACCCGAAAGAACGAGACGAGCTCGGTGAGGAGTCGGGCTTGGTCGCTCATGGACTCAGCCGCGGCCGCCGCCTCCTCGACCATCGCCGCGTTCTGCTGCGTCGACTTGTCCATCTGGGTGACCGCCGAATTGATCTGCTCGATGCCGCTGGCTTGCTCGTCGCTCGCCGCGTTGATCTCGCCCACGATGTCGGACACCTTCTTCACGGAGCCGACGATCTCCTGCAGCGTCTCGCCCGAGCGGTTCACCAGCTTTGCACCCTGGTCCACCTTGTCGGCGCTGTCTTGGATGAGGCCCTTGATTTCCTTGGCCGCGGCCGCGCTGCGCTGGGCGAGGTTTCGCACCTCTGCCGCCACCACCGCGAAGCCGCGCCCCTGGTCACCGGCGCGCGCGGCCTCCACCGCGGCGTTGAGGGCGAGCATGTTCGTCTGGAAGGCAATCTGCTCGATGACGCCGATGATGTCCGCGACCTTCTTGGAGCTCTCGGTGATCGCCGACATGGCCGCCACCGCCGCCCCGACGACCTGACCGCCCTTTTCGGCCGCGTCGCGCGCGCCTGCCGCTAGCTGGTTGGCTTGCGTTGCGTTGGCCGCGTTTTGCTTCACGGTTGCGGTCATCTCTTCCAGGCTCGCTGACGTCTGCTCGAGCGCGGAGGACTGCTCTTGCGTCCGCTTGTTGAGGTTGGAGTTACCTTCGGAAATGTCGCTGGACGCGTTGGCGACGGCGCGGGACGCCTCGTCCATGCGCACCACCGTGTCGCGCAGGCTGGCCAGCGTCTGGTTCATCTGCTGCTTGAGCACGCCGAAAGAGCCTTCGAACTCACCCGCCATGGGGCGCGTGAGGTCACCGACTGCCAGCGCTTCCACGACGCCCCGGACCTCGACGACCAGCCGCTCTGTTTGCTGCTGAGCGAGCTTCTCCGCCGTGACGTCCGTCGCGTACTTCACGACCTTCACGGGCTTGTCGTTCAAGTCCATGATCGGGTTGTAAGAAGCGCGGATCCAAACCTCGCGGCCATCCTTGCCGAGGCGCCGGTATTCGCCCGCTTGGTAGCGGCCTTCGCGCAGGTTGTGCCAGAACTGTCGGTAGCCGTCGGTGCGCGACTCGGCAGGGTCCACGAACGTGCTGTGGTGCTTGCCCTTGATCTCCTCGAGCCGGTAGCCCAGCACGGAGCAGAAATTTTCGTTGGCGGTCAGCACAGTGCCATCCATCGTGAACTCGATCACGGCTTGGGACTTGGAGATGGCCGCCATCTGGCTCGCGTCCTCCACCGCCCTCCGCTTCGCGGCCGTGACGTCCGCCGCGTACTTGACGACCTTCCACGGCTTGCCGTTCAAGTCGAAGATGGGGTTGTAGCTCGCCTGGATCCACACCTCTCGGCCGTCTTTGGCGATGCGCTTGTACTCACCCGCGTCGAACTGCCCGTCGCCCAGCTTCTTCCAGAAGGTGCGGTAGGCCTCCGTGCGAGCGTAGGCAGGGTCCACGAATAGGCTGTGGTGCTTGCCCTTGATCTCCTCGAGACCGTAGCCCATCACCTGGAGGAAGTTTTCGTTCGCGCTCAGCACCTGGCCGTTGAGGTCGAACTCGATGACGGCCTGGGCCTTGTGAATGGCATCGATTTGCCCCGAAAGCTCCAGCTCTCGGTTGCGGCGGTCCGTGAGGTCCAGCCACTCCAGCATGCTGGCGACGTAGCTGCCGTGCGCGTCGTGCACCGCCGTCATCGCGATCTGGAATACCGACTTGCCGACCTGGAGCTCCGCGGCGTGCGGGAGGTTCTTCGGATTTGCCAGCAGTGCTCGCTGTTGCTCGGGCTGCTTGTGCAAAATATCGATGCAGGTGCCGACGAGCGCGTCCGGATTCAGGGTCGGGCAGGCGACCTTGAGCTCGGCGCGGTGCTTGTTCATCAAGTCGCACGTCGCCTGGTTCACGTAAGTGATCTTGAGGTCGCGGTCGACCAGCATGATCGCGGTCATGGCTCCGTCGAGCATGAGGCGCGAGAGGTCACTCTCGACCGCATCGGACGCGGGCTCTTTCTCGAGGCCGGCCTCCACCAAGCGCGCTTCCAAGGAACGCAGGGCCTGGTCCCAAGCCGCACGCGTGCTCTTCGTGAAGTCATCCTCGATGAGGGCGGCCAGCGCCGCCATGAACGCGTCACGGGCGATGGCGTAGTGCTCCGGGGGAACGTTCGCTTTGCTCAGCCGCGCGGCGAGGGCGCGGAGCGGGCGCTTGAGTTGCTCGGGCTGATCCAAGCCCTCCAGCGCGACCTTGAGAGCCGCGAGCAGGGATGCCTCGCGCTCCGCTGCGGGTCGGGGAAACGCGCTCTTCAGAGCCGGCTCGGCCGCGACCGCCTGCTCGTGGAAGCGCTTGAGGAGCTCGGCTTCTTTGCCCGCCAAGAGCGAAAATGACCCTCGAATCAACGCGATATTCATGTGCATTTCCTCAGGCGGCGACTTCGCCGAAAACACTGTCGATGTCCAAGATGGCGATCATCTTGTCGGGTAAGGTGGCAATCTCTTTGGTCAGCCGGTCCGCAGCGCCTTCGAACACCGGCGGCGGTTTGAGGGCTTCGCTCGGTACCATCGTCACGTCCGACATGGCGTCCACGACGATGCCCATCACCCGCTCGCGTCCTTTGTACTGCACGCGCAGCACCACGACGGCGGTCATTGGCGTCCAAGCCGCCGCCTGCATTCCGATGCGCTCACGGAGATCCGCGATCGGCACCACGTCCCCCCGAATGTTGATCACGCCCTTGATGTACGGAGGCGCGCCCGGTATCGGCATGGGTTGGGACCAGCCGCGAATCTCCTGGACGCGCAAGATGTCCACCCCGTACTCCTGGTCGTCCAGAAAGAACGTGAGTAGCTGAGCGCCCTCGCTCTGCCCCTTCGTACCCGTCATGTCGATAGTATCGCTCATCGCCGCTCCTGTCATGCTGCTGCGCTGCCGGTCCCCGGGGCCGCGCCGCGCACCAACTTACCGATTGCCACCGTGTCGAGGATGAAGGCGACGGAACCGTCGCCGAGGATGGTGGCCCCGGAGAGGCCATCTACCCGCTCGTAGTTCGTCTCCAGGCTCTTCACGACCACTTGCTGCTGCGCGAGCAGCTCGTCCACGAGCAGCCCGATGTGGCCGCCCTCCGTCTCGACGATGACCATGAGCGAATCAGGCGCCCGCTTCCAGCCAGGCAAGCCCAGCACGCTCCCCGTCTCCACCATGGGGATGAGCTCGTCACGAAACCGGTACAGCTCGCGCTTGCCCTGGTAGCGCGTGACGGCGCGCGGTTCGACCTGCACGGACTCCACGATGGAGAGCAGCGGCACGACGTACGAGTGAGCGCCGACCCGCAGCAGCTGACCGTCGATGATGGCGAGCGTGAGCGGCAGCCGGAGCACGATGCGCGTTCCTTTGCCGAAGCTGGATTCCACGACGACGCTGCCGCCGAGAGCTCGGATGTTGCGCCGCACCACGTCCATCCCCACGCCGCGCCCGGAGACATCCGTCACCTGCTTTGCGGTCGAGAAGCCAGGCGCAAAAATGAGCTCACGAATGGCCTCGTCGGAAGGCGTTTCGTCGGGACCAACCAGCCCGCGGTCGCGCCCTCGCTGCAGGAGCTTGTCTCGGTCCAGCCCGCGTCCGTCGTCTTTCACTTCCACGACCACGTCGCCGCCGTGGTGGAAGGCGCACAGCTCGAGGGTACCGACCGCGGGCTTGCCGGCGCGGCGGCGCTCGTCCGCCAGCTCCAAGCCGTGATCGAGGCTGTTTCGGACGAGGTGAATCAACGGATCTCCGAGCTTTTCGACGACGGTTTTGTCGATCTCGGTTCCCTGCCCGCTGACTTTGAGCTCCACCTGTTTGCCCAGCTGCTGCCCCAAGTCGTGCACCAACCGTGGAAAGCGATTGAACACGACGCTGATGGGCACGCTGCGCAGCCGCATCACGCTCTCCTGCAGCGCGCGCGTGCTACGCGCCAAGAGCCCGAGGCCTTCGCGTAGCTGCTCGATTCGACGCGCGTCGAGCTTCGTGTCGTGGTCCAGCTCGCCGAGCATCGACTGCGTGATGACCAGCTCGCCGACCATGTTCATCAAGAGGTCGATCTTGTCGACCCCGACGCGGATCGAGCCGATAGGCGCACTTTCAGCGCGCGGCTCGGCCTTGGCGGCGGTCGCGGTGGTCAGCGCCGGTGAGGCGACTTCGGCCGCTTCTTCGGGCGCCGCCACTTCGCGCTCGGCGGCCGGGGGCAGGGCGGCGCCGATAGGCTCGCTCACGGGCTCGATCGAGAGCTCCGCGTCGCTGTCCACCCACGTGAATACGTCTTCGATGGCGGCCTGGGTCGCGCCGGGGCCGGTGAGCGAAACCTCCCAATCCAGGTAGCACTCCATGGTGCTCTGAGACGCCAACGGCGGCAGCCGGTCGGTGCCTACTTCCACTCGGGCGTCGCCGAGCTTCACGAGCTCGCGCAGCAGCCGCACCGGCTCGTTGCCGGTTTCCAGCAGGCGAGGCAGCGGTTTGAAGCTGACGCGGTAGCCGACGCTCGGCAGGTCGCGGTCCAAGGCCGGGGGGGGTGGCTCGGGTGCGGGTGCTGCGCGAGCTCGTGAAGCTCGGCGACGCCCGAGTGGAAGTAGGCACC
>SECP01000011.1 GCA_004193285.1 Myxococcales bacterium | reverse complement strand
GCCCCCATCGCCGGACCCGCCGCCGCCCCACTGAGCAGCACGGACATCAGTCGCAGGGGGCCTTTCGCGTCCTGAACCGCGGTTGAACGAAAAAGGAGCAGCAATGAAACCGGCATTGAACTTGGGGGCGTGGCGCTATTTGAACGGCAGCGACGGCGGTCCCGCCCTCGAGTTGCCGGCCGAGCACTTGGTCACCCACGGTGTGGTCGTGGGCATGACGGGCAGCGGTAAGACGGGCCTGGTCACGGTGCTCATCGAGGAAGCGGCCAAGGCGGGCGTGCCCACGCTTGTCGTCGACGTGAAGGGCGACCTTCCTAACCTGCTGCTGGCTTTCCCCGACTTCGACGCGCAGCGCCTCGAACCGTGGGTGGAGGCGGAGCGGGACAGCACCGCCGAGGAGGTAGCGGAGCGAGCGCGCGTAGCCGCCGAAAAGCGGCGCGCGGAGCTCGAGAGCTGGGGCATCGGCGAAGAGGAGTTGGCCGCCTATGCCAACAGCATCCACGTGCGGGTCTTGACCCCTGGCGGCTCCGCCGGGGAGGCCTTGCACATGCTTTCGTCCCTGGAGCGCCGCTCGCCGCGCTGGGACTCCGACCCGGAAGCCGCGCGCGACGCGCTCTCCGCGGCCGTCTCGCTCGTGCTGCGCTTACTCGGCCGGGAGCCGGACCCGGCTAAGAGTCGTGAGCACGTGCTCCTGAGCGTCCTGGCCGAACGCCGACTCGCCGCGGGCGAGAGCGCAGAGCTAGCGGAGCTGATGCAAGACGTCCTGGAGCCGCCGATCGACCAAATCGGCGCGCTGTCGGTCAACGCGTACATCAAAGTGTCGGAGCGCAAGTCGCTGGCAGCAGCCATGAACAGCCTGCTCGCGTCGCCCTCGCTCGCGAGCTGGCGACAGGGCACGACTCTGGACGTCGCGGAGTGGGTCGAGCCGAAGCAGGGCAAGACGCCCATCGTCGTGATCAGCGTCGCCCACCTGGATGATGAAGAGCGCACGCTCGTCCTCGGCGTGCTCCTCGAGGAAGTGCTTTCCTGGGTGAGGAGTCTGCCCGGCTCCCAGCGGCTGCGAGCGCTGCTGGTGTTCGACGAAGTCTACGGCTTCTTGCCGCCCCACCCCGCCAACCCGCCCACCAAGCGCCCGGTCGTGGCGCTCATGAAGCAAGCGCGCGCCTTCGGCGTGGGCGTCATCGTCGCCACCCAAAACCCCATGGATCTGGACTATCGCGCTCTCTCTAACGCGGGCGTCTGGTGCCTGGGGCGCCTGCAAACCGACGCGGACCGTGCCCGCGTCATCGACGGCCTCGCCGCCGTGCGCGGCTCGGAAGACGTCACGGGCGATATCGACACCACGCTCCAGCGCTTGGCGCCCCGCTGGTTCGTCATCCGCAACACTCACGCCGGCCCACCCCTACTGATGCAGCCGCGCTACGCCATGACTTACATGCGCGGACCGATGACCCGCGTCGAGATCCGCAAGGCGCGCGGCGTGAAAGAACCAGTCCGCGTCGAAACGCCGACTCCGGGGGCCGCAGCAGCGGCAGCTCCTACTCAAACGCAGCTGGTGGGGCCGTTCGCGAGCGGCAAGTGACGACCGCACATCCGATCTGACGACCAACTCGATCGGATTGCCTTGCCTGAATGCCGCTGATGGATAGAATGCGGCATCCGTCCACGAGCGCGCTTGCTGCAGCGGGCTGTTCGCCGGGCGGGTGAAGCAAACAGGAGTGGGACCCGCGCTGTTACGAGCAGCCGGATCCCGTGGCCACTGAAAGGATAAGTTCCAATGGCGAGCGAGAAGTTATCTCTCGAGGCGGATTCAATCCAGTCCCAGGTGAAAAACGCGGTGAGGGAGGTGGTTTCGGACGCGGAGCACGTGCGACTCGTCGTGCAATCCGTCGAATCCGAGGCGTCAGCCGTCTTTGCGGATTGCGCGGTGGACGAGCTGCGGCGCGTCGCCGCCGTGGTCAGAACGCACACGGTCGGCATGCTGATGGCCGCCGCACGCATGGCCTGCCGCGCCGAACGGCTGGAAACCATCGCGGACGTGCGGGAGCTGGCGAGCGCGACAGTGCTCGAATAGGCGGCCGCCTCGTTCACCGAAGCCCAGCGCCTTTCCACGTGCCCCCGGTCTGGATGCCGGGGGCATGTTTTTTCTGCTTAGCCATCCTGACCGCCTGCGAGCGCCACCTACCGGTTCGTCTCTCGATAGTGGTCGTAGACCTGCTTCAACTTCAGGCCCCGCTCAAGAGCGTCGGATGGCACTCCATCGCCGAGCTGCGGTGGCCCCACACCCAACATCGAACGGAACTCGAGCGCGGAATAGGCGGCCTGATCCAGCTCGGCCCACCACATGTTCACGCGCTCGCCGGTGGGGCCTTCGCCCGTGACGCGCCAGTTGTTCTCTTCCTTCTCGATGCGAATAGCCATGCTTCATGAGGCGCGTGTGACGAGCCCGAAGCAAGCGCTTGGGGAGGCGGCAGGGTCGGGTGCTGACTTGGCTTGGAGTGCCGCGTAGGCGTCTTCCCTCGCTGTATCAACGCTGCGCTTGGGCAGCGCCGGGCGGCGGCGATCTCGTCAACGAGGAGTGCTGGCGAATAGCCCGTCGCTGCGATGAGCCGGACGTTTGCTCCGTGAAGAGCGCGGATGCGGGTCGCCAGTTCGTACCTGGAAGATCTCCCGACCAGGCAGGGGTGAACATGTCGATTCGGTTTTGCCTAAGCCCTCGCGAAGGTGCGGACCATCGCGAGCCCGCTGACCGGCGTCTGCCCGCCTATTTGAGGGAGAATCGTCGATTGCGGTGCTTTGGTACAATCCACGAGTCACCGTCCATGTGTTAAAGGGGCCGCATGACCCACCTCGAACAGCTTAGTGCGCTGTTGGATGACTTTTCCCGAGGTTGGCACACGGACGAGGATGGTCCTCGCGAAGAGACGGACGAAGAGTTTCTGGAGAGACTAGCTCGCAAGGGTGAGCGACCGACCGGGAGCGCCCCGCCGCGTCCGCCTGCAGCATAACTTGCGTGCAAGCACACGTCGGCGGTAACCCTCAGGCATCGTCATCGAGACTTGGAGAGCATAGAGCTGCGCGCCGCTCCAGCTCGACTACTTCCCGAGGGCTCTATGCTGCGATGACGCGACGAGCGGACGAAGCGCCCCGGCCAGTGAGCAGCGCCCGGTGGCCAGCGTGCTAGCGGCGCATTGGCAACCACACTCATGCCAGCGGCGCCGGC
Source organism: Myxococcales bacterium (assembly GCA_004193285.1). GTDB lineage: Bacteria > Myxococcota_A > Polyangia > Polyangiales > Polyangiaceae > PMG-095. The sequence goes on along the minus strand of SECP01000011.1, from coordinate 177,656 downwards.
TTCGCTCTACGCCCGACGGTCGAGCTCAGACTCCTGCTTCGCCCGTAGCAACACACGAGCAACCTTGGGCATGAGCATCACGGAGTCAGACTTCGGTAGGTAGTCCTCGGCACCCAGTTCCAAGGCGATGCGGCGATCGGAGTCGTAGTCCCGCTGCGACCACATGAGCACTAGCACCTCGGAAAGACGGGGATCACGCTTTATCTCTTGCAACAGGTCCCGGCCGTCGGCGTCTGGAAACGCAACGTCGAGCACGATGAGCGCGGGGCGATGCTTCAGGGCCATAGGAATCACCTCGCGGCCGGCCGACGTGGTCACCACGTCATAGCCTTCACTCTTGGCTAGACTCGTGACTTTCTTCAGGAGTGCTTCGTCCGCGTCCGCGACGAGGATGAGACGTGTCCCCGACATCACCCTGAGCGTCGCAAAATGTTGGCGAACGTCAAGCACTTCTGAGCTGTGCGTGTGCCAACGCGAGTCATGGTGCTACGAAACGCCCACAACGCGCCCGGCGCTTCGCAAATTCGTAACAACCACGGCTCCCGGGTGCGTCAACTCGGCCCAGCGGGTGCTGGGGGAGATGGGATCTGGATTACCGGTGCAATGCCGCGCGGGTAGAACGCCGTGCGGACTGGGCAGGCTTGGTCGCGGCATCAACGTCGGGTACGCTAAACTCATGCGCAGCGTATTGGCCGACTCGGGCAGGGGGGCCATCGGACGTGCCATCCTCACGATGGATCAGGCGTTCGCCTGTGTGCTGTTCCGCGCCTCCGAGCTGGATGCGCGAAGCATCTGGTGCCGGAGCACGCGGAGGCAGGAGCTGTCCTTCACGATTGGTAACCTCGCCGCGGTGCCGGCTCTGCAGGCCGAGCTCACTCGGGACCTGCCCGCGAGCTGGGAGGTGACGGTAGCCGGAGAGCACGAGCAGCGGCCGCCGGCACAAGGGGCTTGAGCGCGCCGGGCGCCGTCAGGGGCGCGATGTCTGAGACAAGAACATTGGGAGCCCCCGACGCCTGCCATGCACGAGAACCTCTTGCGGGTCCGGACGGCCGCGTACGGGTCAGGCAAGAGCATCACGATGGCCGGAGGAGCCCGGGGGAGGGCACGCGCGCTCAAGCGGCGCAGCGGGCGATGCAGCGGGCGATGGCGCGAGGCGGAGACGACCCGGACGGTCGGTAGGTCCCTGACCCCCAGCAAAGATCGGTAGGGACACTGAAGACCGCTAGCTGACCGCCGCTGGGCGGTCTGCCGCAGGCATGGCTTGACGTCGCCCAATGAGTGAATAACTCGGCAATATGGCTCTGTTGACAACTTTCTGCCAACGGTGCGACCGCATTGCACTTTCTGACGAGCGAGAGGCGAGCGGCGGACGTCTGCAGTGCGGCGTATGTCCGGCGCCGGTCAGAATCGTTCCCGGATGCAGCTTCGGGCCCGGGGATATCGGCCTTTTTAAGGACGTTTTGGAAGCGGTCGTCGAGCGCAACGTGAGGGCTGCGGAGGCACGAGCGCTTGCGGCCTCGATAGCGGCCACGGTAGGAGCTGCGCGCGAAGACGCCCTGCTGGAATCAATGACCGGGCGCTTCCCTGGGCTGCTCGCCATTCAGGTGGCGGCCGGCGCGAACGCTGAGGCACGGCGCCGAGCGCTCCGTCTCTTGAGAGCGATCCTCGAGGCCTGTACCTTGCGAAGCCCAGAAACTTAGAACCCCCGAGCAGAAGGCGCGCCAGGGGGTGGGGCGCCCATCGGATTTGGAACCCGGATCCGCGCCGCGAGTCAAAGTACCACACGCAGGTTAAGTTGGATCGAGGGACGCTCGCGCCGCATGGTCCGCTATGAACCGGTTTGCCGGCCCGCCTACGCAGAGCGCGCGGGGCTGGAATATACGGCGCATTGCCGGAACTGCGACAAGACGCGCCACGTTCGTCTTCGGAGCGCGCTCAAGGGCTGCGTTGGTCACGGTCCACACACCGAGGTCACCTGCGGCTTCTGTAGACACGACTTTGTAGACCACGAACCGTGCTGGCACAGAGTTGGCGATCCGAATTGCGACTGGTGGATCCTCTGATCGACCAAGTCCGCGAGTACCAGCTGACGTGCGCGTTTTCGGGACAACGGTGAAATCAGCTACGTTCCTTGTCGCCTCTGGACGAGGGATCTCCGGCGAGATATCGCCTGAAATCGTGATCGTAAGAGCGGTCGAATCTCATGAGTGAAGCGAAGGGCGAAGGGGAACGATCCAGCGACGAGCTCGGCCCGTGGCCAACTTGGCCATCGGCGTCGGCGGGCATCCTGATGGCGCTGCTGCAATCGGAGGCCTTGGCGGTCGTTTTTTGGGGCCCTGAGCTGCGCACGTTCTACACCCGAGGGTTCGGCAGAATCGGAGTGAGCCGTCTTGCCGGCTGGGGCCGACCGGCACCTGCAAGCCTAGGGGCAGCGTGGAGCGGGAATCTACGCGCGTCCGTCGAGAGCGTGCTTCAGTCGCGGGAGGGATGCTCCTGTGAGCTTTCGGTGTCGGCCGAGGTGAACGGTCACTCGCGCGAGCTCGACCTCGCCGCATCGTTTGGGCCGATTCTCAGCGAAGCGGGCGCCGTGGAGGGCGTGGTGTGCGTGCTCGTCAAGCGCATGCAGTCCGCGTCATCCATGTCTCACGCGCAGGCGTATCTCGCGGCTATCGTTGATTCTGCTGACGACGCCATCATCGCCAAGGATCTCACCGGCATCATTCAGGCCTGCAACGCCGCGGGCGAGCGCCTGTTTGGCTACGCGGCCTCCGAGCTGATCGGCCGCTCGGTGCGCATGCTCATTCCGCCTGACCGGCAATCGGAAGAAGACGAAATCCTCACGCGCATCCGGCGCGGCGAGCGCGTCGACCACTTCGAGACGGTGCGTGTCGCCAAAGACGGCCGGCGGATCGACTTAGCCCTCACGATCTCGCCCGTGCGCGACGAGAGCGGCGCCATCATTGGTGCGTCCAAAATCGGGAGAGACATCACCGGTCAAAAGAGTGCGGAGGCTGAGCGTCTCCGATTGGCCCTGGAGAACGCGGCGATCACCGAAACCCTCAACGACGTTGGTACGCTGGTGGCTTCCGACCTGGACCGTTCGAAGGTCGTTCAGGCCGTCACCGATAAGGCTACGGAGCTAACGGGCGCACAATTCGGCGCCTTCTTTTACAACGTGATCGACGCGAGCGGTGAGGCCTACACCCTCTACACGATCTCCGGGGTGCCCCGCGAAGCGTTCTCGAAGTTTCCGATGCCGCGCAATACGCAGGTATTCGAGCCCACCTTCAAGGGCACGGGGGTGATTCGCAGCGCAGACATCACGCGGGAGCCGCAATACGGTCACAACGCACCCCACCACGGCATGCCCCAGGGGCATCTGCCCGTGCGCAGCTACCTCGCGGTACCCGTCAAGGGCCGGGGCGGGGAAGTGATCGGTGGTCTGTTTTTCGGTCACTCCGAGGTAGATAGGTTTCAAGCTCACCATGAGCGGGTGGTCGTCGGCATCGCGGCTTGGGCCGCGGTGGCGCTGGAGAATTCCCGGCTATACGCGAGCGTTCAGGACGCGAGCCGCCTGAAGGACGAATTCTTGGCGAGCCTTTCGCATGAGCTACGGACCCCCCTGAACGCGATTCTAGGTTACGTACGCATGCTGCAATCCGGACTGCTGTCACCCGACAAGCACCAGCGGGCCGTGGATACCATTGCGCGGAACGCGACCTCCCTGACCAAAATCGTCGAGGACGTGCTGGATATCTCTCGGATCGTGTCGGGAAAGCTCCGGCTCAACGTGCAGGTGGTGGACCTACCGCTCGTCGTCCGCAACGCGGTGGACGTGGTCACTCCCACCGCCGAAGCGAAGGGAGTTCGCATCGAATGCGTGCTGGATCCGTCCGCGAGCCCCATAGCCGGTGACCCCGAGCGCTTGCAGCAAGTGTTGTGGAACCTTCTATCGAATGCGGTGAAGTTCACGCCGCGCGCAGGCAAAGTGCAAGTCCGGCTGGAGCGCGTCCATTCGCACATCGAGTTGACGGTGACGGATACCGGCATCGGCATTGCGCCGGCGTTTCTTCCTCACGTTTTCGAGCGCTTTCGACAAGCTGATGGTAGTACGACGCGCGAGCGCGGTGGGCTTGGGCTCGGGCTGTCCATCGCCAAGCAGCTCACGGAGCTGCATGGCGGCACGATCGAGGTAGCGAGCGCAGGTGCGGGGAAGGGCGCAAGCTTCTGCGTGAAGATGCCGCTCATGGTCGTTCAGCCCGCGGGCGACGAGCTGCAACGCGTGCACCCAACCGCGAGCTCTCAGCCGGCCTCCTTCGTAGGCGTCTCACTGAAGGGAGTGCACGTTCTGGTCGTAGATGACGAGCCGGACGCGTTGTCCCTGATTGGTGAGGTGCTGGAGGCCGTTGACGCTCGGACGACCGGCGCTACATCTGCTGAAGAGGCGCTCAGTGCCCTGGACGCTGAGGTGCCAGACGTGGTGATTTCGGATCTCGGCATGCCGCGCGTGGACGGCTTTCAGCTCATCGAGCGCATCCGCCAGCATTCGAACGAACGAGTCCGCGAGCTGCCAATCGCAGCCCTCACGGCCTATGCAAGGTCCGAGGATCGCGTCAAGGCGCTCCGAGCTGGCTTCCAAATCCACCTCGCCAAGCCGATCGACCCGGCGGAGCTCGTCACGACCGTGGCAGCGTTGGCGCGCCGCGTGATCGTCAAAGCGCCACCGACCTCATAGGAGAGGGAGTCGCAGCACTGCACGAAGTTAGACAGCTCGGCGAGGCTGCACACCCTGGCCTGTGTCCGTAAAACCACTGACAGGGACATACCGTAAGGCTTGATGCCGTGGGTACGGGATTGATGTAGGTTCCGGCGCATGCTGATGCCCACCATCTGCAGTGAGTGCTGGCGCGTGCAGTTGGCCTCGCCGGCGGAAGTACAAGGCGGCGCGTTCGCGTGCACCGCTTGCGGGGCGGACGTGCGGGTCGTTCCCGGCCGCAGCTTCCCGGACTCCGAACGTGCCGCGTTCGAAGAACTGAGCAGCATCGTCGCGGAAGGCAGCGTGACGCCCATGGAGGCACGCAGCTACGCGTCACACGCGTCGCACGTCCTGGAGTCGGGGGCCTATCGGGCGTTGCTCGCGGAGCTCTCCGTGCGCCTGCCCGGTCTCCTGCCACATGAGGTAGCCGCAGGAAAAAACTCCGCTGCGCAGCACAACGTCGTCAGCAGGCTCAAGGCAATCTTCGACGCGCTTGGCAGCGCGCGTGGGGCTAGCTCGGAATATGCGATCGTCGCGGAGCCAACGTCGCCTCGCGTGGCACGCAAATGAGCCAGCGGAATCCTCTCGCCCTTGATCGAAGTCACCAAAGCTACCCCGCGTGCCGAGTGCATTCACCTCGCGTGGCGAGCGAGAGATACTCACGAGGACCCTTGGTGAGCGGCAAGTAGGACGGGTTACCTGTGCTGTTGGAGAAAGATGAGGCTCATTCCCTCAACGCTGCGCCGACTTGGCGCACCGAGGCGATTCGCTCATTGATCCCGTTGGGGGGGGGGCGAGTAAGTTGCTCCATGCCTCAACCCGAGAATCCGAGCCGACGGCCTTGCGGGGTGAGTGACCAGTACTGGGAGCTCTGGTTCCAGGCGAACACCGAGAAGTTCTTCCCGATGTGCGCGGGCGTCGTGTCGCACGCGGATGCGCTCATCGTGCACCTGGTGGGCGGCGCGTGGCGGTTCGCCTCTGAAGGCTTCGCCTTCACTTCAAGGGCAGAGGCTCTCGAGTTCTGCCTGGCGCATGCCATTTAACGCAGGTGCCGTGCGGACCCTCCATAGCAGCACGTGAGGATTTTGCACGACTGGGGTGCCGGCGTGCCTGAGCTAAATTTCACGTCATGCCGAAGCCGGACATGACTGACGCCATGCTACGGGAGCCGGCAGGCGCGGCGATGGGTCGTTCGATCCTGACGATGCAGCAGGCGTTTGCGCGCGTTCTCTATCGCGCGTGTGAGGCTGACGCACGCAGCATCGAGTGCCAACGGACAGAAGCGGGCGAGCTTTGCTTCACGATCGGAAACCCGGCGGCAGCGGAGGCGCTGCAGGTGGAGCTGCGCCGGGACCTGCCGCCACTTTGGTGCGTGGCCGTCCGCTAGTTGCGCCCGCCGTTTGCGACGCGTGGGCAGGCACTGCCCGTGGACCGCTCCAGTAGCTCCTCGAGTACGTCGAGCAAACGATCGAAGTCGTGCTTCGCCAAGCAAGCGTCGAAGCCGGCGCGGAGAGCTTGCGTTTGGGCCTGGGGGCTAAAGAAGGCAGAGACTGCCAAGGCCGGAATTCCCTGAGAGCCCAGAGCGCGCACTTTGCGGATGAAGCCGCAGCCATCGCCATCGGGGAGGCCCTGGTCGGAGATGATGAGCTGCGGAGCGCCGGCTTGAAAGAGGTCGAGCGCCTCCAGAACGCAAGTGGCCGCGAGGACCGTCATGCCGGAAGCCTGAAGGAGAGTGACGAGCGACTGGCGCACCTGGTCGTGGTCCTCGACCAGCAGGACCTTCAGGCCAGTGAAAAGAGGGCGGTGTTGTGGCACCAGCGGCGCCCAGATTGTTTTCAACACTCATTGGACGACCAAGAACCGTAGTTCTTATGTCCGGGTGAACGCCGACGGAGTAAAGCGGACGATCCTGTTCGCTTGCGCTATTTAGCAGCGTAGCCGACAGCGATGATGACGCCGGAGGCATCGCTGGTGACGAATAGCTGACCTTGGTGGCCAATGGCGAGGCCGACCGGGCGATGGGGCCACTGCGGGTCGCTATCGCCCGGGTTGGCAGACTCGAGCACCGGGACGGGGTCGCCGGAGGGCATTCCGTCGTTGCCGAATGGGATGCGCACGACCTTGTAGCCAGTCTTCGTGGTGCGGTTCCAAGACCCGTGAAACGTGACGAACGCGTCGCCCACCACGTCCGCCGGGAGCCCGCTACCGACGTAGAACTTGATGTCCAGAGGAGCCGAGTGGCCTTGCATGACCATGACGGGCGGAATGACGTTGGCGGTGTCTTTGCACCACGCGTCGTCGTGCTTCGTGTTGGTGGGGTCGGCCCATTGGGTGCCGGGCCCGTTGCCGTTGGGCAGATTGTATTCAGACCAGCAGTACGGGTAGCCGTAGAAGCGACCGGCGTCCTCTTCTCGAAACAGGTTCAGCTCTTCACCAGGGTTGTCTTGATGAATGTCGGCGCCAAGGTCTGCGCGCTGCAGGTTGTCGCGACCGTTCTCCACGCCCCAAACGCGGCCTTGGCTATCCAGCGCGAGCCCGGCCTCGTTCCGAAGACCATCCGCAAACAGCTCACCCTCCGCAAACGTGGAGGTTTCGGCCAGGACATTGGCCGGAAAGCGGATGAGGCGCGCGCGCCGCGAATCCGTATCCACGTTTCCGGACGAGCCGATGCTGACGTACAACCTGCCTTGATTGTCGAACAGCGGCGTTCGGGTGACGTGGCCGCCGGTCGGCATGCCCGTGACGACCGCCTGCGGAGTGCCGAGCGGCTCCCGGTCACCCTCGTAGGGCCAGCGGTAGACGGTCGTCGGCGTCGACGCGTACAGGTAGCCCGCGTTGAGCGCGATGCCGTGATTCAAGCCTGCCTCCGTTCGAAGCACGACGCGCTCGTCGTCTTCGGAGACGCCGTTGCCGTTGTCGTCGTAGAGGAGAACGATGCGGCCGTTGTCGCTGACCAGCACGTCGCCCTTCTCGTCGACGATGATGCCGCGCGGATGGAGCAAGCCGCTGGCCCAGGTGTAGGCGCAATAGCCTGCGGGCACGGACGCGCCGCCCAGCTCGGATGCCGCCGGATACACGCACGTGTCCGTGGGGGGATTCGCTCCCCCGCCTTCACCGATCGCTCCGGCCGTGCCGTCGCCCGCATTGCCGCCGGCGCCTGGCTCCCCGCTACCGCCGGAGCTTTCGGCTCCGCCGCCACCGCTGACCGCTCCCGTGCCGGCATCCTCTCCGCCGGCGCCCGCGTTCAGTTCACCGGCGCCCGCCTCGTCTCCGCCCGCGCCTGCGCCATTCCCGTTGCCAGTCGTGCTGCCACCACGGCCCGCTTGCGGCGCTGCGTTACCGGGGTCCTTGCTGTCTCCGCCACACGCTGAAAAGGCGCAGCTCGTCGCGACCGCGACCAGAAGCAATTCTCTGTGGTTCATGTCTCGTTCCTCCGCAAATCAGGGTGGCGCGAACGAGCAGTGTCGAGGTGGCGAGCTCGTCGCCGCTCATTGTAGACGGATTGCTGGCCCTCGGCACGGGGGGCACCAGCTAGCGGGGGCGCGCCGGCCGGTACGACTGGCATTTTTCAGCGCTCCGAGTCGGTGACGGTAAGCCGCTTAGCGCTTGAGCTCCGGCAGGGCCTGGGCCGCGAAGGCCTGCAACTTTTGTCTCGCTCGATGGATCCTCGCCCAAACGGTGTTGAGAGGTACTCCTTGGGCCTCGGCGATTTGGTTGCCGCTCAGGCCCTCGAGCTCGAACAGCACCAACGCCGCCCGATGATCCTCAGGCAACCGGTTCAACAGCCGCTCCAGTAGCCGCTGCTTCTGATGACGCTCGACCTGCTCGAGCTGGTCAGTGCCCATGGCCGTGGATTCGATCGTGTCCGTCGTTCGGTCCGTGAAGAGATGCTTCACCCACGTCAAACGGCGGTAGTCACGCATTTTCCTTCTCGTGATTTGATAGAGCCATCCTCCCACGTTCTGGCCGTCGAAATCCGGCAGGCGGCGGAAGGCGACGATGAAGACCTCTTGTGCGAGGTCTTCGACGTCGGGAGAACGGCCACCCAACGCACGGACCCAGCGCACGACATCCGGGAAGCGCTCATCGTAGATGCGCGCAAACGTTTGCTCGCCAGCGCTCGGCGCGTCATCGACGAGGGGTCCGACGTGTTGCGGCGTACCGAGCACCCGTACGCTCGCGCTGCGCGACATCAACGGATCCCGCCTGCTCGAGGCCGCCGACCCGTGCTCGTGCTCCAGGGCATGCTCCGCGCCATGGGCTCCTATGGCCGGGGCGCGTCGATCTGGTCGGATCTTTTTCGAGGATCGAGCGACGCTCGAGTGGCCCGGCAGCTTGAGCCGGTTGTTCCGACCGCGGCTCGGCTGTCGCGTGCATCTGTGACGAGTGACACTCCCGTTTAGCGCTGAAGCTTCGAGTCATTGCAGGGATCAGCGGATGGTCCAGGGGCCGAGGTTGCATCCACGATGGGTGGTTACACTCGCTCTCTCTGCATGCCGTGGACTCGCGGTAAGACTGCTGGCGAAACGTCGCCTCAGCGCGCCTCTGTTTGCGCTAGCCGCGGCGAGCGCTCTGTGGCTGCCGCTCGCCTGCGGAAACTCGCGCAACGCGTTTCCCCACGGCGAGGAGCCGGTCGCGGGATCGACGACCACCGACGCCGGAAGAGGTGGCGTCGCGACCGGCGGGACGGCAACGACGGCGGGCACCTCGGGAGAGCCCTCCAGCGGTGGAGGAGCCGGAGGTTCGGAGGCCGCCATGGGGGGCTCGGCTACCATGCCGCGCCAGCCCTTCGACGTAGTCACCGACGGTGAGGCGGCTGACATCTACGTGGATGCGGCCGATCACGCGGCCGTGGTGCGAGCGGTAGGGGACCTGCAGGCGGACGTGAAGCGCGTTTCAGGCACCGCCCCGACGGTCAAAAATGCGCTCGCCGACCTGTCGTCGCGGGCCATCCTGGTAGGCACGCTGGGGCAGAGCGCGGTGATTGACGACCTGGTCAGCCAGGGCAAGCTCGACACCACGGGAGTCAGTGGCAAGTGGGAGTCTTTCGTGATTCAGGCCGTCAGCGAGCCAGCGCCGGGTATCAGCCGGGCTTTGGTCATCGCCGGCAGCGACCGACGGGGCACCATCTACGGGATTTACGAGCTCTCTCAGGCCATCGGGGTATCGCCCTGGTACTGGTGGGCAGATGTGACACCGACGCAGTCACCGAACGTGACCGTGGAGGGTGAGCTGCGCAAGCAAGGCGAGCCGTCCGTCAAGTATCGCGGCATCTTCCTGAACGACGAAGAGAATTTCAGCACCTGGTCGGCGCTCAAGATGGACGCCGGGAAGCACGCGGGACCCGAAACCTACAAGCGCGTGTTCGAGCTGCTGTTGCGCTTGAAGGCGAACTTCCTCTGGCCGGCGATGCACGCGGTGTCCGACGAGTTCAATCGTTATCCGGAAAATGCCAAGAACGCCGACCTTTACGGCATCGTGGTGGGCTCGTCCCACCCGGAGATGTTGCTGCGCAACAACGTGAAGGAGTGGGAGCCCTGGGCGAAGAGCCACGGCAACCCCGCGTACGACTACAGCGTCAATCCGCAAGCGCTCCACGACTATTGGGAGGCGCGGGTCGAGCAGAACGCCGAGTTCGAGAATGGCTACTCTATCGGCATGCGCGGCGTGCACGACAGCGGCCTCGTCGCGGCGAGGGCCGGCACGACAGCGCAAAAAGTGGCGCTGATGGAGAAGATCTTCGCCGACCAGCGCGGCATCTTGACCGCGAACGTGAACCCCGACCCCACCAAGATCTTTCAGGTGTTCACGCCTTACAAAGAGGTGCTCACCCTTTACAACGCCGGCCTCAAGGTCCCGGAGGACGTCACCATCTTGTGGGCAGAGGACAACCACGGGTACCTCCGCCAGCTACCCAACGACGCGGAGCGCAAACGGTCCGGCGGCGCTGGGGTTTATTACCATATTTCGTACTACGGGGATCCTCAGAGCTACCTCTGGGTCAACACCACGCCGCTCACCTTGGTTCGTGAAGAGCTCCGAAAGGCGTACGACGCGGGTGCGAGTCGCCTCTGGGTCATCAACGTCGGTGACCTCAAACCCTCCGAGGTTGCGCTCGAGCTCGCGATGCGGCTGGCGTGGCGTATCGACGACTACGGCGAGGGTAACGTCGGTGACTACGTCGCGTCCCTCGCTCAGCGGGACTTCGATGCCAAAAGCGCCCAGGAGGTGGCGGCGATCGTGATGCGCTACTACCAAATCAACATCGCGCGTCGGCCGGAATTCATGAAGAAGGGCGTCTACGATCTGGTCAACTACGGCGACGAGGGACAGCAGCGCCTGGACGAGCTCACGGACCTGGTCGCCCGCGCCACCGCCGTGTCCGACAGCCTGCCTGCAGCCAGGAAGGACGCCTTTTACGAGATGGTTCTTTACCCGCTGCGGGCCAGCCAACTCACGATGCAGATGTACATCGCGGCGAGCAAGACAGACTTGTACGCGCGCCAGGGCCGCACCGCGAGCGTGACCAAGTACCGCAAGCTGGCGACGGACGCCTACCAGACCATCCAGAGCGACCTCGAGTATTACAACGAAACGCTGGCGGGCGGGAAATGGGAGCGGATCATGAATCCGTACAACCGCGCACTCCCCGTGGTCGCCGGCATGCCCGCGCTAGCCGCCGCGCCCAGCGCTTCCGCCGGCTCGGCCCTTGGCGTCGTGGTCGAAGGGCAAACGACAGATGGTGACCCTGCGGAGCTCGCACTCTCTGCTTACACGCAAGACGAGCGGTTCGTGGACGTCTTCACGAAGGGCAGCGCCGGCTTCAGCTGGACGGCGACGCCTTCCGCGAGCTGGCTGAAGCTCAGCAAGTCTAGCGGCACCGTGACTGACGAGGAGCGCATTCGAGTGAGTGTCGACTGGGCGGCGGTGCCGCTGGGCGACAGCACCGGCACCGTCACGATCGCGGGCGCCTCCTCCTCCAAAACGGTCACGATTCGGGTCTCCAACCCGGCCAGCCCGCGTCCGGAGGAAGTGGAGGGGTACATCGAAGCCAACGGTTACGTGGCGATCGAGGCCGAGCACTTTCAGGGTAGCGTGAGCCGGGCAGGCGCAGAATGGAGGGTGCTGACCCAGCTCGGCCGCAGCGGCGACTCAGTGAAGGTCTTCCCGGACGTCTCACCGAGCGTAACGACGGATCATGCGAACGCCGCGGCCCAGCTCGATTACAAGGTCTACTTCTTCACTACCGGGAGCTTCCCTGTCACCGTGTTCAGGATTCCGACCCTGAATACCAGCGGTTCCTGCCGCTTGGCGCTCGGTCTGGACTCAGGCGCCGCGCAAACCCTGCGCGGCGCGGCCTCCACCGGCGACGCGGCCTGGAGCAAGAACGTCGTCGAGCACATCGAGAAGCTGACCGGAACCATCGAAGTCAAGACGCCCGGCTATCACACCCTCCACCTGTGGAAGGTCGACCCCTCCATCGCTATCGACCGCATCGTGATCGACACCGGAGGGCTCAAGCCGTCTTACCTCGGGCCTCCCGAAAGCTACCGCCGCTGAGCGGAGCCACACCCGGCCTGTCCGAGGAGCAGACGACCGCTCTCCGATGACGGGCCGCGCTACTTCAGAAAGTCGGCAATGGACGTTGCGGGGGTGGTACCGGCTTTCAGTGCGTCCACGACCAGCTGCGAGATAGCGGTGGCGCCCTTCGTGTTGAAGTGCGCGATCTCGGTCCGAGACGAGAACAGCGCCGGGGCGTCCACCGTCGCGTAGTACTGGATTGCCAGCGTCGTCAGGTCCACGAACGCGAGGTGCTCCGAGGCGGCCAGATCCCGCGCCTGCTGATCGAGCCCGTTGAACCCGGGATCCGCGAGCGTGGTCGGCTTGCTGCGATCGTCCAGGTAGGCCCGCCTGGCCACGGGGGAGAAGAGGACGGGGGTGGCCAGGGCGCTCCGCGCATCTGCGACGAACTTCATCACGTTGGCCTTGTAGCTAGCGGTGTCCGCCGCCGACTTCATGTCGTTGTGGCCGAACTGAATGAACAGGTAGTCGCCCTTTTTTAGCAGTGCCCCTCGTTTGGCGAACTTGGAGTACAGGCTGCCGGCGGTGTCCCCGGCATCCGCATAGTTGGCGACGGCCAGGCCCGGCTTCAGGTACATCGAGAGCTCCTGAGCCCAGCCGCGCTCCGGGCGCACCGGATCCGAATCGCAAACGGTGGAGTCGCCCGCCACGAACAGCGTCGGAATGTCCGCCGCAGCGTACCCGAGCCCGCGCAGCGCGGGGGCGTCGCCGTCTATCGACACGTCCAGCTGCTTGCCCGGATAGGTATAATCGTCGTGGATCTCGTCGCGTACGTTGACGCTGAAGGTGTGCTGCGAAAATTCCCCTGCCGCCAGCTCGATGGTGGGGACGACTACGCGCGCCAGCTCGGCCTCCACCCGCGAGCTCGAGGCAGCCTGAGCGCTGCCGAGCTCGACGGTGACATGGTAGTTGCCGTTGGCGGAGACCGGAATCGAGCACCTGATCGGCCTGGTCCCGGTGCAGCGCGACATCAACGCTGGCTCCAGTGGTGGAGGTATCACAGGGCTGCTGGCTCCCTGACCCTCACCGCCGTTGCCCGCGTCGCCCGTTCCCACGTCGCCGCCAGTCGTTCCGCCGTTGACTTCCACATTGCCGCCTGAGCCGGCCGACGAGGTTCCCCCCACCGCTCCCCCTGGAGTGCCGCCAGTAGCGCTCGGCGCGCCCCCGCCAGCGCCGCCAATCGCTCCCACTCCGCCGGAACCCGCTTCGGCAGGAGCAGCCGTGCCCCCGTGGCCGCTGTCGTTCGAGCTCGGGTCCGCGGCTGGCTCACAAGCCATGACCCCACAGGCCAAGGTCACCCAGCCAAGCCTGGCGGTGGCAACAACCAGTCGTGTGTTGCTCAGAAGCTTCATGGGGCGACCGGTAGCGAGTCTTTGATTGCCGCATACCAAACGTTCGCCATGTACGCGTAACCCCGATCGTTCGGGTGCGTGCCATCGGCGAGGTCACGGGTCGGTAGCTTGCTCATGTCCACACCGATGATGTGCTGCCCCTTCGCAGCGTGGGATTGAACGAGGGCGGGGAGCTTCGCGTTGTACGCCGTCAGGTTGGGATCGTCGTGACCGAGCGGAGTGAGCTGCGCCAACACGACGAGCGCCTTCGGAGCGTTCTCTGCGACCTTGTCGAGCAGCACGTCGAGGCGGGCTGCCATGTTGGCGGTGTCCCTCGCGAAAAGGTCATTGGTTCCGATCATCAATAGGATGATGTGCGGACTGTCTTTCAGCGCAGGGCTCGGCACCAGGGTCGAGATCCCGCTGTAGCTGCTGGAGATCATGTTGTAGCCGGGGTCGATGGTCCAGCCGGCGTGACCCTCGTGCTTGCGGGGAAAAGGCTGACCGGATACCTCCGCCGGGCCATGCGCTTGCGACCCGGTGAAGGTTGCATTCTGCTTGGCCGCGAGGATCAGCGCGTACAGCGGCTTGCGATAGCCGCCGTCGTCCGATGATTTCGCGCCGCGGGTAATGGAGTCGCCGAAGGGCAGAATCTTGCAGACACTTCCGTCGGTCGGGCAGGGGTTGTAGCTGCCGGCGCCGCCGTTGCTGCCGCCGGTGCCGGTGCCGGTGCTGCCGCCAGACCCAGCCGCGCCGCTGAGCCCGCCCGCTCCGGCTGCGCTCTGCCCCGCACCACCTCCACCTTCGCCCTGAGCCGCACTGCCACCATTCGCGACGCCGCCTGAGCCGGCGCCGCTCGGTGGCTGTCCGCCTGCACCTGCGGCTCCCACGTTCTCCACGCCGCCGCCGCCACTGCTGCCTGCGGCGGCCGGGCTCCCCGCAGTCGGTTCCATCAACCGCCCTCCCGCGCCCGAGCTTCCGGTAGGTGGTTCGTCGCCCGCTCCTGAGCACGCGACCGCCGACGACAGAGCAGCAAGAGCCGCGGCGAAGAGAGCCGATTGAGAGTACGAGGTCACCGCATCACAAGGGGCGACTCGCCGAGGAAATTGCTCTGCAAGAGCGCGCCGCTCAGCCGGGGCAAACGGTCGGAAGTTTTCGTCGAACCGGCACGATTTCGAGCGCTTCGGGTTTGCGTCCGCGCCGCGACTTTCTTCCAAAGTTCCTGCGATGACCTCCCCTGAACTTACTGCCGGTTTGCAGCTCGCGCTCGCAGCTCACGCCGCAAGGAAGTCAGAGTGGCTCTTGGTTGCGTGTCTTGCGTCGGCCCCGGCGCTCGAACGCTCGTCACCCGTTTGGAATGACATGACACCGCACCGTTTCATCGTTTTGCTCGGCACCTCGTGTCTCGTTTCGAGTGCTTGTTCCTCCGAGGCTCCTGAGGCTAACGGAGCCGCCGGCTCCGGTGGTGAGCTTGCTGCCGCCGGAGCGGCAAGCTCGAGCGGCGCGCCGGATGCAGTGGGAGGGACGAGCAGTAGCGGAGCCGCGGGGACGAGCGCAGCCGCGGGAACGAGCCCAGCCGCAGGGACTAGTGGAGCCGCGGGCACCGGTGGGATGGGGACGGGCGGTACCGTCGGCTCCGGCGGGAACGGTGGTGCGGCCAGCACGGGGGGCTCGGGCGGCAACGGCGGTGCAGGCGCGGGCTCTGCGGGGAGCGCGGGAGCTGCGGGAGCTGCAGGAGCCGGCGGCGGTGGATACCCCATGAATAACCCGCCCGTCCGGAGTGCCGGCTGTGGCAAGCCCGCGGGCGTAACGACCAGCGCCACTTACCGAACGATCATGAGCAGCGGGGATCAGCGACAGTACATGATCACCCTTCCTGCCAATTACGACATGAACAAGCCTCATCGCGTCATCTACGCGTCGCACGGCCAAGGCGGTGAGGGCTCGGACATCACGCGCGAAAAATACTATGGGATTCAAAACATCGCGGCTGCTGCGGACTCCGTGATCTTCGTCTCCGCCAGTGGCTTGGGCGGCATCTGGGGCCTCAAGGATGTCCCCCTGTTCGACGACATCCTCGGGTTCGTGAAGCAGAATGCGTGCGTGGACGAGTCGCGGGTGTTCGTGCTTGGGTTCAGCTTCGGCGGCATGTACAGCTACTCGCTGTCGATGACTCGACAGAAGACCATTCGGGCCGGCATCGGCATGTCTCCGGCGAACTACAACATCCAGATCCCCACCAAGACGCACGAGCCCATCGCGTGGATGCAATCAACCGGAATGACCGACGGAATCTGCCCGTGGGTCGCCAACGAGGGACAGAAGCGCGGGGCAAAGTTCATCGCCCTGGAGCACGGCACGGACAACGGCTGTACCCTCCCGGACCCCATTCCAACCTGGAAATCTGGCGGCATGCTGTGTGAGGATTTAGCGGCGTGCAGGCCCGGGTACCCCGTCAAGGTGTGCACGTTCAATGGCGGGCACAGTCCTCCGCCTGGCTACGCCAATTGGATGTGGGACTTCATCAGCCAATTTTAGGACCACTCGGTCGCGGGGGACCCCTCACCAGCTCATGACGGCTTTGATGCGCGTCGTGAGCAACTCACCCATCGCCTGCTGCGCGGACTTGTCGGGGTGCTGAGCGCACCCCTTGTTGTTCTGGACGGAGCTGAACGTGAGCGTCGCGACCTTGGTTTCTCCACCGCTCTTCAGCTCGCTGGCGACATCACCGATGGGGCCTTCTTGGTTGCCGTACATAGCCGCCAGCATCAGGTACGCGCTGGGGTACTTCGACCGCACGTGCTTTGCAAAGCTCACGTACGCGTCTACGAACGCGCGGCCCGGGTTGCCACTACCGAAATCATTGGTGCCGAGGGTGATGACGACGACGTGCGGCTGGTATTGGGAAAAGTCCCAGGCTCCGTCAACGCTGGGCAGGGCTCGGTCGTAGCGCTGCGGCATCGTCAAGTCCGCTCCACCGTAGCTGCGGTATACGCCGATTCCGGAGTAGGCAATCGTCGAAATATCGGCGCCGAGCGCGCGCGCGGCTACCGAGCCGTACGCGTAGTAGTTGTCCGTACTGCTCTTGTTTGCACCGCAATTGGCGGCGCCCCCTTCGAGCCCAGCGCCCACCGAAATCGAATCACCGATGACTTCGATGCGGCGCTCCGGTGCAGGCGGCGGCGGCAGCAGCTCCCCGCCGGCGCCGAAGTCCCCGAGGCCCAAATAGTCCGTGTTGCCCGTATCGAACACTTCCGTGGACTTCCAAACCAGGATGCGATGCTCTCCGTCTGCGAGCCCCGTCGCGATCGGATACGAGGTCTCGCCGGCGGTCGTACGGAGCTTCGTCGGCGGTCGATCATCGATCACGACCTCGAAGGCGTTTTGGTGATTGCCGTCGTCCAGCTGGATGGTCGCACGGGTGCCTTTGAAGCGCGCCTCAAGGGCTACCCCGGGCCAGCCGAACCGAGCCGCCGTGCCGACGGGCGACCTACGACCTACGAGCCTCACTCCCGGCGACCCGGCTCCGCTGCCACTACCTGCAGCGCCGCTGCCACTACCCGCAGTGCCGCTGATGCTTCCGGCGGTGCCGCCGCTGCTTCCGGCGGTGCCGCCGCTGGAGCTAGAGCCCGCGGTCGAAGGCGAAGAACCGCCGTCGCCCAGTGCGCCTCCAAAGCCGGTGCCCCCGACGCCGCCGGCTGAGCTCGAGCCGAGGCCTCCTGCGGCCGCGCCAGCGCCGCCCGGGTTCGCCCCACCGATTGCGGTGGCGCCGCTCGCGGTGCTACCACCGTTGTCAGGCGGCTCGGCGCTGCTACAAGCAAGCGCCGACACCAGTAAGGCCACGTGCTGCGCGTGCTCGAGCCCGTGAGCGCCGCGCTGACTCCTCCACCAGCACGAGCGGCTCATGGCACCGCCGGTCCGCGCGCGACGACGCTCCAGGTCCCGGGCGCCGCTGTCAGCTTGACGTAGCCGCCTTCCTCACCGGCGTAGGTGAGCCCCTGTGCGCCGGGCGTGAACGCTCCGCCAGCCAGGATGTCGCTGCCATTGACGGAGACGACCATTGCGGCGGCGCCGCCCGAGAATGGCGCGGTCGGGATGCCGATGGTGGCGGTCGTGTCCGGCGGCGACGTGAGCGTGAGCGTGAACTGCCCGGCCTTGGACGTGATATCGACGTCGATGATTCCCTTGGCCGAGGGAACGGAGGCCTTCACGCTGGAGAGGTCACCGAGCTGGGGCAGGATCTGAAACGTTTCATAGGCCGGCTTCGTGGGCGCAACCCCAGCGACGAGCTCGGACAAGAGCGTGAGCGGGCCCCCTGACCACGCGTGGTTGAGCGTGCCTTCAGAAGGATCCCAGTGCTCATAGAGCGTCGTCGACGAGCTCTGGATCATGGTGGCGTAGCGTGAGCGCATGCGAGCCAAGCCGCCCGAAGCGTCCCCCATTCGGAAGTAAGCCTCCAAGACGTACTTTTCCATGTAGGGGCTCGCATGGGTGCTGGTCGCGAGAACCGCTTTGACCGCGGGCCAGTCCTCCGCGCCAAGCAGGCCTGCGACTACCGCTAGCCCGTGGCCGCGATCGTCGGGAGGGCCCGAGTGGCCCGGAGACGCCAATCGCTTTCTGTTCCAAAACTCCTTGCGAAACGCCACCTTCAGCGCAGCCATCTTCTCGCGGTACGCGCCCGCGTCCGGGCCATTTCCGGTGACCTCCGCCATCCGCGCGGCTCCGTCCAAAGCCATGAAGTACCAAGCGTTGTCGAGCAGGGGGACGTCGATGTTGGTCCCCCAATCCGCCCAGTCCCAGCCGCCTGGGCGGTGGACGACCAGCCCGCTGTCGCTCTGCTTCCACAGCGACAAGTACGACTTCACGTGCGGGTAGGCCGCGGTGATGGCGGCGAGGTCCCCTGAATGCAGGAAGTAGGTCCAGAACCCGGCCCTGCCTATCGACGCCAAAATCTGCGCAGGCAGCTCGGTGTCGTAGTTTCCAGGCACCGGGGCGGACATCGTCTTGTCCTCACGCTGCCAGCCAATGAGCGTGTTGATGCCGTTGCGGCTCAAAAAATCGGCGCGGCGGTCCAGCGCGTAGAAGGACTGCTCCAGCTCGATCACCACGTCCCCCCACCAGAGGGCTCGTTCGCGCGTTGGGCAGTCGAAGTAGCTGTCGCGCATGTTGAGGTACAGCGTTCGCTGCGCCTTGGTCCACAGCGTGTTCAGCTTGCTGTCACTACTGCTGAAGCTGCCAGATAGGTCGGCGTCGTAGCCGCTCTCCCGGTACCCGAGGCCGAGGATCTGCACTCCGGTCGGGATCGTGTACTGAACCTCGTTGCCGCTCATCCATCCGAGCGACTCGTACTCTTGTTCTCCCGCCCGCGTGACGTAGCGCGCGCGGACGGAGGCGCCGCCCTTTTCGTCCGTGCGATCGGTCTTCATGGTGATGACTGCCCCCGCGCTGGCGGAGCTCACGTGGAGGTAGGGCGTGACTTGCGCGTTGTAGGGGAGCCGCGCGCGAATCACTCCGCCGGTCCCTGCGGTGGGCAAGGCCGATTGGTTTTCGTATTCCTTGATGGCCGAATGCCGAAACAGCGGGATGCCGCGAGGCCACAGCTGCCCCCAAGGCGCCACCGGCGGCGCCCCTTTGACGGTAACGCTAGCCCAGCCTGCGTCATCGAAGGTCGTCGCGGTCCACTCACCGATTTCCTTTCGGGCGTCGTACTCGACGTTGGATTCGGACAAGCGGTAGTTGGGGGCGGTCAACGTCTGAGGCCCATACGCGGTGTGGGCTCGCACCCTCCAGCTGCCGTCGGTGACGATCGACGTATCTTCGGCGTCCGCCTGGAAGAACAGGCCTCCCTTGCCGCTGCTCTGGTGTGAAAAGCCAGTCTTGCCGAAGTACCAGACCAGGACCGCGATGCTGTTGTCGCCGGCGGTGAGGTAAGGCGCGATATCGACCTCGTCCACGTAGGTATCGGTCGGATTCGGTCCGCGCTTGAGGCCGCCTTCGAACACCACCAATTTGCCGTTGATCCAAAGCCAATACTTCGAATCCGCGGCTATCAGCGCCCGCACCGTGTCAGGCACCCGCGCGAGCGTGAGCTTCTTTCGGAACGCCGACCAGGTGTTGGCTGGTCCATTGTCCTTCTGCCAAATCCACTGTCCGGTCAGGGCTTCGGTGAGTGGCGCCGGCCAGGGCTGCGTCCCCACGCCCATCGGCGGCTTGCTCGCAGTGCCACCTGCGTCCACGCCCCCGGCTCCTGAGGTCGAAGCGACGCCGCCTCCGCCGCTGCTGCCAGCGCCTCCGCTGCCGCTCTGCGTACTAGCACCGGCGCCGAAAGTCCCGGCGGCGCCGGACTCGGTCGGCGCGGCGCCAGCAGTGGTCGCGCTGCTTCCGCCTCCACCGGCGCTGACGCCATCCGGGCCACCGCTACCCGAGGAGGAGGTGCAACTGGCACCGACGAGCGCTAGCACAAAGAGGAGTTGACGGATCGATGGCGTCGGCAACATGAACCCACCGATCAAAGGGGGCACTTCCCGGAGTACTTGCCCCCCGTTGAACAGTCGTCGGGTTGTCTCAGCGAGCGCGGCTGCATTCGCCGATTGCTCCGACCAGCTCGAGCTCCTGGTCGCCATCAGGGACTTGAAACCCATGCCGAGCCCCACCCGCTACCTGCAATACACGTCTCTTGTCGTTGCGTTGACCGCAGGCTGCTCCGACGACAGCCTGCCGCCCACGCACGGGACAGTCGGCGGCGGCGGCGCCCTGCCTGCAGGGGGACAGGGGGCATCCAGCGAAGGAGGGCTGCCTGCAAGCGGTAGCTCGGGGGCGAGTGGTGGCTCCTCCTCGGCTGGCGCAAGCGGAGGTGCGGGCGCCACGACTGGCGGCGCAGCCAGCGGCGGCGGCGCAGCCAGCGGCGGTGGCGCATTCAGCGGGGGAGGGGGCGCGGCTGGCGTAAGCGGCAGCGTGGGGACCGGCGGGAGCTCAGGAACGAGCGGCAGCGCGGGAGCTGCGGGCTCCGGCGGCGGAGGGCATCCCGCTGCTGGTTGCAGCAACGCGGCGGCGCCCAAGGGAGCGCGAAACCTAACCATTCAAGTGAACGGAAAGTCGCGCACGTACGTGCTCTTCGTGCCAAGCGGCTACGACTCGAAGAAGCCCATTCCGCTCATCTTCGCGTGGCACTCGAGCGGCGCTGATGGTGCGGAGTCACGGCGGTACTACAAGCTCGAGCCCGTCACCGGGGACGGCGCGATCATCGTCTACCCGAACGGCTTGAACGGCGGCTGGGATCTCGCGGCGGATGGCGCAGACATGAAGCTGTTCGACGCGCTGCTCGCGTCCATTTCCAGCGAATACTGCGTCGACGAAGCGCGCGTGTTCAGCACCGGGTACAGCTTCGGCGGGATGATGAGCAACTCGCTCGCGTGCAGCCGCGGCAGCAAGCTGCGCGCGTTCGCGCCCATGGCGGGGGCGTTCTTCGACGGAACCAAGAGCTGCGCTACGCCGGTTCCGGCGTGGATGGCGCACGCCACGAATGACACCTTGGTCAAGTTTGCGTCGGGCGAGGCGGCTCGGGACATCTGGTTGAAGACCAATGGCTGCAGCGGGGCTCCGACGCCGACCTCTCCGAGCCCGTGCGTTGCCTACCAATGCTCCAAGGCGCCGGTGACCTGGTGTGTGCACGACGACGGCCACGTGTGGCCGAACTTCGCCTCGAAAGGCGTGTGGTCGTTCTTCTCGAGCCTGTAGCGGTTACGGCAGCGAGAACTGCTTGAAGAACGGCCAAGCGTTGTCGGGCACCAAGTAGTTGTCGGGGTTGTTGGCGTAGAAGAAGTCGTGCCCCCCGCGCGGGCGGCAGTCCATCACCTGAGCTCCGGCTTCGCAGGTCTTGTAAGTCTTGCAAACGCCGCTCGTCGTCACTTGGTCCTTCGCGCACTTGTCGTTCGACAGCCACTCGTTGATGTCGGCGTCCGCGCCCTCGATCTTCACGGTGCCGTCGTTCAGCCCGCGAATCGAGAGGATCGGAATGGCACGCGACGGATTGCAGTTGCTGATGGTCATCCACCCGCATACGGGCGCGGCCGCCGCGAAGATGTCCGCGGCCTCACAAGCCAAGCGGTGCGTCATGGCACCGCCGTTCGAGTGCCCGCTGACGTAAACGCGCTTTTTGTCGATGCAAAGCTCCGCCGTCGCCTTCGCTACCACGTCGCGGAAGTACTTCACGTCGTCTTGGCTATTGCCACCGCAGCAGCTGCCGGCGTTCCAGGACTTGTTGACGCCCTCTGGCTCGATGAGAACGAATCCCTCTTTGTCCGCCATCTTGTCCCACTTGCTGCGCATCATTTGCTCGCTGGCGAAGGACGTGTAGCCGTGCACATCCAGCACGAGGGGCAGCGGCTTTTCGCCGTCGTACCCCGGAGGAACGTGCAGGAGGTAACTACGACTCATGCCCCCTGACTGGAGGTTGACGGTCGAGGTGCCCATGGCGTGAGCGCGCGCGGGGGAACACGCGCCCATGGCTGAGCCACCGCCTCCGCCGCCGCTACCCGCGGTTCCGCTCGCACCAGCGCTGCCGCTGCCGCCGCCGCCGCTCCCCACTCCGCCGGCCGCACCTCCCGCGCTGGAGCCGGCGCTAGCTCCGCCGGTTCCTCCTTGCCCGCCGGTGGCCGCGGTACCGCCTGCGGCCGGACTGCCGCTACCTCCGCCGGTTCCACTCGTCGCCTGGCTGCCACCGCTGGGCATCGGTCCCGTGCCGCCCGCGGCCGCTCCGCTGGAACCGCCCTGACCGGCTTGCCCGGGAGAACCGCCGTCCGCGCCGGATGCGGGCGGCGCGTCGGCACAACCGGTAGCAGCAAGCACCGCTGCTGCCGCCAGCGCCAGAGTGACGACGCTGCGCTGCGTCGAAGTGCGTAGCTGCTGATGTTTGACGGAGCTCTTGGGCGTGTCCATTCGAGCTCAGATGGACGTGACGGACGCCCACGGTCGGACCTTTGTTCGGGTCGCATCGAGCAGGCTAGCCGAACGTCTGCCGCGCACCGAGCGCTGGAAAAGTGACCGATGATCAAAAAAGCATCCGCGGCGTGGAAGGTCCAGGGCGCTGCTGGACATATCAACCGAGTCCATCCGCCCGGAAAAAGCTGGCTCCGCACGGCACCAACGCGTCAAAAGGCAATCACCCGGAGCGGCGTCGATTCTCGATGAGGTTCTCTGAAATCGCGCCCTTACATTCGGACAATGATGGCGCTGCTGCTCGCTGCCGTTTGGTTGGTCGCAGCGGAGGCGCGGGCAGAGCCACCACCCTCCGAGATGACGCCGGTGCGGACCGAGTTGGTTTTCGGCACGATCGGCATCGGCGCTCAGGCCGTGCACGCCAGCCTCGTTGCGCTGCTCCGGGCGGAGCTCCGGGGCATGAGTCTTTCCCTCATCGAGCGGCAGCCGGCCGAGCCCCTCTCCGGGTGGGCGCGCGAGGCGACTGGTTCCGGAGCCGTGCTCGTCGCCATCCTGCTCGACGGGCGCAGTGAGCAGGGCTGGCGCCTAGTCATCATCGACGCTGCGCGTGGCCGAGCCATCGTCCGTGCACTGCCTGGCGGCCTACGCGATGACGCGGCCAGCATCGAGGCCGTCGCTAGCATCGCGGTTTCTGCAGCCAGCGCCCTGCAGGAGGGGCTCGAGGTGGCGTCCATGCCGCTCGCCGCCGTCGTCGGTGGGGCGCCCACGCCGTCATCGCCACCAGCGGCTGCGGACCGGCACGAGAAAGAGCAGCCAGTCGCCTCGAAGCCCCGCGCTTCCTGGCAAGCCCGAGGGCAGGTCGGCATGAGTGTTGCCACGTTCTCGCCGACTGCGCCGACGATGCAGGGCATCGCGATGGCGCTAGGCCTGACCTTCGATGAGCGCGTCGAGGCACGCGCGTTCGGCACTGCGTTCTTGCCGACCTCAATCGGCGGCCCGCTCGGGGACTTTCGCGTCACGCGCACTTCCGTCGGCATCGCCGCGGGGCCTGTCCTCCGCTCACCGATGTTCTCGCTCGCGGCAGAAGCTGGCTTCGTGGGGGAACGGGTCGGGCGTCATGACGCCACGCCTGCGATCGGAGTGGTGGCCGCAGAGCCGCGCGCGCTTTACCGGTTCGGGGGCGTGCTTGCCCTCCGGCTGCGCCGCACCCTGTTTCGCCCGCTCTCCGTCGAGCTCGTTGCGGGCGGCCTCTACTTCGGCCGGCGTCTGCAGTTTACGGCGCAAAGCGCTGAGAGCTCCTGGTCCGAAACCGTTTGGCCCGCGGTGGCGTTCACTCAGCTCGGCCTGGAGATAGCGACGAACTGACGTCGCTACCATGAAAAGTCACCCCTTTTCCGACCGCCCCGCCCGCGGCGAAGACATGAGGGATCGAGTTGAGAGCTTGGTCACTTCACCCGACGCGCAAGCCGATGTGGAGCTCATGGCTGCCGTAGCCGCGAACGACCCCTCCGCTCAGCGCGTGGTCGCCCAACGGCTTGCCCCGCGCGTCCGTAAAGTGGCCGGACTTTTGTGCCGAAGCGCGGCCGACGCGGATGACGCGGCTCAGGCCGCTCTCATCGAGATTCTCAAAAGTGCGGGGAGTTTCCGCGTGGCCACGAGCCTCGAGCGTTGGGCTGACCGGGTGACGGTCCGCACCACGCTGCGCACGGCGCGCCGTGAAAGCAGCCGCAGAGGCCTGCTCGAGCGCTGGGTGCCGGCAGACCTGCTGCCATGGGGCGCTCCCACGGTTCGAAGCCCGGTGGAGGAGGTGAGCCTGGATACGCTGCTTGGTCGTCTTTCGAACGATCGCTTTCAGGCCTTCGTGCTCCATCACGCGCTGGAGTACACGGTCGAGGAGGTCGCGGAGCTTACGGGCACTCGGCCAGGAACCGTGAAAGATCGGCTCGTCATGGCGCGCAAGCAGCTCCAGAAGCTGCTACGCGCCGAGGCTCGCAGAAGCGGAGGTACCAGCGATGAAAAGTCGTGAGGGCCGCTGGAACGAGCTGCAGTCGCGTTGGGCAAGTGGGGAGCCATTGAGCGCGGAGGAAGAGCAGGAGCGGCTTGCCTACGCCTTGCACGACGCCCTTGCCCGAAGGGAGCTCGAGATCTTCGAGGAGATCCGTGCGCGTGGTGCCGCCCCCGAAACTCCAGCCCCGCCGGCCGTGGTCGGGCGCGCGCTCGACGCGATCCATGGCTCACCCCGCCTTCGCCTCGTGACGACCGTCAACGAAAGCGCGCCGGAAGCGTCGCCGCCACACCGCCCGCGCTGGCGCGCCGCATCCATCGCCGCGCCCGGTCTGCTGCTCGCAGCCGCGAGCCTGGTTGCCCTCTGGCCGAGCGGCCCTTCGCGCCCGCCTCCCGTGGTCCCGCCCACCGCGCTTCGAGCCCCCACCCCCGAGAGCTTGTCCCGCGCCGAGCTGGTGCTCGCTGCGGGGGAAGCGGAGGTCACGGGGCGGCGCACGGGCGTTGGGCAGAACCCTTTGGGTGAAGGGGAAACGGTCACCACAGGGGAGGGTCGAGCGTGTCTCACGATCGATCCTGGTATCGACGTGTGTCTTGGCGCTCACACCACGCTCCAGCTCGAATCGCTCGCCGCCGCGAGCATCCGGCTGCGCGTGGAGCGGGGGACCGCGCTGGCGACCCTGTCGCGACGAGCTCCGGGGAGCGCGTTCTCCTTGCTGACCGAAAATGTCGCCGCGCTGGCACACGGCACGACGTACGCGGTCCGGCGCGAGGGCGACGAGACCGACGTCATCGTGGTCGAAGGGACGGTGGAGGTAACCCGCGGCTCCAGCGAACGAGCGCTCGTGGACGCGCATTCACGTGTGAGCTTTCCGTCACCATCGGCGACATCGGTCCGGGCCGTCGTGGGCCGTAGTGAAGAAGCGCGCCTGCTCGCGCTGAGCGCGCCTCGGCCCTGGTCGGGCACCGCCCTCGGTGTGCTCGAGCTCGCCGCCCCGCTCTCCGGGAGCCTCTTTGCGAGCATCGACGAGGGAGAGTCGTTGCCGCTGCCACTGCAGACCCTGGCCAGCGCCGGTACCCATCGCATCGGCTGGCGCGACGCGGGCGGCGCTGAGAGCACGGTTTGGGCCGAAGTCGTGGCTGGCGAAAGGCGCAGCCTCACGCCGCCGCCGGTAGGTAGCGCCCCGGCGGCAGCGGCTATCCCTGCAGAAAATCCGAGCCCAGGCTCGCTTCTACAGCTGGCGCGCCGCGAGCTTGCTCGATCCAGACCGCGCCAAGCGTTGACCTTGTACGAGCAGCTCCGCGCCGCATATCCGGCGAGCGCCGAGGCTCGCACCGTGCTCGTGACGATGGGTAAGCTAGAGCTGGACTTGGGCCGCTCGCAGCGCGCTCTTGGCCGATTCGAAGCCTATTTGCGCGATGGTGGAGCGCTCGTACCGGAAGCGCTCGCCGGCAAAGCGCGGGCGCTGCGCGCGCTCGGGCGCGGTGCGGAAGAGCGCCGCGCCATCCAGCAATACCTCGCCGCGCACCCGGGCGGCTTCGAAGCGCCGCTGTTCGCCAAACGACTGCATGAGCTCGGCGGACCATGATGGCATGCGGGCAGCAAGCCTCCGCTGCCGTGATAGGGCTCGTCCTCTGCGCTTGCGCCCCGTTGACGGATGAAGTCTTCATCCCTGGCGAGGCGATCGTCAGCCCTCGGCTCAGGATCGACGAGAGCGCCGGCGTCGTGGAAGTTCCAGTAAGACTCGCCCAACCTCGTGATCGGGATTTTTCCCTCGCCTACCATCTGGTCGGCATCGACGCCCAAGACGACTGCCAGGAGCCGGACTTCGGGGCGGCCGATGGTCGCGTCGAGTGGATGGCGGGGACGAGCGAGGCCTTCGTCCCCATCTGGATCGCGGACGATGACCTGGCCGAGCGCGATGAGCGCTTCGAGCTCCGCTTCGAAGCGGCCGGCGGCCCCTCGGTCACGCCCCTGGGCACGGTCGAAATCGCGATCGCCGACAACGATCGCTCGGCAGTCTTGGACGCCAGCGAATGGGGAGTGCGCCCCGGCGTTGCGGATGAGCAGAGTGCCGCGCTGCAGGCCGCGCTCGATCATGCGGCCGAGCTGGGGCGCGCCGTCGTCGTGATGGCGCCCGGCGCTTACCAGATCTCGAGCGTGAGCCTGAGCCCGGGAACGACGCTGTCGGCCCACGGCGTCACTTGGCATCGCCCTGCCCTTTCGGCCGCCACCACCGTATCGTTGCGTGTCCAGCACGCCGGAACCGAGGCATCGCCGCGCACCCTCGTGGAAGGTCTCACCATCCATGGGCAACGGGAAGAGCAGGGGGCGTACCGTGACCACCAGCTCGACGACGCGCACCTCGTCGTGGTCAGCGGCGACCCGGAGCAAGGCGGCACGGTGCGCGCGACCCTGGAGCGAGTGGCCCTGACTTCGGGTACCAGTAGCGGTCTGTTCGTGGGGCCCGATTCCCAAGTGACCGTGTGTCACCTGGGTGCGAGCGAGCTGTGGCGCGACGCCTTGACCCTGTACGGCGGGGAGACGGTGCTCCGGGTTCGGGACCTCGACGCGACGGCCAGCCAAGGCACGGGCTTATGGCTCGGCGCTCGTCTACCGGCGTTCGGCGACAGCTATCGAGTCGATGTGGAGCTGGAAGACGTGCACGCGGGTGCCGGTGACGTCGAAGTCGAAGTGAGCGAAGGCTCGCGCGTGAGCCTGCGCCGACTCACGATGACCGAACCCACGTTCCGCCTCGATGCGCAGGGAGGCAGCGTGCGCATCGAGGACTCGGTGCTGGCGCTGGGTCCGCCCGGCCTGCTCACTTCCTGGACCGCCCCCCACGACGTCGAGATCACGCGTACGAGCTTGCTAGCGTTCGCCCCTGCTCCGAGCGAGACGCCCGTCACCTCCGCCGCGATATCCTTGAGGTCACTTAGCTTCTCGCCCGCGCCGCCGTCCCCGGGTACCGGGCACCTCGGCTTCGTGGACTGCCGCTTCGAGCAAGCAGGCAAAGGGGGACCGGAAGATACGGTTTACGCCATCACGAACCCGCTTGCGAATACGTCCGTAACCGTTGCCTCCAGTGCGCTGGGCGCGGGCTTCACTGACTGGTTCGCTCCCGAATGCAGCGGCTGCGTGCAAACACCCTGACGAGGCGCGGCCTTCAGGCAGGCGGCCCGCATTCACTCAGCTCGCTCAGCTGACTACAGGTGCAGCCACAGCCATCGCTGAAACAAGGGTCGATGCTCTTCGTGGCGTCGCGGACGAACGGGTCGAGGCAGTCGCAACCTTTGGACAGCAAGAGCTGATAACTCCTCCTGCGGTCCGACGTGCATGCCGCGCACGGCCGGCAAGCGGCCGAACATGGACCTAACTTGAGGAACACCGCTTGGCCGTATTCGGGCGTGCCCTGTGCCGCGACGCGAGCATCAGCAGCCCTTCGGCGGTTACAGACCAGGTCCTCGGGTCTGGGTCCCGGTTGCTCGACGCAGCACTCGGCACACCCGGCCTGATCGGGAGACTGGCACAGCCCGCTCAGCGGCGACGGGCTGCCCATTTGGCTCGGCCGCGCTTCGCCGCCACAGCCTCCCAAGAGGGCTACTAGCAATAGAGCACCGGTGAGCTTCGCTTTCAGGAGCCGGAATTCCTTGCCACGCGGGCTCTGCAAGACCATGAGCGGTAGTTTCGCGCAGAACGTGGCGGCCTTGCTAGTGCCCGCGCTGCTGGACCCGTCGTGAGCTCAGGGACGGTGGCGCTACTTGACGACGACTGGCGGTCTCGGCTTCTCGTCGGTCGTCATCACGCACGACGAAAGGTCGAACAAAAGGAATTCGAGCGCTTTCTCTTGAGCGGTCATAGGGTTCGACGCGCAGCCACCAGGGAAGGGCGCGCTCTTGTCGTCGCTGAGCTTCTCGACGCCGACGTGAATGCCCGTGTGCACCACGCGGCCGCATTGCGCTTCAGGAGCGGACTCGAGCGGCGTGTTGAAGGAAAAGTAAGGCACGCCCGTGCCGTCCGAAATCCAGCCCTGTGAGGGGGGCAGGGTGGACATGGCGGGGTGTTTCACGTCGTACAGCTCCACCTTGCCGAGGCCGCTGGGGCTGGCGCCCACGAACTGCAACCAGTCCGCAAAGTCTTGCCCCTTCGGAAAGCTCACGTCCACCGTGTACGGTGCGAAGGCGCCAGGGTGCCCGGCTTGATAATCGAAGTCGCCGGGCGGCAGCCAGGTCGCCATCGCTGGAAAGGGCGTCTTCTGATACATCAGCTCGGCCTCGAGCGAGGCATCCTCGTTGCCTCCGCGTAGCCACGTGTCGTGATAGTGCTCGAGGAAGGCGCGGCCGCCGCCGTCCAAGTACGTCTTCAAGCTCGCCTTCTGCTCGGCGGTGATGCCTTCGCGCGTCGCGTCGTCCGAGCCGCTGCAGGCGAACAGCAGGATGTCGTAGCGCTTCATCGCGTCGAGCGAATCCCACAGCGAGGTCGCGGCGGGGAAGTTGCCTCCGGCTTCGTAAGAAGCTGCGCCCGTGTCTTCGTAGAGATTCACGCGGCC
Source organism: Myxococcales bacterium (assembly GCA_004193285.1). Classification (GTDB taxonomy): domain Bacteria; phylum Myxococcota_A; class Polyangia; order Polyangiales; family Polyangiaceae; genus PMG-095. The sequence goes on along the minus strand of SECP01000011.1, from coordinate 148,500 downwards.
TGCGCCGTCCGGATTGGTGAACTCGCTGTCCGAGATGCCGACGCGCCGCAGATAGCACTCGAGCGCGTCAGCGTCGCCGGTGACGAGCGCGATCTTGGGCAAGTCTCCCTCCGCTTGATTGCGAGGCAGGCGCATCAGCTCGGCGTCCGTGAACGTGTTTTCCTGACACGGCTTCACCTCTGGTAACTGAATCACGCGGCGCCACTTACCGACCTGGATCACGAGCGGCACGTTCAGACCGGCCGGAACGTCTTTATCCAGAACGAACTCGCCGCGAGCGTTCGTCAGGGCCGAGGTGATGGGGGAGCCGGATACCGGCGTAGCGCAGGTCTCGCAAGTCGCGCCCGGCGCGATCGGGGCGACCTGCTCGTTCGGCACGTACACCGCGACGTTGTAGAGCGGCGTCACTCCCGCCGGATCGTACACCGTCGCACGGACGGTCGTCGGCGACTGGCCCGTGCAGTCCGCGATTTTGCAGCGCCATCCGTCCGAGTCGCACGGGCCGACAGGCGACCCGCCAGCGGCGCCGCCCAACGAGATGCCCGGCCCGGACCCGCCGGAGCTTAGCGCGCCCGCGAGACCGAGCCAGCCCGCTATTCCGCTGCCGCTGCCTCCCGCACCGGGCTTCATCGGCGCGCCGCCCTCCGACCCCGCGGAGCAGCCGAAAGCCGGTACCAGCAGGGCAGCTGCAAGCACGTGCAATGCTCCTGCCCTTCGGGAGCGAGACGACGGTTCACGCGCTATTCGGGATTTGAGCATTTTTCGTCGGTGGTCACCCGGGGTGGGGAACCCACCGCTTAATGCACGCCGGCATCGGAACGATCACGACGCAGGCGCCCGACGTCCATTTCATCGAGCGGGTTCGGATCCGATCATAAAGAACGTGGGGCACCGCCACGCATGGGAGATGCGCTCCTTGCCCGCTTCGCGAGCTCCGAGCCCGCCCCCGTTCGGTGAGCCGAAGTCGGGGGTGCGGGTCTCGGTCGACTCGTTGGTCCAGGGGGCACTGGTAGACCTTTTCAACGCCTATGAGGTGGCTGTCGCACCTCTGCCCCGCTCGGCTCTCCCGGCGCCGCCGACTCCCGAGGTTTCGGCGGCGGCCGCTTTCCGAAGCAGCGACGGTGTCGCAGGTCGACTGACTCTTTCTCTACCGTCGGCCCTGCTCGAGCAGATGAAAGGGCAGGAGGCCACCTCGGTGCGCATGGATTGGGCGCGCGAGCTCGCCAATCAGTTGCTCGGCCGCATCAAGAACCGATTGCTGCCGTTCGGCGTTCGCATCGAAATCGGCCTGCTCACGTTGCTGGACCCCAAGCTGATGCAACACCAGGCGCAGAACCTGTCCGGCCTGCGCCTGTACCTAGGGCGAACGCTGCGCGGCCACGTGCTCGTGACGGCGCAAGGCCTGCCGAACGACGCGGCTCTGAAGTACGTCGGCGCGGCTGCCGCAGTGGAGGGCGCGACGCTCTGGCTTTGACGGACCGCCGCGGAGAGCCGCCGACGGCGTGGTCGAGCTCAGGCCTTCGGTAGCGTCACGCGGAAGTGCGTCCCGTGCTGGTCGCTGCCTGCCGACACGGTGCCCCCGTGCGCTGTCACGATCTGGCTGACGATGTGCAGGCCGAGACCGAGGCCGCCGGTCGACGCCTTGCCGACGCCGCGTCGAAAGGGGGCGAAGAGTGCCCCTAGAGCGCTCTCCGGAATGGGCTCGCTCCGGTTGCTGACCACCAGCAGAACCTCGGACTTCGAGCCGTGGAGCATCACGGAGACGGGCGTTTCCGGGATGCGATGCTCGATGCCGTTGCCTATCAGGTTGCTGCAAACCTGGGCCAAGCGGTCGCTGTCCCACGTGCCCTCGCAATTCCCGTCGATAGAGAGGTGGAGGTCCACCTGCGGGTTTGCCACTTGAATCTCCTCGACGACGGCGGACGCCACCGCCGCGAAGTCCACGGGCCGTCGGTCCAGGGGCAAGCCCGTGTCAGGGCGATTCCTGGTGAAGTCCAAGAGCTCGCCGATCATCCGCTTCATCCGCTGGGCGGCGCGGAGCTGCATGTCAGCAAACTTACGGCCTTCTGCGGAGGCGGCGCGCTGGAGCTGGCTCGCCATGAACACGGTGTTCAGAGGCTGCCGGAGGTCGTGAGCGAGCATGCCGATGAAGCGCTCTCGGAACTCTGCTTCCACCTTCATGAGCCTTTCGGCGGTCAACAGCTTGGCGTGTAGCAGCTTCGTTCGAGCGAGTGATTCGACTCGAGCTTGCAGCTCCTCCGCCACGAACGGCTTCCGGACGAAGTCGTTGGCGCCCGCGGACAGGGCGTCTTGCACGCCTTCGCGTGTGGTGGTGGCGGTGAGCACCAGGATTGGCAAGCTCGCGGCGTCGGAGCTGGTGCGAAGGAAGGCACAGACCTCCGCGCCAGTCATCTCTGGCATGTTCCAGTCCAGCACGAACACGTCCGGCGGCTTCTCGCTCATGGACAATTGCTCGAGTGCCGCGGAGCCGCTGAGGAACACCGTGACCTCGCAGCGTTCGGCGAGCGCAGCGCGCGCCGCCTCCAGCTGGAGTGGGCTGTCGTCCACGACCCAGGCGCGGATGGCACGTGCGCCACCGGGATAGATGGAGCCCCGGTGCTCGCTCTTCGGGCCGTGGTCCAAGGACGCGGTCAAGGCGCATGACTACCACGCCCATCGTTTCCGCACGTGAGGAGTTCCCGAACCCTCAGAAACGCGGACATTGACCCCAATCTGGATCCAACCACGCGGTCAGGAAAAAAACGAGCGGCGCTTCGTCATCCGGCAAGGCCGGCTGACTCGACCTCGCGGACCCAAACGTGCATGCTGTCGGTCTTCAGCGGGCCGAGCTCGGTGATGAGCGCGACGTCAGCGGCATCCCGGCCGTACGCAATCGGAATGCGTCCGCCGCGAGGCTCGGGTTGGGTCGCGTCGAACGCGTACCAACGCCCGCCTACGAACGCCTCGAACCACGCGTGCAGGTCCATGGGTTTCAGACCCAGCAGGTAGCCGACCACCATTCGAGCTGGAATGCGCAGCGCTCTGCAGAGCGACAGGCCAACGTGGGAGAAGTCGCGGCAAACTCCGGCCTTGTCGCGGAGCGTGTCCACAGCGGAAGTCGAGCCATTGCTCGAGCCCGAGCGGTACTCGATATTTCGGCGGATGAACTCGCGAATGGCGTCCACTTGATCGTATCCGGGCTTCGCGCCAGAAACGACGTCCCGAGCTACGTTCTCTAGCGTGTCCGAAGGGCAGTACCGACTCGGCAATAGGAACTGTAGCGCGTAGTCCGGTAAGTCCTCGATGGGGGTCGGGCCGCCACCAGGGTCCACCGCAATCGCTTCGGAGACCTCCATCAGCACCTCCGTGTGGATGCGAAAGGATCCTGCGGGCGCGGTCATGCGCTGGCAAAGGTTGCCGAACGAGTCCACGTACTCGACCGCCTGCACGAACGGTTCGAAGGCGTAGCGCTCACTGATGATCCACTGCGCCGCTCCGCTCCGAGGACGGAGCATGGCAACGAGCGGCGCAGGGCTCGGCGCGCTCAGTTGTATGTCGCAACCAGCTTGAATCTTCACGAATCCACCAATCCAGGAGCGTTCATGATGCGCGCCACAGCAAAGCGCGTGCCTACGGCTGCCTCGTGACAAAGCTCGGCGAATGCATCGCTCGAGGCGCCGTTTTGCCTCACCTTGCGGCCTCGCCTCGCCGCAATTCCGGAGGGTTGTTGTCACGCGGTAGCGGTTCGAACTGACCTCGACCACGTGTGCTTGCTGCCATTCGAAGTCCGCTACTCCCTCCGCTCGTGACGGCGTCGCCCGCACGGCACGCGGCCTCGGGTCTGACAATGCCGTCGCGATCCAAGTCCGCAAAACACCCTACGGGCATGTAGCAGCTTGCTCGACCTGCGCCGCCATCGGCGGTGAGTGTCGTAGACGGACCGAGGCAACGAGCCTATCGTGAACGGTTCTGGCTGCGTAGCAGGGGGCGGGGCGGCTCGTCGGGATGCACTATGATCAAACGCCCAAACGAAGTTCTACTCGTGGACGATGACCACGCCGTCCGCAAGATGATCCAAAAGGTCCTCGTCAGAGCGGGCGTGAACGTCCACGCGGTCGAGAAAGCCAGTGACGCGCTGGAGCTCCTGACGCGGGGGCATCGGTTCGAAGTCATAGTGACCGACCTCGTCATGCCGGGCATGGACGGCATCAAGCTGTTGCAGCTCGTTCGTCAGCTGGATCTCGACGTACCGGTCATCATCGTGACCGGCGTGCCAACCCTCGAGTCCGCCGTCCTGGCCGTGGAGCACGGTGGCTTTCGGTACCTATCGAAGCCTGTTCAGAGCCAGCAGCTCGTCGAGGTCGTGCGGGAGGCAGCAACCCAGCATCGGCTCTCGCTGCTCAAGCGAAAAGCGCTCAGTATCTGCGAGGCCGGCGGTTGGCTGTTGGAAGACTTGGACAACCTCGAAGAGCGCTTCGAGCTCGCGCTCGAGCAAATCTGGATCGCCTACCAACCGATCGTTCTTTGGCCCGCACAGCGGGTGTACGGCTACGAGGCGCTCGTCCGTTCTTTCGATCCCGATCTCCCTCGCCCAGGCCTGCTGTTCGATGCAGCAGAGCGCCTCGGCCGCGTGCACGACTTGGGACAACGAATACGAGCCGCGGTGGCCGAGGGCATCGGCTCCGCGCCTTCGGGCGCGTCGATCTTCGTCAACCTGCACGCGCTGGATTTGACGAACGACGGCCTGTACTCCCGCAGCTCGCCGCTGGCCGCTGTCGCGCATCGAGTCGTGCTCGAGGTCACGGAGCGAGCATCGCTGCACCGTATCGAGGATTTGCAGGCCAGGCTAGCACTGCTGCGGAGCCTCGGCTTTCGCATCGCGGTCGACGACCTGGGTGCTGGCTACTCAGGCCTGGCGAGCTTCAGCCAGCTCGAGCCGGATATCGCGAAGCTGGACATGTCGCTGATCCGCGACATAGACGGCTCCCCGTCGAAAGCCAGCTTGGTCAGATCGATGCTCGCGGTCTGCAAGCAGGACTTGGGCATCGAGGTCGTGTGCGAGGGAGTGGAGACGGTGGGAGAGCGCGACGCGCTCGCCCGGGTTGGGGCGGACCTCTATCAGGGCTACTTTTTTGCCAAGCCAGAGAGCACCTTCCGAAAGGACAGCATCTTTCCTCCCGCGGCGTGCCGAGCGGAAGAGGGCGGCGTCTGCTAACGTGGTTGGCGTGGCGGCAGCGGGAGCCGCGTCGCTAGCTGCAGGGGCCTTTGAGCTCGATGAGGAGCGCGTCCGTCGGGGTGCGACCCACGTTGCGACCGGCGTGCGACTGCGGCGGCATCCAAGCCGTTTCGCCGGCTTCGAAAGTGCGGGTTCGGCGCGCGCCGTCGGCGAAGGTGAGCTCGCGCTCGAAGGGGCCGAGAGCATAGAGAAGGAAGCACGGGTGGTGATGAGGGCGCGTCGCCGCGCCGGGCTCGTCATGGTAGCGGAGCACGCGCACGAAGGTGTTTTCGAGCACGAGGTGGTACTTGTCGCCGTCGGTGCGCAAGGGGTCCGGCGGCTCGGCGGCGCGGGCGGCGCGCCAACAAGAGGCCACCGTGAGCAGGGCCGCGGCGACGAGGGTGCTACGCAAAAGACGCCTCGAAAGCGCCTGGAGAGGCTGAGCCATCAGCCCATCTGTAATGGAGAGAGCACGCTGCAAAAATCCGTACTTTCGCGTCCTCGTTATGCAATCTTGCATAGGTGATCGATTGGAGCGATTTCGTCGTCTTTCTTGCGGTGGCTCGCGCGCGGACTCTCTCCGGCGCCGCGCGCTCGTTGAAGGTAGACCAGTCGACGGTGAGCCGTCGGCTCGCGACGCTGGAAGCCGCGGCGGGGGCGCGGTTGTTCGATCGTACTCCGGAAGGTTATTTGCTGAGCGCGGCGGGGGAGGCCGTGCATGGCCAGGTCGAGGAGCTCGAGGCTCGCGCGATCGCGGTCGAACGCCAGTTGCTCGGTCGGGACGCAACTCCCTCTGGCCCGGTGCGGCTCGCGGCTTCCGACAGCTTGGCGGTCTGGTTTTTGGTGCCGCAGCTGGCGGTCCTCCACGCCCGTCACCCTGGCATCAAGGTGGAGCTCGTCACCGGTAACCAGTCCGTCAATCTGGCGCGCCGCGAAGCAGACATTTCGCTGAGGTTGACGAAGCCGAAGGAACCCAATCTGGTCGCTCGTCGGCTCGGGGAAGCGGCTTGGGCGGTTTACGGTTCGACCGCCTACTTGGCCCGGCACGGCAAACCGACGGCGAGGGGGCGCCTGCGCGGCCACCGAGTGATCGGCTTCGATCCCGAGCTGGCGGGGACGGTGGGAGCGCGCTGGCTCGCCGAGCATGGCGCGCTGGGTAGCACTGTGCTCAGCTGCAATTCATTGCTTTCGCAGGCCGCGGCCGTCGTCGCGGGGCTCGGGCTCAGCGCGTTACCCTGCGTCTGCGGGGACGCGAATCCGGCGCTCGAGCGCGCTCTCCCTCGCGTCATCGGCCACCACGACCTTTGGCTCGTCGTTCACCCCGACGTCAAGAACAGCGCTCGGGTCCGGGCCGTCATGGATTATTTGACGGAGCTTGTCACCGCGGAAGCGAGTCTGCTCGGCGGCAAGCTGAAGCGCCGTCGTAGCTAGCGGTAAGCTTTGCGTTTCAGAAGAGCTCGAGCTGGTCGACCCATAGGTCGACATCGAGATCGGCACCGGCCGTGATCTGGAGCCCGTACACCTGGGACTTGTCGAGCGAGCAGGCGGCGTTGCCCCAGCCATCCACCTGAGTGAGGTTGGCAAGGAGAAGCCGCAGGCATCTACATCCGCGCGGCTCCCGTCGTCGCAGGCCTCGTCCTTCGTCAATTGGCCGTCTTCGTAGCTTCAGCGATCAGGCAAGTCCGCGCTCGCCGCCGGCGCAGTTGCGAAGAACATGGGGTAGGCGGTCAGCGCGGAGACGAGCGCCGCGCTCGGCTCGTCTTCGGGCGGCGCCAGCAAGACTCTGCCCTCGTCCAGACGAAGGAGTAGCGTGACTCGACCCAAGGGCAGGGTGAGCGAAAGCTCGGCGACGTCGCTTCCCGCCAAGGTCATCCCGCACAAGTAGATGGCCGTGACTTGCTCGCGCGTGAGCACCGGAGAAGCTCGCATCGCCCGTCTCGGCGTGGATGGGGCCGTCGTGTCTGCTACTCCCGCAACGGCTCGCATGCACTCAAGTGCCCGCAGTACGGCTTCCGGTCTCATGCGAGGCAGTAAAAAGCTCGCTCGGGCGGGGCGGAGCAGGCGCCGCGCCGCGGCTCGATGCTAGGCTGGCCGCGCACTTCAGTGAGAAACATGGCTCCCGGTGGTTCGATACGAGCGTTGAGGCTGGAAAGGCGCAGCGAAGCCAGGCGCACCCGGACCGTGCAAGTTGCTGGCTGGCTGAGCGTGCTTGCCGCGTCGAGTTGTGGTTGCTCTTCGCAGGACCTCGCGGCGGTAGCGCAGCGACAGGGGAGTTGGTGCAAGGACAGCGTGACCGAGAGCACGCTTTACTGCCGGGACTTCGACGACGAGCGCGCTTACGACGAAGATTGGTCGAACGTCTATGCGGACCCGAACCAGCCCGCGCTACTCAGCACCGCGAGCCCCGGCTCTCGCGACGGCTCTCGCTACCTGACTTTTCCCACCCCAGAGCTCGCGAGCGAGGACCGCGTGTTTCACCAGCTCCAGTATGTCGCTTCCTCGGGGTCGGGGCTGTCGATGCGTTTCGATGCTCGGGTGACCGACTTCGACTCCCGGCTGGGTGATCTCACACTCGTCTCCATCTACGCGGGAGCGGACCAAAGCTGGAAGCTGGGGCTGGATTTGATCCAAGGCTGGATTCAGATCTCGGAGTCCCACTACGAGCGAGAGGGAAATCCTGGGTCCTTTGAAGCGCACGAGGCGGTCCGGCCGGATTTGGAGGAGTGGAAGACGATGGAGCTTACCCTCGTGGAGCGCGGCTCGGCGTGGGAGGTGAGCCTGGCTTTGGAGGGGAAGCGAGTGATCGGGCCCGTCCCGGTATCGCCCGTTCAGGCGCCGACCGTCGTCAAGACGACCATCGGGGTGGACACGCTTCATGGCCCGGCGCGGCCGATGAGCATCTCTTACGACAATATCGCGTTTTCCACGCTAGACGCTCCCCCGGCGGATTGACCGGCGCCGCTTAGCGGGCGGTCATGGAGCGAGCCAGCTCCGCGTGCGGCCCACGCGGGTAGCGCTCCAGGTAGTCCACGGCCGCGGCTCTTGCGGCCACGTGCTCTCCGCGTTTGCTCATGATTTCCAGCAGTCGTCCGCGCGCCTCGCGAGCGAGCTCGCCGGTGGGCTCTTCGCGCAGGTACGTGGAAAACCAGCGACGGGCCTCATCCCAATCGCCCTTGCGGTCGAACGCGATGGTGCCGAGCCAGAACGCCGCGCGCCCGCTCCCGGCCGCCTGGGGGAAGGTTTCGCGCAGGGCAGTGAAGGCTTGCACGGCGCGCGGCCACTCGCCGGCGAGCCGCGCCGTGTTACCGAGGAGCAGCAAATCCGCGGCCGTGGCCCGCGGCAGCTCGTCCCAAACGCCTTCCGCCAATGCGGCATCGAGGGCTTGGCGGAAGCGGCCTGCGGTCGCGAGGGCACGCCACGTGGGAGCGGAACCGTGCGCGGGCGCGGCTAGCTCCGCCGGCACGTCGTTCGACGCAGGCGCCCTCGCCGTCGCGCCCGAGGCCGAAGACTTGGGGGTCGCGGTCGAAGGTGAGGCGACTCCGCTAACGGGGGGCGGCGCCGGCGCCGGCTCGAGCGCCGCGGGTGGCGAATCACTGGCACTGACCTGCGGAGCCTTCACGGGTGCGGTGCTGGCCTGGGCGCGGCTCACTTCCACCAGCGGCGGCGCGAAGCCTTGCGCGCTCAGCGTACCGCCGCCATCCACCGTTTGCGGCTCCATGCCCGACCCTTCCACGCGCACCCTTCCGTGCTGCACTCGCACCACGATGCGCTGCTGCGTTGGCTCCCATTGCACGTCCAGCTCCGTACCGATCACGTGGACGGAGAAGGGACCTGCAGTGACGCGCCATCGTGCGCCAGGGCGATGCCGAACGCTGGCGTGGAGCTTTCCGAACTCGAGCGCAACCTGCGCCCCCGCATCGTCCAGCGCCAGTATGCGTACCCCGGAGCCCGCGGCCACGCTGAAGCGAGTGCTGTCACTGAAATTCAGCTCCAGGGGGCGCGCCGCGGTGGAGTAGATGAACGCGCTCCTCTCTACCGGGCCGGGCTGGTTGGCGGAAACCTGCAGCGGCGCCGACACCGGCGTCGCCGAAAGTGAAGAGCGCGACGCGAACCAGCCCGCCGCCCCCGCGCACAGCAGCATCGCTGCCGCCAGCAGCACCCGTGCAGGGCGCAGGGTGATCGCCGACGGCGGAGACGCGAGCACGCGCTCACGCAAGCGACGCGTCGCCGCAGGGTCCTCGTGGGCGTCAGAAAGCGCGCCGGCCAGCCTGCTTCCGACGCGTCGGGCCGCGGTGTCGTCGTCGCTCGTCATGGTTCCTCCTCCGTCCACGCTTGGAGCGTGGAGTCTGGGCCGATGGCAGCCAGGAAGTGCGCGCGGGCGCGCTTGACGCGTCGCTTGACCGTGCTGAGTGAAAGCTCGCACGCCTCCGCGACCTCGGCGAGGGTCATGCCTTGCACGTAATGAAGCGCAAACGCGACCTGCTCGTCGGGGTGCTGTTTGCCAAGCACCTCGTACGCGGCCGCGACCGCGCGCGTGGTGTCGGCATCGCCGGCCGCGAGCGGCTCGTGGGCGGCCTCGTCGCTTTCGCTCGCGAAGAGCCGCAGCCAAGCTCGACGCCGACGAGCGCGCAGCGCCTTGCGCGCGGTGTAGACGGTCACGCGCGCAAACCAAGGGCCCAGGGCGGAGGGCTCGCGCAGCTTGTGCACCGAGCGGAAAGCGCTCACGAAGGCCTCGTGCAGGATGTCCGGTAGCTCCCGATCGGGACCCAGCACGCTCAGCAGGAGTCGGCGGGCGTGCGGCTCGTACACATCGAAGAAGGCGGCCTTGGCCTCCGGCTGCCCGCGTTGCAGCCCGGCCACGAGCGCCTCACTACCGGCGAAGGCGAGGGTCGTATCGGCCTGGGGCCGACCTCGTACGCGCGAGGGTGGCGGGTCGGCGGCGCGCTGAGCAGGAGGCACTAGCAGTCCAGTGCCCGGCCGAGGGCGTTCGGGTCCTAGGGGCTGCATTTTGCTCGTGTGAAAGGGTGGCACGAGCTCGCCGTCGTCACCCATGGCTCCAGGTCAGCCAAAGCCCGGTAGAGAGCCAAGGGGCGCCCCAGCGCGTACGGCTGTCGTCCGCGAATGAGACGGTCGTCACCGGCAGCAGGTAACCCGCCATGGCGTGTGCGCGCAGCCCGAGCCTGGAAGAAAGGTGAAACCCGAGGGACGCGGCCACGACCGGCGAAATTCCCATCGCTCGCGAGGCTCGCCCTTCGAGGGGCTGCTCGGCCTTGCCTTTCACCGAGAGCCAATCGAGCGATGCTCCCGCGCCGACATCTCCCGAAACCCGAGACCTGGGCGCCAGCTCGAGCAAGGCTACCGGTGCCACGCCAATCGTCGTCACGTCTGCGGTGGCGTTGGTTGCGCTGAGGCTCGGAGCCACGACGGGCAGGCGGAGCATCAATCGGCCCCCCCAACCCACGGTACCGACGCTGGTTGCCTGCACGGCTACGTTCGCTTCGACCCCCACCGTCGAGCTCCTGGCCACGAACGCCGCCGGACCCACGCCGACTGACCAACGCCAGTCTCGGTGCGCGGGGAGCGCCGGTTCTGCAGCGCTGGCCATGGCGGGATCGGGCTTGTCCGTAGTCGCGGTCGCCGGGCCTGACTGCACGTCCAGCAAGGCAGCGCGCAGGGCCTCCACCACTTGGGTGGCGAGGAGCCCTGAGTCGGTGTCGGTGGACCTTTGGGCGATCGTCTGCTCGCTCGAGGATCCGCGGCTCCTCTCGTAAACGCGCAGGTTGACCCCCCCGGCGTGCGGCTCGAGCACTACCGCCGCGCTGGCTCCCAATGACTCCGCGCGGGCGCGTAAGCTCGCGCCTTCGGTCTCGTCCGCAGCTGCCGCTACGACGCGAAAACCCATGGTTTTGAGCTCTGCCGTCACTTGCAGGGTCAGGGGCGCATCCGGCTCCGCAATCAGCAGCAATTGCCTCGGCTCCGCCCCCCACGAGGTCGCGAGCAGAGTCGTGAGAAGCACGAGGCTGACCCTAGCTAGCCGGCAACCGCGAACGAGCAGTCGCTTCATACGATCAGCGCTGGCCACGTGGTCCAGAGGCGCGTTCGCTGGTCTCTTTCGGCAGCGGGTCGGCAATCACCGCCCGAGACCGTAGCCGGGTGGTCGCCCGTGGCAAGCGCCGACTCGCGCTTACTTGGTCCTCCGCACGAAAAGTGGCGTGTCCTCCCCAAGCGGCTCAGGTCCTGGAGTGCACCCAGGCTGTAGCCGCGCGCGTGTTCACTTCAACGAGAGCCTCTGCTTGGCCGTCCAGAACCCTGCCCAAGGGTCGGTCTTCTGCCTCCGCAAGCGCGCCAGGATGTTTTGCACCGTGAACTGCCGGGGCGAAAGTGATGCCTTCAGCTCGCGCCAGGCAATGGGAACCGACAGGGTGCCATCCGGCGAGGCCCGTGTGGAGAACGCGGCTACGGCGATGGCGCCCCGGTAGTTGCGCTTGTAGTCGATGAGGATCTTCTCCGCGCGCGCGGACTTCGCGAAATCAATGGTGAAGGTCCCCGGATCCTCACGCGTCATGCCGAGCGCGACCTCGCGGGTGAAGGCGTAAACGTCCGGCCATTCGTGCTCTGGAGCAAAAGGAACGACGACGTGGAGGCCTTTGCCGCCGGTAAGCTTGACCCAGCTCTCTAGCGAGCGCGCTGCCAGGTGCTCGCGCAGCCGCCGCGCGGCGGCGAGGACTCGGGCCCACTCGACGCCGGCGCCGGGATCCAGATCGAAGACGACGCGGTCAGGCGTCTCCAAGTGCAGGGCGGTGGAGTTCCAGGCGTGGAGCTCGATGATGTCGCCTTGGATGAGCGACACGACTCCCTCGGGCGTGTCGACGACCAAATACTCGCCCACCTTCTTTTGCTCTTGAATGTGAACTCGTCGGATGTGCTCGCTAGCCCAGCGGTGGTAGCCCGCTTCGTGACGCAAAAACTTGCACTCGGCGCGTAGCGCGTCCGGCGCGCGGACCCCCTTGTCACAGCGAACGAGCGTGAGCGGCCGCCCCGCAATGTGCGGCAGCAGGTGCTCGGCGAGCTCGGCGTACAAAGTGGCGAGCTTGAGCTTGTCGAAGCCGAGCGCCGGGTACACCGCGCGCTCGGGAGTCGTGATGCTCACGCCGCGGACGACCGGGGCGTGCGCTTCCGTCTTGACGCTCGCGCGTGGTGAGCGAGCGGCAGTCGCTACCGGCGCACGCACGGGAGCTGCTTGTTCACGGACCACCTCGCTCGCGAGCTTGTCGTCACGAAATCCCTGAAACGAGGCGTGACGCACGTGGCCTCCTTCCGTCCATTCGGCGAACGCGACCTCGATGACCGTCGTCGGTTCCACCCAGTGCGCGTTTCTGCCCAACCATCCGGGCGGTGGAGGCTCGAACGGGCACTGGCTGGTCTCCAGAGCCTCCAGCGCCTTGCGTGTCTTCGACAGGAACGTGGCCGTGAAGCCGCGCCCGGTGCCGACCTTTCCACCGAACCGCAGCGCCTTGCCCTCGTAGTACCCCACCAGTAGCGCCCCAATGCCGCCCCGCGCGCCTTCCGGATCCGTGAAGCCGCCGACCACGAGCTCCTGGCGCTTCAAGCACTTACTTTTCAGCCAGCCTTCGCTCCGGCCAGGACGATACGCCTGATCACGGCGCTTGGAGACGATGCCCTCCGCTCCGAGCGCGCACGCTTGCTTGAGCAGCGCGGGGCCGTCCGTCTCGAAGTGCCGCGAGTAGCGGAGCCGAGAACCTTCGGGGAGAGCCGCGAGGAGCTTTTCGCACTCGGCCTTACGCTGCTGCAAGGGCTGATCGGCGAGGGAGCGCCCGTTCAGGTACAGCAAGTCGAAGACGAAGTAGGTTAGACCGTCGCGCGACGCGCCTGAAAAGACGTTCTGAAGCGCTTGGAAGCTCGTGGTGCCGTTCGGCAAGACCACCGCCACCTCGCCGTCGAGGATGGCGCTTTGCACGCCGAGCGCCCGCGCGCCTTCTACGACTTCCGGGAAGCTCGCGGTCCAGTCGCGCTCGCGACGGCTCTGGAGCTGAATGTCGTCGCTTTCGATGAGGCACCCGATGCGGTACCCGTCGTACTTCAGCTCATGCAGCCACTGCTCGCCGCTCGGCGCGTCCTCCGCCAGCGTCGCCAACTGAGCGCGATAGGGCGGGAGCGGCATGCCCTAGAACTGCCATTCATGGCCGTAGCCAGCAACCCCAGCAACCCCGGGCGGCTCATGCGCGCACCCTCAAAACGGGTGAAATTCCTCGCCATCGAAGTAGAGCAGGAACTGCTCACCACATTGGTAGTCGCGGAGCTCACGGTCGGAGACGGCCAGAAACACCTCCTCGGAGGAGAGGCCCCAGAGGCCACTGGTGGACACCCGCCGCGACGCGGAATCCGGCTCTGAATCCAGCTGAAACAGACGCACCTCCGAGCCGTTCCAAATGCCCATCTCCAAGCGGGTCCGGAAGAACAACGGACCGTCGTCGCTCCCCCAAATTTGCTCGATTCCGGACCCGCTGGTGTCCACGCTCCCCGTTGAGATCGTCTGCCAGGTTTCCCCGTCGTAGTGAGCGAGCTGCCCGGCCGCGTTGCCGGCCCAGATGTCATCCGCGCCGTAAGCCCAGACCGACCCATAGTCGCCGGCCGGTGCTCCTGCGACCTCCACGAATGGCGCGCCGCTTTGGCTCATGTAGACGGAGCTCTCGATGCCGACGACGATCACGACGTCGTCATCCGCCCACACCGCTTGCGCGTGAGCCGGAGACTCCAAGTACTCGGACCACTTTCCCTCGGCGAAGCGAAGAACTGCGCTTTCTCCGAGCGCGTACGCCAGGTCCGGGCCGACCACGAACGGGCGGCCCATCCCGAGCTCCGAGCCGAGCGAAGCCTTGCCGCTCTCGTCGATCTGCCAGAGCCCGGCTCTCTCCTCCAAAATTCCCGACAGGAGCAGCGGCCCTGATTCGAAACCGCTCAGGTACAGGGACCCCGTAGAGCCCATCCCTGGTCCTGGCGGGAGGGCGTAAACGTGGCTCCAACCGCTCCCATCGTTGTGCTGCAAGGATATGCCCTGTTTGCCGCACGGGTCCCCCGCGAGCACGTTGCAAACCGCCGAGAAGACCGCATACACGCCGCGGCTGTCAGCCCACACGTCGAACGCGTCTTGCCGCCCTTGATGGTGCTCGCAAAGCGCTCCCGTACTGCTCCGCCAGCCGGGCGCGCCGATCGCAAACGGCGGATTCCACTCGGGCCGCGCGGGGCGATCGTCGGCCGGCACGTTGCTCGCGGCGCTGCCAACGCCGGAGCCGCCGGTGGTCGCGCTTCCGCCGCTGCTCTTGCTCCCGCCCGCGTTCGCGCCGCCTCCGCTCCCACTTCCACCGCCGCTCGCGCCGCCGCTGCGCACGCACGCGCCTGCGACGCACACGAGCGCCTCGTCGATCTCCGAGCACTGCCGCTGCGAGTCGCACTCCGCCGTGCACACCTGGCGCTCCGTCGGAACCGCTTCGCCGCAACCCGTGCTGGTGCTCTCGGCGCAGGTGCTCGCAGGCCCCGCACAGTCGCTCACGCTGCGGCACGGCTTGCTACACACGTTGCACCAGCACTCCAGGCCGCTCCCACAATCCGCAGCGCTGTCACATACCCCCAGCCAGTTCGAGTTGCTCCCCGAAGACGCGGAGGTCTGCCCGCAGCTGCCCACGACGGCGCCCAGAAGCGCGACCCTCGCCCAAACGCCCAAACGGTTCATCGCTCTTCCTCTGGGCGGTTCACTTCGCCCTCTTCCACCATCTGCCCAAAATAGAAGGTGACTCGCACCTGCTCGTCCTCTGGGATGGGGCAGGTCTCGTTGTACCGGTCCACCCGCGACCAGAGGTCATTCACGTCCGCGCGCACCTTGCTCAGCAAGCGCCGGACTTCTTGCTCGAAGGGGTGCCCCCCGCGCACCTCGAAGGTCAGCGTTGCGCCGCCTACCTCGTCGTCTGCTGCCGAGCGCAACTTTCCGCGACGCACCTTGGCAGCGATGGCGCGGGAAGCGGCGCTGAAATGATCGAAGACCGCCGCCTCCCAGCCCTTGGTCGAGCCGACGGGGACGAGGAAGGTCTCGGCGCTGAGCACACCCTCGGTTTCGCGGACTCGGCCGTCTGCACGCAAGCGCGCGATCGCCGCTTCGACTCGGGCCGGCTCGAGCACGAGGCTACTGCTGAGCGCGCGCAAGGTCGAAGCTTTGCGGTAGAGCGTGATCCAGATCATCGCGTCGAGGGATTCTTCGCGGTCGCTCTGCAGCACACGCTGGCGGTCCGCCTCCGTGGATAGCCCGTAGACCGTGCTCTGGCCGCGTCCAGTCGTGTAGATGATGCCCTCCGCCACCAAGTCGTTGAGCACCGCCGCCACGTCCTCCGCGGCGTCGGCGCGAAAGCGCTCGAACAATCGCTCACGGGGCACGCTCCCGTTGGCGGTCAAGAAGTCGAGCACCGCCTCCCACAAAGTCCGGTCGCGCACCGACGCACTTTCGGTCAAGCGCTGGACCTTCTTCTGGTAGCTGCGGAGCGCGAGCCCGAACATGTCGGCCGCCACCTTCCGCGTGACGCCTTGGGCCTCGATTTCGGAGGCCAGGTCCAGGAACACTTGGTCGGCCACGTGCGAAAGCGGGGCGCGAATACCCGCGCCCGTGGAAAGCTGCGCGATCAGCACCGTCGTCTGGCGCATGATGCCGTCGATCAGCAGCTTGACGTCCATGTGCCGCAAGCTATCCCGTCGCTCGCTGGCAGGGGAGGCGCCCTAAAGTTCACGACCGAGCCGCGAGCTTCCAGGCGGCCGGACTGCAGGCGTCGAGCAAGGCGAAAGGCCGATGGATCGGAGCTCGTGGCCGCGGAATCGCCGAGCGAGTGTGCTACTCCGTCGTCGTGAGCTCGAATCCGCTACGGGCCGCTAGCGTGGGCGCGCTGCTGCTCCTACCGGCGCTGGCGCTGGCGGCTCCCTCGACCGGAGGTCAACCGTCCCTCCGGCTGCGCTGGAGCGATCCGAATCTCATCGCGCCTACGACGGAGCGCGATTTCGATACTCAGCTGACTGCCCGGCTGGGCCGCCCTGCATTCGCCGCGGGGGCGGACGAGGCCACCCTCGCGGTCACGTGGGAGGGCACTCCCGAGCAGTGCCGGGTCGAGCTCTCCCTCACGCGGTCAGCAGGAGAGGAAGGCACTCGCGTCATCGAGAGCCCGAGCGGCGACTGCCAGTCTCTCGTCTCCGCCCTGCTCACCGTCTCGGCGCTGCTCGTGGACTCGTACGAACGCTCGCCGCCTGCGGAAGCAGCTCCGGTCGTGGTCGCGCCGAGCCAGCCCGCAGCTTCCGCTCACCCGCCGGGTTCGCCGCCGCCTCCCCAGGCGCGGATTCTGCTGAGCGTGGGCGGAGCGCTCAGCTCCGGTTTCGTTCCGAAGCTCGAGATTGGGCCCGCGGCGGCGGTGACCTGGGCGCCGTACGGGCCCCTTCGGCTCGGCGTGGCCGGCTCCTGGTTCATCGGTCACGACTACGGGGAGGGGCCGGGCCTATCACTCGACCACCGACGTGCAGCGCTGTTCGTGTGCGGCATGCCACTCAGCCGCAGCCTCGGTATCGGCTTGTGCGGCAACCTGGGGCTGCATCATTTCGAAGCTTCCGGAACTTCGTTGCCGCGGCCCGAAGCCAACAGTTCGACGACCTGGAGCTTGGGCGCGGAGCTGCGCGCGGAGTGGCGGCTCACACGAAGGCTCTGGTGGGTAGGCCACGCCGGCGCAGACATGACGACGCGGCCGCTGTACTTCTACTACCTAACTGCAGGCGGCGATGCCAAGAACCTGTTCGACCAACGACGCATCAACCCTGTTCTCTTGGTAGCCTTGTCGCTCGAGCTACCATGAGTTCTCTCTCCTTCGCCTTTGCCCTCGCCTGGTTGGCGCTGAGCTGCGGAGCGCGCGGGGTGAGCTTGGGCAGCGAAGAGCCGTGCGTGGTGGACGCCCAGCTGCTGGCCGCTCGAGACAGCTCACCGGGTGAATCCCTGCCCGTCTGCTCGACCATCGGCTTGAACCAGCTCGTGAACCCAGGCATGGAGAACCCGCTCATCGGCTCGGTCAGCGACTGCCCGAGCGACTTTTGTCAGGTCGCCGCCTCCCGAGTTTTGGGGTGGCGGACGACGAGCGAAGCGCAGGTCATCGAGGTGTGGGCGGACGGGTACTGGGGGGTGCCGGCCGCTGAAGGAGGCCAGTTCATCGAGCTCGACGCAGACACCCCGGACACTCTCTATCAAGACCTCGTGCTCATGCCCGGCGAGCTCGTCTATTGGTCGATAAGGCACCGGGGGCGCCTCGGGGAAGAGAGCATCGAAGTTCTTCTAGGGCCGCCCGAGAGTCCCCGCTTGCAGGGCGCGCTGACGACCTCGACCGAACAATGGCGAGAGTACAGCGGCCTGTACCGCGTAGGCGCCGACGAGTCGGTGACCCGCTTCTCGCTCGCCTCACGCTCCGGAACCTCGCAGGGTAACCTGGTGGACCTCGCCGTGCTCGCGCCGGTCGAGAGCGGGCAGTAGCGAGAGCTCAGGGGCTGCCGAGCTTGGCGAGTAGCGAGCGGACTCGCGGCAGATGAATCGACGTGGGGTGCTTGGCTTGGAACGCCAGGGCGAGTCTGCGCGCCTCCGCTAGCTGACCGGTGCGCGCCAAGGCTTCGAGCGCTATCACTTCACGCTCCACGCGCAGCGCGCCGTTCGGATAGCGGCGCTGGTATTCCTGAGTGAGCGTAAGGGCTCGCTTGGGATCGGTCACGAGCGCCTTGCGAGCGCGCTCGATGAGCTGCGGCTCGTCCCAGGCGGTCGGCGATTCACGCGGCTTCTGGCGTTCAGGGACCGCTGGCAGAGACCGAGCTTCGGGCGCCGGCTCCGGCTCCGCCTCCGGCGCCGGCAGGGCAGACGCGATCGGCACGGGGGCCGGGGTCTTCACCACCACCGGCGCCCTGACCGCGGACGCATCCGACTCGGAGGGTGGCGAGCCCGCCAGGGTCAAGGCGAGGGCCCCACCCGCGACCGCGAGGGCCGAGCCCGCGCCCCAGCCTACGAGCCCCAGGCGGCTCATCTCCAGCTTGGCCATGACCGCTGCGAAGGCGGAGCTCGGCAGCACGAAGGCGGTGACCGGCGCTGCGACGAAGGGCACTCGTAGTTGCCGCGCGATGGCCTCCAGCGGCGCCGCCGGCGCACGCTCTCGCCGCGCGAGCCTCACGAGGTAGTCCAGGTCCGGTTTGGTCATCCTTTCACTCCCTTCTCCGCCAAAGCTCGCTTCAGCGCTCGACGCGCCAAGCGCAAGCGGGAGTAAGCCGTGAACAGGCCGCATTCGACGCGCCGCGCGACCTCCATCATGGGCAGCTCTTCGATCTCGTGCAGCACGAACACCTCACGCTGCGCTTCTGAAATGCTGTCGAGCGCCCAGCACAGGAGCTCGTGAGTATCCCGCCGTTCCCGTTCCACTTCCTGGAGTGGCGCGACGCTACGCTCCAAGTCACCGAGGGGGACCATGAGCTTGCGACGCCGCCACGCCTTCGCGACGCGCAGGGAGATCCCGTAGAGCCAAGTGCGCGAGGAGGCTTCACCGCGAAATTCCGGTAGCTTGCGGTGGGCGACCAAGAACACCTCCTGACACGCATCCGGAAGATCGTCTTTGCGCACACCGAGGTACTTGAGAAAGCGCCATACCTCCTCCGCGTGAGCTTGAAAAAGGCGTGCGGTTTCCGGGCCTATTTCGGGCTCGGGCTCCGGGGTCTCAGGGAGGCTGACGGGAGGAGGCACCCTAGACTTGGATGCCAGGCAAGGCGTTCGTTACCATGCCGCTGCCGCCGCCATAGCTCGTCGCCGTCGACCCCATGACTTGGGCGACCGTGAGCAATGCCCGACTGAGGTGCTCGCCTTGGAAGTTCACGTGAGTATCCCCGGCGAGGCGTCCCCCGGCTTTGCCGATGAACAGCACGGGCCACTCCTTGGGATCGTGGACCTGGCCCCAGGCGGTGTCCGAGGTCACGTAGATGAGGGAGGCGTCCAGCAGGTTGCCGTCCCCGTGCTCCGTGCTCTTCATGCTCGTCAGCAGCTCGGCCAAACAGCGCATGGTGTACTGCACGCCCTTGTCCACGCGCGGCTGGTTCGATGGCGTACCGGGGTCCGTATGGCAAATCGTGTCGTGGAAGTCGGCGTTCATGTCCGAGTCCAGGTGCCGGTAGTACACGTGGGCCGCGGGCAGCGAGAACATGTAGCTCACCACTCGCGTTCGGTCGCACGCGAGCGCGAGGGTCGCCAGCTGGCTCATGATGGTGTTCACGCCGGGCGGAGCCTCGCTCTTGGCGTCCTTGCCTTGAGTCGGCGCGGTCTGCTGGCTGCAGGCGGCGGGGTTGCCCGTAGAAGGCGCGCCCTCGAGCCGGCCCTCGATGTCTCGAATCGCCGCGAGGTGGCGCTCGATGCGGAGCTTGTCGGCCGCACCTAGGCGCTTTTGGAGGCGCGCACCATCAGCGAGCACCGCGTCCAGCACGCTCTTCCGCACCTTCACCATCTTGGCGGCTTGGTCCGGCTCCGCCGGAGTCACGCCGCCGCCCATGAAGAGGCGGTTGAACACGGCCTTCGGATCGTACTCGGGCATGTTGCGAGCGTTCGGCCCGCTATGGGAAACCGTATGCAGCGAGTCTTGCGGACCATTGGGGGTGGCCGGAGTCACGCCGAGCTCCAGCGAGCGGAAGCCGCCTTGGGGCGTACCCAGCACCTTGGCGACACTTTGGTCGATGGACTCCGAACGAACGGCGTTGCCGTTGAGCGGCGCGCCCGTGGTGCAGCCGGCCGAGCCCGAGGGGTGCTCCATGCCGCCGACGACCAACTTGCCTTCGAGCCCGCTTGCGACCGTGAGGTAAGACTTGTGCTCAGCCAGCGCCTTGAGCTGCGGGCTCAGCTCCCACCCGGCTGCGGTGCCCGTTTTGGCCGGCTTCCACAGGCCCGGGAGGGTGCCGTTGCCGAAGAACCAGGTCATGTACAACGGCGACAGCGCGGTCTGCGCGTGCGCGAGCTTCGTCCCGTTGCCGTTCAGCATGATGTCCAGCAAGGGCAGCGGGATGGTGACGGCGGCGCCAGTGGCGAGGGCCCCTCGGAGCAGGGTTCGGCGGTCCAAATGCTTGATTGTCATGGGTACTTGCTGGGCAATCAGGGTTGGGGAGCGACGGCCGAAAAGGCATCGTGGGTGGCGGCGGCCACGACCAGGTCACGCAGCTGGTAGCCGGAAGCTTCGAAGGACGAGATGAGGTCGTTGACGACGGCGCCGTCCACGTCGCGCTCGTCGTGGCCCATGGCGTAGGCGTGAAATCGGCGGACCATGCAGGCGGCCATCGACTTGCTTTGGGCCATGGCCTCACCCATCTCGCGGGCATTGGCGACCGGCACTCCGTTCACCTCGCCGCTCGAGTCGATGGGCAGCCCGCTCTCGGTCGTGCGGTACTTCCCGACCGCATCGAAGTTTTCTAGCGGGAGCCCCAACGGATCCATCAGGGCGTGGCAACCGGCGCACGCCGGGCTTTGGCGGTGCGCATCCAGCCGCTGGCGCTTGGTGGTGGGGCTATTCGGATCCACGTCAGGGAGCACGAGAGCCACTCCTTCGGGAGGTGGCGGCACGGCTTTGCACATCAGCCACTCGCGGATGAACTTCCCGCGCAACGTCGGCGAGCCCTCTTTTTGGTTGGCAAATTGCGAGAGGAAGCCCGCCTTGCTCAAGATGCCGACGCGCGGACCATCTGCCGGCAGCGACACCGTCTTGAACGTGCTGGAGGTGAGGCCAGTCGCGTCCACCCCGTAGAGCTTGGCCAGCTCGGCGTTGACCGTCGCTTTCGTCGTCGAGAAGAGCGAGAGCGCGCTCACCTTGTCGTCGAACGCGGCGCCTTCCCAAGTCGCACGCATGTCCCGCACCATGCCGGCTTGGAGGGCCGCGTTGTAGTCGGGGTAAAGGCCGGCGTCCTTGGGCTGGGTAAGCACGCGATCCAGCTCCAGGTACTGCTGACCGAATTCTCCGATCGCTTCACGACCGGAGCCGTTCGACGCGTCCAGCAGGCGGTTGACGGTTGCTCGCAGCCCCTCCGCGGTCGACAGCGCGCCGGAAGCGGCGTCGTCCAGCAACTGCTGATCGGGCAAGCTGTTCCAAATCAGAAACGCCAGTCGACCAGCCGCTTCGTAGTTGGTGAGCCGAAGCTTGCCGCCGGCATCCGCGGCGCCCAGCTCCGGGCGGTACAGGAAGCTCGGCGAGGTGAACAGGGCGACCGTCGCCCAGCGAACGCCTTCCACCCCGCTGCCGAGCTCGGTCGTGGCCGTCGACGCGACGCCCGCGAGCTGGTCGAGCTCCTCCGCTTCGAGCGGACGGCGCCAGGCGCGGCGCCCCATCTTCTCGAGGAAGGAGCGGGTGCACGCATCCGCGGCCGCGCTACCGGGGGCGCAGCCGATGAACTGGGACCGTTTGGCCGCGTCGCTCCAAACCGCGTCCACGGCGTCCTCGATCGCGGTCTGGTACTGCTCGACGCCGCGAGGGGAGGTCTCGACCGCGGCCGCGCCGATGGCGGGAAACTGGCCGATATCCGAGTCGAGCTTCGTCACGTCCACCTCGACGCCGAAGATGTCCCGCACCGCATTGCGGAACTGCGAACGTGTGAGTCGGCGAAGCATCCCCGCCGGGGCCTGGAAGGCCGGAGGATTGGCGATTCGGCCGTCTTCGTCGACTTGTATGGGGCCGGGCGCGGTACCGCCGCTACCGCTCGTGCCGGCAGCGCCGCCGCCGCTCTGGCCGCCCGTCCCCCCGCCTGGAGAGGCAGCCGGGCCGCCGGGATCGGTCACGTTGGCCGTACACCCCAGCTCGAGGGCGGCACACAGGACTGCGAGCAATCGGACGGGACTCGAGCTCGGGAGCGCCTTCTTCATCGTGGTTTCCGGTGAGAAGCGGAGGCACGGCCGAGAGGCGCCACGCACACCAGTCGTCTCAGCAGTAAGTGGCGATGCCCTCGGAAATTGTCTTCACCAAATACGAGCCCGGCGCGGCGAGGTCGATTTTCTGGCTCCGTCATTGGATTTTTCCAAGCCTGCCGGTCGGCGCGCTTCCGGCGGGCCCGAGCCGCTACCGAGGAGCAATCCGCCAGGTCGCCGCTTCCTTGTACTCGGCCGTGTCCTCCGTCGGCGACAGGGACGCGGTGTCTCCCGTACGGGTGATGTTCCGCCCTGGGTAGTTGAGTGACCTGAGGGTCTTGGCCAGACGATTGGCCCCCACGAGCGGGGACGTCAGCTCGAACGTCGCGTCGGATGCGAATAGGCTCGAGCCGTCGTACGTGTCACTCCACAGGCGATAGCGGGAATGGCGCAGGTAACGTCCTGGCTCGTCTCGCGATTGAAAAGAGACGTGGTGCGAGTCGCCCAGCCCCGGCACGATTTTCCAGTGGGCCGTCTCCGCGTCGTCGTCAGTCACGGTGACCTCGGAGCCGTCATGGCGAATGCGGAGCGTGGTGTCCGCATACGGTGACAGGGTGACGTAGGCAGCGGAGGTACGCCTTTGCAAGCGCCACGAGGTATCGCCGGTCGAGCCTAGCTCACCTTGAACGATGGGTTTGCCGTTCGCCGTCTCGTCCATGCCCGCGACATCGAGGGCCAGGCCGCTCCGCTGATTGATGAGCTGCATGAATTCCGAGTCGACGCGTACCGGTTTCCACTGCTGCTCTGGCGCGTCATTACAGGCCCAGTGCTCGACCACGGCCTCCGCTGCGAGGCTGGCTCCTCGCACCTGCAGGCACTTGCCGCTGAGCGCGCCGCGCAGCGCGTAGTACCCGTCCTCTGCCGCCACCGCCCAGAAGGTCTGATGTAGCTCGACCTTGCACGTGTACAACACCATCCCGTTGCCGTCCGCGACCGACAGCGCCGAGTCGTCGATGCAGCTCGTGGTCGCGTGGCTCGGTGATAGCGAGTAGGGCGCGTTGTCCACCAGCAGCGGGCAGCCGTCTCGCAGGACGCCATCTTGGCAAGTGGTCGGGAGGCAGATGCCGTCCGCGCAGGTAGCTCCCGCGCAGTCTGCGTTCGAGCCGCAGTGCTGGCCGAGAGCACAAGCCGGACAGCTACCTCCGCAGTTGAGGTCCGTTTCAGTGCCATTGACCGCGAGGTCCGAGCAGCTCGGAGGCTGGCAGATCTGGTTGGTGCAGATGCCGCTCGTGCAGTCGGTACCGGTAAAGCACCGCTGCCCCGGCCCACAGCGGGAGCAGGTGCGGCCGCCGCAATCCACGTCCGTTTCGTCGACGGTGGTGTCGCCATCCGCGCAGTCCGGCAGCCGCGGCGGAGCACCGGCTTCGCCCGGCTCACCCGCGTAGCCAGCGGCTGCAAAAGAGCCCATACCGCCCGCGCCGCCGACAGGGGCGCTGCCAGAAGTGGTGCCGCCATCGACCATCACCCCGTTGCCCGCGCTGCCGCCCAGGGCGTCGCCCCCGCCGCTGCCGCTACTCAGATGATCCAGCGAGCGGAGCGAGCACGCGGACAACGACAGGGCCGTCGCAACGGCCCCCAACGCGAGGGTGCGCGCGAGGTTCCTGGCCCTCCACAAAGCGCTCCGCGCAACGGACGACGAACGCAGGTCGTCGACGGCGCTCGAGCGGTTCATACAAGCAAAGGAGCGTAGCAGCTGGCATCCGCTCGCGCTCCGAGCCCGGCGAGCTTTAGTGGGCGCTATTCCGACAAGCACGCACCCGCCGCGCGGGGCCTCGCGACGCCCGAACGTAGCTCCGGTAGCAGGCCGGGCTTGGCACGAAAGTTTCTTCGCGCGCAGCCCCTGACTCGAGCATGAGTTTCGAAAGCGGTCGCACGCTCGTGAGGCGCAGCAGCTCCTGGGCGCTACTCACCCTTTGCGCTTCGCTCTTGGGTTGTGGCTCTTCTGGCGCGGAGCCGGGCGGCGGCGCGGGCGGCTCTTCAGCCGGCGGCGCGGGCGCGCAAGGGGGCAGCTCCACGACGACGGCCGGCTCGGGAGGTGGAGGAGCCAACGCGGCCGCCGGCACGGCGGGCGCCTCGGGCTCGGTTTCTAGCGGCGGTGGTGGAGGCTCGAGCAGTACCGGCGGCGGGGGCAGCGGAGCGTCGTTCGGCGGCGGCGGTAGCGGCGGCTCGCCGGACGCAGCAGGCGCGCCCGTCATCGAAAACGATCGCTTCTGGCGCGATACGGCGGGCAATCCCATCTACTCCCAGGGCGGCGGCGTGCTGCAAGTGGGCGACACCTTTTACTGGTATGGCGTGAAGTACGGGGGCGCCGTCACCTACGCGGCCAAGCCGGTCGGCAAGAACGGCGACACGTCCTTTCAAGGCATCACCACCTACTCCTCGAAGGACCTGGTGCACTGGAAGCTCGAGGCGACGGACAAGCCCGCGAATACGGGAGGCTGGTTCGGCCGTCTGGGCGTCGCCTACCACGCGAGCACGAAGAAATACGTGCTCGCGGCGCAGGGCGGCGGCGGCCTTTACTTCGCAACGAGCGACCGCCCCAGTGGCGGCTTCGTTTACGATCACGTGCAGACCAACTTGCCCGGCATCGTCAACGGCTCGACCGGCGACCAGACCATCTTTCAAGACGAAGACGGCCAAGCGTACCTCATCAGCTCGAGCAGCATGGGCCGATCGAACCGCTACGTCTCTCCCTTGCGCGCCACGGATTTTCTCGCCGCGGAAGAGGCGTGGTTCGTTTACAAAGGCGGGGGCCGAGAGGGTAACTGCCTGTTCAAGCAGGCCGGCACCTACTACCACTGCTCGTCTGATCTGCATGGCTGGAATACGTCGCAGACGTACTGCGTCTCGGCGACGAGCTTGAAAGGCCCGTGGAGCGCGGAGTTCGTCCTCGCCGGCACGGAAGCGGACTACAGCCACGTCACGCAGACAGGCTTCTTCATTCAGGTGCAGGGTACCGAGCAGAGCCTGGTCATCTTCGCTGGCGACCGCTGGGCGGACTTTGCCGGCAATGGCCTCGGCTACAATCAATGGATGCCGCTCAGCGTAGAAGGCGGCAAGCCTCGGTTCCACTCCCTCAGCGCTTGGAGCTTGGACGCGAAGAAGGGCACGTGGAGCGTGGCCCCTACCAACAACTGGACCCTCAACCCGACTTTCGAAGCCGACCGCGTCTCGGTCACGGTGCCGGTAGGGTGGCAGGCGACTCAGGGTGCCAACTCCAAAGACGCGCGCACCGGCAATTGGGCCTGGCAGCTGGCAACTGCGGGGAGCTTGTCACAGGCCGCGGAGGGGTTGCCCAACGGCACGTACACGCTCTCCGTGTGGGCCAAGAGCACGGCCGAGGGCGGCAAGCTCTCTATGGAGGAGCACGGGGGAGCCGCCGCAACCAAGCCCATCCCCGCCGGCAACGGTTGGACGGAGGTAAAGCTGCAGGGCGTAGCCGTAACGACCGGCCGCGCGGTGTTGAGCGTGACGAGCGGTGGTGCAGCGGTGACGGTGGACGACTTTTCGCTCGTCGCCGACTGAGCGCGGCGCGAATCGTGAAAATAGTTCCGCCCGAAATCGAGGGAAGGCGCCACTCGCACGGGACGCCTGAGGGCGTGCGGCGCAGACCCACACGCGCCGCGGATGCTCGTGAAGTTCCGGCTCGCCCTTCCCCTGATCCTTCCAGGAGCCCCTCCCGCTTTGCACCGAACCTTTGCCCGCCCGCTCCGCGAACTTTCCACGCTGGCAGCAAGGGGGTGGATGGCTGCGGTCGCCGCCTCGTGGGGCTGCAGCGCCGAGCCGGACATCGTCGCGATTCGGGACACGACAATATCCGCTCCTGCAGAGCCGCAACAGTTGCCGCTGTCGGGCGACTTGAGTCTCTTCGATCCTTCTGCGATCTTCGATAGCGAGCGATACTGGGTGGTGTCTACCGGCGCGGGCATGCCGGTGCGCGTATCGGCCGATCTCACCGACTTCGAGCTTCTGGGGAACGCGGTGGCCGGATTGCCGGAATGGGCGGCGGTAGAGGTGCCGGCGGCCGGGAACTACTGGTCCCCAGACATCGCCTTCTTCGGCGGGCGCTACCACCTGTACTACGCGCTCGCGAGCAACACGCCGCGGCAGGCCTGCATCGGTCACGCCACCGCCGCTCAGCTCGGCATCGGCGCGGACGTCTGGACCGACGACGGCGCGCCGCTCGTCTGCACCCAGCAGGAGAGCGACTGGTTCGCGATCGACCCGAGCGTCCTCGTGGACGAGGATGGGAGCGTTTGGTTGCTCATCGGCAGCGCCGGAACGGGACTGAAGCTCTTCGCGCTCGAACCAAGCGGTGAGCTCAGCGCGGCCGAGCCAACCGTCGTCGCGGCGCGGCCGGATGAAGGAATCCTCCAGGCCTCCGCCATCACCCGCAAAGGCGACTTTTACTACCTCTTCACGTCCTTCGACGTTTGCTGCCGCGGCGCGGACAGCAACCGCAGCATCCGCTACGGCCGCTCGAGGTCCAAGTGGGGGCCCTATGTGGACCGAACCGGGGCGCCGCTGCTCGAGGGCGGCGGGAGCACGCTCCTGGAGAGTGCCTCACGCTGGCGTGGCCCTGGCAGCAACGACGTGCTCCATCGCGGTGACCGCAGCTACAGCTTCTACTTCGCCTACGACGCGGAGAACGAAGGGCGCACGTCTTTGCGGATATCCACCCTCGTTTGGGATGCGGATGGCTGGCCGCGGTCGGCCGGCCCCTGAGCATGACCGGCCTGTTCGTCGCTGCGCCGCGGCCCGTGCGTTTTCTGAAATGCCTGGGCGTGCTGTGCGCGTTGTTCGTGCTGCCCGCCCGGCTCGCGCTCGCCGAGTCCGCTCAGATCGTGCTCGTCTTGGCGGAGCGCGGCAGCGCGACGGAGGGCTTGGAATCGGACTTACTCGGCGCCCTTCGCGGGCAACTGCGCGAGCTGCAGGTAAACGTCCTGATAGCGCGAGCAGCACGGGAGCCGCTGGACGTAGCCGCCCATCGCGCCCGACAAATAGCGGCGCGTGAGCGCGCGCTGGGCGTGATCTGGCTCGAGACCTCGCAGGGGCTCTCCGTCTTTCTGTACGACGCGAAGGGCCACCTTTACGTGCGAGAGGCAGACTCGGACGGCTCGACCGCGTCTCAATCCGAGTCGCTCGCCATCATCTTGCGTTCAGCGGTCGCGGCCATGCTGGAGGGCGAGTCCGTCGGCATGAGCGAGATCCAGCTGCCCCGACCCGAAGCCGTCCCGAGCCGCAAGGAGACGGATTTGGCGCCGGCTGCAGCTCTCACCCCGCAGCGTGACGAGATCTCTCACGTGCGTGCGGGAGCCAGCTACGTGGGCACCGTCTTCGTGCGAGGCGCGCCCTGGCAGCACGGCCTGGCCGTCGTACTCAGCCTTCATCCGCGAGGCTCGCCTCTTTTCCTGGGCTCGAGCTACACGTTTTTTTCGCGACTGGGTCTCGAGTCAGGCGGCACCGCCGTTCGCCTCGCCCGTCACCCCTTCGAGCTCTTCGCCGGCGCGCGACTGCGAATGCGCTGGTTGGAGCTGGACGCGCGTGGCGCGCTCTCGGCGGACTACCTGGAACGGAGCACCACTCGGGTGAGCAGCGGGTGGTCCGCTACGCCAGACAGTGCGCGCTGGCTTTGGGCACTTTCGGCGCGCGCGGGGGCTACGGTGCCCTTTTCCAAACGCTGGTTCGGCGTGCTCACGGTGGGCGCGGATTACCTCGTGAGGCCCTTCTCGCACTCGGTCTCGGCGCAGCCAGGGGGTAGCGAAGCCTTGAGCTCCGTGCTGCGGGTTCGGCCCCGGGCGGAGCTGGGGCTGCTGATTTCAGCTTGGTAAAGATTTTTCCGCCCCGTTTGCGGCAGCCCCGCCAACGAGCCGAAGAAGAGCAACCGCCCGGTCTATGAACGCCACGCAGCGCACCCCCGACGTGTCCGAGCTGGTGAGGCAAGCCCTCGCTGGAAGCTCGACCGCGCGTCGTCTCATCGTGGAGCAGCTGTCACGGCGCTTACGCGGCATCGCTCTCTCCATCGTCGGCAATTCGGCGGACGCGGAGGATGCCACCCAGAGCATTTTTCTGGAGCTCTTTCAGTCGCTCCCCTCGTTCAAGGGAGACAACCTGCTGCCCTGGGCCGACAGCATCGCCGTACGCACGGCGGTGCGTCACGCTCGGAGTCGCCGCGTCCGTACCGCGCGGGACGCGAGCGTCGACCCAGAAGAGCTCGTGGCGGAGGCTCAAGCCCCGGCCGATCACCGCGTGCCGCGAGCGATCATCGAGTACTTGGGCGAGCTGCCAGAAACGCGGCGCGTCGCGTTGGTGCTGCGGCACGTGATGGGCTACTCGGTCGAAGAGATCGCCGAGCTCACGGAGGTGTCTCCCAACACGGTCAAAGACCGTTTGCACCAAGCGAGGATGCAGGTTCGCAAGACCTTGCGTCGTGAGCTGGGGCTGGTGCCGCTTGGCCCGAGGAGGAATCATGAATGATTGCGCGACCTGGGCCGCCCTTTCGGACAAGGCGGCGATCGGAGAGGCGCTCACGTCGGAAGAAAGGCTGTATTTGCGCAGTCACCCCAGTGGCTGCCGCGACTGCGCGACCGAGGCCCGGTTGTGGGAGAGCTTGGGGCAAGCGCTCGAAGATCCCTCCCGGCTCACGTGCTGGTCTCCGGATGAAGGCGCAGGGCCCGCGCCGCGAGCGTGGCTTTCAGGCTGGCAGCGCCGTCCAGCCTCCTGGCGGCGGAGCGCGGTGGCAGTCGCGGCAGTGCTGGGCGCGGCCGCGGCCGCGAGCGCTGCCATCTGGATACCGCTCGAGCCCGGGAGCTCTTCACGGCAGGCCCTCGTCCCGAGTGAAGCTCGGGGGCCCGCCGCGACGGCGCCCACGAGGGCGCGCAACGGCAGCGCGCGCCTGGCTCTGGCCGCGGGCGAGGTCTTCGTCAACGGGCGTCCGGCAGTGGCGGGCCAATTCCTCACGAGGGGTAGCGCCCTTTCGGTCGAGCAGGGGCGCGCCTGTGTGCTGGTCCCGCCGGGAGTCGCGGCCTGCTTGGAAGGAGGGACCGCGCTCTCGATCGAGACGCTGGAGGTCGATCGTCGGCGCTTCCGGCTGCATCAGGGACACGTCGTCGCGCATCTCGACCGACAGCCGGCGGGTAGCTCCTTTGGTTTCGAGACTTCGGCGGGCTCGGTGGTCGCGAAAGGGACGATATTTTCGCTAAAGACCGACGGCTCGGCAGTCACCTTGCGCGTCCACGAAGGGGTGGTGCTCAGCGACCAGGGTACGCGCGAAACTCCCTTCGAGGCTCCCCGCGCGGCGCGCTTCGTAGCGGGCGCAGAGCCCTCCGAGCCGCTGGAAGGTACGGAGCTCGCCGATACCACGCTGGTCGACCTCACCAAGTATTTCACGGAGCAAGCGCAGAGCCTACTGGTCGTCCAAGCCGCGGTCGGCAGCACCGTCGCGCTCGGGAACCTCCAGCTGGGAGCGGCGCCGGTCACGGCCTTGCTGATGCCCGGCTCGTACCGCATGGAGGTGGCGCGCGCGGGCCATGCTTCTATCGTCGAGCAGGTGCAGGTCGAGCCCGGGGCGGAGACGGCCCGGAACTACGAAGCCACCCCGGCCGTGAGCGACGTCGCTAACCGGCCTGACCTCAAACCCCACGCCCAGGGCGGGTCCACCGCCGCCAAGTTGCTCGAGCAAGCCAGAGAGCTCCGCGCGGGGGGCCGCTACAAGGAAGCGCACGCCATGTACCAGCGGCTGCTGCGCGAGCACGCAAGGAGCGCGGAGGCGCGGGTTGCTTTGGTCTCCCTCGGTGAGCTCCAGCTGTCTCGGCTGGGGGACGCGAGCGCGGCCTTGCGCTCGTTCGACGCCTACCTCCGAGGCGGAGGCTCGCTGAGCCAAGAGGCCAGCTACGGCCGAATCCGCGCCCTTCGCGGGCTCGGCAGATCGAGCGACGCGCGCGCGGCCTCGGACGCCTTCCTGAAGGCGTACCCCAAGAGTGTTCAGGCCGCTGCGCTGCGCAAGGAGCTGCCGCGTTAGGCAAGGAGAGCCTTGCGTTGAGCTGGAAGTCTTCGAGCACCAAGAAGAATCGGTCCACCGCCGATGAGCAGCCCGCGCTAGGCAGGCTCGCGAGCGTCCGCCACGACCGAGAGCCGTTTCGGGAGCTCAGCCGTCGTCTCATCGCCGGCACTCTCGCCAGGTACCTCCCCGAAGACGGCCCCGTCATCGAGATCGGGATGGGGGATGGGCAGCTCCGAGCGCGGCTCCCAGACTCGGTGCTCCCGCGCGTGATCCATTCGGAGCCAGACGCGTCGGTTTCGCGCGCCTACCGCCGGCAACACCCGCAAACGCGGGTCATCCAAGCGCCGGCAGAAGCGTTGCCGTTCGCCGCGTCCTCCAGCGCGGCGGTGCTCGGCCTGTGCGTGCTGGACGTCGTGCCGGATGGAGCGGCGGTGGCGCGGGAGCTGGCGCGTGTGCTCAGGCCTGGCGGTCGCGTGATTCATTGGCTGGATATGTCCACCGTCCTCGGCAGCGTGGTCGAGTCCTTGTGGAGCGTGGACCTCGTGCCCTTCCCCAATTGCTTCACCGACCCCAGCGCCCAAGAATGGCCGGAAGACTTGTGGCTGATGCCGCGCCGGCAGCTGGCGCTCGTGGTGAGCTCGCTCGGGGCGAGCAACCACCCCGCCGCCCACCCTCTCGGTGAATACCTCGAGCTCTTCGCCGCGCCGCCGCGCACGCCGGGTGCGCCCACTCGGGAGCTGATCCAGCTTCAGGAAAGCCCCAGGTTCAGGGCCGTCCTGCGCGATGCCTTCCGCGCCGCGTTCGAGCTTGCCGCTCCGAGCGTGCGGCGCGAGCTCGAAGGGTGGGGCGGGCGCCCGGTATCCACCGCACAGCACTTTCAGGACCTCCTTCGGGGCTGGTTCAGCGAGCAGTCCGGCTTCCGCGTCGAGCTGGCGGCGGTGGAGCGTGCTTGGGAAACGACTCCGCTCCAGGCGCCGGAGCTCGCGTACCGCAGCTGTCTCATCGGAGAGCAGCGCCACCTCTCGCAAGTTCCGCGCGCGCGCCTCTGCCCGGACGCCGCGTGCGACTCCGCGAAGGAGACGCTGCTGGAGCTCGGTGTCTTTTCGTTCGTCGCGACGCGTATCGCGGACTGACCGGTGGGCACGGTGCCGCGCGCGTGGGTGCAATTTTGCGGCGCAAACGGCGCGGCGCCATTAGCGGATTTCTCAAACAAAGGTCCGCCCGATCGTCCAGCCGGAGCGCAAGTACCCCATGTGCTGAGCAAGGCAGCCCCGGGTTCCTTTTTCATCACTCGTCCGCACCTCGGCCCCACGTGGCGCGACCTCCAGATTGGTTTGTCATGAAACACAAGGACCTCATGGTGAAGACGAAAGCTCTGACCAGGCAGATGGCGATGGTCTCCACCTTCGTGGTGGGCCTCGTCGCTGCGTCGGGCTGCACCGGAGTCGTCGGCGGTGATGACATGAAGAGCGGCAGCCCAACCGGAGCCGGTCCCGGGCAGAGCGGGGCGGGTGGGACCAACTCCGCGGGCCCCGGTTCGTCAGGTATGGCCGGTGGAAGCGGGAGCGGCGTCACCGCGCCGCTGACCGGTCCGGGTCGCGTGCTTCCCCATCGCCTCAATATTGCCGAATACAACAACACCGTGCGTGACCTGCTCGGCACCAGTCAGCGCTTGCCGGAGAGCTTTCCCGCGGACTTTACCGCCTTCGGGTTCGACAACGTCGCCTCCGCGCTCACCCTGACCGACATTCAATTCGGGTACTTCTCGGACGCGGCCAAGCGCATCGCCGCGGAGGTCTTGTCGTCGGACCGGCGGAGCAGCGTCCTCGGGTGCAACTTGGCGGCGGAGAAGGAGGCGTGCGTCACCGCTTCTTTGAACGAGCTCCTGCCGCGGGCGTGGCGCCGACCGGTGGAAGCCGGTGACGTGGAGCCGCTGGTCGCCCTCTACACCGCGAACCACGCCGACGGCAGCACGGAGGACGAGGCGTTCGCGCGCGTCTTACAGGCAGTCCTGCTCGCTCCAGAATTCCTGTACCGGGTCGAGCGCAACTCTGGAGTGGCCGGGGTGCGGGCTCTCAACGGCTACGAGGTCGCATCGCGACTGTCCTACTTCTTGTGGAGCACGATGCCGGATGCGGAGCTCACCTCCGCAGCCGCCAGCGGCCAGCTCACAGACGCGGCGGGGCTCGCGAGCCAAGTCACCCGCATGCTCGCGAGTGAAAAGGCCGCGGCCTTTTCCGAGAACTTCGGCAGCCAGTGGCTCCCGGTGCGCGAGCTACAAAGCGCTCGGCCGAGCCCGGAAGTGTACGGCGAATTCGACGAGGAGCTGCGCGCGGCCATGGGCGCGGAAACGATGCGCTTCTTCGTCGACGTGGCGCGGGGAACCCGCCCGCTGCCGGAGCTCTTCACGTCCACCTCGGGCTACGTGAACGATCGCCTCGCGGAGCACTACGGCATGGCTCCTGTCGGTTCGGCTCAGCCGGTTTTCACGAAGCTCCCGGCGAACCGGGGGGGACTGCTCACCCAAGCGAGCTTCCTCACCGCGGTGGCGTACACGGACGACAGCCATCCCGTGAAACGCGGGAAGTGGATGCTCGCGAACCTACTCTGTCAGCAGCCGCCGGAGCCCACCTTCGCCATCCCGGAGCCGCCGCCGCGCGTGAACGGTTCGAGCCGCAAGGAGCAGCTCGCCGGGCATCAAACCGACCCGATCTGCAAGGCCTGCCACGTCTTGATGGATCCGTTGGGCTTGGCGTTGGAGCAATACGACGGCATCGGCTCGTTCCGGACGGAAGATCGAGGCACCGTCATCGACCCTTCTGGCGTCTTCAAGAGCGGCGCGGGGGAGGTGCCGTTCGCGAACCCGGCCGAGCTTGGCCAAATCATCGCCACCGCGCCGAGCGTTTCCCGCTGTGTTGCCGAGCATGTCTTCGCGTACGGCCTCGGCCGAGGCGCGCGGCCCGGCAGTGACTTCGACTCGTTCATTTTGGACGAAGTCGGCAAATCCTTCGCCGCTTCGGGGCAGCTCTTTCCCAAACTGATCGAGGCTATCGCTACTTCTGACGCGTTCCGCAAGCGCGAGGACGAGGCGAGCGCACCGTGAAAGGCTCGATGATGAACCACCGTGGACTACTCTCACGCCGCGCCATTCTGCGAGGCACGGGCGTTTGCTTGGCGCTTCCGTTCATGGAATCGCTGGCTCCACGCCACCTGCAAGCGGCCCCGGCAACGGCGACGCGGCTCATTTACTGGCACATCCCGAACGGCATCCTCCACGACCTTTGGGATCCGGAAGGCACCCTGCTGGACCCTGCCAAGCCCCCGGCCAGCCTCGCTCCGCTGGCCAAGGCCGGGCTCTTCGGCGACATCAACGTCCTGACCGGGGTGGACAACCTCGCGGGCTACCCGGAAGGGCCTGGCGATCACGCCAGTGGTATGGCGGCCATGCTCACCTGCGTCGCGCCGCGAAAGTCCGTAGACAACTACGAGCTGGGCATCTCGGTCGACCAAGTCGCGGCCGCGACCCTCGGCGCCTTCACTCCGCGCCCCTCACTCGAGATTGGCATGTCTGGCGGCGGCGGCTCCGGCAATTGCGACAACGGCTACGGCTGCGCGTACGCGCAGTCCATCTCGTGGAGTGACGAAAGGACCCCGCGTTCCAAGGAGACCGATCCGAAGAAGGCGTGGACCTGGCTGCTCGGCAACGAAGACGCCAGCATGTCGGTGGAGCAGCGGGAACGCATCAAGCGCGGGGAAAAGAGCGTGCTGGACTACTTGGTGAAGGAGGCTGGGCGCTTGTCCCCCAAGCTGACCGCCGAGGATCGCCAGAAGCTGGAGCAGTACCTCACCTCCGTGCGCACGACCGAAAAGCAGCTGGACTCGGGCGTCGCCACCGCCGCGTGTCAAGCGGAGGTCGCGCCGGAGAACAGCAAGTCTTACGACACGCGCATGGCCGCGATGCTGAAGGTGATGGAGTTCGCGGTCCGGTGCGACCTGACGCGCGTCATCACGTTCAGCCTCGGCAACGCCTTCGGTCCTGGCCCGATGCCGTGGGTCGACGCCGGCGACTACCACGGCATGACCCACAACATGAACGTGAACGGCAACCCCGCGGCGGTGGCGCGCTGCATTCAGTGGGAGATGGAGCAGCTCGCGGGCTTCCTCACGAGCCTGAAGGACGTGCCGGAGGGCGACAAGACCGTGCTTCACAATACGGCTCTCCTCGTGAGCTCGGAGGTCGGCGAAGGCGCTCCCCATGATCATGACGACATGCCTTGTCTGATCGCCGGCAACGGCGGCGGAGGCATCGCTACCGGCCGCCACCTGCACTACTCGCCGGAGGACGGCAAAGCTCGGTCCCTCGCCGGAAGCCGCAATCGAGACAATCGCACTCGCGCGCTCGAGATTCCGAATACGAACCGCATGGCGAACGTGCACCTCGCCCTACTTCAAGCCGCAGGCGTCCCCGCCACGAGCTTTGCGGACAGCAATCAGCTCATCGGCGGCCTGCTCACGACCTAGTGCTCTGCTGCCCCAAGCACCGAACCATGAACCAGACGTTGCTCCTCTTGG
The DNA here is from genome assembly GCA_004193285.1 of Myxococcales bacterium. Classification (GTDB taxonomy): domain Bacteria; phylum Myxococcota_A; class Polyangia; order Polyangiales; family Polyangiaceae; genus PMG-095. The sequence continues at coordinate 113,718 of SECP01000011.1, read as the reverse complement.
CGTGCGCCAGCATTGCGACCATCGCTTGCGGCTCGAATAGCGAGCCTTTGTCGCCGGGGTCCGGTGGTGGAGGCTCCGGCAGCTCGCTCACTGCCGGTGCGGAGCAAGGTGGAACCAGCAGCGGCGGCGTCCCCGCAGCGGGCGGCATGCCGGCGGGCGGCACGTCCGCGGCTGGCGCAGGCAATGGCGGATCTGGAGGAGGCAGCGGGTCCGCTACCGGCGCAACCGCTGGCACCGGGGCAGGAGGCGGCGGCGCCGCGGCCGTTGGCGGCGCCGGTGGCTCAGGCGGAGCGGCCGGCGGCGCGGTGGTCGACCCCGGGCCCGAGGGCGACGGTGAAGTGGAGGTGGGCCCGAGTTACCCCAATGGCCCGGTAGAAGACCTGCGGGACCGCGGCAGCGCGAAGGGCCGCTCATTCCGATTCCAAGTGGAATCGCAAGACAGCAAATTCTACCAAGGGGACGACGCGACTCTGAACACCAAGCGCGCGTTCTCCCGGCGCATCGACGTGTACGTGCCGGTTCAGTACAAGGCAGGGAAGCCGGCCCCGCTCCTCGTCATTCACGACGGCCCTGGGCAGTTGGGGCTGGTCTCGCGCGCGCTGGACAACCTGACCATCTCGACGGATCCGCAGCGCCGATTACCGGCGTTCGTCGCGATCGCGGTCGCGAACGGGGGCGGCGACAGTAAAGGCAGCCAGCGCGGGCTCGAATACGACACGATGTCGGACCGCTTCGTACGTTTCATCAACGAAGAGGTGCTGCCCGCAGTCGAAAACAATGCGGAAATCAAGCAGGCTTACCCCGGTTTCAAGCTGACGACGGACCCCGAGGGTCGCGCCACGATGGGCTGTAGCTCCGGGGGCGCCGCCGCCCTGACGATGGGCTGGTTCCGTCCGGATCTCTTCCATCGCTTGATCACGTACTCGGGCACCTTCGTCGATCAGCAAGATGACGACGCGGCCGAGGAGAAGACGTACCCGCTCGGCGCGTGGGAGTATCACTCGGGGATGAAGCTGATTCAGAATGCGGACAAGAAGCCGCTTCGAATCTTCTTGCACCATTCGGATGCGGACAACGGCGCCAACGCGCCCGAGTCAGGGCATCACAATTGGGTGATGGCCAATCAGCGCACCGCCGCCGCCCTGAAGGAAAAGGGCTATCACTACCGCCACCTCACTGCCAAAAGCGCTGGCCACTGCGACGGTGACGTCTTCAATGCCACGCTGGCGGATACTCTGGTTTGGGCCTGGCGGGGCTATCCGACCGACTGACGCTCTCCTCGTGGCCGCACAGCATGTCCCAAGCTTGGTACTGGTACTCGTTGTCGCACTCCACTCGGCGCCGGGTCTTGGGCTGCTCGGGTGAAGCAACGATGTTAATCAGCGGCTCCGGTTGCATGAAACGAGCGCTCGGCAGCACGTCCCAGATAGCCTCCATGGCGTGGATGGAAGCGCGGACGAACTGCGCCTTGAGCTCGTCCCCTCGCGCGATCGCGAAGGGATTCATGCAGCGCACGTCACCGCCCGCCAGGCATTGCGCAAACGCGCGAGCGTAGCGCGCCATGCGGTCCGCAAAGGTGGTGGAGAAGACGTCTACGTGATCGGGCCAGCCGAAGTGCATGAGGTCCCAAATCACCTGAGCTTGGCTCGCGGAGGCGGCCTGGTTCAGGCGGCGAGCGCGGGAAAAGTCGAACTTGCCGGCATGACGTTCAGCGTGCACCCAATTGGCCCCGTCGCGCGCGCCGCATGCCTACTGAGCGCAGGCGCGCGTAGTCTTGTCGGGCGAACTGCTCGTGCTGCGTGCTTGCCGTGAGGTCCAGGCGCCGCCCGTCTTCGAGCTGGTGGCTCGAGCACTCGAAGCCTCCAAGAAACACGCTCTGGAAGAGAGGCTGCGCCGGTTTCAGCGTCGCCGCGATTTCCACGCCGGATGCTGAGCAGGCGCCCTGCGCGCCAAAGAAACGGTGGACACCATGATGCCGCGCCGAGGTGCAAGGCCCAAGCCAGCGGCAGCAAAGTGCCGTCTTCGCCGCCCCTGCCGGTGGAGACCAGGGGAAGGAACGCGGACCTCCCGGCGCTGGTGGCCGAAATCCTGTCTCGGCAGGCCCAAGAGCTCGGAGTGGATTGTTCAGGGCTCGCGCCGGCGGCGATGGCGGTCCTGCGCCGTCACCGCTTTCCCGGCAACGTGCGCGAGCTAGAGAATGTCCTGCGGACAGCGCTCGTGGCGTGCGAAGGCGCACGGATCGACGCGTCCCACTTACCCATCCAGCAATCTGCCAGCAAGTCTGCCTTCACCTTGCCTCAGGGCGGTATCGATCTGGACGCGCTGGAGCGCGACATCATCAAGCAAGCGATGCAGCGAGCCCAGGGGAACCGAACCCGTGCGGCCACGCTGCTGGGGCTGACGAGGGATCAGGTTCGCTACCGGTTGTCTAAGATCGCAGAGAGCGCGGAGGAGTAGCGGCGCACCGCAGGGTCGAGCCCGCGCAGTCGTTGGCTCGGAACTTGCGTAACGCGCAGGCTTGCTCTTGCTTGGTGACTTCCGCTCGCTCCGTCCGCGCCACCGTTCGAGTCAGGCGGAGACCCTCGAGTGGCTCGCGAATGCTCATGCGCGGGCGGAAAAGCTCCAAGCGACGCGCGAGGGCCGGGAGGTGGACGAGGTCGCGTTCCGGGAATCCATGCGGCGCCGCCTCGCGCGCTTCGGTTGCGGGGACGACAAGATCGCCTCACGTGGGCACGAATTGGACGACTGCTCGCACCAGCGCTGGGGTGAGATGGAGGTCTACCGCTTGGAGGAAGGCCCGAGCGGGGAAGGCATGCGGGTACGAACTCGCGCCTTTGGTGTCATTGCTCAGCGCGCCTTGACTCAGCTATTCGTGGAAGTGGAAACCGCGCCGCAACACTTGCTGCACGTCACTTGCACGGGTTACGAGGCTCCGAGCGCGGCTCAGCTCCTCGTCGCGAGCAAGCAGTGGGGTAGGCTCACGAACGTGACGCACGCCTACCACATGGGCTGCTACGCAGCCCTGCCCGCGCTCCGCATTGCTGCCGGGTTCCGCTCTCAGGCCAGAGCCTCCGCCCACATCGCGGGCGGGCAGCCGCGGGTGGACGTCGTGCACACCGAGATCTGCTCGCTGCACCTCAATCCGCTGCGGCACGACCCCGAGCAGCTCGTCATCCAAAGTTTGTTCGCGGACGGCTGCATCGCCTACTCACTGTTCGAGGAGGAGGCGCCGCGCCGGGGGCCCGCCCTCGCGCTCCTCGGGCAAGACGAGTGGATAGTGCCGGATTCGGCGGCTTCCATGGCCTGGTTCTGCTCGGATTTTGGTATGGAAATGACCCTGGCTCGGGATGTTCCTCAAAAGATCGCCGAGTCCCTCCACCCCTTCGTGGAGACTTTGCTGACGCGCGCAGGCGTGTCGCCATCTTCGGCAAGCAGCGCCCTCTTCGCCATTCACCCCGGTGGCCCCAAAATCGTCGATCAGGTGGGGGCCGCGCTAGGCCTGGAAGAGCCCCAAATCGAGCACAGTCGCCGCGTTCTGAAGGAGCGCGGCAACATGTCTTCCGCGACCCTGCCGCACGTGTGGAAGAGCATCGCCGAGAGCAGCCAAGTGCCGGAAGGCCAATTGGTGGTGAGCTTGGCCTTCGGCCCGGGGCTGACCCTCTCGGGCGCGGTGTTGCGCAAAGTCGCGGTGCCCGCGTGCTGAAGTGGCTGGCGGTGCCGCTCGTCTTGCAAGCAGTGGCCATGCTGGTGGACGAGCTGTACTTTCATCGCCGCCGCGGGCTGCCGCGCTGGGAGCGCATCGGTCACCCGCTCGATACGGCGAGCGTGCTCGCTTGCTATGGCTTCGCGCTGGCAGTTCCGGCGAGCAGCGCCGCCTTGCCTTGGTACGCGCTCCTGGCCGGCTTCTCTTGCCTCCTCGTCACGAAAGACGAGGTCGTGCACTCCGCCCATTGCCAGCCCGCGGAGCAGTGGCTGCACGCGGTGCTGTTCGTGCTGCACCCCATCGTGCTCGGGGGAGGCGCGTGGCTATGGCTGCGCGGTGAGCGCGAGCTGCTCATGGTCTCGGCGAGCCTCACGGCCGCGTTCGGCCTCTACCAAGCCCTGTATTGGAACGTAACATGGACAAAGCGCTCGAAATTCCCGTCAACAACGCCATCTACGACGAGCTCGGCGAGCGCTGGTACGCGGCTCATGATGACCCAGTCGCGCTCCTGCGCGCCGAATCCAGACTCCGAAACCCTTGGGTAGCGGAGCGAATCCTGGCCGAGCGGGGCCCGGACGCGCGAGTGTTGGACGTGGGCTGCGGGGCGGGGTTCTTGAGCAACTACTTGGCTCACCAAGGCTTCCAAGTGACCGGGCTGGACGCGTCTCAGGCCAGCTTGGATGTGGCGGTGCGGCATGACCACACCGGGAGGGCGCACTACCTGCTCGGTGATGCCCTGCGCCTGCCATTCGCCGACGCTTCGTTCGATGTCGTGTGCGCGATGGACTTCCTCGAGCACGTGGAGGACCCGGCTGCGGTCGTGGCCGAGGTGGCGCGGGTGCTCAAGCCGGAGGGCGTGTTCTTCTTCCACACCTTCAACCGCAATCCGGTTGCGTGGCTCGTCATCATCAAGGGCGTGGAGTGGTTCGTGAAGAACACGCCGCGCCACATGCACGTGCTTCGGCTGTTCATCAAACCGAAGGAGCTGGAGGGCATGTGCCGCGAGCACGGTCTCGCTTTTCGGGTGCTCCACGGCTCGGAGCCGGTCGTGCTGTCGTGGGCCTTTTGGCGCATGCTGCTCACGCGCGTCGTTCCGCACGATTTTCGCTTTCGCTTCAGCAAGTCCACGCTGCTCGCGTACACCGGCTATGCCAGACGCGCGCCCGCGCTCAGCTCAGCAGCAGCCGGAAGCTGACATAGCCGAGCGTGCCGGCGGACACCGCGAGCTGCAGCCGGTGCAGGGTAACGAAGTTGCCCATCACCTCGTTCTGGAAGTTGCGGTGCCAGCGGAGCACCACCCACCACAGCAGGAGCTGCGCACTGAAAGCCACGAGCGCGTCGCGCAGCCCGAACCGGGCGAGCACGACCAGCGCGATGCACAGGCCGCCCGCGACCAAGCAAGTGAGTGAAAACCGAAAGCTCGCCTTCGGCCCGTACGCCACCGCGAAGGTGAGGTCGCCCCGCTGCCGATCTTCCGCGATCTGATAGAGCTGGCTCAGCGGGTAAAAACCGGTTGTTAGCAGCACCGCGGCGGCCATGCCGAGCAGCCCTTCCGAGGAGCTCAGTAGCGGCAGCGGCGGAGTCGCCGCGCACAACCAACCTGCCCGAAAGCCCACCGCGCCTTGCCCCAGCGCGACCACGAGCAGTGACAACAGCGGACGGGCCTTCCACCGGAACCGAGGGTGCGAGTACGCGACTGACAGCACCATGACGGTGGCGTAGAGCGCGGCCAGCTCCCAGCCCACCAGAGCCGCCAGCGCGAGCCCCAGCGCCTGGACCGCGAGCGAAAAGCCCAGCAACGGCGGCGTCACGCTGGGCGGCTTGAGCAAGCCACCCACGGGCCCCTCGTCTCGATCGTAGTAGGAGTTGTAGGCGGTGATGCCCCCGTACAAAAAGACGTGAAACGAGAGGAAGCCCCAGCCGGCTCGACGCGAGAATTCGCCGCCGCCCAAGGCGAAGCCCCACGCAAAGAGCGGCGAGAGGAAAACGAGCTGGTAGTGCAGGCGCAAGTGAACGAACAAGGGCCAGACCGAACCGCTCCAGCCCGCGGCGGCTGTCGGCGTGAGTACGTCCGCGTTCACTCCGCTCCGTTTCACGCGCCCACCGTAACACCTTCGAACGCGGAGCGAGGCTTCAATCTCCCGCGCGCAACACCAGCTTCGGGTAGGCGACTGAAAATCCGTGTCGCTCCAGGTTGCGGCGCGAAGCCGTACCGGGCTGAGTGTTGGAACAAGCTCGCGAGTAGCCAAGCTCGCGGGCCCGGCTGAGCCGCGCGCGGATGAGGGCTCCTTGCGCGCCGCGACCGCGGAATGCCGGCCGCACTCCACTGCCCATGACGAACGCGACGCCGTCCGCAAAGCACACCGTGGCGGCTCCGATCGCCTCGTCGTCGAGCCAGGCGAGGTACATCTCGTGGCCCTCGGCGTAGGTCGTTGGAAGCACGAGCTCGATGGCCGCTGTGGGCACGTCCTCCGTTTCCAAGGCACCTGCCAGCGCGACCCGGCAGTACAGCTCCTCTTCGCCAGGCCGCATCCGTCGCACCATCAGCCCGGTCGGCGGTGCTGCGGCCGGCTCCTGCGGTACCGCGCGAGTCCAAACCAGCTGCCATTCGGTCACGCGGTAGCCGCGCTCCGCCAAAAGCCTGAGCAGACTCGGATCGCTGAACGCGGTCACTTCCAGCTGCCGAGCGTCGCCGGGCGAGTGACAGAGCTGCGCCTCGAGCGAGTCCAGCTGGGTTGCGGTGACGGGCCCACGTAGGCCCATCGCCATGCCTTGCGTGAGGGGGCTTCCGGAGCCTGCGAAGATCGCCATGCCAGCCGCCGACTCGTAGTGGGCCGCAGCGGACGTTGGGTGCCGAACGGCCATCGCCGCCGCGACTGCGCCGCAGGTGGCGGCGTGCGCCCACTCGAGCTGGCGCGCCTCTAGCGCGCCGGGCGCCGCTAGGTTGGATTGAGCGGCGTTGATCTGTGCTTCCAAGCTGACGGGACGGGCCATGACGCCCGTACGTCCGTTTGCCAGCAAGGTTACCGAGCTATCGAACGCTCACTCGCAGGCGAGGGGCGTGGCGCCGCTCGCGACCCACTGGTCGAGGCGCGCGACTCCGCCCGTACCCCACTTCGCTTTGGTCAGCGCGCGGAGCCGGCACCACTCATGCTCGGTTTGCAGGATGGCGAGGGTCTTGGCCGCCTCGTACTGCTGCACTCGCTCCACGTTGGTGCTCTTGTCCTTGTTGAGCTCCTCGTGCGTCATCGCTACCGACTCGGGGCAGAAGTTGCCGGCTTCGTAGTCCACGGTTCCGGAGATGAGCCCTGGGGATTGCTTGCGCCCCTGCTTCACGGTCACCACCGCGCTTGATGGGTACGGCGCCGCTTGGTCCCGACTCGCCAGCGGGTGCTTGGGGCCTCCCGTCCCTTGAACGACGACGAAGCCGCTCGAGCGAATCGTCGAATACGGCGCGAGCAGGGGAAAGGGTTTGAGCGAGCTGTCTACGAGCTCGTCGCCTCCGAGCTCAATCCAGTTGGTGTGGGCGTAGAAGTCTTGGAGCGCGTGAAGGGAGCGCGCAAACGCGCGGATCGCCAGCGCGTCCGACTCCGGCGTGGCCGCGGTCGGGCTCAATTGCGCGACCGCTTCCGCCTGGCTGCGCGAGACGACTTGAGAGCCACCGCTGAAGTTGCAGTCATCGAAATGGTTGGCGTTCACGAGAAAGAACTCGACGTCGGTCGCCACGTTGGCGACCTGAAGCGCGGCGACCACGTCCGGGCGAAGGAACGATAGCGCGGTGGCGGTGATCTCTTCGTGATTGGGCTCACCGGGCGTCGTTGAGAACTCATCGCTCAGCGAGCCTTCGGGTCCTTCCGCGAGGCCGCTCTCGTCCGGAGCGCTGCAGCCCCCGATTCCTGCCACTAAACCCATCATTGCCACTGCCGCCCGAGCTCGGAATGTCATGAAAGCGGCCACTGCAAAGGCTGAACCAGCTTTGAACGCTCCGGTGAACCGCGACCGCGCGGCGCGCTGAGGCGAGACCGTCAGTGCCCAAGGTGCCGCAGGTGTGGCTTTTCGCTCTGTACAAATCGCCAGGAGCGAGCTGCACCCCTCGAGCTCACGGCGTCGGGGCGCCGTCGGCTCCTGGCGGCGCTTGCTCGTCGGCCGCGAAGCAGACGTCCGACGCCACGCTGAGCGAAAAGTCTTCCGCCGCGCGCTCTTGCTTCCGGACCGCGCTGGCCACCACCTGATCGAAAGCCGCGGAAAGCGCCTGCTCGGAAGCGCGTCGACGCTTGGGGCTCGCCGCCGGGCGCTCCACGCACAGCACGGCTTCCGGAAAGCCACGCGCGGCGCGAGCCAGCTCGCCAGCGGCCGACAAGAAAGCCTCGTCTCCTCGAGCGCGATTCAGCTTCGCTAGCGGCAACGGCTCGTCCAAAATGATGACGCGGCTCTCCAGCGCTGCGGCGAGGCTCTTCTCGAGCAACTCTTTGCCAGTTGGCGGGAGCGAGTCGCCCCAGTGCCGCACGGTCAGGCGGATTCCTGTCGCCTGGCTCTCGACCGCGACGGAGCCAAGAGCGCCCATGGTCGCGCTCGGCCAAACCTTGCGCACCTCCGCCGAGACCTCTTGGACCGTTTGCCGCGCTCGCTGCCCCATCGGTGGCGGCGGCGCCGCCGCGGCGCTCGCGAGGGCATTCGGCGTGAGTAGCGTGGATTCTAGCCCCGCAAACGCCCGCGAATCCGGGACCGCAATCACCTCGAGGTGAGGCTTCACTCCCGCCGCGCGCGCGACGCGCTCCTCCAACCGCGCGCGCGACGCCTCAGCATCCGCCGTGGTTCCGAGCAACACGACGACCAGCTCGACCGCATGCCGCTTTACTTGCGCTTTGGACTCGACGATCGGCTTCTGCTCGGCATCCAGCGCTTCTCGTACGGCCCGGCGAACCGTGACCTCCCATGCCACCTCGTTCAGTGCTCGTCGCAGGGGAAGATAGACGAGCGCTAGCAGCGCGAACGGCATGATGAAGCGCAGCAGAGGCCCCAAGCGCGACTCGAAGAGACTAGAGAGCCGTCGCGCCAGCACCCGCGCGATGGGAGCGTCCTCCCCGCGCGCTAGCTCGTCTCGTTCCAGCCCGAGAACGTCAGCGCGATTGAAGCCAGCCGCGAGGAAGCAGGCGCTCCCCACCGCGACGATCGCGACGAGGTTCGTTAAAAAGAGCAGACCCGCGCCTCTTGCGAGCGACTCCGTGCTGGTGCCCAGGCCGTAACCGCTTGCGCAGAGGGGTGGGACCAGCGAGATCCCGATGGAAGTGCCCGCGGCCGTAGCGGCGGTGTCCGAGCCGGACCGCAGGCTGGCGTACACCCCTGCGAGCGCGCAGAAGCCCGCCGTCAGCAAGTCCAAAGCGGTTGGCGTGGAGCGAGCTGTCAGCTCCGAGTTGAGCTCGTGGAACGGGAGCAGCACGGTGATGAACGCCGCCCCGGAGATCGCGACCGCAATGCTCAGCAAGATCCTTCCTGCCGAGCGCAGAACCAGGAATGGGGAACCGGTGGCCAGCCCCATCGCCAACGCGACGATGGGGCCCATCAGAGGGGCGATCAGCATCGCGCCGATGACCACCGCCGCGCTTCCGACGACTAGCCCGAGCGTCGCGATGCCAACGGAGACTCCGAGCTGTAGCCAGTAGGACAAGGACTCGTTGGCGTCACGGTGCAGCATCTGGCGGACGACCGCGTTGCGCCTGTCCTCGCCCTTGCCGAGCATCTGCAGCAATCGATCTTGAAGGCCGTGCCAAGTCCGCCGCGCGAGGGAGACGGGCGCCTCGCCAGGTTTCACCAATGCCCATTCCTCATTGCCGCGTCAGTACATCCGCTGGACCTCCGTGTCCAACGCCTGGGGTGCGCTCTGCGCCCTGGATCGCAAGTTAATTGCACGTCAAACGAAACGCGGTCCCTCCGGCGCACGGGTGAGAATGCCGCGGGCGGAAATGCTCGGCCCGTACTCATCCGCCATAGGCCGGGGTCGCTGCCAGCTCGAAGCGGCGCTCGGGGCTGGGGTACGATTGTTGCTCGGCGGCTAGCACCGCATGGCCTTGCCCCTGGACTCCTACGCAATGATCGGGGATTGCGAGACCGCGGCGCTCGTCGGCCGGGACGGCAGCATCGACTGGCTGTGTTGGCCCCGCTTCGACTCGCAGGCCTGCTTTGCGGCGCTGCTCGGCAGCGCTCACAACGGGCGCTGGTGCTTGGCGCCCACGTCCGATTGCGTCGTCGAGCGGCGGTACCGAGACCAGACTCTCGTGCTCGAGACCACCTTCGAAACTGCGGAGGGCGTCGTCACCATCATCGACTTCATGCCCGTCCGCGACGAGAGCTCGGATCTCGTACGACTCGTGGTCTGCCGCAAAGGGCGGGTGAAGCTTCGCAGCGAGCTGACCCTGCGCTTCGACTACGGTAACGTCGTGCCGTGGGTCACGCGCGCCGGGGACGACGCGCTACGCGCGGTTGCCGGCCCGCACAAGGTACTGTTTCGCAGCTCCACCCCGCACCACGGGGAGGACCTCCGCACCATCAATGAGTTCGTGCTCGCCGAGGGGGAAACGGCCTGGTTCACCCTCACTTACTGCCCCTCCCACCTCCCGGACCCCGCCGCGGTGCAACCTCACTCGGCGTTAGAGAGTACGGTGGAGTTTTGGCAGCAATGGGCCGCTCGCTCGTCCTACGACGGCCATTGGGGCGAGGCCGTCCAGCGTTCGCTCATCACGCTCAAAGCGCTGACCTATGCGCCCACCGGCGGCGTCTGCGCGGCCCCAACGACATCTTTGCCCGAGCTCATCGGTGGCCAAAGAAACTGGGACTACCGCTACTGCTGGCTGCGCGACGCGACCCTCACGCTGCTCGCGCTGATGGACGCAGGCTATTACGAGGAAGCCCGCGCTTGGCGCGACTGGCTGCTGCGGGCTGCTGCCGGCAGCCCCGACAAGATCCAAATCATGTACCGGCTGGACGGTGAGTGGCGCTTGCCGGAGCAAGAGCTACCGTGGCTGTCGGGCTACGAGGGCTCCAAGCCCGTGCGAGTCGGCAACGCTGCCTCCGGTCAGCTCCAGCTGGACGTGTTCGGCGAGCTCATGGACGCGCTCTACCAGGCAAGAGCGGGCGGTTTGCTGGAGAGCGCGGCCGGGTGGGCCTTCCAAGTCGCCCTCATGGAGCACTTGGAGAACGTCTGGAGCGAGCCCGACGAAGGCATCTGGGAAGTACGCGGACCACGGCGGCACTTCACGCACTCCAAGGTGATGGCCTGGGTTGCGCTGGATCGCGCGGTGCGGTCCGCCGAAGAATTCGGCATGAAGGGGCCCGTCACCAGGTGGCGCGAGCTGCGCGCTCGCATCCACCGTCAAGTGTGCGATGAGGGCTTCGACCACGCACGGGGCTCGTTCGTCCAATATTTCGGCTCCAAAGAGCTCGACGCGAGCTTGCTCCTGCTACCGCTCGTCGGCTTTTTGCCTGCGGAAGACCCGCGTATCCGAGGCACCGTCCGCGCGATCGAGCGGGAGCTCTTGGTGGACGGCCTGGTGCGGCGCTACCACACCACGCCCACGATCGATGGTTTGCCGGCGGGTGAAGGCGCCTTCCTGCCATGCAGCTTTTGGTTCGCGGATAGCTTGCTCCTCCAGGGGCGCCGGAGCGAAGCGGTGGAGCTGTTCGAGCACCTGCTCACGCTGCGCAACGACGTCGGCCTGTTGGCGGAAGAGTACGACCCCATTCAGAAGCGGCAGCTCGGCAACTTTCCGCAAGCGTTCTCGCACTTGGCCCTCGTCGGTACGGCATTGAATTTGGGTCGCTCCGCCAATCCCGTTCAGCAGCGCGGCGCCGCTGGCGATGGGGATGGCCGGCGCGCCCAGCAGGAGACCAGATGAAGCCTCACCTCGCGTCGGATGCCTTCGTGTTCTTCGGAGCTACCGGGGACCTCGCGTACAAGAAGATCTTCCCCGCCCTCCAGTCGATGATTCGTCGTGGGAAGCTGAATATTCCCGTGATTGGCGTGGCCAAGGCGGGGTTCGGCATCGCAGAGCTGCGCGAGCGCGCGCGACGGAGCGTGGAAGAGCACGGCGGCGGGGTAGACGAACAAGCCTTTCCTCGGCTGCTCGAGTTGCTCCGCTACGTAGACGGCGACTACAACGACCGCTCCACGTTCGAGCAGCTCCGGACAGCGCTTGCGGGGGCGCAGCGCCCGCTGCACTACCTCGCCATCCCCCCTAGCTTGTTCCCGGTCGTGGTGGAGCATTTGGGCGCCACCGGTGTTGCCCGTGACGCTCGCGTCGTGGTCGAAAAGCCGTTTGGCCGTGACCTCGCTTCTGCCAAGCGGCTCAACCGCTGCATCCGCACCGTCTTCGACGAGTCCGAGGTGTTTCGGATCGACCACTACTTGGGGAAGGAGACGGTGCAAAACTTGCTCGTTTTCCGCTTCGCCAACACCTTTTTGGAACCGATCTGGAACCGCAACTACGTCGAGAGCATCCAGATCACGATGGCGGAGAGCTTCGGCGTGCAAGGACGTGGAGCGTTTTACGACGAAACGGGCGCGATCCGAGACGTGATACAGAATCACCTCCTGCAAGTCGTGGGATTTTTGGCGATGGAGCACCCCGCCACGACCTACACCGAGGCCATCCGTGATGAGCTCGTGAAGGTGTTTCGACAAGTTCGTCCCGTGCAGCCGGAGCAGCTCGTACGCGGACAGTTCGTCGGATACAGGCAAGAGCCGGGAGTCGCGCCGCACTCCGAGGTAGAAACATACGCAGCTCTGCGGCTGGACATCGACTCATGGCGCTGGCAAGGCGTGCCATTCTTCATTCGTGCCGGTAAGCGCCTGCCGACCACGACGACGGAGGTGTTGGTTCAGCTCAAGCGGCCTCCTCTTTCCGGGCTCGTTCCGGGCCGGAGCAACTACCTACGTTTGCAGCTCACGCCGCAGCTCACCATCGATCTGGGCGCGCTCATCAAGCAGCCGGGTGAGGGGATGCTCGCGGCTCCGACCGAACTGTCGCTCGTGCGTCACGACGAGGACGAGATGAGCCCGTACGAGCGCCTCTTGGGCGACGCTCTGTCGGGTGACCCCACGCTTTTTTCTCGGCAAGACGCCGTGAAGGAGGCGTGGAAGATCGTCGAGCCCATCCTCGGCAACGTTTCGCCGCTGCGGCTGTACGAGCCCGGCACGTGGGGTCCCGCCGAAGCGGCGCGGCTCACGCAGCCGCTCCACGGTTGGGACGACACGAGCGGCGCACCACCGGACCCGAGCCACAGGGCCGAAAGGGCCGTTCAACCCGGAGAGTAGCGAGAGCGCATCACGGCTGTTTCCGTCCCGACCAAGAGGAGGCGAACCACGCTCGCTTGCGTGATCTGCTTCGTTAGCTGTGCTACGGGTCGTGGAGTCAAGGGTGCAGCCATTCGGCTGCAGGACCGAGATGGTCGGGCCGCCATCTCATTCGGCAACGCCGAGGTCTCCTCCCATGTCCAATCCCTCGCATCCTGTTCGCGGCCCCTTAGACGCTCCTCCGCCCGAGGCTTGGGGCCCGCTGCTTCGTTTCGCTCGCATCGCGGGACGCCCGCTCGAGCGGTTCTTGCACATCGAAGCAGCGAGCGGCGTGCTGCTACTCGTCACCGCCGCGCTCGCGCTGGCGTGGGCCAACTCCCCCTGGGCGGAGAGCTACCAGCACCTATGGCATACGCCGCTCGGGGTGCGGGTGGGCGCGTTCGTGTTCGAGCGCCCTCTGGAATGGGTGGTCAACGACGGCCTCATGGCCATCTTCTTCTTCCTCGTCGGCCTGGAAATAAGGCGAGAGGTGCATTGCGGTGAGCTGTCCGAATGGCGCCGCGCCGCTCTCCCCGCCGCTGCGGCGCTGGGCGGCATGCTGGCGCCCGCCGGCATCTACGCAGCGCTCGCGACCTCGCCGGACATTCGCGGCGGGTGGGGTATCCCGATGGCGACGGACATCGCGTTCGCGGTCGGCATCCTCACGCTGCTCGGCAAGCGCGTTCCTCCCGCCCTCCGCGTGCTCTTGCTCGCCCTCGCCGTCATCGACGACCTCGGTGCCATCATCGTCATCGCGGTGTTCTATTCAGCCGGGCTCGACGTGTCCGGCTTTGCCGTCGCGGCCGCGGGGCTCGCGGGCATCGTTCTCATGCAGCGCCTGGGAGTACGGTCGAAGCTCGCCTACGTAGCGCCAGCGGTGGTCGCTTGGGCCGGCGTCTACTCCGCCGGCGTCCACCCGACCATCGCCGGGGTCGTCGTTGGGCTGATGACCCCGGTCCGCGCTTGGCTCGGCGCGGAGGGCTTCGTGAGCGACATCCGCCGCGAAGTGCAACACCTCGAGGCCACCGAGCCGAAGTCGCTTTCGGCGCATCAGCTTGCAGGAGCGCTCAAGCACGTGAACGCCGCGCAGCGAGAAGCTCTCTCACCCGCGGAGAGCTTGATTCACTCGCTGCACCCCTGGGTGGCCTTCGGCATCATGCCGCTCTTCGCGCTGGCCAACTCGGGAGTATCCCTGGAGGGCGCCGCGTTCGATGACGCTTCCTGGCGCGTCGCGGGCAGCGTGGCGCTCGGCTTGGTCGTCGGAAAGCCGCTTGGCGTGCTCCTCGCGATCTTCGTTGCGGTACGCCTTGGCCTGAGCCGCTTGCCCACGGGGGTCACTCCGCTGCATTTGGTGGTTCTCGGTGTGGTCGCGGGCGTCGGCTTCACGATGGCGCTGTTCATCGCCCAGCTCGCCTTCGCGGACCAACGGCTCCTAGCGGCCGCCAAGATAGGAATATTGATTGCGAGCGGGGCGGCCGGGCTCGCTGCCTTCGCGCTCGGCAGCGCACTTTTGCCCAAGACCTCGAGCCCGAAAGCGGCTCGCACCGCCGACGACGCCGAGCGCTCCTCCGAGCTTTAGACCCAACCGTTTGCCCGGAAGGCTCGCGTTCGAATTCGCTCTCGCCTTCCGACGTTTGGACCTTCTGCGCGGCGTCTTCAGCAAGTGCAGGAGCTGAGTCTCCTTCGCCCGAGGTTTTTGCGGAGCCGCTGTCGTATCTGGTTCGACTGCAATCCTACAGGACCCGGGAGTTAAATTAAGCGCCTGCCGCCGCAGCGAGATTTGCGGCACACGAAGGCAATGCGTGGACTGCCCAGCCGCCGCCTCTCGATTTACTCCCTCATGCTCGCTGCTGCGTCCGCAGGGGCGGCGTGCAGCTCGGAGGACACTCCGCCAACCGGTGAGGGGACTGGTGGCACCGGAGGCGCAGCAGGCACTTCCACGGCGAGCGCCGGTACCTCGACGGGCGGTAGCACGCCTTCTACCGGCGGCTCCGGCAGTCCCACGGCGGGAACGACTGCGGGCGGCGCAGGTAGCGGTGCGGCTGCTACCGGCGGCTCGAGCAGCGCGGCCGGTACCGGCGGGAGTCCTGGCGGCGGCAGCGGTGGCTCGGGCGGCTCGGGCGCAATCGGCGGCGGCGGCGGTAGTGCCGGCTCTGGCGGCCCTTCGGCATCGAGCCAAGAGGACACCGGTCTGGACTGCAAGGTCGCCGCTGCGAGCGGGCCCAATGGCGCCTCCGCCACGACCTTGCCGGATCCGTTCACGAAGTGGGACGGAGCTCAGGTGAAGAACATGGCGGATTGGCGCTGCAGGCGCCGCGAGCTGGTGGAGGAGGTGGAGAAGCGCATTCTAGGGCCAAAAGCGCCCCCGCCGAGCACCATGGGCGGAACCGTGAGCGGCAGCGTCACCAACACGACGTACTCCGTGCAAGTCGATAACCCCGGCGGCAAGACGTCCTTCAGCGGCACGATCAAGCTCCCCGGCACTGGCACTGCCCCTTACCCGGCGGTGGTCGTCATCGGCGGGCTCAATAGCCTGAATACGGACGTGCTCAGTAGCGAGGGAGTCGCGACCCTGAGCTACGACAACAACGCGATAGCCGCGGAGACCTCCGGAAACTACAGCTCTGGAAAGTACTTCGACGCCAACCCGGATTTCAAAGGCAAGACGGGGGCGCTCGTCGCTTGGGCGTGGGGCGTGAGCCGCATCCTGGATATGTTGGAGAAGAACCCGACCGTCATCGATCCGAAGAAGATCGCCGTGCATGGCTGCTCGCGACTCGGGAAGGCGGCGTTCGTGATCGGGGCGTTCGATCAGCGCATCGCTCTGGGGCTACCGCTCGAGCCCGGCACGGGAGGCCCCGCGCCCCTCCGCGCGTTGCCCAGCCTCGGTGGGCAGACGGTTTCCAGCGCCAATAGTGAAGCTTCCTGGTTTGGTCCCCCATCCAAAACCTACTCGGCGACCATGGCCGCCGCCGACATGAGCGACGTCGCGGTGATGTACGCTCCGCGCGGGCTGCTCATGATGGATAACCCGCATATCGATCACTTGTCTTACAAGGCGAACTACCTCGGCTCCGCCGCCGCGAAGAAGGTCTACGACGCGATGGGGAGTGAAGGGCTCTGGTACCTCGGAAACAGCGGCAACGGAAACCACTGCGCGGTCCGCGCTGAGTACGGCGCGCCGCTGCGAGCCATGATCAAGAAGTTTCTCAAAGCGGATGCGTCCGCGAAAACGGGCGGGCTGGACACGCACGCGAACCACGGAAACGTGGACGTCGCGGGCTGGACCAAAAACTTCAAGCCCGGGACCATCGCTCCTTGAAGCTACTCAGTCGCGACTAGTCAATCGTGGGGGATGGGAGCTGTCCGGCACTTGCCGGACAGACTGGCCGGCGAGGGTCGCCTACCGTGGAGGCATGCTCTTCCTCCCCGCGAGTTGCGACAGCTGCGGTGAAGTGCGGCTGATCTCCCGCGATGAGTGCATCGACGGCAAGGCCACGTGCGAAGCCTGCGGCGGGCTCGCGTTCGCCTTCGCCGGACCGGTCATTGCGGAGAGCGAAGTGCTGCTCTTCAACGAGTTGTGCTGGGCCGTGGAAAACTCCGGTCTTACGACCTCGGACGCCGCCCAGCTAGCGCTGGCCCTCTCGGAAGCGCCCACACGCGGCGAAGAGATGCAGATGCTCGACCTCGCCGTGTCCTGGTTCCCCAACTTGGAGCCTTTGCGGGCCGCCCTCGCTGGCAACCTCAATCGGGCGCGTCACGCGTTCTCGATGGTCGGCCTCATCCTCGCCGAAAGAAGCGTCGCGAGGGTCTCCACCATTGTGCCCAGGCAAACCCGCGCGGCTAGCGCACGGTAGAGGGAGGGCGCCAAGATCGCACGGCGGCGCGTGTTTCGTGGAATTGGTTGCGCGCGCAACTAATGGACGGTAGGGTGGTGGCGTCAGCCATGCCAGGAGCGACCAGCATCCACTCTTCCAGTGCGAAAGACGTCGCCCGCCTCAAGCGAGGCGTGCAGG
This sequence comes from Myxococcales bacterium, assembly GCA_004193285.1. Classification (GTDB taxonomy): domain Bacteria; phylum Myxococcota_A; class Polyangia; order Polyangiales; family Polyangiaceae; genus PMG-095. The sequence continues at coordinate 96,671 of SECP01000011.1, read as the reverse complement.
AGTTCGTCCGCAGTTTCGGCTTGCTGGTCACGAAGCAAACGCCGTGCGGCATGCCCGTTTCGCCCTCGCACGCTCACTGCTTGATGCTGCTGCTGGCACGCGAGCATCAAGGCCTGCAAACGTCGCAAAGTGAGATTGTGGAGTGCTTGACGATCGACAAGAGCAACATCGCTCGCCTGTGCAGCAAGCTCGAGGCAGACGGCCAGGCGACTCAGCAGCGGGACCCAGCGGATGGCCGCGGCCGTTTGGTGGAGCTGACGGCAAAGGGCCGGCGCATGGCGGAGCGTTTGGAGGCTGCTAGCGATCAGCGCTTCGCGCGGGTGCTGGAGAGGGTGCCGCCTCCGCAGCGCGCTCAGCTGCTCGCTTCTTTGACGCTGCTGACCGAAGCCGTTCGAGCTCTGGAGGGTGGGGAATGATCATGAACATCGACCGCTGGGCCTTGTTCGGGCTCACCTTCATGCTGAGCTGCCGCGAACGGCCCGCGCCCGAACCCGAGGCGGAGCGGAAGGATGCCGGCGCACGAGCCACCCCGGCGGTAGCGGCGGATGCTCACGCCGCTCTGGACCGCATGGACCCACGCACGCCCCTGCCGCTCCTTCCCATGATGGCGCACCATCAAAAGCAGAACATGCGCGATCACCTCGCCGCGGTTCAGCAGATCGTGGCCGCGGTCGCCACGCAGGAGTTCGCGACGGTAGAGAAGGCGGCAGCTAGCCTCGGCTTCTCGGAAAGCATGGGGCGTATGTGCGCCCATATGGGGTCAGGCGCACCGGGCTTTACGGACGCTGCCCTGCAATTTCATCATGGCGCGGACGAGCTGGTTGAAGCCGCTCGCCGGCGCGACACCCCGGCAATCCTCACGTCTCTCGGGCAAACCTTGAGCCGGTGCACCGGGTGTCACGAGCAGTACAAGCAAGCCGTCGTGGACGAGCGCGAGTGGGAGGCCATCACTCACGAAACCGCACGCGAGCCTCCCTGAAGCCCGCGTGCGGCTCGGCGTGAGCTCCGTTATTCGGGGACGAGGACCGTGTCCACGACGTGGATGACGCCGTTTTTCGTGATGATGTTAGCCCTCGTGACGCTGGCGTCATTGACCTTCACGCCATCGTCCAGATCGATCGTGACGCTCTCGTCCTCGAGCAGCGTGGGCACTGCGCCTGCGGTCAAGTCGCCAGAGCCAACCGCGCCTTCCACGACGTGATACAGGAGCACGTCCTTGAGGACGTCGCCGGAGGGCACCACCGCGAGCTTGTCGAACGCGTCGTCCGTCGGCGCGAAGACCGTGAACGGCCCCGGCCCTTGAAGCGCGGTCACCAAGTCGGCCGAGTCCAAGGCGGCCGCGAGCTGGGTGAACATGCCCGCTGCCACCGCCGTGGCCACGATGTCGTCTTCCGGCGGCAAGATGATGGTGTCGATGACGTGAATCACGCCGTTGCTCGCCACCACGTCGGGGGTCTTGACCTCGGCGTCCTTGACCTTGACTCCGCCGGTCGTGTCCACCAGCACCGGCGAGCCGGACAGCGTCACGAACACTTGGTCATCCTTGAGCGCGGTAGACTTCACGGCCGCTCCAGCGACCACGTGATACTTCAGAATCTCGGTGAGCTTTGCCTTGCTGAGGCCTGCGAGCACTCCGGGGTTCGCGTCATCGAAGGCTTGAAACGCGTCGTCATCCGGCGCGAAAACCGTGAACGGGCCGTCGCCCTTCAACGCGTCGACCAAGCCCGCGCGGGTGAGCGCGGCCGCCAGCTTGGTGAAGTTCCCGGCTGCGAGCGCGGTCTCCACGATGTCCTTCTCGGCCACCGCGCCCTCACCGCCGGCTCCGCCGGCTCCGCCGCTGGCGCTGGGAGCTTCGCCGCTCACGCCGCCGCTGCCCGACGCGCTCGAGGAGCCGCCCTTGGAGGACGTGCCTCCGCTCGACTTGCCGGCGGTCGCAGACGCGCCAGCGCTTCCGCCCGTGCTGGGGGACTCGTCGTCGTCGTCCCCGCCGCAAGCCGCGATGCTCTGAGCCGCGATCAGCGCGACGCCCATCCAAAGTAAGTGCTTCATGTGCGTTCTCCTCGGAGCCTCTGCTCCGTCCTGTGCCGTGACCTCACTGGTCCGGCTTCGCTCACCAGCATCGAGTAAGAACCTCGAATCCGTAAGACCCTCCCCGGGGGATTGCGTGTTCTCTAGAATACGAGATCGTCAACGCGGACGCGCGAGCAGCTCGGAAGCTTCGTCCAGCGCGCCGTCCGCGTCCGGATCGCGGTAGAGCGCGACGCCCGCGCCCAGCGCTGCCTCGAAGGCAGATAGCAGCTCGGGATTTCGCTCTTCATCCACGTGAACGACGCCTCCCTCGAGCGTCGCTCTTTCGAATGGCACCGCGCGCAGCCACGTCGCGAAGTCGAACGCCAACAGCAAGCTCGCGTCGCCGCTGCTCAGCTGGATTTCCGCTCGCTCCGCTCGCAGCTCCAAGCGCGGCTCGGCTTGGCTCGCGATCGTGAAAGGGGTGCCGTCCCCGAGCTCGCCGAGCAGCAAGATAGAGCGGCCCTCCAGCTCTTTCGGCGCGACCGGGGGTACGCTGAGCGCGCGCACGAAGGGGAGGCTGAACGTGCAGAAGCGGCCGGCACGGGCCTCGAAGGTCGTCTCCACGTGGGCGCCCGCGGCGTGATCTCCCACTCCGAGCGCGGGCACCGCCAGCGGGTCACCCTCGCCGACGCAGCCCTCGCCCGCCGAGAGCTCCACTTCCTCCAAGTCCAGCCACGCGCTGCGCACGCTCGCGACCGCGCCGCGCTCACCGATGGCGTAATCCTCCGGAGCGCTGGAGGTGCCGGTGTACGCCAGCGCGGCCACGAATGGAGGATTGCCCGTCTCGGTACCGCCGGTACACCCCGTCAACCACGCGACGAGAGCTAGGAGGGGGGCAGGGCCGAACCCCGCGGCGCTCCTCATCGATTGCCTCCGCGCTTCGTGACCCGGGTCAGGGGGAACAGCTGAAAATTGAGCTGCACGACTTGTTCCGGATCCTGCTCCAAAGCGGAGAGCTCGAGTAGCTCACGTCGGAGGCCCTGTAAACGCTCCTTCAAGGTTCGGAGCCCCTGGCGGCCTAGGCCCAGCGTCAGGGAGGAAATGTCGCGTTCCGCGGCGGGAACCAGATCGATCGATTCGATGGCGCGCTGGGTCATGGCGCGGTGGAACGCCGCGATGTGTAGACCGCGCGTCTCTGGCCCGGTCGACAGCAGTGCGTCCGCTTGCACCAACTGGCCCGTGTCGTTTCTGACCAGAAGCCCCAAGTCGATCAGCGTGTCTAGCGCGCGCCGCGCTTGGAGCGAGCTGATGGGCGGGATCAGCTGGTCGCCGATCCACTCCGCATCTTCGCGAAAATGAGGCGTAGCAGCTAGCTCCCGGATCGCGGGCATGAACCAGTCCGTGTAGTAGGCCGCGTGGGCTACGTCCAGCTTGTGCGCTTGCTGATAGCTCCGAAATCCGCTCAATTTGCCGTAAAATTGCGCCCGCTCGCTGGAAGTCTTCGCTTGATTGAAGCCGACCAGTTGCACGAAATACCGGCTCGCTTCGCGATCCAAACCGCAGGCCGCCGCAAACCGCTCTGCCATCTTCGCGCTCAGGCTGCGCTTGCCGTCGATGACGAGCTTCAGGTAGTTGGGGGAGGAGACGCCCGCGCGCTTGGAGAAGCTGCGGTACGAGAACGCGCGGCTCGCCGCCTTTTTCGCCGTGTAGTAGTCGCGCAGGAACGCGCGATAGTCGAGGTACGCATAGACGCCCACGGCAGGGTCCGGTTGCACGGGCTCAGCATAGCTCCCCGTGCGCCGCCCCCGTAAGATCGCGTATTCTGCGGAATACGCGCTGAGAGCTCCCCCTTCCGGATGTACGAGCCGGGAGCGGTGACCGGATCGCCCGCTCGACCCGGACGCGACCAAATTGCACCGCTTCGTGCAATTACCGCGGCGCGCGGGAGCTCACGCTGGAGGTTCCCGCGCGTCCCTGGGATGCTAGAAAGGACCGAGGGTCTCGTAAACTGACGTCCGGTGCGACCGGGCGCACCGAGGGGAGCTCATGTACCCCCAGGTGCCCGCCAACGAAGGAAAGCGATCATGCAGTACGCGGTCTTGAACAATGGCGTGGAGATGCCCCTGCTCGGCTTCGGTGTGTTCCAGGTTCCGGACCAGGCCGAGTGCCAGCGCAGTGTGCTCGAAGCTCTTCGAGTTGGCTATCGCCTGATCGATACCGCGGCCGCTTACCAGAACGAGCAGGCGGTCGGGCACGCGATCCGCGAGAGCGGCGTGCCCCGAAGCGAGGTCTTCGTCACGACCAAGCTCTGGGTCGAAGACGCGGGGTACGAGAAGACGAAGCGCGCCTTCGACCGCTCGATGCAGCGGCTCGGGCTAGACGTGCTGGACCTATACCTCATTCACCAGCCCTACGGCGACGTGCACGGCTCTTGGCGGGCGATGCAGGAGCTGCTTCGGGAAGGGCGAGCGCGAGCGATCGGCGTCAGCAACTTCCATCCGGATAGAGTCATGGATCTCATGGTGCACAATGAGATCAAGCCCGCGGTCAACCAGATTGAAACTCACCCCTTCCATCAGCAAGTGGAGGCGCAGCAGTTCTTGCGTGAGAGCGGCATCCTGCATCAATCTTGGGGACCGTTCGCGGAGGGCAAGCGCGACATCTTCAAGAACGAGCTGCTTGGCTCGATCGCCACCCGGCACGGTAAGACCATCGCGCAGGTGATCCTTCGCTGGCTGCTGCAGCGCGGCATCGTGTCGATCCCCAAGTCGGTAAGAAAAGAGCGAATCGCAGAGAACTTCGACATCTTCGATTTCGAGCTCCGAGCCGACGAGATGCTCATCATCCCCTCGCTGGACACGAAGACCAGCAGCTTCTTCGATCACCGCGATCCGAAGATGGTCAAGCGCCTGGGTGAGATGAAAGGCATCACCTGAGCCTCCGCGGGTTGGTGCGAAACCTGCAAGCTACGTCGCATGGAAAACGCACGTAAGCATACGGACCCTAAGTGGTGGAACGATGGCCACAATTCCGCTTGGGAACGCACGAAAGAGGCGCTCCACCGCGACTGGGAGCAAACGAAGGCGGACGTGAGCGACCGTGGCAAGGAGCTCAATCAGGACGTAGGCGACACGGTCAAACAGGCTGCGGGCAAGCAGGCCATCCCGCCCGGTGACCGCCCCAACCCGGCCGAGTGGGACGAAGTGGAGCCGGCCGTGCGCTACGGCTACGGTGCGCGTCGCCAGTACGAAGGTCGCGATTGGAACGACGAGCTCGAGCAGGACCTCGCCAAGGACTGGGCTGGCACCGGCGACAGTAGCTGGGAGCGCGTCAAGGGCGCAGTCCGCCGCGGCTGGGACGGCGTGAAGCGCGCGGTGAGCTGAGCGCTGGACTCGACGACGAGCGTGTCGATTGCGAGCATGCGCGTCTCGGAGGCGCGCATGCTCGAGCGCTTCATCGCGCCCGCTGATTAGCGCTGGGCTCGCGTGAGCTTCGAGAGCTCGCTTCCGGCGAGCAGGAAGCACCCCACGCCGTAGTCTTCGAAGTCCGGCTGCTTGTCCGCGCTCAGCGGCTGCCCGTCACTCGGGTCGTCGCCGGTCGACTGCACGAAGCCGAGGAAGCCGTCCGCGCGCACCGCTCGCTCCAGCCCGGCCCACGCCTCTCTCACGACGGGACCGTAGACTTCCTCACTCAGCAGGCCGCGACGGATCCCCCACGCCATCCCGTAGGTAAAGAGCGCGGTTCCGGAAACCTCGGGCCCGCCGTAATGCGCAGGATCCGCCAGGCTGGCGTTCCAGAGCCCGTCCTCGCGCTGTACGAGCCGGAGCGCCTCCGCCATATCGCGGAAGTCTTGCTCGTACTCGGGACGGTGCGCGGCTCCTTCTGGCAAGCGGTCCAGCACGCGCACCAATGCGGCCAACACCCAGCCATTGCCTCGCGACCAAAAGACGTTCTTGCCGCTAGGGGTGAGCGCTCGGCCCGGCTTCCATTGCGCATCTCGCCACCAGAGGTGCGAGGCCTCGTCGTACAATCCGCCGCCCTCCACGCGCTTCGTGTGGCGGTAGAGCGCGTGCATCTTCTCCAGGTACTTGGCGTCCCCGGAGCTCACTCCCTCACGAGCCCAGCTCGGCATGGACATCTGAATGGCGTCGATCCAGGTCCAGTTGGCGCTGCTCGGCTCGTTCAGCATGGCGTTGAGGCTTTGCCGAAGCGCGGCCACCCGCTTCGGGTCTCGCTTCTGGTCCAGCTCGAACAAGTCGAAGTACACCTGACCCGCGCACTGATTGTCCGCGTTCGTGCCGGGAGCGCGGAAGGACCAGTCGTGGTAGCTCGCCCAGTCCAGCGCGTATTCGAGGTGCTCGGCGCGGGGGGACACTTCCTGCAAAGCCAGCAAGCCTTCGAAGTAGACGCACCGAGTCCAGATGTTGCTCGGGCGCGAGCCAGGAAGGCGCGTCGCGGGGTCCGGCCACTTCTCGGCGAATTGTTCGTTCACCCGCTCCAGCACGGAAAGCACGCTGCTGGTCGAGGGGTAAGGGTGGCTCGCGCCGCCCGCCGTTGACCCGCCGCTTCCGCCCGCCCCGCCGCCGCCGGCCGCTACGCCGCCCGATGGGGCCCCCGCGTGACTGCCCGCACCGCCGCCCGCTGCGGCCGTCGTGCCGCCCGCGCCGGCGCCAGGACCGCCTGCGCTGTGCATTCCGCCTTGGCCAGCCTGAGGATTTGCCGTAGCTCCGCCGCGGCCACCCAGTACTGCCACGCCGCCTTCGCCGCCGCCCGGCGCGGGCGCTCCTGGGGACGGCGTCGCGGCCTCCCCGCAACCAGCCAGCACGGTGACAATCGTGAATACCAGTAAGCGCAATGGGCTCCTGGGGCTTCTAGGGGCAGGGGCGGGCTCACCTTCCGGCTCTCACCCTGGATCGAGGAGTGGCCTGCCTCTTGCTAAACGTCTGAGCAGTACGGAGGTAGCAATCATGATCGAAGACAACCCGAAGAAGCTTGGCGACGGCGAGGCAGTGGGGAACCTGCAAAAGGATCCCGACGATTGGGTGACCGGCGATGAGCCGATGACGATGGCCCAAGCCTCGTACCTGAAGACGCTGTGTGAGGAGGCGCACGTGCACTTCGAAAGCTCGCTCACGAAGGCAGAGGCATCGAAGCGGATCGACGAGCTACAAGACCGCACCGGACGTGGCCACCACGCTCGTTACGCTCACTGAGCGCGCTCGCCTGGCACGGCGTCTGCACTGCGCGGCGCCGTGTCGATCCATCGCCTTTGGTGCCTGTGCCAGGTGTGGCTCAGTCTCACGCTGTGCTCGCTCAGCGGCTTGGCCGCGCCCGCAGAGTCGCCGGCTTCGAGCAGCCAAGCGCCGGCAGGAGCGCCTCCGGCCGAGAACGCCGAAGAAGACAAGGGCGCGCCGGACTCGCCGCGCGCCTCCATCGCGGAGTTCCGTCGGCTCACCCGAGCGGGTGACTACGAGGGGGCCGCCCGCTACCTGGATTTGTCGCAGGTGGACACCGCGGAGGGCCCGACGCTGGCGCGACACCTGAAGGAAGTGCTCAACCGGCGGCCCTGGCTGGACCCGGCCAAGCTCTCTCCGGAGTCGCGCGGCAACACCACCGACAACCTCATCGACAAGGACGAGCTGGGCACGATTCGCGGGGCCTCCGGCAACTACGAGCCCGTGGTGCTGGTGCGCAAGACCTACCGGCCCGGCTCGCACTGGGTGTTCTCTTCGGACACGGTGGCGCAGATCGAAGGCTGGTACGAGCACCTCGAGAACATCTGGCTCATCGACCACCTGCCGAAGCCGCTCCTGAAAATGGGGCCGAAGCTCCTGCGCTGGTGGCAATGGATCGCGCTCGTGCCGCTGCTGATCTCCGCCTGGATGGTGAGCTACGTGGTGACGCGTCTCGGGCGTTTCCTCGCAACGCGAGCACTCAGCGAGCAGCACGGCAACGCAGCCCACCAGCTGCACGGCCCGGTCACTCTCGCGGTCACGGTCGGCGTTACTTACGCAGCCTTGCCGTGGCTGGGGCTTTATCAACCAGCCCACGCCTTTTTGGAGCGCTGGTGCTCGGCATTCCTGCTCATCGCGCTGTTCTGGGCGCTCTGGCGAGGGGTGGAGCTGTCGCGCCGCACGGTGAGCAGCTCGCGCTGGGCGAACGAGTCCGTCTCGGCAAAGTCGCTGCTCTCGCTGGGCTCGCGCCTCGCGAAATTTGCGGTGGGCGCCGCCGCATTCGTGATGGTGCTGTCTCAGCTGGGCTATCAAGCAACGACCATCTTGACCGGTCTCGGCATCGGCGGCGTCGCCCTGGCGCTCGCCGCGCAAAAGACGGTCGAGAACCTGTTCGGCGCCTTTTCGCTGGCGGTAGACCAACCATTTCGAGAGGGCGACTACATCAAGGTGGACGGAATCGAGGGCACGGTCGAGGCGTTGGGTTTGCGCTCGACCCGCATCCGCTCGCCGGATCGCACCGTGATCAGCCTTCCCAATGGCAAGCTGGCGGACATGCGGGTGGAGACGGTCAGTCGTCAGGATCGGTACCGCTTTTACTTGCCGCTCGGCCTCGCCCACGCCGCCAGCGCTCAGGTGGAGCAGGTTCTCGCTCGCATCAAAGAGCTGCTGAGCTCGCAGGAGCTGGTCGCGAAGGAGACGATCGCAGTGCGCTTCGTGGCGCTCACGGACTCGTCCCTGAACATCGAGGCGGTGGCCATGCTGGACACGGCCGAGGTCGGCAAATTCTTGGACGCCAAGGAGCGCTTGCTGCTCGGTATCCTCAAGATCGTGGAAGAAGCAGGAGTGCCGTTGGCGCACCCGGTGCGCACCGTGGAGCTTGCGACTTCCAAAGGCGGTGCGCCGCCGCCCGAGCTCCCGCAGGACTCGGAGCCGGACAGCGCACCCCGTTTGTCGAAGACCGGCTGAGCGCTGGCAAACGTCTTGCTTGGCTCCGCCGCATGTCGAATCTCTGGTGCACGGTGTGTAACAAAGCGGTCGAAGCAGGCTCCATGCGCGCAGCCAGCCTGGCGATCGCTCCGCTCACGGGGTTGGTCGTGTCTGCGCTGCCCAAGCTCCTCGGGCGCCGTCTGGGCAAGGTTGGCCTCTTGCTGAACGGCGCCACCGGCATCGCGGCCGCCTACCTCGCCAATCGCTACATCGCGCCGCGCTTGTCGCGGGCGGTCTGTCGCGACTGTGGCGGCTATGCCGTAGCGAGCTGAGCTCGTACTAGCTCGGGCCGGGCCGGCCTACTGCGCGACGCGAAGTAGGCTGCGCTCGACCCACTCCTCTTCGCCGCTTTCCCAAGTCACGAGCTCGGACGGCTCCTCGTTACCGCGCCCGAGTAGCTCCGGGCTCCCCATGCCGCGCACGCGGCCGACACGGTGGCTCGGCGTCCCAGGTTCGCCCATCTCTACTTTCGTGCCCTCGGCGATTGCAGCGTTGGTCATTGTTCTCCGGCCGGGAGAGCAAAAACGAGGCCACCTAGTGGCTGATCAGCGCCTCAACCATCGCCTGGAGTCGCGGCATCTCGCAGGGCGCGCGAAAAAGACCGTCTAGCCGGCGCGCTTCTTCCGCGGAGAGCTCACCGGCGTGGCGGGAGATGACCACCACCGGAATGCGAGACAAGCGCACGTAACTCTTGAGGAGCTTTAGCAGCTCCCACCCGCTCATCCGCGGCATGTCCAAGTCCAGCAAGATGAGCTGAACCTTCGCGCCGGGTTCTTGAGTCAAGAGCTCCAGCGCCTCCTGCCCGTTCTGGGCCTCCACGACGGGAAGGCCCATGCTCTCCAGCATCTCGCGCAGCGTGACTCGCGAATCCTCGGAGTCGTCCACCACGAGGATGGGATCTGCGGCTACGCGGCGGGCAACCGGCACGCCTGACATTGTAGCGCCGTCCGTGACCAACGGCAGTCAGGCTGATTCGAAAAAAGTCACGCGCGACCCGCAACCAGCACGCTGGTCGCGGCGTCACTGCATTTGGTTCAGCTTCCTGTAAAGCGTGCGGCGATCGAAGCCGAGCACCTTGGCCGCGAGTGTTTTGTTACCACCGACGGCCCCGAGCACCTTGCGGATGTAGCGCTCCTCTACGACGTCCATCGAGGGGAGGTCGCGGGGGTCGCTCGAGTCCGTGAAGACCTCGGTCGCGCGGTGCTCGCGGATCTTGGCGGGCAAGTCGTCGAGAGTGATGCCGTCGAAGCGGGCCAGGGCCACCGCGCGCTCCATGCAATTTTCCAGCTCTCGGACGTTGCCGGGCCAGTCGTAAGCCATGATGCGCTCTGCCACGCTCCGATCGATACGGCGGATCTCTTTGCCCGAGCGCTTGGCGGCGCGGTCGAGGAAAAACTGGGCTAGCTCCAAAACGTCATTTCCGCGCTTACGGAGGGCGGGCACGTCCACCCGCACGACGTTGACGCGATAGTACAAATCTTCGCGGAAGCGCTTCTCGGCTACCTCAGCCTCCAAATCACGGTTGGTGGCGGTGACGATGCGCGCGTCGAAGGGAGTTTCCTGGTTGGAGCCGACGGCGCGCACCTTTCGCTCTTGCAAGGCGCGGAGCAGCTTGGCTTGCATCGACAGCGGCATCTCGCCGATCTCGTCCAAGAAGAGCGTGCCCTGATTGGCCTCGACGAACAGGCCGGAGCGCGTGGAGCGCGCGTCCGTAAAGGCGCCGCGCACATGGCCGAAGAGCTCGCTCTCCAGCAACGTCTCCGGGACGGCGGCGCAGTTGATCGCCAAAAACGGTCCCTTGCGGCCGCTCCGCGAGTGCAGCGCACGGGCGACCAGCTCCTTGCCGGTGCCGCTCTCGCCCGTGATGAGGACGCTGGTGTCGGTCTCGGCGATGCGGCTGATCAAATCCGCGACGTGGCGCATCGCGTCGCTGGCGCCAACCACGCTCGGCAGTTGCTCGGTCTCCACGCGGCGGCGGAGGCGACGCAGCTCGTCCGTCATTCCGCGATGGCGCAAAGCGCGCTCGACCGTGAGGATGAGCGCTTCCATGGAGATGGGCTTGGTGACGAAGTCGTAGGCGCCGGCGCGGATGGCCCCGATGGCATGTTCCATCGTGCCGAAGCCAGTCATCACGATGACGGGCAGGTCCGGGCGTTTGCTCACGGCCTGCTTGCACAGGTCCAACCCGCTCTGGCCGTTCATGTGGATATCCACGAGCAGGACCGAGAAGTCCTCCGCGTCCAGCCGCTCCAGCGCCTCTTGCGGCGACAGGCGCCACGTCACGTCGTAGCCGCGACCCTTCAAGCCGGATTCGGCCAGCTCACACATGTCCTGGTCGTCATCCGCGACGAGGATCTTCGGCGTAGCGGTGGCAGAGGACGTCTCCCGGCGAGGATCTTCGGCTTGTGGCATTTTGACGGCGGCTAATGACATTGTGCCCCGCTTAAGCAGCTTACATGCCAACCCACATGTAGCACTTTCCTGCAAAAATCTCGGGGTTTGCCGGGGCTTAGTGGGGCAAGTTGCCACTTCGAGCATTTACGCCACGGGCGCGTGCAATTGTGACGCGCGGCATCGCATTTGCAGAAAAGCGCCGATGTGTCCCGCTTTACTCTACCAATAGCCTCAAATATGCCGCGCCCGGGCGCGGGCGTCCGAATGATAGGGGTCAAGCCTCATGGCTGAATCGCGAGAAGAGCGAGCAAGCACCGGCATCCGCGGCTTGGACGACGTTCTCAACGGCGGGTTGCCCACGAACCGCATGTACCTCGTCAAAGGGGCGCCGGGCGTCGGCAAGACCACGCTCGCGATTCAATTTTTGCTGGAGGGCGTTCGCCGCGGCGAGACGGCGCTCTACATCACGCTGTCCGAGACAGAGCAGGAGATCCGCCAGGTGGCCGGCTCCCACGGATGGAATCTGGAAGGTCTGAGCCTGTTCGAGCTCTCGGTCGCAGAGCAGACGCTGCGCTTGCGCGAGGAGAACACCCTCTACGCGTCGGAGGACGTGGACCTGAAGGAGCTCATGGGAGTGCTGCTCGCGCGGCTCGACGAGCTCAAGCCCGCGCGGGTGGTGTTCGACTCCCTCTCCGAGATCCGCTTATTGGCGAACAGCTCCACCCGCTACCGGCGGCAGTTGCTCTCGCTCAAACAAGATTTGATAGGGCGCGACGTGACGACCCTGTTGCTGGACGACCGCAGCAGCGAACACGACGACGTTCAGGTCGAGAGCCTAGCTCACGGCGTCATCGTGCTGGAGCAGACGCCCGTGCAGTATGGCGCCGAGCGCCGGCGAGTGCGAGTGGCCAAGCTGCGCGGTTCCGCGTTTCGCAGCGGCTTCCACGACTACATCGTGGGCACGGGCGGCATCGCCGTGTTCCCGCGTTTGATCGCGGCCGAGCACCGGACAGAGCTCTCCGCGCAGCCCATTTCCAGCGGCGTTCCGCGGCTGGACGCCATGTTGGGCGGCGGCATCGACCGCTCCACGGCCACGCTCGTCCTCGGCCCGGCCGGCGTCGGCAAGAGCGCCTTGGCTGCTCAGTTCGCGATCGCAGCCGCGCTCCGCGGTGAGCATAGCAGCGTCTTCTTGTTCGAAGAGCGCCTCAGCACCTGGCTCAAGCGCAGCGAGGCGCTTGGAGTGCCGGCGACGCGGCTCGTGAAGGAAGGCAAGGTGGGGCTGCAGCAGATTGATCCTGCCGAGCTCGCGCCGGACGAGTTCACTCACGCCGTTCGCTTGGCGGTCGAGCGCGACCACGCCAAAGTCGTCGTCATCGACAGCATCACGGGCTACTTCAACGCCATGCCGGAGGCTCGCTTCCTCAGCCTGCAGATGCACGAGCTGCTTTCCTACTTGGCCGAGCGCGGCGTGGCGACTTTGTTGACGATGGCGCAAACCGGCATGTTCGGCACGCAGATGACTTCCGCGGTAGACATGAGTTACTTGGCCGACTCCGTGGTGGTCATGCGCTACTTCGAGGCCGGGGGGCACCTGAAGAAAGCCGTGTCCGTGCTCAAAAAGCGCTCCGGCCCCCATGAAAACACGATCCGCAGCCTCGCTTTTGGACCGCAGGGGCTCGATGTCGGGGACGCGCTGGTGAACCTGCAAGGGGTGCTCACCGGTATCCCACGGCAGCTGAATCACTCGGAGGGCGCACTTGATCCGGGGTGAGCCGCCGGCAAGCCTCCGGGACTTCCAGCAACGCGTGCTGGTGCTCGTCGCCGGGAAGCGCGAGCGCGAGGTCACGCTAGAGGTGCTGGCGTCGAGCGGGTTGAGTCCAGTCGCGTGCAGCGACGTGGAAGACTTGGTGCGGTCCATGAGCCAGGGCGCAATGGTGGCGCTCGTGGCGGAGGAGCTGCTGAGCGCCCAAGCGGTGGGGCGAATCGCGAGCTGGCTGCGAGACCAGCCGGCTTGGTCGGACTTCCCGATCATCGTGTTCAGTGGGGCCGAGCGTAAGGCGTTGCGAGAGAACAGCCCCCTCGCCAACGTGACGTTCTTGGAGCGGCCGGTCCGTCTGCGCTCCATGCTGGCGTCCATCCGAAACGCCATCAGGAGCCGCACCCGACAGTACGAGGCTCGTCACGCGATCGAATCGCGCGACAACTTCCTCGCCATGCTGGGTCACGAGCTGCGCAATCCGCTCAGCGCGATCTCGCTCGCCAGTACTCTCATGGCTCGACGCGCGGAGCAGCGCCCGCGACCCAAAGAGCTGGACGTGATCGCGCGCCAATCCGAGCACCTGGCGCGGTTGGTCGACGATTTGCTGGACGTCGCTCGCATCACGCATGGCAAGGTCTCACTGACCAAGGCGCCCCTGAGGGTGGCGGACGTGGCGCGGAGCTCGTTCGAAACCCTTCAGCACCGAGCCGCCGAGCACCTCTCTGCTTACGAGCTGCGCGTGCTGGCCCCCGAGCTGAGCGTGGAAGGGGATCGGCAACGGCTCGAGCAGGTGCTGAGCAACTTGCTCACCAATGCGATCAAGTACACGCCGCAGGGCGGTCGCGTCGAGCTGGTGGTGCGCACCGAGCCGGGGGTCGCTGTCATGGAAGTTACGGACAGCGGCATCGGTCTGGCGCCCACCATGCTGAACCGAGTGTTCGAACCGTTCGCGCAGGTAGACGCATCCCTGGACCGCGCGCAGGGCGGCATCGGTCTCGGTCTTTCGCTCGTTCAGAGCATCGTGCAGATGCACGGGGGCTCGGTCAGCGCGCTCAGCCCTGGCCTCGGTCGCGGCGCCACGTTCGCGGTCCGTTTGCCTACCCTCGCGGCATAGCGCGGCGTCGTACCCGGCTGCGTGTAACTTTGGCTGCGCATAGAAATCGACGCGCGGCATCGGCTCGATTTGGCGCAGCCATTTGTCGGTCCGAAGTTTCGTTCCGCTACCCCCTTGCGCCGCGCCGCTTTCGAGGCCAGATAAGCGCCGCCGCGATGACGTACCTGCCCGTGTATTGCGAGTCGTGTGCCCACGCCTCGTTGGCCTCGGCGGGGGAGCCCGAAGCAAACCTTCAATGCTCGTTCTGCGAGGAGCCTGCGCGGGTGATCCCCGGGCCCGTCTACGGCGACGGCGACTGGCTCGCCTTCGCGGAGATAGACGCGGCCGTGTTCGAGGCCCAGTTGGACGGCCCGCAGGCGACGCTGCTCGCGCACGCCATGCAAGAGATGCTGGACCGTCAAGATCCCGCTCCGGCCATCATCCAGCAGATGACCGCGCGCCTACCCGTGCTCGCGCGCTGCCGCCCCGCCCTCGTGAATCGCGTGCCGCGCGGCCTTCGGATGTTGATGACCCTGCTCATCGCCCGCACGCGTGACGAGCCGCTCACTCCGAAAAATTTCTTCCCCCCGTCCCTGGGTGAAGAAGCGGTCGAATAACTTCCGTCCGTGGGCTCTAGGAGCCCGCACCGGAGGGTGGAGGCACAGCGCGGCCACGAAGCGCTCGAACGGCGAGCGGGAGGATGTCGTCGTGCGCGCGCGGCCCGGCCAGCTTCAGCTCCAGGAGCGGGTCCACCCGCTCGGGTGGTTTGCGCTCCGTCAATTTTGCCCAGAATGAGCTGGGGGACCGCGGCCACACCGCGGATTGCCACCAAACCGTGAGCGGGACCTCGGCCGGGCGCCGGGACATGGCCGCGCCCATCTCGGGCGTTCAAGCACGGATCGATCGCGGCAATGGCGACGGGTCGCGGCCCCTCGAGCTCCCACGCGGCGAGGCCTCCCTTGGGGTTGCAGCCCGCTCCGCTGTGACCCACGAGCAGGACTCGCATCCGGTCCACACGGGCCGTGCCTTCCAGCGCGGCGGCCGTGCGCTCGACGAACGCGCCGAGATTGAAGCTCGGCCACAGCGCCCCTGGCACGGCCGCGTGGCGCGTTTGGCTGGGTGCGGCGAGAACGAAGGCGCGCGCGCGCCCGCTCTCAATCACCCGGCGCGCAACAGGGCTAAGGTCGCGATTGCCACCGCCGAACCAAAGGTGCGGCCCGCCCGGCTCGTTGGTGCCGTGCAAGAACACCACGAGCGGTAGCCCCTGCTCGTCTTCAGCGGCTGAAGGGACGAACGCCGCGCCGCCTTTCTCCTGTCCGGGGAGCAGGTACCGCCCGTCTTCATAGTCGAAGTACCGAGTTTGCCAGGCGGCGGCCCGAGCGGTCACGCAAAGCCCGGCCGCCACGAGCAGGCAACGAACGCAGCGAGACATGGAGTTTCGTAAACCGCAAATCGGGTGCCCGACATCCGTGCCGGCCGCCTGGGTCTGCAGGACTCAGCCTACTGCCGAGTCATCGATCGAAGAGCTGCCACGCGCCCGGTGTGCCGTCTCCCGGCTCCTCCTGATACCGCATGAAGCCGTGCGCGATGAGCGTGTCCACTACGTGCTCGGCTTCGAGCTCCGAGCACGTGAAGATTTCCACGACTCGGTCTCTGACCGCGGTCTGGCCCTCCAAGCGATCTCCCGGCACGTACCTGCTCCCGAGGTCGGTCGCGACTTGCTCCCTGAGCTCCAGTAGGTCGATAGTCGTCGGGTCCATACGCCACACCGGTGCGAAATCCATGCCTGCGGGCGCTTCCCCTACGGACGCAACTAGCTGACGGGCGTCTCGCGCCGGTGCGTGAAGCGCGTGAGGGTCGAGACGACGGCCACGACCTCCGCCGGGTCGATCGGCTTGGGGAGATGAATCGAGAAGCCGGCGTTTAGCAGCCGGCTGCGATCTTCCGGGCGAGCGTAAGCGGTGACGGCGGCGGCCGGCACGTCTCCCCCTTGCTCGCGCGAGCGAGCGCGAACCTGACGAATGAGCTCGTAGCCGTCCGCGCCTGGCATCGCTACGTCACTCAGCAGCACGTCCGGCGTCTGCTGCGCGAACAGAGCGAGCGCATCCGCGACGCTGCTCGCGGTACGAATGCGGCAACCGTACCCTTCCAGAATCGAAGCGAGCAGGATGCGCGCGTCGTCGTCGTCATCCACGATCAGGACGCGCAGCCCCTCCAGCTGCGCCAGGTCAGACGGCGGAGGAACGCTCTCGGGAGCCAAAGAAGGCGGAGAGCTGTCCGCGGCGGAGCTAGGCAGGAGGGGGAGGGTGACCCTGAACGTGGCCCCCGTCCCGAGGCCGGCGCTGGTCGCCTCGATGCGGCCGCCGTGTAGCTCCACGAGCTGCTTCGTGATCGCGAGCCCCAAGCCGAGCCCGCCGCGCGACGTCGCCGACACCGATTGGCCCTGACGAAAGGCGTCGAACACGTGAGGGAGAAAGCTGGCCTCGATGCCCCGGCCGGTGTCCTTCACCTGCACCTCCAAGTGACCATCGGCCCGACGGAGCTCGACCTTCACGCTGCCACCCTTGGGGGTGAATTTGACGGCATTGCTCAGCAAGTTCCACGTGATTTGCTGTAGGCGCGTCGGGTCCCCTACGAGCTCGGGCGCGGCCGGATCCAGATCCAGGTCCAGGCGAACTCCCTTGGTATTCGCGCTCGGGCGCACCGACTCCACTGCCGCCTCCACGGTTTGGGCGAGCACGACCCGCTGCACGTTGAGCCGCATTTTGCCGCTCACCACGCGCGACATGTCCAGTAGGTCTTCAATGAGCTGGGCCATGGCGACCGCGTTGCGCTCTACCGTCTCGATCGCGGAAAAGCGGCGACGCTCGTCGAAATCCGGACGAGACAGCAGCTTGGACCAGCCGAGGATGGCGTTCAGCGGCGTTCGCAGCTCATGACTCACGACCGCGAGGAACTCGTCCTTGGCGCGATTGGCCAGATCCGCTTCGCGCCGGGCACGCTGCTCCGCTTGGTAGAGCCGCGCATTGTCGATCGCCACCGCGCAGCGCCGCGCCAAGTCCTGCGCGAATTGCAGGTCCGCGGGCGCATAGCGACGGCCGGACTCCGCGAAAGCGAACGTGACCGCGCCGAGCACGCGCCCGCGGATCGCGAGCGGCACGATCATCGCGGAGCGCAGCTCCAAACTCTGGATCATCCGGAGGTGCTCGCGGTCGTGAGCGCGAGACTCGAGGAGGGCGGCTGGAATCTCGGGGTAGAGCTCGGCCACCCCGGAGCGGAGCACTTGCAAGACGCCGTTCTTGGCGTCCGCGACGGACGGGTATTTTTCGGAGATGAGCCGGACGAGCTCCACCTTTTGCGGGTCGGCGTGCGCCACCGCCAGGCGCCGGGGCAGGGCGTCGCCCTCTACCGTGAGGTCCACCGCGCACCAGTCGGCGAGCCGCGGCACGGTGAGCCGAGCTATCTGGGCGACGGTCGTTTCGTAGTCCAGGGACTGACCGAGCGCGGTCGTCACCTCGGCAAGTAGGTTCCGGCGGGACTCGTCGTGCTTGCGCTCTGCCACGTCACGAAACACCAGCACGACTCCGTTGATGGGCCCGTCTCCGGAGCGAATGGGCGCGCCGCTGTCGTCGATGGGAATCTCGCGCCCGTCCCGCGCCAAGAGCACGGTGTGGTTCGCAAGGCCGACGACAGCGCCCGTCTCCAGAACCTTTTGCACCGGGCTCGTAACCGTCTGCCGGGTGTGCTCGTTGACGATCCTGAACACGTCCTCCAGCTTCTGGCCCTTGGCGTCGGCTTCGCGCCAGCCCGTGAGCGACTCGGCGACGCTGTTCATGAGGGTGACATGGCCGCGAGGGTCGGTCGCGATCACGCCATCCCCGATGCTGCGCAAAGTCGTCAGCAAGGAGGCGCGGAGCTCGTCTGCGGTCGCGAGCGCCCGGCGCACCGCCTCCAAGTTGCGGGCCCGCGCGATGGCCTGGGCGCACTGCCGCGCCACGATCCCGATGAACTCGCGCTCGTTGTCCGAGAATCGACGAACGTCGTAGAAGCCAATCCCCAGCATGCCCAAAGTCTGGCCCTCCGCGACCAAGGGTACGCACGCGAAGGACTGCGCGCGCGGGCCGCTCGTAGCGAGTCGCGCCAGCGACGGAGCCCGTTCAGCGTAGGACTGCGGCGTCTCCACCCACGTCTCCGCGGACGCCCCGACGCCGATGGCGTAGAAAGGATTGTCGGAGGTGGGGCCGATGCGGCCGATGACCTGCACGAGCTCCGGCGAACAGCCTCGCTCTGCGACCAGCTCCAGGGTCTCGCCGGAGGAATTCCGCAGATGGAGGGTGCAGATGTCCGCCCGCGCGAAGATACGCCCGTCCTCCACGATCACGCGCGCCACCTCGTCGATCGCGAGGGCCGCCGTCAAACCCTCGGCCAGCGCGGCCAGCGCGTGCAGGCGCGCTCGTGCACGCTCCCCGAGCCGCGCGCGCTCCAGCTCCGCTTCACGCCGCTCCGACAGATCCCGAGTGATCTTGGCGAAGCCAATCAGCTCGCCCACCGAGTTGCGCAGCGCGGTGAGCACGACACTCGCCCAGAAGCGCGTGCCGTCCTTCCGGACGCGGTAGCCTTCTTCTTCGAAGCGCCCCTCGCGGGTCGCGATCTCGAGCTCCCGCGCCGCTTTCCCGGCGTTTCGCTCGCCCTCTTCGTAGAAGACGGAGAAGTGCTTACCGACGATCTCGGCCGTGGTGTAGCCCTTGATGAGCTCTGCGCCTGGATTCCAGGTCGCGACGTGGCCGCTCGGATCCAGCATGAAGATCGCGTAATCTTTCACGCCTTCCACGAGTAGGCGGAAGCGCTCCTCGCTCGCGCGGAGCACCTCTTCCGCGCTCCGTCGCTCCGTCAGGTCACGCGTCACCTTCGCGAAGCCGCTGATCGCGCCGCTAGGTGTGCGCAGGCACGTGATGACCACGTTGGCCCAAAACAGGGTGCCATCCTTGCGCACCCGCCAGCCCTCGTCTTCGATGCGCCCTTCACGGCTCGCGACCTCGAGCTCGTGCTCGCACTTCCAGAGGTCCTGAGGTCGGTAGAAGATGGAGAAGTGCCGCCCCACCACCTCGTGCGGCAAGTAGCCCTTGATTCGCTGAGCCCCGCGGTTCCAGCTCGCTACGTGCCCGTCCGAGTCCAAAAAGAAGATCGCGTACTCGGTGATTTGCTCGACCAAGTCGCGGAAGCGGAGCTCGGACGCGAGCGGGTCCTCGGTGCCTGCCACTGGGTCCTGTTCCCGGCTACTCGTCACTCGACGAGTATAGAGGCCTTGCGGCGCGCGAACCGTAGTGCGCTGACGGGACCGGTGTGAGGCATTAAGCCACGTTTGCCAAGATCAGGGCTCCGGCGACGCCGTGTGGCGATGGGAAATCGGCGCGCGCGCAGCGGGAAGCCGGCACGCCTTGCCGTACCCGGCGGTACTCCGCGGGACCAGCCCAGCCTCTGGGGACACCGTTCGCCGATCAGTTTCGGAAAGTCTCGGCGCGCGTGCCGCGCGTTGCTTGCAGGTCAAACAAAATCTCCGAGCGCCGGTTCGTGGCGCGTTCTCACGTTTCGGCATCCCCCACTCACGCGCTGCCTACCACCTCGAAGCTCACGTCGAGGTGCGGGCTTTGCTGACCGCGCTCGGCTCGGCGGCGGCGGAGCCGGGCTGAGACCTGGGGTCGCTCTCGTGCAGGTAGGCGCTCGCGATCGTGGCCTCGTCGATGAAGCCGAGCAGGCTTCCGGATGCATCCATGATCGGGAGCTCGGGCAAGCGCTCCGCGCGCATCAGGTCCAGCGCCGTGAGCAAGCTCTCGTTGACGCCCACGCTGACCGGTGGCCGCATGATGTCCGAGGCAGTGATGAGGGGGCCCAGCGCGGGGTCTTGCTCCAAGACGGCGAGCTCGTCCGTCGTGACCAAGCCGACGAGCTCGTCGGCGCCGTTCAGCACCGGGAACACGTGCTGACCCACGGGGATCGCGCTTTGCAGTAGGTCGCTGGCGCGCTCGGCAGGCCGGAGCCGAGCGCGGTCCGCCCCTTGAACGGGGAGGGTGCTGAGCTTCAGCTGGTCCAGCGCCTGCAAAGACCCGCGCTGCTTCAGGTGGATACCGTCTTGCTCTAGCAGAGCCTCGTAAATTGGCACCGGGCGCAGGTAGCGGGCCAGCACGTACGCGCTCATGTTGGCGATCATGAGCGGCAAGATGAGGCCGTAGCCGGAAGTCAGCTCGACGATGATCAGCACGCTGGTCATCGGGGCGCGGATCGTGCCGCAGAAGGTCGCCCCCATGCCGACGAGCGCGAAGGCGCCCATGGCCTCTGGGCCGTGCTCGAAGATGGTTCGGTCCAATGACCCGAACGCTCCGCCCAGCATCGCTCCCATGAACAGCGATGGAGCGAAGATGCCACCGGCGCCTCCGCTCGAATACGAGAAGATGGTGGCCACGAGCTTGGCGACGCCCAAGAGCAACAGCACCTTCACCGGCAGCAGCCCCGACAGCGACTTTTCGACGACTTTATAGCCGCCGCCGTTCACTCCGCTGGTGCCCAGCCAATACAGAGCGGCGACCGCGAGCGCGCCCGTGACGAGACCTCCCACCGCCGGCTGGGCCCAATCCGGGATGTACCGTTGCTTTCGAAACTTGGCGCGAGCGAGCAGGAGCCCGTCCGTGAACACGACCGAGAGCAGGCCCGCGGCCAAGCCGAGGGCCGCGTAAAGCAGCAGCGAGCGAGCGTCGTTCAGGCCGAAGGCTTGCGGTACCGAGAAGACGGGGTGCGTCCCCAGCACGCTGCGCTCGATCACGGCGGCAAGCGCGGCGGCCACGATCACGCCCGAGAGCACCGTTTGATCGAGGTTGCCGACGACCTCCTCGATGGTGAACGTCACCGCCGCGATGGGGGCGTTGAACGCAGCCGCGACGCCTGCGGCGGCGCCCACCGGGAGCAGGCGGCGTCGGTTACGCGGCGAGAGCCGGCCGAACCGCCCCAGCGCGCTGGCGAGACCACTGCAAATCTGGACGGTTGGCCCTTCACGGCCCAGTGAAGCGCCCGACCCGATCTGCAAGCTCGCGACGAAGAGCTTACCGATCGAGTCGCGCAGGCGGAGGGCTCCCTGCGTGGAAGCGTAAGCGACCTTCACCTGCGGCACGCCGCTACCGCGCGCGTTCGGCACGACGTACTTCAGAAGCAGCCCCGCAGCCAAGCCGCCGAGCGCTGGAGTCAGCACGCCCGCGACCACCCACCACTGGCCGTGCGCCAGGATGGCGCGCTCGAACAGCATCCGCTCGGCGAACGCGATCGAGAAGTGAAAGGCCACCGCCGCGAGCCCGCAGGCGACGCCGATGAGCAAGGTGAGCGCGAACAGCCGCTGCGACTCCGTCGGAGCGACGCGCAGCTCCAAGCGGAGCGCCCACTGACCGAATCGAGACAGCCTTTGCCTCAGGGCCGAAGCGGAAGTCATATGTGAAGCAGTGCACCTGCCTCCCACGCGAGTCGTTTGATGTCAAACCGACCCAGCAGCGCAGAACCTGTCCGAGCGCGCGCCGCGCCCGGATGCTAGGCACGTGCTTTGCTACGGCCCTTCGGCGGCGGCGCCGTGGCGAGCGCCGGCGCACTCATGCCACGCTCGCTTGCGGAGCTGGGCGTCAGATTCGCATCGAGCGATTCGGCCAGGGCGCGAAGCACCGCCTTGGTCGCGGCTACCCGTTCGCGAGGCTGGCGCGCGAGGGTCGTAGCCACCGCTTCCTCGATGGTGCCGCGTCTTTGCCCGTTGAGGCGCACGCCGCGACGGGTGAGCTTGAAGAGCGCGCGCCTCCGATCGAACGGGTCGCTCTCTCGACGAATCAGCTCCGCGTACTCCAGACGGCGCAGCATGCCGGTGAGCGAGCTGGGGTGAATGTGCAGCACCTCCGCCAGCTCCCCGGCCGCGATGCGCCCGTAGTGGCCCACGATGCGCAGTACCAGCCGCTGGGGCCCCGTGATGCCCAGCGTGGCCAGCATGCGTTTGGAGGTGGACTCCAGCCCGTGCGTGAGCGCCCACAGGACCTGCAGGAACGAGAGGGCGTCGCCGAGAGGAAGAGCCTGTGCAGCTGGCTCCGCGGGCTTGGTCTGCGAGCGACTCAACGCGCTCATGAAGCCAGAACGCCATCGCTTCCGCAAGGACCAAGCGGGAGGCGCGTCAACCGCGCTGCGGGCTGCGGTTCTTGGCGAAAACCGCGTAGGCGATGAGCGCGAAACCTAAGAAGCGCAGCACGTGAGCGTGAGGCACCAGCTCCGCGGAGTAGCTGGGAATGGTCCAGTTCGCGGCCAGGAGCCAGAACGCGACGCAAAAGTACAGGAAGAGGCTGTCTCGCGTCATGCGCCAGTACCGAAGGAAGAATAGGCCCACGGTGAACGCAGCCATAGCCAGCATGCCGTGCAGGAAGTCGATCATGCCGCCTCCCGAATCAGGCCGACGAGCAGCAGCACGAGCGCCGCGAGCGCGACCACACTGCGCCATACTTCGAGGTTCGTGCTCACGATGAAGAGATCCGTGAACAAGAGCACGTTGTTCAGGGCCAGCCCAACGAAGCACAGGCAGCACCAGAGCAAGAGCGGCGTGCGCTCCCGGCGGTAGCTGCGCACCAGCAGGAACGCGCACAGCAGGCTCGTCAGCACACCCACGGCGTAGGCGAGCGTCCCCATCATTTCTTCTCCCGGTCCAGTCGGAAGGCTTCGGCCAGGCGGTGAGCCGCGGTGCTGCGCACACGCGCCAGTGCATTTTCGTTCATCATGCGAATGATGGCGAGCGGCTGCTCAGCATAGACCCGCGCGAGCTCCGAGACTAGCTCGCGCGCGCCGGCACCCGCGGGAGCAAAGGTATAGGCGGCGCTCCGCCCGCGCGACGAGGAGGCGACGAGCCCCCCGGTGTGCACGAGCTCCTGCAGCGCGCTTTCCGTCAGGTCCAGCGGCAAGCCAATGGCCAATGCCACGTCTTGGGCCGACCAAGCGCGCTCCCCGCCACCGGCTAGGCACAGCAGCGCGTGCAGCTGCTCGAAGCCAGAGAGGTGCTCGCGCAGGAAAACCCGCAGCGACTCGTCAGGGGTGGGTCCGCTCAACCCCCGACGCATAGCGTCGGACAAGTTGCACGTCAAACGAGATTTGGGAGCGGAGGCGCGCGGCCACCCTCAGCGAAACAGCTCGCTCTTGAGCGCGAAGACGCCGCTCGTCACCACACGATCGCCCGCCTTCACACCCGACAGGATCTCCGTACGGGCGCTGTCGTTCGCGCCGGGCATGACGCGCGTCACCACGACCTCTCCCGGACCCACGGCAACGAACACGGTGGGCTTGCCGTCCACGAACGTGATGGCGGAGGTCGGCACGACGGGGCGGGCCTGCTCGGTGCCGCTCGAGTGCAGCGTCGCCTTGACCGCTTGACCAATGCGCAGCTGGCGGTCTCGGTTCGGCACCTCGATGCGAACGATGGCGCTGTGCGTTTCTGGGTCGATGGTGGACGCCACTTTGGCCACGGTGCCTTGGAGCGCCACGCCGCCCGTCAGCGGCCGGAGCTCCGCCCGATCGCCGACCCGCACGTGGGGGAGGTTGCGCTCGAACACGTCCAGCTCGATCCAAAGGTGTTCGAGGTTTGCCACCTTGAACGCGACCAGCTCGCCGTCCACGAACTGCCCCGGCGACACGTTGCGCTCCACTACCGTACCCGCAATGGGCGAGCGGACGATGCGCGAGCCGAGCTCGGAGCCCGCACCGAGGCCGCCGAGCGCGGCGACCTTTTGCTGCGCCGCTTTCAGCTTGAGCGCCGCCTTCCGCGCCTCCACCGTCGCTACCTCCATTTCGCGAGCGGTGGTGAGCTTGCGTTCCGACAGAGCCGCCTCGCGCTTGGCGTTGATCTCGGCCGCCTCGTAGTCGGCTTGCAGCATGCTGACGGCGGCTTGCGCCTCGCCCAGCTCGGCGCTCTGCACCAACGCGAGCGCCTCACCGGCCTTCACGCTGTCGCCCTCGAACTTCTCCACTCGGCTCACCAGACCTCGCAGCCGCGTGCCGATGGCGGCCACGTACTCCGCGTCGAAATCCACAGTGCCGACGAGGCTGATGGCTGGCTCCAGCCGCGCCTCCTGCACCTCCGTGACCTCAATCTGCGCGCGCGCGGCGAACGCGGGCGAGTACGAGATGTGGTCGCCCTTGGCGCGCGGTACGTCCGCCGTGGCCGCGGGCGGAGGCTGCGGCTCTGCTCCGCCGCGCCGGAGCAGAAGAACTCCGCCCGCGATGACGAGCGCGCCGCCCAGCACGAACCCCAGCCGCTTGCGAGAGCGGCGCGGCGCGGCGCTCGCCGGCTTGGCAGGAGTGGGGACGCTGGAGGGATGGTGGTGCTGGCTCACGCCGGCCTCGTTCGTCGCCCGCATGTCGGCACTATAGTGCCGGCTCGCTCGCCTTCATACCCACCGACGGGTGACGCGGCCGAGCTTGGCCGCGTGAGCCGCGCAAGCGGCGCCGAAGATGGCGCCGACGAAGGCCAGCAGTGGTCCGTGGAAGAGGCCGCCCAGGAGCGCGCCCAGGCATGCCCCGGTCAGACAAGCTACAGGTGCCCGTAGCGATTTGAACCAATGCTCGTGGGCCATCTTCGGCTCCTGGTTCAACACGGCGAGGGCCGCGATTAATCCAGCTCGCCGGTCAATGCCAGAAACCGATGCTGAACGACGTGTTCAGGTACGCGCGTGCCGCGTCCGCCGCCACCGACAGCTGCCAGTAGTCGAACGGCCCGATCAGCCCGAAGACGTTCCAACGAAACAACCGCACGTCTAGCCCGCCCGTACCGTGAAGGCGCACGGGCTTGAGGTTCACACGCTCGGCCTCGTAGTAGCTGCCCGCGCGCAGCCGGAGCACGTGCGGTACGACCTCGGCTTCGACGCCCACGCGCGGCAAGATCACCGGACGCCCGGCGGAGGCGGTGCCGCTCTTGGTCCAAAGCCGCTCGACCCCCACGTGGTCGGCGTCGCCCTGGATGACCGAAAGCTCGGTCGAAACGAGCACGTAGCGGCGCTGGCGGCGCTGGTAGTCCTCGAAGAGCTGCCGCTCCGCGCGCTTTCGGTCCTCTTTGCTCGGCTCCGCTCCGCCGCTGTAGCCACGCGCCACCTCGTCCACGCTGACGAAGCGCGGGTTCATCACCCGCCGACCCCATTGGTAGGTGAAGCCCAGGGCGAGCTCCCACGGCACGTCCACCCGTGTCGGATCCTCTCCCGCCTCTCCGGGTACCTCCGCGCGGATACTGGATTTGTAGGCGGCCGCGATGCGGTACTGGTGCGCGGCCGGCTTGTAGGTCACGCCGGCGGTGTAGCCGGCGCCGGCCGTGCTGAGCGCTCCGCCGCTACCGCGCGCATCGAAGCTCATGCCTACGAAGCGCGCGCCCGCGCCAATCAGCAGCTGGTTGTCCAGAAAGCCGTACGCGGCGCTGCTGTGGACCATGCCGAAGTTCGCGCTGAAGTTACGGGCTACGCCCTGCTCCTCCTGAGGGCGGCTCGCGGCGTTGCTCTGCGCCTCTGCCGCCGCCCCCACCCCGAAGTGGCCGGCGTACAGCACGGCCGCGAGCGAGCCGAACAAGGCGGAGCTCTTGCCGGTGCCGTCGGTGCCTTGATTGTACAAATCGTTCTTCGGCAGCCAGCCGCCGATGGAGAAGTCCACACCGAAGCCGTAGTCCCACCAGGACCACGAGTAGGGGAGCCGGAGGGCCACCGAAGCGGGGTTGATGGCTACGCCTTCAGAGTCGTCCGCCAGCGCCACGAATGCCCCACCGAGACCGATGCGCCGCGTGCTGCCGGTCAGCGGCCCACGCGCGGTGTCGATGCTGGTCGCGGTTTGAGCGGAGGCTCGCACGCCAAAAGCGCTGGCAACGAGCCCGAGTGAAAGTCCCAAAAGCGCCGTACGGAAAGACAAAGCGCCGACCGGGCTGCAAAGCGTGTGCCTCTGCCGGGCGCGCCTACTGAGTGAGCTGCTCCGCGAGCTTCGCGAGGCTGCCGACGACCTCCACCAAGTTCGTGGGGTCGACCGGTTTGGTGAGGTGAAGCTGATAGCCGGCCGCGATCGCGCGAGCACGATCTTCCGTCCGCGCGTAGGCGGTGAGAGCGGCGGCCGGGATGGCTCGGACTTGCGGCTCCGGGGCACGGCGGACGGCGCGCATCAGATCGTAGCCGTCTTGCCCCGGCATCCCGATATCCGAAACCAGCACGTCGAAGCGCCGAGTCGCGAGGAGAGCCAACGCGGCCTCGGTGGACGGGGCGGTGGCGACGAGCGCTCCGACTTCGGCCAAGATGGTGGCGATCAGCTCCCGCGCGTCCGCCTCGTCATCCACGACCAGCACGTGCAGGCCTGCCAGTTGGGTCAGGGAGCGCGCGGTGGGGGTGGGGCGCGCGCGGCTCGGCGCGCTCGCTTCGCTGCGCATCGCCACGCCAGCGTGCGGCAGGCGAACGACGAAGATGGCCCCGCGCCCGTCGCCCTCGCTGAACGCGGCGATGCTGCCGCCGTGCAGCTCGACCAAGTGGCGTGAGATGCTCAGACCGAGCCCCAGCCCGCCGAACGAACGCGTGATGCTCGAGTCGGCTTGCCGGAAGCTCTCGAAGATGAACGGCAACACCGCGGGGGGGATGCCGGGGCCGTCGTCGGAGACGCGCAGGATCGTCTCCGCCGCGTGCTGCTCGAGCGTTACCTCGATGTTGCCCCCGGTCGGTGTGAATTTGACGGCGTTCGACAGCAAATTCCACACGACTTGCTGAATGCGGTGCGCATCGCCGAAGGTGGGCTCCACGTGGCTCGGCACGACGAGCCGTAGGCTCATGCGCTTGCTCTCCAAAGCCGGGCGAACCGTATCCACCGCGGCCTCGACCACCCCCTTCACGTCGAACCGGGCGACCTCCAAGTTGAGCTTGCCGCTGACGATGCGCGAAATGTCCAGCAGCTCTTCTATGAGCTGCGCTTGAGCGAGCGCGTTGCGCTCGATGACGTCCAGCGCACGCTCGCGCCGCGGGGCGTCCAGCGTGCCCGATTTCAGTAGGCGCGCCCAACCGAGCATGGCGTTGAGCGGCGTTCGCAGCTCGTGAGAAACCATGGCCAGGAACTGATCCTTGCTGAGGTTGGCCGCCTCCGCCTGGGCTCGCGCGTGGCGCTCACTCTCCAGCAATCGGTCGCGCTCGAGCTCTGTAGCGCGACGCCCGCTCACGTCCAGGATCCACGCCACGCCGCTGTCCTGCGAGCCCTCCCAGAGCGCGGTACCGAGCAGGATGGGTACGCGGCGACCGTCCTTGGCGATGTACTCCTTCTCGTAAGGAGCGCAGATCCCCGATACGTCTATCTCCGCGAGCGCCCGCTCGTCCAACCACGCGAGCTCGGGCGGAGTCATGTCCTTCCAGCTCACCTTCCCGCTCAGGAGCTCTTCACGCGTGTAACCAACGAGGCGAAGGAAGGCGTCGTTCGCGTCCACTAGCCGCCCGTCGCGCGTCCAAAATACGACTCCAATCACGCCTGAATCCGAGAGCCGCCGGGCCCGCGCTTCGCTTTGCGAGAGCTGCTGTGCGAGCTCTTGCAGACGCTGGGCCGCTCGCACCTCTTCCGTCACGTCGTAGGCGAACGCCATGACTCGGTCGATGTCACCGCCTGGCCCGCGGAGGGGTTGATATACCCCGTTCAGGAACATCTCCCGCGGGCCGTTCGGCGCTTCCACGACGACCCGCACCTGATTTCCGACATAGGGTTCCGCCGTTTGCTGGACGTGCTGGAGCAGCGCCACGTACCCCTGCGCTTCCAGCTCCGGCAGCACGTCCGCGACCCGCTTGCCGAGCAGCGCGCCCCGGCCACCCAGCGCGTCGTTCGTGCTGTTCGACAGCTCGTAGACCCAATCCGGGGCGCGCACGACCGCCACGGCCGCGGGGAGGCTCTCGAGCAACTGGGCGCGCTCGCCCGCGAGCTCGTGCGCTAGCTGCTCGGCGCGCTTGCGTGCCGTGGTGTCGTGGGAGACGACGCACGCCCCGTGCTCGTGGGGATAGAAGCGGTTGTCGAACCAGCTGCCCCAGGGCTCGTAATAGTGCTCGAGGCGCAGCTTTTCGCCGGTCTGCAGCGTGCGACGGAGCGCCCGGGAAAACTCGTTGTCGTGCGCGTCGGGGAACAGGTCCCAGAGGCAACGGCCCCGTACCGCCTCGATGCCGGTCCCCAGCCGCGCCAGCATCGGCGGGTTGGCATACAGGAACCGCGCCTCGCGGTCGTAGATCGCGATGCTCTCCTCCATCTGCTCGAAGACGAGACGCTCAGGAAAGTCGAAGTTAGACACGCGAGGCTTTTCGCTACAGCACATTACGCTATACCGCGCGGGTTGCAAAACAGGGCAGGTCGAAAGTGAGCGTGGCAGTCCGCTACACTCTGGGCTTGGCGCGATAGGCCCGTACGAGGGGTCTGGCTATCGACGAGTGGCAACGGCGCTGTTACGTACACAGGAGAAAATGAGCCTAGTTGCCGAACTAGCCCAACGCTTGAGCCGCGAGGTTTGGCTGGTGTGCTCTGCCGAAGGAGTCTGCTCCTTCGCGGACCCCCGAGCGGAGGAGGTGCTCGGGTTGCGCGCCGGCCAGCGCGTCGAGGCTTGCATGGATCCTGGCAGCCACGGAAAGCTGAGCGCGCTCCTCCAGAGCGCTCAGAAGCAATCCGTGCACGGCTGGGAGCTGTGCCTGATCGCGCACGGCGTGCCGCACACCTTCCTCTTCAGCGCGGAGAGCACCCCCGAGGGGATCGTCCTGGTCGGCAGCAAGGTTGCCCAAGCGCAGACGGACGCAGCGGCGGCCTACCAAAGCGCGATGGCCGACCTCACCAAGATGCACCGCGAAACAGCTCGGCAAAAGAGCGACCTGTCGCGCCTCAACACGGAGCTGAGCGAGTCCATCGAGGGCCTCAAGACTCTGCACGACGAGCTAGACGAGAAGAACGACACCCTGCGTCGCTCGGCGGACGTGAAGACGCGCCTCGTCGCCAACGTGAGCCACGAGTTTCGCACCCCCATCAACTCCATCCTCGGGCTCTCGCGGCTGCTCCTGGATCGCGTCGACGGCGAGCTGACGGACGAGCAGGCGGTGCAGGTCGGCTTCATCCGCACCAGCGCCGAGACGCTGCGCGCGCTGGTGGACGACGTGCTGGATCTCTCGAAGATCGAGGCCGGAAAGATCCCGCTGCGACCGCGACCCTTCGCGGTTCAAGACCTGCTGAGCGGCCTGCGCGGGACGATGCGCGCCTTCCCTCACGCGGAGGGCGTGCAGCTGGTCGTGGACGACGCGCCCGGGCTGCAGATGGTGAGCGACGACGGCAAGATCGCGCAGGTTCTTCGGAACCTCGTGTCCAACGCCCTCAAGTTCACGGAGCAGGGCACGGTGCGAGTCAGCGTGGAGCCTTCCGAGGGCGACGCGGTCTCGTTCCGGGTCACGGACACCGGGGTCGGCATCGACGCGCCCTTTCACGAGACCATCTTCGAAGACTTCGCCCAGATCGACAGCGAGGTGCAGCGACGCGTCAAGGGTACCGGCCTCGGTCTGTCCGTATCGCGGCGCCTGGCAGGGCTACTCGGCGGCTCGCTCACGGTAGCGAGCGAGCCGGGCAAGGGGGCAACCTTCGTGCTGACGGTACCGCGGGAGCACGTGGAGGCATCGCAGATGCGCGCGCTCGAGGAACGCAGCCGAATCCTGGACCCGCGGCGCGCCCCGGTTCTGGTGGTGGAGGACGACCGTCAGACCATGTTCTTGTACGAAAAGTACCTCAGCCAGGCCGGTTTTCAGGTCATCCCCGCCCGCACCGCCGACGAAGCCCGGCTCGCGATCACGCGCGTCAGGCCGGCCGCGGTCGTGCTGGACGTCATGCTGGAGGGTGAGAGCACCTGGCGTTTCCTGCAGGAGCTGAAGGAGGGCGAAGCGACCAAGGACATCCCGGTGATGGTCGTTACGGTCGTGGACAGCTCGCAGAAGGCGCGCGCGCTGGGGGCGGACGAGTTCTGGCTCAAGCCGATCGACCCGGAGCGGTTGCGTCGCAAGCTAACCGAGCTCGCCCGGCGCGGTCCCGTCTCGCTGCTCGTGGTGGACGACGACTCCACGTCTCGCTACCTCCTTCGCCGATTGCTGGACGATACGCCCTACGTGCTGCACGAAGCGACCACTGCTGCCGAGGCGGTGACGGCGGCGCGAGAGCTCTCCCCTCAGGTCATCTTGCTCGACTTCGTGCTCGGCGACGGCACCGCCTTCGACGTCATCGACGAGCTGAAGGCCAACCCGGTCACGCGCGGCATTCCCATCATCATCCAAACCGCAAAGACGCTGGACAGCGTGGAGCGCGAGCGCCTCGCGCGGGACGCGACGGCGATTCTTTCCAAGCAGAGCCTGTCGCGTGAGCTTGCGATCGCTCGCGTGCGGGAAGCGCTGGAAAAGTCGGGGAGGGGTGGAGGAATATCGCGTGTCGAGTGAGATTCCGAGCACGCTGCGCGTGCTCAACGTCAACGATGACGACAGCGCCCGCTACCTGGCGACTCGAGTGCTCCGCCGCGCCGGGTTCGAGGTCTACGAGGCAGACACGGGGCGCGCCGCGCTCGACCAGGCGCGGCAGCACCGGCCGCACCTGGCGGTGTTGGACGTGCGACTTCCGGACATCTCCGGGCTGGACGTGTGCCGGGAGCTCAAGAGCGATCCGGGCACCAAGGGCATCTTGGTCGTGCAGACCTCGGCTTCGTTCGTGAGTAGCGCGAACAAAGCGGAGGGGCTCAGCGCTGGCGCCGACGCGTACCTGGCTCAGCCGTTCGATCCAGAAGAGCTCGTGGCCACCCTGCACTCGCTGATCCGCGGTCGGCGCATGGAGGCGGAGGCGCGCGAGCGTGCGGACGCGCTCACCGTAGCCGACCAGCGCAAGGACGAGTTCCTGGCGATGCTGGCTCACGAGCTGCGTAACCCGCTGAGCGCCATCTTGACCGCCGCGCGGCTCTTGCAAACCAAGGGGCCGGAGGTCGCTCCGCGCCTCGCCACGACCATCGAGCGGCAAACCCACCACCTGGCAAGCCTGGTAGACGACCTGCTCGACATCTCCCGCATCACGCACGGCAAGATCCAGCTCAAGCTCGAGCAGGTGGATCTGCTGGAGGCCGTGCAGCGCGCGATCGAGACCGCGCGTCCGCGGCTCGCCCGTAATCGCAACGAGCTCACGGTGCAGGAGTGCGAAGGCCCGCTGTACGTCTCCGCGGACCCCGTGCGCCTGGAGCAGGTGCTCGTCAACCTGCTCACGAACGCGGCCAAGTACACGCCGGAGCAGGGCAAGGTGGAGGTCTCGGTGTCACGGACGACGGGCCCTGGCGGCGCCGCGCGCGGGAAGGTCACGGTCAAGGACAACGGGGTGGGCCTCTCCGAGGAGGACCGGGCCCACATCTTCGACCTCTTTTACCAGGCGGACGCGTCGCTGGCTCGCTCGCAGAGCGGCCTCGGCATCGGCCTCACCATGGTCAAGCGCCTCGTGGAGATGCACGGGGGCGAGGTGGCGGCCGCGAGCGCCGGTCGCGGCCACGGCAGCGCCTTCAGCGTGGAGCTGCCGGAGGTCCAGGCCAAGACTCAAAGCGCGGCCGCGCCCCCCTCGCGCACCGAGCTTCGCGGCGTCCGCGTGCTGTTCGTCGACGACAATTTGGACGCCTGCGCGCTCATGCAGATGTGCTTGGAGCAGGCGGGCTGCATCGTCGTGACGGCGCACGACGGAGGTGAGGCGCTGCGGCTCGCCGGGCAGCATCAATTCGATGTGGCGGTGCTGGACATCGGCTTGCCGGTGCTGGACGGCTACCAGCTCGCAGCCGCCATCACCGAGCGCTTGGGCGCGAGTCGGCCGCCGCTCGTGGCGCTCACCGGCTACAATCGGCCCGAAGATCGCAGTCGCGCTCGGCAAGTCGGGTTCAACGAGCACCTGGCAAAGCCGGTCTCGCCCGAGACGCTGCTGGCTACTTTGGGGGACGTGCTGCGCAACGTGCGCGTGAGGCTCGGATGAAATCTCCACTCACCGAGCGGTATGTGCGAGCGCAGCTGGCGGGTGAGCGGAGTGAGGCCCTGGCCATCGTGCAGGAAGCGCTGGCGAGTGGCATGAGCGTTCCGGCCGTGCACCTGGAGTTGATTCAGGCCGCGCAGTACGAGATCGGCCGGATGTGGGAAAATAATCTCATCTCGATCGCCGAAGAGCACCAGGGGACTGCCATTTCGCAGCTCGCGCTGGCGGTGCTTTACGACAAGCTGCCGCGCGCCGCTCGCAACGGCAAGCGCGTGCTGCTGGCGTGTGTGGAAGGCGAGCTCCACGACATGGGCTCGCGCATCGTGGCGGACTTTTTGGAAATGGACGGCTACGAGGTTCGGCTGCTGGGGGCGAACGTGCCGGCCAAGAGCTTGGCCGACCGTGTGACGGCCTACGCGCCGGACCTGGTCGCGCTCTCCGCGACCATGAGCTTTCACCTCGGCGCGCTCGAGCGAGCGGTCTCCGCGATTCGCGAAAGCGAGCAGCGCGCGGTGCCGATTCTCGTCGGCGGCCGGGCATTCACGTGGGCGACGGGCGCGGCGGCAAAGCTGGACGTGCAGGGCTTCGCGGGGGACCCCGCAGAGCTGCTCAAAGAGGCGCGCCGACTCACGCAGGCGGCGGCATGAGCGCGGCCTCCCTCACGACAGAGCTCGAGACGAAGATCGTCGCGCTCTCGCGTCGGTGCATCCAGGCCATGTACGAGGATCCGTTCTGGATGGCTCGCTTCGGCGAGCGCGGGAGGCGCCACGCCGAGCAAGACAGCGAGTTTCACGTCAAGTACATCGCGTCCGCGCTCCGCGCCGACGACGTGGCCTTGTTCGAGAACTATGCGCGCTGGTTGCGGGGCGTGCTCGCGTCGCGAGGCATGTGCTCGTGGCACCTCTCGGAGAGCTTTCGCCAGCTCGCGGCGGCCATGCACGCCGAAGGGGTCGCCGAGCCGGAGCCCGCGCTGGCCGTGCTCGATGCGGGGCGCGCCGCTCTCCACTACCAGACGGGAGACGCCGCCCCCTTGGCCGTGCAAAGCACCACCACCCTCGGCGCGCTTCGCGATAGGCTCGGCGAGGACTCGTACCGGCTCGAAGAGCTCTGGTCCTTCCTGCTGGACTCGGTAGATAGGCAAGACGCGTCCGCCTTTCGCGGGCACGTGGACTTTTTGAGCCGCACCCTGGTGGCGGACGAGGCGGAGCGGCTGAAGCTGGCGCGCACACTGAGCGCTCTGCAAGCGCTCGCCGCGCCCCACATGCCGGTGGAGCTCGCGGAGCGGCTATTCAGCCCCGCCTAGGCTAGCTGTCGCCAGCTCTCCACGGGGCCGCCCGTCTGCCAAAGCTCGCAGCGCACCAGCGTGAGCTGCGCTGGGGCGGCCTGAGCCACGTTTCGAGCTAGCTCCTGCTGCTCGGGCCCGAGCGCGCCGTAAAAGAGGCTGGAATGCGGCGGATGCGCGGGCAGCTTGCCTTGCCAGGCGTCGGCGCAGCGCTCTTGCAACTTGCGGAGCTCTTCGCTGGGCTCCACCGGCAGGTAGCAAGCGTGGAAGAATTCCTGGCCAAACTGCACGCCGCCCAGCTCCGCTGCCAACGGTAGCTGGCTCAGGGAGAGGTCCGCGTTCGAGCCCTCGGCGATGCCGCTGCAGAGCGTGACGTGAGGAGGGAAACACGGCCCGCCGCAGCGCGTCGCCAGCGTGTCGATCAGCCGCTGCAGCGCCGCAGTCTCGGCCTTTTCTGGAACGAGCCACAGCGATCGTTTGCCGTGGCCCGGCGTCACTGGCAGCACACCGCGTGGTAGTTGCCGGAAGGGACGGCCTCACCGGTAGGCTCTGGCTCGGTCGCGACGCCGCAGGAACCGGGCTTCATCGCGTACTGCACCGACAGATGCGATGGCTTGTCGATGATACGGCAGCCGCTGCCAATGGTGTACTCGTCCGACCGCGTGCAGTCGATGTTCGAACCGTAACTGACGGTGCCCCCGCAGCTGCCGCCCATCGGCCCTTCGCATTCGCACTCGCCGCACGCCCGCCCGTCCTCGAACGTCGAGTAAAGCTGCTCCGGCCCGTTTGGATACTCTTCCGGGCACTCCGGCGGCGCTTGCCCGGCGAGCACCACCCGGTAGACGCAGAGCTGCGAGGCGAATGGGGCCGCGGGCGTAGGGAAGCAGGATTGCTCCGCGTCGCACTCATCTACGTCCACTTGCAGAGCGCAGAAGCGCGTCGCTCTCTCCCAGGTGGGCGGTTCCCGATCCACCACCTTCACGCTCACGGCGCAGCTACCGGTAGGGGCGGCGAGAGATGATCCGAGCGAAACGCTGGCGCCGTTGCACGTCGTCACTTCCGAGCATTGCAGGTCAGTGCTGGTGAAGCAGACGTTCTTGCAACCCAGGTCGTTGTAGATGGACACGTTCTTGACGCCCTCGCAGGTGAGGTCCTTGGCCGTGCAGGAGCACGTGCAGCCCAACGGCGGCGCGGCCAGGTCCGCGTTCAGGTCCGTGGGCTCGGCGTAACCCTCCGGACAATCCGGAAGCTCGTCCGCAATGGGGCCTTGCCAGTAGGCAACGGGCCCGAGCCAACCTGCGGGCGCGTCGGGCTGGCAAGACAGGCCTTCGTCGCAAAGCGGGGGCTCGCTGGTCCCGCCCATGCCGCTGGCGCCGCCCGTTGGCGAGCCACTACCCGCCCCGCCACTGGACGCACCGCTGTCTCCACCCACCGGCTCATCGAGCAAGAGGTTGTAGTTGGGAAATTGGCAGGACGGCAGCTGGAGTGCAGCGAGCGCGAGCCAGAAGCCAGTCGCAAGGCGCTTCACGCCGGCCACCGCATACCCATTACTTGCGACGATAGCACTCCTTACCAACTAGTGTCGTCCACCCGTCATGGCGCGAAGGGGGGACGGTTCACTACCTAGGCGCCAATGTCGGCTCCTGTCGACTCTTTTGCAAGCCCCATGGCGCGCAGGCGGCTCGCGCTCCGCGAGTGCCGCCTCCCTGGAGCCGCTGCGGAAGGCCGGCCGGGCGTTTCCCCCAAACGGCTGCGCCTTTCCTTCCCTCGATCGCCGTGCTGGCACATCCTCAAGAGGCGCGGCGGAGGCGCTGAGACCGCCGTGAACCCGGGAGTCACCGCGCTCGCCTGCCTGCTGCACCCGCTCACGGGGTACCCGATTACTCCGCGCAGGTTTGTGCGCCGTGCGCCGATGCGCCGCTGCTGCCACCGACAAACTCGCTACAGCTTGATCGAATTGCGCGCGCGCTGGGCCAGATACCTCGCGCGCTTTCTCGCGCAATCGCGAAAAATCCGGCAATTAGCCGCTGGCACGTCCCCTGCTTAGGCCTGTATCGAACGGAGGCAAATCATCATGCTTTGGTATCTCGTCGTCGCATTGCTCGTACTCTGGGCCCTTGGTCTCGCCAGCTCCTACACGCTTGGCGGCATGCTCCACCTCATTCTCCTCGTCGCTCTCGTGGTGGCAGTGGTGCAGCTGCTCTCCGGTCGCCGCACCGTTTGACACCTAGCGCGCGCAAGTCTCGGGCGGACGAGCTCATACGCCGTGCAGCCGCAACGCGCGGCCTGATTTCGTTCGCCGGTGGCTTACCGGACCCTGCTCGCTTTCCGAAGCGCGAGCTATCGCGCGCCTTCCTGGCTGGCTTGCAGCGACACGCGGACGTTGCCCTGCAGTACAGCTGGCCCGAAGGCGACGAAGAGCTCCGGCGGGAGGTTGCCAAGCTTCTGCGCTCGCGCGGGGCGAAGGTCCCGTTGCAGCGCATCATCATCACGAGCGGCGCCCAGCAGGCGCTCTCGGTCGCGGCACTGGCCGCTCCACGCCGTCGACGCATCGGGGTCGAGCCAGAGAGCTATCCCGGAGCGCTGGATGTATTCCGCGCGATGGGGGCCAAGCTCGTCCCGCTCACCGCTCGGGCAGATCTTCAATACGTAATGCCCAGTGTCTCCAACCCTCGCGGCAGTCGCCTCGGGGCGGCACAGCGGCGCGAGGTCCTGGCCCGCGCGAGGGGCGACCGTTACGTCATCGAGGACGACGCGTACGACGGAACCACGTTCTCGCAGGAGCGCAGTCGGCCCCTTTTGGCGATCGCTCCCGAGCGCGTCTTTCACGTCGGCACGTTTTCGAAGACGCTCTCACCCGGACTGCGTATCGGGTGGCTGGTGGCGCCGACCCACCTGCACCAGCGCGCGATCGCGAAGAAGCAAGCGCAAGACCTCCAGGCGAGCGGGCTCTCGCAGGCTCTGTTGGTGGAGTACCTGCGCTCCGGGCACCTGCCCGAGCACCAGCGCCGCTCCGCAAAAGCCTACCAGCGCAAGCTGATGCACCTGCAGCTGGCGGTCAGGCGCCACTTGCCTGACTTTCGTTTCGGCGCTCCGATTGGCGGATTCTCGCTTTGGCTCGAGTCCGACCTGGAGCTGGACGAGCTGAAGCTACTAGAGGCCTCCGTGAAGGCTCGGGTGAGCTTCGATTTGGCGAGTAACTTCCGAGCTCAGCCGTCGTCCAAGCTGGCGCTGCGCCTTTGCTACTCTGCCGTGCCGGTGGAGCAGATCGAGCCCGGTGTGAAGCGACTGGCCCAAGCTCTCGCGCGCGTGCAGAGGCTCTGACCGTCAAGGTCAGGCGGCCGCGGCGCGTTCGCTCTCTTGGAGGAGCAAACGCGTGGCGTCATTCATCGTGCTGACGACTTGGTTTGCGCCCGCTTCTCGTAGGCGCGCTTCCGCTTCCCGCGTGCGCAGGTGCTCGGTCTCCGGCGCCAAAACCACGATGTAGGCAGACGGGAGCTTCGCGCGCAGGCGCCGGCACAAGTAGCGGGCGTTCGTGTTACCGGCAGGCGGCAGCGCGGTGATGCAGATGAGCGTGGGCGCTTGCGCGAGCGTCCCGGCGAGAGCTTCCTCACGGTTTGCCGGGGGGACGGTGTGCAGCGCGATTCCGCGTTCGGCGAGCGCGCCCCCTAGGAGCTTGAGCATGAGCGCATCTGCCTGCGATTCTGCGGCGACTCCCACGATGTTGCGGCTCTTGGAGGCTTGCACGGCGCCGGACTGAAGGCGCGTTACCAGGCTATCCAGATCGCTCACGAGGCGGTCGGCGGCTTCTTGATTGATGGCATGCAGCAGTTGGTCGGCGACCATCAGCCGGAGCGCGGGAATGAGCAGCTGGTCCACCGCGGCGACGAGCGAGGACTCGGCAACCTTACGCCTCAACAGTCGGTAGGCGTCCTTGCTCGCGCGGGCCAGCGTGCGCTGGTAGAAGTTGAGGTCTGGATTGAGGCCGGGCTCATCACCCAGCGCGACAGCCAGAAAGCGCAGCTCCTGCACGTGACGGCCCACGACGGCCGCGCAAACCGTGATCGGCGTTGCCAACACCAGCCCGAGCCCTCCCCACAGCCAGGTCCAGAAAACTGCGGATATCAGCAGCGCCAGGGCCGACACGCCGGTTCGCTTCCCGAGGACCAACGGCTCGATGAAGTTGGCGAGAGTCAAATCCACGAGCAAGAACAAACCCACCGTGAGCAGCGCCTGCTGCCACCCTGGAAAAGAAACGAACGCGAGCAGGGTCGGCATCAGCGTGGCGAGTAGCGGGCCGAGGAGCGGCACGAAGCGCAAGATGCCGGCTATCGCTCCCCACAGCAGCGCGTACGGTACGCCGATGAGGTACAGGCCCACCGCTACCACCGCGCCGAACGCGGCGTTGATGTAGGCCTGCGTGAGCAGCAGGTGGCTCACTCGGCTGAACGCCTCCGTCATGGTGCGCGTGGTCACGGTCACGTTTTGCGTGCCGAGCAGCAGGATGAGGCGCCCTCGTAAATCCTCGCGGTGCGCGAGCATGAAGACGGTCAGCACCAGCACCAGCGCCAGGCCCGCGAGGGGCTCCAGCACCGGGCCGAACACCTCCTCGAGCCGCTGCATCGGGGAGCCGCCGCCCGGCACGACCCGCACTGCGTTGAGGTGGTCCGCAGTGCCGAGCTGCTGCTCCACGCTGCGCGCAAGCTCGGAGAGCGCGCGGCTGGACTCCGTGAACAGCTTGAAGCCGCCGCCGCGCAGGCCAGCAATCTTGCTGGACATTTGCGCCGAGTAGCCGTGAATCTTGCTGGCCAGGTCCGCCACCTGAGCCACCAGCACCGCGCCGAGCACCCCGAGCACACCGAGCCCGAACGTGAGCACGGCCGCGACCGAGAGGCCGCGCGGCAGCCCCAGCTGCTCCAAGCGATTGGAGGGCGGCGTGAGGACGAACGCGAAGTAGAGCGCGAGCGCCACCGGGACCAGCACCGGGCGACCCCAGTATAAAACCGCGACGACGAGCGCGAGCTGCCCCAGGCGGCCGAAGCTCAAAGCCCGCACAGCTCCGCGATGCGCTCCAGCAGCTTCGAGGTATCGGTGGGCTTTTCGAAGGCGTCGTCCACCTGCAGCTTGCCCCGCTCCTGGGCCGCCATGGCGCACAGCAAGACCACCGGAATCGAGCGCAAGCTAGGATGCTGCTTGAGGGACTCGCACAAATCCCAGCCGCTCATCACCGGCATCTGCAGATCGGTCAGGATGAGATCCGGGTCGAGGCCCTCCTCCAGCACCGAGAGCGCTCGGCTGCCATTTTCTGCGCCGACTGCGGAGTAGCCCTGGCTGTCCAGGAGCTCCATCAGGATTTCTCGGTTGTCTTCGTCGTCATCGACGACGAGCACCTTGCAGCCGTTGCGCGCCACGGGTTCCTCTACCAAGCCAAGCGGTTTCGCCGCCCCTCCGAGCAAAGGCTCGAGGTGCCGACGTGATTGCCGCGCATGTTGCAAAGGACTGACCAAGCCGGTTTCTCCGTGATTCAGGGGCTTTGCACGTCCCTGTGGCGTTTTTGGTGTGGCAACAGGCTACGCAGCGAGGCGAGGCCGTTGCCGGCTCGGGGCGGCCTCCCTCAGGGTTGCCGCTTGCTGCTGCGGTCGATGTCTTGGGTCGGTGCGGCTCCGGGAGCGGCTTCGTCCGCCGGCCCTCGGTTGATGCCGTAGCCATCATTGCCGGCTCGGACGGCATAGACGACCGACAAGGCGAGGACGAGCGTCAAACCGGCAATCAGTCCCCACCATACCCACCCTGCCGCGCGCCGGCTCGTATCGGCGGGGCCGGCACCGCCCGCGTTCGCGCGGTCCTCAGATGCTGATCTCATGGTGTCTCCTCTCACGACGTTGCTCACGGCTGCATCTCACATGCCATCAAACAGAAACGGCTTCGCCCGTCGGGACGACGGAGGAAGCCGCTTCTGCGAGGCGAACCGGTGGCTCGCGGCGGTCGTGCCGCTGCGTGACCGTGTTCGGTGGCCCCAGCCTCTGAAAGCCTCGGCTCAGACCGTAGCGCGGCCGCGAGTGAAGACGCCGCCCGCCACCACGAGGGCGATGAGAGCGCCGATCACGCTGCCGATGACACCGGCCGTGTTGAAGTCCATCACGCGGCTGTCCGTGAGGAGCGCGCCGATGAACCCGCCGATGAAAGACCCGACGATGCCCAGCAACATGGTGGCGAGCAAGCTCATCTTCTGAGAGCCCGGCATGATGGCGCGCGCAATGAACCCGACGACGATACCGAAAACGAGAAATAGAATGATGCCCATGGTGTGCTCCTGGCAGAGGTGCCGATGATGCTGAAGGTCATCGCAAGAACCGGGCCGCGCCGTTTGGGCCGAAACGGGCCTGCGGAGTCTGCAACTTGCCCCCTGTTCGCCTCACAGTGACATCCTCGCCGCCACCGCTCGACCCGCTAGAGCCGCTCATAGGGCCACGGAGCCATGTCCAGGTGCAGGTGGGTGGCGTGCCGGGGATCTGCAGGCCCGAGCATGCCGCGGAACGTGGAGGACTGGCGTAGCGCCTCCGCGAGCTCCCGAAAGAACCGATGGTGCTCCGGCGGCACCTTGGCGGATGAGCTCGGGCCGGGATAGTCACGCGCCACCGTGATGGTGAAGGCTCGCTGGAGCGCCTTCGGCAGCTCCGGGGCCCCGGCTCCCGCGCCGCCAGCGGTTTGCGGCGCGGTGAGCGCCGGGAAGCGGAAGCCCGTGACGTCCACCGCGTTGCCGAGCGCGTGCTCGCTCAGGCGCTCTTGCCGGTGCTCCACTGCGCGGCAGGCGTAAGCGCCCGCGTTCAGGATGCGCGTGGGCGCGCGACCGTAGACGCGCGTTGCCACCTCCGCGACCAGCTCTTCGAAGCGGGCGACGGGCGCCTCGAACGGCACCGCGACCGTGATCGGCGGCTCCAGGCGCACGCGCTGGCCCCGATAAACGCGGAGGAGCTCCGGGTGACACGCCTCCGTGGAGGCGCGGCTCGAGTCGTCCAGCTCGTAGGCGTCGCCCGCGACCCGATGAAAGGAAGCGGCGGAACAGGCGGTGAGGGCGAGCCCGAGTAGAAGAGCGACCGACCGGCTGTTCACGCCTTCTTGATACGCGCGACGAGCCGCTTTTGCACGCCGGCGCTCCGCAGCTCCCGCAGGGCGTCCTTCCCTACCCAGCGGGGCGTGGATTCCGCCCGGCTTGCCAAGCGCTCGGCGAGCTCGGTGCAGGCGCGGTTGAGCGGAGCGCTGCGCTTGCCGACCGAGCGCAGCGCCCAATTGACCGACTTCTTCACGAAATGGCGCTCGTCTTCCGCCGCCTGCTCGATCAGCGGCAGGCAGCGCAGGAACGCCGCGTCGGGGGCGCCCTTGTCGTGCACGGTCAAGCTCGCGAGCAGCGCGAAGGCCGCGCGTTTCTTGAATTCGTCTTCGCTCTTCGCCCACCGAGTCAGCTTGGGAAAGGCGTGGGGCGTGCGATCGAACAGCGCAAAGCACGCGGTGTCGCAGATGGCCCAGTTGTCGAAGTCGTTGCACCACCGCTCCATCTGCTCGGCCGTGACCTTCGCCGGCTCGTCCACGAACGTCGCCAACATGCGCGCCTCGTAGTGCCCGGTCTGCCACAGGGCCTCTGCGAGCTCGTGGCTCGGACCGAGGGCCTTGGCAATTTGGCGAAGAACGCCGACCGGGACCCCGAAGGCTCGCTCCGAGGGGATGCCGTAACGCGCCATGCCGTCCCGCGTCGCCTTGCTGGACCGGCGCCTCAAGGTAGCCACCACGTCGGTCACGTTGGCGGTTCGAGCCGCGGCTGCGGGTTTCTTCTTCACCGCCACCCCCGCACTCTACTGCCGTTTACGGCACCCGACTTGCAACTCGGCTCGCCGAAGCATGCCCATCACGCCCCAAGAGTGGCGCTCCGTTCGTCAAATTCTGCACGATAAGCTCGAATTTCGAGCGCTCCGGCCGGGGCAAAAGGAGGCGCTGGAGGCGGTCCTGCAAGGGCGAGATACCTTGGCCGTGCTGCCCACGGGCTCGGGCAAGAGCGCCATCTACCAGATCGCGGCGTTGATGATCCCCGGGCCCACGGTCGTCGTGTCGCCGCTCATCGCGCTGCAGGTCGACCAGGTGGGAGCCATTCGCGACTGCGACCTCGGCAAGGCCGCGCTCGTGAATTCACTGCAGCGCCGCACGGAGCGAGAGCGGACGTTCGACGCCCTGGAGCGGAACGATCTGGAGTTCCTGCTCGTCGCGCCGGAGCAGCTCACCAATCCGGACACGCTCGAGAAGCTGCAAGCAGCCAAGCCGTCCCTCTTCGTGGTGGACGAAGCGCACTGCATCTCCGAGTGGGGGCACTCGTTTCGCCCCGACTACTTGCGCCTGGGCAGCGCCATCGAGGCGCTGGGCAGGCCCGTCACTTTGGCGCTCACCGCGACCGCCTCGCCGGAGGTGCGGAGCGAGATCGTGGAGCGGCTGGGGCTGAGGGATCCGACCGTCGTCGTGACCGGATTCGATCGCCCGAACATTCACCTGCAGGTCCGCTGCTTGACCGGCGAGACCTTGAAACAGCGCGAGCTGCTGCAGCTCGTGGGCGGCCTAGAGGGCTCCGGTATCATCTACGTGAGCACGCGCAAGCGAGCGGAGACGCTGGCCCAGGCCCTCACGGACGCCGGCGTCTCGTCGACTGCGTACCACGCTGGCTTGAAGCGGGACGCTCGCCAAGAGCGGCAGGCGGCCTTCATGAACGGCGAAATTCGAACCATCGTCGCCACGTGCGCGTTCGGCATGGGCATCGACAAGCCGGACGTGCGCTTCGTGGTGCACTACGACGTGAGCGACTCTTTGGACTCCTACTATCAAGAGGTCGGCCGCGCGGGGCGCGACGGTGAGCCTGCGCAGGCGGTGCTGTTCTTCTCCGAGCGGGATCTCAACTTGAAGCGCTTCTTTGCCGGGGGCGGCAAGCTCGCGGAGTCCGAGCTGCAGCTGCTGCTGGACGCGCTGACGAGCGAAGCCTCGCCGCTCACGGTCGCGGAGCTGCAGCGACGCACCGGCCTCACGAAGTCCAAGGTGCAGCGCGCGATGGCGCGGCTCGAGGACCGCGGCGTCGTGGACCGGGTCCGCAGCGGAGTCAGCTTGAACCGCAGCTCGCTCCGGGAGCTCTCTCGTCACGTCGGCGCCGCGCTGGACGCGCAAGAGGCGCTCCGCGCTCGGCAAAGCGACCGTATTGCCGAGATGCAAGCTTACGCGCGGGCCCGGGGCTGTCGGCGTGCGAGCTTGCTCGCGCACTTCGGCGAAGCGCTGGAGGGCGGCTGCAGCGGGTGCGACAACTGCGACCACCCGCTGCAGGGCGCCGCTTAGGCAGCCGGACTTTGCACCAGCCGAA
Organism: Myxococcales bacterium; assembly: GCA_004193285.1. Taxonomy (GTDB): domain Bacteria; phylum Myxococcota_A; class Polyangia; order Polyangiales; family Polyangiaceae; genus PMG-095. The sequence goes on along the minus strand of SECP01000011.1, from coordinate 53,765 downwards.
TACCGCGGAGCACCGCCTGCAGATCCGCGTGGCGCAAGAGGTAGGCGACGTCCCCCATCGTGTCCGCGAAGGCGGCTGGCACTCCGTGCTCGGCAAATAGCGCGGCTCCGAGCTCGGCGCGCAGCTGCGCGTCCGACAGCCGGTAGCGCCGCTCCGCACGGCGGCCGGCGTGCGCGGTGTGGAACCTGCGCTCGTACCGGAAGCCGCTCACGTCACGCCCCGCGATGATTTGGGCCCAAAGCTGGTATACGTCGATGTCGCACGCCGCGTTCATCATGTCCGTCGTGAAGCCGCCAGGGGGGCGCAGGTTCATCTCCAGGCCGGTGTATTTGCCGCTGCCGTGATTGAACAGCTCCAGGTGGAAGAAGCGCTCCCGGACGTCGAAGGCCGTCACCGCGCGGCGGCCCAGCTCCTCCAGCCCCGGAGGTAGCTCGCGGAGTGAGTAGTAGTAGCCGTCCGCGGCTTTTTCGCGCACCTGCATGATGCCGGTGTCGTACTCGTGCGAAGTCGCGAAGACGATGCGCCCCTCACGGTCGGTCAGGCCGTCGTACGTGATGAGTGGAGCGTCGATGAATGGCTGAACGACGTGGCTCCAGAGCTGCCGGCCAATCGCGTCTTCCAACCCGGCGTCGTTGTTCACTCGGAAGGTGTCCCGAGCGCCAGAGCCGGCGTCCGGCTTGAATACGAGGGGATAGCCGTGCTCTTTGGCGAAGGCTCGCACGTCCGAGCCCTCCGCCGCGGAGATGGTGGGAGGGTAGGGGATGTTCGCGCGTTCGAAGAGCGCGGCCATACCCAGCTTGCTCCTTTGCTGGGCGAGCGACTCGCTCGTCAGCCCGACGATACCGAATTCGTCGCGGAGCTTGGCTTCCGCGACGAGCCAGTGCTCGCCGTTCGAATCCACGCGGGCGATAGGGCCGTAGCGGTCGATCAGAGATCGAACCGCCACGCGCAGCGCCTCGTACTCGCCCATGCGGGGCTCGTACACGTAATGGTGAAGGAAGCGAGCTTTGGCGCTGTCCGCGGGCATCGGTTCATCACCGATGCCCAGGACCCGGACGCCTTGCTCGGCGAGCGCCCGGCAAAACTCCGCCGCGGTCGGCGGAAATGCCGGAGAAAGGAAGAGCACGTTCATGGGTGACTCAGGCTGCCTTCAGAACGACCTTCTCGCAGCCGTCGCGGTTGTTGAGGAAGATGTCGTAGCCCTCCGCGGCTTGGCTCAGGGGCAGCCGGTGGGTGATGACGAAGCTCGGGTCGATCTCGCCGCGTTCGATGCGCTCGAGCAGCGGCCGCATGTAGCGGTGTACGTGGCACTGACCGCTCTTGATCGTGAGCGAGCGGTTGACGACAGCGCCCATCGGAAAATGGTCGATGAACCCGCCGTACACGCCGATGACGGACACGGTGCCGCCGTTGGCGCAACAGCGGATGGCTTGCCGCAATGCCAAGGGGCGATCGCTCTCGAGCATGACCGCTTGCTTGGCGCGGTCCACCGCGTACATCGGGCCGTCCGTGTGCGCCTCGAGGCCCACCGCGTCGATGCACGCATCCGGCCCGCGACCGCCGGTCATGCCTTGCAGCATGGAGTAGACGTCCGTCTTCTCGTAGTTGATGGTGTCGGTCGCGCCCGCGCTCTCGAACGCGCGACGGAGGCGGCCCTCGAAACGGTCGATGGCAATGATGCGCTCTGCACCGAGCAGGCGCGCGCTGGCCATCGCGAACAGGCCTACCGGGCCCGCGCCCCACACCGCGACGACCGCGCCGGGCTTGATGTCGCACATCTCTGCGCCCATGTAGCCGGTAGGCAAGATGTCGGACAGGAACAGCACCTGCTCGTCCGTGAGGTGAGAGGGGACTTTGAGCGGACCCACGTCCGCGAACGGCACCCGCACGTACTCCGCTTGGCCGCCGGCGTAGCCGCCGAGCAAGTGCGAATAGCCGAAGATGCCGCAGGGGGAGTGCCCCCACATCTTTTCGGCCGCCCAGGCGTTGGGGTTCGAATTCTCACAGAGCGAAGTGGCGCCCGCCTCGCATGCCCCGCAGTTGCCGCAGGCGATCGGGAAGGGCACGACCACGCGGTCCCCCACCTGCAGGTTGGACACGCCCTTACCCACCTCGACGACCTCGCCCATGAACTCATGGCCGAGGATGTCGCCCTTTTCCATGGTCGGCACGAAGCCATTGTAGAGGTGCAGGTCCGAGCCGCAGATGGCGGTGCTCGTGACACGCACGATCGCATCGCGCGGGCTCAGCAGCTTCGGGTCCGGAACTTCCTGGACCTCCACGCGCTTCTTGCCCATCCAGCAGTTGGCTTTCATAGCGAATCGCTCCTTCCGATCACGGTGACGGTTTCACTCTCCGCGGCCGGACGCGCCGGGTGCATCCCGCGGTGGATGCTGGCGTCAGAGTGCACGACGCTACCTGTCTCCAATACCTGCTTCAGTCGGCGGAGGTCGCCGGCGATCTGCTGGCCGGGCTCCTCGCCGAACAGCTGCGCGATGGCGCGGCCGAGCGCGCCGCCGGGAGGCTCGTACTTGAGCTCCACGATGACGATGGTCCCGCGCCCTCCGGGACCTGGCTTGAAGCAGACCGCGCCCCGATTGGGAACGGTCGCGCCCTCGAGCGAACGCCATGCGATTCGCTCGTTCGGCTCGTCCAGCGTCACCTCCGCCTCCCACTCCACCGTCGTGCCGGCGGGCCCCTTCGCGCGCCAAGTAGAGGTCTGGCCTGCGTTCTTTACGGACTCCAAGTGAGCCATGAAGCGGGGCAGATTTTCGAGGTCGCGCCAAAAATGATAAACCGTTTCTGGCGGGCGATTGATGATGATGCTCCGCACGACGTGCACCGGCTCCACCACCTTCTGCACGAGGGGGCTTCGGCTCAAGCGAGCGGCGCTGTAGGCGTCCGCCGCGGCGACGCCGGCGACGGCGGCGGTAGCGGCGACGAGCCGAGAGCGATCGGGTGCGCCGTCGTTGAGCGCAGCGCCCAGTAGCCCGAGATCCATGGCGTCACCCAAGGTGCGCAGCCACAGCGGCCCTGCCGAGCCGGGCTTCGCGAGCACGGCCAGGCCGCTCGCGACTTCACGCAGGCCGAGTAGGCGCATGAGTCCCCGCGTACGCGGGCGATCCCGGAGGCCTATGAGCTCTGCGACCGAGCCCGGCGCCGCAAGCTGCGATACGCCGAGCGCCAAGCTGAAATAACCGAGGAAGCGAGCATGACGCTCACTGCTCTCCCGCCGACCGAGCGATGTGGTTTCCATGCGCCGCTCGGCTGCAATCGACGTGCCGCACCTACACGTCTTCTTCGCCGTCGTCCGGCTCGAACGGGCTCGTCTCCTCGAATAGGTCCGCCGCTCTTTGACGTTGGGCCCGCTCGTCCTGCCAACGAAGCTCGATCTTCCGTGCGGCGCACTGCATCCTGCCGGGAGTCGGCGGTGTTCTTGAGTTGGTTCATGGGTCAGCCTTCCTCTTCGCTCGCGTCCACCACGATCGGCGGGGGCGGCATCAGATCTTCTTCGATTCCCAAGATGGCTCGTTGGATCATCTCCAGCGGAAGCTTGGGGGTCCTGTCTGCATAGAGTAGGCCATTGGCCTCTTGGTACGTGTCAGTCAGCTGCGTGTAACAAAAGCCGGAGAGCGCCTCCAGCTTGCGCACCGTCTTGAGCAGCTTCAGCAAGGCGGTGCGGAAGGCGTCCACGCTCTCCGCGCGGGTGTAGCCCCAGGCGCCCTCTTCTCGGCTGAGGGCGATGCCGCCGAACTCCGACAGCACGATCGGGTGCTCACGCCGCGAGTGTCCCTCCAGCACCAGCGCGCGCCCCGCGGGCCTCTCCCGCTTGAAGAGCTTGGGCACGACGTCGTGCGCGAAGTAGCGGCGCGCCATGCGCTCGTAGTTCGGGTCGTAGTCGTGAATACCGATGATGTCCGTCGCCACGCTCTCCCAGCCGTCGTTGCCGACGACGGGCCGGGAAGGATCGTGAGTTTTGGTCAGGTAGTAGAGCGCGCGAACGTAGTTTCGTTCGGGCGCGCTGTCCGGCAGGTTGGGGACGCCCCACGACTCGTTGAACGGTACCCATGCCATGATGCAGGGGTGGCTCACGTCCCGGTCCAAGATTTCCATCCACTGCTCGGTGAGCCGCTCCACGGAGCGCTTGGAGAAACGGTAGGCGCTGGGCATCTCCTCCCACACGAGCAGGCCCAGTCGGTCGGCCCAATAGAGGAAGCGCGGCGCTTCGATCTTCTGATGCTTGCGCACGCCGTTGAAGCCCATCGCCTTCACGAGCTCGATGTCGCGACGGAACGCGTCGTCGCTCGGCGCAGTCAGGCCCGTCTCTGGCCAGTAACCTTGGTCCAGCACCATGCGCAGGACGTAGGGACGGCCGTTGACGAGGAGGCGGTCACGGTGAACCGCGACGGTGCGTAGCGCGGTGTAGCTGCGCACGAGGTCGATGCGGTTGCCGGCCATGTCGGTGAGCTCCACCTCGGCCTCGATGAGACGCGGCGTAGCGGGGCTCCACAGCAGCTCGTTTCGGAAGTCGTCGATGCCGGGATCCGAGAGCGCGATGCGCCGATGAACCTCTCCCGCAACCACGAGGTACTCGTCGTGCGCCAGCACGAGGTCATCCACCCAAAGCTTGACGCCGAGCCGCAGCTTTTGGCTCAGCGGTCCGGCGATGGAGGCGTCTAGCCCAATTTCCCAGCGCTCGACGTTGGAGGTCCAAACCAGCTGCGCGACGCGCATCTTCGGCACCCGCTCCAGCCAGACGGTTTGCCAGATACCGGTGGTACGTGGGTACCAAATCGAATGCGGGTTCAGCTGCCAGTCTTGCTTGCCGCGAGGCTTCTCCAGGTCGGTGGGATCGTCCTCCACCCGCACCACGACCTCTTGGTCGGCCATGCTCGGATCCAGGTGATCCGTGACATCGAACGAAAAAGGGGCGTAGCCGCCTTCGTGCTCACCGAGGCGCACGCCGTTCACCCAAACCGTCGCGTGGTAGTCCACCGCGCCGAAGTGCAGGATGAGCCGCTGACCGTCGGCGCAGTCCGGCGCGTGGAAGCGACGGCGGTACCAACACGCGCGGTACAAGCCCGTATCCCCGATTCCGCTCCGCTGGGTCTCCGGGCTGAACGGCACGAGGATGGTTTGAGACCACGACACTTGGCGGGGCAGCGTGAGCTCCGCTTCTGGGTCCAGTTGGAAGTCCCAATTGCCGTTGAGTGAGAACCACTCGTCGCGGCGCAGCTGCGGCCGCGGGTAGCCCATGGGGTCTCGGCTGTCATCGTGAGTCGAGAGGGACCGAGGCGGCGGAGAAGACTCCAGCAGCCCAATGCGCGATTGGTAGCGACGGGGCACGGTGCTTCGACCTTAGCGTCGGAGACCAAGAACGTCGATGTCAAAGTGACAGTCTCACGCCGAGTTTCGAACCACGTTTGAGCCGGAAACAGCGCCCTTCTGCTGCCTCGTCAATCCTGCCTCGCGAGGGCAAAGGTGTCGCAGAGAAGCGCGATGCACAACGCGACAGATCGCAGGATTCAAACGTGGGCCGCATTGGCACACGACGTGCTCTGGCGAAAGCTCAGGTAACGAATCCATGCGTATCAACCGTCAAAATGAGCAGGCCGACTTCGATCTGATTTGTTTTTCTCATTTGCGCTGGAGCTTCGTGTTCCAACGACCCCAGCACCTTCTCAGTAGGTGCGCCAAAGCTCGACGGGTCTTTTACGTGGAGGAGCCACTGAGCTCGGAAGGCGGTGCGCCGCGGCTGGATGTAACGCTCGACCCTGCCACTCAAGTGACAGTCGTCGTTCCGCACTTGCCGGATGGCTTGTCGGACCAAGAGCGCGAGCACGTGCAAGCGCGGCTCATCTCCGAGCTTTGTGAGGAGCACGGCATCGATCAGCCCGTGGGTTGGTTTTACACGCCGATGGCGCTGCCGCTCGCGGCCGGTCTGCAGCTGCGCGCCTGCGTCTACGACTGTATGGACGAGCTCTCCGCGTTCAGGGGCGCGCCGCCGAGCCTGCTCGTGAGAGAGGCGGAGCTCATGGCCGTGGCGGACGTCGTGTTCACGGGCGGACACGCGATTTTCGAAGCGAAAAGGGACCTTCACCACAACATTCATCCCTTCCCCAGCAGCGTGGACACCGCGCACTTCGGCCAGGCTCGGCAGGCGTCCGAAGAGCCGGCGGATCAGGCGAGCATCCCCGGCCCCCGGCTCGGCTTCTTCGGGGTCATCGACGAGCGCATGGATTTGGCGCTCCTCGAAGGCGTCGCCCGCGCGCGGCCGGATTGGCAACTGGTGATCCTCGGGCCGGTCGTGAAGATCGACGAAGCCGACTTGCCGCGCCTCTCGAACATCCACTACCTCGGCGGCAAGTCGTACGCGGAATTGCCCCGCTACATCGCGGGGTGGGACGTGGCGCTCCTACCATTCGCGAAGAACGAGTCCACGCGCTTCATCAGCCCGACCAAAACGCCCGAGTACTTGGCGGCCGGTAAGCCCGTCGTCTCGACTTCGATCCGAGACGTGGTGCGGCCGTATTCGGCCCTCAATTTGGTGCGCATCGCGGACACGCCAGAGGCTTTCGTCGCCGCTTGCGAAGCGGCCATCGCGGAGCCGACCGAGCAGCTCATCTCCCGAGCGGATCCATTCTTGGCGAAGACGAGCTGGGACTTGACCTGGCGCCAGATGGACGAGCTCGTTCAGCGAGCGGTGAGGGACAACATGCGTTCGAGCGGCGAGCGCTTTCATATCTCGAGTCCAGCCCAGCAGCGGGAGGTAGGGTGATGTTCGACTACATGATCGTGGGCGCCGGCTTTGCTGGCAGCGTGCTCGCGGAGCGTTTGGCGGTCGATCTAGGCAAAAAAGTGCTGCTCGTCGAAAAACGAGGGCACATCGGCGGCAACGCCTATGACCACTACGATGACCAGGGCATCCTCGTTCACCGCTACGGCCCGCACATCTTTCACACCAACAGCGAGAACATCTTTCAGTACCTCTCGCGTTTTACCGAGTGGCGCCCCTACGAGCACCGGGTGCTCGCGAGCGTGGACGGGCAGCTCGTGCCGATGCCGATCAACTTGGACACGGTGAACAAGCTGTACGGCACGAGCATGACCTCGCTCGAGCTACCCAAGTTCTTCGCCGCCGCGGCCGAAAAACGCTCGATCAAGACGTCGGAGGACGTGGTCATATCGGCGGTCGGCAAGGACCTGTACGAGAAGTTCTTCCGCGGTTACACGCGTAAGATGTGGGGCATGGACCCCTCCGAGCTGGACGCCTCGGTGACCGCGCGAGTACCCACGCGCTGCAATAGGGATGACCGGTATTTCACGGACACGTACCAGGCAATGCCGAAGCACGGCTACACTCGCATGTTCGAGCGTATGCTGAAGCATCCCAATATCAAGATCCTGCTCAACGCGGATTATCGGGAGGTCCAGCGCAGCATTCCCTACGAGCAATTGATTTACACGGGCCCGGTGGACGAGTTCTTCGAGTACCGGGTCGGCAAGTTGCCGTACCGTTCCATCGAGTTTCACCACGAAACGAAGAACGTCCAGCGCTTTCAGGCGGTTGGCACCGTCAACTTCCCGAACGAGCACCCGTACACGCGCATCACCGAGTTCAAGCACCTGACGGGGCAAGAGCACGAGCGTACCAGCATCGTCTACGAGGTCCCCAAGGCCGACGGCGACCCGTACTACCCCGTACCTCGCCCGGAGAACGCGGCCCTGTACGCGCAATACAAGGAGATGGCGGCCGCGCTACCCAAAGTGCACTTCGTCGGCCGACTCGCAACGTACAAGTATTACAATATGGACCAGGTAGTCGCGCAGGCGCTCACCTTGTTTTCAAAGCTTCGGGAGCAAGAGCAACCGAACATTAGCGGTATTCGTGAGGAGGCGCATGAGCCAGCCATCGCTCGAGCTGTGGGGGGGAATTGAATGCACGGTCAACCGCGTGGAGGGCGTTTATCACGACCAACTGCGGTTCTCCGGTCATCACGAACGTAGCTCGGACCTCCGTGCTTTCGCTTCACTCGGCATCCGGGCGCTCCGTTACCCGGTGCTCTGGGAGCATGGCGCGCCCCACTCCCCGGAAGAGATAGATCTCAGCTGGGCCGACAGCAGGCTCACACTCCTCAAGGAGCTCGGGGTAGAGCCCATTGCGGGGCTGCTGCACCACGGCAGCGGCCCCACCTACACCTCGCTGATGGATCGCGAGTTTCCCGAGAAGCTCGCGGACTACGCGGGAAAGGTCGCGCGCCGGTTCCCTTGGCTCCGGCGCTACACCCCGGTCAACGAACCGCTGACGACGGCGCGCTTCTCCGGCCTTTACGGGCACTGGTACCCGCACGAGCGGACCGACCGAGCTTTCGTGCGAGCGCTCCTCAACGAGGTTCGTGGCACCGCGCTGGCGATGCACGCGATTCGTCGAGAAAACCCCGATGCCGAGCTGGTCCACACGGAGGACCTCGGCTACGTCCGAAGCACTCCGGACCTCGCCTACCAAGCTGACTTCGAGAACCAGCGCCGTTTCCTGGGGCTGGACCTGCTTTACGGCAGGGTAGACGCGCATCACCCGCTCTACCGTTACTTGCTGCGCTTCGGCGCGACCGAGAGGGAGCTCGCGCGCCTCCGCGAGGTTGCCTGCCCGCCGGACGTGCTCGGCTTCAACTACTACGTCACCGGCGAGCGCTTCCTGGACAGCCGGATCGCGCTCTATCCACCGCACACGCTGGGCGGCAACGGGCGTCAGCGCTACGCGGACGTGGAGGCGGTCCGAGTCTCTCGTCGCGGCCTGATTGGTCCTGCCCCGCTTTTGATGGAGGCGTTCGACCGCTACGCAACGCCCGTCGCCATCACGGAAGCGCACTTGGGCGGTCACGCCGAGGAGCAAGCGCGTTGGTTCTCCTACCTGTGGCACTCGGCGGAGCGAGCTCGAGCCGCCGGCGCCGAGGTGCTTGCGGTAACGGCGTGGGCGCTCTGCGGCTCCTACGGCTGGGACCAGCTCGTCACCCGTGGCGCTAGCTCCTATGAAGCGGGAGCGTTCTGCGTCGTGGACGGAGAGCTTCAGGAAACGCCTTACGCAGGCTTCCTGCGGGCCATCTCGCAAGGCGCTCCGCGCGTAGTAGACGGCGGCTGGTGGCAGCGCCCCGAGCGCCTGCTTTACGACGACCCCGAGCCGTCATCGGTGGAGGCGCGGTTAGGCTTTCAGCAAGAGGCGAGTGAATGAAGCTGAGCGCCTCTGCGGAGTCCGCTGTCCTTCACCGTGAGGCGGAGCTCGCGGAGCGCTACCTACGCTCGCGCGCCTTGCTGGAGCGTGCGCGCCGAAGCATCCCGGGCGGCTTCCACCTTTCAGGGCGGCCGCTCGTGGACGACGACACCACCCCGCTGTACTTCGAAGGCGGTCGCGGCGCGATCATCCGCGACGTAGACGGCCACGAGTACGTGGACTTCTTGATGGCGTTCGGCGCGCACCTGCTCGGCTACGCGCGCGAAGAGGTAGACCGCGCGGCCGCCGAGCAGGCGCGGCGTGGCGGCCTGTTGTCGCTGAACCACTCCTTTCACGTCCAGCTCGTGGAGGCGCTCCTGCCGAAGCTACCCGGCGCGGAGATGGGAGCGTTCTTCAAGACGGGCTCCGAGGCGACCACCGCCGCGCTGCGCATCGCGCGCGCTCACACCGGGCGGCGCATGGTGGTACGCGCCGGGTACCATGGTTGGCATGACTGGTGTCTGCCGCTCGAGAGCTTCGTGCCCCGCGGCCTGGACGCGCAGGTCCTGGAATTTCGCGCCAACGATCCAGGGACCTTGGAGCGCATCCTCGCCGAGCACGGTAAGGACGTCGCGGCGGTCATCCTCGCTCCGGAGATGGTGCTGCCCTTCGAGCCCGCCGTTCTTCACGAGCTGCTGCGGCTCACCCACTCTCATGGGGCGCTGCTGGTCATGGATGAAGTGAAGACGGGGCTCCGGATCGCTCCGGGGTCCATCAGCGAGCGCATCGGGCTCGTGCCGGACTTGATCACGGTGAGCAAGGCCCTCGCCAACGGCTGGCCGCTCGCGTTCGTCGCGGGGAAGCGACACGTGATGCAAGCGGCTGCGGGCATGCACTACTCCGCTACCTACCACGGCGACACGGTGGCAATGGCCGCGTGCCTGGCGACGCTGGAGGTGGCAGAGGCCGAAAAGACGCGGGAGCACGTCGAGCTTCTGGGTCAGCGGCTGATAGACGGTTTGAATGGGCTCGCCCAAGAGCTAGACGTGCCGGCGCGAGCCTACGGTGAGCCGCTCTCGGCGATGCCGTTCTTTCGGTTCACGTATCCGGAGCCTGCGCAGAACGCTCTCGTGACGCGTCTGTTTTATCGGGAGGTGCTGGCGCGCGGCTTCCTCTTGCATCCGCGGCACCTGTGGTTCATCTGCGGAGCCCACACCCAGCAGCAAATCGAGCAAACGCTGGGCGGTTGCCGCTCCGCGCTGGTGGCAAGCCTGCAGCTCCTGCGTTCGTGAAGGGTGGAGGGCACGCAAGTTGCTTCGTGCGCGAGCGCGATGCTCAAGGCCATTTCGCTCTGCCGCGCGCTGAGCGCTTGGACCACGCCCGCGCTCTCACAAGACCGAGAACGCCGGGGAATTCAGCGCCTGGGACCCGTTGCGGGCAAAGAAGGTCTGGAGCGTCCAAGAAAAATTCCCGGTGTGGAGCTGTGCGACGTGGTCATGGGCGTGCCCAGCTCGCTCGACATGGTCGCGACGAGCAAGCCGTACTACACGTCCACCTACGTCTTCGCCTCGAGGCTCGACCGGGAGCTGGACGTCGCGTCTTTTGATGATTCCGCGGCTTCGCAAGCTGCGCGTGGGGGTGCAGCTGGTGGGGGATGACTACGCGAACACGCCTCCCGTTCATGCCCTCAGCGCGCGCGGTATCTCCGACAAAGCTGGCCGGGCTCGTCATGCGGGTACCGAGCGAGCTCTTGTTCCTGCTCTGTGCGCTCGCGCTGTTTGCTGCTTGGCTGGGTGAGGCCGAGCGCCGGGCAAGGCGAGGCGCCCTTTCGGCTCCGGTAACGCTGCCGGAGCGTCCGTAGAGGTGCCGCGTTGCTACTCAGCGGCTCTGGCACGCGCGGGCCGCGCCATGGTCAGAAGCGGAGCTGGGGCGTCCAGCGCGGGCATCGTCTTGACGTTTTCCAGGACCAAGCCGCTGCTCGGTCGCGCCGGCATCCGATGCAAGTCCACCCGAAGGTCCTGGGCAGGGCTCACCTCGTAGCTGAGGCAGCGCGTCAGGAAGTGCACGGCGAGTCTCAGGTTGTAGCGAGTTACCCATTCTCCGGCACAGCGATGGCCCAGGGCCTCTCCACCGCCTTGCGGAATGAACGCGAGGTCGTCGTCCGCGGCCGTTTCGAAGCGGTCTGGATCGAACCGGTGCGGCTCCGGCCAGATCCTTCGGTCATGCAAGGTGCCGTAGACGTCCAGCAGGACGAGGGTGCCAGGGGCAAAGGCGTGCCCGCGCCATTCGAAGGGGGCCTTCACTTTGGCGCCCAGGAACGGGGTGAACGGGTAGTAGCGCCGCACCTCTTCGACGAAGCGCTCCGCGAACCCGCCCTCGTCGAACGCCTCCGGCGCCGCGAGGGGGGCGACACGAGCTTGCCGCGCCACAAGCGCGCGCCCAAGCCCCCCAATGCGTCCACCATTCGGCCCAAATCGCGCGCCCGGTCAAGCTCTTCGTGCATTGCCAGGGGCACCCCCGCCCAGCGGCAAACCGCTCTCGTCAGGATCAGCTGCGCCTCATCGAACAGTGTCACCTGCGCAGCCGCTTCCCAAGCTCGCGCCGAAACCCGCCACTCGTCCGCGGTGAGGTCCATGAGCTCCTGGAGCTTGTCTTTCGACAGGACCGCGAGGAATGCCGCCTTGCGATGGCGATGCGCATCGCCGTCCAGACCTTGCACGCCTCCCTTACCGAACAAGGAGGTCACGACTCGTCGCGGCACCGCGCCATGACGCTCGAGCTTGGTCTCGTCGTAAAACAGCGCGCTGGCCTCGCGCCCGTGGATGCATACGGCTGTCTTGCCGAGCAACCGGGTACTGAAGACATCCGTGCTCAGGAGCTGACAGCGCGACTGAATGAAGGTGTAGCCTTCATGCACTAGTGCAGCGCAAGTGAGATGGCATCAACTTTGGGAAGCGGCGCTGCGCTAGGCGGACGCGAAGCGGACGCGGGGTCTGGGGCGAAGCCCCAGCGAGAAAGACACTAGTGCGGCGCATGCCGCGCAGCGGACAATCGCGGAGCGATTGTTGACCGCAGGTCACATGCGCTGCACTAGCGCAAGCGTGCTGTCGAACGCCGGGTCACGCGGAATACTAAACATGCCGCCCCGCCGAGCAAACACCGGGCCAATCGCTACGCACCGCAGGCTAGCGGACGGCGGCACGAGCGCCGCGGCAACGCGACCTCGTTGCAACCAGGCTGCCTCGCGCGCGTGCGGTGGTCAGGACTGACATCCCGGTGGGAGTCCCCTCCGCTGCAGGCACTCACCTTGCAAACAGACGGGCGATGGACGGGCCGCTTACCGCCTTTGCTTGCCCGCGGTGCGCGATCGGCGCCGAAGCTCGGCAAGCGTTCTGGAATGAGCAGCCGGCCTTCTATTCCGCCGCGCTGCTTGCGCCCTTCGTGCTCGCTTTGCTCATTGCGGTCTTGCTCTCCCGGCTCGGCTCGAAGCTCCCATGACGATACTGCGTACCACCAGACCGATCGTGCTCGCCGCGCAGCTCTTGGGCTGCGGACTCGGCGCCTTCTTCGACGGCATCTTGCTGCACCAGATTTTGCAGTGGCATAACATGCTGTCCAGCGTCCGCCCCCCGCAGGACCTGGTCGCGATGAAGTACAACATGCTCTGGGATGGCGTGTTTCACGCCTTCGCCTGGCTCGTCACGGTGCTGGGCGTAGCAGCCCTTTGGAGCGCGGCTCGCCGCCCGCAAGTGCGCCTCTCCTCTTCGGCCTTCGGTGGCGGCCTATTGCTCGGCTGGGGCCTCTTCAACGCGGTGGAAGGGCTGGTCGACCACCAGCTGCTGGGCCTCCATCATGTGCACCCCGGTGAGCTCGAGCAGGCGTGGGACATGGGGTTCGTGGTTTGGGGGCTGGCCATGGCCGTTGCCGGCTTCTTGCTGGTCCAGCGCGCCGAGGCGCCGCGTACGGTCGCGGTCTCGGTGGGCCGGTGAGCGCGGCCCGAAGTAGCAACCGTCAGGTCGCTACTTCGAGCTTGCGTGTCGACTCTCAAGCTTTGCCGGAAATGGCGTCGCGCGCACGGTCGATCATCGCCGCGAACGGCCCCGCCAGCATGTTTGCTGCGGCCGACTCCACGCCGGGGTGAGGGCGAGTCGGCGCGACTCGCTGGGCAAAATCCACCGCCTTGCGCATCCGCTCCAGCTGGTCCGGCGCCATCGTGCTGCCGAGGCGGTCGAACTCGTTCCCTTCCTCCGCTTTGGCATGCTGGAGGACCGCCGATTGTAGCAGCGTGAACTGGCGCTCGAACTAGCGCGAAAAACAAGGACTTTCGCTGCTCACCGGAGCTTGCGAGCGTTTGTTCGAAACCGGATCTGATTTGTTCGTGTTGTTCTTTGAGGAACGCGACGACGTCGAATCCCTCGTTGATCATGGTTGCCAGACGCCGTGCACGGGGCGGCAGATGCCGCCTCCCAGGTCGTGAACGGCGGCGGCAACGAGCAGCAGTCTTCTGCTAGTTGAGGCCTGAGGCCGCCACGCTCCGCGCAGGGACCGCGCGGAGCGTGGCGGAGCGCGTTAGGCGGCTCCTTGCGCGCGAGCAGCGCTGCCGCGCGTCTGCCCCGACTCGCCGGCCTTGTAGAGGGTTCCGTCCGGGTCGCGCGGGGGCTCGTCCGCCTTCTGCTGGTCCACTACCTTCGTTCCTAGCTTGTCGGCCAGCGACGGTGCCACCTTGGCCATCGTCGTCTTGAGCACGGCGGTCCCGCCGGCCTTCACGTCGCGCTGAGGGTGCTCGGCGGCCTTGAGGATCGCTTCCGCCACGTCTTCCGGATCGAGCTGGGGGGACGGGAGCTTCGGCTCTTCCGCCATGTAGTTGCGGGCGTGCTGCGGGAAGGGCGTGTCCACCGCTGTCGGCTGAATCAGGGTGATGGAGATGTCCTCCTCCTTCGCCTCGAGCAGCTCGATCCGCAGCGTATCCGTGTAGCCTTTCACGGCGTGCTTGGAAGCGGTGTAAATGCCTTGGAGCGGCGCTGACGCCTCTGAAGCTTCGCTACCGACGTTGATGAGCGCGCCGCCCTGGCGCCGCAGGAACGGAAGCGCGACCAGCGAGCCCTTCACGGTGCCCCAGAAGTTCACGTCGAAGATCCTTCGCGCGTCGCCATCGCTGATCTGCTCCAGCCGTCCGTAGGCAGAGACCGCGGCGTTGTTGACCCAGGTATCGATGCGTCCAAACAGGCGTGCCCCGTCAATGGCGGCGGGCAAGGCGTCCGTTGGTGCAGTAAGGCGTCCCTTGGCACGAAATTGGCTAGATTCCGGACGTGTCCACGGTATTAGGAAACCTTTCCGTCTCCGTACTCATCGTCGAAGACGACCCGGATACGCTCTCCTGCTTGGAGTGGTTGTTCACGGACGGCTTCGACCTTCACGTCGCTTCCAACGGTGTTGAAGCCATCGAGGTGCTCGGCTCGCGCTCCGTGGACGTGGTCGTGCTGGACCTCTCGATGGCTCCCCTGGACGGGTACGACGTGGTCAGCTTCCTGAAAGACCGCGGCATCGCCTGCAAGGTCCTGCTCGCCTCCGCCCACAGCCGGCTGAGCGAGATAGCTCGTGAAATGGGAGCCGACGCCTACGTCACCAAGCCTTATGACCTAGAAGCCCTCAAGCGCGAGGTAGAGCGGCTCGCTCGACTGAACGAGCCGGACTGATCGCGCTCCGCAGACGCCTCACGGCGCGGGGCGCGCCGCGAACGCGTAGACCAGGCTGAGGCATAGCACCGCGGTCATCATCAGCAGCAGGAGCAACCCAGCCCAGCTCGCGGGGCGAGGCGCGTGCCGGATCGCCGGTGCCGGCACGGGGCTCGCCGCATTGGGCAGCTCGGACGGAATGGCCTCCTGGTTCACGGTCGAGCCGGGCTCTGCCGCCGCGGATCCGGGGGTTTCAGGCTGCTGCCGGGCCATGAGTGCTCACCTCCGTTTGGGCTTGAACGCTTTCGGGCGTCCGTCGACAAATGCTCGCGAGCGTCGACGCCAGACCTTCCGCGTCTCTCTCGCGCTTTTGACGGTCAGCGTGCTCGTGAGCCCTCGCCATGTCCGCGAGCGAGATGACGCCAACGATGCGCCCGTGCTCGTCGACGACGGGCAGTCGCCTGACCTGAGCCATGCGCATCGCGCTCTGGGCAATCTCGACGGTATCGCTCGCGCGGCATACGATGACGCGCGGCGACATGACGTCCGCAACTCGGATGAGCTCCGGCGCGCAGGAGCGCGACCACGTCGCCATACACACATCGCGGTCCGTCAACATCGCGAGCGGCGTGCCTTCCGGATCCACGACGGGAATGGCTCCGCAGTCGCCCTCCCACATTCTGCTAGCCGCGGTGGCGAGGGTATCCTCCGGCGCGACGGTACTTGGGCTTTGGGTCATGAGCTCGGCTACGGACATACGCCCCCTGGCAATGGGTACGAAGCTCGTCGTTGCAGAACTCGTGCCGATTGGCATCAGTGCACTCGCCGCCTGCGGAGGCGCGCAGCGGCGTTGTGCCTCGCGCGTCACGCCCCACCGGGGGCGCATGCGTGGCCGATGATCTCCGGACAGAACGTTTCGCTACGCCCTGAAATTCCGCCTGGCATGGGCTTCGCTCTAAGGGGGGCCATGAGCCCAGCTCTTCCTTCGGACTCGGTCCAGGCCTTCGCCCTGCTACAGGAGCTCCTCGAGCTGCCGTCGACCGACCCCCGGCAATGCCTGACGGCTGCCGCCAGCAGCGTGGCGCGCTTTCTTTCGTGCGACAAAACGGACGTATTTCTGTTCGAGGAACGCCGCACGTCCCTCGTTGCCATCGGTACCAGCCAAACGCCGCTCGGCGACCTGCAGCGCAGCTTGGGGCTAGACGTGATGGCGGTCGCTCAGGGCGGCCGAACGGTTCAAGTCTATCAGACAGGTCACGCCCACGCGGACGGGCACGTCGATCAGGATACGGAGGAGCTACGCGGCATCGTGAAGGAGCTCGGGGTGCGCTCGCAAGTCATCGTGCCGCTCCTCGTGGCGGGGGTTCGGCGCGGCGTGCTGAGCGTGGTGTCGCAGCAGCCCGAGTACTTTAGCCATGACCAGGTCGAGCTCGTGGGGCTCGTGGGCGGTTGGATGGGCGCGCTGGTGCACCGAGCCGAGCTGGGGGAAAGACTGCGCGAGGAGGAACGTCAGCGGGCGCGGCGCATGGCCGCGGACGACATCATCTCGGTGCTGGCCCACGACGTTTGGAATCACCTGAATCCGCTGTCCGCACGGCTGCAGCTCCTGCAGCTGAAGCTCCTGCGCGAAGAGAAGCTGCAGCCCTCGGACGTGGACGGAGCGCTGCTGGCGGCGCAGCGCCTCGCTCGGCTCACTCAGGACCTCTTGGACACCGCACGCCTGGAGCATGGGCTGTTCGAGCTGGAGCTCACCCCGGTCGAGGTGAGCGCTCTGGTGACCGACGTCGCTCGGCTCTGCGAGACGCCCTCCACGCCGGTACGAGTCCAAACTCCGGGCAAGATAGTGGCGATTTGCGACAGTAACCGCCTCCGCCAGGCCCTCGAGAACGTCTTGCTGAACGCGGTCCGCCATTCGCCGCGCGGCACTCCGGTCTCCATCATCGTTGCCCTGGACCCGGCGGGTGCGTTCGTATCGGTCCGGATTGTCGATGCAGGAGGGGGAATCAAGCCGGAGCTGCTTCCGCACCTGTTCGAACGGTTCGTGTCGGAAGGGCCATCGCGAGGCTTGGGGCTTGGGCTCTACTTGGCGCGGCGCATCGCGCTCGCCCACGGGGGCAACTTGGAGGTCAAATCCAAGGTCGGCTCCGGTTCAGAATTTTCATTCATACTGCCACTGGCCGGCCCCGAGTGACGAGTGTCGCGTTGCCGGGCCAGCGCACCGAGGCGCGATCGCGTCAGCACTTTGGCCTACACATCTCGTAGCGGCGCCGCGGAATCAGTACGCTATTCTCACTGAATGGTAGAATGGGAACTGGCATCCCCTCCGCGGTCCGTGGTCATCGTCGACGATCATTCCTGCTTGCGCCTGGGGCTCCGGCGCACGCTCGAGCTCTCTCCCCAGTTGCAGGTCGTCGGTGAAGCTGGAGACGGCGAAGAGGCTCTGGCAGTGGTGCGGCAGCTCCGGCCGGACTTGGTGGTGATGGACCTTTCGCTCCCTCTCTTGAACGGCCTGGAAGTGATGCGTCGTCTGCGCGGCGAGCTCCCGGCAATCAAGTTCGTTGCGTATTCCCTGCGCGAAGAAGCGTGGGCGGCCCGTGAAGCGCTGGAGGCCGGGGCCGCGGCATACGTTTGCAAGAACAGCCCCCCTAGCGAGCTCCTGAGGGCGGTAGAGCAGGCTGCAATTACTGATGCGGTACCGGCTGCGCAAAAGCTAGAGAAGTCTTCGGACGCTCCCGAAGCGCCACGAGTGCGGCGGCAGAATCTTCGGCTCAGCGAGCGCGAGGCCCACGTGCTGCGTCTGCTGGCTCGAGGCGTCACTCTCAAGGAAGCCGCTCGGTCGCTGCAAATCTCGGTGCGCACGCTCGAGACCTATCGAGCGCGTGGCATGCAAAAGCTGCAGCTACGCACCCGCGTGGACTTGATGCGCTTCGCCGAGCACAGCGGCTGGCTGAGCGCGCCCGAAGAGGAAGCGGCGCCGCGGTTCGCCCCGACCGTCGAACACGAAAGTGCGAATTCCGAGCTGCGCTCTGATTAATGGCTGCTCACGGGGCGGGGCGTCACGACCACCCGAAGGGGCACGCAGGCCACGCGCAGCAAAAATACGAGCCCAACGCACGCGACCCCGCCGAGCACCGAACCGCCTCGCACCCGCGGAGACTCTTAGTTGGTGCTTCGTCAAATAGGCTATGAGCAACCTCATCTCGCAGCTCACGCAGCGCGTGTCATCCTCGTGGCACGAACGCCGCGACACCGAAACCCCGCTGCTCCTAGGACGCCTCGCGTCTGGTCTGTTTCCGGTGAGGCGCCTGCGAAGAGCCGACTCCCGAGACCAAGAACGAACCTCGCGTCGAAATCGAAGGCTCGGCCAAGTGTCCCCGCGGGCACAGCAACGCGCTCGGCATCGGCACAGGACTTGCTGATCTGTGATCATGACGAACAGCAAAGCCAGCAAGAACAATCGCTCCAGCGACCAAAAGTCCGCCTCCGCTTCCAAAGTGAAGGGCGCCGAAGCTGCTTCTTCCGCAGCGGGAGCAGGCTCGCAAAGTGGGCGCGAAGGGCGATCGGTAAAGGGAACGAAGAAGCAGGCTAGTCAAGGCGCCGCTGCACGGCGCTGACGCCTCGAATAACCAGGAGACACTGTGATGATCAGAACAACTTTGACCATGTCCGCGTGTGTGGCTCTGACGCTAATGGCAGTCGCGTGCAATCACGAGAACGATCGCGCCATGACTCCAGCCAACGGAACGGCGGACTCGACGGGTTACGGCTCGGGTGAGACCGGCAGCAGCAACTCCAGCAGCACCCCCGGCTCGACGGAGACGACCCCGGGAATGGGAGCGACGGGCAGTGACCTGAGCGGGAGTGGGACGACTGGCAGCGGCAGCGGGACGACCGGCAGCGGTACGACCGGCAGCGGCAGCGGGACGACCGGCAGCGGTACGACCGGCAGCGGCAGCGGTACGACCGGCAGCGGTACGACCGGCAGCGGCAGCGGTACGACCGGCAGCGGCAGCGGCACGACCGGCAGCGGCAGCGGCAGTGGGACGACCGGCAGCGGCCAGACCGGCGGCGGAAGCCGCTGAAAGAGGTGAGGCAACCATGCCTCGTAGTGCAACTCGGGATTAAGAATCGGTGTCTGCAGGCTCTCAGAGGAGCCAGAGCGCTAACCCGCAAGGGAGCGCGCAACCGACCGACGACCACGAATATGCGATCGTGAGCGTGCTGTACCACGCTCTGCAGGGTAATCAGGCCTGCGAGCAGTACATCAAGGACGCTCAAGAGGCGAGCGACGACGAGCGCATGAAGTTCTTCGTCGAGAGCCGCGACGAGCAAGATGCGCGCGCCAACCGCGCCAAGCTGCTGCTCAGTGAGCGCATGGACGTCGAAGAAGAGGAAGGCGAGGACGAAGGCTAGTTGCGATTCGGTTGGTTCGGTACGGCCTGGCGCCGTGCCGAATCAGCCTCTTTGATTCAAGGCCGCACCGGCGGTTCCCAAGCCTCACCTTCGCAGCACGGGCAGCGTGCCTCCACCGCATGCGCTCTCGCAGGTGTCCGCAGCTGGAGCAGACGTACGTGAAGGTCCGGACTCGTCGCGCCGCTAGCCCGCGCGGTTTGCGCTGCGTACAACGAGCCGCTCATCAGCGCAGAATGGGTGCGCGCGGTGTTCACCGAGGCGCACGCGCGAGGGCTGCGGACCGCGCTCTCGAGTGACGGGCACTCGACGCCGGAGGCGCTGCTCTTCGTGCCCGGTCTGAACCAGGAGCGTCGCGCGATCACGGAGCTCGGAGGCGCCTGCGCGAGGTGAGCTCTGAGCTGGCCCTGGCACCTGAACGGGTTCGTGCCGCGCTACCACATCACGACCGCTGCGAACAAGCTCTGGTCCGCTGCGGTGTACCTTCCGCCAGGCAAGACGCGCGCGATGCCGCCGCATTCGCAGAGGGCGTTGCCTGCCACGATGGCGACGACGTTCTCCAGGTAGCAGCAGGCGCACTGCCGGCAATGCACGGCGAGCAGATCCATGATTGTTAAGTACGCTGCCCGCGCTCACTGCGGTATCCGTTTTCTTACGGACCCGCAACCATCTTATCGAGTGTCAGTGCTTGGAAGCTTGCTGGGGTCGCACGCTGGAGATGCGGTCCAACGCCCTTTCGGCGAGCAGCGTGCCGAGCATACTCAGAGCGGGTCGTAGCTTGTGCGGGTGGGACAAGAGCACGGGCTGAAATCGCGAAAGTCCTGGTACGTACTCCACCCACGCTGCGAGCAGCTCCACCGCCTCGCGGCGGCCATCCTGAGTGTCCAGCGCGAACGTCAACGTCGCCGCCTCCGCGACCGTGAGCTCGGCCGCGTCGAAGCAGCCCGCCACGTCCTGAAACAACGGCAAGTCCTCCTCGGCGTACGCGCACCCTGGCAGCACGGTGGCGCGGCCGCCGCAGCTAGGGCACACGGCTCTTCCCTCACCGCAACCGTGCTCGGACAACAACGAGACATGACTGCACGCGCCGCAGCGCGCGGGTAGGTAGTGCATGTCCGCGCTGGTACTCCGGCGAGCCGCGCGCGTCTGTCCGCTATCTTCCGGTCCGCAGCGAAGGGACCTTATGGGCTTGCAGGGCTTTGACCCCAGGGGCTCCCGCTCGAGCGTTGCAGCTCGACGACGGCGAGGTTACTGGCGGTTGCGTCACTCGACCAAAACGGCTGCTCCTTGGCCTCGGGAGCTGACGGCGCTCGCTGCTGCCCAAGCAGGAGGACCGAGCTACCGAGGAGGGCGAGCATGGTCGTCGCGATGCCCGCGACCAGGCGCTTTTCGTAGCTGGCATGATCGGCGGTTGACATGCCTCGAACGATCCAAAATCCGGGCCACCCGCCGGCGACAAAACCTCGGGTAACTGCTCGAAATCTGGTGGGCCCTTGCGGGTGTTTCGCCGCAACGTGGCGTTCGCGCGCGCCCCCACCTCCAAAATGTGGGCGCAGTTTCAGACCGCGCGCTTGCGAGAACCAGGGCGGCGCGTCGTGGCTGCAGCCGCTTCTTCCCAATCCGCTTCGCTGAGCTGCGCTCTCAGCCCCGCGATGGCCTCTGCTATCGAAGCGGCGGCCTCATGCAAGTTCCCCCAAAGGTCGCCCACGTCGGCCAAGCGCGCGGGCATTGCCGCCATCCCGAACGTTCGGGGGCTGACGGTGCCGCTCGCTACTTCATCCCACGTGCATGGAGCGGAAACGGGTGCTCCCGGCTTGGCGCGCACGGCGTACGCTGCGGCGAGCGTGGCGCCGCGGGCGTTTCGCCCGGTGTCTATCAAGATGCGACCGCCGCGATCGGCCTTGATGAACTCCTGCGTGAAGAGCTCGGGGCGCCGCTTGACGAGCCAGCGCCCTACGCCCTGCGCGAAGCGCCAGGTTTCCGAAAAGGTGGCCGGCTCACGTACCGGGATGACGACGTGAAATCCTTTGGAGCCCGAGGATTTGACGAAGCTCGGAAGGCCGAGCTCACTCAACACGTCTCGCACCTCCAGGGTTGCGGCGCGAAGGCGAGCCTCATCTTCGTCGGCAGGGTCCAGATCGAAGACGCAAAGGTCCGGACGCTCCAGGTCTGGCAAGCGCGAGCACCACACGTGCGGCGTGACCGTGTTCAGGTTCGCTAGCCAAAGCAGCCCTCGAGCGTCCGAGATGACCGGATAGTGGACGGGGCCTTCCGGCTTGCGGGCGCGCCGCTCCACCGCCACTCGCTCCAGCCAATCCGGGTAGCCCTTGGCTACGTCCTTCTGAATGAAGCCTTTTCGTTCGATGCCGGCCGGGTAGCGCTCCAGCGTTACCGGTCGGCCGCAAATGTGGGGCAGCATCCATGAGGCGACGCTCTCGTAGTAGCGGCAGAGGTCACCCTTCGTGATCCCGCTCGCGGGGAAGAGCACTTTTTCAGGGTGAGTGATCACGAGCGCTGCCTCTGCAGGCGCGCGAAGGCCGCGCGAGTCACCGGGTGCATGGCGCAAGCGTACCCGCTCCCGCATCACGCCGCACCGCTGTCAGATGGCACGCGCGAGGCTGCGCCTGGTGCCGCTGCGTGGCACCCAGCGGGACGTGGCGGCGTGGACGCGGCGCTAGGGCACTGCCAAGCCGTACTGCCTCAGCACCGGCTCAGCTCCGGCCGGCCCGACGGGAAGGCGAATCAGCCAGGATCGGATACTCGGCGCTCACCCGGCGCGCGGTACCGAGCGCCTCGAAGACGGTCTTGAGCTTGGCCAAGATTCGCCGCTGCGCGCCGGCGTTCTTGCCCGCTGCGACCTCGTGCGGCAGTAGCCCAGGGAGCCGCACGGACAACGTAGCCAGAAGCGACCGATAAGACCCCGACCCCAGCGCTCGCTCTATTTCGACGGCCAGGCTCCGCCCCTCCGTAGGAGTGATACTGCCCTCCGCTACGATGCCACTGAGCTCCTCGAACGCTTCCTTTTCGGCCTCCGGGAAGCTGCATCCGGGCACGATGCGGGCCTCCGCGCCGCAGCTTTTGCAGGCGATTTCCCCAGCCTGCGCCTGCGCGATGGACGCGAGATGCACGCGCCAGCACTCCAGGCACAGCGTGGGTACGAAGGACATGGTCGCACGCTACCTCGCTCGCGGCGCAAATGCCACCACGGTTGTGTCAGATTGCCAATCAAGTACAGCGAAGCTGCGGTGTCGGCTATTTTACGGACGGGCGGCAGCGGGCACCGAGGAGGCACGGTTGCTGCAAACTGGGCGAGCATGAATAGGACTTTCGGACACACCGTACCAGCGCTCATCGGGACCATCAGCCTCGTCCTCGCGGGCTGCGCTGGGGACCAGAAGGCGCCCCCCACTCAAGCGGAGGTGGCCAACGGAGAGGCGCTTCCCACGCCGCCGCCGGTGCCGGCGCAGCCTGCTTCGACGGACTCGCCGGCCACCGCGCCTGCTCCTGTTGTCGAACAGGCCAGCGCTACCCAGCCGAGTCCTCCAGGCGATGCGGCGGCGACGCCCGAAAAGGAGACGCTGACAGAGGCTCAGGTCGCGCAGTTCGCGGACTTAGCCAATGGTTCGGAGGTGGAGCAAGGCAAGGTCGCCCAGAGCAAGGCCAAAGCTCCCGCGGTCAAGAAGTTCGCCGACATGATGGTCAAGCACCACACCGAGGCTCAGCAGGAGCAGGCCAAGTTGTTCAAGAAGCTGAACGTCACGCCGGCGGACAGCGCGAGCTCAGCGGCGCTCAAAGCAGACGGGGAGAAGAGCCTTGCCAGCCTGAAGGAGGCCAGTGCGGCCGACTTCGATCGCACGTACATGACCGCGCAGGTGGATGCGCACCAGAAGGTCCTGCAAGCGATTGACGAAAAACTGCTGCCGGTGGCGCGAACGCCAGAGCTCCAGGCCGCTCTCAGAAAAATGCGCGCGACGGTGGAAGCGCACCTCACTCAGGCCAAGACGCTTCAAGGGCAGGTCGGTAAGTGACAGACGGCCTCGCTGCTCGCTGGACCTTCAGCTCTTCTTGTTGACCAGCAGAGTCATCAGCCGCCGGCCCAGAGCGCCGGGGTCCAACTGAAAGTCTGCGGCGGGGGCCGCGCTCTGGGGCATGTGTGCGAAGAGCGCGGTCTCCGCTGACTGCACGAAAGTGCTCCCCCCGGCTTCCCGAATCGCAGCGAGACCTGCGGTGCCGTCCTCGCTGGCGCCCGACAGAACCACGCCGATCGCGTTGGGGCCGTACTCTCGCGCGAGCGAGGTGAGGAAGTGGTCGATGTTGCGGGAGCCTCGTGGCGTGGGCCCGTAGCCTTCGAACATCAACCGTCCTTCGCAGATGGTGACGTTCTCGGATTCCGGCACCACGTACACGTGGTTCGGCTCCATCCGAATGCCCGAAGCGGCGAAGTCCACGTCCAGCAGGGTGAAGCGGCCCAGCACCTGCGCCAACCGGCTGCGCCCGTGCCGCGGGAGGTGCATGACCACCACGAAGGCGGCCGAGTCCAGCGTGAACGTGCCGAGCATCTGCTCGAGGGCCTCGATACCGCCGGCCGAAGCGCCGATACCGACGACGACGGTAGGCGGAGGGTGAGCAACCACCCGGCCACGATGCGCCTCCACTGTCAGCCCGTCAAGCGCGCCGCCCCGCGTACGTTTTGTACGCTCGCGAGTCGGCGCGCTCGGCGAGAGTCGCTCAGTGCTTCGATGCGCCGCCGGGCTCCGCCATCTTGCGGTGCTGCTCGGCGAGCAGCTCGTTGGGAGTGATGTTGGCGATGGCGGCCCGAAGCTTGTTGCTCCAGCCGGCGACCACATCACCCTCGCGCTTCATCATGGCTTCGAAGCCGACCTTGGCGACCTCGTCCGCCGGTTGCTTCTTCTCAGTGCCGACCTTGGTATCCATGAGGTCAGCGCGCTCGAAGAACTCGGTCTCGGTGGCGCCCGGCATCAGACAGGTCACGCTCACGCCGGTGTCCTTCAGCTCCGCGCGGAGCGCGAAGGAGAACGAGTCCAGCAGAGCCTTCGTGCCGTTGTAGACTGCCTGGTAAGTGCCGGGCATGAAGCCGGCGATGGAGCCCGTGATGAGGATGCGGCCATCGCTACGCGCGCGCATGTCCCGGCCGATTTTGTGCACGAGGTACAAGGTGCCCGTGACGTTGGTGTCAACGACCCGGAGGATGTCGTTGAAGTCTTGATCCAAGAACGCTCGGCCCAGGCCGCGCCCGGCGTTGGCCAGCAGGGCGTCCACCTGGCGCCCGCCGACGGCTTGGTACAGCTTGTCGACTCCTTCCATCCCCGCCAAGTCGGCTTCCACCGCCTCGACTCGCGCACCGTCCGCTCGAAGCAGCTGCGCTGCTTGATGAATCGAGGGTTCGTCAGCGCAGATGACCAGATCGAACCCGCCTTGCGCGCATTGCTTCGCCAGCTCGAAGCCGATTCCGGAAGATGCGCCTGTAACGACAGCCAATGGACGAGATGCAGTTGCCATGTTGTTCTCCAGAGTTGAGAAAACCGCGTGAGCTGCAACGCACGTGCCTCGCGCTTCGTCACTGTCGGGAGTTTTACGGACAGCGATGGTGGGTAAATTCTCCTCACCGCCCGGGCCTGAAAATTACGGCTCAGGGTGGTCGATGTAGGTAAGCTGCTAGTGAGGATTGCGAGTGCCCCATTCACGCATCGTGCGCCTGTTGCTCGTGGACGATCACCCGGTGATGCGCGCGGGGGTGCGCACCCTGCTCATGGCAGAGTCCGATTTGGAGGTCGTGGCGGAAGCGAGCAACGGCGTGCAGGCGGTC
This sequence comes from Myxococcales bacterium, assembly GCA_004193285.1. Classification (GTDB taxonomy): domain Bacteria; phylum Myxococcota_A; class Polyangia; order Polyangiales; family Polyangiaceae; genus PMG-095. The sequence continues at coordinate 28,645 of SECP01000011.1, read as the reverse complement.
GAGCTCGCTCGCAAGCTCGAGCCTGATTTGGTGTTGATGGACGTTTCGCTACCGGAGCTCGGAGGAGCGGAGGCCACGAAGCAGATCATCACCCATGTGCCACGCGCTCGCGTTTTGGTGCTTTCCGCCCATGAAGAAGCAGCTTTTGCCAAGCTGCTCATCGGAGCGGGTGCTTCCGGGTACGTGCTGAAGCGCAGCGCCTGCGACGAGCTCGTGCGAGCGGTCCGGGCGGTGGCCGCAGGCGGAACGTACGTGGACCCTAGCTTGGCCGGAGTGCTCGAAGAGCGGAGCTCTCGAAAGCGGTCGCCCACCGGCCTAGTAGCCGTGAGCCTGAGCGATCGGGAGGCGGAAGTCATCCGTCTGATTGCGCGCGGCCACACCTCGAAGGAGATGGCCGAGTCGCTGGGGGTTAGCCCCCGAACGCTGGAGACCTACAAGGCTCGAGCGATGTCCAAGCTCGCGCTCCGCACGCGCGCGGATCTCATCCGCTACGCGATGCGCTCCGGCTGGCTGCGGGACGTTTGAGGAACCGCCCGCCGAGCTTGTAATTCATGTACGGTGCGCGCCATGAGCGAGCCCGAAGTCCCGAGCCCCAATGTGCTCGACCCGGACGTGAGCGAAGAAGAGCTGGGGACTGAAATCGACAACGTCGTGCCGTCGCGCGGCTACGCACAGACGCGGATGGTGGGGCTGGGGGGCTCCGCGGGCTCGATTCCCGCGCTACAGCGGTTTTTCGGCGCCATGCCCGCCGAGTCGGGCATGGTCTTCGTGGTGGTGCTGCACCTGTCGCCCGACCACGACAGCGTACTGCCGGACATTCTGCAGCGCTCGACGACCATGCCCGTGATCGCGGCTGACAACGGAGCGCGCGTGGACGTCAACACCGTGTACGTAATTCCGCCCGGCAAGCACCTCACGATGGTGGACGGGCACCTGCGGCTGTCGGACATCGCGCGGGAGCCCGGCAAACGCACGGCGGTAGACTTGTTCTTCCGCTCGCTCGCGGACACCCACGGTCCGCACGCGGTGGCGGTGGTCCTTTCCGGCGGGGATGGCGACGGCGCGCTCGGAGTCAAGCGCATCAAAGAGCGCGGCGGCTTGACGATCGTGCAAGATCCGGAGGCCGCGGAGCACGGGGACATGCCCCGGGCCGCGCTCGCCACCAGCATGGTGGACTGGGTTCTCAAAGCAGAGGAGATCCCGGCCCGCCTCGTCGAGTACCAGGCACGTGAGAGGAGGCTGCACGTGCCTCCGGAGAACGGCCCGAACCCGGTCGTGGTCCCACCGCCCGGCCCCGAGAGCGACGAGGCTCTGCTGCGGGACGTGCTCACCTTCTTGCGGGCTCGTACCGGTCGAGACTTCAGCTACTACAAGCGCGCGACGATCGTGCGGCGCATCGCGCGGCGCATGCAAGTCAACGAGGTAGACGACCTCGCCTCCTACCTGCAGTACCTGCGCACCCACCCCGGCGAATCTGGCGCCTTGCTGCAGGATTTGCTCATCTCAGTCACGAATTTCTTTCGAGACCGCGAGTGCTTCGCCGCGCTCGAGGGGCTGATTCCCGAGCTCTTTCGCAACAAGACCCAAGCGGACGCGGTGCGCGTGTGGGTGCCGGCGTGCGCGACGGGCGAGGAAGCTTATTCGATCGCCATGCTACTCAGCGAGTACGCGCGCACCTTGGAATCCCCTCCCGCGCTGCAAATCTTCGCGACCGATCTGGACGAGGACGTGCTCACGGAAGCCCGAAATGGGCGCTACCCGGAAGCGATCACGGCGGACGTCTCCCCGGAGCGGCTCCGGCGGTTCTTCGTCAAAGAGCACAACGGCTACCGGGTGCGCCGGGAGCTCCGGGAGATCCTGCTGTTCGCCGTGCACGACCTCCTCAAGGATTCCCCGTTTTCGCGGCTGGATCTGGTCTCTTGTCGCAACTTGATGATCTATCTCAACCGAGCTGCGCAGCAGCGCACGTTCGACATCCTGCACTTCGCGCTCCGCCCGGAGGGGCGGTTGTTCTTGGGCACCAGCGAAGCAGTGGACGACAGCAGTCAGCTCTTCTTTCCGATCGACAAGAAGCACCGCATCTACATCGCGCGCGGGTCGGCGCGCCCCAACCTGCCGGTCCCCTCTGGGCCGAGCACTCTGGCGCGCGCGCTGGCGCTCCAAGAGCGAAACGACGGCGCGGGCCCCGCCACGACCCAGCTCGCGGCCGCGGCGGCCTCGCCTGGCTTCGGCAGCTTGAAGGTTCCGCTCACGGACCGGCTGCCGTGGAGCGAGCTCCATCTGAAGCTGATCGAGCGCCTCGCGCCGCCTTCCCTCGTGGTCAACGCGGAGTACGACATCGTCCATCTCTCGGATAGTGCGGCGCCGTTCCTGAAGTTCGCGGGCGGTGAGCCCAGCTCCAACTTGCTACGGGTCGTGCACCCGTCCCTGCGCGCGGAGCTGCGGGCCGCCTTGTACCGGGCCCGGCAGACGAACGGGCCCGCCAGCGCAGACGGGATCGCGCTCGAGCTGGGCGACGGTCGCTGGTTGGTGGACCTGCGAGTGACGCCGGCTGCCGATTTCTCTCCGGAATTCCTGCTCGTTTCTTTCTCTCCCCACGGCAAGCAAGACGCGGAGCAGCCGTCCTCGCCCGAGAACGACGAGCCGGCGGTTGCGCACTTGGAGCGGGAGCTGGAGCAAACCAAGCGCCACCTGCGTGACATCGTCGAGCAGCACGAGGCCTCGACCGAAGAGCTCAAGGCCAGCAACGAAGAGCTGCAGGCCATGAACGAAGAGCTCCGTTCGGCGACGGAGGAGCTCGAGACGAGTCGCGAAGAGCTGCAATCGATCAACGAGGAGCTGACGACCGTCAACCAGGAGCTGAAAAGCAAGGTGGACGAGCTGGGTCACGCCAACAGCGACCTGCACAACCTCATGGGCGCGACTGCGATCGCCACCGTGTTTTTGGACCGCGAGCTCCGCATCATGCGGTTCACGCCGCCGGCGGTGGAGATCTTCAGCCTGATCGCGACGGACGTGGGTAGGCCGCTCGGTGACCTGCGTCATCGCCTGAAGTACCCCGAGCTACTGTCGGACGCCGCGCGCGTGCTCTCTCAGCTCGTGCCGGTGGAGCGCGAGGTCGAGGAGAGCGGTGGGCTATTCTTCCTCGCCCGCCTCTTGCCGTACCGCACGACGGACGACCGCATCGCCGGAGTCGTCCTCACGTTCGTGGACGTGACGGAGAGGCAGGTGGCGAAGCTTGCCGCCGTTCAAGCCAAGAACGATCTGGAAATCCGTGTTCAGGAGCGAACGTCTCAGCTGGACGCGGTGAACGTCGCCCTGCGCCAAGAGGTCATCGGCCACCGTGAGGCGGAGCGCGGCCGGCAGGAGCTGCAGCGCCTGCTCTTGAACGCACAAGAGGCGGAGCGGACCCGCATCTCGCGGGAGCTCCACGACGAGGTGGGGCAGCAAATCAGCGCGCTCATGCTGGGGCTCAAGGACCTGGAGTCGAGCGCGCTCGATGACAAGTCACTCCACAAGCTGCACGACCTCCGCGCCACGACCGAGCACGTTGGCCGTGACATTCACGCGCTTGCCTATCAGCTTCGCCCGCTCGCGCTGGACGAGCTCGGCCTCGTGCGCGCGCTCGGCGGCTACCTGGACAATTGGCAGGAGCGCACCGGCGTCAACGTGGACTTCGTCACGACCGGCATCGAGGACGCGCGGCTTCCGGATCCGATCGAGACGACGATCTACCGCGTGGTCCAAGAGGCTACCAACAACGTGCTCAAGCACGCCTCCGCCAAAAATGTCAGCGTCAGCCTGGAGCTGCGCAACCAATACCTGACCGCGATCGTGGACGACGACGGCATCGGCTTCGATTCGGCGGCTATCGAGCGCAGCACGCACCTCCGGCGTATCGGCATCGCTGGTATGCGCGAGCGCGCGGAGATAGTCGGCGGTGACCTCACGGTGGAGTCGAACCCAGGGCAGGGCACCACGGTGCGTATTCGGGTACCGGTGCCCCCCAGCCGAAGTGGCGTAAGCTAAAAAGCAGCGCGGAGGCTGGCAGGCGCGTCGAGGGTATCCGCCGCGCCCGACGCCAGCCTCGCGGGCTACGCAGCTACTCCGCTTGCACGCGGTAGACGATGCCGTTCGTGTCGTCCGTGAACAGGAGCGCGCCATCCGGAGCGACTGCGATGCCCGCTGGCCGCCCGAACGTCGCGGTTCCGGCTTCGTTGAGGAAGCCGCTCACGAAGTCCTCGATGTCTTGCGGCTCGCCTTCCACGAAGGGCACGAACGCGACTCGGTAGCCGGTCGCCGGCTTGCGGTTCCACGACCCGCGGAAGGCGATGAACGCGCCCTCCTGGTAACGGTCCGGAAAGGTGTCGCCAGTGTAGAACGCGAACCCGATGGGGGACTGATGCGCTTGGTTCAGCAGTACGGGCGGAGTGGTGGTCGCGCAGTACTCGGCCTTCGTGCTCCCCGGCGGACCTTGAATGATCGGGTCGACTTGGCGATCCGCGTAGCAATAGGGCCAGCCGTACTTCTCCCCGGCCTCGATGGCGTTCAGCTCTTCTGGCGGCAGATCGTCGCCGCGCCAATCGGACCCTTGATCCATGCCCCAGAGCGCGCCGGTCGTCGGGTGCCAGCCGAAGCCGATGGTGTTTCGTAGCCCGCTCGCGAAGATCTCGCGAACGCCCGCCGGTTGGCCGGCAAGCGTGCTGCGGAGCAGTGTGGCGTGCTCCGGGTTGGGCTCCTGACAGGCGTCACAGGAGCTACCCACCGAGATGTAGAGGAGCGAGTCGGGCCCGACTCCGAGCGTGCGCAAGGCGTGCTGACCGCCGTCGGGCAGGTCCGCGATGATGCTCGTGAGGCCGTCGAAGCTGCCGTCGGCCGCGACGGTGGCCCGGTACACGTTGTGAACGTTGGCGAGGTACACGTCATCCTCGTGGAAGGTGATGCCGTGCACCATCGGTAGACCAGAAGCGACGACGGCTTGGTCCTCCGCGACCCCATCGCCATCTTCGTCGATGAGCCTCACGACGTTGCCCTGCATCGGCTGAGTCACGTACACGTGCGGGCCGTGAACGCCGAGCATGCGCGCTTGCCCTAGCCCGGTTCGATACACATTGATGGAGAAGCCCTCCGGCAGGCTCAGGGCTTCGAAAGCAGCCTGGTCGAACGGCAACTCTTCCGGCCGGAAGGCGTCCCGGTCGATCCCATCGTCGCTCCCGCCAGATCCACCGCCGGCGCCCGCGCCCGCGAACGTCTCTCCTCCTGCGCCTCCCTCCGTGGGCTCTTCGCCGGTGCCGCCGAGGCTGAGCGAGCCGCCCGTACCGCCGCCGCTGGTGCCGGCAGTGCTCGTCCCGCCTTGGCCGCCCGTGTCGCTCTCGCCGGCTTGGCCCGAACCCGCTTTGCCGGCGCTTCCGGAGCTCCCCGACCGCGCTCCGGTGCCAGGCCCGTCGTCATCGTCGTCGTCCGAGCAAGCTCCCGCGAGTGAGGCGACTGCCGCCGCCGCGAGCAATGTGTAACGCACGTTCATCCAGCGCTTGGTCTTCGATACGGTCATATCTCTTTACTTCCTTCCGAGCCGCGGAAGCTGTCGTTGAAAATCCGGACGCAGCCCGCTTAGAGAAGACGCGAGCTCTCTAGGCGGGCAAGGGGATGCAAAAGCCGACTCTCTCCGGGCGCGCCGCGCCACCTTGCAGGCTTCGGGCCAAGCGCGGTGACGCGGCGCAGCTTCGTCGGGTTCTACAGCGTGTAGAGGAACGCGCGCAGATCGCGCTTCTCGGCATCCGTGAGCCGAGTCTCCAGCACCAGGTTGAAGAACTCGATGGTGTCGTCGATCGTCAGGAGGCGGCCGTCATGCAAGTACGGAGGGGACTCCTTCAAACCGCGGAGCGTGAACGTCTTCATCGGCCCTTCCGCGTCGGATACGATGCCGTTGATCGTGGCAGGCTCGAAGAATCGCTCGAGCTCCAGGTCGTGCAGCGTTCCGTCCGTGTAGTGCGCACCAGAGTGGCACTCGCCGCAGCGGGCTTTGCCGAAGAACAGCTCCTGACCACGCAGCTCGCGTGCGCTCGCTTTTTGCGGATCGAGCCGCCCGTCCAGACCGAGCTTGGGGGCCGGCGGAAAGTCCAAAATCTTCTGAAACTCGGCCATGTTTTGGACTTGTGAGCCGCGCTCGAGCGGGTTCAGGCCCTTCTTCGTGGCGAGCACCGGGTCACCATCGAAGTAGGCGGCTCGCTGCTCGAACTCGGTAAAGTCTTCGACGCTCATGAGCGCGCGCTGCGAGCCAAAGACGTGCTGCACGTTGAGACCACGCAGCGAGGTCGTGTCGATGCGGTTGCGGTGAGCCTGGTCACGGATATCGCCCACCAGGTGTGTGGCACCGCTAGTATGCCCATTGACGTGGCAGTCCAAGCAAGCCACGCCCTGACTCGGGCGTTCCGAGCGGCGATCGTCGGTGAAGTTGAACTGCTGCTGAGCAAACGGGGTCAGCAAGAGCCGCAAGCCGTCCAGCTGCTTGGGGTTCAAAATGCACTTGAACAGCTCGAAGAAGTTGTCGCTCGTGACGAGCTTGCCCTGTGACACGTCACCCAGGTCCGGCCGAGTCGTCAGAAAGATGGCGGGCGGAAACTCCGGAATCAAGTGCTCGGGCAAGTCGAAATCCAGATCGAAGCGCTGCAAGTTGCGCCCGGTCTGAGCGAGCACTTCGTCGATCGTGGACTGGGGAAACAGCATTCCCCCTTCTGGCTGCTTCGGATGCGGCAGCGCGCGAAATCCGCTAGGAAACAGGCCTCGCTCGCGCACCTCCTCCGGCGTCAGCGACGCTAGCTGCTGCCACGTGAGGCCGCTCGGTAAGCGAGCCCGCACGCCCTGCTGCACCGGCTTGCCGCGCGTCATGTGCAGGGCACCCGCGTGATCACTCAAGTCGTACCGCTGCTCCAGGAGGGCCAGCTGGCGCGTCATCGCCGTATCTTTTTCCGCGATCTTCGTGGCCATCAACGTCGGAAAGTCGACGTGCTGATCTCCGCCGCCATTCTGGTCGCCGCACATCGCTGGCGGCAGCGGTGCGTTCGGAGGCGGGTCCGAGGGGCCGGTGTCGACAGGGCCCTGGGGCAGGGGCGCCATCGCGTTACCGGGTTGATCTTCCTTCTCCGTCCCGCAAGCCAGCGCCAAAGTGAGAGTCAGCGAAACGGCACACGTCCATCGATGCAGGTAGTGCATGGGTCTCCTCCTTGCCAAGCGGCGGGAGGCCCCGTGCAGGGACCATTCCAAAGTTAGACAAGAGACTAGGTCCCGTAAAGCCGCCAGCGCATACCCCAGCGCTTCAATCCGTCCCGACGCATTTGTCGCAGCCAAGCGCGGCTGCCGCGTGGCACGGCGACTCAGCGGCGCGCCGCTAGCCGATGTGGTGCTTCTCGAGCGGCTTCTTGGCGGGACCGTCCAGCACGCCTCCGTCGATATCGAAGCGCGAGCCGTGGCAGGGGCAATCCCAGCTGCACTCCATGGGATTGAACGCCACCTGGCAGCCTTGGTGGGTGCAAATCGCGGAGACCGCGTGCAGCGCTCCGTCTTGGTCCCGGTACACCGCCAGCTTCTTGCCGTCGGACTTGACGATGCGCCCTTCGCCCAAGGGCAATTGGTCGAGCGGCTCGTCCGATACCGGCTTGACGTGACCGGCGACGAGGTGGCCCGCAGTCTCCGCGTTCTCGGAGACCACCGCCGCAGCGGACGCCAGCGGCTTGAAGCGGTCCGCGCGGTAGAGGTCCCGGTACGGGTTCTCGCGACCCAGCAAGGCGTCCGAAATGAGCAGGGCCGACAGCGTCCCGAACGTCATCCCGTTTCCGGCGAAGCCTTGCGCGACGTACAGCTCGGTCTTCGGGTCTTGCTTGCCAATGAGCGGCAGCCCGTCCGAAGGCTCCGCGACCTGGGCGGACCAGCGCTCACTCGGGCGCGCGCCCAGCTTCGCGGCCAGAGCCTCGAGCTCCCAGTAGGGTGCAGCAGGTCCGCCCTCCGGCAGGGTGCCGGTGCGGTGATCGCCGCCGCCGACGATGAGCTGGGGTTTCCCGTCCACCATCGCCGTGCGGATGTAGTGATACGGATCCTCGAGATCCCAGAACAGACCGGGAAGGGGCTCGGCGATCGGGCCGGAGACGACGTAAGACCGGTACTGCGCCAGCTCCAGCTGGTTTTTCAGATTTTGAAAGGGCGCGTGGGTCGCCAGGACTACCGCATCCGCGGTCACGCTGTGCCCGGTGCTCGTCTGCAGCCGCAGCTGTCCCTTGGTCTCGACGTCCAGCACCGTGACGCCTTCGAAGATGCGAGCGTCGGTGGCAGCCAAGCGCTCGGCGAGGCCGGCGAGGTAGTCCAACGGCCGGAACTGGGCTTGATTCTCGAACCGCACCGCGCCAAGCGCGGGCAGCGGAAGGGGTACCTCGTTGATGCGACGCACCGTCGCGCCCGCGCGCTCCGCCGCCAGTACCTCGGCGTCGAGCTGGCTCAGCTGGCTCTCCTGATTGGCGAACAGGTACCCCGGGACGCGCTCGAAGCCGCAATCGATGCCGCTCGCGAGCTCTGCGATCTTTTCGATGGCCGCGCGGCTCGAAGCGCGCGCCAGCTGCGCGCCTTCCGCGCCGAAGCTGGACTCCAGCTCGTGGTACCGAGTGTCCAGCGCCTCTGTCAGGTGAGCGGTCGTCGACCCCGTGACGCCCGCGCCCAGGTGCCGCGTCTCGAGCAGCGTGACGCGCTTGCCCGCGCTCGCCAGCAGGAGCGCGGTCGTTACGCCGGTGATTCCGCCGCCGACGACCACCACGTCTGCATGAAGATCTGCCTCCAGGCGAGGGAAGCGGCGTGTAGAAGGACTCCAAAGCGGGTGAGACGACTTCATGCTCATGCCTCCACTTCCACCAGCACTTCGCTGTGCCTCAGCACCGGGAGCGTGGACGGACCGTCGTACGCTGCGAACCACACTTCGGAGACGGGCTTCAGGCCCGCGCATTTCACCAAGAACAGGAGCTCGTTGCGCTTGTGGGCGGGCAAGTCCCCCCCATAAGAGCCGCGGAAGGCGAGCGCTGCGACTCGCTGAGCCGGCACCGTGCTGAGCACGACCCGCCGATCTTTGGGACGCGGAAGGTCTTCCAGCGTTCGCTCTGCCGGCAGCACGAAGGCCATTTGCCGACGCGCTGGGCCATTCAGTTGCGGCACGGTGGCGACGCCAGGGGCTTGGAAGCTCTCCCCGTTTCGGCGCTGAGCGCTGCTCGCTGGCATGCTGAGCAGCACGGGAGTGGTCATGGCAAGGCGCTCTTCGTATTCGTTGGCGCCGAACAGGTAGTCGGCCAAACGCTGGAAGCCGTCGCTCAACGCTTCCGACCACGTGCTCGCGTCCACCCAAGTCGTCGCTCGCAAGTGCGGCGCGTAGCGACGGAGCTCGATGCGGCCAAGCCTCAGCTCCTTTTTGTACGTGGGAGTGCTGTAGAACGCGCGTCCGAGCTGCCAGCGGGCCAAGAGAGCACCCACGGATGCTCCCAACAGCGCGAGCCCCGCCGGCTTGGCGCGACCGCCACGGCCGAGCAAAATCGCCCCCGCCAGGGCGGAGGCCAACGGCGCGACCACGCTACCAGCGCGCGCCACGGGGCTGGCAGTGACGCTGGGAGCCCGCGCCCGCGTTGGAGACGAGATCAAAGGCACCTGCACAGCGCTTTCGATGCGGTTCACGACCGCTTGCACTGCACGGCGCGTGCCGGCAGAGCCTCACTTGAGGCTGGGCGACGGCGCGTTGACCGTCTCCTGCTTCCCCACTGCAGGCTTCTTGGACTCCTGGCGAGCATTCGGCCGCCGTCGGCGCTGACGCGGAGTGAGCGGGATCGGCTTGCCACTGGCGGCAGACTCCAGAATGGCTTCGATGACCCGCAGGTCGTCGATGGCCTCCTCGCCATCGGGCTCGGGAGCACGACCTTCCAGGATGCAGCTCGAGAAGTACTCGAGCTCGGGGGCGAACTGGTCTCGCTTACCGAACGTGCGGTTCGTGGTCTTGCCCTCGACGGTCAGGTGGTGCTCGAGCTTGTCCGTGTATTCGTACGCGGGCTCGACGCGCAGGTCTCCTTCTGTCCCTGCCACGCGATAGCTGGAGACGGCGGTCACGCTGTTGCTGACGGTGAAGTGCGCGACCCTGCCTCCGGGGAACTGGAGGATGGCCGTCGTGGTGTCGTCCGTCCCATTGCGCATGAGCGCCGTGCCGTAAACCAGCGTCGGCTCGGCACGAAACAGGTTGCGCGCCGCATTGACGCAGTAAATACCAAGGTCGAAGCAAGCGCCGCCGCCGAGCTCGGCCCGGGTTCGGATGTCCCCCGGACGCACGACATGGCTGAACACCGACTCGAAGATGCGCGCCTCCCCGATCTGGCCGGATTGTACGATTTCCATCGCGCTCAGGTTGGCTTCCTCGAAGTGCAGCCGGTAGGCGCACATGAGCTTCACGTTCGCTCTCTCGCAGGCCTCGGTGATCTCTTCACAATCGGCGACGCTCGTGGCCATCGGCTTCTCGCACAGGACGTGCACGCCGCGCGCGGCTGCGCGCAGCGCCAAGCTTTTGTGGAGCGTGTTCGGCGTCGCGATGTAAACCGCCTGAATGTCGCCCTGCTCGAGGATGGCCTCGAAGTCCTCGTACCCACCCGCGAAGGTCAGTTGATACCGCTCGCTGAGCTCGGCGCGTTTTTCTGGGTCGCTCGAAACGATCGCCACGAGCTCGGAGTTGGCCTTGGCGTGGGCGAAGGCGGGGAGAACCGCGACCTGCGCGATGTTGCCGATGCCTGCGACCGCGTATCGAACCTTGGTCTTCGCTTCCATCTCCCGCGGGGTTGCATATCGCGCGCCAGCGCGGTGCATGCGTGCTGGTCGGGACAGAGTGCCCCAACTCGCTACGTGGCTAGCCCGGCGTAAACGTCCAGCGCCACGTGCGCGAGCGCCCCTGGAATCAAGCTGCGGCGCCGCAGCGCGAGCGCGCCGAAGAGTAGCCCGTAGAGCGCGAAGCGAGCGACCACCGCCCCGCCGTGCTCACCGTGCGCGATGCCGAACAGGAGAGCCTGCAAGACGACTCCCAAGGCGCGGCTCCCGGCGAGCACCGAGAGTTGAGCCTGCAAGTAGCCCCTGTAAACCAGCTCTTCCCCCACCCCGGCCGCTACCGCGAACGGGAACCAAGCAGCGCGCTCGGTGAGTGTCTTGGGCAAAAGGTAGTGGCCGGCCACGCTCTCGGGCGGCAATAGAGCGCGAACGAAAACCGCGTCTAGGACGAGCACGAGCAGCGCCAGGCTCGCGCCGAGGGCGAGGTCACGTGCGGCTCGGCTCAGCGAATCCCAGGTACTGCCTAGAAGGGGAGTGAGGATGCTGCGAGGCAGACCAAACCGCGCGACGTATCCGGCGAGGGCGCCGCTGACGAGAACGCTGGGCAGGTAGCTGCCGAGCGCCCGGGAAGAGGCGGCGGTGGCGACGCTGGGCTGCAGCATCAACCCGGCGAGCGGAACGAACAGGAGCAGCGCGACGAGCGCGCGCGTGTGCCAGGGCGGCGCGAGCAAGACGTACTCTTGCAGATGGTGAGGGCGCGCCTGGTCCGTCTGGCAAGCTACTTGCACGAGTGTCTCCGTTCGTAACACTCGTCCCAAGGAGAAACCGTCATGTTGATGCTCGCCGCTGCTGCCCCGCCTGTCCTCGCTGCTGGCTGGTCCTTTTTGTACCTGCTGTTCGGAGGTGGGCTCGGCGGAGCGATTCTCATCTTCATCGTGCTCAAGCTGTTGGGGCGCTAGCGCAGGTAGTGCACCGCCGCGGGTTCGACTCGAACCTCGAACCCGCGCGTGCCTCGAGCGTGGCGCACGACGTGGCCATCGCGGTGGAGGAGCGCGTCGTCGCACTCGATTCGAACGTGACCGCCGCGCTCCACACGGTAACCGCTCGAATCGGGAAGCCCGCTCTTGGCGACGCGCTCCAGAGCCAATCGCTCGCCATCACCCACGAGGATGACCTCCACGTGGCCATCGCTCGGATTGCTGGAAGGTGACAGCGGAAGCTGCGGGCCGAGCAGGGAAAGGTTCATGACCTCCACCAGCACGTAGTCACCGGAGCAGTCCCGCCCGTCGACCTCCACTTTGTACGATCGCGTCGCCAGCTTCCGCACCAAGCTGCGAAAGAGCTTGCGGTCCCGACGAAGCGTTTGCCGCACCGTGCCGCCGCCATCGCTATCCCGGCGCTTCGCCGCGACGATCGTTTGCGCGAACGCGCCCCAGCCTGCGCACTCCGCAAACCGCGTTCGCTGCACGCCGTCGTCCAACACTCCGAGATCGAACGGTACTTTCTGAGCGGTCGCCCAGCTCCGGGCCAATTTCTTCAGACGCATGGGGAGCTCGAGTGAGCGCGCGGTGTTGTTTGCGGTGCCCAGCGGAAGGATCGCGAGCGGCACCTCCCACCCCGACAGCTCGCAAGCGGTCCGGCCAACCGTTCCGTCTCCACCCGCGACGACCACGAGATCGCAGGGCTCTTCGTGCAATGCCGCCGTGAGGTCGCTGATTCGGCTGACCACGTGGATCACCTTGCCGCCCACACTGCGGATCAGGTCGATGAGCTCCTCGTCGTTGTGATCTTCGCTACCGGAGGAGGTGTTGTGAAGCAAGGCAACGCGCATGGCCGGCGCATTGCAGGAAGCGGACCCCATGAGAGTCCTGATCGTCAACGATGACGGCATCTACAGCCCGGGCATCCTGGCTTTGGCCCAAGTTGCCGCTGAATTCGCCAAGGTGACCATCGTCGCTCCTGACGTGGAGCGGTCATCGACGGGACACGCCGTGACACACAGTCGCCCTTTGTCCTATCGGCCCACGAAGGTGGAGGGCTTCGACGCGTTTCGCGTCGACGGCACGCCCGCCGACTGCGTGGCGGTAGGCTTCTCGATCTTGGAGAAGGCAGACGTCGTGCTCTCGGGCATCAATATTGGCCCGAATCTGGGCAATTCCATGTGGCACAGTGGCACCTTGGCCGGCGCCAAACAGGCGGCCCTCATGGGCAGCCGAGGCATCGCGCTCAGCGCGCCGAGCTCGAGCGTGGACGCGGATTTCGAACGCTTGAAGCCGCATGTCGCGGAGGTGCTGCGCACGCTCCTTCCAGACGCGAGCCTACCGCTCGTCAACGTCAATTTCCCGCTCTCGCCCCAGGGCACGGTCTGGACCCGTCAATCGGTTCGCCATTACGACGGCAAGGTGGTGCCGGTGAAAGACCCGATGGGCCGACAGCTCTACTGGTTCACGGTCGTACCCATGGAAGAAACCGAGGAAGGGACGGATCGGTGGGCGGTGGAACATGGCCTCAGCTCCATCACGCCCCTGCGATTGGACCTGACGGACGCTCCGGCTCTGGAACGAGCCCAGCAGCGCGCTCGTTGAAGCGGCTGCGTCCGTGACGTGCGGCCGAGTGTGCCGCAAATGTGGCGCGAAGCTCCCCGCTGCGAGGCGAAATGCGGCGGGGAGCGAGCCGCCGCTCCAGCGCGCACAACCGGCAGGGCTGCGGCTGGGCTCGATCGAGTGAGGCGCGAAGCTTCGAGTGACGGCATGCGCCTTGCTGTCGGCCTCAGCGCTTCATGAAAACCCTACCGGGGAACCCTCATCCGCTCGGCGCTACTTGGGACGGCCAAGGAGTCAATTTTGCTCTCTATTCTGCGAACGCGGAGGGAGTCGAGCTTTGCCTGTTCGACGAGGCGGGCAACGAGCAGCGCATCCCGGTCCAGCAGCGCACGGAGCTGGTGTGGCACGTCTACGTGCCGGGGGTCTCGGTAGGGCAGCGCTACGGCTACCGGGTCAGGGGTCCGTACGATCCGGGCCGCGGTCATCGCTTCAACCCGAACGTCGTGCTCCTGGATCCTTACGCGCGCGCGTTAGACGGCGTGGAGCGCTGGGAGCAAGGCTGCTTCGCTTATGAGCTCGGACACCCCGAAGAGGACCTGAAAATGTCCGAGGCGGAGGCCCTGGGGGCTCCGCGAGGTGTGGTCATCGACCCGAGCTTCGACTGGGAAGGGGACCAATCGCCGCGCGTCCCGATGCGCCGCGCGGTCATCTACGAGGCGCACGTCAAAGGCCTCACGAAGCTTCACCCGAACGTTCCCGAGAACTTGCGCGGTACCTACGCAGGCGTCGCGCACCCTGCGACCATCGCCTACCTCAAAGAGCTGGGCATCACCACCATCGAGCTGATGCCAGTCCACGCGTTCGTGGACGACAAGCACCTTTTGGACAAGGGGCTTCGAAACTACTGGGGTTACAACTCCATCGGCTTCTTCGCGCCTGACGTGCGCTACCGCTCGAACAACGAGCTGGGCGGGGAGGTGCGCGAGTTCAAGCAGATGGTGAAGGACCTTCACCGCGCCGGCTTGGAAGTGATTTTGGACGTGGTCTACAACCACACCGCGGAGGGCAACCACCTCGGGCCGAGCTTCAGCTTCAAGGGAATCGACAACGCGACGTACTACCGCCTCGTCGGCGAAGATCCTCGCTTTTACTTCGACTACACCGGCACCGGGAACACGCTCAACGTGCGCAGCCCTCAGGTGCTGGCGCTCATCATGGACTCGCTCCGCTACTGGGCCGCGGAGATGCACGTGGACGGCTTTCGCTTCGACCTGGCGTCCACCCTGGCGCGCCAGCTGCACGAGGTCGACCAGCTCTCGTCCTTCTTCACCCTCATCCATCAATCGCCGACTCTCCGCGAGCTCAAGCTGATCGCGGAGCCGTGGGACGTGGGAGACGGCGGCTACCAGGTCGGCAAATTCCCGGTGCGCTGGGCGGAGTGGAACGGTCGCTACCGCGACACCGTGCGCGCGTTCTGGCGCGGGGACCCCGGTCTGATTGGCGAGATGGGCTACCGGCTCACCGGCAGCAGCGATCTCTACGCATCCGGCGGGCGGGTACCGGCGGCGAGCGTCAACTTCGTCACCGCCCACGACGGCTTCACCCTGCGTGATTTGGTCTCGTACGATCACAAGCACAACGACGCCAACGGCGAGGGCAACCGGGACGGCAACGACAACGAGCACTCTCACGGCTACGGCGCCGAGGGCCGGACCGACGACGTCGAGATCCGCGCGGTCCGCGCGCGCCAGCAGCGCAACCTGCTCGCGACCCTGCTCCTCGCCCAGGGGACGCCCATGTTGGTGGCGGGCGACGAGCTCGGCCGCACTCAGCACGGCAACAACAACGCTTACTGTCAGGACAACGAGGTCAGCTGGCTGAGCTGGCAGCTGGAGCCCGAGCAGCGCTCGCTGCTCGAGTTCACGAAGTGGCTCATCCGTTTGCGGCGAGACCACCCGGCGCTGCGCCGCTCCAAGTTCTTTCAAGGCTTGGACGTAAGCGGCACCAAGCTCCACGATCTGCTGTGGTTCAACGCCGCCGGCGAGCCGATGACCCACGAGGATTGGCAAAACGGCGACAACCGCGTGCTCTCGATGTTCCTCGCTGGTCGCGGTATCGACGACGTGGACGACGACGGCCGCCCGCTCGTGGATGACAACCTGCTGCTGGTCATCAACGCGGCTCACTCGCCGGTAGACCTCGCGCTACCGCACCTGGATAGCGTGCGCCAACCGTGGGAAGTCTTGGTGGACACGAGCGACGATCAGCGCCGCGGCCGTCTGCCCGGGGACCGCGTGCGTCTACCCGGTCGTTCGCTCTTGCTACTCGCGGCCGCTTCGCGCGTGGTGCGGCGGAGCGGCGCCATCCATCGCCTCGGGGCAACCTATCGGCTGCAGCTCACCGCGGAGTTCGGCTTCGCGCGGGCGCGCGGTGTCGTCGGCTACTTGCACGACTTGGGCGTGACCGACGCCTACACGTCACCTCTGATGACCGCGGCTCAGGGCAGCACCCACGGCTACGACGTGGTGGACCACCATCAGCTGAACCCGGAGCTGGGCGCTGAAGGCGCGTTCGAAGGGTTTTCGAGCGAGCTCAAGCAGCGCGGCATGGGGCTGCTCGTGGACTGGGTGCCGAACCACATGGGGGTGGCCATCGGCCAAAACCGCTGGTGGGACCACGTGCTCGAGAATGGGCCGAGCTCGCTCTACGCCGATTACTTCGACATCGACTGGCGCCCCGTCCGCAAGGACCTGGAGGACCGCGTGCTGTTGCCCCTGCTGGGCGACCAATACGGGCGCGTGCTCGAGCGCGGAGAGCTCTCGATCGTCTGGGACAGCGGCAGCTTCAAGCTTCGCTACTACGAGCGACTGCTACCTTTGGGTCCGAAGTCTCTGCTGCCTTTGTTCGAGGTGGCTTCGTCGCGCCTGACCCTGGCCGAAGGCGATCTGGAGCGGCACGAGCTCGAGAGCATCATCTCTGCCCTGAGGCACCTGCCGAATCGGCACGAGACGGCGCTCGAGCTCAAGAAGGAGCGCGCGCGTGAGGTGGAGGTGATCAAGCGTCGCCTCTCCGCGCTCTGGCAGGCTTCGACCCCCATCCGTACCGCCTTCGAGCGCGCCCTGGAGCAGGTGAACGGCACCCCGGGCGCGCCGAGCAGCTTCGACCTGCTCGATTCCATCCTCGAGCAACAGAGCTACCGCTTGAGCTTTTGGCAGGTTGCCACGGAGGAGATCAACTACCGGCGCTTCTTCGACGTGAACGAGCTGGCGGCGGTCCGCATGGAAGAGGACGCGGTCTTTCAGGAAGCGCACGCCACGCTGTTCAAGCTCATCGACGCCGGCCACGTCAACGCGCTACGGCTGGATCACACCGACGGCTTGTACGATCCCCTGGAGTACTTCGAGAAGGTACAGGCGCGGTTTCATCCCCCCGCGTCCGGCGAGCCGATGAGCCCAGACGACCTCGCCCGCCCGCTCCCGATTTTGATCGAGAAGATCCTGCAGCGCGACGAGGCGCTGCCTGAAGAGTGGCCCGTTGACGGAACCACCGGCTACGAGTTCGGCGTCACCGTGCGCGGCTTGTGGAACGCCCCCCAAGCGGAGCAGGCGCTCACTCGGACGTACACGAGCGTGACCGGTGACGCGCGCGCGTTCCAAGAGCACGAGTACGAGTGCAAGCGGCATGTCGTGCGCTACGTGCTCATCAGCGAGCTCAACGTGCTCTCTCAAGCGGCGCACCGCATCGCGATGAGCGACCGGCGCTTTCGCGACTTCACCTTGCTGGGTTTGACCACCGCGCTCACGCAGATCGTGTGCGCCTTCCCGGTGTACCGAACCTACGTGCGCGCCGGCAAGCCCGTCGGGGCGCGGTCCGAGCGCGTGGTGCGGGCTGCGGTTCGGCTTGCCCGGCTGCGAAACCGCGCGGTGAACGCGAGCGTCTTCTCGTTCTTCGAAGACCTGCTGCTGCTCCGGCTGGAAGGAACGGAGCCGCAGAAGCAGCGTCATACGGCTTTCGCGCTCCGGTTTCAGCAGCTGACGGGACCAATCATGGCAAAAGCGGTGGAAGACACCGCCTTTTACCGGTACTCGCGCTTGCTCAGCCGAAACGAGGTCGGTGATTCGCCGGGCAAGCTCGCGACATCAATCGCGGAGTTTCATCGCGACAGCGCCGACCGGGCGCGCACCTGGCCGCTCTCGATGGTGACGACGGCGACTCACGACACGAAGCGCGGCGACGACGCAGGCGCGCGCATCTCCGTTCTCAGCGAGGTACCGGGCGAATGGGATCAAGCCGTGCAGCGCTTCCGAGAGCTGAGCGCGCCGGCGCGTGGTGAAGTAGAAGACCACCCGGTTCCCGAGCCTTCCCTCGAATACGCTTTTTACCAGAGCCTCATCGGCGTCTGGCCGTTCGGCGCTGCCGAGTCCGCCGCGGAGGGCCTGCGCGAGCGCTGCTCGGCTTATTTGCTCAAGGCCGCTCGCGAAGCCAAGACTGAAACGTCTTGGCTCGCTGGAAACGCGGACTACGAGAAGAAGCTCGGCGTCTTCGTGAACAAGGTCCTCAAAGATCGGGACTTCGTCCGCGCCGTGACCAAGTTTTGCTGCAAAATCGACCGAGCCGGCGCGACGAACGCCCTCGCCCAAACCCTGTTGCGGCTGTGCGTCCCGGGCATTCCGGATACGTACCAAGGCGCGGAGCTGTGGAATCAGAGCTTGGTGGACCCGGACAATCGCGTGCCGGTGGACTACGAAGTCAGGCAGCAGTACCTGGCCGAGATCAAGCGCAAGCTCGACAAGCGAGCAGGCTTGGCCGCGGAGCTGCTGGACACGTACCCCGACGGGCGGGTCAAGCTCTACGTGACGCACTTGGCGCTGCAACTGCGCAAGCGCGAGCCCGAGCTGTTCGCCCAAGGTGACTACTGGCCGCTGGATGCGACCGAGAAAGCCGTCGCATTCGTGCGCGCCTTCGAGGAAAAGCGAGTTGCCTGCATCGTGCCCCGGCTTTCGCTCGAGCTCGTCTCCAAGAAGGAGGCGTTTCCGGTAGGAGCGGTCTGGGGTGAGCGCGCGGTCTCGGGGCTCGAAGCGGGGCGATGGCGAGACGAGCTGACGGGAGAGGTGCACGAGGTGTCGGGCGCGCTGCTTCTGGCTCGAGCCTTCGCTCACTTTCCGCTCGCGTTGCTGGTAAAAGAGGAAGCATGACGACTCCGCGCTCGCGGCTCGGCGCTCGCCTGCTCCCCGGCGGCGGCACTCTTTTTGCGACCTTTGCGCAGGGTGAGCGGTGCACCGTCCAGGTGGTGGACAGCGAGCAGCAGCTGCTCGCCGAGCACGAGCTGGAGGCGCAAGGCGAGGGGTACTTCGCTGCGGCGGTGCCGACCGTGAGCGAGGGCGCGCTCTACTTCTTCTCGGTGGACGGCCGGAGGCTGCCAGATCCTTACGCGCGCTACCTGCCGCAGGGTGTTCACGGGCCGGCCGAGGTGCGCGCAGCGCAGAGGCCGCAGCAACCTTTACCCGCGCGCCGGCTGAGCGAGCTGGTCATCTACGAGATCCATATCGGCACCTTCACCCCCGAGGGTACCTTCGAGGCGGCGCGTCAGCGCCTGCCGGAGCTGGCAAAGCTAGGCGTCACTTGTGTGGAGCTCATGCCCATCGCCGCGTTCGCGGGCGAGCGCGGCTGGGGCTATGACGGCGTGGCTCTGTACGCGCCCCACGCCCCGTACGGTACGCCAGAGGACCTGCGGCATCTGGTCGAGGCGGCGCACGAGCTCGGCCTCTCCGTGTTGCTGGACGTCGTCTACAACCACTTTGGCCCTTCCGGGAATTACCTCACCGCTTACTCGCCTCGCTATTTCAGCGAGAGTTTGCACAACGCCTGGGGCCAGGCGCCGAGCTTCGAGGAGCCCGCGCTGCGCGCGTTGGTGCTGGAAAACGCGCGGTACTGGCTCGAGGAGCTCGGCTTCGACGGCCTCCGGTTGGACGCGACTCACGCCATCTTGGATCCGTCCCCCAAGCACGTGCTGGCGGAGCTGGCGGAGCTGGCCCATGGTCTTACGCCGCCTCGGCTCCTCATCGCGGAAGACGAGCGCAATCGAGCGGATCTGGTGACGACGGTGGGGCTGGACGCCCTCTGGGCGGACGACTTTCATCATCAGGTGCGCGTGACCCTCACCGGCGAAAGCCACGGGTACTACGGGGCTTTCGTTCCTGGTGCAGAGGGCATCGCGCAGACGCTCAACCAAGGTTGGCTGTACACCGGGCAGATGAACCCGGTCAGCAAGGAGCCGCGCGGCACACCCGCGGACGCGCTAGAGGCGCCCGCGCTCGCGTACTGCATCCAAAACCACGATCAGATCGGCAACCGACCGTTCGGCGACCGGCTGCCCTTGGACGACGCCTACCGCGCCGCTTCACTGCTCCTCCTCTTCCTTCCGATGACTCCGCTCCTTTTCATGGGTCAGGAGTGGGGTAGCAGCACGCCATTCCAATACTTCACCGATCACGACGCCGAGCTGGGGCGGCTGGTGAGCGAAGGTCGACGGCGAGAGTTCGCGGCGTTTCCGGATTTTTCGGACCCGGAGCGCCAACTGAAAATTCCGGATCCGCAAGACGTAGCGACTTTCAGGCGGTCCAAGCTGCAGTGGGCGGAGCGAGAGCTCCCCGAGCAGGCGCGCACCCTGGAGCTCTACCGCTCCGCCCTCCGTCTGCGAGCAGCGGACCCAGTGCTCACCCAATCTTCGAGACGAGAGCTCCGCGCCAACGAGCTCGATGGCGCGCTCGTCGTCCGGCGCTGGGTAGGTAGCGCTCAGCGCGTGCTCATCATGAATTTGAGCGCCGAAGCCCTCACGATCTCTGGCCTCGCCGAGCGCCTGGGCCTGGAGTCAGCGCGCGCTCTCCTTCGGAGCGACGGCGCCGCTGGCGATGCGTTGCCGCCTTGGACGACGGTGGTGCTTGCAGCAGAAGGGGCCTTGGAAGGCCCCCCGGAAGGAAACCCATGAACGAAGCCGATTGGTACAAAGACGCCGTCATTTACGAGCTCCGCGTGCGCTCGTTTTACGACGCGAACGGGGACGGCATCGGCGACCTTCGTGGTTTGATTCAAAAGCTGGACTACCTCCGCGAGCTGGGAGTCTCGGCGCTGTGGCTCCTCCCCCTGTACCCATCGCCCCTCCGCGACGACGGCTACGACATCGCGGACTATTTTTCGGTGCACCCCTCCGTCGGCACCTTGGACGATTTTCGAGAGCTCCTGACAGAAGCGCACGCGCGCGGTCTCAAAGTCATCACGGAGCTGGTGCTCAACCACACCTCGGACCAGCACCCGTGGTTCGAGCGAGCGCGGCGCGCGCCCGCCGGCTCACCGGAACGCGAATTTTACGTTTGGAGTGACGACCCCACCAAGTGGTCCGAGGCCCGGATCATCTTCCAGGATTACGAGACCTCCAATTGGACTTGGGATCCGGTCGCGAAGCAGTACTTTTGGCATCGCTTCTTCTCGCACCAGCCGGATCTGAACTTCGACAATCCAGACGTGCAGACCGCGATGCTGGAGGTGGTCGACTTTTGGTTCTCGCTCGGGGTGGACGGCATGCGGCTGGACGCGGTGCCCTATCTCTACGAGCGCGCCGGCACGACCTGCGAAAATCTGCCGGAGACTCACGCGTTTTTGCGTACTTTGCGCGCGCACGTGGATCGCAACTTCACCGGGAGGATGCTCCTCGCGGAGGCCAACCAGTGGCCGGAGGACGCGGCCCTGTACTTCGGTCGTGGCGACGAGTGCCACATGTCTTTCCACTTCCCGATCATGCCTCGCCTCTTCATGGCGCTGCGCATGGAAGACAGCTACGCGATCGGGGACATTTTGGAGCAGACTCCGGCGATCCCGGAGTCGTGTCAGTGGGCGATCTTCCTCCGAAACCACGACGAGCTCACGCTCGAAATGGTCACGGACGAAGAGCGGGACTACATGGTCGAGCGCTACGCTTCCGATCGGCAGACTCGCATCAACCTCGGTATTCGTCGCCGCCTCGCGCCGCTCTTGGAGAATGACCGCCGGAGCATCGAGGTGATGAACCTGCTGCTGTTCTCCCTGCCTGGTACGCCCGTGCTCTATTACGGTGACGAGATCGGCATGGGGGACAACGCCTACCTCGGCGACCGTGATGGGGTGCGCACTCCCATGCAGTGGAGCCCGGACCGCAACGGCGGCTTCTCCCGCGCCAATCCGCAGCGGCTGATCTTGCCGACCATCACCGACCCCTCGTACCACTTCGAGAGCGTCAACGTGGAGCTGCAGGAGCAAAATACGAGCTCCCTCCTGTGGTGGATGAAGCGCATGATCGCGCTTCGCAAGCAACACCCCGCGTTCGGCCGCGGCAGCCTGCGGATGCTCGCTCCCGAGAACCGCAAGGTGCTGGCGTTCCTGCGCGAGCACCAGGGCGCAACGCTCCTCGTCGTCGTCAACCTTTCGCGGCACCCGCAGTGGGTCGAGCTCGAGCTGAATGAATTCGCGGGGGTCACTCCGGTTGAGCTCCTCGGCAACGGCGGCTTCCCGCCCATCGAGTCGCGGCCCTATCGGCTCACCCTCGGTGGGCACGATGGTCTGTGGCTCTCGCTCAGCAGCGAGCTCGAGCGGCAGCGCCGCGTGAGCATGACTTCCCCGGTGATGCTGGGAGTGGAGGACCACGTGGGCGACTGGAACGAGCTCCTTCATAAAGGCTCCAAGCTCGAGCCGGTCCTGGCCGTCTACGTGCCGGCCCAGCGCTGGTTCCGCAGCAAGGCCCGTACCGTCGCCAAGGCGCAGATCGCCGACGCGCTGGACCTTTCCGGCTTGGTCAACGCGTCCCCCGCGCTCGGAGGGCTGTGGCTCGCGTTCGTGCAGGTTAGCTTCAGCGAGGGTGAGCCGGAGACGTACGTGCTCCCGCTGAGCGTGGTCCTCGCTCCGGATCGCCCGGAAAGCGCGCTGCTCGGGGTGCGAAAATCCGAGTCGAGCACCACCAGGTACTGGCTGTGCGATGCCTCTCTTGCGCCCGAGACCGCCCTCGCCCTGCACGAGCTCTCGTTCCGGGAGGCTCGCGTCTCTGGTCGCGCCCTGGCCCTGCGTGGGCACCGCGGGGGCAAGGGCTTCGTGGCGGCCCCGGAGCCCATCAAGCCGCTCGGCGCAGAGCAGAGCAATACCTCGTTCTTGTTCGGCCAACAGCTGGTCGGCAAGCTCGTGCGGCGCGTGGAAGCGGGGCGCAGCTTGGAGGTGGAGACGCTGAGCGCCCTGGAGACCGCCTCTCGCCGTCCGAACGTGCCCTCGATGGAGGCGCGCATCGAGATCGAGACGAGCGGTGAGGTCGGCACGCTGTGGATGAGCGAAAGCTACGTGCAGAACGAAGGCGACGCCTGGCAGCTCACCATCGACCACGCGCAGCGCTTCTACGAAGCCGTGCTCACCAAACGTCGCGGCGAATTGCCGAAGGAGCTCGGTCTCTTCGATCCCGCAGATCCCACGTTGGACGTGGACTACACGCCGCTTGCGCGCTTGCTGGGTAAACGCACCGCGGAGCTCCACGCCGCCTTGTACGAAACATCGCAGGGGACCGCCAACGCGCCCAAGCCCTTCACGGCGCTGAGCAGCCGCGCCTTCTACCAATCGGTCCGCAACCTGAGCGCTCGAGCTTTCGACGCGCTCAAAACCGCGAGCTTGCCGGAGCCGGCGAGCCGCCTCGCCAAGACGCTCGTGCAGCGCAAATCCGGCTTGCGTCAGGTGCTGGACCGCGCCCTCACGCAGCCTCTCTCCGGGGAGCGTATGCGCGTTCATGGCGACTACCACCTGGGCCAGGTGCTCTACACGGGTAGCGACTTCTACATCATCGACTTCGAGGGCGAGCCTGCGCGGACGCCGGTCGAGCGGCGCCGCCTGCGCTCTCCGATGGCGGACGTCGCGGGGATGCTGCGCTCCTTCCACTACGCGACCTTCGGGGTGCTCGCCATGCCGCTCCCGGGGGCGCAAATCCGCCCGGAGGACCGCGAGTCGCTCGAGCCCTGGGCTCGCGCATTTTACCAAGCCGCCGCGCACCACTTCTTGGCCAGTTACCTGGCCGCGACGGAGGGCGCGCCGTTCCGGTCGGGCGGTTTGGATCAGCTCCGAACGCTTCTGGAGATTCAGCTCGTGGAAAAGGCTCTCTACGAGCTGCTCTACGAGCTCAACAACCGGCCTGGCTGGGCGGAGCTCCCGCTTCGCGGCCTCCTTTCGCTGATGGAGTATGACTGACCCGGAGCCCAGCGCGGACGTCCTGATCGTGGGCGCCGGTGTCGCCGGGCTCTCGGCGGCTAGGCTGCTGGGGCGACACGGAGTGCGCTGCCGCATCTTGGAGGCCGCGCACGTCATCGGCGGGCGCGTTCGAACCGAGCGCCGCCCGGGGTGGGCGATGCCCATCGAGCTCGGCGCGGAGTTCGTCCATGGTCGGCCGGCCCCCACCCTCGCGCTGGGTGACGGCGCCATCGAGCTGGTCCACGTCGCGGAGCAGCGCGTCCGGGCCGGAGCCGAGCCACGGCCGATGGAGAGAACCTGGGAGCGCTTCGCGGGCGCGCTGGAGGCAGCGCGCTCTGCGCCCGCGCACGAGTCGGTGGCGGACTACCTGGCGCGAGCCCACCTTCCGTCCGAAGACGCGGAGCTGGTGCGCACGCTGGTCGAAGGGTACCACGCGGCGCCGGTGGGGGAGGTGAGCGCGCGGGTGGTGGCGGAGGATGCGGCGAGCAGCGCGCAGGGCTTCGAGCAGTACCGCACCGCGCGGGGCTACGACCACGTGCTGGCTGCCCTCGAGCACGACCTGGCGGGGCAAGGAGCCCGAGTCGAGCTCGGGGTCCGGGTTCGGCGGATCGCGTGCCGGGATGGAGAGGTCCGCTGCGATGCCGAAGGCCCTCGGGGCGCCGCCTCGTACTCGGCCGCGCGCTGCCTCGTGACGGCGTCCATCGGCGTGCTGCAGACGCCACCCGAGGCCGGCGGCATCGCGTTCGACCCCGCCCCGGCGGGGCTTTCGGCAGCGGTTGCCGGTCTCGCCATGGGTCACGTGGTTCGAGTGGTGCTGCGGTTCGAGGAGAGCCGAGCGCCTTGGGTCGCGCCGATTCGAGGCGTCGAGTCGAGCTTCGCGCACGTCCCTGACGCACCGTTCGGGACCTTCTGGCGTGAGGCTCGTGCCGGCCAAGCGCAAATCACGGCTTGGGCGGCGGGGCCTGCCGCGCTGCGTCTTCGCGGCGAAGCGGAGCCGGCGGTCGTGAAAGCAGCCGTCGAGTCGCTAGCCCTCGCGACGCACCGCGACGCGGGTGAGTGTCAGCGAGCTCTACTCGAGGCGCACTATCACGACTTTAGCTCGGACCCGTACGTGCGCGGGGCATACAGCTACGTGCGTCCGGGGGCAGGGAGCGCCGCGGAAGGCCTGCGGAGCGCGTCAGGGCCGCTCTTCTTTGCCGGTGAGGCGCTCGATCTCGAATTCCCGGGGACGGTAGCGGGAGCGCTCGGCAGCGGTCAGCACGCCGCTCGGCGCATCCTCGCGATGGGCCGCTGACCTGGCATCCGCCTTGCTAACTCCTTGGGTTGATGGCCAGCCGCTGCGATGCCGCCACGAACGCGGGCGCGAGCCTGGCGCGGCGCGCCAAGCTGCGTTACGTCAGCTGCTCCGGCGCCGGTATACGGCGCGTGCGGCGCAAGCGCGGCTTCGCTTACCTTCTACCGAACGGTAAGCCCCTGAAGGACTCCCGAGAGCTCGAGCGCATCCGCAAGCTCGCGTTGCCCCCGGCGTGGGAAGACGTGTGGATCTGTCCGGACCCGCACGGGCACTTGCAAGCGACCGGATGCGACGCGCGGGGACGAAAGCAGTACCGCTACGATGCCCGGTGGCGTGCTGCGCGGGACGAGGTCAAATACCGCGAGCTTTTGGACTTGGCGGAAGAGCTGCCGCGCCTCAGAAGGCGCCTCGCCCGCGACATGCAAAGCCCGGGGCTGACGCGGGAGAAAGTGCTGGCCACGCTCGTCACGCTCCTCGCGCGGACCGGCGTGCGGGTCGGAAATGACCGGTACTGCGAGCAAAACGGCTCCTTCGGGCTCACGACCTTGCTCGACCGTCACGCGCGCTTCGGCCCGGCCGCCCTCGAGCTTTCTTTTTCGCGGTAAAGGCGGCAAGCCGTACCGCACGCGGGTGACCGACCCGCGGGTGGCCAGTATCGTGCGCCGCTGCCGTGACGTACCGGGCGCACGGCTCTTTCAGTACATGGACGAGCGGGGGGTGCCGCAGAGCATCGGCTCGGCAGACGTGAACCATTACCTGCGGCGCATTTCGAACGCGCGGGTCACCGCGAAGAGCTTCCGCACCTGGCTCGCCTCCGTCCTCGCCTTGCAGCACCTTTCGCGCTTCGAGGCGGCCTCTTCGCTCACCCAGCGCAAGCGGCAGCTCAATCAGGCGATCGCCAACGTGGCGGAGCAGCTAGGAAACACGGTCGCCATCTGCCGCAAGAGCTACGTGCATCCTGGGCTGATGTCGGCGTTCCTGGACGACGCGTTGCCGCCGCCGGGTCAGGTGGCTCGCCAGGGGTTGAGCTCCTCGGAGCGCGCGCTCGTGTCCGCGCTGGAGCGGCTTTCGCACCGCCGCCACGCCGCCTGAGCGCACGCGCGCGCCCCAAGCGCGCCCGATGGGACAAGTCGCCACTAAATTGGGCCGATTTGGACGCTAAACGGCGCTTCCGAGTTGGCCGCGGTCTTGCAATAGCTGGCTCCAAGTACGCGGCGCCAGTAGCCGCCCATTCGGAGACAAAGACATGCTGACCATCCTCTTCATCCTGCTCGTTCTGGCTCTCGTCGGTGGCGGTCTCGGCCACTCTCGCTACGGCTATGCAGGCTGGTCGCCCGCGGGCATCCTCGTAGTCATCTTGCTCGTGATGTTCTTGACCGGTAACCGGCTGTAGTCAGCCCCGGTCTAGCCGAGCGCGCACCTCCCGCAGCAAGTCTTGCGGCGAGATGGGCTTGGCGAGCAGCGTGAGGGTTTCGTCGAGAGCGCCATGGCGCGACATGGCGTTCTCGGTGTAACCAGACAGAAAGAGCGCTTTCGTTTCGGGCCGCTGGCGAATCAGCGCTCGTGAGAGCTCCACGCCGTCCATGTGCGGCATGATCACGTCCGTGAGCAGCAGGTGGATGCAGCCCTCATGGGCTTCGCTCGCTGCAAGCGCGGCGCGACCATCCTCAGCCTCTACTACCTGATAGCCAGCCCTTCGGAGCACGGAGGCGATGAGGTTTCGCACCTGGTGCTCGTCCTCGACGACCAAGACGGTCTCGGTGCCGGCGGAGGGCGGCAAGGACTTCGTCGAGGTCGCGCGTGCCTGCGGAGCCTGCTCGACGGTTGGAAAGTGGAGGTCGAAGCGCGTTCCCTTTCCCCGAGCGCTCGACACGCTCACGGTTCCGCCATTCTGCGTGACGATGCCCCACACGGTGGACAGCCCCAGGCCGGTGCCTTTCCCCGGCTCTTTGGTCGTGAAGAACGGATCGAAGATGCGATCGATGGTCGAGTCTTCCATCCCCTCGCCGGTGTCCGTCACGGAGAAACAGACGTAGCGGCCGGGCGTCGTTCCCGGGTGTAGGGCCGTATAAGATTGATCCAGCCAGGCGTCCTCGGTCCTTAGCACCAAGGCGCCGCCGCGCGGCATGGCGTCCCGCGCGTTCACGACCAAGTTCATGACGACTTGCTCGAGCTGTCCCGGGTCGATTCGAATCGAAGCTAGCGCCGAGGTCGCCTCCAGGGTGAGCACCACGTCTTCACCCAGCACGCGCAGCAGCATCTGATAAAGGTCCCTCAGAGCTTCGTTCAGGTCGAGCAAGCGCGGGGCCATCACTTGCCGACGGCCAAAGGCTAGCAGTTGGCGCGTGAGCTCACTGGCTCGCCCTGCAGCGCGCTGCACCTCTTCCACATCGCTGCGGACCGGGTCCGACTCGGGCAGGGCCTCCGCGGCCATCGTCGCGTAGCCGATGATCACCGACAGCAGGTTGTTGAAGTCGTGGGCGATGCCGCCGGCGAGCTTACCGACCGCCTCCATTCGCTGCGAACGCCGCAGCTGCTCTTCGAGCTCCGCTTGTCGCGCGAGGGTGATGCTGATGCCAGCCAAGTGAGTCGCGGTAGAGATCCAATGCTGCTCCACCTCGGTAGGCGTACGCGGCGCCTCGTAGTACATCGCGAAGGTGCCGAGGAGCGCGCCATCCGGCGAGAGGATGGGGGTCGACCAGCACGCGCGCAGCCGGTGCTTTCGTGCGAGCTCCCGCCAAGGCAACCAGTTGGGGTGCGACTCCGTGTCCTCCGCGACGACCGGCAGTTGCGTGAACGCCGCCGCGCCGCACGAGCCGGCGTTAGGGCCGATGGCGGCGCCGTCGATGGCCTGCACGTACTCGAGCGGGAGCGACGGAGCGGCGCCGTGGTGCAGCGTCTGCTTTCGCGCATCGAAGAGCAAAATCGAGCACAGCATGCCATCCGCCTGTGCCTCGATCAGGCGCACGATGCCGTTCAGGAGCTCGCTCAGCGGTGCGCCTTGCGCGACGCGCTCCAGGATGCGCCATTGGCCGTCGAACAGCGAAGCCATGGGAGATCAGCCTAGGCTGATTCGGCAGAATTGATAGGGCGGCAAACTTTCAACCGCTTGCTTTAACCGCGAAGGGCTGCCTCGCTCGCGCCGCTGTCAGGAGCTCGCGCACCTTTGCCGTCAGAACGAGCGCATCGAATGGCTTCGGTAAGTAAGCTACGCCCTGCGCGAGATCGGTCGGGGGCACGGCTTCTTCGAAGGTGAACCCCGACACGTACAGCACCGCGAGGCCGGGTCGTTCTTCGAGCAAGCGGCGCGCTAGCTCCAGCCCGCTGATGCCAGGCATGACGACATCTGTGAGGAGGAGGTCAATGGGGGCAGGGTGGCTGGCGGCGAGCTTTAGCGCCCGGGCGCCGTCTTCGGCCACGAGCACCTGATGCCCGTCTCGAGCCAGCGCGCGTCGCATCACGGCCCGGAGGGTGGGCTCGTCGTCGACCACCAGAACCGTAGCGCCTCCGAGGCGGGCAACGGGTTGGGAGCCAGAACCCGAAAGCGCCGGCTCGACCAGCTTGCTGCGGGGGAAAAGCACGCGGTAGCGCACGGCGTCCGACTGCTCCTCGACTCGGACGCTGCCCTCCCACTGCTCGGCGTTCGCCCAAACGCTGGAGAACCCGACGCTGCGGCTGCGGACCTCCGCGTCCAACGAGAGGTAAGGGGTGGCGGTGGGGGCGACTTCGGGGG
>SECP01000092.1 GCA_004193285.1 Myxococcales bacterium | reverse complement strand
CCAGCCCCCTCGCTTCACCTCGCGAGCGCGGCTCGCGAGGTGAAGCGAGGGGGCTGGTCCGGAGCGCCTCCAGCGACTCTTCGCGCTCGGGAGACGGAGCCTCCTCGGCGCGCGGAGCTTCGGCCAGCGGTCCCGGCTCGGTCGTTTTTTCGCGCACTGGCTCGCGCGCCGGCTCGAGCAACGCGGGGGGCTCCTCTGCGGGAGCAGCAGGGGGGGAAACTGCGGGGCTGGGCTCGGCGCGGAACACAGCGTCCAGCGGGTGAGGGCCCAGCTGCGTGAAACCGTACGTCAACGCGGCCATCCCGGCCCAATACGCCAGGGCTGGCGCCGCGAGCGGGGGGAGCCAGCGCCGGCGCGTGACAGGGCCGGGCTGCCAATCGGGCGCCAGGCGGAGACGGGGGCGGATGTCGAGGCGAACGGCCACGGCGGCGCGCATCGTGCAACGCGGCGCCCCATGTTACAACCCCTGGCGTTTTGGCACGTCGGGCCGCCCTCTTCGACATGGATCGCACGCTGCTCCGTGTCGACTCCGCGCAGCTCTATACCCGCTATCGGCGCGATCGGGGCGAGGCCTCCCTGCTGGACGCGCTTCGCGTCGCGCTTTGGGTCACGCAGTACACCTTCGGAGTCATCGACGCTCCCAAGGTCGCGCGCAAGGCGCTCGAGGGCTTCCGCGGCCGCGAGGAGTCCTGGCTGGAGCGCAGCTGCGCGGAGTGGTTTCCCGAGTACGTGCTGCCAGAGGTGCAGCAGGCAGGCCGGCACGCGGTGGAGAAGCACCGTCGCGCCGGTGATTTCGTGGCCATCGTCACCGGCGCGACTCGCTACGTGGCGGAGCCGGTCGCGGCCGAGCTCGGCATCCCGAATGTCATCTGCTCGGAGCTCGAGGTGGACGTCGAGGGTCGCTTCACCGGCGGCATCATCGAGCCGCTCTGTTACGGCCTCGGTAAGATCGAGCGCACCGCAAAAATCGCCGAGCGCGAAGGCTTCACCCTCGAGGACGCCACGTTCTACAGCGACAGCATCACGGACTTGCCGCTGCTCGAGTTCGTGAAGGCTCCGGTGGTGATCAACCCGGATCGCCGCCTGCGCCGGGTGGCTCGGCTTCGTGGTTGGCCGATCGAGTCGTGGTGAGTGAGCGGTCGAAGCGAATCGCCCAAGCAAGCTGGGCGAGGTTGGCGAGCACGCGCGGCACGCGGCGGGTCAGGTTGATCGAAGGCGGCCGCTTCTCCAGCACGCGCACCGGCAGCTCCACGACGCGCAGCGGCGCTCGGTGAGCGCGGAGCGTGAGCTCGCTCGCGAACACGTCTCGCTCGATGCGGCATGCGGCCACCAGCGGCGCGACGCTCTCGCGGCGAAACGCCTTCAAGCCGTGGGTGTCCGTGCCTTGAAAGTCGAAGAGCAGCCGCAGGACCCCGGTGTACAGCTGGCTTGCCGCGTGGCGGAGCCAGGGCCGCTCGTCGCGCGCGCCGCCAATCAACTTGGAGCCGACCACGAAATCTGCCCCCCGCGTTCGCAGGAGCGCGAGCGCGCGCAGGTGAAAATCCACGTCGCACAGGTCGATTTCCTCGCAAATCACGTAAACTCCGCGGCTCGCGAGGATGCCTTCGCGAAGCGCGCGACCGTAGTTGGGCTCGTCGCTCCTTTCGAGCCGCACCTCGGGGTAATGCGCGACGAGCTCGCGGGCTACCTCCACCGTGCCGTCACGCGAGCCGTTCTCGGCCAAGATGAGCTCGTAGCGCAAGCCGTGCGGAGCCAGGCGCTCGCGCAGGTCCACCACCGCCGCTCGCAAGATGGCTTCTTCGTTGAAGACCGGGATGACGAACGAGACCTCCGGCGGTTCGCTCACGACGCCCTCCCAAGGAGCGCCACCGCGTCCTTCGCCGCGCTCCGGCCCATCAACAGTGCATCCTCCATCGAAGAGTAGTTCCAGGCGCCGTAGCGACCGGTGCTGACGATGCCTCGCTCGTCCAAGAACGGGGTGATGACGTCGAGCGCCGCCCGGTAGTGGTGGTCGTAGATCACGTAGGCGTAGTCCAGCGTGCGCACGCGGCAGAGCTCGATGTCGCGCTCGCTTTTCAGGAGCCCGAGCTGGCCGAGGCCGCTCACCACCTGCGGAAGGAGCCTGGAAAGGTTCGGCGCGCGGCGGTCCGCGAGCTCCACGTACAAGCTGGATTTGCCCGGAGGCGCGAGCTTTTCACTGAAGTGCGAGTAGCAACCGACGCGGTAGAAGGGGTACTTGTCTTCGGGCACGTAGATCCAGTGGTACGGGTTGGAGCTCGGGATGGCGAGCCCGAGGTCCAGGTAGTGCAAGTGGGTGTAGCGCAACCGGGCGGCGGCTTCGGCCACGGCGCTCGGCACGTCCGAGAGGAGCCGAACGAGCGCGGGCAAAGGGATCGTGCTCACGAGCACGTCGAACGGCACTTCTTCGTCTTGCAGCACGAGCACGCGGCGCGAGAGATCCACCCGCTGCGCAGCCTTGCCCAGCTCGACCGCAGTGCCGGCGGCCAGCGCCTCCGAGAAGGTGCCGATGCCTAGCTCTGGGTACCAGAAGCTCGAGTTGTAGCCGAGCTCAGGGGGCGCCGCGCCCAGCGCGCCACGCAGCACGTCCTCCAGCCGAGGTAGCGGAACGAAGCGCTGACACCACTCGCTCGTGATCTCTCGCGCCGGCACGCCCCACAGCCGTGCGTTGTAGGGGAGCATGAAATGCTTGCTGAAGCCGGCTCCGAAGTGCTGAAGACAGTACTGCTCGAAGTTTTCGGCCGGCGGCTGCTCCCTCGCGAAATGCGCGGCGACGAAGCCGGAGACGCACTCGTAGGCGACCTCCGGCGGCAGCCCAAAGGTGTTGGCCTGAAACGGATAGCGGGTGTACACGCCGTGCGAGAAAATCGCGCTCTTTCGCGTTATTTTGCGGTATTTATCCGCTCCGAGCAGGCTGGTGGCCAGGGCCTGCATCTCCGGGTCACGCAAGTGCAGCAGGTGGCCGGTGCGGTCGAAGCGAAACCCTTGCTCCTCCACCGTCACCGCGTGCCCGCCCGCGACTGCCTCCCGCTCGAAGAGCCGGTGGTGGACTCCGGCTCGCTTCAAGAACGTGCTCGTGGAGAGCCCGGCCAACCCGCCTCCGAGCACGCACACCGGGGAGCGCGCTGCGGTCATGCTCAATGCGCGGAGTTCCAGTCCTGGCCGTGTCCGACCGAGACTTCGAGTGGCACCGTGAGCTCGTAGGCGCTCTCCATGGCGACTTTGATCTTTTGCTCGGCTTCGGCGACCTCGGCCTCGGGCACCTCGAACACGAGCTCGTCGTGGACGGAGAGCACCATGCGCGCGCCCGGCGTCGGCGGCACGCGCAGCTTGAGCATCGCCAGCTTCAGGATGTCGGCGGCGCTGCCTTGAATCGGCATGTTCATCGCGATGCGCTCGGCGGCCAAGCGTTCCGCCCGGTTCGCGCTTCGAATGTTCGGCAGGAGCCGGTGCCGTCCGAGCAGGCTGCGCACTGCCTCCCCGGTTCGGGCGCGCTCGAGCGTGGCGGTCATGAACGTCCGCACTCCCTGGTACCGGCGGAAGTACGCGGCGATGAAGTTGGAGGCTTCCGCTCGCGGTACGCCCAGCACCTTGGATAGCCCGCTATCCCCCTGGCCGTAGATGACGCCGAAGTTCACGGCCTTGGCGCGCGTGCGCATCTCGCGCGTGAGCTCCTCCGCCTTCACTTCGAAGATTTCCATCGCCGTGCGTTGGTGAACGTCCTCCCGGGTGCGAAACGATTCGCACAGGACCGGGTCTTGGGAGAGGTGCGCCAACACGCGCAGCTCGATCTGCGAATAGTCCGCGCTCACCAGCCGGTGACCAGGCTGCGCCACGAACGCCGCGCGAATGCGCCGCCCGAGCTCGGTGCGGATGGGAATGTTCTGCAGGTTGGGATCGGTGGACGACAGGCGCCCGGTCGCCGCCACCGCTTGCTCCCAAGAGCTGTGCACGCGGCCGGTCTTCGGGTCCAGCAGGCTCGGGAGCGCGTCGATGTACGTGCCCTTGAGCTTGCTCACTTGGCGCAGCTCCAAAATCACGCGCGGCAGCTCGTGCTTGTCACTGAGCGCCTCGAGGGTCTCCGCATCCGTCGAGCGGGACGTCTTGGTGCGTTTCAGCGGCTTCAACCCGAGCTCATCGAAGAGCAGCGTCTCGAGCTGGCGGGGGGAGTTGGGGTTGAACTCGCGCCCGGCCACGCGGTGCGCTTCCTGCTCCAGCCGGACGATCTCGGCGTCGCACTGGCGGCCGAGGTCGCTGAGCACCTTCTGATCCACGAGCACACCGTTGAGCTCCATGTCGCTCAGCTCTTGCGCGAGCGGCAACTCCAGATCGCGGTACAGGGGCGTGAGCCCGTGATCGTCGAGCTTCTCGCCCAGACGCGAGGCCAGCCGCAGGCTGTAGTCGGCGTTCTCGCAGGCCCAGCTGGAGACGGGCTCGATGAGCAGCTCGTCCACCGGTACGCGCTTGCCGCGCGCCGGCTTTGCGAGCTCCTCCAAAGTGCCCGTAACGAGGCCGAGCTCGCGCTGCGCGAGCGACACGCGGTCGTGCCGCGTCTCTGGATCGATCAGGTAGCTTGCCAGCGCGCCGTCCGAGCCGTAGCGCCCGATACGCACGCCGAGCTTACTGAGCGCGATGTCGGCGCGCTTCAAGTCGTGCGCGGACACGACCGCGCCGCCCTCCGCGGACAGCAACCCCCCGAGCGCCTCGCCGAGCTCCGTCGCGCTCGGCAGCTTGGGGATGCCCATCAGGCGGTGCCCGATCGGCACGTAACGAGCGCGCCCGTTTTTACCTGCGAGCGCGAGCCCCACCAGCGCGCTCCGGGTCGGGCTGTCCTCGGTGGTCACGATCTCGAGCCCGATTTGGCCTTCTGCGCGCAAGCTCGCCGCGAACTCGGCAATCTCGGTCGGTGTGAAGAGCGTGCCGTAATCTGCGGGGATGGTCGCCACCGGGCGCGGCGCGGGCGGGGGCGCGGCGGCCGCGCCGGAGGGCCCGCTGAGCGGAAGGCCCATTTGAGTCATGCCCGCTCGCGCGGACGCGGCGCCGCCGGCGGGCGGCGCGCTCTGGCTCGGCGCGACCGCCGGCGCTGCCGTGAGCAGCCCCAGCTGGCGCGTGAAGCCGAGCTCACTGTAAATTGCGCCGAGCTTTTCCACGTCGCGCCCCCGGTAAGTGAGCGCTTCACGATCCACGACGATGTCGCAGTCGTCCTTGAGGGCGACCAGCCTCTGGCTCAAGAAGGCTTGCTCGCGGTGCTCCGTGAGCTTTTGCAGCAGGCCCTTCTTCGCGATCTTGTCGAGGTTGTCGTAGATGCCCTGCAGCGTCCCGTGCGCTTTGAGGAGCTCCATGGCCGTCTTGGGCCCGACCGAAGGCACCCCGGGGATGTTGTCGGAGGTGTCGCCCATGAGGGCGAGCAGGTCCTGGAGCTGGTCGACCCGCACCCCGAAGCGCTCCTCTACCTCGGGCACGCCGATGACTCGGCTGCGCATGGTGTCCCAAAGCAAGACATCTTCTCCGACGAGCTGCATCAGGTCCTTGTCCGCCGCCAGGATCACCACCTTGAGGTGATCCTCGCGAGCGCGGCGCACCACGGTGGCGATGAGGTCGTCCGCCTCCACGCCGTCTTGCTTGTAAATCGCGGCATGAAAGCCGTTCACGATCTGCTCGCAGCGCTGGAGCTGGCTACGGAGGTCGTCGGGCGCGGGCGGCCGATTGGCCTTGTAGTCGGAGTAGATTTGCTTTCGGAACGTCTCCCGCCCCGAGTCCAGTGCCACTGCCAAGAGCCGCGGCGTCTGCTCGCGGAGCATGAGCTCCAACATATTGACCATGCCGTGCACGGCGCCCGTTGGCTCCCCGCCAGGGCTCAAGAGGGGCGCGACCGCGTGGTAGGCGCGGAGCACGTAGCTCGAGAGATCGACGACATAGATGACGTCGTCGGAACCGGGAGGAAATAGCCGCGTTGCCATGGCCGCGCCGTCTTAACACGACCCTACGGACCTGAGTGCCGAGGCGCGCCGGCCAAGGGGCCTAGCCCCCAGCTCCGCATCGCGCACTCGCTGAGATTGTTTCGCGGTGAAGGCGACGCGACGTGTGCGGCGAGCGAGGAAGGCGAAAGAGCCTTCGAGCGTAATCGACACAATGACCACCCATCTTCGCGCGAGCGATGTGGCGCCGCCCGCCAATGGTCGCTACTCTGGGCGCTCGGTGGCACAAGACGTTGCTCCCCAAGGATTGGTGGCGGGGAAATATCGGCTCACCACGCTGATAGGGCGCGGAGGTATGGGCTCCGTCTGGGAGGGCACGCACGCCACGCTCGGTACGCACGTCGCGGTGAAGTTCATCGAGTCGGAGTATGCAGAGAGCCCGGAGGCGCGAAACCGTTTCGAGAACGAGGCGCGCGCCGCGGCCCGTCTGCGGAGCAAGCACGTCGTGGAGGTGTACGATCACGGCGTCACGGACGACGGCAGTCCGTTCATCGTGATGGAGTACCTGCGCGGTGAGCCGCTGGACAAGCGGCTGGACCGAGTGGGTCGCATCCCCGCGCGTGAAGCCGCGCGCATCGTCATGCAGGTTTGCCGCGCGCTCGCGAAGGCGCATGCGGCCGGCATCGTGCACCGCGACCTCAAGCCGGAGAACGTCTTCCTCGTTTGGGACGAGGAGGACGGCGCGGACGTCGTGAAGGTGGTGGACTTCGGCATCGCCAAGTTCACGGACAATCAGCTCGGTAACTCGTCGGCGACGCGCACGGGCTCCGTGCTCGGCACGCCGTACTACATGAGCCCGGAGCAAGCGCGGGGTCTGCGCAGCGTGGACCACCGCTCGGATCTTTGGTCGGTCGGCGTCATTGCCTACCGCTGCATCGTGGGTCAGCTGCCGTTCGATGGCGAAGCGGTGGGGGACCTACTCGTCAAGCTTTGCACGGCGCCTCTGCCGGTACCGTCGCAGCTCGCGCCGGACGCGCCCCCTGGCTTCGACGCGTGGTTCACCAAGGCGCTCTGCCGAGAGCCCGAGGGGCGCTTCTCCACCGCGAGCGAGCTGGCGGAGTCACTGGGAGCGGTGTGCGGCCTGCCGGTAAGAGGGGCTTACTCCACCGCGGACATCCCGATGCACAGCTTCGCGAGCGGCCCCGGCGCCACGTCGACCCCCGGGCTCATGCCTGGCTCGGGCGCGTACACTCCGCCCGCGGTCCTGCCGGTGACTCCTTATCCCGCTGCCGATCGCTCGGGGCCGCACGGGGTGTACCCCGCAGCCGCGACCGCGAGCACCTTGCAGATGGCGACAGGCGCGCCGACGACGCAAACGCCCGCGCCCTCCTCTTCGCGGAGCACGGGCGCCATCATCGCCGCGGTGGCAGCCGCAGTCGTGGTGCTCGGCATCGGGGTGGGGGTCGCGTTCAAGCTGCTGGCTCCCGCGGCTGAGGTCGCTGCTCCGCTCGCTCCCGTAGCGCAGCCGACGGCCGAGGTAGCGGTGACGGCCGCGCCCCCACTGGCGCCGCCGGCCACCGCCGCTGCTAGCGCGACCGCGCCGCCCGAACCGGCACTCTCCGCTGCTCCGCCTGCTAGCGCGGCGGCGACGACGGTGAAGCCCTATCGCCCGGTCGCGCCCCCCCATCAGCCGGTGCGTCCGCCCAAGCCTCCCGGTCCTGCGGCGGGGCCGGACGTCGGGTTCTGAGCTCTTGCCAGCTTGCCGCCAGCGGCGCCCACATCAATAGCCGCGGCGGGTGATATCGGGCGCCCGGCCGACGCTCACCCGACAGGGTCGTACACTGAATTACATTTCGGTGACAATCCGCGCGCGGAGGGTTGGTAGTCGCTAGGCGAAGCGATGCAAATCCTCCTTTTGGCGGCTTACTGCTCAGTTCTCGTCGTCCTCTGTACTTACGGCGCGCACCGCGCCCTCCTCGTTTACCAGTGCTGGCTGCATCGCCGGCGCATTCAGGTCGGCGAGCGCCGCGTGGAGATCGCGGAGGACGCGCTGCCAATCGTGACGGTGCAATTGCCCATCTTCAACGAGGCCACGGTCGCGGCCCGTCTGATCGAGGCAACCGGCAAGTTGGATTACCCAGCCCACAAGCTCGAGATTCAGGTGCTGGACGACTCGACGGACGAGACGGTGCGCATCGCTCGTGAAGCGGTGGACGCGCTCATCGCGCGAGGCATCGACGCGCAGCACGTGCGCCGGCCGACGCGCCACGGCTACAAGGCGGGCGCGCTGGATTATGGTTTGAAGACCGCCAAGGGTGAGCTCGTCGCCATCTTCGACGCGGACTTCATTCCCCAGGCGGACTTCTTGCGCCAAGTCGTGGGCCACTTTCAAGAGGCGCGCATCGGCATGGTGCAGACGCGCTGGGGTCACATGAACCGTGACCGCAGCCTCTTCACCCAAGTCCAAGCCCTGATGCTGGACGGCCACCATATGGTGGAAAACCGCGCGCGCTTCGGCGCTGCCCACTACTTCAACTTCTCCGGCACCGGCGGCATCTGGCGTCGCGCGGCGATCGACGCGGCCGGTGGCTGGCAGCACGACACCCTGACGGAAGACCTGGATCTGTCGTACCGCGCGCAGATGGCGGGTTACCGCTTCGTCTACCGCAGTGACGTGCTGACGCCTTCGGAGCTGCCGGAAGACATGTCCGCGTTCCGCGCTCAGCAGTTCCGCTGGGCGAAGGGCACCGTGCAAACCGCACGCAAGCTCCTCAAGCGGGTCGTCTCGTCCAAGCTCTCTCTCGGCCAGCGCGTGGAAGCGTGCTTCCACATGCTCCCGCACTTCGCTTACCCGATGATGGTGCTGCTCAGCCTGCTCTTGCTGCCCGCGCTCATCTACATGCCCGCGACGGATCTGCGGACGATGCTGCTCATCGACCTGCCGCTCTGCTTCGGAGCCACGGGGTCGATTGCCACCTTCTACATCACGGCCGAGGTCGCTCAGGGGCGTTCCGGCTGGGGCGCTGCCAAGCGCCTGCCTGCGCTCATCGCGCTCGGCGCGGGCCTGGCGCCGCACCTGACCGCCGCCGTGTTCGACGGTCTGACGAAGATGGCCGGCGAGTTCATTCGTACTCCCAAGCGCGGTAGTGTTGCCGGTCGCTACTTCCAGCATGCAAAGTTGCCGCTGGCGGAGCTCGCTCTCTGTCTGATTAGCGCTGCCAGCGTCGTGGCCTCGATCGAGACCGCCCACTACTTCGCGGCCCCGTTCGCCGCTCTGTTCACGCTCGGTTACGGCTACGTGGCCAGCCAGGTCATGTTCGAGCAGCTGGGCCGCCCCGTGCCCGCGCCGGACCGCATCTCCGCCCCGGGCGAGGGCGACGCGGAGACCGAGGACCTTCCGGGTCTGGCCGCCTAATCGGCTATTCGGCCGAGCGGAGGAGGGCAGGCGGTTGTCTGCCCTCCCGCGATGACTCGGTGTCTGGGCTCGCGGTCGCGAGGAGCGCGCGCCCGGGAGTCGGGGCCTGCAGGCGCGGGACCGCAGCCGGCAAGAGCGCTACGGCGCCGCGCCTTGGCTATGGACTTCCGTAGGTGGCTCGGTACTATTTTCGCTGAACCAGCCGCTCGGGCGCGCCGGTAACGGGAATCGAGCCCCACTTCGCAACGAGGCCATCGTGACCAAGGCAGACATCGTACACGCTGTGTATACGCGGCTCGGCGGCTTCTCCAAGAAGGAGTCGGCTGATCTCGTGGACTTGGTCTTCGAGACCATGAAAGAGACGCTCGGGCGAGGGGAAAAGATCAAGATCTCGGGCTTCGGCAACTTCGTGCTGCGTGACAAGCGTCAGCGCCAGGGGCGAAACCCACAGACGGGCGAGCCCATCACGATCACGGAGCGTCGCGTTCTGAACTTCAAGGCAAGCCAACTACTCAAGCAAGCCCTCAATGGCGACGAGCACGTGGCGGCGCCGGCCGAAGCGGCCGCGGCCAAGGACGCTTGAAGGGGAGCCACGACGTGGACCCTAAGCATCCGGTCAAGCTCTACTATCGCATCGGCGAGGTGTCGGACATCGTCGGGGTGGAGCCACACGTGCTTCGCTACTGGGAGACCGAGTTTCGCTCCATTCGTCCGCAGAAGTCGCGCAAGGGTCAGCGCATCTACTCCCGTCGGGACGTGGAGAAGCTGCTCACCGTCAAAGATCTGCTGTACAGCCACGGCTTCACGATCGCGGGCGCGCGAAAGAAGCTGCGCGAAGGCGGCGCGGAGCCGGCGCCGGCGGTGGAGCAGGACAAGCGCGTCACCCTGCGGGCGCGCCTGTTGGAGCTCCGGGGCGAGGTCGCATCGCTGCTCGCGGAGCTGGAGTCCGGGGTCGCCTCCGTGCCGGCTTCACGCGGCGTGAGCGCGGGCTGATCCGCCGCCGAGCGCCGCGTAGCGCGCGTCTGGCCGAGAGGTCCGATGGTCAAGCAATGTCCGGCCGTCGCTTGACGCGAGCAGGCTGAACGGCCACGAGTACACCCGAGGAATTCGAAATGGCTGAAGGACTGAACCGCGTCATGCTTTTGGGAAACTTGGGTGCCGATCCGGAGCTGCGGGTCACGTCCGGCGGCCAGTCGGTGCTCAAGCTACGCCTTGCCACGAGCGAAACGTACCTGGACAAGAACCGCGTCCGGCAGGAGCGCACGGAGTGGCATAGCGTCGTGGTGTGGGGCAAGCGGGCGGAGGCGCTCGGCAAATTCCTGACGAAGGGTTCTCGCCTGTTCATCGAGGGCGGCCTTCGCACCTCGAGCTACGACGACAAAGAGGGTAACAAGCGTTACCGCACGGAGATCGTCGCTTCGAACATCATCTTGTCCGGCAGTGGCGGTGGCGGCGGTGGCGGCGGCGGCGGCGGTGCTCGCAGCGGTGG
>SECP01000010.1 GCA_004193285.1 Myxococcales bacterium | reverse complement strand
CGCCGCCCCTACGAGCGGCGCCCCCACCACCCCCCGTGTGAGCGGCGAGGTGGTGAAGGGCAGCGTCGAGACGCCAGAGCCGGCGGAGACGCCGCTGCCCCAGAGCAGCCTGCGCGCGTCGGTGGCGGAAGATGCGCCCCGCGTCGCCGCGGAGGGCAGCGACACGCTCCTGTCCGCCGGTAAGCCCGCGGACCGCCTGGAGCTGCTGCTCGAAGACGGACTTTCTCAAATCGAAGCGCGCGTGCGCGACCTGGACGCGCGGCTCGCCGTGCTCGAGCAGACCAAGCCGAGCCCGGTAGCCGAGCCACGAAACAAGCCTTGGCTGTGGCTCGTGTTCCTGGTCGCGCTCGTCGTCGTTTTCCAGATGCTGCAGCGCGTGCGCTAGCCACAGGACCGAAGTCGAATGCAAGACGACCCCACCCAGCCAAACCATCCGGCGGAGCAGCCGATAAGCATTCAAGACGAGATGCGCACGTCGTATCTCGACTACGCGATGAGCGTGATCATCGGGCGCGCCATCCCCGACGTGCGCGACGGCTTGAAGCCCGTCCATCGCCGCATCCTCTACGCGATGCGCGACCTGAACCTCTCCCCCGGCGGCTCGTACAGCAAGTGCGCCAAGGTCGTCGGTCAGGTGCTCGGCAACTATCACCCCCACGGCGACGCGAGCGTGTACGACGCGCTGGTCCGCATGGCGCAGAATTTTTCCATGCGCCACATGCTCGTGGACGGCCAAGGCAACTTCGGCTCGGTAGACGGCGACCCCGCGGCGGCTTACCGCTACACCGAGTGCCGGATGGCTCGCATCACCAGCGAGCTGATGACCGACATCGACAAGCAGACGGTCGACTTTTCGCCGAACTTCGACGAGTCGTCGGAAGAGCCGGACGTGCTTCCGGCGCGCTTTCCGAACCTGCTCGTCAACGGCTCCGGCGGCATCGCGGTCGGCATGGCGACCAACATTCCGCCTCACAACCTGGTGGAGGTGATCGACGCGACCGTCCACCTCATCAACAACGCCGACTGCACCGTCGCGGACATGATGCGCTTCGTGAAGGGGCCGGATTTTCCGACCGCGGCCATGATCTACGGCCGCTCCGGCATCGCCCAAGCCTACATGACCGGCCGCGGCAGTGTGGTCATGCGCGCCCGCAGCGAGGTCGAGAAGGTACAGGGTAGCGCCGACCGTGAGCAGATCGTGGTGACGGAGCTCCCGTACCAGGTCAACAAGGCGCGCCTCCACGCCAAGATCGGCGAGCTGATGCGCGACAAGCGCATCGAAGGCATCCGTGAGGCGCGCGACGAGAGCGACCGTGACGGCATGCGCCTCGTGCTGGAGCTGAAGAAGGACGTGTTCCCGACGGTAGTGCTGAACCAGCTCTACCGCATGACGGACCTGCAGACGTCCTTCGGCATCATCAACCTCTCGATCGTGGACGGCCGTCCCGCCGTGCTCGACCTGAAAGAGACTCTGCGCCTGTTCGTGGAGCACCGGCGGGACGTCGTCAGCCGGCGCACGCGCTTCGAGCTCGCCAAGGCCGAGGGCCAGCGCGACATCGTCGAGGGCCTGGGCATGGCCATCACCGAGGTGGACTTGGTGATCAAGACCATCCGGCAATCGCGCGACCCCGAGGTAGCGCTTCAGGCGTTGATGCAGCTCCCGCTGCGCGGCCTGGAAGACTTCGTGCGGCGCGCCGGCAGGCCCGAAGCCGAGATCGCGGCCGCGAGGGACCGCAGCGAGTACCGGCTGTCGGAGCGCCAGGCAAAGGCGATCCTCGAGATGCGCCTGGCTCGCCTCACCGGGCTCGAGCAAGAAAAGCTCGCCAAGGAGTACGGCGAGCTCTCGGAAGAAATCGCGCGCCTGCGAGGCATCTTGGCGGACGAGCGGGTGCTGATGGCGCTCATCGTCAGCGAGCTAGAAGAGGTCAAGCAGAAGCACGGCGACGCCCGCCGCACCGAGATCGTCGACAACGAGGCCGAGATTCAGGTCGAAGACCTGATTCAAGAAGAGGAGATGGTCGTGACCATCTCGCATTCCGGCTACATCAAGCGCACGCCCGTCTCCACGTACCGAGCTCAAAAGCGCGGTGGCAAGGGTACGCAAGGCATGGAGCAGCGCGACGACGATGACTTCGTCACGCAGCTGTTCATCGGCAGCACGCACAGCTTCGTCTTCTTCTTCTCAACCTCTGGCAAGGTGTTCGTGAAGAAGGTGTACGAGGTGCCGCAAGCCGCCCGCAACGCGAAGGGCCGCGCCATCGTGAACTTCCTCGAGCTCGCGCCGGAGGAGAAGGTGGCCACCATCGCTCAGGTTTCGGCGATCGAGGCCGGCTGGTACGTGACGACCATCACGCGCGGCGGTCAGATCAAGAAGACCGAGCTCCCCGAGTACGAAAACTACCGGGATAAGGGCATCATCGGCGTGAAAGTGGTCGACGGGGACTCGCTCCTCAGCGCCATCGTGACCGACGGCAAAGCCGAGTTCCTGATCGCGACCAAGACCGGGCAGAGCATCCGCTTCGACGAGACTCAGGTGCGCCCGATGGGTCGCGGCGCGGCCGGCGTGAAAGCCATCGATCTGGCCGAAGGCGACGAGGTCGTCGGCCTCGCGCGCACGGAGCCGGAGCGGCAGTTCGTTCTGGCCGTGTGCGAGCGCGGGTACGGCAAGCGCACGGTGCTCGAAGAGTTCCGCCAGCAGAACCGCGGCGGCAAGGGCATCATCCTCATCGAGTGCAGTGACCGCAACGGGCCGGTAGTCGGCATCGCGATGGTCAAGCCGGAGGACGAGGTGATGCTCATCACGGATCGGGGTCAGACCATCCGCACCCCCGTCGAAGGCATCCGAGAAACGGGCCGCAACACTCAGGGCGTGAAGCTCATGAGCATCGCGGAGGACGAGCGCATCGTCGCCATCGAGCCAATCGGCGAAAGCGTCGTGGCGGGTCTGGACGACGAAGGCGCCGCCGAGGGTGACCCCGCTGCAGAGGGCGAGGCCGAACCCGCACTGAGCGCCGACGGCGGCGACGACTCCGAAGAGAGCGGAGCCTCGAGCTCGGGCCGCACCGAACCCGAGGGCGAGGATGGCGGCCAAGAAAGCTAAGAAAAAGGCCGCCCCAACCGCGACCAAGCACGTCAGCAAGGCCCAAAAGCTAGTCGCCAAGGCGGCCAAGCAAGCGCCGCGTCCTGCCAAGAAGCCCAAGCTGGCGGACGCCGCGCGGGCGGGGGAGCTTTACCGCGTCATCCGCGAGCGGCACCCCGACGCGCACTGCGAGCTCGACCACACCACTCCGTTCGAGCTCATCGTGGCCACGGTGCTGTCCGCGCAGAGCACGGACGTGATGGTCAACAAGATCACGCCCGAGCTCTTCCGGCGTTGGCCTGGTCCGCGCGAGCTCGCCAGCGCCAACCCGGCCGAAGTGGAGCAAGTGCTGTCGAAGATCGGCATGTTCCGTCAGAAGACGAAGAACATCGTCGGCCTTTCCCAGCAGCTCCTGGAAAAGCACGGCGGTCAGGTGCCGCGCACGCTCGACGAGCTGGTGAAGCTGCCGGGGGTTGGGCGCAAGACCGCGAACGTCGTGCTCGGCGTCGCCTTCGGAGCGCCAGAAGGCGTCGTGGTGGACACGCACGTGCAGCGAATCAGCCAGCGGCTGGCGCTCACGAAGCACACCGAGCCGCTCGAGATCGAGCAGGACTTGATGAAGCTGTTCGAGCGCACCCTGTGGGATCCGCTCTCCCACACGCTGATCTTCCACGGTCGCCGAATCTGCACCGCCCAGAAGCCAGCCTGCGCCGCCTGCCCTGCCCAAGAGCTTTGCCCGAGCGCCTTCCACGCCGAGCAGGTGGGTCGTAAGCCCAAACGCGCGCGCCCGTAATTGGCGCACAATATCGAGTTAAATCGCTGACTTACAGGCGCGATTGACTCTCGATTTCATCTAGCTACGCTCAGGCTCCTGAGCTTCATGCCCCGCGCCTCTTGGTTCACGCTGCTCGCTGCTGGGGTGGCGATGTGGAGCGCGCCAGCGCATGCGACGCAGCGCTCGTTCGTGACGACGCACGATTCCAAGGTGCTGGCGCCGGGTCGGTCGGAGCTGGCGCCCTGGACGACGTTCAGCGTTGGGCGCCGCCGCTACTACAGTCGACTGGACGGGGAGCTACAGCTCGAGCATGGCCTCGCGCGCGGCCTGGAGCTGTCCTTGTTCTGGACCTTCTCCACCGTCACGGAGGACGTCGTTGCGGACTCACTCACGAGGCAGCTCTCGCGAGCATCGCGCTCGGAGCTGTCAGGCGCCGCCGCCGAGCTCAAGTACCAGCTCACGGATCCGACGGCGGACGCGCTCGGCTCGGCGGTCCAGCTGCGCGCGACGCTCGGCCCCAGTCGCAACGTGCTGGGGGCGCGGATGATCGTGGACCGCAGCGTGGGCCGCGTACTGCTCGCCGCCAACGTCCTGGGTGCCCTGCTCCTCGTGCCGCGCCGCGGTCCGAGCGGCTCCGAGCTCGCGAGCGCGTTCGTGCTGGAGCCGAGCGTAGCCGCCGCGTACGAGCTGGCGCCGAGCCTGAGCCTGGGTTTGGAGCTCCGCGCGCCGCTCGGCCTCTCCGGCGACGAGAAGAGCAGCACCCTGTTCGGCGGACCGGTGGCGCGCGTCGCCGACGAGCGCTGGTGGGCGGCGCTCGGCGTGCAGCCTCAGCTGCTCGCTTTTTCCGAACCTACGGACGGGAGCCGCCTGGATCTGAACCATCACGAGCGGCTCGAAGTTCGGCTCATCGCAGGGCTATTGCTATGACCAGGCTCACTCTCCTCCTGCTCGTCGCCGCGTTCACCGCGTGCGGCGCCTCGCCCATCCCACGACCGACCCAAGCCGACGCTTCGCGGGGCACGGCTCGCTTTCCGGACCTCACGCTGACCGAGCTTTCACAAGGCCGTACCTTGTACGTGAGTCGCTGCGGTAGCTGCCACACGCTGAAGCCGCCCGCGGACCTCACCGCCGAGCGCTGGGAAGCCGAAGTCGGTGAGATGCGCGAGAAGAACGGCGTCAAGCTGAGCGACGCCGAAGCCCAGGCCATCATCCGCTACCTGGCCGTCGCTGGGTCCGGCTGAGCGTCGCTTCAGTCCAGCGCCGCGACCGCTTGCTCTG
This sequence comes from Myxococcales bacterium, assembly GCA_004193285.1. GTDB lineage: Bacteria > Myxococcota_A > Polyangia > Polyangiales > Polyangiaceae > PMG-095. Next base: position 177,953 of record SECP01000010.1, on the reverse strand, counting down.
CCGCGCGCTGCGCCCCCGCAAACGCGGAAACGTCGCCCCGGCTGTCGCTGTGAGCAAACGCGATGGGCCCGAACGGGCGGGAAGCAAGCGCGGCCCGCGCTAGCTGGCCCGGCGCCGGGATGGGCAGCGCGTGACCGCGTCGATACACCCGGGTCTCCGCTACCTTGCTGCGAAGGCCGGGGAAGTGTCGTTCCAAATAGAGCACGACGTCGTCGGCCATCGCGACGAGTCGCTCGTCGTCGAGCAGGTGAGCGCGCTGACCTTCCGGCAGCGGGTGATAGACCGTGAGCACGGTCTTGCGCGGCCGGGGTCCCCGACCTGCATAGAGCACCCAATCCGCTGGGATCACGTCGCAGAACGGCGCATCCAAGAACCAGCTATCGTACGCGAGCTCCGGGCCGACGTCGTTCAGGCAAACGTTGAACACGGGGTACGGCGTGTAGCGGAGCTCCCGCATCGCCGCGCGCTGGTCGGCGCCCACCTGAGGCAGCAAGCGCTCGGCGAAGAACTTCGGCACCGCGACGATCACGCGGCGCGCGCGGATGGTGTGAGGCTCCCCGTGGCTCAACGTGTGAATCAGCACGGAGCGCCCGTTCGCCTCCAGCTCCAGCTCGTGAGTGAAGGTGGAGGTGCGGACGCGCCCCGGGAGCGCGACGCTCAGATGGGCGCCGAGCGCGGTCGCGGCCGCCCCGAGCCCGCCCGGATAGCTGAGCCGACCTTCTTCGTCGCCGCGAAGCCAGCCGTATGCGGACAAGCCGAGGCGCGCCGAGGTGTGCTCGGCGCCTGCGCCCCAGTTGGACGCCCCGAAGCGGTCCCAAAATTGACGCAGCTCCGCCGGGTACGGCCGCAGGAAATCGGCGAAGCTCTGCGCGTCCAGCTCGCTCTCGGGGACGGCTCGGCGCAGCTTGCTGGCGCTCGCTGCGGATTGTCGAAAGGCTTCTCGCACGCTCGGCTCGAACGGCAGCCGCCGCGCGCCGTCGCCCATGAAGTCGTGGAAGGGCTCGCCGCCGACGACCAGCACGTCCCCCCCCGCGATCGGGAGCGCGGGCGCGCCGATGGAGCTCATCAGCTCCACGAGCGCCGTGTCGCCGGCGGTAAAAAACGCCGCGCCGGTGGAGAACTTCACGCCCTCCCAGCTGTCGCTCGTGCAGTTGCCGCCGAGGTGAGCTTCCTTCTCCAGGAGCACGGCGTCGCGCCCCTGCAGCGCATGCAACGCGCACAAGCCGCTCGGACCGCCCCCGATGATGGCGACCTCCACGCTCTCCTTGACCGGAGCCTTGGGAAACTCGCGGCCGTCGCGCTTGGAGTGCGGCTGGTCGAAGCGCTCACCGCCTCGGTGGAGCGGGCAGCCCCCCGCCGAGGACGTCTCCGCGGCGAGGCGAAGACGCGCCGCCGAGACCTCGCTCGAGCTGCTCGAGGTGCAGCCAAGCGGTCCGACGCCGACCGCGCCGGCAATCACCGTTCGGAGCGCCGTGCGTCGCGAGACGAGCGTGCGAGGCGGAGACAACTCCGGGACTCTAACGCGAGCCGAGGTCCGCCACCACGTCGGGCGGTGCCTGAACCAGCTCGATGAGCACTCCCTGCCCCGATTCCGGTCGCTCGATGCTCGGCTTGGGGTGAATGAAGCACACGTCGTGGCCCGCTGCGCCCCGGCGAATGCCGCCCGGCGTGAAGCGGACGCCCTGCGCCTCCAGCCACGCGTACGCGGCACGCAGATCATCCACCCAAAGCCCCACGTGGTTGAGGGCCGGCTCGTGGACACGGGGCGCGCGCCCCGCGTCCAGCGGCTGCATGAGGTCTATTTCCACGCCGCCTACCCGCAGGATGTCTTCGACGACGTTTTCGGCTTCGCTCTCGTAGCTGCCGACGTGAGGGACGCCGAGCAGCTCGCACCACAGCCGCCGCAGCGGCTGACGCGAAGGTGCCCCGACCGCGATTTGCTGAACGCCAAGCACCCTGAATGGACGAGCCACCGTCGGTCAGCCTCTCAAGGGACTCGCAGCTGCACGCCGCCGCTCAGCTCCAGCTGAGTGTGGATGTAGCGCAGCACCCCGGTGGTGATGCCGGCGTGTACGTAGATACCGAACGCGCGCGCGAAGTCGTACTGAGGACCGACGCCCAGGTGCACCAAGAAGTCTTTCTTGTACTCAGGGCGCTGGCCGGGCGGATTCGTGTCGCGGAAAACCCAGCGCGGGTTGCCGGCGCCGCCTTCGACCTCCATGCCGATCGCCGGCTCCACGAAGATTTTGAGCTTGGAGTCGCTCATCGTGTAGATGCGCGCGCCGAGGCCGAACGCGGTGAGCGCCTTGGTATTGGTGGAAGCCTCCCCGGAGAGGCCGAAGCGCGCCCACACGTACGGCTCCACGAAATCTAGCGGCGCGAAGCTGAGAGCGAGGTCGAGCGCGGGGGGCGCGCCGTTGCCGCAGAACTTCTGCTGGTCCTTGTCTGCCTTGGCCTCCGGCTCGCGACAGAAGGGAGACTTGTCGTAGCGGAAGATCATGCGATAGCCGCCGGTGATGCCGGCACGCAGACCGAATTGCATGCCGTGACCGAACCGGTCCTCGGCTGGCTCGCCACCGGCTTTCTCCGCGGGAGCCTCGGCTCTCTTCGACGTCGCCTCAGGCGCGGGATCGTCTAGCGGTGCCGACTCCGCGCCGGCGCCGTCCGGATCCGCCGCCTGCACGTTCGACGCGACGCCGAGTGCCAAGCCGAAACACGCCGCAAAAAGTCCCGTTTTCACGGGTCGGACGATAGTCCAATTCGTCAGCGCTTCGCCAGCGGCGCGGCGCTTCGAGCGGTGCCCACGCGCGTCCACTCCCGCTCCGCGCCGACCGCGAGCAAGCTCAGATCGATGGTTTGCCCGCCCGCTTGAGCCGAAATCGTCGCTTTACCGCTCCACGACTCCGGCTCTGGCAACGCCAGGCTGGCTTGCGTCTTCAGCTTGCGCACGACCTCCAGCTCGCCACGAAGAGCGAGGATGCCGAGTCCAGCGAGCACGGGCACGAGGGAGGTCGGGATGAATGGCGCGATGACCGCGCGCACGTTCTCGGCGAGCTCGGCAGCGCGGCGCGCCACCCAGCGCACGTCGTCCAGCGACTCCAGCACGAGGGCGCTCGGCTGCGTTGGTACGCCTCGTACTCCGGAGATGGCGAGGGTCGTGGCGCCGGTAAACCCGTAGGCGCGCGGGGCCTCGGCGGCGGGGAGCTTCGTCCCTTCCGGCTCCTTTCCTTTGCCCTTGGCCTTGCGCACGATGAGCACGTCATCCGTCGGCAAGGTGCGGGGCACCGTGACTCGGACCGGGCGTTTGAAGGAGCGTGGATCCCCGACCGCGCCCGTGGCGACCGCGAACGCAATGGTCTCGGCCGAAGCGACGACCGCGCGCTCCAGGTGCGGCGCGCTCGGCTCGGCGTCGAACGCGCGCATCGAGATGCCAGTAGCAGGCGGCGGATAGAGCTCGCCCGTGAGCAAGCGCGAGTCCGGCTCCACCACGCGAGCTCCCGTGGCGATCAGATCCACGAGCGCGCCGGACTGAGCCAGCACCTCCAGTGCTTGCCGTGACGGCGGGGCGACGAGCAGGTCCAGCTTCGGCGGCACGCGCTTGCTCTTCAGCAGGGCGGCCGCGGCGAGCAGGTCTCGCAGCGAAGCGCCAGAGTCACCCCCGAGGATGACTTGGGTCACGGCTTTGCCCGCCAGCTCGCGCACCGGCTTGACTTGGCCATCCTCATCCAAGATGAGCGGGTCCACCGCGGAGAGGTCCACCGTGATGACGTCGTCGCACGGCGCCCCCGGGTCCGGCAGCAGGCTGCGGTGCGCCTTGGAGCGCCGTTGGTCCCGCAGGTAGACCTCGGTCTTTTCGTCGCTCACGAAGACGGAGGCGGCGGCGCCGAGCTGGGGGGCCAATGCCGCCAAAATCGCGCGCTCGGAGACCGAAAGGAGCCTTGCGCTCGGCCCCGCGAACTCGATGACGACGGGCGCGCCGTGCTCGACGTCAATGCGCCGAATCGCGTCGCCCAAGCCGCGACGGATGAGCTCCAGCCCCACGTCGCGCACGCACACGAACGGCCGGACGCGGCCCGAGAGCAGCACCTGCACGCTGCGCGGCGGGCGCAGGAGCGCGGCGCCGGTGACGAGCGCTTCCGCCAGCTGCGCCGGCGCAGCCACGAGCGTGAGCATGCCGGAGCCGCCGAGCGCAGCCAGCCGCGGCTCGTCCGTCAGAGCGAGACGCGCGGGACTGCCGAAGCGCTCGAGGTGCACTTGCGCCGGAAAGCCAATCCCGGGGCGCGCGACGAGCATGCCGAGCGCCAAGGCGTCTCGGTAGGCGCGCGCGCCGATGCCGGGCCGAGGGTCCGTCACCTGCGTGACGCAGCGCGTGTCGTACGCGATGCCGACCTCGGGCACGCACTTCTTGCCGCCGAGCAGGGCGACCTCCGCCATCACGCGATCGGGATCGCGCGCCAAGATGACTTGGTCCACCTTGACCTTCGGCAGGTCGGCGGAGAGCTGAAGATCATCCGCGCGACCAGCGAGGATTTTCTGGGTCATTGTGCGGGGCGGATCCCCCGCTCGCGCGCGCATCGGAGACTCGGCTACCTTCTCGCTCACTAAGAGACCGTTCGGTCCCTACCTAACTAGGCGGAGCGGACGGGGAAGGTAGCCGCACGGCGTCCACAGGGTCAAGGTCGCTCGCACCGGCCCCCGCCCCTCCGGCATTCGCTCAGCCGGCCGCGCGCCGCAAGCGTCGGTTATCGCCTTTTTTCCCCGCTCGCCGGCCCCTCGGCCGCTCTACCAAGGAAGGCCTGCGAAAATTCACGCGAATCAGGAAAACCCGCTAGGATTGTCCGCCATGTTCAAAGAGGCGCTGCAGCGCGCGGTCACCGGGACAGAGGGCGGCATCGCCGGGCTACTCATGGACTTCGAGGGAATTCCCCTCGAAAGCTACGCGAGAGAGGGCGCTTCACTCGACATCGAGACGGTCGGCGCGGAGGTGAGCGTGGTCGTCAAAGCGATCCAGCGCGCCACCGAGATGCTCGACGCGGGGGCCACCAACGAGGTCTCTTTCCGCAGTGAAAAAATGGTGACGCTCGTGCGCGTCATCAACCAAACCTATTTCGTGGCGATGACGATGTCGCCTGACGGCAACCTCGGCAAGGGTCGCTACCTGCTGCGCGTCATGGCGCCTTCGCTCGCGCAGGAGCTCGACGCTTGAGCCCACGCGGCGCGGCTCCGCGTCGCGGCACGTCGAGCAAGAGCAAGCCGAAAATCTTGGTGCTGAGCGGTCCCAACCTGGACCGGCTCGGCACCCGCGAGCCGCATATCTACGGCTCGACGACCCTGCCCCAGCTTCATGACGGTCTCGGTCGCGTCGCCTCCGAGCTCGGCGGCAGCGTGGACTGTCGGCAAAGCAATCACGAAGGCGAGCTCGTGACTTGGATCGGCGCGGCGAGCGACGACGGCTTTGCGGGCATCTTGCTGAACGCGGGCGCGTACACGCACACCTCGTACGCGATTCACGATGCCATCAAGGGCTCTCCCCTCCCCGTGGTCGAGGTGCACATCTCCAACCCCGAGGCGCGAGAGAGCTTTCGTCATGTCTCGGTGATCGCCGCCGCTTGCGTGGCCAAGGTGGCCGGCTTCGGACCTGATTCGTACCGAGCAGCGCTAGAGGCGCTGCTTCGCAGGTTGAACCAGTCGACCTGATTCGTGGCGCGACGCGGCAATTTCGCGGCTCTCGATCCCGTTGGCATAGGAGATGGCCTGAGCTAACGTGCGCCGCCTTCGCCGGCCTCACGGCCCGCTTAGCGCCAAACACCATGCAAATCTCGCTAGAGCAATTGAAGAGCCTGCTCGAGACTCTCGAAAAGGGCGACGTCTCCGAGTTCGAGTACGAAGACGAGCAGCTGAAGCTGCGGCTGTCCCTCGGCAAGAAGGCCGCGCCCGCGGTCCACGCGGCACCGCCCGTTTTCGCCGCCCCCGCCCCTTCCAGCGCCTCCGCTGCGAAGGCGACGGAAGACTCGGACCCGAACGTGGTGTTCGTCACGTCGCCGTTCGTGGGCACGTTCTACCGCGCCCCCGGCCCGGACTCCGCCAACTTCTGTGAGGTGGGCAGCCAAGTGAAGCAGGGCCAACCGCTCTGCATCATCGAGGCCATGAAGCTCATGAACGAAATCGAGAGCGACGCCGCCGGCACCGTGCTCGACATCCTCGTCGAGAACGGCAAGAGCGTCGAGTTCGGCCAGAAGCTCTTCAAGTTGAAGAAGGGCTGATGTTCAAAAAAGTCCTGATCGCGAACCGCGGCGAGATCGCGGTGCGGGTGATCCGCGCCTGCAAAGAGCTGGGTATTCAGACCGTCGCCGTCCACTCGGAGGCGGACGCGGGTGCCCTGCACGTGCGCTTCGCGGACCAAGCCGTCTGCATCGGGCCCGCGGTAGCTTCGAAGAGCTACCTCCACATCCCCGCTATCATCAGCGCCGCCGAGATCACCGCGGCGGATGCCATCCACCCCGGCTACGGCTTCTTGTCGGAGAATGCCGAGTTCGCGCGCATCGTAGAGGCGTGCGGTATCAGCTTCATTGGCCCGAGCGCGGACGCGATGCGCCTGTGGGGCGACAAGATCCGCGCGCGCGAAGCCGCGAAGCGCTTCGGGCTCCCGCTTTTGCCGGGCACCGAGGCGCTACGTGACGTGGAGCACGCGGAGTCGGAGGCCGAGCGCATCGGCTTTCCGGTCATCCTGAAGGCGCGCGCAGGCGGCGGTGGCCGCGGCATGCGCATCGTGCGCGGGGTGGACCAGGTCCGCCGTGCGTTCGAGTCCGCCACCTCCGAGGCCATGACCGCGTTCGGCAACCCGGAGATGTACCTGGAGCGCTTCGTGGAGAGGCCGCGCCACGTCGAGTTCCAAGCGCTGGCCGACAAGCACGGCCAGGTGTGGACGCTCGGTGAACGCGAGTGCTCGCTGCAGCGCAAGAACCAGAAGCTGGTGGAGGAGTCCCCCAGCCCCGCCATGACGGACGAGCTGCGCGCCAAGATGGGCGAGGTCATCCGAAAGGCGATCCTGGAGACGGGCTACACCACGCTCGGCACGCTCGAGTTTCTGCTGGACGAGCGCGGCGAGCTCTACTTCATGGAGATGAACACCCGCGTGCAGGTGGAGCATCCCGTCACGGAGATGACCACCGGCATCGACCTCGTCGTGCAGCAGATCAAGGCTGCCGCCGGCGAAAAGCTGGAGATCCCGGACACACGTCCGTGGAAGTTCCGCGGCCACGCCATCGAGTGCCGCATCATGGCGGAGGACCCCGCGACCTTCGCGCCGTGGCCTGGCAAAATCACCGAGTACCACCCGCCCGGCGGCGCCGGCGTACGCGTGGATTCCGGGGTGTTCGGCGGCTTCACGGTGCCGCCCAACTACGACTCCCTGTTGGGCAAGGTGATCGTGCACGCGCCGACCCGCGAGCAGGCGCTCAAGCGCATGCAGCGCGCCCTCGACGAGTTCATCATCGGCGGCATCCGCACGAACATCTCGCTCCACAAGGAGCTGCTCGCGCTGCCCGAGGTGATGAACGCGGAGATGACGACGCGCACGGTCGAGAACTTCATGGCCTCGCGCGCGGCCAAGAAGTAGCAGCGTCCAGAGCAGAGCGCGTCGGCGACGGCCGGCGCGCTCGGCGCTGCCTCAACTCGAGTCGCGGCTGGTAAGTAGGGAGCGCACTGCCTCGCGCGCGGCCGCGGTCGGTAAGCGCGCGCCGCTCGCGACCTCGGCTTCCAGAGCTCGAACGCGCGCGTCCCCGCGCAGCGCTTGCAGCAGCTCCCGGGAGAGCGACGCCGCAAACGCTCGGAGCTGCTGCTCCTGGCGACGCGCCTCGAGCATGCCGCTCGCGCGAAGCTCCGTGAAGCGCGACGCCAGCCACTCCACGAGCTCGGCCACGCCGCGCTCCGTTCGCGCGCTCACGGCGGCTACGTGAGGCGGGTTGCCGCGGTGGAGCAGGTCCAGCGCCGCGGAGAGCTCGGCGGCAAACGCGAGCGCCGCCTCCTCGCCCGGGCCGTCCGTCTTGTTCACCAGCACCGCGTCCGTTACCTCCAGCAAGCCGCGCTTGATGCCCTGCACCTCGTCACCCGCGCCGGCCAGCGTCAACGTCAGCAGGGTGTCGCACGCGTCGCGCACGGCATGCTCGGCTTGACCGACGCCCACCGTCTCGATCAAGACGAGGTCGAACCCGGCCGCTTCACACAGGAGCACGGCTTCACGGGTACCCGGCGCGGTGCCGCCGAGCGCGCCCGCGTTCGAGCTAGGCCGCAAGAACACGCGCTCGGAGGCCGCGAGGCGCTGCATGCGCACCGCGTCGCCCAGCAGGCTACCGGAGCTGATCGAGCTCGCCGGATCCACGGCCAAGACGGCGACGCGTGCCCCGCCTGCGAGCGCCGCCGCTCCCAGCGCGTCCACCAGCGTGCTCTTGCCGGCGCCGGGCACGCCCGTGAGCGCCACGCGGTGCGCGCCGCCCGCGAACGGCATCAGCTCGGCCATCAGCGCTTCCGCGCTCTGCCGGTGCTCGGCGCGCGTGCTCTCCACGAGCGTGATCGCGCGGGCCAGGGCCCGCCGATCGCCACTTTTGAGGCGCTGCGCGAGCTCAGACTCCGTCACGAGCGGCTCCGGCTTCCAGCAAGCCGAGCAGCTCCGCCGCCATCGCCGGCAGGGCGCTACCCGGACCGAACACGGCCTTCACCCCGAGCCCCCGCAAGCGCTGGCCGTCCTCCGCGGGCACGATGCCCCCGAGCACGACCTGGATGTCAGGCGCGCCGAGAGACCGCAGCTCCTCCAAAAGGGCAGGCAGGAGCTCGTCGTGGGCCCCCGCTTGCGAAGAGATGCCGAGCAAGTGGACGTCACTGTCCACCGCGCGCCGAGCCACCTCCGCCGGAGTTTGGAACAACGGCCCGAGATCGACGTCGAAGCCCAGATCCGAGAGGCCGGAGGCGATGATCTTGGCGCCGCGATCGTGGCCGTCTTGACCGAGCTTGGCGACCAAAATGCGCGGCTGTCGCCCGAGCTGCACGGCCAGACGGGCGGTACGCTCGCGCAGCGCAAGCCACGCCTCGTCCGTCTCGAACTGCTTTTGGTACACGCCCCGCACAGCATGGCTCATTGCCGCGTGCCGGCCAAATACGCCGGAAATAACCTCCGAGACCTCGCCTACGGTCGCGCGGGCGCGCATCGCGCTCACGCTCGGCGGCATCAAATTGAGGCCTCGCCGCGCCGCCTCCGCCAGCTCGGCGAGGGCGCGCTCCACCTCGGCCTGGTTGCGTGAGCGCTTCACCTCCGCGAGCCGCGCGGTCTGCAGCTCTCGCACTCGGCCCGAGTCGATGCGCCGCAGCGAAAGCGCCGGCTGCGGCTCGGCCTGGAAGCGGTTCACTCCGACGATGACGTCTTGCCCGCGGTCGACGCGCGCCTGCCGCTCTGCGGCCGCGGTTTCGATCAGCCGCTGCGCGAGCCCGGACTGGATGGCGCGCACCATTCCGCCCGCCTCCTCGACCTGGCCCAGCACCGCGCGCGCCTGTGCCGCCAAATCGTGGGTGAGCCGCTCGATGAAGTAAGAGCCGGCCAACGGATCGACGACCCCGGGCACGCCCGTCTCGTGCTGCAAGACGAGCTGCGTCGCGCGCGCGACTCGCGCGGAGGCATCGCTCGGCAACGCCAGGGCTTCGTCGAAGGCGTTGGTGTGCAGGCTTTGGGTGCCGCCGAGCACCGCGGAGAGCGCCTCGAACGCGGTGCGCACGACGTTGTTGAGCGGATCCTGAGCCGACAGGCTGATGCCGGAGGTCTGACAGTGGGTGCGGAGCTCGAGCGAGCGAGGATCCTTGGGGGCGTAGCGCTCCCGTAACAAGGTGGCCCAGAGCAGGCGCGCGGCGCGCAGCTTCGCGATCTCGCTGAAAAAATCCATCCCGATGGCGAAGAAGAAGGAGAGCCGCGGGGCGAACTGATCGATGCCGAGCCCGCGCTCGACCACCGCGCGTACGTACTCGAGCGCGTCCGCCAGCGTGAGGCCGAGCTCCAGCGCCGCCGTCGCCCCGGCCTCGTGCAGGTGGTAGCCGGAGATCGAGATGGGGTTGAACTTGGGGAGCGCGGCGCTGGCGAACTGGATGACGTCGGTCGTGATGCGTAGGGACGGCTCGGGCGGGTAAATGTACGTATTGCGAACGAGGAATTCTTTGAGGATGTCGTTCTGGATGGTGCCGCTCAGCTGGCGCTGGCTCACGCCTTGCTCTTCGGCGGCGACCAAGTAGGCGGCCAGCACCGGCAGCACGGCGCCGTTCATGGTCATGGACACGCTCACGGCGTCGAGAGGGATCCCCTCGAAGAGGCGGCGCATGTCCTCCACCGTGTCCACCGCCACCCCCGCCTTGCCTACGTCACCCCGAGCGCGCTCGTCGTCACTGTCGTAACCCCGGTGGGTGGGTAAATCGAAAGCAACGCTCAACCCCTTCTGCCCGCCAGCCAGCGCCTCTTTGTAAAACGCGTTGGACTCTTCCGCGGTGGAGAAGCCGGCGTATTGACGGATGGTCCACGGCCGGCCGCCGTACATGCTGGCGCGCAGCCCGCGCACGTAGGGGTATTGCCCGGGTAGCGCTTCCAGGTGGGGAACGCCCGCGAGGTCCTCGGCGTCGTAGGCGAGCTTGCGCGTGACCCCCGCTGGCGTCGCGCTGGCCAGCTCCTCCGGGCTCTTGCCGGTTTCGGCGAGAACTTGCTCACGGTAACGCGACTGGTCGTCTGCGGACATGGTCACCCTCCGCGCTTTCTTCGGCGCAAGATTCGGGCGAGCGCGCGCCCCGCGACGAGAGCGAGCTCGTCCGCCCGGCGCGTGAGGTCCAGCGACTGTTCGAAGCCGGCGAGCAGCCACACCAAGCTCGGCCGTTCGCTCACCGTGACGACGGTGACGTACACCTCGTGCACCGCGTCCGGCGGGAGGGCGTCACGCAGCTCACGGTGGTTGGGCGTGTTGGGGATCGGCCCCAAGTAGAAGCCCGCTTTGACCGCGGTCTCCAGGACGCTTGGTTGGTGCGAAAGGAGGGACAGCTCTTTGACGTTCGCGCGCGCCTCCACCGAAGGGGACCCCACGCGGCCGTCGAAGCTGGCGCTTTTGACGGTGAAAACGATGGCGGCGGCCGGAGCCATACAATTGCGGAGCAAGTCCAACACCGCCTCCGGCGACGTCGCGTCTTCGAGCAGCTCGCGCGTGGTTGGCGCGGCCGGCTCGGAGGCGCGCACGCGCTCGGCCGCGACGCGCTCCTCCTGGGCGGCGCGAGCCTGCTCGGCCGCGAGTCGCTCCTGCTCGGCCCCCGCGACGAGATCCAGAGGCGGCGGCTTCGAGCGCCAACTGAGCGCCACCCCCTCCTTCTCTGGCAAGGCGCCGCCGGGCGGACGTGAGCGCTTGGGCAGCGCGCTCGGGGAGCGGAACGGGAGCAGCGAGCGGCGTACGAGTGGGATGGGCGCGTCGCTCGTCGCCCCCGTATCGAGCTTCACGAGCGGGATCGGCGCCTCACTGCCCGCGGGCGAGCGTGCGGCCGGCAATATCGAAAGTTTGGCTCCCCGCTGCAAACGGTCCAGAGCGCCCCTCACCGCTTCCAGTGAGGCGAGCAGGACCCGAACTGGCTGCTCGAGATGAAACGAGAATTCCTGAGCCAAGTGCGGGTCCAGCGGCTCCACTGCAGCGACGTCGACTCGACCGGTTCTCGGATCCACGTGCACCGGCACCGCCATCAACCGCCGGCACATGCCCTCCGGCAGGCGCCCGTACAGCTCCGGGGAGGCGCGCACCGTGAGCACGGAGGGCAGCTCGGACCGAGCCATCTCCTGCTCCAGGCGGACGAGCAGCGCCGGCTCACGCTCTGCGAGCGCCTCCGACAACGTGACGCCGCGCGTAGCGACCAGCAGCAAAGCCGCTTCGATATCCGCCAGCGGAACTCCGCTCTCGATCAGCCGGCGCGCAAGCTCGACCGTCACGCAATCACGCTAGCACTCTCGCCCGAGCCATCACTCCGAAAATTGGAAGACGACCTCGGTGGTGCGCACCAGACCGAGCTCGTCTCGCGCGGCTCGCTCCACGGCTGCCGGGTCGGACTTGATGCGCGACACTTGAGCGCGAAGGGCCCCGATTTGGCTGCCCAGTCGTGAAATCTCCTCGTCAGCCCGGCGCCGCTCTTCTTCCAAGTTTCTCAGCCGCGGGAGCCCCGTCGGCGAGAGCATCATGAACGGCACCGAGACCGTCGCCACGGCCAGCACCGCCAAGGGCAGGACTCGCTGCGCAAAGATGGAGACCATGTAACCCCTAGCCTGCCACGCGCTGGCGAAAGGAGGAAAGTTTCCGCCTTCACTGATCGAATTTGAGGGGCCGCGGATAACAACCCGGGCTATGGTTTCCGCCGCCAATTTCCAGGCCGCCCGCCACTTGCCGCGCGGGCGCAAGGACCGAGAATTAGTGATGATCGAAGCGGATCTCCTTCGGGCGGAGCTCGAGCGTTTGTACGAGCTGGACGAGCTCGTCGCCCTGAGCCGGGACATTTTAGGGTTTGACCCGGAGCGGGTCGGCGGCACCGCCGCCAAAGCCAGCTTCGCCGGTGCGCTCACGTCCCATTGCGTCGAGCACGACGCGGTCGAAGCTTTGTGTGACGTGCTGCTCGCCACGCGCGCTAACGTGAGCTCGCAAGTCGCAGACCTGCGGGTCACCGGGCTTTCGGGCGACGAGGACCTGAAGCCGGGCTCGGAGCTTGCCGGCTTCAGTGTCACGCGCAAGCTCGGCGAAGGTCGCCTCGCGGTCTGCTACCTGGTCAAGCAGGGGTCTACCGAGTACCGCCTCAAGCTGCTGCGGCGCGAGGCCACCCGTGACGCGCGAGGGCTCCATCGCTTTCTCACGGTGACGCGCTTGGCGGGAAAGGTCGAGAGCGCTGGCCTTCCGAGCGGCGTGCGTGCCATTTCGTCCGACGGCCGCACCGGCGTGCTGTCGGACTACGTGGAGGCCCAGTCCCTCGCCCAGCGCGTCGCCCGGAGCGGGCCAATGCACGAAAACGAAGCGCGCCCCCTGCTCAAGAGCCTGCTCGAGGCGCTCGCGGCACTGCACGAGCAGCGCATCGCCCATGGCGACCTCCGGCTGGAGAATCTGCTCCTCGCGCGCGGCGCGGACGGCTCGCAGAAGCTCGTGCTGGTGGACGCGGGGACGGACCGGCTGCGCGCTCGTGCCCGCACCAACAACGGCCGCTCGGAGCTGTTCAGCACCGTCGGCTCGCCGAGCTCCGTCTCCCCCGAGCAAATTCGAGGTCAAGTCGCGGACCCGGCCAGCGACGTCTATTCGTTCGGGGCGGTGCTGTTCCAGCTCATCAGCGGGAAGCCGGTGTTCGGGGACAAGCCGGCGCTGGAGACCGCGTTCGGGCACCTGATGCAAGACCCGCCTGCGCCGAGCAGCGTCGCGCCGCGCGGCTGGGTCACGCGCGAGCTGGACGACCTGGTCCTCAAGCTTCTGGACAAGAACGCGAGCCGTCGTCCCAAGGACGCCGCCGCGGTTCTCGAGCTCCTGTTCGGGCAGGGCCGCGCTACCCCTAAAAGTGAGCAACTCTCCTCGACGGAGATCGACCGCCGGGCGGACGCGCTCATCGCCGACCCCACCAAAGACGACGCCGCGCTGGAGCTGGAAGCAGCCGCGCACACGCCGGGGGCCGCGGAGAGAGTCGCGGAGGCATTTCAGAAGGCGGCCAGCGTCGTCTCCGGCGCGGGGGACGAATCGACGGACGCGAAGAAGAGCCTCTTGTTCCGTGCCGCGCGCATTCTGAACGACGTCGCTCAAAAGCCGGAGGCAGCGGAGGCGCTCTACGTAGAAATCTTGGAGGTCGATCCGGACGACCAAGTCGCCGAGCGCGCTCTCGAGGGCGTGCGGCGCAAGCTCGGCAAGTTCGAGGAGCTGGTGGAGATGCTCCTCGCCCAGAGCGAGAAAGCGACGAGCAGCGCCGAGCGCGGCCGCGCCTACGCGGAGATCGGCAAGCTGTACGCGGGCGAGCTCGCGGACAAAGATCAGGCGGTCGTCGCCTTCACCCAGTCCTTTTGCGAGGCTCCGGAGCAAAGCCACACCGCGAGCGAGCTCGAGCGGCTGTGCGGCGCGAGCCCGGAAGCATGGGCAGAGGTGCTGCAGAGCTGCCAGAGCGCGGTCGCGGAGGGTGAGCAGCCGCCGGAGACGAAGGCGCTCATCTCCCTCAAGGTCGGCCGCTGGTACCTGGATAAGCTGCAGCGGCCGGATTTGGCGCTGCCCTGCTTCCAAGCGGTCGTGCAGCACGATCCCAGCAGCGAAGCCGCGCTGGACGGCATGACGCAGATCTACCGCAAGGCGCAGCAGTGGCAGGAGCTAGGAGTCGTGCTCACGCGCCGCGCGGACGCCGCTCAGACGCCGGCTCGAGCGCGAGATCTCCGGGCGGAGGCCGCGGAGATCCTCGAGCAGTACCTGAACGACACGAACAGCGCGCGCGCTCTCTACGAGCAAATCTTGAGCGCGGACCCCGGCCACCCGAAGGCCAGCGACGCCGTCGCCAAAATTTACGAGCGGCTCGGTGACTTCACGAGCTTGGTCAAGCACCTCGTGCGCCGGGCAGAGGCGCAGCGCGGCGACGAAAAGCTCCGTTCGCTGACGCGCATCGCCGAGGTGTACGAGACGCAGGTCAAGGACGACACGGAGGCCGTGCGCCGTTACAAGGACGTGCTGGCGCTGGACTCGCGGTACGCCGAGGCCCTGCGCGGGCTGGACCGCGTGTACTCCAAGCTCGGGCGCTACCAAGACCTGCTGGAGAACCTACGCCAGCAAATCGAGGCCGCCGCCACGCCGCGTCAGAAGGTCACGCTCTGGGAGCGTGTCGCCGCACTGTACGAAGAAGAGTTCATCGACTCGCAGCAGGCGGCGGAGGCCTTCGAGCAGGTGCTGAAGTTGGACCCGAACAGCGAGAACGCGCTCACGGCACTCGTGCGCCTGTACCGCGGTCAAGATCGCTGGGAGGACGTCGCTAGCATTTACGATCGCCACCTCAAGCTAGTCACGGAGGCGCCGCGCCGTCTCGCTCTGCTGCTGGCGCGCGCCCGCTTGCTCGCCGAGCAGCTCGGCTCACCCGACCGAGCCATCGCCGCCTACGAGCTCGCGCTCGAAATCGAGCCGCAGCACGCGGCCGCGCTGGAGGCGGTAGCCAAACTGCGCGAGTCCAGCGGGGACTCCGGAGCGGCGGTCGCGGCGATCGAAGCGCTCGCGGCCAAGGCGACCACGCCCGAGGCGAAGGCGGAGCAGTGGGTACGCGCCGCCAAGCTGCTGGATTCGCGCGGCGACAAGGACGGCGCCATCCTCCGCTTCCAAAACGCGCTGGACGCCAATCCGAAAGACGGCGTGGCCTCCGCCGCGCTGCGCAGCGCGTTCTCCGCGCGCGGCGATCACAACGCCGCCGTGCAGCTGGTGGAGCGGGAGCTCTCCGTGACCGACGGCGACCTCCACAAGAGCAAGCTCAGCGGCGAGCTGGCGCGGCTCCTGCGGGACGGCCTGCGCGACGACAAGCGCGCGGAAGAGGCGGCGCGCCGGGCCCTCGCGCTGAACCCCACCAACTTGGACGCGCTGGTCGTGCTCGGCGATCTTTCGTTCGAAGCCAAGCGGGCCTTGGAAGCCGCGAAGCACTACGAGGGCGTCGTCGGCCGGGCGGACACGCTCGAGCGCACCGAGGCGATCCGCGTCCTCGTCCGCTACGTGGACGCGCTGTCGCAAACCGGCTCGACCGAAAAGGCGCTCGCGCCGATGGATACGCTGCTCCGCATCGCCCCGGACGACTTGCAGGCGCTGGAGCGCGTCGCGCTCGTCACGTTCGACAGCGGCTCGGCCGGCCGCGCCGCGGAGCTGTTCGCGGATCTGCTCGCGCGCTTCGGGTCCCGCATGAGCGCAGCGGAGCGCGGCGCGGCGCAGTACCGGCTGGGTGAGTCGCTGCGCCAGCTCGGCAAGCTCAATGAAGCGAAAAAGCCTCTAGAAGACGCGGTGGACGCAGATCCGAGCAGCCCCCTGCCGCTGATTGCGCTCGCCAAAATCCACGAGGCCGAGGGCAAATGGGCGGACGTCATCAAGCTCAAGACGCGCCACTTGGACGTGGCGAACGCGGACGAGCGCGTGGAGCTGCTCATCGAGATCGGGGACCTCAGCAGTGAGAAGCTGAACGATCGCACCGGCGCCGCCAAGAGCTTCGTCGCCGCCCTCGAGGACCGTCCGGACGACCGCAAGCTGCTCACGAAGCTGATGCAGCTCTACAGCGAAGAGAAGGACTGGAACAAGCTGGTGGAGGTCGTGCTCCGCCTCGCCGAGTTCGTGGAGGACTCGAAGCAAAAGGTGAAATACCTGCACACGGCCGCGATCGTCACCGCGCGTCAGACCGGCGACGTGGACCGCGCGCTGGAGCTGTACGAGCAGCTGCTCGCGCTGGAGCCTCGGTTCGACAAGGCAGCCGGCGAAGCGGTGGACCTCGAGCGCGAGCGTGGCAACTGGGAAGGCGTCGAGCGGCTCCTGCGCCGCCGTCTGGATGCGGCCACGGAAGCCGACGACAAGGCGGCGATGCTGGACAGCTTCCAAAAGCTGGGCGAGCTGTACGAAAAGAACCTGGGGCTGATGGACCAAGCCATCGACGCGTACGAGGCCGCGCAAACGCTGGAGCCCGAGAACCAAGAGCGCTCGGAGCACCTCGGCGCGCTGTACGCTACGGACCCAGAAAAGTACCTGGACAAGGCCGTCGCGAGCCAAGCTCTGCTGCTGCGGGCCAGCCCGTTTCGCGCCGAGTCTTACAAAGCGCTCCGGCGTCTGTACACCGAGACCAAGCAGGCGGACGCGTCGTGGTGTCTGTGCCAAACCCTCAGCGTCTTGAACCTCGCGGAGCCGGACGAAGAGCGCTTCTACAAGCGAATGAAGAGCGACACCGCGGCCCCGGCCCAGTCCTCGCTCGGGGACGAAGAGTGGCTGATGCAGCTCATGCATCCGGACGCGGACGCGCTGCTCACCAGCGTGCTGGCGCTCATCGAGCCGGCCGTGATCGCTCGACGCAGCCAAACCGCGCAAGAGCTCGGCTACGACCCGAGCTACCTCATCGACGTCACGCAGCACCCGGCCCCCGTTTGCCAGAGTCTCTATTACGCGGCGGGCGTGCTCGGGATGCCGGTGCCCCCCGCCTTCGAAAACCCCAACGATCCGGGCGGCCTCTCGTTTCTATTCACTCACGAGCCGGCGCTCGTCCTCGGCCAAACCGCGCTCCGAACGGACGTGCCGCTCCAGCCGGCGGGCTTCATTGCCGGCCAGCAGCTCACCTACCTTCGCCCCGGCCTCTACCTCCGCCACCTCTTGGCGAGCGGCACCGTGCTGAAAGCCTGGCTATTCGCGGCCATCAAGCTCACTTCTCCCCAGTTTCCGGTGAGTCCGGAGCTAGAGGGCGCCATCGCGGAGGCCATGCAGGCCCTGGAGTTGGGCGTCACCGGTCAAGCGCGCGACCACCTCACCCGTGTCGTCGCCAAGGTGCTCACCTCCGGCGCCCCGCTGGACCTCAAGCGCTGGGTCCGCGGGGTGGACCTCACGGCAGACAGAGTCGGCTTCCTGCTCTCACACGATCTGGAGACCGCGACGCAGATCATCAAAGCCTCGGACGAGAGCACGAGCTCCGTCTCGACCGACGACCGCTTGAAAGAGCTCGTGCTCTTCAGCGTGAGCAGCCCCTACTTCCAGCTCCGACGCCAGCTCGGCATCGCCGTGGACTCCTGAGCTTACTTCACGAGTGGGGCTGCCAAGACGCAGCCTCACTCGCAGAAGCTACCGTGGAGGCCCTCGGTTTCACCGGGGCCGGCGAGAACGCCACTACTTCGAAGGGACCGCGCGCTACGGCTTGGCGCTGCCCGGCGTGGGCGACGACACCGGCGAGGGCGTGAAGTTGAGGTGCGAGACGATGCCGCTCGCGCGCCACCCGTAGGACCCGTCCGCTCGCTTGGCGTGCTTCATCTTGGGATCCAGATCGAACAGGCCCGGCATTCCCCCGGAGCCGAACAGGCTCTTGGTGATGTCGCTCTTGTTCGTGTACCGCTCTTGGAATTTGAACGAAACGTTCAGGTTGAGCAGACTGGAGTCGAACGTATCCCGCAGGCGCAGGGTGCCGTCACTGTCGAGCTTGAGGTCCGGCCCGTTCGCGGAAAAGTTCGTGATTTTGAGGTTCCCGGCCTTGGCTTCCGCCTCGAGCGCGAGCTCGCCGGCGTCCAGCCGCGGCAGCGCGATGGTGTCGCGAATCTTCGCCTTACCGTCCCCCGCCGCGAGGTCCGTCACCTTCAGGCTGATCTTGCCGTCCGCCTTGGAGAGCTTCTCCTCCGGCATGAGCAGCTCGATGGTGCCGTTCAACTTACCGGCGAGCGGCAAGCCAACGATGTCGCCAAAGAGCGGGGCTTGACCCAAATCCAAGTCCTCCAGCTCGACCTCGAGCTCGCGACCTTCGTCCGCGGTCAGGGTGGACCCCGAGACCTCGCCCCCGAACGCATCCGCACCGAACGAGATCTTCAAGGTTCCGAACACGAGCCGCAGCAAGGAAACCGAGGCGTGGGCGGCGTCGATCGTCATGACCTTGGGCTTGCCGGGCCGGCCTTGCTCGTCCAGGTCGCCCGGCGTCGTGAGGGTGATCTGCTCCGCTTCCACGCCGTTGAGCCAGTAGGAGCTCATGTCACCGAGCTTGAGCCGCATCGGCTTCGGCCCCGTCTGCCGCGCGTTGAACTCGGAGACGATGCGATCCGCGACCCGATTGTACGGAAACGTGAGGTAGGCAAAGATGAGGAGCGAAAAGAAGTAAAACGCGACGTATCCAGCCCATTTGAGGATCTGCCGAAGGCGAGGGCTCATGGTGCGTCTCCGCTGCCGGCTTGGTCGCTACCTGCGGGTTTGGCGTCCGCCTTCTTCGGCTCGGGCGCCTTGCGGTCGTACGCGCTCACCACCATGTCCACGTCGAACGAATCTGGCTCGACCGCACGCTTGCGGATGTTCAGCGAGGACATGAGCACGGGGTGCCCGCTCGTCTCGATCTTTTCCATCAGGTGGATGAGCTTGAGCATGCCGACTTTGCGCAGCACGATCTTCGTGGAACGCTCGCTGTAGCGCTTGCCATGCGGCACCGCCTGTCGGTCCTGACTCTCCGGGATCTCCAGCTGCGCCTCGGTGGCGACCCGGGAGAGGAAGGAGGCGAGCGGAGGGGCGGCGCTGGCGTACCGAGCGGTGACCGCGTCTCGCGTGGCCTGCGCCTTGGCCACGGTCATGCGCGCCTCGTCGATGCTGTCGATGGCCTCGTGCAGGCTCTCGTTTTCGCTCGCTTGAGAATGAACGGTCGCGGCGATGCCGATGGGGATGGCCAAAAAGGCCATCACCCCGAAAACTCCGCCGAGGATGCCGAGGAGGCGACGTTCGCGCGGCTCGAGGCGCGCCAGGCGTTCCGAGAGGCTCACGGCCTTTGCTCCTTGCCCGCGTCTTCCCCGGGTTTGTCCGCCTTTTTCTTGGCGCTGTCGTCACCGCAGCGCACGTCCAGCTCCAGCACGTACTTTTGCCGATCGCTGCCCACGACCTGAGTCACCTTGGCGATCTTGGGGTCCTTCACGCAGGGGTGCTTGCCCATCTCCACCGCGATGCTCTGCGCGTCCGCGGTGGAGCCCACGATGCCCGACACCTTCACCTTGCCACGCTGCATGTCGAACTCTTCGATGTCGTGAATCATGTTCATGGGGATGACCTTGGACAGCTCGACGATGACATCGAACGCGTCCACCGTCGGCATCGGGTCCGCCTCGTCCGACGCCTGGGCGCGAGCGAGCGCCTCGGAGGCGGCGTCCGCATCCGTCACCTCCTCGCCCAGCACCTCCTTGGAGACGGCCGCAAGCTGCGTCGTGAGCAGCTCGTGCTCGCGGTCCAGCGCGCGCATCTGTGCCCAATTGGAGAACACGAAGCTGATGGCGATCGCCGCGCCCAACCCGCTCAGCACCGGGAGCTTCTCCTTCAAGAAGCCGAAGCCCCGCTGAAATTCCAGCGGGCCGCGCCGCAAGTCCAGGTCGCGTGAGCGGCCGGAGACCCCGAGCGCTAGCGCGATGGCCTTCGCAAACCGCGGCAGGCTGGGCGCGCGCTCCTCGGTCGCGCCCTCCATCTCGAAGCTGGGGAGCGGCTGGATGGGGACGCTCACCTCGTAGGCCAGGTACTCGGCCGCGCCGGTTGCCGCCGCGCCGCCGCCCACCAAAAAAGCCGCCTGAAGGTCTTGCCCGACCGTCACCGAAGCCGCGAGAAAGGTCTGCCGCATCTCGCTCGCCAGCGAGGCGGCGCTGCCTGGCAGGCCGGAGACGCCCTGGGAAAGCGTTCGCACGAACACCGCTTCCCCACGAACGAGCACCGTGACCTCCGTGCGTTCGGCGCCCAGGTCGATCAGCGCGAAAGGGCCCGGCCCTCTGAGGGAGCTGACCACGGACGCGAGATTGGAGAGCGAGAGAGGCCCGCAGCCCACTCGGTCCGGCTGGCGCGAGAGGGCGGACCTCACGAGCTCGATGCGCGCCCGCACCGCGTCGATACGCGCGGCCGCCGTCATGACTACGAGCGGGTCGCTGGATTTCTCGCGGCGGAGCGAGCGGTGGTCGTAGACCAGCTCGTCGATGTCCACCGGGATCTGCGCCTCGATTTCGAACGGGAGCACCTCCTCCAGCCGCTTTTGCGCGGTAGCAGGCAACGTGATGCGCTGGATGAAGCACTGGTCGCCGTCGATGGCGACGGCCACGCCGTCCGTATGGGTGATGAGCGGCGCGCAGACGAGCTGAATCGCTCGCTCGAGCGACTCCACCGAGTCCAGCGCGACTTCCTCCAGACGCTCCAAGACCAGGCGCTTGTAGCCCACGGTGATGCTCGCCGCGCGAACGTGGGTCCTGCCGATATCGATGCCTACGAAACCTGCCATGTGCCTCGGATCACTCGATCTTATAGTGGATAATGCTGCCGCCCGGGGTCGGCTTGAGCAGCGCCTGCATGGCCGTGGCGGGGTCGTTCAGGTTCGCGGCCTGGCCATTGGCGCCCGGCAGCGGCGCCCCGGAAATGGAGCCTCCGGCGGCGTTCTTGCCAGCCTGGAGGTTGTTCAGCTGCGCGGCCTGCGCGAGCTGGGTGGCAGTACCGGGCGGCGGCGCGTTGCGGAAATCCACCACCGTGTGGATGCGGACGCGAGTTTCTCGCTTGCCGGATTTGACGACGCCGGTCGCGTAGATGCTGAACAGCTTGCTCTCCACCGAGATCATCTTCTTGGCCTGATCCACGGAGAGGAACGGCACCGGCTCCATGCCAATCGACTGGAAGATCTGGCCGAAGGGGCCCTTGTTGCTGAGCGCGTTGATGAACGTGTCCGGCGACGAAAAGAGCGGCACCCCCGCCATCATCCCCCGCAGCATGGTGACCATCATCAAAAACTTGGTCGCCTCCGCTGGGTCATTGCAGGGCTTGGCCATGGGCGCGTTCGAGCAAATGAACGCGAGCAGAGTCTGCGGGTTGGCGGTGTTGACGTTGATGGTCCCCTGCCCCCACACCGTGACCGTCCGCTTCTCGGGGCGATCCGGATCCGGCTCGATGAACGTCGCCCAAAAGTCGTCGTCGAAGCCGCGGAGCTTGTGGAGCTCCTCCAAGCTGTCGAAGGCGGCGTTCTTGCGCGAGTACGGCCGCACGAGCCGCTCGTAAAATGAGTCTTCCGCGCCGGCCGACTGCGCGGTGGGGTTGTTGGGGTCGCAGACGAAAGTCTCCGAGTCCGGGTCGGTCCAGTCCACGACTGCCGAGCAGATACTCTGGCGGTCCGAAAACGCGCCGTCCGCATCTTTGCCCTCGAACAGCGGGTTGTTCTGGGGCCCGCCCATCAGACCGATGAGCTGGGCGGCAAGGCGAGACTGACCAAAGGCGCCGCCGCGCGCCGGCTCGTTCAGGTTGATCTTGGAGTCTTCGTCGACGACCTTGATCTCGAAGCCGGCGCCGGTAAGCCCGAGGTTTTTGCCCTGGGTGAGGTCGAAGTTCCCGAGCGACTTGAACGCCTCCGCGCCCTCGGCGTCGTTGAAAGCGCCCATGACGCGGTCCGTGAACTCCCAGACCGGGATCTGCGGGGGCGCGCTCTTCATCATCAAGAAGAGCGGCGCGAGCGTCTTTCTGATCGTCGGCTCCGCCGCGATCAGCAAACGGGAGAGGTTGATAGCGCTCTTGGCCGCGTACTCGGCGACGACCTGGTCGCGCGCAGTCAGAGCAGCGCCGAGCTCCGCCGCGCTCTCGTCTTGAACCTCCGAGAGCATCACGGTCAGGATCGTGAGCGAGCTGAGCACCAGAATGAGCGCGACTCCGCGCCTACGCCGCCGAGCACGCAGACGCCGCGCGCGCGCGCCCAGCGCGGCGCGGGGTGCGCCGAGCGGCCGAGTCAGGAGGGCGAGCAGCTTGGACATGCTCAGAGCGTGGCAAACGTGAGCGGTTGGAGGATGTTGAGCCCGACCTTCGTGACCAGGCGGATGGTGTTGCGGCTGCGCTCCGAGCCGGCGCGCGCGCCGCCGTTCAGGACCAGGATGATCCGCACCTGCAGCGGCAAGCGATCGAGCTGACCGGTGCTCTGGGTGGTGTCCCAGCCCTCCTGCCACTGGCCGGTTTGCGCGTCCAAGTACTGGAGGTCGAACAAATCGATATCGGTGGCGAGCACCTCGACCTTGCCGCCCTTGGTGGGCTCGAGGTCGATCGAGCTGTCGACACGACGCACGAGATCGTTCGTTCCCGAGCCGTCCGGGTTCGGCGAGCCGTAGTACGCAATCTCGCATTGGTCCGAGACGTGCGAGTCCTTCTCCAGGCGCATGTTGGCGAACGCCGTGAAGTCCACGCGGTCCGCGGGAGTACCGCGCTCGCCTCGGAAGATCGTCTTCTGGATCATCAGGGCTTGATTGATCGGCAGGTGCGCCGAGAGGTACGCGCTCTGCAGCTCTCGAGTCATGCGCGCCATCGCCAGCCGCGCCTCACGCTGCCGGTCTTGCATGCGCGTGAGGCCGTCCTTGCTGCGTTTGAGCGCCGAAAAAGCGCCGAACAACAGCGAGGTGATGGCGGCCAGGATCGCGATCGAGATCAAGACCTCGATCAGCGTGAAGCCGCGCACCTTGCGACGAACGCTCATTTGAGGGTGCTCCCGGTGGTACCGGTCGTCGTGCCGGTGCCGGTGCCGGTGCCGGTGGTCCCGGTTCCGGTGCCCTGCAAGCCGGCCGCGGCTTGGTTGATCGCGTCGAGGCCGAGCATGTCGGCGGTGCCGAGCTGGCCTTCTTGTGGCCGGGTCAAGAACTGCGTGACTTGCAGCTCGCGCGGACGCGTGCCCTCCTTCCACGTCACCTTCACGGTCACGCGGCGAATGCTCGCCTCGAGCATCGGCTTCAGGCTCGGGTAAACGAAGCCCATCACCATGCCCTCCATTCCGGAGCTGCCAGTGCTACCGAGCTGCTGCATCACCGAGCCGGGCGTCGCCTGAGCCCCGCCGCTGAGGGATGCGCCGGACGACGCCTGAATGTTCATGAGCGCGCCGAGTGGGCCCGCGGCTCCAGGCGCGGCGGCTCCGGGCCCGCCCAGGGTGCCGGGGGGCGATTGCCCGAGCGAGAGGTCACCGGGCCCCTTCAGCCCCGCCGACCCAGCAGGCCCCGGCGCGCCGCCGTCCTTGCCGTCCATCGAAGCTTGCGGCAGCGGCGGCAGCTCCACGCGCTCTATCTTCCACGCGCAGCTGTAGCCGTCGCCTTCGTCGTCGCAGCAGTCGCCTTCGTCGTTTTCGTCCGTGAGCTGAAAGCCTTTTTGAGCGAGGTTGAGCTCGATTTCGCTCATTTTGCAGCGGAGCATGCTGCTCGCCACCGTGAGGTGCTCCCCGCGCGAGGCGCTCGAGAACAGCCCCGCTTGCGAGCTCAAGATCACGGTCAAGCCGAGGCCCAAGATGGCGACCGCCACCAGCACCTCCAGCAAGGTGAACCCGCGGCTGTTGGAGCGAGAGCGTGCCATCACTCCTCCCTCTCGCTGTATTCTTGGTCGACGCCGCGCGGCTCCGGAAACTCCGCGCCGCCCTTTTCGATCCGGGCGCGGCCCGTGAGCGGGCTCACGACCACGCTGAGCGACGCTTCTTTGTCGCCCGCCTTCTTCAGCTGAATCACCGCGCGCTCAGTCGTGCCGCCCGGCCAAAAGTAAAGGTAGGCGCGCCCTTCGCGCACGAAGCCGTCATCGTGCTCGGTGCGCACTTGGACGATCTCGACTCCGTCCCCGAGCGCTCGACCCTTGGCGAGGTCTTCCACCGCTCCCGTCACGCCGGTGAGCTTGGAGAAGCGCGGCCGCGCGGCACGAGGCCCTTCCACGATCCGGTCGGCCTCGGCGCGCGCCTTCGTCTCCGCAACGGTGGACGCTTCCGCGCCCCCCGTCTGGTCCTTGCCCTTTTCGCGGAGCATCACGCTGCTGGACGCTTCCTCGATAGAGAGCTGCTTCTTCTCCAGATCGATCACGAGCCGCGTCGGCTTGCCGGTCGCGTTGGCCCGAGTGGACCCGAAGCGCACCGCGCTGGTGATGAGCGTCGCCGCGCTCTTCACGCGGCTGCCCACGAGCATGTTCTTACCGAACAGCAGGCTACCGGCGAGCAGGCCGACGAGCGCGATCGCGATCACGACCTCGATCAGGGTCATACCGCGCCCCCAAGCCTTGCGGAGACGCCCCCTCGGGGGCGCTCTCGTGGGGCTGAAGGGAGCGGCGGTCGTCATGTGAGGCTCGGCTTATTCGGCCGCGGCGGTGGCGCCCTTCGGCACGGCAATGTCGTCCTTGCCGCCCTTCTTCTTGTCCGGCCCATTCGAGATGACCGTGACCTCGTCGTCCGTGCAGCTCAGGTTGTAGGCCTGGCCCCACGGGTCATTCGTGTTTTGACCGCTGTCCAGCTGCTTGTCCTGGATCAGCTGGCTGATGGTCGGGCAGCTCGTCTCGTTGTTGGCGGCTTGCCACTGCTGCACCGCCATACGAATCGTGCGCGCGCCGGACTCGGCCGTCTTCTTCTGCGAGTCCTGGAAGCGCGGGAGCGCGAACACCGCTACGCCGCCCGCGACCATGGCCAGAATCGCGACGACGATCAGCACCTCGAACAGCGTCACGCCGCGAGTTCGCCGCAGTCGACGCAAGCGCTGCACGAGCGCCTGACGTGATCCCAAAGTTTGCTTCATCGACATGTCGTTACTCCCTAGCTCCTCATCATCACTGGATTCGATCGAGACCGCCGGGCACACCATCAGGCCCGCCGCTCTCCAGCACGTAACTTTTGCCTAGCTTGTCCGCGGGGCAGATCAGCCGCAGCGGATTGCCCCAAGCATCCGCGGGCGGCTCCTTGTACCGGGCATATTGCGCCGGCACCGCCGACAGCGCGGGCGGACACCCACCTTCGTGGTCGGCCATGTAGGCTTCGATCGCGGGGCGCACCCCGAGCAACGTGGCGCGAGTTCGCCTAATTCCCGCTTCGCGGTGCTCGTGCACGCCGATCATCACTAGCAGCGTGAGCAGGCTGAGCCCGAGGGCGATCGGACGCACCCGGCCGAGCTCGATGAAGCGGCGCAATCCGCCCCGCCCCTCCCAGGGGAACAGGATGCGGCGGTGGGTGTCGCGCTTGAGGATCACCGCTACTCCACCAGCTCGTTCATCTGCAGGAGCGGCATCAAGATGGCCATGGCGATGAAGCCGACCGCCGCCCCTAGCGCCACGATCATGATCGGCTCGAGCAAGCTCGTCAGCGCGACCACGCGCGTCTCCACGTCCGCCTCGTAGGCGCGGCTCACGTTCTCCAGCATCGGCTCCAGCTGCCCCGACTTTTCGCCGACCGCGATCATGTGGGTCATCATGGGCGGGAACTGCCCGCTGCGCTTCAACGGCACCGCGATGCTCTCACCTTCGCGAATGGAGCCGATGGCCTCGCTCACGACCTGCTCCAACCGCGCGTTTTCCAGCACGTTTTTACCGATTTCCATCGCTTGCAGCAGCTGCACGCCGCTCGCCAGCAACGTGGCGAGGGTGCGCGAGAAACGCGCTACCGCCACCAGCAGGTTCAAGCGCCCGAAGATCGGCATGCGGAGGCGGATGGTGTCCCAGCGCAGGTGCCCGGCGGGCGTCTTCTTCCAGCGCCGGAACAGGTACACCCCCAGCGCGAGCAAGCCGAGGATCAACCACCAAAACGAGGCCAGGGTGTCGGAGACGAAAATGAGCAGCCGGGTGTACCAGGGCAGCGCATGACCCAAGCTGTCGAAGATGCTCGTCACCTTCGGCACCACCGCCACCATCAGCACGCCCACCAGGCCGCCGCCGATCACGACCATCAAGATCGGGTACGCGAGGGCCGCCGAGACCTTGCCCTTGAGCCGCGCCTGGCCCTCCATAAAGTCCGCCAAACGCTCCAGCACCGCTTCGAGCGTGCCGGAAGCTTCGCCCGCGGCGACCATGTTCACGTAGAGAGGCGGGAAGACCTGCGGGTGACGGCCGAGGGACTTCGCGAAGCTCGTACCCTCGTTCAAGTTCTCACGCAGCTCGGTCAAGACGCGCTGCAGCTGCTCTTTTTCGACCTGATCCGTGAGCGCCGCGACAGAATCCACCAGGGGGACGCCGGCGCGCACCAACGTGGCGAGCTGCCGAGTCATCACCGCGACGTCGCTGGTGCTCGGCCGCCGCATGAACGCGAGCAAGTCCAGCTTGCGCTTGTCCTTGGATTTTTTCTGGTCCCCCTCGGTGGCCAGCGTGAGGAGCACGCCCTCCCGGCGAAGCAAAACGCGTAAGGACTTGGCGTTGTCCGCGTCGCGGTAGCCTTTGACCGGCTTGCCGGAAGCGACCTGAATTCCGCGAAATTCGTAGACAGCCATGGCTCAGCTCACTCGTCGATGACGACGTCGTCTTGGGTAGCGGCCACGACTTCTTCCACCGTCGTGCGGCCTTCCAAGACCTTGCGCGCGCCGTCGTCGCGCATGGTGTCCATGCCTTGGGAGATGGCCGCGCGCTTGATGGTCTGCGCGTCCGCCTTCGCGAGCACGTGACTGGCCACCACGTCTTCTACGACCAAGAGCTCGTAGATGCCGCGGCGCCCGGTGAAGCCCTTGTTGTCGCAGCGGTCGCACCCCTTGGCCCGGTAGAAGGTGGGCATGCCGGGGCCGTTCCAGCCCACCGGGTCGTACTCGGCGCCGTGCACCACGTAGCGCGGCGAGAGCTTGCGCTCCAGGCGGCGACGCGTGCGCTCTGGATCGATGCCCAGCTGCTGCAGCTCGTAGGGTGCGGCCTCGTAAGGCTCCTTGCACGCCGGGCAAAGGACGCGCACGAGCCGTTGCGCCAAGATGCCGATCACGTTCGAGCGCACCAAGAAGGGCTCGACGTCCATTTCCACGAGGCGGTTCACCGCGCTGGCGGCGTCATTGGTGTGGAGGGTGGAGAGCACCAAATGGCCGGTCATCGACGCGTGCATCGCGATCTCCGCCGTCTCCTTGTCGCGGATTTCGCCGACCATGATGATGTCAGGGTCTTGGCGTAAGAACGCGCGCAGAGCGCTCGCGAAGGTGAGGCCAATCTTGGCCTGCACCGGCACCTGGTGGATCCCACCAATTTCGTACTCCACCGGATCCTCTGCAGTGAGGATGTTCACGTCCGGGTGGTTGACTCGGTTCAGGCACGCGTAAAGCGTCGTCGTCTTGCCGCTACCGGTCGGGCCCGTGACCAGGATGATGCCGTCTGGACGGTTGATGAGATAATCCATCAACCCGTAGTCGCGGTGCGAGAAGCCCAAGTCCTTCAGATCCAGGAGGACGTTGGTCTTGTGCAGCATACGCATCACGATGCGCTCGTGATCGCGGCTGGTCGGGATGGTGGAAACGCGCACGTCGATGGCGCGGCCGGCGATCTTCAGCGAGATGCGGCCGTCCTGCGGCAGGCGCTTCTCGGCGATGTTGAGCCCGGCCATGATCTTCACGCGGGCGACCACGGAGCTCATGAACTGACGGCTGGCGCGCTTGGCCACGAACAGCCGCCCGTCCACCCGGTAGCGCACGAGCACCTCGCGGTCCTCCGGCTCGATGTGAATGTCGCTCGCCCGCTCCTTGACGGCCTGCGCGAACAGCGCGTTCACCCAGCGAATGATGGGCGCGTCGTCGTCCGAGTCGAGGATGTCCTCGCCCTCGTCGTCGATGATGCCCTCGTCGCTTTTGAGCTCACTCATCGTGTCTTGGCGCTCGTAGACACGATTGATGGCGTCCAGCACGATGCTGGCCGGCGCCACCGAGAGCGACACCCGCTTGCCGAAGATGCCGCGCACCGCGTCGACCGCGTCCACGCCGAGCGGATTGGCGCACAGCACGCTGACCGCGTCGTCGCGCTCTTCCGTCACCAAGACGAGGTTGTTCTTGGCGTACGTGATCGGTACCCGGCCCGCGATGGCTGCGGTCACCGCGTCGCTGTCCACCTTTTCCGAGAACGGGAGCCGGCACTCCGCGGCCAACGCGCGGGCCACGTCCGCCTCGCTCGCGAGCTTGGATTGCACCAAGATCTCGCCGAGCGGCGCGTTCTTTTCACGCTGCTGCACGAGCAGCGCCTCGAGCGCGTCGGGCGCGAGCACGCCCTGACGCACCAGCAGGTTACCGAGCACGCGCTCTTCCAACATTGCCTACTCCGTCCTATCCACCGATACGCTGCGCGCGATCGGGCTGACGCGAATCGGCGAGTCCGAAGGCGCGTCGTTTTGTCCAGTGGGCGGCGGCGCGGCGCCGGGGGGCGGCGCGGCGGGGACCGGTGCCGCAGCCGGAACCGGCGCACCGGTGCCAGGCGCAACCGTGTTCGGAGCGCGAGGGTTCCGCGTTCGGCGCGCGGCGCCAGCCGCACCACCGCCAGACGCGTCGTCCGCGCCGACCTTGGGCGTGCCCGGTAGCTCGAGCGGCTCGGTCGGCTCGCGGTCGAGGAACTCGGGGCGCTCCGCTTCACGCCGCAGACGTTCGTCCTCTTCGATCTCCGCGTAGGACTTGCGGATGTCTTCCACCAAACCGCTGGTGCGCGACCAGTCGCGCGGCGGGCTCCACTCCTGACCGGAGAACACGAAGTAGCGGTCCAAAAATTCCTGACGCTCCTGCATCTTGCGCTCGAAAATCCGGCGCAAATCCGTTTGGTCGCGGATCACGTGGGGCGTGAGGATGAGCAGCAGGTTCGTCTTCTTCTTGATCGTGGTGGTCTTGCGGAACAGCGCGCCCAAGATGGGCAAGTCGCCCAAGACCGGCACCTTCTCGCGTGAGGTCGTGTAAGCGTCCTGCATCAAGCCGCCGAGCACGACCGTCTGCTGGTCGGCCACGACGACGGTCGTGTTCGCGGTGCGCTTGTTGATGGTGACAGCGCCGAGGTCGCCGGAGGACGCGCCGGGCGAGCTGCTCTCCTGCTGGATCTCGAGGCGCACCTGGTTGCTCTCGTTGATGTGAGGCGTGACCTTGATCTTGTTACCGACGTCTTGACGGGGTGCGGCGAACCCGCCGCCCAGACCGCCGAGCAACCCCAGGCCGCCCAAGCCGCCCGCCGCGCCGCCCGCCGAGCCAGCCAGACCGGCCAAGTTCGACAGGCCTCCGCCGACGTTCTGCTGGAGGGCGATGTTCTGGCCGATCTGGATGTCGGCCGAGACGTTGTCCGTCGCGATGATGTGGGGCGTCGCGAGCACGTTGGATTTGCCGCTCGTCGACAGCGCATTGAGCACCACACCGAAGGCCGGGATGCTGAGGCCGGTTTGGCCCGGGATGAGGTTCTGCGTGCCCTCCAGGTTCGGCCCGCGCATGCCCGCGGCGAGGCCGGACAAGAGGTCCGCGCTGGCAGTCGGGAACGCGATCGACTTGCCTGCCTGAAAGCCGCCCAGGAGCGTGCTCTGGCCGCTGCCGGTATCCACCTGCGCGCCGCCATGGAACGCGACGCCGAGCGTCGTTTGATCGCTCACGTCCAGATCCATGACGACCGCTTCGATGAACACCTGCCGGCGCGGCCGGTCCAGCTTGTCCAAAACGAGGCGCAGGGTCGCGTAGTCCCGGTTGGACGACGTGATGATGAGCGAGTTGGTGCTCTTGTCCGGAGTGACGCGCACCTCGGACTCGAACATGCCGCCCGCGTTGCCGCCGCCACCGGCCGCGGCGTCCTTCTTGCCGCCGGCGCTGCCGCTCAGCATCTGCGTGAGCGTGGGAGCCAAATCCTCGGCGATGGCGTGCTGGAGCGGGAGCACGTGCACGCGGCCGCCGTCGGCGGTGTGCGAGTCCAGCCGCCGCAGCAGATCCAGCAATTTTCCGTAAGAATCGTCAGTTCCAACGATGATCAGCGAATTGGTCTGCTCGTCCGCGATGACCTTGGAGAGGCCGCTCGCCTTGGCGGCGGCGCTGCCCGGCTGGCCCGGCGCGGAGCCAAGCTCGAACAAGTCGTTCACGCGCTTGGCCAAATCCGGAGCCGAGCCGTTGTGTACCGGCTCGATCCACAACCGCTGCCCGGACCCGCCGATGTCCACCTCTTCCAGCAGGCGGATCATGCGGCGCACTTGGGTGCCGGTGTCCGTAATGATGAGAAGACGACCCGGCGCGTACGCCGAGACGTCGCCGTCCTTACTCTTGAACTTGGTGACGAGCGCCATCGCCTCGTCCGTCGACACCGCCTGCAGGCGGTACAGGCGCGTGACGTAGCGGTCCGCGTCCGCGACCGGCTCTCCGCGCGAGACGATCGGCGTCGGCTGCGTGACGACTCCGCCGCTGTCCACGATCTTGAGGAAGCGACCGTGCGGCACGACGGTCATGCCGTTCGCGTCCAAGATCGAGAGGAAGGCTTGGTAGGCTTCTTCGAGCGTGACCGGCTCGGGCGAAACGACCGTCGCCTTCACCTGCCGCACCTTGGCGCCGTAGATGAAGCGCTTACCGGTCAGCCCGGAGATGTGATTCACCAGCTCCGCGAGGTCCGCGTCCTGGAGGTTGAACTTCACCAAGTGGCCGCCGCCCTTGGCCTTGAAGGGCACGTCCGTCGCTTGGGCGATCTTGTCCATCGTGCTCGGCGGCGTGGGCGCGGCGCCGGGCGGATCGCGATCCAGAGCGACGGGAGCAGCCGGAGCCGCCGCCGGCTGCGCCAGTGGCGCGGCAGTCGGCGTGGTCAGCCCGGCGGCAGGCGCCTTCGCCGCGTCCGCGCGACGCTTGCGCGCGGCGTCCACCTTGTCGAACAGCGTGCGTCGACGATCGGCGGCGCGCGTCTTGTCAGCAGCGGGAACCGGCGCGGCCGGCGCTGGTTGCGCCGCCGCCTCCGCCTCGCGGGGGCTAGGATCTTGAGCGAGCGCCTGGGCCGTCACGAGGCAGGTCAAAGCTGCCAGCGGGGCGCTGGAGAGAACGTAGGGACGAAACGAACGAGCTTTCACGGAGTACGATCTCACTTGATGTGTAAGTCGATGCTGACGGGCGCGCCGCGCCGGTTCACTTTGACGTTGAGGTTGCTGGCGGTGCGAAGCCGCGCGTACGCTTCCAAAGCTTTTTCGGGGCTGGCCATGTTGAAGCCGTTGAGCGTCTCCAGCCGGTCGCCGTTTTGCAGACCCAAGGTGCCGAGCAGCGTGTCCGGCCGGATGCCGAACAGACGCACGCCGACGACCTTGCCGTCCTTTTGCTCCGGCACGATGCGCGCGGACTTCATCAGCTCGGCCTGGTTTTCCATGATCTTGTCGATCACGGAGCGGTCGATGTTGAACTCGGTGTCGCTCACCTTCTGAATCTTGGAGGCGATCGCCGGGTCCAGCGATGGGGCGCCGCTGGCGGGCTTGGGGGGCTCCGGTGCGGGAGCCGCGGGAGTGGGCGCGGCGGCGGCGACCGGCGGCTGCGTGCGAAACAGCATCGCCTGGCAAACTTGCGCGCCGCTCTCGATCCAAACCGCGGGCGTTTGCTCGAGCGGGTTGAAGCCGATGAACGCGACCTTCTTGCCCGCGACGTCGTCACCCACGCGGCGCATGCGCGGGTGCGGCTCGCCCGGCCCCTGTAGCGCCGCCACCGACCACAGCGGGTCGTCCGACTCCGTGACGATCAGCACTTGGATGCCGTCGCAAGCGGGCGCGGCCAACGGATCCACCAGCTCCGGCTCGACCGGCTTGCCGGGGTCGTTCAACGGATCCACCGGCTTGGCGTTGAGCGGCCCCGTCACCGAATCGAACGGGTTGCGCGCGATGATCGGCTCCCCCGACTTCGGTTCCCGCGTGGGAACCGGCAGGCGGTAGGGCGGGTTCGGGATGGGAGCCGCCGAGCCCGAGGGTGCGGCGGCGCCGATGGCCGAGCCGATCAGCTGAGTGGCGCCCGCGGCTTGGAAGTACGCCGCGACGGCGACGAGCGCGAGCACGACACCGAGGAAGTAGCGTTTGAGCAGTGCGTCGAGAGCCAATGGACCGCGGGGGTTAAAGCGAGAGACGTGCCAGGGGTCAATAGCGGAAAAATGCTTGAAATCTCAGCGATTTGTTGAAGCCGGGAGCGCGGTTCCGTCCGCCAACCTGGCAGGCGAAAGCCTGAGAAGCGCTGCGCTTTGCCAAGTTGGCAAAGGTCCGATTTCGCAGGGTAATCTGCTACTCCGTCTCGCCAAGCTTGCGATAAATCGTGCGAGTCGAGATGCCGAGCAGTTGAGCCGCGAGCGACTTGTCGCCAGCGGTGTGCGCGAGCGTGTCACGGATCAAGCGCCGTTCAACCTCTTCGAGCGGCGTGCCGATCGGAAATTGCACGGCGGCGGGCGGCGCGGCGGCGGCCTGGGCGACCGCGTCGGGCAAGTCCGAAAGCGCGAGGCCATCGCTCCGACACAGCACGGCTGCGCGCTCGATCACGTTCTCCAGCTCGCGAACGTTGCCGGGCCACGGGTAGTCGCTGAGCTTTTGCAGCACCTCGGGAGGCACCGTGAGCCGAGCCCGGCCGTTCTTCTTGCAGTAGATGCCGAGGAAGTGGTCGACGAGCAGCGGGATGTCCTCGCGGCGAGCGCGCAGCGGGGGCGCCGTGATCGCGATGACGTTCAGCCGGTAGTACAGATCCTCTCGGAACCGGCCCGCCTCGACCTCTGCGACGAGATCTTTGTTCGTCGCCGCGACGATGCGCGCGTCCGCCCGGACCGTGTGGCCACCGACCGGCTCGTACTCGCCCTCTTGGAGCACGCGCAGGATTTTCACCTGCACCGCGGGCGATAGCTCGCCGATCTCGTCCAAGAACAGCGTGCCGCCGCGGGCCCGAGCGAAGCGCCCCTCCCGCTTGCTGACCGCGCCCGTGAACGCCCCGCGCTCGTGGCCGAAGAGCTCGGCTTCCAGGATGCTCTCGGGGATCGCGGCGCAGTTGACGGCGACGAAGGGCCCATCCGCGCGCGAGCTCTTGCCGTGAATGTAGCGCGCGAGCAGCTCTTTGCCCGTGCCGGACTCACCCAAGATCAGGACTGTCGCGCTCGAAGGAGCAGCCTGCGTCGCCACGTCCAACACGCGGCGGAGGGCTGGGCTCTGCCCGACGATTTCGCGCGTCGTGAGCAGCTTCAGCTCCTTCTTGAGGGAGCGGTTCTCGGCAACGAGCGACTGGCGCTCGGCGGCCTTGCGCACGCTCTTCACGATCGTCATGCGCTTGAGCGGCTTCTCCACGAAGTCGTACGCGCCTTCGCGCATCGCCTGCACGGCCGTCTCCACCGTACCGTAGGCGGTCATCAAGACCGTCTCGGTGTCGGGCGAGACCTCCTTGAGCGCGCGCATCAGCTCCACCCCGTTGGTCCCCGGCATCATCAGGTCCGTGAGCACGACCTGCACCTTGTGCTTCCGTGCCACCTCGAGCGCGCTCCGGGCTCCGTCCGCCGTGAAGACCCGCATGCCCTCGCGCTGGAAAATCTTGGCCAGCGACGTTTGATTGCTGGGCTCGTCATCCACCACCAGCACGGTGATTTCGTCGCCGCTGGGCGCCGCTTCGCCCGGAATCGGCGTGGCTCGGCCCTCCTCGTGCTGCGTGGACAGCGCGTCACTCATGACGACAACCTGTCAGCGGCACGAAATTTTGTCAAACGCTCAGTCAAATTGACAAACTGGCGAGGCGAGGTGTCCCGTTGGGACATCGTGTCCGAGTTCTTTCGCCTACTTGCGAGGACTCCTGCTATTGGCCCAGGGTCTAGACACTTTGTCGGGCTTCTACCGTCACTTTGCTTTGCGGCTCGCGTCGTGCGCAGCCGTCGCCCTCGTCGCTTCGAGGGCGTTCGCGGTCGACCCGGGCTCGGCGCTCCCCATGGACGAGCCGCCGACGCACGAAGAGGACAACGCCACGAAGCCCCAGGCGGAAGCGGCGACGCCCGAGCGGGAGGATCCGTTCAATCCTGCGCCCACGCCGCTCGCGCGCCCCGACCAGCCGGCGCGGAAGCGGCCGCGCGAGGTGAACGCGCTCCCTATCGTCTCCACGGACGCGCCGCCCCCCCTCATCTGGAAGTACCCCACCTTCTCGACCGGTGATTGGGCGGTCACGATCACGGGCGCCGCGTTGACGCTCGGTGCCGCGATCGTGAAGCCGCGACCTCAGCACTCGCTCACCGGCCCGATCGGGTTCGACGAAGACGTGCGCAGCACCCTCCGCGCCGATCGCCTCGCCGATCGCTACAAGTTCCGGGACGCGTCGGATATCGGTCTCTCGCTCGCGGTGTCGTGGCCGTTCGTCGGCGACGCCCTGACCGCGGCCTGGTGGTACCGGGGCAGCCGCGAAACCGCGGCTGAAATGGCGCTCATCAACCTGCAAACGCTCTCCATCGTGGGCGCCATCCAGGGTGTGACGAACGTCGTCGTGAGCCGCGAGCGTCCCTTCGGCAAGGGCTGCGGCCAGGGCGAGCTCCCCAGCGACGCGATCGACTGCGAAGGCTCCTTTCACTACCGCAGCTTCTTCAGCGGCCACTCCGCCTTCAGCTTCACCGGCGCGGCTCTCATTTGCGTGCATCACCTGGAAAACGAGCTGCTCGGCGGCCCTTGGGACGGTATTGCCTGCGCCACCGGCTACGCCGTGGCCGGCACCACCGCCACCTTCCGCGTCGTCGCGGACGTCCACTACGCGAGCGACGTGCTGCTCGGCGCGACCATCGGAACGCTCGTCGGCTTCGGCGTGCCGCTGCTGCATTACCGGCACATCGGCGGTGGGGATAGGGTACGCGCGCAGAGCGCACGCTTCGAGCCCACCGTGAACCTCGTTCCCTCACCGGGCGGCATCGGTCTCGCGGGGACGTTCTGATGGCGCGCCGGTCTCCTTACTGCCTGCTCCTGTCACTCCTTTGCGCGGCGCCGCCGGTCTGGGCAGCGGAGCCGGTGGGCGACAAATTCCCCGACGCGGAGGCGCCGCTCGGTGTCCTCCCCACTTCCGAAGACGCGCTCATCGACCCGAAGATGGCGCGGTCTTGGGGCGCGTTGCCGCCCCGCGCCTTCGCGGCCACGACGGTGGATTTTGGCTTCGTCTACATTCGGCCGCGGCTGTCGCTCGGGTACGGTCGCCCGTTCACGCAGTGGCTGGGCGTGGACGCGAACCCCATCGCGCAGACGAGCGGCTTGGGCGCCTACGGCGGCTTTCGCGTCGAAATCCCGCACGTGGACTGGCGCATCGGCGGTCGCTACTTCTCGTCCTTCGAGCACACGTTCCTGGTGCCGCAAGGGAGCTACGACCGCATCGATTTCGAGCGCAAGGTCAGCGATAAGGCCAAAACTCTCACGTGGGAGAGTGAGCTCGATTTGAGCTTCAACTTGGGCCCGGGCCGGTTGCTGGTTCGCGGTAGCGTCTCCTACGTCACCGGCGTTCCGGACGGCCGCTACGTCTTCGAGGAGACGCTGCACGTCATCGTGGACCCGCCTTGGGTCTGGCGCTCCCGCATCGCTTACGGCTACGTGTTCGGCTCGCGAGGGCAGCATTCCATCGGTCCTGCCGTTGATCTGCTGGACGTTCCCGGTCGAGAGGACTCGCGGACCGTGCGCGTCGGCCCGGTCCTGACGATGAAGCTCTCGCGCCGCGTGGAAGTTCGCGGAAGCTTCGTCTTCACGGTGGTGAGCCCGGATCGCATTGGCCTGAAGGGCGGCGACTCTACCGAGCTTGGCCTGCGTTACCGCTGGGCGAGCGAGTGAGTTAGCCTGCTGGCATGCAGGGTTGGACGTGGGTGAGCCTAGCGGTCTTCGTGGGCGGTCTGGGTTGCGCGGCGAAGCAGACGCCTAGCGCGCGCCCGGCCGTCGCATCCCCACGCGCGAGCAGGGAGTTGCAGCTCGCGCGCGCGCATGACCTGACGGTCCGCGCGGGCACGCTGGTCGAGCAGCACCGAGCGGCGCAGGCGCGCGCGCTCCTGAGCGAAGCGCTGCCGCTGCTCACGCCCGGATCACTGGAGCACGACCGCCAGCTCTGTCAGCTGCAAAGGGTATTGGCGGACTCCTTCCTGGACGAAGGAGCGCGCGAGCGCGCCGTGCCGGCCCTTCAAGCAGAGGTGGAGGCAGCAACCCGCCACGAGCCGGAGCTCGCCGAAACCCTGGTCGAGGCGCAACTTCGTCTCGCCGCTACGTACCAAGCGCTCGCGCAGCACGCGCCCGCCGCGCTCGTCCTGGAGCAAGCGCTCGCCGTCACGACTCGTCAGCGCCCGGTTGCAGAGCGCGCTCCGGCCGTCTTGGCGCACCTCGCCATCAGCTACGCGGTGCTCGGCCGAACGGAAGAGGCGGATCGCCTCATGGCGACGTACGGCGAAGAGCGAAGCCTATCCACCGCTGCCATCGAGCCGGAACCAGCGCCGATCGCGATCGTCGACCACGGCAGCTTTCGCCCCCCCGCTCACGTTCCGCCCGCGCCCGCGCCCGCTCTCGCACCATCGCCCTCCGCTCCACCCGCTCCCGCGCCGAGCCCTCCGCCCACTTCGGGCCAGCTCTCGGACGTGGCCTCGAAAGTGGGGGCGATGCGCGCGGATTTTCGAGCCTGTTACCAGGCGGCGCTGAACGACGACTGGTACCTCCAGGGCCGGCTTCGGCTGACGATCCAGGTCGGCCCGAACGGCCACGTCACGAGCGCCCGCATCAAAAGCCTCGGGCTCCCGGCCGGCGTCGTGGACTGCGTGTTGAAGCGCGCTTCGAGCACGGTGTTTGTGCCGCCAGAAGGAGGCAAAGCGGTGATCGCGGTCCCGGTGACCTTCGTGAAGCAGTAGGAGCTGCTAAAACCGCGGAGCGATGTCCACGCCGCCCGCCCTGTTTCAGCCCCTTCAGCTTCGCGAGCTCACGCTCAAGAATCGCGTCGTCGTTTCACCGATGTGCCAGTACTCGGCGGACCACGGCGTTCCCAA
Organism: Myxococcales bacterium; assembly: GCA_004193285.1. Taxonomy (GTDB): domain Bacteria; phylum Myxococcota_A; class Polyangia; order Polyangiales; family Polyangiaceae; genus PMG-095. The sequence goes on along the minus strand of SECP01000010.1, from coordinate 140,592 downwards.
CGACTGGCACCTGGTCCACCTCGGTCGATTCGCACTGGGCGGCGCCGGCCTCGTCTTCGCGGAAGCAACCGCGGTCGAGCCCGAAGGGCGCATCAGCGCCGCCGATACCGGCCTCTACAACGACGAGCAACAGGCGTCGTTCACACGCATCGTGCGCTTCTTGAAAGAGCAAGGCGCAGCCACCGCCGTGCAGCTCGCCCACGCCGGCCGCAAAGCGAGCACCCGCGCGCCGTGGCTGGGCGGCGGGCCCGCCAGCGCCGAGCAAGCACGCAACGGCGAGACCTGGACCCCGCGAGCTCCCAGCGCGCTCCCCTTCACCGAGGGCTTCCCCGTGCCGCGCGAGCTAACGAAGGCGGATTTGGCTGAAATCAAGGCCAGCTTCGTCGCCTCCGCCGCGCGCGCCCTCGCCGCAGATTTCGACGTGCTGGAGGTGCACGCTGCTCACGGCTACCTCCTCACGCAGTTCCTCTCCCCCATCTCGAACCAGCGCACCGACGAGTACGGCGGCGATCGCGAGGCGCGCATGCGCTGGCCGCTCGAGCTCATTCAAGAAGTGCGCGCGGCTTGGCCCGCCGCGCGTCCACTCTTCGTGCGCATTTCCGCGGTAGACGGCACGGAAGGCGGCTGGTCGCTGGAAGACAGCGTCGCCTTCGGCCACGAGCTCAAGGCCCTCGGTGTGGACGCCATCGACTGCTCGTCCGGCGGCGTCACCCCCTCCATCGCCACCATTCCGGACCCCAAGCAGCACGGCTACCAGGTCCCCTTCGCCCAGCGCATCAAGCGTGAGGTCGGCATCCCCACCATGACCGTCGGCCGCATCACCGATCCGGAGCTGGCCAACGCCATCGTTCAAGGCGGCTCCGCCGACCTCGTCGCGCTCGCCCGCCCCCTCCTGGACGACCCCAACTGGGCCCTCCACGCTCGCGAAGTGCTCTGGCCGGAGGGCCTCGGCGACAGCGCCTACCCGCGCCAGGTCGGCTACGCCGTGAAGGCGCTCAAGCGCGCGCCGCGCTGAGCTCCCCTCGTGCGTACGATGACGGATGACGGGGCTTGACCCTGCGCGAGCCGTAGCTATGGTGGTGCCTACCCACACCCCTTCGGGGGCGATCGGTTTCGACGTGGGGACTGAAGGTCAGTTTGCGTGTGGAGGCACCCGACCCTCTTCAAAATCGGGCCGTACCAATTGCGAACGACAACGCAATCGCTCTCGCTGCCTAAGAAACAGTGAAGCCGTCCAACCGAGAGATAGTTTTGGTATCGGAAGGGCGTCATTACTAAAGCTGGGTTCCGCCGATGCTCTGGGCGGCGGAGCCGAGAAAATCTGGAGATAGGCTGGTAGCCGAATCTACCAAACCCCGCCGCAAGGGTTAGAGCGGCTACGCACGTGAACGAAAGCTGATTGGACGCCTCGCGGACCCGGGTTCAATTCCCGGCGCCTCCACTGAAAACCCCAACGACGGTTGGGGTTTTCGTCTTTTGTGCATGTGGAGGGGTCAGGGAGCTCCCTGGCTTGGCGCATTTTCGCGAGGAAATTGCTGCGTCCCCGCCCGGGTCCTATCGGGGCCGAGAATCGACGTGACCTCCGACACGGGTTGTAACTTCGTAAGAACGAAGGCTCACCATGGTCAAGAAGCTCAGCCGCATCGGAAACAGTTTGGGCGTCATACTGGACCGGCCGATCCTGGAGTCGCTCCAAATCGACGAGAACACGCCCCTCGAGATCACGACGGATGGCGATGTGCTCATGCTGCGCCCGGTCCGAGGTGACAAGAAGGACCGCGTTCGCGCGTCGGCCGCCAAGATGGTCAAGCGCGCAAAGACGCTAGCCAAACTAGCCAAATGATCGCGCCCGAGTTCCTGGACGTCGAGGAAGTGCTCGAGATTCACGCGCTCCAGCTCGATGAGTTCGGCGGCATCGCCGGGGTGCGCGATCGGGGACTGTTCGAGTCAGCTGTCGAGCAGGCGCGTGCAACGGCCTTTGGAGAGTTGCTGCATGCGGATCTGTTCGAGATGGCCGCGGCCTACCTCTTTCATATCGTGAAGTACCACGCCTTCTTGGACGGCAACAAACGCACCGCATTGGTCACGCGCTGGTGTTCTTGGACATCAACGGCGTGTCGCTTGAGCGCGACGACGAGCGACTGTACGAGCTGACGTGGCCGCAGCTGAAGGGCGAGCCGACAAGGCGCAGATCGTCGCTCAGCTCCGGACGCTGGTCGACGAAGCGCAAGCGTAGTGGTCAGGGAGCTCCCTGAGTCGTGGCGACGAAATGCGACGCCGAGCGACAAAACGCGCACCCTCGTCGCGAGCCACTCACCCGCAAAACGCAATGAACGATGGATTATGGCCTGACGCCCGCGCCGTCTTCAATTCCCGGCGCCTCCACTGAAAACCCCATCGATGGTTGGGGTTCCGTCTTTTGTGCAAGTGGAGCTCAGGCAGCTCCCTGAGTTGGGCGCACCTATTGTGGGGAATCGAAGGCTTTTCGCCCGGCTCCTGGCTCAGGGGCTGCGAGACGAGGCCGAGGTTTCGAGCTACTGTATCTGCGTCATGTCGAGCGCAGCCGTCCGTCAGGTAATTGCCCTTGCCGCCGAGCTGTCCGACGAGGAACGTCGCGTTGTGGTCGATGCCATCGCTCCGCAGGAGTCAGTGGCCGAGCTTGCCGCGGAATGGGAAGCCGAAATCGCGCGGCGCGCGGAGCTGATACGCACGGGGCAATCCGTGGGCAAGCCTGCCAATGAGGTCTTCGACCGACTCATAGCTCGATGTCGGCGGCTGTCAGAAAGCGCGTGATTGTGGCGCAAAGCGCGCGTGGCAGCCAGAATCCGGCGCCGATCTGGGCCAGCTGAGCTGACCTCGGTTACAAGGTCTGCGCCTGCCACAATAAGGAAGAAAGCCCGGAGTAGTAATCCGAGCTTTCAGGGCGCCGCGTGGTCGCGCGACGACAGTATTCGTATCGCCTGCTTCGCGGCGCTTGTCCAGAAATCGGCGGGCGGGGCGCCGGTGGTCGACGAGCGGTATCGGATATATAGCTGTGCGCGGCCCGAGTGCGGGCAACAGGTGCTCGTGTGCGAGGGCTGCGACCGCGGTCAGCGGTACTGCGGGCGGGCGTGCGCGGCGGCGAGCCGGACGGAGCGGATTCGCGCTGCAAGCGTGTCGTTTCAGCGTACGCCGCGGGGTGCTCGCCTGCACGCGGCGCGCATGCAGAGACAGCGTGACCGGCGCAACTTTCCGGCAGAGAAAGTGACGCAACACTCATCGACGTTAGAGGGCGGACACGCGATGGATTGCGCAACGGAGAATACTGATGCGCAATTGGAAGGCGGTTCTACAAGTCACGCTGACGGGCGCGTTGCTGTTAGTGACGAGCGAGTCGGGCGAGACTTGCTCAAGGCGAGGCTGCCGCTCTCGCCGAGACACCCGCGAGCCTTGCTAACCCTGCTCGAGGGATTGGCGTTGTGGGAACATCGACGAGGTCGGCTACCTCTCCTATGATAATCGCTATGCCGACCTCCTTTACGAGGTCGTCACGTGCCGCTACGACGGTCCGCGTTCCATCGTGCTCAGCACCAACAAGCCGTTCGCTGAATGGTCCGAGGTCTTCCCCCACGCGGCCTGCACGGTCACCCTTATCGATCGCCTCCTTCACCGCGCCGAGATCATCGACATCGCCGGCGACAGCTATCGCCTCAAAGAGGCCAAAGAACGCGCCGCCACCAAGTCCGAGGCCCGCGCCAAGAGCAAGCGTCCCGGCTAGCCCGCGCCCGGCGCCGAAAAGCGCGGGCGATAGCCAATTCTGGGCGCCGAAATTACGCGGGTTCTCTCAGCCGCCAACACCGTGCGCGCTCATGCCAGTGATCGGTGTTTCGAGTAGTCCGATCGCCCCTTCGGGTCTCGGCCCTTGGACAGGTGCATGTAGCCGAGGTCGTCTGCAGATCCTTGTGGCCGGCAAGGTGCCGGATGGAGAGCGCTGGGGCGCCAGCGACACGGGAGCGAGCGTAAAGAAATGACTATCTACCGCGAGCTGGATGTCGCGTAGCGTTCGTCGCCACGACGCTCATGTCGAATCGACACATCGGCACCCGGATGCTGGTCTTTGCTGCCGCGATATTCGGCTGCTCGGATCCGGCACAACTTAGCGCCGCCGAGCATGCCGCGGGTGCGGGGAATCTGAGTGCGGGCGGTGATGGGACTGGCGAAAGTGCCGGTGCCGGCGGCGCCAACACAAATGGTTCCGAGTTGTTTCCTGAGGCGAATCCGCCCTCGCTGAGCTCGCTCGACCGGATGATGGTGCACCCCGATGAAGTGGTGACGGCATCGGGCTCGCACTTCCTGCCGGCGCCGAGAGTATTGTTGAATGGACAGGTCATTGAGTCGGACCTTGCTACGGACACGCGGCTCGCGTTCCATGTTGGCTCGGTTCTCCTCTCGGGGGTGTGCAACGCAATCAGCGATGTCGCAATCCAGAACGAAAATGGGACCTCCACGAGCATCCCGCTTGAGATCGTTGCAAACGCTCCAGACATCGAGCACATCACCTCCCCGCTGATCGCCGGTGAGCCGGCGGTCGTCGAAGGCCGACATCTGGGCGACGCTTCGGTGACCGTCGATGATCGGATCTTGATGCTGTCCTCGAGCTCAGACACGTCGATCGCAGTCCAGCTCCCTGAAGATCTGCCCGGCGGTTCGCACATTCTGAAGCTCGCGACGACCTGCGGAACTTGGGCAATTGACGTCTCGGTCCTTCCCCCTATCCCGGTCATCGTCTCACTCGCCGAAGAGGAAGTGACACCGGGGGGGATCGTGTTCGCCGTTGTTCGCAACAGTGGCCCGGGAATCGTCACGCGAGCGCTGCTCGATTCGGCGGTGGTAGGCGACAGTGATCCGACTCAGTTTCTCTGGCGTCAAGGCTCCGAGTCCGAGCTCGCTGTGCGTATACCTTTCGCTGCTCTCCCCGGAACCGTCCAGTTTCGCGTGGAAAGCGCCAGCGGTGTGAGCAACGCGTCCGAGCTAAGCATCGGCAAGTTACCAGGCACCCCGTACCCTATCGCTAGCAGCGTAATTCTGTTTCCGCCGACGCGCTCTGAGATCAAGGGTGCCCTTTCCGCTTTCCCGCTCGGCGAGCAAAACGGCAGTTGTTTCCCGCTGCGGGCTTCGCCTCGGTGGTGCTACAGGCTATTCGCAACCGATTTTGATCTAAGCAGTCCCCACGATGGGCCCGCCATTTGCGATGGCGTTGGAACGATCAAGGGCGAGGAACGTTACTTCGATCACGACCTCACGGCCGATCCGGGTCCGGCAGAAAACGGCCTGCTTGCGCGGCACCCGATCCGCGGAGAGGTGAGCGTCTCCGGCACCACCAACCAAATCACCATCACGATCGACCGCACGAGCAGCGGGGCTGGAAGTCCTGAGCCGTACGTCGGCGGCTGGGTAAGCGACGAAGTCCCGCCGGAGGCGACAGAGGTGGTCGGCGCCGGTCAGGTGTATACGACGGTGATCGGCGCCAATCTGGTGTTGAGGTCGCGAACCACTGGTCAGGAGCTCGAGATTGGGCATCGGATGAACGCTTCCAGCTCGCCATACCCATTCGGCTGCGCCAACAGCTGGTGAGCGCAGCGCGGCCTGAGCCGCAAGTTAGGGGGGAGCGCCGCAGTCGACGTTGATCTCCTTGTCTCCGAACTGCCGAGCCCCCGTAACGAGGGTTGCGCACAACTCCGGCCAGCCGTGACGCTGATCCTCTTGCACGGAAGCGATGGCTTTCGCGCTCTCGGGCGCATATTGCAGAATCGTCAAATTCAGGCCAAGTCGGTTCAGCTTGGTGCGCATGTCATCCCACTGAAATCGCTCCGTGTCGGCAAGCTTGCAGGCGAGTTTGTCGTTCCCGGCGGCGTGAAGATCCAGCATGAGTGCGGAGCGCCGTTTCTCTAGATCCACGTAGCCCCGATTCATATTCTTGACCGCGTCGCTCAATGGCTGCAGCATGAGTTCGGGGTTGACTCGTGGCTTCAAGGGGGTGTCCATGAATTCCCTCGCTCGCAAGGCAAATGCCTCAAGGCTCTGGCCGTAGCGAGTGAGCAGCTCGCCTGCTTCGCGCACCGCAGGCGCGGCGACAGAGTCCAACTGTCGTGAGCGGTAGCCCCAATGCGCAATCAAGCCAACAACCAAGCCGATCGCAGCGGGACCCAAGTATCGAACGAGGACTCGACGGACGGATGAGCTCATGATCTACGATCAGTCCGCGCAGGACAGCGGTCGGGAGGACGCTCGCCGGAGTAGCACGGCATCAAGCTGATCGAGGCTGGTCTTAGTTTGCTTAATGTTCTCGTGAAGCGAGATCCTGTTGCGGCCCCAGATCTCGAGCAGCTCGTTGCGACGTGCGTGAAAGTCCGCCCAGGTCGCAGTGCTCGGCTCGGCGAGGGCGTAACCGTGCTGCTCGAACTTCGACGAGTCGGAAATCACTTTATCCAACCGCCCCCGAAGCTCTCCGTCGCCGCTGAGCGCATTCAAGACATGCAGAAAGCTCGCACGCTCATTGTCGAGGGCCCCTTTCGCCATGTTGAACTTCACGATGTAGTAGTTGAGCTCCTCGAGCTGCTTCAGAAATTCCTCAGAGCTCTCTGGATCGTGAGCCAGGTAGTGGCCTGATGCCGTATTCAAGTTGTCGGCCACTCGGACGATTTCGCGACCGATAGGCAAGACCCGCGTCGCTACCGCTCGCTCGCTCGTGAAGCCGACGCCGTGGTACGCATCGGCTACGAGTACGCTGGCGAGCGCCGCTGCTGCACCAATCAACAGCTGCGCTACGGGAACCCGCATTCGCCGCTCTGCAGTCGCTTTCATCACGTCTGCGACGCGCCTGGCTACAGCCACGAGTACTTCCTCTTGTTCCACCCGCGGCAGCGAAGTGAGCGGACGCTCCACAGGGTTTGCGGCTTGAAGGCTGCTGAGGTTAGGAAAACTCTCCAGCAGACAAGGCGCGACGATGACGGGAATGATTGTGATTTCACCGCCTTCGGCCCGTGCCAAGAGCAACGGGAGCTCTTGTTTTTGGATGAACGGTGAAGCAAGGAAATCGGCCGACACGAGCAGGATGGCGACGCGTGCTCGAGAAAGCGCTCGCGCGATTTCCCTTTCCCATTTGCTACCCGACTCGATGCGCGTATCGTCCCAAACCGTAGCGACGCCCTTGTTCACGAGTGGTGCGAGATGGGCCTGCAGGCGTTGTCGCCACTCTCCGTCTTCACGTGCGTAGCAGACGAACACGTTATTGCCCTGTTGGCGCGACAGAGATTGTCCTATGGAGTCGAGGGTCGCGGCTTCACTCTGGCTGCGTTCGGGCATGCGCCTATGATCCACGATAACGCGAAAAGCCGCCAACTTGTGTCTGCACGCTCGCTGATAGCGGTCTCACGTGAGCTAGCCATGGAAAGAGCGCTAAAGGCGGTCGCGTTTCCGGTCAAACCGACCGAGCACGAGGGGTTGGGCGTTTTCCTTGGAGTCTCCCGGATTTTCCGGGCAGATTGTTGATGTGGACTATGCCGCAAGCTGAGCGGAATACGCCAGCTCGAACTTGATGGGCGATTGATTTCCGGCGACGGAGTGGCGCCGCTTCGCGTTGTAGTAGTTCTCGATGTAGCGACTGATGGCGTCGTACGCTTCCGAACGCGTTTCGAATGCGCCGCGGTGCACGAGCTCTTTCTTGAGGGTCGCGAAGTGGCCACCGTCGTGCCCGACCGCGCTCACCTTCGGACGCTAGCAGCGCGGCGCGGCGAGGCGCTGGTTGGACGGGCTCGCCGCGCGAATCGTGTCAGAGGCTCATTGCGGCACGTGGTCCAGGTTGTCCCAGCCGTGGTGGTTGGTGAAGCCCGGGACCAAAAAGGGGTGATTCGGGTTCGCGGCTTTCCAAGCCGCACCGTTCGGCGTCGCTAGCCAGGCGTCGACGATTTTGTCGATCAAGGCGTGCCAACCGTAGAACACGGGGTCAGCGGGTGAATAGTTCGTGCCCATGGTGCCTCCGACCGCGCTGTGGAACCAGCGGTGGTACTCGAAGCCGATGGCGCGACCTAGCCTGTCGAGATCGGGGTAGTCAGCGAGGTTGTCGTAAACGATCTCCGAGCCCGGGCAGTAGATGGCAGTCGGACAGATGCTGACCGTGCTGGCAAACTTGGCGTCAGGCGCTCCCGATAGCGTGAGATAGCTGGCGATGCCCACGTTGACGACGGACGTGGCTTGTCGCGGATAATATTCGGTGAGCAGATTGGCGGCTTGCAGCGCGTCATAGGCATCGCCCAGCATGTTGAGCGTCTCACCGGTCGTGCTGATCGGTAGCCAACTCCGGCCGTTCGTCTCCAGGGCAAAGCGCCGGAAGTCGTTCATCATCGCTCGGTGGTAGCCGAGGAAAGCAGTCCCGCTACCGAGACCGTTCTGACCGCCCGCGCCGTTGAGAGTGTGCCATTGGTTGTGGTGAGGGAGCATGTGCGGTCCGTAAGCCGCCATGTAGGCACGGTGAGTTGCCTCGTACTCTGCGTCTTGTACACCGTAGGTCCAGTCGGACCTGGTCTGAAACGGCTCGCAATTGACGGCTGCGTTGCCCGCCGCAGTGCCTGATGGGCCGGTAGCCGTCGTTGGAATGAACGCGAGCTTGTCGATGCTCAAGCCGCTTTCGCGGTTTCTGATGCGCAGGGTATGCACGCCGCGAGTCAACGTCGCCGAAGCAGTGCCCTGCACCCAACGAAAGCCACTGCCGAGGCCGCTCGTGTTGTTCATGGCCGTCCAGCTGGCGCTGTCCACGCGATAGAACCACGAGTCTTGCGACGCATTGGCGCTGTTGTGAATCCGGAAAAAGAAGTTGTACGCGGCGGCTCCGGTTTCGAAGAAGTAGGTAGCCTCATCCGTGCTGGTATTCACGTCGAGGCTCGTCGACGCGCTTTCCAAGTACCCGGAGCCCGAGTAGCCAGCTTTCGTAGTCTTATCCAGCTGGTAACCGGCAAAGGCACCCTTCCGGCATTCAGCCTCGAAGTACATGGTGGTGGGGCAGTTGTAGGCTGCGGCGCCGGCCGTCGGCGTCGTGCCTTGCGGTAGAATTGCAAGCTTATCTACGTTCAACCCGTCTTCACGGTTGGCGATCTCGACAGTGTGGGCTCCCGCCGCTAGCGAATAGGCGGAGGTGCCAGCCACCCAGCGCCAGCCGCTCGCTGCCGGAACTGAGCTCATGGTCGTCCAGCTCGAGCCGTCGACGCGATGGAACCACGAGTCGTCCGACGCACTGTTGTTGGTATTGACGCGCAGCCAGAGCACGAAGCTGCCCCCTGCCTTGACGTTGAAGGAGTACGTCGCGCGATCGGTGCTCGTGTTGTTGTATCCGGGCGGTGTGGTGTTACCGGCGCTTCGTAGGTAACCGGCGCCTGAGTAACCGGTGACGCTGGTTTGTCGGGTCACGTAACTGCCGGTGGAGCTATCGGGACACTCCGCTTCCAAGTAGGGATGCGGATAATACTGAGCCAAGGCACTCGGCGCACAGAGCCCAACCGCCAGGACGAGCGCAACGCCGCCTGCATGCCCTACATATCTGCTCTTCATGTTCGTCTCTTTCCGGATCCTCGTGAATGAATAGCTGCCGCGGCGCGGTCGCTGTTGACGCGAGCCTTGGCCACCGATGCCGCGACGAGACCACACGAGACGCGCCGCCGAGCGCCCGTGTCCGTCCTTACCCCTTAGAGCCCAGCCGCCGCCCATCCTTCGCTAGGCTCGCGCGGAGTCTCGAACTTCGTGGTCGCCGTCTGGGTGCGCGGGTTCCACGGCTCACGGGGTGGCGATTGCATCGCGGGCTCGGCGCGGCCAGACGCATGCTGCAGACGCAAGCTTTGGATTAATCGCGCGAATCTTTGCACAGTACGCGCATCCCAGCCTCGTACTCATCAGCGGGAGAGCGCTTGGAGTCCGGAACCTTCGAACGTGCTGGACGCCGCCAACGCAGCTCACGCGGGCACTCCCTTCGCCCGGACCTATAAGCCGCCGCGGCGAGAGCTAGAGCGCGCCCACGTCAAGACCCAAACCCGCCATCGACCTGATGCGCCTGTTGCGTATTGAATTGGAGGTTCAAGACCGAGCGAGCTCCAGGTTCAGCATGACGACGCAGAGCATCTCTCCGGCGATCCGCGATGGCGTCGTATCGTTGGATGAGGTGCTCGCGATGGCCGTCGACCTCCAGCGATCGAGGCGAAACGCAGGGGCCAGGACGCAGCTCGCGCACGGCTTCGACTAGGACGCAGTGGCCGCTCTGTGGCCGCAGTCAGTCCGCCCCTTGGTTATCAGAATTGCCATTCAATTCAGCTGGTTGGCCGATGATGCGATTTGACACGAACGATGAAGATGGCGTCGCGCACGCTCGCCACGCTGAGAGCTCTTTGGGGCGTATTTCCGCGGACTGACGCTCGGCACGTGATTTGTACAAGTCCGCCGGCGAATGACTTGTCTCACGGCGATGGCTCGACGTGGCTTCGTTTCGCTCGCGTGCTTGACGCTCACTGCTCACTCGGTCGGCTGCATGACCACGGCGAAAACCGCGCAGCTCGTGCTGACTGATACGGAGAGAACGATTCGTGAGCGCGACAAGAACGCGCCCAAGAGCTCGCCGAACAACGCGCCCATCCTGTTCCTGGCTTTCGATGGCGTAAACCGCGATCTGCTCTACGACATGCTCGAGAAGGGTGAGCTTCCCAAGCTGACCGATTTGCTCTCCGGCGAGGGCAAGAACTTTCCTCACGCTTACTTCGACCCCACACTGCTTTCGACGATGCCCTCGTCCACGATGGCTGCGTGGACCACGGCCATGACCGGAGTTCCTCCTGCCGTTCACGGCGTAAGCGGAAACGAGTTCTTCATCCGTGAGGAGAGCAGGCTCGGTGCCCCGGCGCCCGTTTCGTTCAGCGACTCCAAGCCGACGATCGAAATCTACACGGACGGCTACCTCAACAATCTCGTCAAGGTGCCAACCGTCTACGAGCGCATGCGGCAGCGCGAGCCGAACATCGCCATCTGGGTCGCGCTGCATCAGATCTACAGCGGCGCGGACCGACTGCTGTTCGCCACCAACACCGTCATGGCTCGCGCGCTCGAGGAGGGGTTGATCAAAATCACCAAGAAGACGGCCAAAACAGCCACGCTGCAGGACGACGACAAGCCAGACCGTGCCATGTTCGCGATGCTGGACGACGACGTGATCGACAAGGTGGTGGACGCGCTGGACGACGAGGACGATCCGGTGCCTGACGTGCTCACCGTGTACTTGACCGGAACGGACTTGTACGCGCACGTTGCCGAAGAAGGACCGGACGAGGCGCGCCGCGCGTACCTACACGAGGTCGCCGATCCGGCGCTGGGCAGGCTTGCCGCCAAGCTACGCGAACGAGGCGCGCTCAGCGATCGCTGGGTCGTGCTCACGTCCGACCATGGTCACACGCCGGTGCGCCACGACGAAAGCCACGCGCTCTACACCGAAGGCCCGGATTCCCCGGCACGCTTGATCGACAAGGCCGGGTACCGGCTGCGCCCCTTCGCCGAGAAAGTGGATAAGGACAAAGGCTTCGACGCCGTTCTCGCCGAAGGCGGCGCAACCTCCTTCGTTTACCTGGCTGACCGCACCACCTGCGGAGGGCCCAAGGGCGTGTGTGACTGGAAGAAGCCGCCCAGATACCGTGAAGACGTGCTGCCTCTGGCGGAGGCGATCTTTCAGAACAACAGAGAGGGCAAGCTAGTACCTGCCCTGAAGGGCACGATCGATTTGGTTCTCACTCGAGAGCCCAAGCCCTACGCGGAGGACGATCTGCCGTTCGAAGTTTACGTCGGCGACGGGCGGACGGTGCCGCTCGGTGCGTACTTGGAGCAGCACCCCCACCCCACCTACATCGAGGCGGAAGGGCGCTTGCGAGATCTCGCCGCGGGGCCACGCGGCGAGCGAGCAGGCGATATCATGCTGATCGCGCACAACGGTGATCGCGACATTCCGGACGAACGCTATTACTTCGCTAGCCCCTACCGCTCGTGGCACGGGAGCCCCTCACGCCAAGACTCGGAGATCCCGCTCATTGTCGCGAACCCTCGTTACATGAAGGAGCAAATCCGCGATCGGGTAAAGCTCCTGCTAGCCGACGCGCCCCGCCAGCAGAAGATCACCGACCTGCTCCTCGACCTCCGCGGGGAGCCGCGCAAGACCACCTCGGCCCATGCGGACTAGAGCTCCCACGTAGGCACAGCACGTCGAAGCGCCGTTCGTCGTAGGCGCCTTCGACGTGTGGTTCTCACTGAGCCGCGCGTGTGCGCACCGTCATGGTCTCATTCGGATCGCCCTCGCGATAGGAGACCTGAATCTGGTCGACCACACCGGGGACCGACAGCGTCCAAAGTGCCTCGACTAGGTCCTCGGCGTGCTCGGGATCGTCGAGACGAGTGTACGGAACACTCAATGTGCCGGCGACGGGCATGAGCTCGACGTGGCGCATGTGCCCTGCGTAGACGTAGTACGTCGACGTGCCGCCACCATGCCGCTCGACCACGAATCCGTCCCGCTGCAGCCGTTCGGTCGACATGACCCAAGTGTACTCCTAGGAGTGCGCTGGAAACTAAGAGTAAAGCGCGCTGGCACCGGAAGGGTATGCTCTCGGACCAAAGTGGCCGAGTGCTGGGTTCGACCGACTGGGCGTTTCCGATCCCCAGCGACGGTGAGGGTCAACCCCGGCGCCACGGCCCGCTGCCGCCATTTCCGCCTCGCTTGGGGCGGCCGCCACCCCGCTCTTAACCTTCGCGAGCAGACTACGCGACGGCAGCCCGGCTTTCGAATACCCTGCGGGCTCACGCAACTCGAAAGAAGGAGCACCATGGGCGACAAGTCACCGAAGGCCAAGGACAAGAGCAAGAAGCAGGACGCAGCGGTCAAGAACCAGAAGAAGAGCAACGCCTCGAACAAGGCTGGCGCCGTCAACGCCGCCTCGAAAAAGCCGAAGTAACGCAGCTGCCCGGGCGTCCACCGCGGTCGCACTCTCGTCCTCGCGACGCGAGCTAGCGCGGTCGCGGTGCCCTGCCGCAATGCTCCTGGCAGGGCGCGGACGCCTGAGTGCGCTCTGAGCTGGCGCAAGCGTTCACTCAGCAGCTGAGCGACATCGCGTCACAATCCCGGTCGTCTATATCGGCCGGCTCCTTCGCCGCGCCCTGATCGTCGACATCGCTGGCGAGAGCTATCGCCTCAAGAGGCGAAGGAACGCGCCGTTACGAACTCGTAGACCCGCGTCAGCAGGCAGCGTCCGGGGTCGCCGCGCTCGCAGCCCCGAAACACAATGTTGGTGCCATTCTCGGTGCCGGAATCACCTGGTTCTCCCGCGACGACCGCCGCCACCACGCAGGTTCCGCTGGTCGAGGGACATAGCTAAGGTTTTCAGGGGTGCACAACGCGGCTGTCCGCGTGCACTAGGAGGTCGGCCACAGCCTCCGAGATCTCTCCGGCTCGATCGAACGCCGTGAACCCGGGAGAGGGATTGGCCTCGAAGCAGAACCACTCACCTTCTTCGGTGCGTCGCAAGTCGATCCCCACCAACGGGAGCTGCAACGAGTGAGCGAGCTGAACGCACCGCTCGCTGATGCGGCTCGGCAGGGTAGCCGCACATGCAATCGCGCGAGGATCGTAGCGGTAGTCGTCGTGACCGCTCATCAGCTGGCACGCAAAAACTCGGTCTCCAACGACGTGAGCCCGATAGTCAATGCCGGGTATGTGGGCTTGAAAAAGAGTGGGACAGCTGACAACGTTTTCGAGGCGCTTCATCTCGCTGGCGGGCAGTCGGCGAACGATACTTCGAATGCCACTGAGTGACTTATAGATGACGGACTGATGCTTCTCGACGAACGCCCGCGCAGCGAGCGGGTCGGTCGTGGCGAGACTATCGGGCACTTTGAAGCCGGCGGCCTCGATCAGGATTTGCTGATACAGCTTGGATGTGTTCGACACTTCGTTCGCGAGACGATTCACCACGAGCGACGCGCTCAAATCGAACCAACTGACGAGCAGCGACGAGAACCGGCGCAATCGCGAACGATAGTCCTCTGTTCGGTACTCGCTGGGAGCCTTGGGGTCGCTGAGCTCCGGGAGACGACAATATGGGTGCGGACGGAGATATGCCGACGCAACTTCGTCCATGTCCAAACCTTCGATGCTCGCCTTAACGCGGGAGCCGAATGCAAAGCTGTACGTTGCAGGCAACAGACGATGCTGATCGAAGAACGTTGCCATCACACCCCTGCGAGCGATAGCAGCCAGCACGGCGCTGGTCGGCGGGTCCTCCGGTAGTCCCCAAACCACGATCACGGGGGCACCAGGACTGCGGACAGTGCGCTTAGCAAGGGCTCCTCCAAGATTGGTGGGAATTGATCGACCGCGGCCAACCGCCCCGGGGCGTCAACTTCGAAGCCGAGAGCAAACAAGTCGAGGCCGGTGCGGTCCGCGATGTTCTTGGCATAGTCCCGATGTTCTGCCCGCCACGCGTCTAGCGCTCGGCCTCGAAGGACCGGCATCCAGCGGAGCCTTCGGGCAGCCTCCGTGCCGCTCGAAGCGGTCTCGATGGCCTCGATGGTGGGTATGCCTGCGCGCTCCGCCTCTACAACCCATTTTGCGAGTCGCCACTGTGGCTCGACCAGACGAGTCAACGCCGATCGGTTGACTACTAAGCACGGCAACGCAGCGAGCCACGCCATGATGAAGGCAGTCATTTCTGCGGCGGCGTAGCTTCTGTCCCTCTCGGTGATATCCGGCAGCTCATAGTTATGCACTTCTGGCAATCGCACAAGCACACTCGACACCATGGCCGAGCTGTAGGTGCAGCCACCCGCCACGAAGGATCCGCGGGAGGCGTCGGCACACAGAACCCAACCCGACTTTGACAAGTCAGCGGGAGTCATGAGGACGGCGTCCGAATGCGCCCACCGTTCTACATAACTGGCAGCTTCTTCGTCTCTGCGACTTGCTAGCACGAGCAGCATTATCGAACCGGTTTGAGGTGCTCTATGCCATGAAGAACTTCATCGCCCAGCGTTGGTCTCTCATTCGCCTCGATGAACGTGGCACGCATCGGAAACGTCAATACCTCCAACCTATCCACCCGGGCCGCGAGCGACTGGGCCCGGTGCGGGTCAAGGCCGAGCACCTCCCGATGAGTCAGATCTCTGAACCTCTTAGGAAGCTCGAAAGGGACCGCTAAGCGTGGGACCTCGCGATCGGGGTCGACGCTGTCGTGGAACAGGAGATCCCTCAGGTAAAGCTTCGGACCCTTTTTGTCGCGGTGAACGAGGTTGCGTCGCTGCCAGGAGCTCCACCAATGCTGAACCAACCCGTGGATCTTGTAGAAATAGGTACTCAAGGGGGAGTGAAAGTCGCGCACCGAGGGGTCGTTGAAGGCGAGCGCGGCGGCGCCATGCAGGAAGTTATTGTGAATGCCTGACTCGATGAAGAAACCAAGGTCGTCGTCGCTGTCAAAGTTGGGCGCTCCGGCATCGAGACGCACCGCGTCCGCTGTCCACGCACTCCACCCTTCAATCTGTGTCATTTCCGGAGGAACGCTGGTCCACGGTGCCACGAGCGCCGCTTTCTTCGCTGCGTTGGCGAACGGCGACTCCTCGAATTGAGTGACGTTGTACCAGGACATTGCTTGAGCAATGAAATCGCGATGAAACAGCAAAAATTCGATACCGCCGCCTTTCGAGCCCATCGGATGAAGACGGAGCGGGATGGGCCCATGAGCGCCCGGCTGGTGCCACTGATGATGTTGATTCAGCAGATCGGCCGGGAAGTTGGGAATAAGCATAGCTGCACCTCCTTGTTGCCCGTGCACACGTCGACCGACGCGGCGCAGGCTTGGTTCATTATGACCTCTTCAAGAAAGCACGTTTAGCGCGTGCAGGGCCAGCTTCATCGGGCTTACATCGTCGCTCGTAAACACCGGTGACCGCGCCACTTCCGGAGCTTGTTACTCGGTGGTGGTTAGCCCTAGCGCCGCTTCACCGCGTCGCCTCGTACGGACACGCTTCGTCTTCCACCACAGCGGTCGTAGTAGTGCGCGCCTCCCTGGGACACGAGATCGCTGCGTGAGGCAACGCCCAGCTTGCTGCATGCGCGCGCCATCAGCACTCGCACCGTCGAGAAGGCAACGCCCAGCTCGCTAGCGATCACCTTGTTCGAGAGGCCACGTGCAGCTAGCGATACGACCTCGTGCTCGCGTTCCGATAGCGCTGCCGGCGACCGCGCCCCCGACTCACGCGCGCGCACCCTCTCGTCGAGCAAACGCCGGGTGCGATAAGCCTTTGCAAACTCAGCGCCGAGCTCGTTGAGCAACCAGCGAAGTTGTTCCGAAATCGAAAGCGGAAATCTGGAGAGCAGATGAAAGCAGCAGCCTTTGCCTGAATTGTCGCTGCCGTTGACGAGGATCTGGCTCGCGACGGCGTGCTTCTCGTACAACATCGAACGCATCGGGGCGAATGCATCGGCATCCGACGTGAGCTCTGCCAGCGTGCCGCTACGTTGAGAGCGATAGATCTCGGTCAGCAGCTCCGAGAAGGGCGCGCACTGATGCATTTCGAGGCCTGCAGCCTTCCAAGTCACGGGCACACCCGAGGCGAAGATGGACTCGACCTTTATTTGCGGGGAAGCCGACAGATCGTAGAGCACGCCCTCCACACCGGCCCCCTGATTGAAGTTGGCCGCCATAGCCTCGACGAGGCCGCTCAACCACAGCTCGACGGTGGGCTTCCGATCGTGAGCGGCACGCATCACGCTCAGGACCTGCTCGGCGCTGGGGAAGTTCCACATCTGGAGCTTTATAGCCTGCTATGCCACCTCACCCCTAGCTGCTCGAAACCCTCCCACTGCGCCCAGGTGCTTACGTCCGAGCGTAAACACTCGCCACAACGGCGCCGCCCAAGGCAGACGACTATGAACAACTTACTATCGAGCTGGCGGGAGCGTCGCGATCTGGTCCGATTCTCGCGGCGAACGGAGCCGAGTCGGGTGCGCCAAGAGAAAGCGAGCCGGGGAGTTACTCCCGCCGAGCGCCAGCGGTGAACCAGCGAGCGGCGGCTTGGGTGACGGTTTCGAGCTCGGGGGCGGTGTCGCTTGCCCAGGCCACGAACCCGTCCGGGCGCACGAGCAGGGCGCAGAGGCCCAAGCGGTCCTTGGCGTCTTGAGCGATGTATTGGACGCGGTCTCCCCAGTGGCCGTCGAGCGCGGCGAGTTTGCCTCGACCGGCGAAGTCCAGGAGCACGCCCGTGCCCTCGCGGAGCAGGCTGCCGAGCCTCCTGCCATCGTCGAGCTCGAAATCCGGACAACTGCGGCCCACGAGAGGGTGATGCCCGTCGCCCGGCTCGTAGCGCAGGGATACGCCCCAAACGCGTTCGGCGAAGTAGGTGGCGCCGTCGCGCGTCGCGATGAGGTCGCGCATGATGGCCTCGAGGGCGCGACCGTGGGGATTGGGGCGCATGATCGCGACCTGGGCTCGCGTCCAATCCAGGATGCGCGCGCCGATGGGATGCCGCTCGGCGGTGTAGGTGTCCAGCAAGCCTTCCGGCGCGACGCCCCGCAGAGTAGCAGCCAGCTTCCAGCCTAGATTCATGGCGTCGCCGAGGCCGAGGTTGAGGCCTTGGCCGCCTAGCGGTGAATGAATGTGAGCGGCGTCGCCCGCGAGCAGCACGCGGCCTTTGCGGTAGGTGGTGGCCTGCATGGAGCGGTCGGTCCAAGTCGAGGCGACGTGCAGCGCGGTCACGGTCGCCTCCGTGGCGGACACCCGGCGCAAGACCTCTTGCACGTGCCCGAGCGTGAGCGTTGCGCGGTGCGCGGCACCGCCGTCGAAGTCGACCAAGCCGAGCACGCCTGGTTGCCACTGGGTGAACACACCGGCGGGCGTGTAGTGCCGCCCCATCGGCAACAGCGAGGGGTCGGCAAGGTCCACCTGCAGCGAATAGCCAGTAAAATCAGGGCCGGTGCCGACGAGCTCGAAGCCCGCCTGCTTCCGCACGGTGCTGCGCCCGCCATCACACCCCACGAGAACGCGAGCGCGAAAGCGAAGCTCGCCGGCCTGCACGCTGACTTCGTCAGGCGAGGACTCGAACGCAGTGACGCCCTGACCACGCCGGATCTCGACGCCCGCTGCGAGAGCGCGGAGAGCAAGCACTTGCTCGAGGTGCTGCATCGCGACACCTAGTTGGGTGTCGGACGGTCCCGCGATTCGGTAGGGCCAGCGCGACGAGTCGATGTTGCTGTAGTCGAACTGAATGCCGGCAAAGTGACCGGCGGGGCCGCGGCGCTCGGCTCCAGGGGTTTGCGATGCTGGGCTGGCTTGGGCTGACTGACCTTGGGGGCCAGCGCGGCCCGGTTGCGACGCGATCTCTTGCAAGAGACCGCGTCGGTAGAAGGCTTCGACGCTAGGCCCCCACAGGCCGCGCATGCCGAACGGTAGGCGCTTCAGCGGTGAGCACGGGTCCTCCGCACGCTCCAGCACCAGCACCGAGAGCCGCGCGAGGCGCAGCTCGGCCGCCAGAAACAAGCCGACCGGGCCCGCCCCGGCGACGATCACATCGTAGACCACGCTGTCCATACACCGTGAAGCCTGACATGAAGTTATACCGAGTCTACTTTTATTTTATACTCGGTCTATTTTTCTTTGATACGCTGCAGATCGTGGGACTGCGTGAGGACAAGAAGGCTCAAGCAAGGCAAAGAATTTCGAGCGCCGCCACCGCGTTGTTCCTGAAGAAGGGCTTCGACGCGGTGAGCGTGGCGGACGTGGCCGCCGCTGCCAACGTCTCGAAGATGACGGTCTTCAACTACTTTCCGCGGAAAGAAGACCTGCTGCTGGACAGGAACGAGGAGGCGCTCGCCCTGGTACGCAGCGCCATTCTCGAACGAGCCAAGGGGCAGAGCGCGGTCGATGCTTTCTTCGCCCTCGCACGGCGCCTGGTCAACGACGCCCACCCGTTCGCGAAATGGACGCCAGCTACGGAGCACTTCTTCGGTACGATTCGCGAGAGCCCGAGCTTGAACGCGCGAGTCCGGGAGCTGCGCGAGCTGATGGAGACGGAGCTCACGAACGCCCTCGTGGAGTCGGCGATCGCGCACGCGCCCGCAAACGATGCGACCGCGCACGTCCTCGCCGTAGCCATGGTCGCGGCGTGGCGCGTCGCGCACACCGCCGCGACGGCTGCGTACCGCGAGGGCGAACGCGGGACCGCGTTGAGCAAGCGGTTCCTGCTGACCCTCAAAGCGGCGCTCGAGCCCGTGCGCCGCGCCGCCCGAGGAACACCGTATGGCGGCCGCTAACGCGATAGCGTGCCCGTACCAAGGGTGCTGGCCTTGCGCAGCTGGCTGCGAGCTGGTTGGGGCCGCAACCGGTTAGACGATCTTGCGCGGCCGCGGCGGCCAGAGCGAGCTGCGCTCGGGTCATGCGGGCGGCTGGATTGCTCCTCTTCGTGGTGACGGCGTGACTCTATCCTCGGCGGTGCGAGGCGGCGGATCCGATCCGATTCCACCCGAGCGTTTCGGTGGGCGGCGCTACGTGCCCGGGTTCTCGCTCGAAGTGGTAGCTCGCGCGCTGAGGTGGAGGACCATAGCGGGGGCGCTGGGCGCTACGCTGATCGCTACCAGCCGGGGTACCGACTCTCTAGACTTGCGGTGTCGCCAGTCGCCGTGACCAGGTCGGTCGCTACTGTTTCGATGACATCCCTAAGCTCGAGCTCGTCGAGCCAGCGCTGCGGCACGACGGAGTCGCCCCCTAGCGTGCCGAGCAGTTGGCCAGTTAGGCTGCCGGTGGAGTCCGAGTCCCCGCCGTGATTCACGGCCAGGCGCACGCCGTGCTCGAAGCTCTCGGCTCGGAGAGCACAGAAGAGTGAGATGGCCAGCGCCTCCTCGGCGACCCAGCCGCCGCCCAGGGACTCCACGAGCTCGGGCGTCGATGGGGCGCTCGAGCTCGCGAGACTCACCGCTCGATCGATCACCGAGATGACGAGGTCCGCGCCGCGCTCGGTTTGTAGCGGGACTCGTGAGGCCTCGATAGCCTCGACGAGCGAGGCCTGCTGCATCAAGTGCGCCACCACGAGGGCGAAGAAGCCCGATGAAAGGGTGCTTTCGCGGTGCGCGTGGGTGGTTTTCGCTGACTCGCACGCAAGCTCGTAGGTGCGCGGCGGTGCCCCCGATGCGCCGGGAGTGAGGCTCACGAACAACCCAAGCGGCGCGATTCGCATGATTGCCCCGCAGCCCTTGCTGTCATTGCGCGCCTGGTCGCCGAAATTCTTCGACGCGCGCAGGGCGGAAAGGCAGGTCATGCCCGGAGCGCGCCGAGCGAACAGGGCCTCGTGCGTGATCAACCAACCGTCGGGCTCTGCCGGCAGTGCCGCGCTCCTTTCTCCCTGCGTGTAGAGCCAACGCAGCAGTGCGTGGTGAATCACGCTCGGCACGTGGCAGATGCCTTTCCCTTCAAGCCGAAGCTGGGCGCGGATGATGCCCTCCGCGGTGAACAACGTCATCTGTGTGTCATCGGTGAGCGCTCCCCGGCGCCCATAGGCCGGTGCAAATTCCTGAATTCCGTCGGCGCCAAACGCGGCCCGGAGCTCCGCCGTCGACATGAATTCGACCGGAGCCCCCAGCGCGTCGCCAACGGCGCCGCCCAGCAGGCACCCCCGCACTCTCGCCACCGGGTCGATGTCCGTCATCATGATTTCTCGCGCGGAGTGTAGCGGCGCCGAGCTCCACGGGGCCAGCGACGGCTCGGTCGTCCATCGCCACCATCGCGGCTTGCACACGCCGACCTCCTCGAGTCGTCGCAGAAGACGACACGTTTGCACCCGGTTTCGGCGCAAAACCCTTGTGCAAGCGAGCTGCAGCGAGGCAGCCCCCTGCCCTATTCCGCGTAACCGTCGAAGACCAAGGCCTCTGTCTTGAGCCAAGCTGGTCGCTGCCGGAGCCGTTCGAGCCAGGCTTTGACTCTCGGAGTGTTCGGGAAGTCGAACCCGTATTGGACGAGGAAGCCGAGGTGCGGTGCGTACGCAATATCTGCGAGCGAGTATTGCTGGACGAGCCAGTCCGAGTGCATGAGCGCGCTCTCGAGCACCGGTAGGAAGCGGGCTAGCTCCTGCCTGCCTTGCTCTGCCTCCTGAGCGTTCGTGTGCTGCCCCAGGTATCGGACGTGAGCGGGATTGATCGAGCGGTGCACGGCGGTGGCTGCTGGTGAAACGTGTGAGGCTTGAAAGAATGCCCAGCGCAGCACGGCCGCGCGCCCCTCTGCGCTCGCGGGCAAGAGGTGCGGCGCGTATTTCTCCGCCACGTACCAGTTGATGGCGTTCGACTCCCAAAGCTGGGCCTCGCCGTCGATGAGGGTTGGCACCTTGCCGAGTGGGTTGAGCGCCAAGTACTCCGGGCCGCGCGGCTTTCGCAAATCCAACGCGTGGGGTACGAAGTCCACCCCCGCCTCGTACAGAGCCAACGCGGAGCGCGCGGCGTTGCCGGAATTTCTACCGAAGAAGAAGTCGACCACGTGGGGACGATAGCTAGACTGGCGGGCCCAAGTCCAGCATAATGCCACCAAGTCTTCTTTTATAGACAGACGAAGCGGGGTCGTCACACGGCTGCGGGTGCTGAGCGACCGCGGCCGCTATCAGTAGAGGATGTCGCCCGCGCTGGCTGGGGTCTCGTCGTCGCCGATGTTCTCGAGGAGGGGGTAGGCATCGGGGTAGCCGAGAATGGAGAGCACTCCAGCACCCCAACAACGAACCGCCCCGTTCGTGAGGAGAGCGCAGGTGCGATCACCGCCAGCCGCGAGCTGCTTCACGGGCCCGCCCACGTCCACGTTGCCGGCCATTGCGGGGGTTTCGTCGTCGCCGACGTTGTCGGTGTTTCCGTAGCCGAGGGACCCAAAGTTCCAAGCCCCCCAGCAGCGCACCTTGCCATCCACGAGCAGCGCGCAGCTGTGCGCCCCGCCGAGCGCGAGTGCCTGCACCTTGCCGCCGATGTCGAGATCACCTGCGCTGGCGGGGGTTTCATCGTCGCCGATGCGAACCGTGTTGCCGTAGCCGATCCGGCCGTCGTGGGCTTCGCCCCAGCACCGCACATTGCCCGTCGACAGGAGCACGCAGGCGTGGCTCGAGCCGGCGGCGATCTGCATCACCGTTCCGCCCACGTCCACATCGCCGGCGCTAGCCGGAGTTTCGTTGTCACCGATGTCCAATTGATTGCCGTAGCCAAGGCCCCCAGTGCCTCCGAGACCCCAGCAGCGCAAGGCACCCGTAGAGAGCAACGCGCAG
Organism: Myxococcales bacterium; assembly: GCA_004193285.1. GTDB lineage: Bacteria > Myxococcota_A > Polyangia > Polyangiales > Polyangiaceae > PMG-095. The sequence goes on along the minus strand of SECP01000010.1, from coordinate 118,266 downwards.
CTCATCTCCGAACCGGTAGCAATCTGAGCCACCTTGCCACCGACGTCCACGTCACCGGCGCTGGCTGGCGTTTCGTCGTCACCGATGTTGTCGGTATTGCCATAACCGAGCTCGCCGTAACCGCCCCAACCCCAGCAGCGGACGGTGCCGCCAACCAGCAGCGCGCAGGTGTGCTGCTCACTGGCTGCGAGCTGAATCACTTTGCCGCCGACGTCGACGTCACCGGCGCTCGCCGGTGTTTCGGTGTCGCCAATGTTGTTGCTGTTGCCATAGCCGAGCTCGGCCGCCACGCCCCAGCAGCGCACCGCTCCATTTTCCAGCAAGGCGCAGACGTGAGCCCCTCCTGCGACGACTTGCGTTGCCTTGCCGCCGACATCGATGTCGGACCCTTCGAACGGGCTCTCGTCGTCGCCAATGCTTTCGTAGTTACCCTGACCCAGCTGCCCTCCACCCGACCCACCCCAGCAGCGTACGACTCCGGTATCCAACAAGACGCAGGCGGCAGAAGTGCCGACCGCGATTTGGACCGCCCCGCGGCCTGCAACGCGCGCCCCGCCGGCACCGCCCGCGCCTTGGCCGCCATCAGACGCCCCCGCGCCGCCGCTTGGTGTGGTTTCAGCGCCACCGGTCGCGTCACCGCCGAGGGGGATGGATGATGTTTCGTCCCCGCCTTGACCGGCCGGCGAAAGGTCCGCACCGCCTCCCCCACCGAGACCGGCGCCGCCCTCTCCGGCAGCGCCGCCTTCGCCGGGAAGAACAATCTTGCCGTCGTCCGAGCCGCAAGCTGTCAGCGCGGTGATGGTGAGGGCAACGCAAAGCGCCCCGAGTTTGATCAGAGTCGGTAGCGCCTTCATGAACCGATGATTGACACCGTTCGAGCTCCAAAGGAAGCGCAATGGCGCCGAGTTTCCGGGCAAAGTGGACCTAGGGACTGAGGCGGCCGCGGTGAGGATGCGGCACGTGCGTCAATGACGGTGAAGCTGCACTACCGAAGCGCCCGCCGATAGGCGCCCGCGCTTTGCTGTCGGAAGCGGCGGAATACTTTTCCAAAGTGGTTGGCGTTGGCGAAACCACAGTCTCGAGCGACGCGCGAGAGTGGCAGGTCAGTCGTGACGAGCAAGCGTGCGGCCGCTTGCAGCCGGACCTCGGTCATGAAATGAGCCGGAGCAAGACCCGTTCGCTCACGGAAGTGATGGCTGAATGCGCTGCGACTCAGGCCGTGCTCTGCGGCGAGGGTGCTCACCTCCCGCCGAATCCGAGGGTCCTCGAGGACGCGCTCTTTGAGCTCTTGCAGTAGTCGCTCACCGCCCGGGTTCGGTTCCCCCTGAGCGAGTCGTTCGTAGGCGTGGGTAAACGCCAGCAGCTCCGCCTCCACTTCGAAGCGATCGCCGTAGTCTTTGAGGAACACGCCGCGCATCAGCCGCGACAGGCGCTTGACCAGCGCGCTGCCCGGCGCCGCGTGAACGATGGGCCCGGTCAGCTGCACTTGCCTCGCGAGGCGGCGCACCAAGTACGGGTGATAAATACCGATCCAGGCGAAGGTCCAGCCAGGAGAGTCCGGTGGCAGGTAGTAGCGGTGTCGTGAGGGAACGACGGCGAAGAACCCCATACCCGGCGTGACGCGCTGGGGAGGACGGCCGTACAGCTCGAACTGGCCAACCCCCGCGAACGTGAATTGGAAGAACACGAGTGGTAGGTCGCGCCGACTGATACGCTTCATGCCGTCCCAGTGGTAGCTTTGCGGATCCGTTTGCGTTTCGACGTTGCCGAAGTACGCGTTGACGGGGGTCCACCAGGTCGGCCCTTCTTCGGCGTGCAGAGTCGTCTGCACCAGTTTCCGCAGTGACGAGGCCCAAACTCTGGGTGGCTCCGGACCGCGGACGCGGCTTGCCACGACGTTCGAAACTTGAACTTCGAAGGAACGGCGGCGCCACCCCACGGCTTCGGGTGCAGCGGCTTTTTTGGGGCTCACAAGCAGACCCTATCTTGCCAGCCAACCCCGAACAACCGCGCAATCCATCGGCGCCGCGGGATCAAATCCGCATTCACGAACAGACCCACTTCGGTCTTTCGTGTGGATCCAAACGCCAGAAGCGCTAGCCTCGTAGCCACGAATCGCATCGCTCCGCGGAGGAATGGCGAGGGTGCGGCAGCAGGCGAGCATCGAACCTTCCAGTCTGGTGAGCCATGAAATTTAGCGCTGAAGTGATCAATGTGGTCGTGGCGGTGAGCGTGGTGGGCTTGATGTTCGCGATCCCCGCCTGCTCGAGCGACGACGCACCCTCCACGACGTCGACTTCCGGATCGGGCGGAGGCGCGGGATCGCCGGCGGCCGGGCAAGCGGCGGGGAGCCCTCCGATCGGATCAGCGGCGGGTGCGAATCCTACCAGCGGCGGTTCGGCGGGCTCTTCGGCGAGCGGCGGTGACCAGAACGGCGGCGCAGCCCTCGGCGGCACTGCTACCGCCGCGGGCTCGGGCGGAGGTGGCGCTGGCGGAGGAGCAGCTGGCGGTTCTGCAGGCGCAGCTGCCGGTGGCGGCGGTCAGGGAGGCGGCGCGGGCGGCATGGGACAGCCCAACGATAAGGGGCCAGCCATGGGCTGGGCTTCGTGGAACACCTTCGCGGCGAAAATCGACTACAACGTCATCAAGGGTCAGGCGGACGCCCTGGTCTCGAGCGGGCTCAAAGCCGCCGGGTATCAGTACGTCAACATTGATGAGGGCTGGTGGCAGGGAACGCGCGACAGCGCGGGGAACATCACGGTCGACGAGGCCGAGTGGCCCGGGGGTATGAAGGGGATTGCCGACTACATCCACAGCCTCGGCTTGAAAGCAGGCATCTACACGGACGCGGGCAAGGATGGCTGCGGGTTCTACTTTCCGACGGGCCGCCCCGCCGCTCCCGGGTCAGGCAGTGAAGGCCACTACGACCAGGACTTTCTAGCGTTTTCGCAGTGGGGCTTCGATTTCGTCAAGGTCGACTGGTGCGGCGGCGACAAGGAGAAGCTCGACCCGAAGAAGTCGTACGAAGCCATCGCCTCCGCTATCGAGAAGGCGACCAAGATGACGAGCCGTCCGCTCGCGCTCTCCGTCTGCAACTGGGGCATTCAGAGCCCCTGGGACTGGGCGCCTGCCATTTCTACGATGTGGCGCACCAGCTACGACATCATCTACTACGGCGAGTCTGCTGACATGAGCAGAGTGCTCGCGAACTTCGACTCCGCGCAGCATCCAGCCGCGCAGACTCCGGGCCACTACAACGATCCGGACATGCTCGTGGTGGGCATGAAAGGATTTGCACTGAATCAAAACCGCACGCATTTTGCGCTTTGGGCCATGTCGAGCGCGCCGCTTCTGGCCGGCAACAACCTAGCGACCATGAATGCCGATACCCTGAGCGTGCTCACGAACAGCGAGGCGATTGCGATAAACCAGGACCCGCTAGCCAAGCAGGGGGTCAGGGTCTCCGACGCTCAAGGCAAGCAAGTATACAGCAAGGTCCTCTCCGGCAACGGCCGCCGCGCGGTGTTGCTCCTCAACCGCTCGACCTCCTCCGCCAGCATCACGGTTCGCTTCGCGGATCTCGACCTTGGCAGTACCGCGGCCGTGCGAAACGTGTGGACCGCGCAAGACCTGGGGAGCCAATCGATGAGCTACACGGCCACCGTTCCCGCGCAAGATTCGGTCTTTCTCGTCGTTGCCGAGAAGCCGTGACCTCCCTCGGTGTCTGCAAGCGCGGGAAGCCTGGGTCAGCGGGGCGCAGTAGCGGCTAGCGCTCCCCTCAGTTGGTCGCGCACTTCACCTAGCTTCGTCTGCAGCGACGGCTGTGGCTGAAGCGACACAGCATCATCCAGATCAGCCAGCACGCTCTCCAACTTCCACTGGGTAGGATTGCGACGGACCCTGGGTAGGAGTTGACGGGCCTTGTCGAGGTCGCCGCCTTGAAAGGCCACCGTAAGAAGCGTCGGGTAAACCCATTCGTCGGCGATATTCAGCTCGATGGCGCGCTCGCACGATGCGACGACCGTGACCGCGATGCGACTCGCTAGCTCGGCGTCGCCTGGCTCGTTACGAAGGCACAACAGCAGTGGCAAGTTGGAAGCAGAGTAGTAAGCGTTTAAGTCGCAGAGTCGACCTTTCTCGTAGCTCTCGATGGCGCGGTTCAGGTACTCCGCCGCCGCGCCTGACTTGGCCTCCTTGCGTGCTTGCCGGAAGAGCTTCTTGTTGCGGCCGCCGATGAGACCCCAGCGCTCGTCCGAGCCGCCCGAGTGCTCGATCAACTCCAGCAGAGCGGCAATGGCCTCCTCGTGATCGCCAGCCTTCGACGTCGCGAGCGCCTTCTGCTCGACGAATATCGGCATTCGTCGCATCGGCTCGGGTAGCTGCGTGATGAGCTCGACGACGTCCTTCCAATCCATCGAGTCTCGAGCCAGCTTCACGAGCTCGTACGCGACCGTGAGCGGCAGCAGTCGCCCCTGCTCGGTCTGCTTCGCAAGCAGCGCCTTCGCGCGGCTCCGCCTCGTTTCGAGGTCGATCTCGAGCCGGACCGCAGTTACCTCCGCGTTGAAGTCGTTCATCGCACGCAGCCATTCGCGAAATGCGTTGGCGCGCCCGATGGGGAGCCGGGGAAAGCCTTCCATTTCGTAGCAGGGCGACGTCGAGGTCGCGAGCTTCCGCACTCGCGGCTCCAGGCGCTCGAGGTTGTCGCGCGCTTCCGCTTCCGTCATGTCGGTGCCCGCAAGGGCGAAAGGCTCGTGGCGCATCGACTGCGTGTCGAACGGCGCTTTGGCCCACGTCGCCGCAACGAGCACGCACCCTGACTCACACGCCGCGTGACGAATGCCCACTTCGTAAAAGACGTTTGCATTCGGAATCGTCACGTCCGCCAACACCAAGTCGGACAGCGCCAGCCGCTCGATCATGTCTCGAATAATCGAGGCTCCGAGATCGACGTCCGCCCGCACGGGTTCATAGCCGAGCCGCTCTATCAGCGGTCGGAACAAGAGCTCCCACAACCGGTCGAAATTGACTTTCGACGGAGCGCCTCCGCTGTGCGTCTCCTTGATTCCAAAAGGCATCACCATGAAGCAAATGGGCCGAAGCCCATGGTTTGGCATCGCGCTCGAGACCTCAGTCGACGAATTGCTCACCCGCCCAGCGTGGCCTCTGGCGCGCCCGGCTTTCGATGGTCATTTGTTCGCGCGATCGGCGCTTACGGGGCCCTTGCTGTACGCTGCGCTCAATCCCTTCTTTCGAAAGCACGGTTACAGATGTCGTACGTAGGCGGTCCCTTCAAGAACGATATCTTCATCAGCTATAGTCACGGCTCCGCAGACGCGCAGGGAGACTCGACGCTTACGACCTGGTCTCATGCTTTTGCTGCGGAGCTAGAGACTGAGCTCCGGAAGCACGACCACCTGCGCGCGGGCCTTTCTATCTATATCGACAAACGCCTGGATCGTTTCGCTGGTTTGACCGAACAGCTCGAGTATGAAGCTCGCTGCTCAGCCGTACTGACGGTGCTGTTGACCCCTGACTACCTACGTTCGGAGTGGTGCACCAAGGAGAGAAGCTGGTGGCAGTCCGGCGAAAGTACAGAACCGGTTCAAATGGCGTCGGACGGGCGCATCGCGCTGATTCGTGTGCTGCCGGTGAAAGGCGGAGAAAGTCCTTGGCCTGACGAGCTCGCCGACCGTCACCGAGTTCCGCTACTCGGCTTCTCCTTCCATAAAGAGGTTCCGGGCACCATCACGGCGCCGTTCTCGAGCTCGTCCCCCGGCTCGGATGCGTTTCGAGCTGCCCTCGGCGCTTTGGTCGGGGACCTTGGTCTCAAGCTCAAGGAGCTGAAGGCTCGCGTCGACGAGCGTGAACGGCGCAAAGCGGAGTCCGCTCGGCTGGCAGGAAGCGACCAGGTCGTCTACTTGCACGCGCGGACGGATCAGTTGGACGATTGGAGCAGGGCGCGCGACTCACTGCAAGATCGCTTCGTCGTCGTCCCGGCCCAGCCCGAGTCAATGGTCCGGGACCCGGCCGCGCTCAACCAGCTGCGAAGCGATCGCGTCAAGATGCTGAGTGCTTGCGACGCGCTGCTGCTCGTCGGGTCGTCCAACGGGTTCGCGGTGGACGCGGACATGATGGTCGTGGGTCGCCAAGATCGCCACTCTGCGCGTGCAATATCGAATCGACTGCTACCTTGCGCCTTGCTCGACACGGTCGGCGCGCCTGTCGCCACGACAGACCGTCGCAGTATGGCGCGAGCGCTTCAAGTCGACTGGATTGACAGCACACGTAAGCCCTGGGCCCCTGAGCTCCAAGAGTGGCTTCTGGAAAAGAGCGACAAGTTGGGGGTGGCAACGTGAACGAACGGGCATTGGTGGATAGTGAGCACGTCTTTTCGTGCCAGTTGCCAGCAAGACCGTATCCGGGCCTTCGTCCGTTCGAGAAAGCCGAGTGGCCAATCTTTTTCGGTCGAGAGCGAATGGTCGATGCCGTAGTCGAACGGCTCGTGAAGGACCATTTCCTCGTCGTGCACGGTGACTCCGGCTCGGGCAAGAGCTCGTTGATAGCGGCTGGCGTACTACCAAATTTGGAGCAGGGGGTGGCACGCGGCGGCGCCCGGTGGCGCACTTGCTCGACGACTCCTGGTCAAGATCCGCTTTGGAACTTGGCGCGTGCCATGGCTGGTATTCATGCCTCCGCGCCGAAAGTTTCGGAGCTACGCAGTGCCTTGAACTTCGGGCGGGACGCAGCGGTGGCGCTCGCGAAGCTCCTGAGACGCGACACCGACGACCATTTTTGCATTCTGTTCGACCAGTTCGAGGAGCTATTCGCGCGAGGGCAGGACTCGTCAGAGGCCAAATTGGTGGCGGAGTTGCTGATTGGCCTGCACGAGAGCCGCGTTGCTGGCTTGTACGCCGTCCTGACCATGCGCTCGGAGTTTTTGGGAGCCTGCGCGAGGTTTCGGGGCTTCGCCGAGGTGGTGAACGAGTGCCAATACCTGCTGCCAGCCATGGATGACGCCGATCTGGTGCGCGCCATTCAGGAGCCGATGACGCTGTACGGTGGCGTCGTGGAGCAAGACTTCACCGAGCACATGATTGCGGGGTCGGCGAGCGCGCAGGATCAGCTCCCGCTGATTCAACATGGCTTGATGCACATGTACTGCCGTCTTCCGCCCGCGGGTGAGCCTTCCAGCGGTGGCAAGCCTACCGGCCCACGCAAGCTATCCAGTGGCCCCGGCGGTTGCGCTTCCCTGGGCGAGCTGCTCTCGCGCGATGCGGATGACGTCGCTGACGCCGCCACGAAGAGCATTGCCCATGTGCCTGGCACCTCTCGCGTCGTAGAAGATATATTCCGCGCGCTCACTGACGTGAACGCCGACGGTCAAGCCATTCGGCGACCGCAAACACTTGCGCAGCTGGTCGCGACCACGGGCGCGGAAGAGAGCGTGGTCCGCGTCGTGGTGGATGCGTTTCGCGCGGAGAGCGTTTCGTTTTTGCGACCCTATGGCCGAGGCCAACTCTCGCTCGAGCAACGCGTCGACATCGGCCATGAAGCACTGATCCGGTGCTGGCGGAGGCTCGCCGAGCCGATTGACGGGTGGTTGATCCGGGAGTTCAAAAACGGGCTCGTGTGGCGGTCCTTGCTGGTTCAGGCGGATAGCTTCGACAAGAACGAGTCGAGCCTGCTGTCCCCCCAAGCAACGGAGGAACGCGAGAAGTGGCTGAAGCGTCGAAACCAGGCCTGGAGTGAGCGTTACGGAGGCGGCTGGGCGCGCGTCCAGAAGTTGGTCGAGGCCAGTGCGCAGCGCGCAGCGCAAGACAGGCGCGTACAACTCGATTTGGATGTGAAGACCCAGACCGCGAAGGTTTATCGAATCGTGGCGCTGGCCGTATCGCTCCTGGCGCTCGGAGCGCTCATTTTGGCGGGGTACGCTTGGCGTGCGAGAAGAGAGGAACAACAAGCGTATGAGCGTGAGCTGGAAGCGCGTTCGGCAGCGGCTGCCGAGCAGAAACGCACGGAGCAGTTGGTCTCCGGCTTGCGACAATTGACTGCAGACACGACGGACAACGACCTACGGCCGAAGTTGGAAGGTCTCATCGCCTCCAGCAAGACAGGTTCCACGCCGCCTTCTTCGCTCGTGCCTGTATCCGATGTGCCCTCCCCTTCCCCTGCACCGGTGATTGCCACTGCGCCTCGGCTGTACATCCACTACTCGGTCCCTACTCAGAGAGAGGCTGCCCTGCAGCTCGGTCAACGCATGCAGGGGAAGCTGGTCGGGTCGGCGCCCGTCGAGGTACCGGCCGCGAGGATGGTAAAGTATCAGGGAAGAAACGAGCTACGTTGCTTTCGGAAGATCGATTGCAAAGCATCGGCTGAGCTTCGGCAGCAGCTTGGCGCTCAGCTCAAAACCGGCGTTCCCGCTCTCGCCGACTACAGCGCGAGCTACGAGAATTCAACCGCGATGCGCCCCGGTCATTACGAGCTCTGGCTGACACCAGATGCGCTGTAGCGGCGACCCAGGCTCCAAGCTCAAGAGGAAGTCGCCGCTTCTACGCGCGACAGTACGGCCACGTCGTAGACTTCGACGATGGATCCTTCGAGTCGCACCCAGTGGAGAATAGCGCCACTGCGCGTGTCGATGAACTGAAGACCGCACCAGGGCATCTGCCCGGCAAGCCGCTGCTGGAGCGGCAAGCCCCCGAATGCGCCATAGCGTGGTCGCGAGAGCCCGACGACCGCTACATGCTGGTGGAAGGCCAAGCCGCGCGCGAGCCCAGGCATCGATGCGACCGGCGCGAAGCCTCTCGCGCCCGAAGTATCGACGGTCCCGAGCTCTCCAGCCCCGGAATTGAGCACCCAAAGCTGCCCATCATGCATTCGTGGGGAGTGGGGCATGGACAAGCCAGAACATATTTCGCGATTGTCATTCACGTCGATGACGATGCCGCCCGCGGCCATTTGACTGCGCCAGGCAAAAAAGGCGTTGGTGCGTGCCAGCGCCGTCACGAATGCCGGCTTGCCCTCCTGCATCGCCAGACCGTTCAAGTGACAGCGGTCCTCTGCGCTAGATTCATCGACGAATTGCGGCGACCAAAGCTTCCGAAATCCGTCGCCTGCCGTCGTCGCCGCCAGGCAATTGTGTCGGCTGCTGACGAAGATCACGGCGCCGTCGCCGCCCAAGCCGACATCGTGCGCATCGACGGGGCCTGTCCGGTGGCTGCGCTGCGGCGTGTAGGGAGCAGCCGGGAGCCCGAGTCGAGGATCGATGGGCGGGCGACGTTCCAAGCGTAGGATATGTTCGAACGTGGCCAGGACCAGCGCGTTCCCGCTACCGTGCAGGCCCATCGCACGACCGTAGGGCTGCTGTCGGACGACCACTTCGCGGTCGGCATCCAGGCCCAGGACCAAGAGCTGGCCGTGGTCGAGGGATGTGAAGCCGACCGAGATATCTGTTTGCGCCAGAAACGCCGCCAAGCCGTCGGAGTAGCTAACCTGGAGAGCATCCTCGAGGCTCGTCTCGCTGGGAGACCGCAGCTTTTGGTTGTGCAGGCGGATGCTGCCCGCGCTACGAGCAACCTCTGCGGCGGCGGATGCGAGACGCCGCCGCGCCTCGTTGGTTGGCCCGTCAGCGAGCGAGCCAATTGAAAGCGAGTCGCCATGACTGCGCGCACCCACGAGCTCCGACACCCGCTCGACCACGATACTGACGGCGTTCGTGTCGTCGTTGTTGGCGATCCGCAGAGATGCGGATGGGTCCAGCGGCGCTGGCAGCTGCTCCGGCCGCGCACCACCAAACAGGATGGGCACGATCGGTAGCTCGTTTTGGCTCGCCTGCGAAAGCTCCCAACGCACCCACGGGCTGGCCAGTGCCTCTCGAGAGAGCAGCGCGAGAATGAGCTTGCTCGATACTAGGACGCGCTGGATCTGAGCGTTGAAGGGCTCGTCAGGGAGCAAGTACTGGTCCCACCAAGTCACCAGACCTGCGCGCTCGAGCGCTTCCACGATGGTGCCGGCCACCGCGCGATCCTTTCCTGCATAGGTGATGAAGGCGTCACATGCCATGGCTTCCGTCGTCGGCGGGTCGCAGCACGCCCTCAACTACCAGGGAATCCAAAAGCCGCCGGAGTAGGCTCACGTGCTCCTTGGTGAACGCGGAGAACAGGACGCGTGTCAGGCCTCGACCCGGTAGCGTCGACCGCGCCAGCGTCTGCAGCTGATCGACGGCTTCGCCGAGAAGGCGAGCCGCGATGCGATCCTTTCCGTGCCTTCCCTGACCGGTTCCGAACAGCGGCATGATCAGCGACGTCCCCCTACGTTGCGGGTCTTCACCGCCCGCGAGCTGCTCGGCCGTCTCGATCACGGTACCAACCATCTCGACGAGTAGATCGTCTGCGATAGGGTCGAAGCCGCGGCCCGGCGCCCCCGCGACCGCGGCCGCGTGCAGGATTGCTTTTACTTGATGCGTTTCGTGGAGCTGCCCACTGGTCGTGACGACCACCTCACCGGGTGACACGGCGTGGCGGCTGCCGAGTTGGCGACGTAGATCATCGGCTATGGTGTCGTCGAAGTCGGGCTGCAAGGGATCAGGCTGGCGGGCGCCCAAGTATCGGATGGTCGAGGACACGGAGCGCTCGTAAATGCGCGCCATCTGCATCAACACGTTCTCGGAGTTGACCCAGTAGTCGATTGCATGCACGCCTTTGAGATCTTTTAGATCACCAGAACGGTAGCCAATCCGCCGCTGGGTGCTTCCTCCCTCTCCGTCGACCACCTCGTACGTCCGGTAGTCGTGCATCGAAGCGCGAGGGGAGCCCGTTTCCACCTTGAGCCCGTCCAGCGCGAAAAAGACGGGACTGTCAGTAGTCACCGAGGCCGCCACCGCGCTAATTCGGGCGCTCAGCTCGGCAATCGCCTCCGCAAGCTTGCCCTCATCCAAGTCATACTGCCAAAGCGTGATGCCCTGGATATCGAACGGAATAGTGCCCGAATTACCACGTTGCACGGAGCCATCCGCGCGCGGTTCGACGACGCCGTAGTTTCCGCCGCGTCTCCGAATCAACAAAGTCCCTTGACGACATAGGGCATGACGAACACCGAGCTCGTAAAAGACGTTCGGATTTTGATAGCTCACGTCCGCCAAAACGAGGTCGGCGCGATAAAGCGATTCCAATACACGAGGAAGTATAGGACCCGCAAGAACCTCCCGATCGCTACGCACGGCTTGGAAGCCTGCTGCCGTCACCGCCGGCTCGATGAACTCCGCGAACACCCCATCAAAGTCAACTTCGCGCTCCTCGACCAGCTTGACGCTGAACGGCATGACAACGAAACAAGTGCGTTTCTGCAACATCAGTCCAGCCGCCCGATTGTGAGCGTCAGCTTATAGCAGATGCTGTTCCGCAACGAAAACGCAAGGACCGTAACGCGAAACCATGAAACGGCTGGGGCTTTCCGTTTCGAGGTCAGCGAGCTCCTACATGAGTGGATGACGCTGTGGCCAGTACTTGCGCATCGATCCATCGGGGGTTCTCCGGTCCCTCGCGGCAGTGAGCGCTCTGCCACAAGACTTTGAATCTGGCCGCTTCGTCCCTTTCGGCGACGTCTGCGGGCCCGAGCATGACCAAGTCCTTGGCACGTAGCGCGACGCAGCGCGATGCATGGCAGGCGACCACGTCGACCGCTGCTTTGCCTGGGCTCAGCTTAATGGCAAGCCGCAGGTCTGGTTCCTGGTCGCTGCTGGTTATTTCTTCGGGCGTAGCGAGCGGGACATGAATCGCTTGGACGTCTTTGCCCGTCGCGAGGTCGCGCGCGGTGACCCAACCTTCGCCGCCTATCAGCAGGCGGTCCCCCCGACGCAGCAGCGAGGCAACGGGGCGATTGAGCGCATTGCCACTGGCGCTGCGGGCCAGCACCTTCGTGGCTTCGGGTGCCTGGTCCAGCTCGAGTTGCAACACCTGCATTTCTGCCGTGAGCCAGTCGTAGCGGAGGCTGATGAAGGCGCTATCAGTGAACGACGGCGCCGGGCAGTACCCCGCTGCAGCCGTAGCGCACAGCAGCGCGGGCGCGAGCGCGCCGCCCGCGAGTCGCCAGAGGCTGTGGCCGCGGAGCTTGGTGGGCGCGTCTTCCGTCGACCAGCCCGCGATGAGCGCCCCCGCCTGCGACTGCAAGGTGACGACCCGCCGGGCGCCTTCCAGCCAGGCGCGCAGCAGCAGCTCGAAGGCCGCGGGGGCCTTCAGCTGATGGGAAGCGCCGTTCGCCGCTCCGAGGCTGATCTGGTGAGCGCCGTCCTCGAGCGCGGCCGACTCCAACACTCGCGCGTCTACGCGGCTGCGTTGTGACAAGTCCAGAGTGCGAATGACGCGGCCGTCCGCGAGGCCCGCCAGGACCACTCGGTCGCTCGCATTGAGCCCGCCCTGGCGAACGACCCACGCCGCGTTAGCTCCCTCCACTGTGACTGGGCGCGAAGGTCCGTCATGGCTCAAGCCGAAGGCGTGCCCCGCGTCGTCCACCACGTACCAACCGGCTGCGTCCCGAACGCTGACGAGCTTGCCGTGGCCGAACAATGCGAGCTCCACCGGCGGACTCCTCGCATGCAGCTTCTTGGGCGCAAGCCGAGCCTGGACTCGCCATAGCGCGTTCTCGCTCCACGCCACGCAGCGCGTTCCATCCTCGCTACACGTCGCGAACCGAGGCGCGGCGGGCAATGGCTCGCAATTAGCGGCGTCAGAGCTGCGGGCTGTCGAAGGAGCCAAGCGCGGAGCAGCGTGCTCGGCGTGACCGCAAGCAAGCAGGGGCGATGGGCCGAGCAGTACCCGCGAGACGCTCGGCCGCATGCCCCTGCTTACCACCCTTCACGGTTTTTGAGCAGGTGCCACGCCATCAGGGCTAGGCGCACCACGAGCTGACGCCGCTACGGGGCGAACACGGCGCGCACGCAGCCCTCTTGCTTGTGTTTGAACAAGTCATAACCCCGGGGAGACTCCTCGAGGGAGAAGCGGTGGGTGATCAAGAAGCTCGGGTCGAGCTCCCCGCGTGAGGCGTGCTCGAGCAGACGCGGCAGGTACTTGTGTCCGTGCTGCTGGGCCGTCCTCACCGTCATGCCCTTATTCATGATGACGCCGATGGGGAATTTATCCATGACTCCGTACACGCCCAAGATGGAGAGCGTGCCGCCCTTGCGACATGCGAGGATGGCCTGGCGAAGTGCTTCGCCGCGGTCCGTGTGCAACCGCACGGCCTGTTTGACCCGGTCGTAGGCGTATTCCACACCGGTGCCGTGCGCCTCCATTCCCACCGCGTCGATGCAGGCGTCCGGGCCCCTGCCGCCCGTCATCTCCTTCAGTACGTCCAGCACGCTGTCGACCTCGGCGTAGTTGATGGTTTCGGCCCCGACTCGCTCGCGCGCCATCGCAAGGCGCTCCGGGAAGCGATCGATGGCGATGACTCGCTCGGCGCCGAGCAGGTACGCGCTACGCATTGCCATGAGGCCCACGCCCCCGGCGCCCCACACCGCCACGACGTGACCCGGCTTGATGTCGCAGAAGTCCGCGCCCATGAAGCCGGTGGGCGCGGCGTCCGACAGAAACAGCGCCTGCTCGTTACTCACGCCGTCAGGTACCTTGAAGCAGCCGACGTCCGCGTAGGGTATACGCATGTATTGGGCGTGTGACCCGGCGTAGCCGCCAAACGCGTGCGAGTAGCCGAAGATGGCCGCCGTGGGGTACCCGAGCACTGGCTCTTGCAGCTCCGGGTTGGGGTTCGAGTTGTCGCAGAGCGACCATTGATCATGTTGGCAAAACCAGCAATTGCCGCAGCAAACCGGGGACGGCACGACGACCCGGTCACCCCTGCTGACGTTCTTCACGTCCGCCCCGACCTCCACGACCTCCCCGATGAACTCGTGGCCGATCACGTCACCTGCCCGCATGGTGGGGATGTAGCCATCGAGCAGGTGCAAGTCCGACCCGCAGGTGGTGGTGAGGAGCACCTTCAGGATGACATCTCGAGGGTTGACGAGCTCCGGGTCTGCCACCGTTTCGACGCGCAAGTCATTGATACCGTTCCAGCAAAGTGCTCGCATTAGGTCCTCCTCTTCGTGTCTTCGTGGTCTCGACCGTCGCCTCGCGCCGCAGGGTTGAGGGAAAGGCTCGGGCTCTCACCGGTTTCCGCCAAGCTCTTGAAGCGCCGCAGGCCTTTTCGGAGTAGCAGCTCGGGCGCAGGTCCGAGCGCCTTCGCCAGCAGGACGCCCAGCGGTCCCGCCGGCGGTTTCAGCGTCAAGTGCAGCTTCACCTCCGTACCCCAGTCGCCAGGTGCGGGCTTGAAGCTCAGCGCCCCGGTGAGCCGCGCCTGAGCCCCGGGCTCCGACTCCCAGCGAATGAGCGTCGGCTCGCGCTGCTCCACGACCTGGGTGGTGTAGTGCAGTGTTTGCTGCAAGGGGCCGTGCACTCGCCAGTGGCTTCGACCGTCGGGCCTCACTTCAATCTCGGCGACGTGGCCCAGGATCGTCGGCACGGTGCCCGGTGCTTGCCAAAGGCGGTACAGCTCCTCCGCCGACCTGCCAATCGTGATCGAGCCGTGCAAATCCAGCTCACTCGGCACGGCTCGATGGGCGGTGTTCACTCCGAGGGCCGCATACGTGTGACAGTGACCGGTGACGCCGCGAAACAGGAAGGCTGCTCCCGCCAATGCGACGGGAGCCTGACGCAGGCTCGGGCGTCGTAGCGAGCGCGCCACGAGCCAGGCGCCGGCGATGACGGAAGCTGCGCGCTCAAGACCATGGACGTTGATTTGTCGCGAGTGCTCCCGATTGCCGACCGGCTTCTCCACCGCTTGGTATTCAGAAAGTCGCTGGAGCGAGTGGTCGGAGCGAGTGGTCGTCACTCCGAGCTCGAACTGAGATTGGGTTACTTGCTGCATGACGGCGAGCGGCCTGCAATCCGCGGACCGACGTCGCCGGGGACCCGTTTCTTCCGCGCGCGCCGGACCACGATTCGTGATCGCCCGACGCAGCAGATCTCGCTGAGGCGACGAGCATCGCTAAGTACCGAGCGACGTCAGCCTTTTTGCGTACGGTAGCTTCGCCAGAGCTGCCAGCGTCGTGCCCTATCCCGTTGTTCGCTATCGCTGAAGCATCGTCCACGGGCGCTGACTTGACGGACGAGCTCCGTCGCCCCCCTAGTGCCGGTGTGGAGATCATGAAGCACGCTGGAGCTGTCGCTTGGCTGCTTCGGCGATGGGCGGCGGTGCTTGCGGTGAGCGCGCTCGGGGTGGTGCTCTACCGGTGGCAGAGTCCACGGCCGCAGCACCTCCCGCTCGTGACGTCGATCGACGGGCCCCCACCCGCGCAGGCGACGGGGGTGCTGGTCTATCTGCACGGTCGTGGCAGAGGGGTTGGTCGAGCCGAGGGAATGGTCGCGCGCCTGCGCAAAGCCGGTTTACCGCAGGATTTCGCGATCGCGTCATTGGAGGGCCCCTTCGCGAGTGGGTTTGGGCACGGCTGGGGCGACACCGCGGAGGAGCAGGCCATCAGCCGCGCGCGCGTGCGATCGCGTCTGAAGGAGCTCCTGGGTGAAGGCGGCCCGCCCCCCGAGCACGTCGTCATCGCCGGCTTCTCGCAAGGCGCGGGCATCGCGCTGGATGTGGCGATCGAGGAGAGGCGCATCGGGGCAGTGGCAAGCTTCTCACCGTGCCTGAGCATGCTGCGCGGGGCCCTCCCCCACCGCGACCACCTCCGGATTCTGCTCGCGCACGGCGCACAGGACGCGCGATGCCCCGTCGAGGAAAGTCGTTCGCTCGCGCGCGTGCTGGAGGCTGCTCACAGGCCCGCGCAGTACATCGAGTTCGACGGTGGGCACGTCGTTCCGACAGAGGTGGTGCGCGCGCTCGCGAGGTTCTCGAGGGCACCTTGAGCATTGCGGTAGGCGCTCCGCTAGGCCCAGCTGTCTGCTGCGGCTACAGGGGGGCCGCGGTGCGGATGAAGCGCCCGGCGTGCTAGCGCGCGCTAGTCACCTGAGTATTCGGGGGAGCCAGGCGCACGGTAGCGGTCCAGCGGGCTTCGCTTCGCGTCGCTGCCGTAGTAGCGGCCGCTGCCCGCAAGCTCCCCGAACAAGAGGTGTAGCGGGGCCTTCGCGCCCTCCGCCGGGGCCTTCATGCCGAGCTCCTCCGGCGACTTTTGCTGGGAATCCACGAAGTGGCGGGTCATGTCGGTCGCAATGAAGCCGGGCGTGCACGCGTTGACGACCAGGCTCTGCTGCTCCCGCGCGAGGATGAGCGTGTACGTGTTGGCACACGCCTTGGAGAGGCCATAGGGAGCGCCGTCCCCCAACCCCGCCGCGGCAAGCTCGGTAGGCCCGGATAGCTTGCGGCACCGGTCGGTGAAAGCGAGTAGCTCGGCCCAAGTGAGGTCAGGGTTCAGGAAGAAGCGCTGTTGCTCCGGACTGCAATTGGCCACGAAGCTCGGCCCCGCCGCCGAAGTGACGTTGACGACGCGCCCGCCCGCGGGCCGCAAGTGAGGAACGAACGCGGCACAGACGCGCTGCATACCGAGCAAGTTCGTCTCGAGGATGGTCGCGAGGTCCCCGGAGGCGATGCCCGCGTTGTTGACCAGGCCGTACAGTTCTTCGCCAGCCGAGCTTTCCAGGACGCGGTCGCGAGCCGACGCCACCGACGCATCGCTCGTGACGTCCAGCGCTACTGCTACCAGGCGGTCGCGCCACTCCGGTTTGGTCGTGACGAGCCTTTGCACCGCCGCGTTACCTCGCTCGAGGTCGCGCGAGCCGAGGATGACGACCGTGTCCGCGCGCTGCAAGATCGCCTCCACGATGGCCAGGCCGATGCCCTTGTTCGCGCCCGTGACGAGGATTCGTTGCGCCTTGGTATTACCCTGAGTCATGACAGGGCCATCCTAGCGCTCCTCCTCGTCGTGGGGCACCGGGTAGGGATCGAGATGAAGACTCCGGTCAAAGAGCGAGCAGCGCCGGCAAGAGCTTGATGAGCGCGGGGAGCACCTTCTCCATGAAGATTCGGCCGACCAGGTCCACCAGGTGGTCCCGCGCCACCTCGATGCGGATGAGGGCGACCGCCTTGACATGCGCGATGACGTCGTTCGCCGCGGCTTGGAAACCCTTCTTTTTAGCGGGATTGGTCGCCGCGAGGGCTTTGACCTCGAGGCGGGCCAGGTCTTCGGCCCGCGCCTGAAGGAACTGATCATCTTCGGGCCGCCAGAGATCTTTCTTCAGCTGCTCACCCGCGCCGCGTAGCGCTTGCTTGATTTCATCGACGATGGCCATGGCTGGGCTCCTGCTCAGAGGTTAGGCGGGTGGTGGGGGCGTGGGCGACGGGGACGCGGGAGAGGGAGCGCTGGGAGGCGGCGTGTGGCTACCGAGCCAGTCCTTGCAGTCTGCACGCCAGTCCGCGGAATGCGCCTCGCTGCAGCGGCAGGCGGCAGAGTCCGTCTTCTGATCCTCCAAGTCGATTTTGCACTGGAACAGCGAGTCTTTCAGAATCAGCTGCTTCTTGACGTCTTCATCCTCGATGAACGCGTACTGGCCGTCCGCTCGAGCCGGCAGGGCAGACGAGAGGGCTCGAATCGACTCCGGAACCGACCCACCGCAGCCGGTGACGACCAGTAGCGCGCCAATGAGCCAACAGTTTTTCCCACGAGCGGTCATGCAAAGCAGATCTCCCATTTGCTCTGCCTCAATGAGGCGGTTGCCTCGCGGCGTCGATAGGCAATTCGTCATTCGCGGCCGGGGAGGCGGCGCCTTAGTAAAAATCCGCGCCGAAACCGATGGTGCTGTAGGGGCTGCCACTGCGGCTCGGATCCGCGACGTTGGTGCCGGCTTGAGAAGCTGAGCAGGCCCTAGTCCAGGCCGCAGCGCCGCGCGTCACTTCGCTGCTGGCGGCAGCGCGCTCGTAGCGGCGCTCGCGTCACGCTCGAGTGTGACCGCCTGCTCGCCTTGCGTGACGCCTGCGTCGCCGGCTTGGGGCGCGATCCTGCCGTGCTTTCTAGCCACCGACGACGCGCGGCTCGAACGGTTGTCCTCGCTCGACGAGGGCACGCCGCTTTGGCTCTTCGTCGCTACGACTGCTCGCGCCGACACCGCTCAGCGGGCGTTTCTCGAGCGCTTGGTCCGCGCCCTCAAGTCGGAAAAGGCGGCCTGGCAGTCCGTCGCGTGAGAGCGAGCCGCAGGGCCATCAAACCAAACTCAGTTTGATCGACTCGCTATCGGCCGCAGCGGCGACGGACTCCCCGGAGGAGTCCTCCGAGCTGGCGCGGGGAGATTGGGCGTGTACTGCGTCCACGGGCTCGGCGCCCAGTGGAGGATGCGAGATGCGCGCCGCGGAAGCCGACGACTCCGCCGCGACCCGGCTGGGCGACGACTCGAGCGCTCGATCGATGCGCTGCTGCAAGCTCTCCAAAGAGTAGGGCTTGGTGATTCGGTCCACTACGGAGCGCCCGATGCCGATGTGGGCGAGGCCCTGCATCGCGGAGGCGAGGATGACCGGCAGCTTGGAGTCCCGCTTTGCCAGCTCGTCCAAAACCTTGAAGCCGTCGACGACGGGCATCATCAGATCGAGCACCATGACGTCGATGGGGCCTGCGGCGACGAGCTCCAGAGCACGGGCGCCGTTGGTGGCGAATAGAAGCTCGTAGTGGGCGCCCAGTGCCACCTCCAAGCACTCGAGCATGTCCTCATCGTCGTCGACGAGCAGCACCACCGGCCGTTGCATCATGGCGTTCTGAGCAAGGGAGATGCCAGGAGTGTGACGCGAAGGGAATCGCGTGAACGCGGCAAAATATGGCAAAGCTGAGTTTGTACAAAACGCGCCGGCCGCGCCAATTTGCCACGTCAGGGGCAGATAGGTAACGGCATGAAAAGACTTGAGTATCGTGCGCCCAGCTGACTTATCGGCTCAAACGATGCAAGCGTCACCCCAATGGCTCCTCCCATGGCCCTAGGCGACGTCCTCGCGACGCACGCCGACGACATCTTGCAGCGATTCATTTCGGCGATGTCGGCGAGCGACGTGCCGCCTCCGGGAACTACCCGGGCGCAGCTCGTCGACCACATCCCAAGGCTCCTCGCGGAGATCGCGGAACGCTTGAAGGACGGCAGCCCGGTGGCCGCGGCTCGGTCCGACATCCAGGACGCGGGGCGCGAGCACGGCAATAATCGATGGCAGCTGGGCTACGACATCGAGGCGCTCGCCCGCGAGTTCGACGTCCTCCGCCGCTGCGTTCTGCAGCTATGCGAGGAGCGCCAGTGCCAGGTCGCGCTGAAGGAAGTCGAGATCCTCACCGGGTGCCTCGGCGCCGCGTTCGCTGAAGCCATCACCGAGTACGTGCGTCACCGCGACAACGAGTCCAAGCAACGAGCCGACGCGCAGGCTCTTCTCTATGAGGCAGGCGAGATCCTGATGAGCTCGCTGGACATCCAGGCCGCTTTGCGCCGGCTCGCACGGCTTCTGGTACGTCGGCTATCGGTTTGGTGCTGCATCGAGCTCGAGGACTTCGAAGTGAGCGACAATCCCCTCCTCGCTCACGCGGACCCGCTCCGGGAAGACTCACTGCGGCAGGCGTTTCGCGCGATGCGAAACCCTGGTTGGCGGCACGGCTTCCCCTTCGCTCGCAACCCCGCCGCGGCGCAGCTCGGCGGCAGCTCCGTCCCGAGCGAGGAAGACAACGAAGCGGGACGTGAGCTCCTCGAGCAAGTCGAGGCCTGCAGCTGGATTGTCGCTCCTCTGCAAACCCAGCACGCGCTCCAGGGCACACTCGTCGTGGTGCGCGACGGCCACAGCGAACCGTACGTTCAGGACGACGTGCCTCTCGTGGAAGAGCTGGCCCGGCGAATCGCGATGGCGATCGACAACGCTCGCCTGTATCAGAAGGCCCAGCAGGAGCGGCAGCGAGTGGAGCGCGCTCTGCGCGCCAAAGACGAGTTCGTCGCGGTGATTTCGCACGAGCTCCGCACGCCGTTGAACTCGGTCTCGGGCTGGCTCACGCTGCTCCGAACCGGAAAGCTGACCGCGGACCGAGCCGAGCACGCCCTGGACATCATCGACCGCAACTGCAAAGCGCAGGCTCGAATCGTGGAGGATTTGCTGGACATCAGTCGCCTCGTCACCGGCAACATCAGGATCCAACCCGCCCAGCTCGACCTTTGCAGCCTCGTGGACATGGTCGTCGAAAGCGTGCGACCGGCGGCAGAAGCGAAGCGCATCATGATCGAGCGCGAGCTCGAGGACGGCGCGATCCTACGGGGTGACAGTCAGCGGCTGCAGCAAGTCGTCTGGAATCTGCTCGCCAACGCGATCAAGTTCACGCCCAAGGATGGGCGCATACGGGTATCCCTGAGGCAGAACCGCTCGACGCTCGAGCTCACGGTGGCGGACAGTGGCGAGGGCATCCCCGCCCACGTGCTGCTCAAGCTTTTCGAGCCATTCTATCAGCTCGATTCGACGACCTCGCGGAGGCACGCAGGCCTCGGCCTGGGCCTGGCCATCGTTCGTCATTTGGTCGAGCTGCACGGCGGGTCCGTCGAGGCCTCCAGCAAGGGAATCGGTCAAGGTTCGGCGTTCACGGTGCGCCTGCCCATGAGCCCGGCCGTGTCTGCCACGCTGGGGATCACCAAGATGCCTACCGAGTCCCTGCGCGCAGCGCTGCCGACTTTGCCGGTGGCGCTCACCGGCACGAAAGTCCTCGTCGTGGACGACGAGCAGGACACCCGTGAGCTCGTGGCGACCATCCTGGAGACCGCGGGCGCCGACGTGCGGGTCGCCCCGGGCGCGAACGAGGCCATCGAGGCGCTATCGGTTTTCGTGCCGGACGTCGTCGTGACAGACATTGGGATGCCGGGGCGAGACGGCTTCGACCTGCTGCGAGGGATGCGAGACGTGGACGATAGGCGGGTGCCGACGATCGCTCTTACGGGTCGCGCGAGCGAAGATGACGTCACGCGCGCCGCCATCGCTGGCTTCGACCGTTACCTCACGAAACCGGTCGAGCCCTCGACGTTGGTGACGACCGTCGCCGAGCTCGTCCACAGCGGCTCCGCGCCCAAGCCTTCAGCCTGACTTCAGGAGCGGCGGAAGCTCAGGGCGTAAACGAGATGGAGCGCGGTGCCGGTGTCCCACAGCCACGGCCGGGTGAGGTGCGGAGCGGGGCTCTGCGTGGCAATGCCCGAATCACGGATGTGGGCGAGTAGCGCGGAGGGATCTGGCTCCAGCACCTCCTTGCCAGGTCGCAAGCGGGAGTCCACCGCCACCTGCAGCTGCTCTGCTGTTTGCTTCTTCAGCTCCAACAGCCACGGCGCGTCCTCCGAAGAAAGCACGTCGAACACCAAGGAAGTGGCGCCGCCCGCTGCCGTCGCGCGGGCCAGGACACCTGCGTGCACCGCGGTGAGCGCGGCGCTCAGCTTGCACCAAGTGCTCGCAGGCGCGGCCCAAGCGTTCTGAAAAGGGACGATGAGCTGGCTCAGCACGCAGGTGGAGAGCGTCATGTTGAACGGGCCGCCGAGCGCGCCCGCGACCCTGTGAGCGGCTCTGGAGACGGCCTCGTGCAGGGCCGCGTCGTCCGGGAACTCGTCGCCCCAGGCGTCCAGACGCTCCAACAGCCCGGAAAGGTCCAGCCCAGGATGGAGCTCGATGACTTCGCGCACTGCGGCTGGTTGGCGGTCCCGAGCCCGCTCCATCGCCTCCCCGTCCAGGTCCACCAAGTGCACCCTCGCGAACTGTCGGGCTAGACGCGCAAGATCCAAGTCGTCGCATTTGCCCGCGCCGAGGACGCAGAGTGTTCCGCCCTCCGTACCAGGCGGAATGAGCGACATCAGTCGCTCACGGTGGCTGGCGAACAGCTCCCAGACGTCCTTCGAGCGGCGGTTTCGTAGCTGTTGAGCGCTTCCGGCGCGAGTCGCCGTGTCCGCAGGCCACGAAGCTTCGTGGGCGGTGCGCTGATGCGCTCGCAGGCACTCGCTGGAGCACGCGACGTGCGCGTACTGCATCGTTTTGCAGATATCGCAGACTCGGCGCGGAGGTCCCGCATGGCCGCACGAGCCGAAGGCGACCCGCTCCTCGCTGCGGAAGGCTTGGCTCAGCTCCATATGCCGCCCTCGCTCCGCTTCACCCGAAACGCCGTCTTGTCACCCAAGGAGGCACCGTCCCTCTCCGCCACGTGCGACTCCGTTATACACGCGCGGCGACGCTCCGTCGATGCGGCCTCGTTGCCGGCGCGGCGCGTACGAGCTGACGCTCCGCGATGGAATGCGCGGTCTGACCAAGCGGTCTGACGCTCTCGGTTTCCCCAAGCTGCGTTGGCGCGACGAATCAGCCCGCGGCGGAGCGCGCGCTGGTCACGATGCGCGCCACCTCTGCCAGCGTCTCCGCGCGCTGGTCGCCGCTCTGTAGAGAGCCGATGCTGTACGCACAGATGAGGAGCGGAGCCCTGCCGGGTGGCCAGGCGATCGCGACGTCGTTCGTGGCGCCGTTCTCGCCCGTGCCGGTTTTGTCTCCGGCTCGCCAGCCTCGAGGTAAGCCCGCGCGCAGTCGGGTGCGACCCGTCGGCGAGCGGACGAGCCAGTCCACCAGGCGCGCTCGGGATGCGTCGCTCAGTGTCGAACTAGCAACGAGGATACGGCTGAGGAGGGCGACCATGGCGGCAGGCGTCGTCGTATCTCGCTCGTCCGCCGGCAGCGCCGTGTTGAGAGTCGGCTCATTGCGGTCCAAGCGCGAGGTCTCGTCGCCGAGCGAGCGGAAGAATGCCGTGAGGCCTGCGGGGCCTCCCAGCGTCTCCAGCAGCAAGTTCGCGGCCGTGTTGTCGCTGAGCGAAACCGAGGCTTCGCATAGCTGCTCCACGCTCAGGCCGCCCTGCGCGACGTGCTCGCGCGTGACCGGTGCGTACTCCAGGAGCGCGCCCGCATCGTACGGAATGACGCGGCTCAACGACTCCTGCCCCGCGTCCACCCGCCGTAGCACCGCCGCCACGAGCGGGAGCTTGAAGGTGCTGCATAGGGGGAAGCGTTCCCCCTCACGACGACCAATACGCCAGCCGGTGCCGGCGTCCACCGCGGCGACGCCGAGCCGACCGGCGCTTCGCTCCTCCAGCGCCGCGAAGCGCGAGTGCACATCCGGCAACGGCGGGGCGGCGGGGCGGGCACAGCCGCAGACGACCAGGCCCAGAGTCCGAAGCGCCTCACGACGGTTCAAGATCATGGGGTCACTCAACGCTGGCCATTCTGGTCGAATTCCCGGCGACCGGCGCTTTCCGACCGAGCTCCCGCCGTAGCAGCACCTGCTGCACTCCGAATTGAAGCAGTACGGCGGCGAGCGAACAGAGCCAGATCGAGTGCATCCCGAAACCGCCATGAGCGCTCATGAGGACGACCGGTACGACGAACGCGGCGGCGCGTAGCGACGAGGCGCCGAGCGAAGGCCACGTATTGCCGAGCCCTTGGAAGATCCCCGCGGACACGAACACGATACCGCTCGCCACGTAGCCCCAAGACACGGTGCGCAAGTAGTCCACCCCCGCGGCCACGACGTCTGGCGCGGCGGAGAAGAGCCGCAGCAAGGGCGACGGCGCGAGCTGGCAGAGCGCGGTGAACGCGAGCATGAACCCGACCACCAGCTTGACGCTCTCGCGCGTCGTTTCACGGACGCGTTCGAAGCGTTGGGAGCCAAGGTTCTGACCGACCACGGCCGCCGCCGCAAAACTGATCGCCACCGCCGGCATGAACCCCGCCTGCATGAGGCGTGACGCGATGCCGAAGCCGGCTTGCGCCTCGGCCCCGAACGGCTTCGTCACGGCGTAGACCACTCCCAGGGTGAGCGAGGTGAGCAAGAACTCGGCGCCCGCGGGCAGCCCGATGCCCAGCATGCGGCGCCAAGTCGAAAAATCAGGGCGCCAATCGGAGAAACGCAAGCGGAGGAACGTGCTCCCGCGCCGCAGGTACAGCGCGAGGCCAACCACCGCCGCCCCGGTCGCGACGAGGGTAGCCAGCGCGGCGCCGGCGACGCCGAGCGGTCGGCCCGTACCCCAGCCGAAGATGAGGAACGGCGCGAGCAGCATGTTCAGAAGCACGCTGGAGGTCTGCGCGATGAGGCCTGGCTTCATGTCGCCGATGCCGCGGAGGGCCGAACCCAAGCCCACCATGGTGAACTGCAGCGCCAATGCGGGGATGAAGCCGCGCAGGAAGATGATGGAGAGCTCGGCGGTGCGCGCGTCTCCAGCCAGGCGCTCCGCATAAGTGCGCTGCAGCGCGAGGCCAGCGCAGAGGAAGACCAGCCCCGCACCCGTGGAGAGGCTTTGGGCTTGGTTGAAGAGACGGACGACCTCTTCCCCGCGCTTTTGACCTGCGGCGCGCGAGACGAGCGCGACGCAGCCCACGGACAGCGTCTGCGTCACGGCCAGGGACACGAACATGAGGTTGGTGGACAGCGCCACCGCGGCCACGGCCTGTTTACCGAGGCGGCCGACCCAGTAGATATCTACGAGGCCGTAAAGAGTTTGGACGGCCATGCCGGTGAGGACGAAGAGCATCATCCGCACCAGGTGATCGCGGATTTTGCCCTGGGTCATGTCGTGCATGCCGCTCGCAGCTGGGGAGCTCATTGGATTATTACCCGGAATTAATCGGACGGCCCCGCAGGCGGGTCCACTTCACTTCTTCTTGCTCGGTTTGGATTCGCCCGCATCGAACGCACCGCCCTCGCGGAGCAGCTCGTCCAGATGCTCGCGCACGTGGGCCGGCCAAAAACGCGTCAGCACCGCGAAGCTCGGCTTGTTGCCGGTAAACAAGGCGCGCGAAGCCTCCTCGAATTTCGGCAAGTCACCGGCCATGACCCACATGAACCGGCTGGCAGCGGCGCGCGCTTCACGCGCTCGGTCCTCGTCTGGCGCCCTCTTGCGTGCCTCGTCCACCAAGCGGCGAATCGCCGCAGAAATACCCTGCGGATGGCGCTCCAACCACTCCCAATGCCGAGGGAGTAGCGAGACCTCCCTCGATACGACTCCGAGCTTGGGCCGACCCGGACCCGCGCGCTCCGGCAGCTCTGGCCGCGCCCTCGCGACCACCTGCTCCACCGTCCCGCGCAGATCGAAATCTACCTGCTTTCCCGTCGCGTCCTCGAAGATGAGGAGGGACACGTCAGGCTCGGCGTCCAGCCGCTTCTTGGCCGCGCGCAGCATCTCCTCCAAGGTGCCGCGCACGACGCGCTCCACCCCCGCGAACGCCGTGTAGGTGGCAGCTGCGGCCATGACCCGCGCAATATTACCCGGGTAAAATTATTTCGCAAGGTGGAGCTTCAAAGCCGAATCTCCAGGGCGGCCAGCTCGGCCGGTTCCGCCACGATGTCGATCGCCACGATCTGCCCAGCGGCGACCGTCATCAGCAGAGCCGAGCGCGGCTTGCCCTGCGGCGCCCATACCGCGCCGACGCGCCCCTCGATGAGCGCGACTTGAGCGGCGCTGGCGCGCCCGAGGAACGCGCCGGCCACCACTGCCGCGCCGCGCGTTTCCGGTGCCAGCACCGGCGCGCCCTGGGCTTTCCGTTTTTGGCCCTCCGCCACGGCATGCTCGTCCGCACGCATCACGACTGCGGGGTGCAGCACGCGCATGAGTGCGGCCAAGTCCCCCGTCCGTGAGGCGACGAGGAACGCCTCCACCACCTCGCGTTGCCGCGCTGGGTCCGGTTCCTCGGCGACCGCGTTCGGTCCGCCCCGCACTCGGCGCCGAGCCCGGCTCGCCAGCTGCCGAGAGGCGGCGGTGGTCGTTCCGAGGATGTCCGCAATCTCATCGAAGGAGAGGTCGAAGGAGTCGTGAAGCACGAAAGCCAGACGCTCGTTGGGGGTCAGCGTCTCCAGCACGAGCGACAAGGCCGCGCCGACGGAGTCAGCCAGCGCCGCCCGCTGCTCGGGCTCGGCGCTGCCAGGAGCAACCGCGTCCTCCAACGAGTCGCCGGCTTGCTCGTGCCGCGCCTTGCGGGAGCGCAACATGTCCAGACAGACCCGCGCGACGACGGCGGTGAGCCAGCCGCGCAAGTTGCCGACCGAAGCCGCGTCCGCCCGGGTCACCTTGAGCCACGCCTCCTGCAGCGCGTCTTCCGCCTCCGTGCGCGAGCTGAGCATGCGCGACGCCATCGCCTGCAAGTGGGGGCGGCTGGCCTCGAACTCGGCCGACAGCCAGCCACTCGGTTCTTTTTCTGAGGTCATTGGTCACGTTCTTCCGGGCTCACCCGTCATCGGTTCGACGAACGCAGCGGAGGCCGTGTGACGAGAACGGCCCCTTCACCGAAAGAATCAGGAAAGCTCATGCAAGCAAGAATGAAGCACCCGGCCCTGGCCTTGCCAGGCGTGCTCGAGTCCCTCCAGCTACTAGGCAAGGCCACGGACAATGACGCCATTTCGCCGGCAACGCGCAAGCTGGTCGAGCTCCGGGCCAGTCAAATCAACGGCTGCGGCGTGTGCGTGGACATGCACTGCCGAGAGCTGAAGAAGCTCGGCCAGTCGGACGAGCGCGTCTTCGCGGTCGCGGCTTGGCGTCACACGCCGTACTTCGATGACCAAGAGCGCGCCGCCCTCGCCCTCGCGGAGGCGCTCACGCGGCTCAGCGACAACCCGGATCCGGTACCGGACTCCCTGTGGGCGGAGGCGACGCGCCACTACGACGAGCGTCAGCTGGCCACGCTCTTGGTGTGCATCGCGCAGATCAACGTTTGGAACCGACTCAACGCGGCAGTCGGCCAAATCGCAGGCGCGCCGTGGCACTGAGGAGCTAGGTCGCGGACAGGCCGCCGTCGACGACGAGCTCCACGCCGGTGATGAACGAAGCCGCCGGTGAGGCGAGGAACAGCACGGCTCGCGCCACTTCGTCCGCCTGCCCGAACCGCCCGAGCGGTATGCGCTGCGTGTAGCGCTCCGCCACGACGGCCGCGACCTCCGGCGGAAGGCCGAACTTCTGCTGGATGGGCGTGAGGATGGTCGCCGGCGAGACGCTGTTCACGCGGATTTGTCTCGGCGCCAGCTCGACCGCCAGAGCGCGCACCAGCGCCGCCACCGCGCCCTTGGTGGCCGAATAGATCGACATGCCGGCGGTGCCGCGCTGATCTGCGACCGACGTGCAGACGATGACCGAAGCGCCGGGCGCGAGTAAGGGCAGGAGCCGGTGGAGCGTGAAAGCGACGCCTCTCACGTTGACGTCGAACTGCTCGCGGTAGTGCGCTTCCGTGAGCGCCTCGAAAGGGGCGAGCAGCGCGATGCCGGCGTTGAGGAACACGATGTCCAGTGACCCGAAGTGCTCGCCGAGCGTCGCCGCCAATTCGCTCGCATCTTCGGGCGAGCGAGCGTCCGACCGCAACACCTGCACTTCTGGCGGCAGCTCTCGACGGGCAGCGGCGAGCGTATCCGCGTTGACCCCGGTGATCGCCACCCGCGCTCCCGCCGCGTGCAGCAGCTGCGCGGTCGCTCGGCCGATACCAGTCGTGCCTCCCGTCACCAGCGCGTTTTTTCCCACCAAGTCCGTTGCTTGATTCATGGTCATGCTCTCCTATTTTTGACAGATCGGTCAATAATTGATCGAAACTAAAACGCGACGGAGCGACGGGGCGACGGGGCGAGCTTCAGTCCAGAAGCGAGCGGGCTGCTTGCACGACCGAGCGCACGAACGCCGGGTCCCGCTGGGCGCGGGCGACGACGGACAAGCCCTGGGCCAACGTGAGCAGCGCGCGAGCCGTATTCTTGACGTCCAGCTCGGAACGAACCTCACCGTCACGCTTCGCCCGACGCAGGACCCGCACGAAGGCGCCCTCCATGAGCTCCAGCTTGCGGCAAAGGAGCGCGGCAATGTCTTCGTCCTTCGCGCTGAGCTCCGGGACCGAGTTGCCGATGAGGCAGCCATGAAAATCCGGAAGGGTTGCGGTGGCCTCCCA
This sequence comes from Myxococcales bacterium, assembly GCA_004193285.1. Taxonomy (GTDB): domain Bacteria; phylum Myxococcota_A; class Polyangia; order Polyangiales; family Polyangiaceae; genus PMG-095. Next base: position 90,346 of record SECP01000010.1, on the reverse strand, counting down.
ACCCGCGAAGACGCGCTCCAAGTTTTCGCGGGCCGAGCCGGGCGCGTCCAGCACGTCGAACCCCGGCTTGAGGACGCGGCTGAAGTAGTGCTCGACCACCGCCAAGAACAGACCTCGTTTATCTCCGAACACCCCGTACAGGCTCTGCCTCCCGAGCCCCGTCGCGCGCTCGAGCTCCACGAGCCCGGTGGCCTCGTAGCCCTGCTTCCAGAACAGCAGCATGGCCCGCTCCAGGACTTGCTCTATATCGAAGTTGCGGGGTCGGCCGGCCACGGACCCGCAGCCTGGCCTATTCTTGACTGTTCTGTCAAGAATGCATAACTGCCGCGATAGCCCTTCCCATGTCTCGCTTTGAGGCACGGCGCGGCCTGCAGGCCCGCACTATATGCCTAGTGGCAGAAAAGGACCGCCCAGCCTCACGCGAGGTCGAGGGCCCGGAGGATCGCGGGCCTTTAAGAGCTTGTGGCGGCCCGTCTTTATCGGCGAGACTTCGGGGTTCAGGAGCCGGCGGCTTGGCCGTTGGTGCGGGACGGAACCGATTGGCGAGCTCAGAGCAGCTGTCAGCTGAACGAGGCGGAGCGATCCGCGTCTTGGTCGTCGATGACGACGGCGTACTGGTGCGCGCGCTGCAGCGCGTTCTTTCGACCCAGGGCTTCGAGGTGGACGCGGCGCTGGATGGGCGCACTGCGCTCTCGCGGCTGGAGAGCCGTGAATACGACGTGATGCTGCTCGACCTGCGCATGGGCAGCATGGACGGCATGGAGGTCTATTCCCTCGCTCCTCATCCGCGCCTGCCCGCCACGATCATTCATTCGGCGCACATCGACGTGCAAACCGCGGTCACCGCGACGCGCGCCGGCGTGCAAGACGTGATGCAGAAGCCGGTGCCGGAAGAGGTGCTGGCCACGCGCATCCGCGAGCTCGCGGCGGAGAGACGAGCCCTCCGAGAGCGCCCGTCGGCGGAGAGCCCAGGCGGGGTCCGGCGCGACGCGCTGGAGCGCTTGGTAGGCGGCAGTGCGCGCGCTCACGAGCTCCGCCAGCACATCAGCCGCGTGGCCGAGTACCGGGACGTGCCGGTGCTCATCCAAGGTCCTACCGGCACTGGAAAGGAGCTGGTGGCGCAAGCGATTCACGCCCTCACGTGCCCGGGGGAGCCGTTCGTGAGCGTGAACTGTGCGGCAGTGCCGGAGCAGCTGTTCGAAAGCGAGCTGTTCGGGCACGAAGCCGGCGCCTTCACCAACGCTCGCTCGCCGCGGGTCGGTTTGTTCGAAGAGGCCGGCAACGGCACCTTGTTTTTGGACGAAATCGGGGAAATGCCGCTGCCGCTCCAAGCAAAGCTGCTGCGGGTGCTGGAGATTCGGCAGTTTCGCCGGGTCGGAGGTACGCGGACGCGCGTGTTCGCAGGCCGCGTCCTCAGCGCCACGAATCGGCCCCTCACGTCCTCGCTCGGCGGCACCATGCGCCCGGACCTGTTCTTTCGACTCGCCGGCTACGCTATCCGGGCGGCTCCGCTGGTGGAGCGGCTGGAAGACGTACCGGAGCTGGCGCTTCATTTTCTCGCCGAGTTCGGCAAGCGACATCAGGTGCACGGCCTTTCGTTCAGCGCGGAGGCGATGATCGCGCTGCAAGCCCATTCTTGGCCCGGGAACATTCGCGAGCTGCGCGCGGTGGTGGAGAACGCGGCGATCGTGACGCGCAGCGGGCTGGTCGGCCGCGAGCACATCGAAGCGGCGCTCCTCGCCCGTAGCGAGACGCCCGAGTCCTGGCAAGGCCTGGCCGCGGCGCCCGTGATGGAGGACGAGCCAGTGACACATGTCTCGAGCGTGATGCCCGCGGTCAAACCGCCGGAAGAAGCGCTGAGCCGCGTGGTGCGAGCGCATTCTTTGCCGGATCTGCAGCGCGACATGATCCTGCGAGCTTTCGAGGAGTCGCGGCACAACCTCTCGAAAGCCGCGCAAGACTTGGGTATTCCCCGCTCCACGCTGCGAGCGCGACTGCGCCGGTACGGCGTCCGCTAGCTGGAACGCGCCGCCTGCTCGACCGCGATGAAGTGGTCCAGCTCGAGCCGTGCGATGACGAGGTTGGTTTCTTCGGGCGCGAAGACGAGCAGCGCAAATTCGGTCGCGCTGAGCGGGCGGATCACGTCGCAGCGGGTAGTCGTGGACAGCACCAGCTCCTCCACTCCCTCAGCGTCCCCGCACATGCGCAGGGTCGCCGCTTCCTGCAGTAGCAACTGAGAAGCGAGCCGCGCCAGGTCCCCGATTGGGCAGTCTTCGCGACTGGCGGAGCGCAGCACATTGCCGGTGGAGGTCTCGACGACGGCCAAGCCGCTCGCCCCGCTGGGCAGACCGAGCTCCCCCGGCGGCCGGGTCGAGTCGAACGTGGCGCCAGCTTGGGGCTGATGGGTCGGGCGCCAAGTGCGCCGGGGGATCGGCCAGCCCGAGCCGCTCGCCTCCTTGTGGCCGCACTGGCGCGCCGCCTCGTCCACGAGGCGCATGGCCTCGATCAGAATGAAGCCGAGCGAAGCGTGAATCTCCACGCCCGGGTCCACGGCGCGGCGCGAGATGGCGATGTTCGCCCCCGGCCAAGCAACGATCGCGATTGCGGCAGCCTCGCCCTGCAAGTCGCCCGTCCTGGCGCCGACCAAAACCCCCTTGGAGACGACGAGCCACCCCTGCTGGTCACCGCAATTGACGCCGAGCGTGCAGCTCTTGCGCTCCATCTCCAGGAGCTGGAGCAGCGACGCGAGGCTCACGTTGTCCAGGTGTCCTCGCACGGATTGATTGACGGCTTCACACAGGCGCTTCACCACCGCTCGCACGTCAAGTGGCTTTTCGAAATGCTGGCCCGCGGCGCCGTTCAAGCGCTTGTCTTCCGGGTCGAGCGCGCCCCGCTCGGCCATGGTGAACACCTCCGTCTCGGGCGAGTGCTCGTGCACCCACGTGAGTAGCTGCAGAGCGTCCTCCTCCGCGGAGAGGGCGGTGAGGAGCAAGTCCACGCTCTGTTCTCGCATCAGGTGCGACGCGGTGGAAGCGCTCCGAGCGGTCATGATCGTGATGTCCGGCCGGTTCTTGGCGAAGGCTCGCGACAGCGAGCGCACCTGGTCCGTGTCAGCGTCCACGATGAGGACGCGTGTCATGCAGGCTCCCCGGCCCCGCTCGACCCGCGCGGCAAGACCCCGCTCGTTCGTCCTGAGCGCTCCGACATTCGGCTGACGAGGCGGGCCGCCGCGGCGCGAGACGAGCACAAGCCAATGTAGCCGACGTCCCTATCTCGCCAGGTGACGAGCCCGGCGTTGCCCCGCCAGCTGGCGCGTGCGCAGAAGATCTCGGAGTCGACGGTGTTTGCGAGATCGAAGAGGCCGGATGCCCAGTTGCAGACCCCGAGCAGGTCTCGAATCGGGAAGTCGCAGCCGCTGGACACCGCGATGACCATCGCTCCGGAAGCAGCCGCGCCGCGCACGAAGGCCGCGCCGACGCTATCCGGCACGAGCATGGACGCGAGCTCGAGCTGCGCGGCCGCGCCGCGGGCCAGGTCGTCGAGAGAGCCGAGCATCGCAAGCACCTCGCAGGCCGCGAAAGAGTACTTCGGATCGTAGCCCGTCTTCGAGTGCGCCACGAACTCGTCCGGCAATGCGCTGCTGCCCGCGAGCGCGACGATCGCTTCGCCGTTGTGTTTGAACAGGGCGGCTCTGAGCCCGGCTTCCGAGGCGAGCCCCGACGCGACGAGCGCTTCACCGATGGGCGTGCCGTTCTCTTTGCAGCGGCGATAAATTTGCTCGACGTGCTCCCGCGGCACCGGGGGCGTCGTTTGGTTGCGCAAGATATCCGTGAGCCGAATGCGCATGGTGCGGGCCACCGCCCAGCAGATCTTGCGTGCTTGCAGCAGGATCACGCCGTGTTCCCCGAAGTGGAGCGCGCCCGTCGCGCCCGGGGGCATGTCGTCGATGTGGCCGAGCAGCCGCTGAACGGCCGCGACGTGCCCAGGGCTCGCCGGAATGCTCGACAGCAGTCGGCTCGCAGGCGCGCTGGCGTTGGTCACGGCTCGCGCTCCAATTCAGCGGTGCGCGCGTGCACCTGGGAGAGCACGAGCCCCACGCTGCGGCCAGCCGGCGCGTTGGCGAGCAGAGCCTCGCTTGGCCGCCCCGCCAGCGGGTGAATGACATGCACGTAGCTCGTGGAGAGCAGCAGCACCTCCGAGAAGCCTTCCGTCGGACACTCCGGATCCAGCAGCGCTCCGACGCGCTCCAAAGAGCCGCCTTCCAGAGAGCTGAGTATCTCCGGCAGCGTCGCCGCGAGATCTTGGAGGATGGCGGAGGGGCTGTCGCCGTTCAGGTCGTGCAGGACGACCCCCGTGCGAGTGGACGCCACCACGCAATCCAAGCGGGGCGAGGTCACGGCTGCCCCTCGTAGCCGGGAAGATAGAGCGAAAAGCAGGTCCCTGATTCGTCCTCGGTGAGCTCCAGCTCGCCGTCCAAGCTCTCCGCGGCCTGGCGCGCCATCGCCAGGCCCAGACCAGGGCTGCCCTGCTTGGTAGTGAAGAAGGGATCGAAGATGAACGGCCGGTGCTCGGGCGAGATGCCGGGGCCATCGTCCCAAACTCGAATGCAGATGTAAAACGGCGTCCCGACGTGGGGATCCAGCGGACGGAGCGCCGGGAACGCGGTGACGATGACGCAGCGGGGGGCGGGCGAAGCCTCCACCGCGTTGAGCAGCAGGTTCGCGAAGATCTGCTCGATGACGAGCGGATTTCCGCGCACGAGCTCCGCGCGCGGCGCGACGTCCATACGCAGCCGATGCGCGCCTTCGCGGTAGTGGTGGCGCAAGGAGCCGAGCGCGCGGTTCAGCACCTCACGCAGCTGTACTGGCACGGAGACGCTCGGGCCGAGGTGCGCGTAGTCCAAGAGCGCGTCTAGTGTCTGCTGCAGGCTCGCGCTGGCCTTGGAGATGTCGCGGACCGTCTCCGCCAACACGGCGGGGTCGATTTCGCTGCCGCGGCCGTTCAAGAAATCGGCGCTGTACACCACGCTCGCCACGCTGCCGCGCAGCTCCCGGGCGATGCTCGCCACGAGCCGCTCCGTCAAATCCAACCGCTGCCGGTGGATGCGCTCGGAGAGCTCTTGCCGCTTAGAGGAGACCTCGCGCATGAGCAGGACGAACGAGCCCGGAGCCGCGGGGTAGCGCGTGCAGCCGAGCACCTCGCTCGAGAGGCCTTGCCGACGCCACTCGACTGCCTCCCCGTTCGAGGTGCGCTCCAGCAGACGCCACAGTTCCGCGGGGATGACGCTCGGGAGCTGTTCGTCGAGCGAGCCGCGAGAGAGTAGAGCGAGCGCGGGTCGGGTCGCCGACATCAGCACACCCGTCGCCGTGCACACCGCGATCGGCGCCTGCACCGTCGCGATGTCCAGTGAGCGCGACGCCACCAAAGCGTCTCCTTCGGCTCTGCTCGGTTCGCCCATCTAGGCATTGCTCAAGCAAGACGCGCACCAGGCCCGGAGTCGCCAAATCGCGTTGGGGATCGCGGGTGGCCAAAACGGCCATGGCCGTTTCGGTTGGCCACTGGCTACAGCGGCCGGCGCCGCTGGCGGAATCGGCCATGCGACATCGGCGCCTTGCAGAACATTCGCGCGCATCCGCTTTGGCGCGAGCATTGCAATGAGCTCACTCGCTCGCACGACACGTCCGACAGGCCAGAAGCGGCCGGCGGGGGATGAAGCGAGCCGATTCAAACAAGGAGGCTCACGTGGCGAATATCAAAGAAGCTCTGGCGAAGATCATGCAGCTGGATGGTGCCGTCGGCACCTGCGTCGTGGACAGTAACAGCGGCATGATGCTCGGCGCCGAAGGCGGAGCGGGCTCGCTCAACCTCGAGGTCGCAGCCGCCGGCAATACGGAGGTCGTGCGCGCCAAGCGCAAGACGATGAAGGCCCTGAACCTCAAGGACAACATCGAGGACATCCTCATCACGCTGCACGGCCAGTATCACCTGATCCGCCCCCTCAGCAGCAACGATGCTCTGTTCATCTACTTGGTGCTCGACAAGCAACGCGGCAACCTCGCGATGTCTCGTCACCAGCTCGCCGCGATCGAAAAAGACCTCTCCATCTGAAAAGGAAGTAAGCACCCATGGCCTCAGAAAAGCAGTTGAACGAAGTGCTCGAAAAAATCTCCGTTGACGCGAGCGGCTTCATCGCCGCATCGCTCGTGGATTTGGATTCGGGGATGACGCTGGCGATCAAGGCGTCTCGCACGGAGTTCGACCTCACCGCTGCTAGCGCCTACAACAGCGAGCTGGTGAAACAGAAGCTGAAGATCATGCGCACCCTCGGCCTCACCGGCACGATCGAGGACATGCTGATCACGCTGACGGATCAGATTCACTTGGTGAAGCTGGTCGGTCAAAACACGTTTCTCTACCTGGCCGTCGATCGCAAACAGTCGAACATCGCGCTCGTTCGTAGCGCGGTCAACAAGCACGCCAACGCGCTCGTCTGAGCGAGGTCTGGCGCGCAAGGCCTGAGCTCGCGAAGGCGGATGAATGGCGAGCATCGAAGAGGTGCCTCGCAATGGCAGTCATTGATGACACACGAGGGGTGCTCGTCGTACGCATCGTGTACGACGGGCCCGCTCTTTCCGGCAAGACGACCAGCCTCAAAGCGCTGGCGCGCGGCGTGGGCCGTGAGATCACGACCCCGCAGGAAACAGCGGGCAGAACGCTGTTTTTCGACTGGGTGGACTACGTGGGCGGCCTGTTCGACGGCCGCCAGATTCGCTGCCAAATCGTGAGCGTCCCCGGCCAGCTGGATCTGGCCGAGCGGCGCCGCATGCTGCTGGAGACCGCGGACGCGGTGGTGCTCGTGCTCGACACGCGGGAGCACGAGTGGGAGTTCTCCCGCGGCTGGGTCGCGCGTACGGTGCCGGCCTGCCGCAGCAAGGATCCTCCGGTTGGGTTGGTGCTCCAGGCCAACAAGCGCGACGCTCCCGACGCGGTCCCGAGCGAGACCATGCGGCTGGCGCTGGCCAAGATCGGTCCCATCGCGGTGGTACCCTCCACCGCCACGACCGGAGAGGGCATCCGTGAGGCGTTCGTGATGGCGGTGCGCTTGGCGCTCGATCGGGTACGCGCGCTCGCGGCGAGCGGCCGGCTCGCGGTAGGCAAGCCAGCCGAAGACAACCCAGAAGAGCTGCTCGACAGGCTTCGAGGGGCCGAGACAGGGCCAGCTCGGATCCTGGACGCCGAGCACGGGCGTGAGCTCGCTCGTGCGCTCGACGAGCACGAGCTCGCAGCCGCGTTTCAGGGCAAGTCGACGGTAGCGCGTGCCAGCAGCTCCCCGCCGGCGCCGAGCTCCGACGCGGAGCCCGAGACCGTGTTCGTTCCGGACCCGATGATGCCCGGCGGCATGATCTGGCCCCCGGTGGACGGTCGCGCGCTATTACACGAAGTCGCTACTTTGGAAATTCGGCCGACGCGGGTAGGGAGAGCAGACTGGGCTGGCTCGGGTTCCGGCTTCCGCTTCCATTCCGCTAGCAGCGCGCTGTTCTTCGACCCCGAGCGCGCTCGCACCGAGCTGCTCGAGTGGGCGCGCCTCCACACCTCCAATCATCAGCACCTGTCCGCAGGGCGCGCCGTGATCCTGGCCGACGCGGGCGCGGGTCGACTACGGCTCTGGCAGATCGTCCGCTCCGAAGCGACGCTGCGCGAGCGACTAGCCGCCGCGCTGCCGTCGCCCGACCCGAGCCACCTCGCCGCGGAGCTCTTGAGCGTGGCCCTGCAGCTCAGCGCCGCACGCGATTTCTTCGCGACCACCACCGTCAACCTGCCGTGCACGCTATGGACGGTGGGAACGAACCCCGGCGCCCGCCCCGCGTTCGTAGGGCTGATGCCAGGTCGAGAAAGCCGGTTGGCGCCGGAGCCGAGCGGCTACGAGCTGCTTTCGCGGGAGCTCTCCCCTCAGCTTCGTGAGCTCCGCCGCTCGCGAGTTGACTACGCGCAAGTCGTCGAAGAGATTACGGCTCTGGCCGACGTGACGCGCTACGAGGCTCCCGCGGGCTGGCTGTCCGAGCTGGTGCAGCGGACCTAACCCGGTGGCAGCGCGCGCGAAGCCGCCTAGCTGGGCAGGGCTTTGGGCTCGTTCAGCGACTCGTCGGTCGAGACGATATAGCGGCCGTCTGCGATCTGTAGCGCGAGAGCGGCCATCGGCTCGCTGGGAGGCCGGAAGGGCACGAACACGGTGAGCTCTTCGCCGGCGCGGAACAACACGAGCGTGAAGCCGTCCGACCGCAGCTTTCGCGCGGCCAGGTACTCGACGATCGTGGGCGTCGCCATGCCGTTCACGCTGAGCACGATGTCACCGTAGCGCACGCCTGCTTCGGCTGAGGTGCTGCCTGGCAGGCACCCCAAGACCGGGACTCCGCGCACCGCTTCCGCAATTTCCTCGAGCTGCCTGCGTGACATCATGGGCACTGAGTTTGTCCTGACCGACGATCGCCTACGTTTCAAGGCGTATGCCAGCGGCGCACCCTCCAGCCGCTGGACGATCGAGGATCAGCGCGAGGACGGCTCTAGAATCGCCGTCTCGACCCGAGACCTCAGCCCGGCCCGACATAGCGCGCACGCAACGCAGCGCGTCGAGCTCACGAGCCGTTTCGCGGCAGGGCGGCTAGCCGCGCCTCAAGCGCGCGGCTCTGCCGCTCCGTGCCAACTCAGCGAGCACGATCAGCGAAGGCTGGCGGAGGTTCGCGACGAAGATGCCCCGCGCGCTTCGCTCGGCGTTTGAAAGCGGTGGTGCATGTCTCGGTACCCACCGGAGGCAAGACGCGCGGCAGGCGCGCGCTCCGCGACGCTGCCGAAGCGCAAGTTCATGTCTCGGTAGCCGCCGCTGCTCTCGGTGGCGCGTGCCGCTGCTTGCTGCTGCATGACGAGCGACGGAGGGGTGCGCGCTAGTGCCAGGCTGCTGATCGACACACCGAAGGCAACGACGAGGATTTGACGAATGGAACGAACGGACATGATGATGACTCTCCGCTCCGCGAGGAGCGATACGGGGCCGTAAGGGGCGACGCGCGGCGCCGGGCGGCGTCGCGGGGGGTCGTAGATAGCGGCCTGTTTGGTCTACATACGGGGCAGCCGCGGATCGGTTTCAGGTTGTCGATGAGTCAGGCCGCAGGGCCGCCGAGCGGTCGCGCTGGAAGAGCATTGGACAAACAACGCGGTGGAAGCGCGACTGGACGCGGCTATCGTCGGGGGCGTGGCCGCCTACGATGACGCCGTCACTGCCTTGTACCGAGCGCCGTTCGCCGACTTCGTCGCGGAGCGTAAGCGGCTCGCCGCCGAGCTGAAGGCGACAGGCGATAAGGACGGCTCCGCACGTCTTGCCAAGCTGGCGCGTCCGCCCGTGTCTGCGTGGGCGGTCAATCAGCTGTGGTGGGAAGCGCGCGATGATTTCGAGCAGCTCATCGCGGTGGCGGCCCGCGTTAAGTCGGGCGACCGAGACGCGAGCAAGGCGCATCGCACACAGCTAACCAAACTTCGTGACCAAGCTGCCGAGCTACTGCGCGGTGCCGGCAACGCCGCGGCCGAGGCGACCCTCCGGCGAGTGACAACCACGCTTTCGGCCATCGCCGCGCAGGGCGATTTTGGTCCGGACGCTCCCGGGGCGCTGTCCGCGGATCGCGATCCTCCCGGCTTCGAAGCTCTTGGCTTTGCGGGGGCGCCGGCGCGCGTCTCGCCTCCCCCGGCGGCCGAAAAGTCGCCAAGCGCCGCGGAAGCACGCCACGCGGAAGCGGAGCAGCGGCGCCTGGAGGCCGAGCGCCGCCGCGCGGAGGAAGAGGAGCGCAAGCGACGACTGGCAGAGCGCGAGCGCCTCTCTGGCGCGATTCGCGATGCTCGAGCGCAGGAGAAGTCTCAGCAGCGCGAGCAGTCGCGCCTCCAGCGGGAGCTCGAGGACGCCGAGCAAAGCCTGAAGGAAACTCAGGCGTTGCTCGAGCGCCTCGAACAAGAGCTAGCTAGCCTTTGATGACGCCGCAGCCCAAGCGGTCTCCGGCGTTGCCCACCGGCTGACCGCCGTCGTCTTTCTTGGCGTGGACGATGATGGCGCGACCGACGAACGACTGCGTGTCGCCGTCCTTCAGGTTCGCGCCCGGGGCGGTAATGTCCAGCGAGCCTTTGCCGTCCTTGCCGATGACGATGTTGCCCAGATCGCCGAGATGACGCTTGTCGCCACCGGGCAGCCCGTGATCTTTGGAGTGCGGGTTGAAGTGACCGCCAGCGCTTTTGCCGTCAGGTGAGCTGCAGTCACCGGTTTCGTGCACGTGGGCACCATGGTCACCCGGGGAGATGCCTTCGACCGTGAGCACGACGTGGACGCCGCCCTCGGTCTCCGTGAGCACGGCTTTGCCGGCGAGCTTGGAGCCGCTTTTCGACTCCAGCGGCACCTCGATGGTGCGGGGCGCGGCCGCGGGTGCAGCGGCGGCGGCGGGCTCCGCAGCGGCGGGGGCCTCGGCTGCGGGCGGAGACGGAGGCTCGGCAGGCGGCGTCATTTCAGGCGCGGCCGGCGGCTCCGAGGGTTGGCTCGCGCAAGCAAACGAGAGGAGTCCCCAAGCGATGCAGCTGACGAAAGTGCCGGTTTTCATGGCCCTGGTGACTACACCAGCTCTCATCCGTCGTCGAACACCATGTGCGTGACGAGGAACGGTGAAACCGGGCACGTAGCTTTTTTACACGAGGCAAACGAGCGCGTGCGTCAGCACACGCGCGACATGCGTTCGCCGACGAGCTCACCCACTTCGTGATCCACACCGCCAGGACCATGCACGATCACACTGCCAGGTCGGCCAACCATGACCTGGCCGACGAGCGCTGCGTCGCGGCCCAAGGGATGAGAATGCATGACGTGCAGCAAGCGCTCCACGCTCTCGGGGGGCACGACCGCGACCACTCGCCCTTCGCTCGCAACGGAGAGAGGATCCACCTCGAGTGTCTCGCACACGCGCTCCACCGCAGGGCTCACGGGAATGCGGCTCCGCTCAATCCGGATCACGGCGCTGGACGCGCAAGCGATGGTCGTGAGCGCGCTGGCGAGGCCGCCGCGCGTCGGGTCGCGGAAGCAGCGAATCCGCGGCTCCACGGCCAGCATGCTTTGAACGAGGCCGTACAGCGGCGCGGCGTCGCTCGCTAGCCCATCCGAGCGTAGCCCTTCGCGCTCCGCGAGCACCGCCGCGCCATGCTCGCCCAGCGCCCCGGAGACGAGCACGGCGTCCCCGGGCCGCGCTCGTCGCACGGACAAGTCCACCCCCGCGGCGAGGGTGCCGACTGCGGTCGTCGTGATGTACAAACCTTCCGCCTTGCCGCGCTCCACCACCTTCGTGTCTCCTGTCACCAGCCGAACTCGCGCCTCCGCGCACGCCCTCGCCACGGAGCGGGCGATTTGCACGAGCGTCGGCATCGGCAAGCCTTCCTCCAAGATGAAGGAGAGGGCGAGATCGCGGGGTATCGCGCCGCCGACCGCCAAGTCATTCACGGTGCCGAACACGGAGAGCCGGCCAATGTCCCCTCCGGGATAGAACAGTGGGCTGACGACGAACGAATCCGTGGTGAGCGCGGGGCGACCCGAGATAGGAGCCAGCACGGCCTGCTCCTCCACCGGCTCGCGACCCCAAAGACCGAGCGCCGGCAAGAGGATTTCCTCCAAGAGCTCGCGGCTCGCGGAACCACCGCTGCCGTGGCTCAAGAGGACTCGCTCGGTGCCGCCGAAAGCGAGCGGTGCGCGCGCCGCGTCCACGAGATTCGCCGAATTCGTCATGCTGAACATCCCTCTCGCCCACGCGGGTGCGCCGCAGCGCACGCGACGTGAGCCGTTCTTTCCGCCTCGAAGAAGACCCTTGAATGTACTCCTCCTCGCTGCGATTCGGAAGCAACATAGTTACGCAGACGAAGGGATGATTGCTGAGCGGTCCGCGGTCGCGGGTCGCCGTCGCCGGTCGCCGGTCGTCGGTCGCCCGTCGCGGAGACGCGCAGGTCAAAAGGTACCCGCCTCGTTTCGCCTCGTCTCAGCCTGCCTCGCTGCTTCGCTGCTTAGCTGCTTCGCTGCTTCGCTGCTTCGCTGCCTCCCTGCTGTTGAGGAGAAACGCGGGGCGCGCCGCTCACCTGCAAGCTTTGGGTCCCCGCGGTTTCGAGCACCGGAGGACGGCGGCGAGAGCCGCGGAGGCTTCGCTCGACCGAGCGTCGCCGCGTGCGGGGCGCTACGGTCCCTCGAACGCGCGCCACTGGCTGCCGAGCGGCTCCAGCGGCCGCATAAAATGCGTGGTTCAAGCCACTGCTTACCTACATTGGCGACCGCCAGGGAGCTTGACCGAGCGCGTTTCAGTCGCTTGATTTGTTCGAGCTTACGGACTCTTACCTCGCTCGAGCGCGAAAGTTGCCGGGGCGACTGATGCAACGGCTGACTGGGGCTGACGGAAGGCGCTGCAGCCGGACATTACCTCCCCATGCGGAGGTTCCCGAGCCGAAGGACGTCCTACCTATCACCCTGGTGGGTGATGTCGCTGAGCTTGTCGGCCGCGGCGTGCACTGGGGTGATAGACGGCGCGAGCGACTCGGGCGGCAGCCGCAGCACCGGCCCCTCTACCATCGACCCCGGCCAAGCCGCCGCGGCTCCGGTGGATCCGGGGCGCGTCGAGATGCATCGCCTCAACTCGAACGAGTACAACGCGACCGTCACCGACATCCTCGGTACGACTTACCAGCCCGCTGATGGCAACTGGCGCGGCGGTGAGCTCGGCGGCTTCGACAACATGGCGGCGGTGCTCGGCGTCGACGGCGACCAGTACCAGCGGTACTTCGACGCGGCGGAAAAGCTGGTCGAGGAAGTATTTAAGACCGAAGCGCTGCGCGACCAGGTCATGCCGTGCACCACGCCGGACGAAGCTTGCCTGACCCAGATCCTCACCAAGACTGGCACACGTATCTTTCGTCGGCCGCTGACCGGTGACGAGCTCGTGACCTACAAAAAGGTCTACGAAGCTGGGAAAACGGCCGGCGACGACCACGCCACCTCCGTCAAGACGATGGTCCGCGCGCTGCTTTCGAGCGCGGAGTTCCTGTACCGCATCGAATTCGACGAAAAGCCAGACGACGCGACGACGAAGCACCCAGTGACCTCATACGAGCTGGCCTCGCGCCTCTCCTACTTCTTGTGGAGCAGCGCGCCCGACGACCAGCTCCTCACCGCCGCTAGCGACGATTCCTTGCTCAGGACGGACGTGCTCTCACGAGCGGTCGACTCCATGCTGCAGAGCACGAAGTCCGATCGCTTCACTCAGAGCTTCGCGGGTCAGTGGCTGGGCGCTCGGCGCGTCCTCCCCCACCCGGCCGCGCCTGATGTGTACCCGAATTGGAACCCGCAGCTCGCCGACGCCGCCGCGCAAGAGTTGTATCTGTACTTCGACGAGTTCCTCCGGTCCGGCCGGAGCTGGCTCGACTTCATGAGCGCTGACATCAATTTCGTCAGCCCGGTGTTGGCACAGGCGTATGGCATGCCCGTTCCGGCCGACGCCACCGCGAGTCACCTGGTGCGCGTCGAGAACGTCGCGGACGGGCGTAGGGGGTTCGCGGGGTTGATCGGATTTTTGGCGATGTCTTCGCCGGATCGCCGCTCGGCGCCTACTCTGCGGGGCAAGTGGCTGCTGCTCAACTTGATGTGCACGCACCCGCCGGATCCGCCCCCCGGCGTGCCGGAGCTGGAAAAGCAAGGTGATACGTCCCAGCTGAACGTGCGCCAGGTGCTCGAAGAACACCGCGCGAATCCGGGCTGCGCGGCTTGCCATTCGCTCTTCGACCCGTTCGGGTTGGCTCTCGAGCAGTACGACGGCGTCGGTCAGTTCCGCGCCACTTACCCCAACGGCTCGCCCATAGATCCGAAGACAGAGCTGCCAAAGTCCGCGGCGTATCCGGAAGGTCTCGAGTTTGCAGGTATCGAAGGCCAAGACGGCCTACCTGGGGTCGCGGATGCGGTCACGAGAAACCCGAGGTTTGCGACCTGCGTCTCGGAAAAGATGCTGTCGTACGGCCTGGGCCGCTTGCTGACCGATAGCGACAGGCCGTACCTCGAGCTGGTCGCGAAGGATTGGCTCGCGGAAGGCGAGACGCCCCACCTCGGTCGTCTCGTTAAAGCTCTCGTCTCTACGGAAGTTTTCCGCTCTCGCCGAGGTGGCGCATGAGGAGCTCGCCGATGAACCGTCTGCTCTCTCGTAGACTCGTGCTGCGTGGCGCCGGCGTTGCGTTGACGCTCCCTTGGCTCGAATCGCTGCTACTGCGGTGCCAGACAGCTTCGGCGCAGTCTGTCGCTGCCGCTCCCAAGCGCTACCTCGCGGTGTTCTTGCCCAACGGCGCGTCGGAGAATTGGAAGCCCGCAGCGGTGGGCGGAGGCGGCGCCTGGGAGCTCTCGCCCGTGCTCGATGTGTTCGGCGCCCTCAAGGCCAAGATGCAGGTCCTCAGCAACTTCGAAAACGGCTCGGCCTTCAACGCGGATGGCGGTGCCGGCGTAGAACCGAGTCACGGCCGACAGCCGGGAGCATTCCTGACCTGCGTGGACCCCGACGCCATCCGCAAAGAGTTGGGGAATGTCGGGGAGGCCAACGAAATCTCGCTCGATCAGCTCATGGCCGCCCATGCGGCGTTCAAGGGCAAGACGGCGATTCCTTCTCTCCAGGTCGGCCTTTCCACCGTAGAGAGCTACTGCGACGGCAAGCCTTGCTCCAACAGCCGAAGCATCTCCTGGAGCGGCAAGACGACCCCCATGTACAAGATGGTGGACCCTCTGGCCGTCTTCAACAAGCTCACCGGGGGCATCGAGCCGCGGGGGAACGACGGCACGCCGCCCGACGCCGAAACTCAAAAACGCCTAGCTCGGAACAGGAGCATCCTGGACGCGGTGTTGGAGAATGCCAGCCGGACTCGAGCCAAGCTGGGCTCCGCGGACAAGATGCGGATGGACGAGTTCTTGAGCTCCGTGCGCGAGGTGGAGACGCGCGCTACCGGCGCGTCGATGGGCATGGGCGGCCTCGCCTGCGCGGCGATCCAGAAGCCGTCGATGGCCGCGGTGGGTCCCAATGCATTTCGCCAGAATACGGCGACCTACGACAAGGGCACGCACGCGGACGTGATGAACGACCTCATCGTGCTGGCGCTGCAGTGCGACGCGACGCGCATCATCACTCACATGCTGGAGGACGAGCGCTCCGAGTTCACGTACGACCACGTCAAGATGCGCGAATTTACCGCTACTGGCTCGACCGAAGCCAACGGCACTTGCCCCGAGTACCACGGCGGCGGTCAGCACGGCTCGCAGAGCGCCTTCGCGAGCATCACGCGCTGGAACGCGAGCAAGGTCGCCGAGCTCGCGGCCAAGCTGGATCGGGTGCAGGAAGCGAACGGCACCTCGGTCCTCGACAACACCGTGATCTTCTTCGCGGGCGCGATGCACGGCAGCAACCACGCTTGCCACCAGCTGCCCGTGGCCCTGGTCGGTGGCGGCGCCCTCGGCCTACGCCAGGACCAGCACGCGGACTTGGTGAAACGCCCCCTGCGCGACCTGCACTACACCCTGATGCAAAAGGTGTTCGACATGCAGGACGTAACGCAGTTCGGTCGAAACCTGACCGGCGCTCCGCTCGCTGTCGTGAGCGACGCGGTCGGCTGAGCCAAAGCCCACGTGGAGCTCGAGCCACCCCGTCGACCAGAGCCGCTGGCGCCTATTCGCTTCCTGCGCGGCCGGCAGCGCCGTAGGTTGCGCGCCCATGACGATGCATCGCCTGGAGCAAACGCAACTGGTGCCCGCTCCGCTGTCGCGCGTGTTCGACTTCTTCTCAGCCGCCGAAAACCTCCAGCGCCTCACGCCTCCGTTCCTCAGTTTTCGCATCCTCACTGCCCTCCCCATCGAGATGAAGACGGGGCAGCACATCGAGTACCAGATCAAGCTGGGTGGCGTGCCGATGCGCTGGCTCACCGAGATCCGCGAATGGCAACCGGGCGAGCGGTTCGTGGACGTCCAATTGCGCGGCCCTTATCGGACGTGGCACCACCTGCACGAGTTCCGCGAGGTGAGTGGCGGTACCGAAATGCGCGACGTCGTGGACTACGAGCTCCCGTTCGGGCCGCTCGGGGACTTGGTCCACGCGCTCGCCGTGAAGCGCACGCTTTCCCGCATTTTTGCCTTCCGCCGTCAGGCGGTAGACACCGCTTTCCCCGCCCCGTGAGCGCTGTCCCACACGCGGAGACAGAGTCGTCAAAGACGACACCCTGCGGGTAGACAGGCGACCTAATGTAGCTGGCGTCCTTGGTTTGCCGTGCTCGGACGCATTCGGTTGCCTACAATACGCCGGATGCGGACACTATTCGGGTTAGGGACACTCGTCGCTCTTGCGAGCGTCGCGCTTCTAGGGGCTTGCTCGGATAAGGTGGACGGCAGCACGGTGGGAGAGGGCACGGCTGCAAGCGGCACTGGCGCCACTGGGAGCGGCGCAAGCAGCAACGGAGCGTCGAGCGCGGGCGGCGCTTTCAACCTCGCCGGCTCGATGTCCAGCGGCGGCACGGGAGAGCAACCGCAAGGCGGTCAGGACCCCGGCGAGACTTGCGCGGCCGCGACGGAGGAGGCGGAGCTGGCCCCGGTGTACCTCGTCTTTCTGCTCGACGAATCCGGCAGCATGGGCGACGGCAAGTACGGGGAGCGCAAGCAAAAATGGGATCCGGTCACGTCGGCGCTCAACGCCTTCTTCGCCGATCCGGCCTCGGCGGGGATCACCGCGTCGCTCAGCTTGTTCCCCCTGAACCAGAACAAGACGCAGGGCCCCGCGGAGAGCACCATGGGCCCCGCCTGCGAAGCCAGCGCCTACTCCACGCCAGAGGTACCGCCCACCGCCCTTCCGGATGCGACGACGTTCAAGGATGCGATCGCGGTGCTGGACCCGCCGAACGAGTACGGCACGCCTACCTTCCCGGCCATCGTCGGCACGATCGACTATGCCGAGAGCCTGCTGAAGGAAGACAGCTCACGCAAGGTAGCGGTCGTGATGGTGACTGACGGCGAGCCGACCGAGTGCACCAGCAAGGACGCAACGAAGACGAACAACATCAAGAACACGGCTGCCGCGGCCGCCGCGGTCGCGGACCACCTGCCAACCTACGTGATCGGCGTGGGCGAGGAGCTCGCCAGCTTGAAAGCCATCGCGCAGGGCGGCGGAACGGAGGACGCGTTCATCGTCTCGCTCGTCGACCCCGAGCAAACCCGCACCGACCTGCTCGACGCGATCAATCTCATTCGCGGCAAAGCGATCTCGTGCGAGCTCGACATTCCGGCGCCTCCCGCCGGCAAGACGCTGGACCCCAACAAGGTGAACGTGCACTTCAAGGGCGCGGCGGGCGACGATGTTTCGCTGGTGTACGGCACCGAGTGCAAGGGGAAGACGCAGTGGCGCTACGATAGCGAAGAAGCGCCCACTCAAATCGTGCTCTGCGACGACATGTGTCAGACGGTGAAAGCCGACCCGAAGGGGGCTCTCGGCGTCGAGTTCGCGTGCCAAGACCGCGTCGTCGTCGTGCAGTAAACCGGCTAGAAGATGCTCTTCTTCACCGTCGCCACCGCGGGCCTCGCGGGGGCGGCGGTTCGCGGGGTGGACGCGCTCGCGGTTGCGCTCGCCGCCGCGGTCGCTGACCCGGGGGATTCGACGGCCCCGGGGGATTCGACGGCCCCGGGGGATTCGACGGTGGCAGGCTGAAGCTCGGCGGCAGGAGGCGTCGCAGCAAGCGGCGCCGCGGCGGCCATAGCGGTCGCGTCCGGCTGCTCCGCGCCGCCGCGGGTCGCAAGCACCGACGCCAAACCCAAAAGCAATCCAGCGGCGCCGGCCGCGACGATCGTATAGCCCGAGCTCTTGCGGCGTGATCGCGGGCCGCTCGAGACCGGAGGCACGCTTTGCACGAGGGGCGCGTCGCTCGGAGGCGGGGCCGACTCCAGCGCGGCGTACGATGGCGTGCGCTCGGAGCGGCGCGGGCTCGCCGGTGGCTCGTCGAACACGACGCTCGAGATGCGCGGCACCTTGGCGGTCGGGATCGCCCGGAGTGTAACCTTGTCGCTCATGCTGAGCGGCGCCGGCTCCGGCTCGGGCTCACTCGGAGCCGGTGGCGGAAAGCTGGAACGCGCGACGGGGATCGCTTCGGTGATGGGCGCGTCGCCGCCTCGGACCACGACCGCGTGACGTGGTGGGGGCTTGAGACCGGGCCGTGCCATGAAGCCACCACGCGGCGTGAGGGCCTCGCGAGAGAACACGGGCTCGGACTCGGGCGAAGGGTCTTCTTGCGAATCTCGGCTGCTCATCGACCTGACTGGTCGCCGTTTTTGCCGTGCCTGCGGGCTGCGGGCAAGAAGGTCGTACTTTCGCCCACATAAGAGCCCGGATCTCAAGGGTTAAGCCAGAGGCTGGCCAGCGCCAGGGCCGCCGGGAGCGTCTGAACGAACAGGATGCGGCGGCTGACGGTGGCCGCCCCGAACAGGCCGGCGAGGGCGACGCAAACCAAGAAGAACGTGCCTACGGGGCGGCGCAGAGCCTGCTCCGCGAGCAAAGACCACACGAGGCCGGCCGCCAAAAACCCGTTGTACAGGCCTTGGTTCGCGGCGAGGGTCGCGGTCTGTGCGGCCTGCTCGGGCGTCGTGCGGAAGACCCGACGCCCCAGCGGCTTCTGCCAAAGCAGCATCTCCAGCACCACGATGTACGCGTGGATCGCCGCGACGAGCGCCGTGAGAAGCGAAGAGATCAGCTGCATCTGCCACAGCCTAGCCTTGCAGGAGCCGCTTCGGTGGCAGGGTCCGACCCTTTTGGCTAAGTTGCGCGCCTTCCGTGAACCCCGACTCGCCTCGCTTCGTGATTGACGCGCGCTACGTGGAGCCGAAGCCGAGCGGCATTGGGCGCTACGTGGAAGCCTTGGTCGAGCGACTACCGGCTCAGGCCCCACAGAGCTGCTTCGAGCTGTGGACTCACCCCGCGCGTCCCACGCCGGTCTCGCTGCCGAACGTCACGTGCCGGCCGGTCACCGCCCCTTCGGACGGGCTCCGCACGCTGCTCACGCCCAGTCTTTTGGGGCGCCTGAACCGGCAGGACGTCGCCCACTTTCCGTTCAGCATCCTCGGGCGGGGGCTACCTTGCGCGACCGTCGTCACGGTGCACGACCTGATGTGGCTGGAGCAGCCGGAGCTCGTGGAAGGTCGGCCGCTGATGCGCCGCATCCGCCGCCCCTACTATCACCGAGGAGTAATGTGGGCCTTGCAGCACGCCACCCGCCTCATTGCCGTGTCGGAGGCGACGCGCGCCCGCATGCTCGCGGTCGCGCCGGATTGCGAGCCGCGCGTTCGAGTCACTTACAACGCGGTGGACGCTCGGTTTCGACCAGCGCCGAGCCCGGCCGCGGCGTTCGCCCGCGCCGCCGAGCTGCTCGGCAGCGCCGCCCCCTACTACCTACTCGTCGGCAAGAACGAGCCCTACAAGGGCCACGCGCTCGCGATAGCCGCATTCGCGAAGAGCGCGCAGGAAGACGAGCGTCTGGTGCTCGTTCAACGAGCCAGCGGCAGCCGGGGCTTGCTGGAGCTGGCGGAGCGGCTCGGAGTTGGCGAGCGGGTGCAGCTCTTGCCAGCCGTGACCGGCGACGACCTCGTCACGTTGCTGCAAGCCGCGCGGGCACTTTTGCAGCCGTCGATCGTGGAAGGGTTCGGCATCCCGGTGCTGGAGGCGATGGCCTGCGGCTGCCCGGTGATCGCCAGTGATGCGCCCGCTCTGGTGGAAGTGAGCGGCGGCGCCGGCCTACACGCCGCGGTGGGGGATGCGGCGGCGCTCGCCGCGACCATCACGCTGCTGCGCTCCCAGGACCGCGAGCGACTTCGTGAACGCGGCATCGCTCGCGCCGCGCAGTTCAGCTGGGAGCGCACGGCCGCCGAGACGCTGGCGGTCTATCGCGAGGCCGCCGACGAGCGCGCCCGGAGCGCCGCTTGATCGACGTGCTCGTAGACATGACCGCGCTGAGCACGCCCTCGCGAGAGCGCGGCATCGGGCGCTACGTCCGAAGCCTGTGCCTGGAGCTGGCGCGGCGCGACGACTGGCTGGAGCGCTACGCGGAAGCGCCCCGTGGCCTGGAAATAGCGGCGCTCACGCGTCACTACGGCGAGCTGGAGAGCGCCCTCGACCCCACGCTCGCCTTCGGCGGAAATCTCGCCATCGGCACCTCTGGCCTTCGATACCAGCGACACAAGCTCGAGCGGCGCCTGCTGATGGGCGGCCTGCTCAGCCGAGCGCGGGCCCGCTTGGTCCATTTACCGGATCCTCCTGGCACGCCGTTCGATCGGCGCGCTCGCCGCATCGTCACCTGCCACGACTTGATCCCGCTCGTGCTCGCGAAAGACTACTTGTCTCCCCTGCCCGGCGCGCGCTGGCTCCAGCGCGAGCGCGACCGAGCACGCTACCAAACCGCGGCTCGCGTCATCGCCATCAGCGAGGCGACTCGAAGAGACTTGGTGGAGCAGCTCGGCGTGGAGCCTTCGCGCGTGGACGTCGTGCACCACGGCGTGGACCACGAGCGCTTTCACACCCGCGCGGCGCAAGACGACGCCGCGCTCCTCGAGCGAGAGTTGAGCATCACCGAGCCCTTCTTGCTGTATCTCGGCGCGGGTGACGTCAGAAAGAACCTCCCGCTTCTGGTCCGGGCTTACGCTCGGAGCGGCGTCGCGGCGCACGTGCAGCTGCTGCTCGCAGGGCCGATCTCGAAGCGGTCACGGGCCCGGCTCCTCGCCGAAGCGGAGGGCGCAGGCGTGGCCAGCCGTGTGCGCCTGCTGGGGTACACCGACGAAAAATACGTCGTTCCGCTGTACCGGCAGTGCTTGGCCCACGTCTTCCCCTCCTCGTACGAGGGCTTCGGCCTGACCGTGCTGGAGGCCATGGCGTGCGGAGCCCCGACGCTCACGACCGCTTTTTCTTCGCTCGGCGAGGTGGCAGGAGACGCCGCGCTCACGCTCACGGAGCTTGCAGAAGAGCCATTCGCCCGGGAGCTCGGCCGCCTCGTTTCGGACGCCGAGCTCCGCGAGCAGTTGCGACAGCGCGGGCTCGCTCACGCGCAGAAATTCACTTGGGAGCGCTGCGCAGCGCAAACTCTGGCGTGCTATGGGCGCGCGCTCAGCGAAGGTGACGGATGAAAGAGCTATGGAACCGCATCGCGGGCACGCTCGGAGGCTGGGAAGCAAGGTACCGCACGCGTTCGCTCGGGCCTTTCGAGCCGACTCGCTGGGTGTGGAGCCGAGGTCTCGCCCTGGGCTGTGATCACAACGGGGGCCTCACTTTCGTGCGCGGTCAGCGGGGTGCCCGTGCTCCTCTCCGCTTCGACCCGCGCGCCTTCGACGCGGTAAAAGACGGAGATTTGGTGTGGACTCGCCTGATCGCGCTGCCGCAGTTCCTGAAGGAGGCGCTGCCGCGCATCCGCGGGCGCTTCGCGCTCCTCACCGGCGACGAGGATTGGTCGATCCCCGGCAGTTTCGAGGGCAGCGCCGCGCTGCTCGCGAGCGACCGGCTCGTCTACTGGTTCACACAAAATCCGGATCGTGGCGCCACCCACCCCAAGCTCCGCGCGCTGCCCATTGGCCTGGATTTCCACACCATCAGCAATGGTCCCCGTTGGGGCCACGACCGGGCTACGCCCGCAGAGCAAGAAGCCGAGCTGGAGGCGCTACGCCAGCAGATGCCGCGCAACGAGGACCGGCTGCTCCTCGCGCATGCCGACTTCCATTTCAACAAGCGCAAGGACCAAACTTGGGGGGACGACCGCGACAGCGTGCAGCGTGCGCTGGAGGGCAACGAGAGCGTCGTCTTCCAGAAGAACAAGCTGAAGCGCATCGACTTGTGGCGTGAAAAAACTCGCTACGCATTCGTGGTGAGCCCCCACGGTAACGGTCTGGATTGCCACCGCACCTGGGAGTCCCTCGTGCTCGGCAACATCCCCATCGTCAAGCGCTCGTCCATCGACTCGCTGTACGAGGGGCTACCCGTAGTCATCGTGGAGGACTTTCGCGAGATTGGGCCAGAAAGCTTGAAGAAGTGGCACGCGCAGCACGCGGATGCGTTCGAGCGCGCAGACGTGCTGGAGCGGCTCACCAATCAGTACTGGCTGGAGCGCGCGCGGCGCATGGTGCGGCAGGAGCTCTAGCGCCTACCCAGGGCGTTCAGGGCGCGGTTTTCGGCTTCGGAGCAGGGGCGGCGGGCTTGCCAGGCTTGCCAGCGGAGGGCGCGGCGCTCGGCGCACCGGGCGCCTTCATGGCCTCGCCCGTGAGCGGGTAGCCGTGGTCCTTCCAGAACAGAATGCCCTCGTCCATGACCGCGGTATTCGCGTAGTTCTTGGCGCGAAGGGCGTCCACCACCTCACCGGAGGCGTGGTGCGGGCACGCGCAGTAAGCGACGACCCAAGTGCCGTCGTTCGGCACGCGCTCCAGCTTGTCCCGGTCGTGGTACGGCACCGAGATCGCACCCGGGATGTGGTACTGAATCCAATCCGACGCGGCGCGCGCGTCGATGATCACGATGCGTTGCTTGGCCGCTAGCGCGTCCTTCACTTGCTCGACGGAGACGTAACGACCCTCGCGCAGCGTGAATTTCGCCTGCTTGCCCTTGGGGTTGATGACCACCGGCAAGTCGCTCGGCACCTCGGTCTTCTTGACCTCCGGCGTGGGTAGACTCGGCTTGAAGCTCCATAGAAAGCTGACGACGTCGCCAATCTCCCCTTCGCTGAGGCGCCCTTGGAAGCTGGGCATCGGCGTGGGGGGCCTGCCGTGGACCACCGCGTAGCGCAAGAACGCGGGCGAAGCGGCGGCGAGCAGCTCCGGGTTCTGCAAGTTCACGGCGTTGCCGCGGGCGGCGGCGTTGCCGTGGCACGTCTGGCAATTCTTCTCGAAGACCTCCTTGCCGCGCGCGGCGTCCCCTTCGCCTCCCGGCGGTAAGGCTTTGGGCGCAGGCCCCTTCGACCGCAGGAAGCGCACGAGGTTCTGAATCTCGCTCTCACTGAGCGGACCGCCGCGCACCTGACCGTACGCGGCCATCGCGGTTCCGGGCCGGCCCATCCGAATACCAGCCGCGATGAGCTCGTCCGTCGCGCTCTCCAAGAAGGTGGGGCTGACGAGCGATGGTGCGTTGTCCGCCGCGTACCCGGTCGCGTCCTTGGCGTGGCAGAGCGCGCAGTACTTTGCGAAAGCTTTGGCGCCTTCGGTTACCGCTGGGTCGGCCGCCGCGGCGAGTAGCTCGGCCTGGGGCCGAGACGCGGAAGGTTCGGCGGAGGGAGCCGTGGAGGTCACTCCGCGGTCGCACCCCGCCAGGGAGAGGAGCCCCGCCAAAGCCAAGAGCAGGCTCGAAATCGACCGAAAGCGCATCGCCCTCTGGTCATGCCACGGTGGCCATCGGCGCGTCGAGGAATCCGCGCTAAAAATCGCCGCGGCGCGCAGCCAGGCGCTATGGGGCGGGCCGCTTGCGGCGCGGGCGGAGGGGCCTACATTATTGGCCCACCCATGCGTCGTCGCAGCTTGCTCGGAGCCCTGGTCAGCGCCCCCGCCCTATCGGCATGCCGGGGCGACGCGCCGCCAGAACGAGCGGACCCGCTCCAGGCCGCCCCGGCAAGCGCGCCGGTCGTTTTGGCGACGGAGGAGCTCGGCTTCCAATGGCGCGTGCTGGACCCGTTTTTGTTCTGCGCCCATCACGACGACCCGTACCCAGCCGGCAACGGTAAGCTCGGTCCGGCCGCTTCGCTCGCGGGCCGCAACTTGGGGCAAGACTTCGACGAGCGTAACGGCTGGCGCATGTATCACGGCGAGGCAATTCCCGGCTTCCCTTCCCACCCGCACCGCGGCTTCGAGACGGTGACCATCGTCCGTAGCGGCCTCGTGGATCATTCGGACTCGCTCGGCGCTGCCGCTCGCTACGGCCACGGCGACGTGCAGTGGCTCACCGCGGGCAAAGGCATCGTCCACGCGGAGATGTTCCCACTCGTCGACAGCTCGGGGCCCAACCCGCTGGAGCTGTTTCAGATCTGGCTGAACCTGCCCGCGGTGAGCAAGTTTGCGGAGCCGCACTTTTCCATGTTCTGGCGCAAGAGCATTCCCCAGCGCACCGTGAAGGATGGCGCCGGCAAGCAAACCACCATCACCGTGATTGCGGGCCAATTCGCGGACGCCACGCCGAGCGCGCCGCCGCCGCAGTCCTGGGCAAGCCGCCCTGAAGCTCACGTCGCGATTTGGACGCTCAAGCTGGAGCCGGGCGCGCGTTTCACGCTGCCGGCGGCTCCGGCGGACGTGAACCGAAAGCTCTACTTCTTCCGTGGCGCCTCGCTCAAGGTGGGCGGCGTAGAGCTACCGGCCAAGCACGCTGCCCAAGTGAAGCCGGATTCTCCGCTCGTGCTGGAGAACGGCGCGCTCGAGGCGGAGGTGCTCGTGCTCCAGGGCAAGCCCATCGGCGAGCCCGTCGTACAGAACGGCCCGTTCGTGATGAACACCCGCGCGGAGATTCGCCAGGCGTACGAGGACTACCGCTCCACGCGCTTCGGCGGCTGGCCCTGGCAATCGGCGGACCCAGTGCACGGCGAGGAGGCCGCGCACTTCGCGCGCCACCCCGACGGCCGTACGGAGCGCGCCACTTGAGCGCCATGCCGCTCTACGGCGCACTTTCTACGGAGTTCTACGCGCTCGACAAGCCCGAAGCGCCGCCGGACGCCTTCGATTTCTACGAGGCGCTCGCGCGTGAGGCGGGCGGTCCCGTTCACGAGCCGATGTGCGGAACCGGCCGCTACCTGCTCGGCCTCCTCGAGCGCGGGGTGGACGCCTCCGGTAGCGACGCGTCGCCTCGAATGCTGGAGGCATGCCGCGCCGCGGCGAAGCTACGTGACCTCACGCCCGAGCTCTCGCAGCAAAGTCTAGAGGCGCTCTCGTGCGCTCGGCCCCCCGCGCTCGTGTTCATCCCGTCTGGCTCCTTCGGCCTGCTCATCGACGACGCGCTGGTGAAAGCGGCGCTGCGACGCGTGCATGACGTGCTAGCGCCGGGAGGCCGGTTCCTCGTGGAGGCGGAGAAGCTGCTGCCTGGCCAGGCCGAGCTCAGCGGAGTGTGGGGCGGGCGCTGGGTGGATCGCGCGGACGGCTCGCGACTCGTCTTCAGCTGGCTCGTGCAATACAGCGGCGCTCCCGACATCACGACCAGCCTCCACCGCTATGAGCTGCTGGAAGGCGGCAAGCTCGTGGCAGCGGAATTCGAGGAGCTGCGGGTGCGGAGCTATCGGCCCGAAGATTTCGGAAACATGCTGGAATCCGCAGGTTTTCACGACATTCAGGCGCTCAAGCCCTACGAGCGCGCGCCCGCGGACGAGAGCGACGACGCCATCGTCTTTTCTGCACGAAAAGCGTAGTCTCGGCCGCCCATGGCGGTGCCCGACCCCTTCGCGGAAATCAGAGTCGAGCCCTCCGCCGAGGGGCCCGTCTACTCGGATCTCGCGCCCTCCAGCCGTTTCGAGCCCGCGGCGTACCGCCTCACCCCGCTACGGCCCAGCTCCGTGCCACCGCCGCAAACCGCGGAGCTGGAGCGCGTGCTCTTGGAGGTTCTACTGGCGGCCGCGCACGCAGACGGCGTGATGTGCGGGCGCGAGCAACGCACCGTGCGCCGCATCATGCTGCGCTTCTCCGGCGGATTGGAGCTGCGGCCGGAGATCGAGGCGCGCCTTCGCAGCTTCGATCCCGAGGAGTTCGACGCGCAAGAGGCGGTGGAGCTGCTCCTGGAAATCAAGCCCGAGCAGCGCCGTCACGTGCTCGAGCTGGTGCGCGAGGTCTGCGACGCCAACAACGCCTTCGACCTGGAGGAGGAGCGCTTCCTCGTGGACCTCACGCGCGCCCTCTCGCTCACCCCGGAGGACATCGCAGACCTCGTCGTCCACGCGCCGGAGGGCGTGCACGGGGCGGCCAAGCGCTGCTTCGACTTGGCGTTTTCAACCGCCTTTTTGGGGGCAGCATGGCCCCTGCTCCTGCTCCTCGGTCTGGGAGTGAAGCTCACGTCCCCGGGCCCGGCGCTGTTTCGCCAAGCGCGCTCGGGGCGAGACGGGCGCGAGATCGGTGTGCTCAAATTTCGGACCATGCGGGCCTCTGGCGAGGACGCGGCCGTCAAGCAGGCGCGAAAGAACGACCCCCGCGTCACGTCTTTCGGCGCCTTCTTACGCCGAACCTCGCTGGACGAGCTGCCCCAGTTCGTGAACGTGCTGCGCGGCGACATGTCCGTGGTGGGGCCGCGCCCGCATGCGGTGGCGCACAACCAGCACTACCGCACCAAGATCCTCGAATACATGCTGCGCCACAAGGTGCGGCCTGGCATCACCGGCTGGGCTCAAGTGAACGGCTTCCGCGGAGAGACGGACACGGTAGACAAGATGGTCCAGCGGGTCTCGCATGATTTGGAGTACATCCGCGGGTGGACGTTCGGGCTGGATCTGCGAGTCGTTTGGCTCACCGTGTTCGGCAAGGGCACGCGCCAGAACGCTTACTGAGGCTCGTGCGGCATTTCGTGCTGATCGGGCAGACGGCTTCGGCGTCCGCTGATTTTTCGCTGGAGAACCTGCCCAGCTCGAGCGGCCGCTTGGACGCGCTCTTGCGAGCGCTGAGAGCCGCGCTGCTCGTCTCGCACGACGTGAGGCGCGACGTGTGCGTCTACCTGGTGCTCCGCGGCGGCCCGCGCGCCCCGCGCGTGCTGCGGGTCGAAGGCGCACGGGTGAAGTTCCTACGCCCTGACGAGCGCAGCCTCGCCATCCTGATCAAGAAGACGCTCGAGGCGGCGCCTCCGGTGCTACCGGAGCTCACGGAGCTGCGCCCCGGCATCCATCTGCGCGACGGAGACCTCGCCGACCTGCTGAAGGAGGTCGGCGGCGCACCCTGCTACGTGCTGGAAGAGGGCGCCGACGACGTGCGCGCTCAGCCGCTCGTGAACGGCGACGCCTGGTTCTTCCTCGGCGATCACCGCGGGTTCGACGTCGGCTCCCGCGAGCTACTCGCCGCGCGCTCGGCCGTGCCCGTCTCCGTCGGCCCGGTCAGCTTGCACGCGGAGGACGTCATCGCCTTGCTGAACAACGAGCTGGACCGGCGCTTCAACGCGGGGCTCTGAGCGAGAGCTGGGCCGTGACCTCCACCAGCTGCTCCCGCAAGAAGCGGCACGCGTCGTCGTCTTCGGCCGTGACCGGCCACAGCATGTCCGTGCTGGCCGCGCTGGGCTGGAACGGGAGCTCGCGCCAAGCCAGCGCGGGACGGCGGCGTGAGGCGTCCTCGGCGAGCAGGCGGGGCACGGTCGCCAGCAAGGCGCTCCCCTCCACTATCTCCGGCACGTTCGCGAAGCCGGCGACCGAGCAGCGCGTGCGCCTCTGCTTGTGAAGCGCGTCCTCGATGATGCCGCGCAGGTCTGCGTTGTACGAGACGATGACATGCTCGTGCGCGAAGTAGACTCGCTCGGTGAGGCGCTTGCCCACCCGAGCGTGGCGACGGTCGAAGAGGCAGACCAGGTCCGTCCACAACAGCGTCTTACGGCGCACGGACGGCGGTAGCTCGTCTGCTACCGTCACCGCCACGTCCACTCGCCCATTGCTCAGGGCTTCGCCCACCGTTCTGAACTGAACCGGCACCGCGATGAGGCTCATGCGCGGCGCGCGCCGTGACAAGAGCCTCAGCAGTCGCGGCAAGAGCCAGGCCTCGGCCGCGTCCGAAAGACCGACCCGGAGCACGCGCTCGCTCGTCACGGGGTCGAACAGTTGAGGCGCGAGCGCGGCCTCCACGAGGGCAGAGAGGTGCAGCTGAGCTTTGGCGCGCAGGGCCGCGCCGCGGCTGCTGAGCGCCAGGCTTCTTCCTCGACGCACGAAGAGCGGCGCTCCGACCGCGGTCGTCAGGCGGCGCAGGGCGGCGCTCACCGCGGGCTGCGTCAGGTACAAGCGCGCGGCCGCCGCGGTGACGCTGCCCGCGTCCGCGACCACCAGGAAAACCCGCAGAAGGTTCAGGTCCAGATCCCTCCCATAACTTTCCTGCATGTGTTGCATATATCCTATTCACTGGTTTGATGCATATCCGGGACGTACGTTGGGTGAACCAGGAGCCACCACATGAACGAAATTCGAAGAAGCTCAGCGCGCGTGAAGCTCGGTAACGCCGGCCCGGAGGTGTTCCCGATCGCGCTCGGTTGCATGAGCATGTCGCACATCTACGGCCCCACGGACGAAACGGAGAGCATCGCGACCATCCACGCCGCCCTCGAGCGCGGAGTGAGCTTGCTCGACACCGGGGACTTCTACGGAATGGGCCACAACGAGCTACTCCTGTCCCGCGCGCTGGCCGGCAAGCGCGAGCAGGCGATCCTCTCGGTCAAGTTCGGAGCGCTGCGCGCGCCCAACGGCGCGTTCGTCGGCATCGACACCCGGCCCGCCGCGATCAAGAACTTCCTCACCTACAGCCTGACGCGCTTGGGGACGGACTACCTGGACATCTACCGCCCCTCGCGCCTAGACCCGAACGTACCCATCGAAGAAACGATGGGAGCGCTCGCCGAGCTGGTGAAGGAAGGCTACGTGCGGGCCATCGGTCTTTCGGAGGTCGGCGCGGACACCCTGCGCCGCGCCGCCGCCGTTCACCCGATCACGGACCTTCAGATCGAGTATTCGCTGATCAGCCGCGGCCCGGAGACCAAGATTTTCCCGGTGCTCCAGGAGCTCGGCGCCAGCGTTACGGCGTACGGCGTGCTGTCACGCGGCTTGCTCAGCGGCTCGCCGCTGAAAGGGCCGGGCGACTACCGCGCTCATCTGCCGCGCTTCGCGGGCCAGGCCGGAGAGCACAACCGCAAGCTGGTGCAGGCCCTGACGACCTTCGCCCAGGAGCGCGGCCTCAGCACGAGCCAGCTCGCGATCGCCTACGTCATGAGCAAAGGCAAGCACGTCGTCCCGGTGCTGGGCGCGCGCACGCGCAAGCAGCTGGAAGAAGCGCTGTCGGTGACGAGCACGAGCCTGTCCGCAGAGGACGTGACTCGCGTGGAGGCGGTCGTGGACGCGCTGGGCGTCCAGGGCGACCGCTACCTGGCCGCCCAGATGCAACACCTGGATAGCGAGCGCTGAGCCGGCGCGGCCCGCGTTACTTCTTCTTCGGCCGGCGTGGCGGCGGCGCCTCCACGATTACGCGGCGTGCGGGCCGCTTGGGCGCGGTGTCGCGCACTGGCTTGGAGGCGACTGCAGGCGCCGACTTCGCGGGTTGCTTCGGGGCCGGGGCATGCGCCCGCGGCGCAGGACCGTCGAACGAGCGCGGAGCCCGAGGCGCCGGACCGTCGAACGAGCGCGGAGCCCGAGGCGCCGGACCGTCGAACGAGCGCGGAGCCCGAGGCGCCGGACCGTCGAACGAACGCGGAGCCCGCGGCGCCGGACCGTCGAACGAACGCGGAGCCCGCGGCGCCGGACCGTCGAATGAACGAGGCGCGCGCGGGGGACGGTGCTCGGAGGGCGGGACGTCGGCACGCGGGCGCTGCGGCGCACGGCGGGGTGCTTCCGGCTCGGCATCGGAGTCCGAGCCGCCGCTGAGTGGCGTGATCATGACGCGCGGGTCTCGCGGATCCGGCTCACGCGCCGCCTCCGCAAAGCCTTGCGCGACCGCACCCGCCACCTCGACCGTCGAGCTCGTGCGCGTCACGCGGATCGCACCGATGTCCGAGCCGCGGATGTTTCCGCGGCGGCACAGCATCGCGACCAAGCGACGCGCGTCCGCGCCTTGTTGCTCGCCCCAGCTGACTCGAAACGGCACCCAATCACCGCCCTCGCCTTCGGCACGCGGAGGTTGCGGAGGGCGCTCGGAATCGAAGCGCGGCCGCTCGGAGTCGAAGCGCGGTCGCGGGGGGCGTCGGTCCTCGAAGCGGGCCGGCGCGCGATCGTCGAAGCGCTGGGGCCGCTGCGGCTTGCCCCCCTTGAGCTCCAGGAGTGGGGTCACTTCGCGTGGCTCGCCGGTCGCACGCCGTACGCTGATGATGAGCTGCGCCAGAGCGCGCTCGCTCAGACCCGCCTCGACGATCTGCTCGACCTGCTTGCGAACGCGCTCGGAGACCTCGCGCTGATCGCCTTGCATCAGCTCCGCGAGCCAGCGCGCGTCTTGAGCCTCGCGGATGGCGGCCGCGGTCGGAATCGGCTCGACCCGGAACTGCACACGCGCCCGCTGCAGCAGAGCGGTAGCGCGGCGCAAGCCCGCCGGGGCGACGAGCACCGCGCTCACGCCCTTGCGACCGGCGCGCCCCGTGCGCCCGCTTCGGTGGGTGTAAGTGTCCGGATCGGTGGGCGGATCCACCTGGATCACCCGCGCGATGTCCTGCACGTCGATGCCGCGCGCGGCCACGTCCGTCGCGATCAGCGCGCGGATTTCGCCTCGCTTGAAGGCGCTGAGCGCGCGGTTGCGCGCGTTCTGATCCATCTCGCCCGAGATGGATCCGCTCGCGAAGCCCGCTTGCTGCAGCTCCCGCGCGATCTCCGAGACGTCCGCGCGTGTGCGCGCGAACACCAGCGTCTGCTCCTCCGGGT
This sequence comes from Myxococcales bacterium, assembly GCA_004193285.1. Taxonomy (GTDB): domain Bacteria; phylum Myxococcota_A; class Polyangia; order Polyangiales; family Polyangiaceae; genus PMG-095. Next base: position 59,725 of record SECP01000010.1, on the reverse strand, counting down.
GGTGAAGCAGCACGTTGATGAGGGCGTCCACCCGCTGGGAGGGGTTCACCAAGTACACGATGTGATCGATGTCCCGGTTCGCGGTGCCGAGCGGCGTCCCCTCGATGCGCTTGGGGTTGGCCTGCACGCGGTCGGCCAGCGCCGCCACGTCCCGCGCGAAGGTCGCCGATACCAGGTGCGTCCGGTGCCCGTCCGGAGCCTTCTCCAGAATGGCTTCCAGCTCGTCGCGGAAGCCCAAATCCAGCATCCTGTCCGCTTCGTCCAGCACCACCGCCTGCACGTCGCCGGCCTCGATGCCGCCGCGGTTCAGGTGATCCAAGAGCCGCCCCGGCGTCCCGACCACCACCGCCGGTCGCGACGAGAGCATGCGGTGCTCGTCGCGGTAGGAGGTGCCGCCGGTCACGGAAGCGATGCGCAGCTTACGCGGCGCGTACAGCCAGCCAAGCTCGTCGTTCACCTGCTTCGCCAGCTCCCGCGTGGGCACGATCACGAGCGCGAGTGGCCGCGCGATGGGCGAATCCGCCAGCTCGCCAGTGACGGCGTGGCGCAGGGCCAAACCGATCGCGAGCGTCTTGCCTGACCCCGTCTGCGAGCTGATGCGCAGGTCGCGCCCCTCGTTCTCGGGAGCAAGCACCGCGTGCTGCACGGGCGTGAGCGTCGAGTAGCCTTTCTTGGCAAACGCCGACGCCAGCTCGGGGCCGAGCAGATCGGTGAGATCGGGGACAGGGATAGACGACGGCTCGAGCTCTTCTGACATACTTGGGCGCGGCTGCAGCGTGGCGACGGGACCCGCGAGGGCAAGACCGCGAAAGCTGGGCGCGGGCGGGTTGTAGCAGCAACGCGCACCACGGCACGTCGTTATTGTTGTGTTCGCAGCAACAATGTGGTCCTGAACAGACGTATTGTAACTCTGCGAACGAGCCGTATCTTGGGCTCATGGCCAGCCCTTCCCCGCGTCTTCCCGTCGTTTTCCTCCCCCACGGGGGTGGTCCGTGGCCGTTCGTGAACGGCATCGGCAGCGAGCCGGAGAAGCAGGCGCTCACCCGCTACCTCCAAAGCGTACGCGACATGCCGGCCGCTCCTCCGCGCGCGCTGCTCGTCGTCTCTGCCCATTGGGAAGAGGCGCAGCCCACGGTCATGACCAGCGCGCAGCCGCCCCTGCTGTACGACTACTACGGCTTCCCCGAGGAGTCGTACCGGCTGTCTTGGCCGGCACCCGGCTCACCCGAGGTCGCGGGCCGCGTTCGCGAGCTGCTCACGCAAGCCGGTATCCAGAATGGCGCGAGCTCGGATCGCGGCTTCGATCACGGCACCTTCGTTCCACTCAAGCTCACTTACCCCGACGCTGAAATCCCCACCCTCCAGCTATCGCTCAAGACCGGTCTCGATCCGCGTGAGCACCTCGCCATCGGTCGCGCCCTCGCTCCTCTACGCGACGAAGGCGTCTTCATCATCGGCAGCGGCATGACCTTCCACAACATGCGCGGCTTCGGCCCCCAGGGGCGCGCCGCGTCTTCTGCCTTCGACGCTTGGCTGCGCGATACCACGCCCCGTGACGCCGCGGAGCATGACGCGCGCCTCGCCAGCTGGGCAGAGGCTCCCTCCGCCCGCGTCGCCCACCCCCGTGAGGAGCACCTGCTTCCGCTCATGGTGGTCGCAGGCGCGGCCGGCTCCGACCGGGGCCGCGCGGCCTACCACGACACCTTCATGGGCGTAGAGCTCTCGGCTCACGCCTTCGGCTGAACAGCGCCGCGACTACGAGCCGGTGCTCTCGTAGCTCGCGAGACCGAGGTCCCAGGCGCGCTGCGCGAGCCACATCGTGACCAAGGCGGCGAGCGGCGCGCCGACCAAACCGATCAGCGGCGCCCCGTGGCCGAAGAAGATGCTGCCCGGCACGTAGTGGAAGGCGCCGAACGGAAAGAGGAACAACAGCGCGAAACGCACCCCGCGCGGGTAAGCGCCGAGCGGGTAGCGCGTCGCCTGCAAGAGGTTGTGCGCAACCATCATGCTGGAGAGCTGCGGCCCGAGCACGCGGAACGAAAGGCAGCCGAACCACACGAGGACGGCGGTGTACACCAGCATTCCGCACAGCCAGAGCAGCGGCGCCGCCAGCCACACGTACCAGGGTGCGCTCAGCCACAGCAACGACGCGGTCACGTAGGAAAAGCCAGTGAGCACGTTGCCGAAAGCGTGCAGCTCCGGCCGCGTCAGCAGAAAAAATGGCAAGGCGCGCACCGGGTAGGTCAACAGCCGGTCGAGGTCCCCCATCACGATCGCGCCCGGCAAGCTCCAGATCTGGTTGAAGAACAGCTCGGAGCCGCCGAGGCACGCCGCGGTCATGCCGAATAGATAGAGCACCTGCGGCGCCGTCCAGCCGTTCAAGCTGGGGGCGACGCGCAGCACGATCCACAAGAGGCTGAGGCCAGCGGCCTGCAGCATCATCGAGGTGACGAGGCCGATGGCCAAATCCGTTCGGTACTCCAGCTTCGCTTGGAGCGATGCGCTGTACGCTCGAAGGTACACGCGCAACGAAGCGGCGACCCCGCGTTCTTCAGCCACCTTGAATCTCCAGGTAGCGGAGCGAAAGCCCGAGCAGCGCCCGCCCGGTGAGCAGCAGACCAGCCGCCCACGCCGCCTGCACCGCGAGAACTTGCCAGACCGCGGGACCGGAGACGTCCCCGAGGTAGATCGACACCGGGGAGTGAATCGTGTGACAGAACGGTAGGTATTCCGCCACCGCGCGCAAGCTCGGCGGGAACAGAGCGAGCGGCGCCGATAGCCCCGAGAAGGCCTGCTGCAGCGCGGACTTCGCCACGAAGATACCGTAGTTGCTGAAGGTAACGAAGGCCGCTTGAACGAAGATGAACGACAGCGCGAAATGAATGAGGAGCGCGAGCCCGCTACTCGCGAAAAACCCGAGCAAGCTCCAGCCGTCTCCTGGAAGCGCGGCGCTCCCCCACAGCCCGTAAGCGAGCGCCAAGAATGGCAACACCATCGTCACGTTCAAGACCACGTCCGAGAGCGCCTGGCTCAACTGCGTGAGCTGGAAGTCCACCGGGCGCAGCAAATCGGTCGCGATGAGCCCCATCCGAATGCGCTGACCGATGCGCCCTTCCACTCCCAAAAAGAAGCAAGTATTCAGGGCGGCCGCGAGCAGAAGGTAGGGAAACAGGCGGCTCGCCGGCACCGCCAACGTGTCCCCCCGCGCTTGGTACACGTGGCGCCACACCAGCATCGGCACCAGGTAGGCGATTGCTACCGAGAGCATGCTCAAAACCAGCGCCGGTTTGTAGGCAAAGCTCGTGCGCACGGAGCGCACGAACAAAGCGGCCTGGGCGCGCAGCTCTTGCGAGGCCGTAGCGGGCCTCAAGCCGCCCCCACTTCCACTTCGGTAGAGCGACGGTAGATGCTGGCCACCATGCTGTCGATATCGGCCTTTTCCAGCACGATGTCCGACACCGGGAGCAGGCTGAGCAGGCATTGAGTGAGCGCCGGCGCCGCTCCTTCGCGCTGGTAGCTGACTACGACGCGGTGCCCTCGATGCTCGACGAGCACGCCTCCGAGAGGCGCGAGCGCGACCGAAAGCTCGGCGGCGGCCGACTCCGCGACGGGCTTGTTCAGCTCGAGCAAGATGCGGCGTTCGGTCGCGAAGCGGCGTTCGAAGTCCTTCAGGGAGCCGTCGAAAAGGAGCCGCCCCCGGTCCAGCAGCAGCAGGCGATCGCACGTCTCCGTGATGTCTTTGAGGTCGTGGGTCGTGAGAAGCAGAGTGGTGCCGAAGCGCCGCTGCATCTCGACCACGTACTCGCGGACTTGCTCCTTCACTGACACGTCCAGCCCAATCGTCGGCTCGTCCAAGAAGGCGATCGCGGGGGCGTGCAGCAAGGAAGCCGCCAGGTCGCAGCGCATGCGCTGACCGAGTGACAGCTTCCGCACCGCGACCCCGAGCAGCGGCTCGAGGTCCAGGCGCTTCACCGCCTCCGCGTACGTGGCCTGAAATAGTTTTTCGTCCACCCCGTACATGGTCTTCAGCAGCGTGAACGTTTCTCGCACCGGGATGTCCCAAAGGAGCTGCGGGCGTTGACCGAAGACCACGCCGATGCGGGCCGCCAATTGCCGACGCTGCCGCCAAGGCTCCAGGCCCAGCACCTCCAGGCGCCCGCTCGTGGGCAGCAGGATGCCCGTGAGCATCTTGAGGGTGGTCGATTTGCCAGCGCCGTTCTCCCCGATGAGACCCACGCGCTCGCCCGGGCTGATGGTGAAGCTCAGCTCCTGCACGGCCGGGACCGTCTGGCGTTCGGCCGAGAACAGACCGCGCACGGCGCCGAGCAAGCCCGGCTTACGCACCCGCCGCTGGTAGCTCTTGTGTAGCCCTTCGACACGAATACTGAATGCCATCGCCTCGCCGTCCTACGCCTCGGCCGAGCGCTCGAGCTCGGTCAGCTTCTTTCGCAAGTCTTCGTCCCGCGCGTCCAGGACGCGGTAGGCCATGTACCGCATTTGGCCTCGCCCAAATGCCACGTAAGCCTCCACCAAGTCCGGCTCCTCCCACGGAGCGTCGTGGTACACGCCGGCGCGAAGGTGCGCGCTGTTCTGATCGCGCACCCACTCCTGCGGGAACAGCGCGACACGGCTGGGAAGCCCTTGCGGCTCGCCCGCGCTCGTCGGCTCCCCCGTGAGAGCCGCGTGCAAGTGGCGGCACAGGCACGCGCCGTAGCGCTCCCCCAGGTGGGAGATGGGCGTCGGACGCGCGTTCAGCTCGATCAGGTGCGCCCGCGACGCTTCGTCGATCATGAAGTCGAAGCTCGCGAAGCCGCTGTAGCCGAGCGCGCCGACGATGGCCTCGCACGAGGCCTTCATCTCGGGATGGTCGAACAACTCGACGCAGGTGCTCGGCCCTTGCGCAGTGGGCCACGTCTCCAGCTTGAGCGCCGAGAGCCCGCCCAGCACGTTGCCCGCCTGCGCCACCACGACCCGCATCGCCGTGCGCCCAGCAATGAACGTCTGCGCCAAGAGCCCCTGTTCGTACACGGCGGGGTGCTGCGAAGACTTGCGCAGAGCCTCGCGCAGCGCTCCCTCGTCTTTACAGATGAACACGCCGAAGCCCGCCGCGCTGTCCTCCTCCTTCAGCACGACCGGGTAGCCATGCCGCGCTCCGAACGCGAGCGCGTCCGCCTCCGAGCGCACCACCGCGTGGTCCGGGGTGCGGACGCCGCGCGAGCTTGCCAGCTCCGCGAGCGCCTTTCGGTTCCGAACCGTGGCTGCGCTCTTCGGACCCCCGATGGACGCGGCGATTGCACCGCGGGCGCGATCGCTCACCCCCGGTTGCCGTGACCGCGCGGCCACCGCGTGCAGCGCCAGAATGCTGCTTTCGTCCGTAGGCACCACGATGTCCGGCTGGGTGCGCTCGATCGCCGCGAGGAGCGCCGCCAGCAGCTCCTCGTTACTGGTTGCCTCCGGCAGCAATACCGTTTCGTCGGTAGCCTGCGAGCGCAAAATGAGCAGCCCGGAGAGCGCGAAGGTCGTGACGTGAAACCCCGCACGCGAAAACGCGCGCGGCAAGCGCGGCCCACCGAACCAGTTGGCTAGCGCTACCAGCAGCACCCGCGGACGTGAGACCGAATTCATGAGTAAACCCCTTAGGAAAACAGACAAAACCCGCTAAACGAACCCACCAAACCACAAAAGCTCGAAAGCCGCCTTGGCCAGCAGCCAGGCGGCTCGATGCGAGCCTCGAGTGCCGCGCCGCCTAGCCTGCGCGGCCGCCGTGGCGCGCGCACGTTCCCTCGCCCGAAGCGGGAAAACGATGACCGACGACGCGCCAATTCATGCGGGCGATTGTGCCGAGCGCCGAGCAGCTCGTCAAGCGCCCCGAGCACGCGCCCCCGTCACGCCGGCGTCCTCGGCGCTTCCACGTCCGGAGCCGTGCCCTCGCTTGCGTCCAGACCCGCGCCATGGCCTGCGCCTGCCGGCTCCGACTCGGACGCTCGAGCTCAACGCCCCCGCCGGAAGCACCAATGCCCGGTTTGGTTTCCGAATGTGCCATGACTATTTCAGCTTCGTTACGAGCGTGCGGCGAGCCTGCGGAGGGCGGACCGTCGGCGCGAAATGACGCTTACAGAAGCCGAATAGTTACTCACGCGAGACTCAACCTCGGGTATTGCGATCGTCATGGCTCGGCACGTGAGCGGTGTCTTCTTCAAAACCGATCGCGCACCCGTGGCGCCGGGCACCACGGTTCGGCTCTTTGGCGCCGACCACAAGCCGCTTGGGCGCGCTACCCTCATCGAGCTGGGCACCTCCGCGCTCCGCCTGAGCGCCCCGCGCCCTCTGCAGCTCGGCACCAAAGTGCTCGTGGCCATCACGCTGCCGGGTCGCTACATCGAGTTCGAGGTCCCGGGGATGGTGGACTGGGAGCTGGACTGCCACTTTGGCGTCTCCTTCGAGTACCTCACCGCGCGCCAGGCCTACGCGCTCGCCCTCGCTCGCGATCTCCTAAGCACCGCGCCGAGCGAAGTCGCGGCCGCGCCGCGCCGCGCTGCCCGCCGCTGAAGGCTCGAGCCGAGCTTAGGCCTGCAGCCCCTGCAGCGGCCCCGTGCAAACGCCGGGGATGCCGAACGTCTTCACGTCGTCGAAGCCCATGGCGTTGCACACGGAGACGAGCAGGTCGTTGTGGGGCTTGTCGGCGTAGGTCAGCTGCCGCCCCATCTTGAGGTACCCGCCGGCGCCGCCCGCGAGCACCCAGGGGATGTTCTTGTAGGTGTGCGTGTTGCCGGCGCCGAGCTCGTTGCCCCAAAGAACGAGGCTGCTGTCCAGCATGCTCGTGCCGTCCGGCTCCTGAACGGCGGCGAGCTGGTCCAGCACGTACTTGAGCTGCTCACTGTGCCACTGGTTGATCTTCACGAGCTTCTCGTTTGCGACGTCGTCGGCGTCGCCGGCGTGAGACAGCTCGTGGTGCTCTTCGTCCACCCCGATCCATGGGTAGTATTGCCAGCTGTCGGCGTTGGCCCACATGAACGTGGAGACGCGCGTCATGCCGCACGTGTGCGCGAGGAGCATGAGGTCCGTCTGCAAACGCCCGACCTCCGGGAATCTGTCCATGGCGCGCGTGTCGAACTTTGGCGGCATCGTGAGCGGGGTGCAGCCATGCCCGGCGTTTTGCATGCGTTGCTCCAAGTTGCGGATCCCGGCCAGGTGCGCTTCGAGCTTGGCTTTGTCTTCACTGCTCACGCGGCCTTGCAAGCGGGCCAAGTCGTCCTTCAAAAAATCGAGCACGCTTTGCCGCTCGGCGAGCACCTTCTTCAGCTCATCCTGCGACAGGTTCGCGTCCGCGAAGATGCGCTGGTACATCTGGAAAGGGTCGTCGACGGCAGTGTTCGGCTGGTTCGGGCCCCGGTAGGAGATGACCCGCAGCGGCTCTTGCCCTTCGATACGCACGCCGAGCTCGAGCGACTTGTACTGAACATCGGCCGCGCCGATGCGCTCCGCAATGTACTGATCTACCGATTGGCGATCGGCCCAGCCGGCGGGCCCCCCTGAGCCGGTGAAGCTGCCCGCGAGCAGTGAGCCGCCCGTCAGCATGGCGCCCGGGCCCTTCATGTGCGGACCGCCCGGCTTGTTGGGTACGTCCAACGCTCCCTCGGCGCCGTCTACCTGCCCGAGCTCGTTCTCGATCGTGGAGTACATGTGCAAGCCCTTCAGGACGAGCAGCTTGTCTTTGTACGCCTCCAGCGGCGCCAAGATCGGCGTCATGGCCGTGAGCGGGATGTCCGTGCCGGCGCCGCTCTGCCAAAAGGCTTTGCCGACGGTGCCGTTGGCGCTGAAGATCCCGATGAAGCGCTTCGCGGCTTTGCGATTGGCGTCCTGCCCGAACACGGTCGCAGGGCGCCAGATCGGGCTGGATAGCGCCACCGTGAGCGCGCTCAGGCCGCCCAGCAGCTTGCGGCGGCTGATCGCGGTTCGAAGATCGATGGGCTCGTTTTTGGTCACGGCTTCACCTCCATATCCAGCGGGCGGCGGTAGAGAAAAGCGTCGGTCTGCACGGTGGCTCGCGGGAGCGCGTTCAAGTCTTGTCCGGCAGCGTCGAAGTCATCGAGCACGCTCTTCATGCTGCAGCCGTCCACCGGCTGCTCGAAGCGAGCCATGGCGAAACGGAACCACTGCCGCGTGACGCACTCTTTGACCTCGGCGCTGCCGGCGAGCTTTTCGGCCAGCTCCTGAACCCCATTGAACGGCCCGTTCGCGTCGCGCGTGCCCACGAGCTGTCCGCTCGCGTCGATGGGCTTACCGCCGTCCTCCGTGCGGTAGCGCCCCAGCGCATCGTAGTTCTCGAAGCCGAAGCCCACCTGGTCGAGCAGCAGGTGACAGCCCGCGCACGTGGGGTCTGCCTCGTGCTGGGCCGCGCGCTCGCGGGTGGAGACACCGGGGGTGACGGTCGGAGCGGGCGGAATGTTCGCGGGCGGCGCCGGGAGCTGCTGGCAGAGCAGCGCCTCGCGCACGAAACGGCCTCGGTAGATGGGCGAGCTCTCGTCGGGCTTGGCCTGCACGGCCATGACGACCGGCAGCGTGAGGATGCCGGCCGCAGTGCCGTCCGCCCTCTCCAGGGACTGAAAGGCGTCCGTCCCCGTAACGCCGTAATAGTCGCCCAAATCTCGGTTGTAGAACACCGTCTGCGATTGGAAGAGGGCTTGCAGCTTGCCGCCCTGCTTGGTCAGCAAATCTTCGAAGAAGGCGCGCGCCTGCCCCTTGAGCGACTCCTTGAAGGTCGCGGACTGAAACTGCGCGTACTGCTCCGAGCTCTTCACCATTCGGTCGATCTGACCAATGTGCAGCCAGCTCTCGAGGAAGCGGTTGACCAGCTTCTGACCCTTCGGATCTTGGAGCATCCAATCGAGCTGAGAGCTGACGCCCGCCGCGTCGTTCAGGCCACCGGTCGCCGCCGTCTCGACGAGCCTCTCGCTGGGCGGTGAATCCCAGAGCGCGTAAGACAAGCGCGCCGCGATCTCGTACGGCGACAGCTTCACCGCCTTTTCACTGACCCGCTCCCCGGTGCCGACCTCGACCCGATAGAGGAAGCGCGGCGACTGGAAGATCCCCTGCAGCAATAGCTCGACGCCGTGGGCGTAGCTCGTCGCCGCCCCGCCGCTGAACAGCTGCACGTGGCGGTCGATGTCCGCGGCGTCCGTAATGGGCGCGCGGTACGCTAGCGCGCCGAGCTTCGTCACCAAGCTTTTGGCGCACTCGGTCGGCGCCGCGCCGGCGGCACACGGGGCCAGCCGGTCGAGCCGTGCCGGCTCCGAGACGACCGCGGCCGCGATAGCCTGGGCGGCGGCCTGGTAATGCTCGAGCTCGACCTGGGTGACGTCGGGCTGCACGAGGCCGAACGCCGACGCGGCGTCGCTCGGACCCAGGGCTTGCTCGAGCCCCGCCACGTCACCGACGAGGTCCTTCACCGTGCTCAGGTACTGCTGGCGCGACAGGAGCCGCATCGGCGAAGGACCGGGGTCCACGACGTGATCGGCGCAATTCAGCGAATCCACCGGCGCGCCCGCTCCCGGCGGCACGGCGCCTCCCCCCGACGCGCCCCCGCTGCTCGAGCCGCCAGTGGTGGTGGCGACGCCAGCGGCCCCGTTTTCACCGGAGTTGCCGCTGAGGTTGCCGGTGCAGGCCGAAGCCGCGAGCAACGCGAGCCCGCTGGCGAGGGTCACGAGGCTTCCGTGCGCTTTGGATTCGTTCGCCAAGGATGTAGGTCTTTCGGTCGAGAGGGCACCGCAGCGCTCTGCCGGTTCGTGGTGGTCGACGCCGAATGCGATCACTCGATTGCGCGCGCGCGCAGACGTCGCCCCGTTGGGTGCTGCGAGTCGGTGGAGGTAGGACTCCCTGCGCGCATCCGCGCTCGCGCTGCTACTCCACGAAGCGCGCGAGCTTTTGGCTATGGGGGCTCTTCGGGTATGCCCTGATGAAGGCCCTCGCCCGACGCTTCGCGCTCTCCACGTTGCCGCGCGCTTGCAGGACCTCGATCGCCAGCACCTCGCGCTCCTGAGCGAGCATTCCCTGCGGGAACTGCGCCTGCAGGCGCTCCAGCACGGACTGCGCGCCGGCGGCGTTGCCGGACCGCAGCTCCGAGCGCGCTTGCATCAACAGCGCGCTCTCCGCCTTCAACGAGTCCGAACGGCGTGGCTCGAGCTTCCGGGGCGGCGGTTCTTCGGCGGGAAGCTCGGTGGTCGACGACCAGTCATTCGGCGCCGCGGTGGGCGCCACGACGGAGCGCTCTTGCGCGTCTCGAGGCGCGGCCGGCGCGCGCGCAGCAACGGGGGGCGGCGCGTTCGGCTCGCGTAGCCCGAGGTACCCGCCGCCGAGCGCGAGCCCGCCGCCCAGCGCCACCACCGCGACTTTCGTAGAGAGGGCCCAGCTCGCGAGGGCGGACGCGCCAGCTTTGCTCGTGGCCGCAGCAGTGGAGCCAGCCGCCGTACCGACGGCGGTAGCGACCGCAACTTGCGCGGCGATGGCGCGCCACGCTTCCTCCTTGGCCGCGCGGGGCGGGCCAACGTCGCGCACGCTCTCCAGCAGCTCCCGCTCCAGTGAAGACTCCCCGCCGCTCACGCTCAGCAGGCGCTCCGGATCGCCGCTCATACGGCCTCCTTGGTGCCGCCGCGAGCAACCGACAGCCGCTTGACCTCGCGCGAGAACGCCTCCCGAGCGAGGCGCAGCCGTGAGCGCACCGTTCCGACCGAAATACCGAGCAACTGCGCGATGTCCTGACCGCTCATCTCTTCCAGCTCGAACAGCACGAAGACGAGCCTCTGCGGCTCCGGCAGCTTGTTCAAGATCGCCTCCGCCGCCTGCGCCCGCTGGCGCGACTCGGCACCCTGCGCCAAATCCTCGTGGGAGCCGCCGTATAGGTCCATTTCCGCGGCGTCGGTCGTGACCTCGCGCCGGAACAGCGCCGAGCGGCGGTAGTCGCTGGCGACCCGCTGGCAAATCCCGAACAGCCAGGTGGTGAGCTGAGAGCGGCCCTCGAACTCCGCGAGCTTGAAGTGTGCGGTTAGGAACACCTTCTGCGCCTGATCGAGCACGTCCGCCTCGCGCACGCCGAGACGACGGAGCGAGCACCAGACGAAGTTGAAGTTCGCGTCATAAATGGCTCGAAATTCGGGTTGCGGCGTGCTCATGCCCGGAAAAAGACCTTCGGTTTTCCCGCCTGCTTCCGGTCGGCTGGGCGTAAGCGCGTGAAGGATGCCTCTCGGTCGACGGTACCACTCGTCAGCGTGAGTGGGGACGGAGCCCTCCCCCGATCACAAAAAAGACCGCCGCAGTCGCGCGGGGAGCCTGGTCGCGGCTACTCTCGTCGGCCCCGATGCGCTCGGCTTTCGCGCTCCTTTCTGCACTGAGCCTTGGCGCCGGGCTATCGCCTGCGGGTGCGGCGCGGGCGCAATCGAGTGATGCACCAGCGCGAGACGCCGCCCTGCCGAGCTCGCCGCTGACCGTGACGCGCGAAGCCGACGCCGAAGGCTGCCCGGACACGGCCGAGCTATCCGCCCACGTCGCGCGGCTCCGCGGAGGCGAGGGAGCAGGTGCGCGCGGCTCCTACCAAGTGACGTTCAGTCACCGCAGCGGGGTCTACCGCGCCGCAATCCGTATGGGCGTCGGGGGCGGGCTGCGCGTCCTGCAAGACCGCGGGCCTTCGTGCGCTTCGCTGGAGCAAGCGACGGCGCTCACGCTCGCGCTGTTGCTCGACTCGGACGCGCACGAGCTCACGGTCGAAGAGCACGAGCCCGAGCCGCCTCGCGTCGCGCCCCCCGAGCCCGCGCCGGTACCAACGGTACGTGAGCCGCCCGAGCCGCTCCACGACGTCCACGGAACGCTATCGGTCGGCGGCGCGGGACTGTTCGGGGTGCTCGGGCCGGCGGCACCGGCCCTGCTGGTGGACGCTGGCATCGTCGTGAATCGCTTTCACGGTGGCGTCGGCGCGCTGTGGATGCCGGCGCAGCAACTCAGCCTCGCTCCGGGTCACCTGAGCCAGACGTTACTGGCCGGGGTAGCGCGTAGTTGCTACGCCGCCATGGACCGGCGACCGCTGCGCGTCGAGCTGTGCACCGGCATCTACGCGGGCCTCGTGCACGTCGAGGCCAGTGGTTACACCCGAAACGAAGCGTTGAAACGCGCCTGGCTGGCGGTGCCGCTGGAGGCTTCGTTGTCGGCGCGTTCGGGAGCGTTTGGGCTCGAGCTCGGAGTGACCGCGCTGTTGCCGCTGCGGCAGAGCGACTTTGCCATCGACAACCTGGGTACCGCGTACGACTCTTGGCGCGTCGGTGGGTTGCTGTCGCTGCGCGCGGTAAGCCACATTCTTCTTTGAGCGCTCACGAGCCGGGCGTCATCGCAGCAGCTGAAGCGCGCGAGGTACCGCAGACGTGAGCTGCTTGTAGGCGGCTAGCTCGGCCGGCATCTGCCGAAGAGCCTCCGACAAGATCGCGCGCTGGCTCTCCGAAAGCTCCGCAAAGGGGTAGAGGTAAGTGCGGATCAGGAACAAGCTGGCAGTGCCGCCCGCCAGGGGCACCGTCGTTTGCCTCTCGACGCGCAGAAAGCCGTGAGCGGTTTGGGCTGTCCACGGGAGCCTGGCTCCCTGCTCGGGGTGGTGGTCGAGCTGGTCGTCGGCGGTGACCGTCCACACGAAGCGGACGTAGGGGCCGCGAGTGAGCATCGCCTCGAGCAAGCCGTGCGCTCGCTCCGCAATCGCGCCGAACGCGGGTACGTGACGGTGAATGCGGACGAAGCTCTCGCCGACCACCGCTTCCGGACGCCAGCCGCTGGGAAAGCAAACGTGCACCATCACGGCACGATCGGCGCGGGTCAGCACCGCGAAGTCTTCGGCCAGCTCTGCTCCGAGCTGCGCGAGCGACAGCTCCGACCGCACGGGGTGCCCCTCGTTCTCGGCTGTTTGCACGAGGAAACAGCGCGCTGCCTCCAGCGCAGCGTGGTCCTCCTCACTGACCGCCGCCACGAGCACGCGGCGGGGGTGGTCGGCGAGGATCCGGCGCTTCTCGGCCGTGTAATGGGCGTGCTGCTCGTCCCTCGGCAAAAACTGCCGATCGAGGTCGCCGTTACCGAAGTCCGTACCGAAGCGGAACAGGCCCGGCTGCATGCGCAGAGGCTCCGCCTTGACCGGAAAGTAGACGGGCCGCGACGGGCTCACCCCCTCAGATTAGCGCCGCCACGCTCGCTTGGGGCCGAGAACTTGGCCCAGCCGACCCGGTCTTCGTAGGCCGAGCAACGTGGCCGACGACCGCGACGAGCTCGAGATAGAAGCCCCCCTCAGCCGCCCGCCTCGAAAGCAAGCGGGGGGCTGGGTCGATCCCAAGGAGCTGGCGCGTGGCCCGCAAGGACGGCCGCTGTGCCGCAAGTGCCAGCTGGAAATCCCCAAGGGGAGCGGGCGCCGCACCTTTTGCTCCGAAGACTGCGTGGTGGAGTGGAAAATCAGAACCCAGCCTGATTTCGCGGCCGAGCGCGTCCACGCCCGGGACCGGGGAGTATGCGTGCAGTGCCAGCGCGACTGCGACGCGCTCTTCCGAAAGATTCGCGTGACGAAGCGCGCGCTTCGCCCGCGGCGCCTGCAGGAGCTGGGGCTCCCCGCCTACTTGCTCAGCCGTCGCCGCTACTGGGAAGTGGATCACATCCTCCCCGTCGTCGAAGGAGGCGGATCATGCGGACTGTCCAACCTGCGGACGCTGTGCTGGGCTTGCCACAAAGAGGCCACCCGCGCGCTCGGCATCCGGCGTGGCCGGATACGCGCCGCCTGAAGGCGTCAGGAGGTCGGCAGCGGGATGTGCTCCAGCTCGTCTCCCACGACCTTGCCGAAGCGACCCTCGCTCCAATCTTGCTTGGCGCGCTCGATGCGGTCGAGGGAGCTCGACACGAAATTCCAGAAGACGTGCCGCTCGCCTCCGAGCCGCGCGCCGCCCAGCAGCATGACGTTCGCGCCGTCATGGCTGTGCAGCACCGCCTCGCCGGCGGGCAAAATGAGCAAGCTCCCCTCGCCGTAGAGGGCGTCGTCGCCCACGAGCGACACGACGCCCGCGGCTACGTAAACGGCTCGTTCTTCATGCTGCTCGTCTACGGTGAGGCTCGCGCCGGCCCGCAAGTGCGCGTTGACGTACAGCGTGGGCGATAGCACCCGCACCGGGGACGTTTCCCCGTAGGCGCTGCCAGCGATGACGCGTAAGTCCACGCCCGGCCGGTCGACGCGCGGAATGGTGGCCGCGGGATGGTGCACGAAGCTCGGGTCGATCTCCTCGTGCTCTTGAGGCAGGGCCACCCAACATTGAATCCCGTGGAGCGGCCCGCCGCTCTGTTTGAGCTCCGGCGGGGTGCGCTCCGAATGCGCGATGCCGCTACCGGAAATCATCCAGTTCACGTCACCGGGGAGGATGGATTGGACGTAGCCCAAGCTGTCGCGGTGCTGAAACGTGCCTTCGAAGAGGTAAGTCACGGTGGCCAGGCCGATGTGCGGGTGCGGACGTACGTCCAGCCCCTGGCCGGGCTGGAAGTCCACCCGGCACAGGTGGTCGTAAAACACGAAGGGTCCGACGAGCTTGCGCCTCAGGGTAGGCAGGGCGCGGCGCACGAAGAACCCGCCCACGTCTCGCTCGCGAGCTTCGATCACCAGCTCTGGCTTCATGCTCCAGTTCTAGCGTAGCGGCGCGCCGCCCGTGCGGGGTAATGTCCGGGGTGGGATGACAGCGCCGAGAATCGGCAAAAAGGAGCTGGCGCGGGCCAGCCCCTCCACGCGCGCGGAGAGCCAAGCCTTCGTGCTCGCGCGCGCCTTGGCATCGCCGTACGGCATCCTCATCATTTTCCCGGGCATCGTCCTGTGCGTCGGTTTGTTTCTGGCGCTCGTCGGCCAGCGCGCGCTCAAGGTGAGCAACGTGGCGCTCGGTCAACGGCGGTTGGCGGAGCAAGCCAGCCTGGTCGCGACACACCTGCGAGGGGCGCTCGACTCCGCGGACCCGATCCTGGACCGCCTGTCCGACTTCACCTTGACCCATGCACCGGACGAGCCCATCGAGCCGGCGGCGGCGGTGATGTTGGACTTGATGCAAGGCCGGGCGGGGGTTGCGTTCGTCAGCATCAGCTTCCCGGACGGCACCTTCCAGGGCACGCAGATCGACACGGACGGCGCGGTCCGCTTTCAAGATAGCCGCGTCTCCTCCGCGGGCACTCGCGTGCGCCGTTACGACTACCGAGGGCACGGTGCGCTGGAATTGTGGAAAGAGGAGGCGTCGGTCTACGACCCACGGAAGCGCGATTTCTACCGCGCTGCCGAGGCAGCCCGAACGCGCATCTGGACGAAGCCCTACCCGTTTTACCGGACCCACTACACCGGCATCACTCGCGCCGCGCCCGTTTACCTGCAGGTCGGAAGCGAGCGCCGCTTACACGCGGTGCTCACGGTGGATTTCGACGTGAACGCTCTCTCCCGCTTGATGCGCGCCGGCGAGCTCCCCGACGTACGCACGCTGCTCTTCACTCGGTCCGGCACGCTTCTCGCCTACCCTCAAGCGGAGAGGCGTATCGCGGCGCTACCGATCCGGGACCGCGCCCTTTCCTTCGCTGATTTGCAGGAGCCGCTGCTGGATTCCTTCTTCGCGGCGCTCGGATCGCGGCCGCCGGGTCAGAGCGCGCCCCTGAGCTTCGACGCCGGCGGCGCGCAGCAATTGGCAGCCCTCGCCCAGGTGGCAGACGACCCGGAGCTGGATTGGAGCGTCGCTTACTTGGTGCCGGAGAGCGTCTTCTTCGAGAGCCTCCACGTCTACGGGCGGCGCAGCTTCGGCATCGCGGCAGTGGCGGTGCTCCTGGCACTGGGCGTCTCGGTCGCGTTCGCGCGGCTGGTGGTGCGGGTGCGGCGCGAAGCCGCGGAGGCGCGCGCGGAGGCCAAGCGAGCCCATCAAGAGGCCCGCGAGCTCGGAAGCTATCGCCTCGTCAAGCGTCTGGGCAAAGGCGGGATGGGCGAGGTCTGGCGGGCCGAGCACCGGCTCCTGGCGCGTGAAGCCGCAATCAAGCTCATCCGTCTGGACAACGGGGCGGACGCGACTGACGCGCAAGAGCGCTTCCGTCGCGAGGCGCAGACCCTCGCCGCTCTCCGCTCGCGCAACACCATCGAGCTGTTCGACTACGGCGTCGCGGATGACGGCACGTTCTTTTACGTCATGGAGCTGCTGGAGGGCTTGGATCTCGAGAGCTTGGTCGTGCGCTATGGCGCTCAGCCCCCCGGGCGCGTTCTGCGCTTGATGGTCCAGGCCTGCCGCTCGCTGGCAGAAGCGCACGACGTGGGCCTAGTGCACCGCGACATCAAACCCGCCAACCTGTTCGTGTGCCGCGCGGCGGACGAGGTGGACCTCGTCAAAGTGCTAGATTTCGGCCTGGTGCGCACGCTCAGCGACGACGCCGGCTCCGCGCCGCTCAGCACCCAGGCGGTCTTGGATACGACCGCAGCGGCCGGGATCGATACGGGGCCCAATGGTAAGCTCACGCGCGCGGGCAGCGTCATGGGGACGCCCGAGTTCATGGCTCCCGAGCAAGCGCTCGGTCACGAGGTGGACGGCCGCGCTGACCTCTACGCGCTGGGGTGCGTCGCCTATTGGCTGCTCGCCGGCCGCTTGGTGTTCGTGAAGAACACTCCGATGATGCTCTTGATCGCGCACATCAACGAGCCGCCGGCGCCGCTCGAGCGCTACTGCTTGGCTCCCGTACCACTCGCGCTCAAGCAGTGCATCGCCGCCTGCTTGGCGAAAGCTCCGGGGGACCGCCCCGCGGATGCGCGGGACTTGCTCCGTCGTCTCCTCCAAGCGGAAAAGGAGCTCGCGCCCGAGGAGGTGTGGACGGAAGAGCGCGCCCACGCCTGGTGGCTCAAGCACCAGCCGCCGCCGCAGCGCGTCTCGACCGGGCCGGGGCTGACTCCCTCTCCGCAGGGCCAGCTGCGCATCGCGGACGTGCTCGCGGCCCGGCCCGCCGAGCGCTAGTGGCCAAGGAGGAGGTACTTCAGCCGGCCAACGATGACGTCCAGCGCCTCCGCGTTTTCCCCGCCCTCCGGCACGATGAGGTGCGCTTGGCGCTTGCTCGGCGCGACGTGTAGGAGGTGCATCGGCCGCACCGTCGAATAGTACTGGTGCTGGATGGAAGCGATGTCGCGCTGCCGCTCCACGATGTCCCGCGCGATGCGGCGCATGAGCCGAATGTCGTCGTCCGTATCCACGAAGATGCGCAGGTCGAACGAGGCGCACAGGTCCGGGATCGCAAACAGGAGGATGCCCTCCACCGCCACGATGCGGGCCGGCGCGACGCGGCGAGTCGTCGCCTTGCGGGTGTGGGTCGCGAAGTCGTACTGCGGGCACTCCACCGCGCACCCGGCGCGCAGGTCGGCGAGGTGCTGCACCAGGAGCCGATTGTCGAGCGCGGCGGGCTCGTCGTAGTTCACGTTTTCACGCTCCGCTTCGGTCATTCCCGAGCGATCCCGGTAGTACCAATCGTGCTCCAGCACCGCGACGTCCGCGCTGAGCTGGCCAATCAGCCCGGCGGCGAGGGTGGACTTGCCGCTGCCCGTGCCACCCGCGATTCCGATCAGAAGCGGCGCCCGTTGCATGAAGCCCAGGCTAGTTCAGAGCGCGCTGCTTGGCGACGCTCGGCGGCGTGAGGGCGTCCACCAGCTCTTGCACGCGAGCCGTCAGCATCCGTAGCCGCTCGCTCGGATCCAGCTCGCTGAGCAGCTGCTGAGTCGCCTCCGGGTCCGCCACCAGCGCAGCCGCGAGTCGGTCGGAGTAGGCCGATGGCGTGTCGGCGTCTCGAGTGAGCGCCGCCAAGTCGCGCACGGGGTCGGGCAGGTGCGGCGCGAGGGTACGCCACAGAGCCGCGAGCTTGTTCTGCCAGGCCGCAACCAGCGCCGGGTCGGGAGTGCGCTCGACCAGCCTCTCGGCTCGAACCCGCCGAAACGCGCGAAGCGGCGGCAGCTCCTCCACGATGCGCACGCGGGCGAGACCGCGCAGGCCCAGGTCGAAGCGGCCGTCTTTTCGCTCCGCGTGCGTCTCGATGGCGCCGACCCCGCACACGTCGAAAATCGGCGGGCGCCCCTCGTAGTCGTTCTCGAAGCCGGGTCTCAGCCGAGCTACAGCGAAAATGCGGCGGCCCGCGAGCGCTTCACGGACGAGCTCGCGGTAGCGCGGCTCGAAAACGTGCAGTGGCAACAGAGCCCCGGGAAAGAGCGCGACGCTCGGCAGGGGAAAGATTGGAAGCTCAGCGAGGTCTTCTGCCTCGAGCTCAGGCAACGCCATCCAGCCGACTATAGCTAGGTCCGCGGGCCAAGTGGGCGCTTAACCCTGCTCATCCACGGATTTTGACCCAGGGGGGCGGTCTTTCGAGACCCATCTGGGTCTTTGGGGCTGAAGTCCGGGCGGGGGGCAGCCGTTGTGCTGGCCGAGGCCCATGGCCACTGCCGGTACCACCTTACACTTACTCTCCATCGATCTTCACTCGGCGCCGAACAGCCTACGGGCGGTGCTCGAGCTCGACCCGGACGACGTGGAGCACTGGCTCGAGCGCGCCCGAGCCGCCGGCGCGCCGCTCGCGATCGTGTGCGGTCCGGACAGCGTGGACCTGTACTCGAGTGACGCGGGGCGCCGCGCCGCCTTCAAGCCGCTGCTCGAGAGCTTGTGGTCCTTGGGTAGAAACCTGGAGGGCTTCGAGCGTATTCGCACGCGGGAAGCAGCCGGCCACGCCGCCGTGCGGCACATGCTCCGTCAAGCTGCGGGCCTCGAGTCCACCGAGCACGGGCTGTCGTACTCGTCCGCGATTCAATCCGCGTGCACCCAAGCGCGCCGCTTCCGGACGCTGAGTGACGACTTGAGCGAGCTGTTCAGCTTGGCGCTGAGCACGGCCGATCGCAGCGAAAGCGAGACCGCGCTCTCCGCGCCGCACTCGACGCGCGCCTCACGCCAGATCGAAGCGCTCGGCGCCGAGCGCATCTACGAAGAGCAGCTGATCGCCTTCCAGCTCGCGGCGGCCAACGACGAGGCGGCGCGCTCCTCCGTGCCGGCACCGCGAAGCTCGCTACCTCCCTATGCTGCGGACGAGCCGGGCAGCTGCATGCGGCTGCGGATTTCGCCCTTCAGCCTGCTGCCGCTCTCCGAGCGCAAGACCAGCTAGCGAGGTTTCGCTTCGTCGTTCAGCGACTGCTTCAAGAAGTCGATGGTTTCGCGCGCGTCCGCGAGCCGCTCCTGACTCTTCTTGACGGCGCTCGCGAGCTCGGGACGGCCGGCAGCGCGCTCCAAGAATTGAGCGTAGAGCTCGACCGCGCGCTCGAGCTGTGAAATCTGCCGCTCTGTGTCGAAACGACCCCCTCGCGACGCGCCTAACTGTGAAATGTAGGCCAAGTCGGCCTGCGCCAAGCCGTCGCGCGGTGCCGGTTCCGGCGGCGTGGAGGCGGAAACCTGGCGCGCGGGGGCCGGGGCGCGAGCCGAGCTGGGCAAGGCGGCAGACCGAGCGGCGCAGGCGGGAAGCGCGAAAAGGATGAGCAGCCAGGTTCCAAGGGTACGCATGTGTGCCGTTCTCCGCGGGTGAGACAGCCCCGCTCGCCTCCGCCTTGGGAAGTTTCTGCGATAAGCTAGCGTACCGAGGTCCAAGCCATGCGCGTTCGTTTGCTCGCTTCCGCCCTGCTCACCACCTTCGCGCTCACCGCCGCGGCCCACGCAGACCCTCCCAAGGAAAGCGCGCAGTGGGAGCAGTTCGACGAAGAAGACGGCATCCGCATGTACCGGCGGGACGTGCCCGGCACGTCCGTCGTTGGTTTGCGCGGCGAAGGGTTCATCGCGGCTCCGATCGTGCGCGTCGCTAGCGTGCTCGCGGATCGGAAGCGCAGCACGGAGTGGATCGACCGTCTGGTCAAGACCAAGGTCATTCGGGAGATCAGCGAGAGCGAGTCCATCAACTGGAATCACATCAAGACGCCCTCGCCCCTCAAGGATCGCGACTTCGTCTTCAAGAGCCTCATCACGACGGACCCCGCGAAGAAGAAGGTCGTGTTCAGCTAC
This sequence comes from Myxococcales bacterium, assembly GCA_004193285.1. Taxonomy (GTDB): domain Bacteria; phylum Myxococcota_A; class Polyangia; order Polyangiales; family Polyangiaceae; genus PMG-095. Next base: position 39,653 of record SECP01000010.1, on the reverse strand, counting down.
TACTCGGTCACGGACCCCATCGCTCCGGAGTACGACGACTACGTGCGCGGCAGCTTCAAGTCCGGGAAGTTCGAGCTGACCATGGCCGAGCGCACCAATAAGGACGGGACGAAGACGAAAGGCACGATCGTGGTCGCCGAGGTCGTCGTGGATCCGAAGGGCGCCGTACCGACCTTCATCGTGAACATGGTCCAAAAGAGCTGGCCCCATAAGACGCTCACGGCTTTGCGGAAGCAGGTCGCGAAGCCGGACATCAAGGACGACAAGCGCGTGGTGGATCGACTCACCCGCGAGGGCTTCTTGCAGTAGGCGTTCTCCCGAGCCCTCCGGCGTGTTACGAAGGGTCGCCCATGACCCTGGATGATCTGTCGCAGCCCGAACAAGTCGTGCTCTTGGCGCTGGTCGGGTTGATGGCCCGAATGGACGGCAGCGTGTCCCAGGAGGAACTGGAGCTTCTGGAGCAAATCGCTGACGAGATCGGGCCCGAGCGTTTCGACGCCGCGCGCGACCAAGCCGCCGCGCTGTCGGACGGCTCTTCCATCCTTCGCGCGGCTGGGGGCGTCGAGCGGCAAGAGGCGCGCGAGGTCGTCTTCGAGCTGGTGTACGGGATGGCCATCCAAGGCACGATCGCGGAGAGCGAAGCGGCGCTCTTGAACGAGCTGGCAATGCTCTGGCAGCTCCCGCAGCGAGTGGGCGCCGCAGGCTGAGTCTTGACGAAGATCGCCATCGCCGTAGAAGGGGTAGCGGTCCGCTTCGGCGACAACGTGGCGCTGCGCTCGGTCAGCCTGAGCGTCGAACCGGGGGAGCTGCTGCTCTTGCTCGGACCGAGCGGCTGCGGCAAGAGCACGCTGCTCAGGAGCATCGCCGGGTTCGTCTCCCCCCAAGCCGGCCGTGTGCTGTTCGACGGTGAGGACGTGACCGACGTGCCGCCCCACCGACGGCAGATCGGCATGGTGTTCCAGAGCTTCGCCCTATTCCCGCACCTCACGGTCGGGGAAAACGTCGCCTTTGGGCTTCGCGAGCAGAAGCGGCCCAAAGCCGAGATCACCGAGCGCATCGAGCGCGCGCTCTCCGACGTAAAAATGGGCGGTTTTGCCGCGCGTCGCGTGGATCAGCTCTCGGGCGGTGAGCAGCAGCGGGTTGCCCTGGCGCGCGCGCTCGTCACTCGCCCCCGCTGCCTCCTGCTCGACGAGCCCCTGTCCAACCTGGACGCTGGGCTACGCCACAGCATGCGCGAGGAGATTCGCCGCGTTTGCAAAGAGCACGGGCTGACCACTCTCTACGTCACGCACGACCAGAAGGAAGCGCTCGCCATCGCGGACCGCATTGCGGTCATGAGAGCCGGGCAGCTGGAGCAAGTGGGCTCGCCGTGGGAGGTGTATCGTTCACCCCGCTCCCGCAGCGTGGCGACATTTCTGGGCGAGACCAACCTGCTCGAAGCGCGCGTGGTCGCCCGCCGTGGTCCGCTGCTCGAGGTGGAGGTCGGCGCGCTGAAGCTGCTGGCGCAAGGGCGCGAGGGCTTCGAACCGGGGCAGATGGCGCTGCTCTCGATCCGGCCGGAGGCGGTGCGACTTTCGGGCGCCCAGCAGGGGGAGCATGCCTTCCCAGTGCAGGCGGAACGAAGCAGCTACCTGGGCGAGCTGTGCGAGCACGAGGTCTCGCATCGCGGCGTCACGCTGCGCGCCTACGAGCTCAACCCGCACGCTCCGGATCGTCACGGCTCCGGCTCCGAGCTGTGGGCTCACATCAGCCCGGGGGACGTGGTCCTACTCGAGCCGGAACACGGCCCATGAAAGCCGCGCTGCCGGGCCTCATCGCGCTGGCGGCGCTGCTTCTCGTGCCGTTCGCGCTCCGCCCAAAGCTCGCCGCCGAGCCGGATACCGCGCGCCGCTTGGTGCTGCTCACGCCCCACAACGAGGCCATCCGCTACGAGATGACCCGGGGCTTTCGAAGCTTCCTCGAGCAGCGCGGGCAGCCGCCGGTTCGGCTCGATTGGCGAAACCCGGGAGGTACGACCGAGATCGCGCGCTACCTCTCGTCCGAGTATCGCTCCGCCTTCGAGCAATACTACGCCGCGCAAACGGGCAGCTCTCTCAGTGAGCGCGCCGCCCAAGCGTTTGCCAACCCCAAGCAAGCGGAGGAGGGTGACGACGAAGCCGCTCGCGCCCGCCGCTTGTTCCTCGCCTCGAACGTCAGCATCAACATCGACATCTTGTTCGGCGGTGGCAGCTACGATTTCTCACAGCACGCCGCTGCCGGTCGGCTCGTGGATGCCCGCGTCGCCGAGCGTCACCCGGAGCTGTTCGGCGACGGTGCCATCCCGCAAACGGTCGGCGGGGAGCCGTACTGGGACAAGCAAGGTCGATGGGTAGGCACCTGCGTCTCCGGCTTCGGCATTTGTTACAACCCGCAAGCGCTACGCCAGCTCGGCATCTCCGAGGCTCCGCACCGCTGGCAGGATCTGGCAGATCCGCGCCTCGCGGGGAAGGTCGCGCTGGCCGATCCGAGCAAGAGCGGCTCAGCCAACAAGGCTTTCGAGATGATCGTGCAGCAGGCCATGAGCGATGCCATGGCGGCGGCAGGCTCGCCCGCGAAGGGTACGCCCGAGGAAGCGAAGGCGCTCTCGCGCGGCTTCGATGACGGCATGCGGCTGATTCGGCGCATCGGCGGCGTTTCGCGCTACTTCAGCGACCAAGCGACGAAGGTCGTGCAAGACGTGCAGAGCGGTAGCGCCGCCATCGGCATGTGCATCGATTTCTACGGCCGGTTCGAGAGCGAAGGCTCCGGAGCCGCCGAGCGGCTCAGGTTCGTGCTTCCGGACGGCGGCAGCTCGATGGGCGCGGACCCGATCGGCTTGTTGCGCGGCGCCCCCGCCCCCGAGCTCGCCAAAACCTTCATCGATTTCGTGCTGAGCCCCGCCGGCCAAGCGATGTGGGCTTACAAGCGCGGCGTCCCGGGCGGCCCGGTGCGCTATGCGCTCAGGCGCACCCCGATCTTGCCCGTGATGTTCGAGCCCGCGCGGCGCCCCTTCTTGTCCGATCCGGACGAAAACCCGTACCTCGCCGCGCACGCGTTCACCTACCGCGCGGCGTGGACGGCTCCGCTGTTCCGTGCGCTGTCCTTCGTCATCCGCCTCATGTGCGTGGATACGGAAGAAGAGCTGCACGACGCCTCCGCGGCGCTCGCCGCCCATGGTAACCCGCCGCGCGCCAAGGCCGCGTTCGACGACATGTCGCTCGTCTCACACGAGGTCGTGAAAAATGAGATCGCTCCCGCGCTCGCCAGCGGCGATCCTTTGCGCGAAGTGGCGCTGCAGAACCGACTCGTGACGGCGTTGAAGCGGCACTACGAACAGGTCAGCGAGCTGGCCCGGAGCGGGCAGTGAGGAACCCCTCCAGCTGGCTGCTCCCGGCGGTAGCCCTGATTTTCGGCGTATTCTTCCTGTGGCCGCTGATGGAGAGCATGCGCGGCGCCTTCGTGGACCAGCAGGGCCGGCTCACGCTCGCCTACGTGATCGCGGTCTTCCAAAACCCCACCTACTTGGAAGGCTTCCGCAACACGCTGGGGGTCGCGATCGGCGCGACCGTGCTGTGCGCGCTGGTCGGAATTCCGCTCTCTCTCGTCTTCGCGCGCTGGGAGTTCCCGGGGCGGCGCTGGCTCTCGGCGCTGATCCCGCTACCGCTGTTCGTACCGCCTTTCGTGGGGGCGCTCGGCGTTCAGCGGCTGCTCGGGCCGAACGGAGCGCTCAACGCGGCGCTCGCCAGCATGGGGCTTTCGGATCCGAGCGCGCCGGTGGACTGGCTACGCGACGGGCGCTACTTCGCGGTGATCACGCTCACGGCGCTGCACCTCTACCCTGTCCTCTACTTCAACCTCTCCGCCTCCCTGGCGGGGCAAAATCCGGAGCTGGAGCGCGCCGCGGAGACGCTCGGTGCGCACGGCCTCCGCAAGCTGTGGCGCGTGACGCTTCCGCTCACCGCGCCCAGCCTGTTCGCGTCGCTGACCATCATCTTCATTTGGTCGCTCACGGAGCTCGGGGTGCCTCTGCTCTGTGACTACGACCGCGTCACCTCCGTTCAAATCTTCGTCGGTCTGAAGGATATTGGTCAAAACCCGTTCGTTTACGGGCTCGTGACCATCGCGCTGCTCGCAACCGTCGGCCTGTACGCGCTCAGCCGGCTGCTGCTCCGTCGGCTGGACGTGACCGCGGGGGTGAAGGGCGCGGCTCGGCGCGAGCGGCGACACTTGCGCGGTCTTTCCGGCTGGGTCTGTACGGGCTTTGCGCTGCTCGTGCTGGTGACGGCGGCGCTGCCGAACCTCGCGGTGGTACTGCTCGCCTCTTCTCGAGACTGGCACGCGACCGTGCTGCCGACCGCCTTCACGCTCGACCACTACCGCAATGCGCTCGGGCACGCCTGGGTCGTGCCCTCCATCGCCCAAAGCCTGCGCTACGTGTCGCTCGCGACCGCGCTCGACTTGGTGCTGGGCTTTGCCATCGCCTGGGTGGTGGTACGGAGCAATGCGCCGGGTCGAAAGCTGCTGGATATTTTGGCCATGCTGCCGCTCTCGGTGCCAGGCCTGGTGATGGCCTTCGGCTACCTCGCCATCTCTCGCGAGGGTAGACCGCTGGACATGTTCAACCCCGCGCGTGACCCGACCGTGCTCCTCGTGGTCGCTTACGCGATGCGCCGGCTGCCCTTCGTGCTTCGGTCCGCGGAGGCGGGCCTCCTGCAAATGAGTCGCAGCGTAGAGGACGCCGCCCAAAGCCTGGGCGCGCCCCCGCCGCGCACGCTATGGCGCGTCACCCTCCCCCTCGTGCTGCCGCATCTCTTGGCGGGCGGCCTCTTTGCGTTCGCGCTTTCGATGCTGGAGGTGTCGGATTCGCTGATCTTGGCCCAGCAAGAGGCCCATTTTCCGATCACCAAGGCCATCTACGAGCTCTCGCAGCTGATTGGGGAAGGGCGGCTCCTCGCCGGCGCGCTCGGGGTTTGGGCGATGCTGCTCTTGGCGACGGCGGTTTGGGTCGCGCGGCGCCTCGTGAGCGACCGCGCGAGCGGCTACTCCGAGGTGTAGCCAGCGCGCGAGAGGAGCGCTCGCGTCACCGCGACCGCCGCTGACAACCGCTCGCCCGCGCGGCCACGCGCCCACGGCTGCGGTAGGCTCGCCCCCAGCTCCCGAGCGCACGCCGCCACCTCACCCGTTTTGCCTCGGAGCTGCCGACGCGCAAGCTCCCGCAAGTCGGCGCGGTCCGGCGCGTCCCCCGCCTCCGCGGCGAGGCGGTCCGCAGCGTAGTGACCCCAGCCCGCGAGCAAGTCACCAGGGCGCCGGAAAGAAAGCCAGCGCTGCCGAAAGTCGGCCGTGCTCTCACCGGCGAGGACGACCTCCGCGGGCAAGCGCGTGTGAGCGGTGAACGAGGGTGACAGCTCACGGCGGGGCGCGATCAACGCCTCGAAGCGCTCGCCAGTCACGACGCGCTCCGCCACCCAATGGACGAGCTCCGCGTCTCCGCCCAGCTCACTGCCGCGCGGCCACGCGTTGGCCTCGCCATAGCCAACGACGAGATCCGCCGCCCGCTCGCGCAGCAGGAGCGCCGCCGGGGCCTTGCGAGGGCGCTCCCGAAACGCCAGGTGTCGACGCGCGCTCCGCTGGGTGGCGTAGTGCAGCTGGTGCTCGACCATGGCATCGAACGGCTTCAGCAGCGCCTCGCGATCGAACCCGCCCGGCTCGAGCAGCGCGAGCGCTTCCCCGATGGCCTCGATCGTCGACACGCAGTGTACGGCCGGCTCCCGGCGGATTCGGTAACGGCTCGGCGCGCTCGGCGAGAGCCCGTAGCGCGGTAGGTGAGCCAGCTCGGGGTTATGCTGAAACAGCTTCTTGGCTTGCCACCACGTGCCGTCCAAGATCACGAGCGTCACCGGGCCTGGCGGCGGCGCTTCGGCCAAGTCGATCGCGCCCTCACCTGGATAGAGCAAAATCGGCGGCGCCTCCGCGTCCTGGAGCCGCGCGCGCAACGCCGGCACTTCGCCCAGCCGGATGCCTACGTGAAGCTCGGCCCGCTGCAGCTGCAGCTCGGCGAGCCGCGCGGTGTTGATCGGCACGTCGCTCTCGCGCGGGTGCTGCAGGATGACGACGCGAGTGCGCGTCGTCAGCGGCGACAGCGTCGCACACAGGCACACGACGCTGGGCCTTTCACATCGCGCACAGACGATGCGCGGTACGAAATCCAAAGGGCTCGACGCGGCGGCAGTCACGGGGCGCGAACGATGCGCGGAGAAAGTGGGTCGCGCAATGCGGCCACTTGGCCGAAGTTCCCCTGAAGCTCAGTCGCAGAGCGTCGACATCTCTACGGAGCCGCCTTCCACGCGCAGGTGGAGGGCGAGCCCCGCCTCGTGCGCCACTCGAACGATCCCGAGCATCGGCTCGCCTTCGCCCGCAGCTTCGAAGCGGCTCATCTCGCGGTTGAAGGCAGCCTTGGGGCTACATTGAACGCGATCCAGGTGCTTGCGGAGGCGCTCTACGTGAGCCGCGCTGGCGTGATTGGTGACGAGCAGCATCACCCCGCTGCCGAAGCGCCGCAGCTCGATGCGAACGTCCTCCTGGCCGCTGCCGTGCCGGAGCGCGTTCGCGAACAGCTCGTAGACGGCGACGTTGAGGCGCTGCGCTACGCCCGGACCGAACACCGCGAAGCAGTAGGCGGAGAGGTAGGCGTACGTGGGCTCGAGCAGAGCCTCGCTTGCCGGCATGCCGATGGAGAGCTGCGGCGCCGCGCCCAGCACGACCGGCAGGTGCGCGCTCACCGGCTCGGCTCGACGCACGCCGCTGCTGCGACTGCGCGGGTCCGCCGACGCCATCTCTTCGAAGTCCTCGAAATTGGTTTCGTGCCGTGCCCTGTCGTTCACGCCGTCCCCGGCTGTTCTCAAGGCGCCGGATTGGCGCCTTATGTGGCCTCGCCCGATCGAACGGACGAAGGACGGGCGACTTCAGCCCTGAAACCAAGGGCGATGACGAAAAAGCGCCGTCTCGGGCGTCTCGCTTTGGTGACTTTAGCCCCTGCGCACGCCGGATTCGCGGATGGTGTGCTCCAAGTCCCGAAAGCGCTGCGCGAGCGCGCGGACCAACGCGCCCGTCCAGCCGTCTGCGCCGAGGCCGGCGCTGAGCGTGCGTTGGTCCAAAACCAACACCGTCACGTTGTCTTCGGCGACGACGGTGGCGGCGCGGGGCTCGGAAAGCAGCAGCGCCATCTCCCCGAAGACGTCCCCCGCCCCCATCGTCGTGATGAGCTCCTGCTGATCCCCCACACGGCGCATGACCTGGCAGCGCCCGCTCACGATCATGTAAGCATCCTCGCCTACGTCACCCTCGCGGATGATGACGCTGCCCGGCGGGAACACCCGGCGCGGCAAGTGCAAGCCGCCGCGCAAGAAGGTGCGCACCTCCGACTGCAGCTCCACCACCGACTCGTGGCGGTCCTCCGGGCGGACCGAGACCGCGCGCTCCACGATGCTGCGGATACGCTTGGAGACCCCGATTCCCATGCAGGCCACGTCGATAGGCACGATTTTCCCTGCCTCCGCGCGCTTCAGCACCGCGTCCACGTCCTGCGCTTCGCCGTAGGGCAGCTTGCCGCTGACGATCTCGTAAAGGATGGCGCCGAGCCCGAACACGTCGCTGCGCTCGTCCATCTCGGCGGGGTTGCCGCGCGCTTGCTCGGGCGCCATGTGGGTCGGAGTGCCAACGGGACCGGGCGCCTCCATCTGCGCGCTGGAGCCAGAGGCGGGCTTGCTGCGCGTGAGCTTGGCGAGCCCCCAGTCCATGAGGTAGGTCTGACCGAAGTCTGCCACCATCACGTTTTCGGGCTTGAGGTCGCGGTGAATGACGCCGCGGTGGTGCGCGTAGGCAACCGCGTCGCACACCTTCAAGAAAATCTCGAGCCCCTCCTCCAACCGCGCGGTGCTGCCCGGCGCTCGGAACGGATCGCGCAGCCAGTCGTCGAAGTTGATGCCCTGAACGAGCTTCATCGTGAAGTACGGGACGCCCTCGTCGGAGACCGCGAGCTCGTGAACGGGCACGATGTTCGGGTGCTCCAGCTGCCCGGTCATCTGCGCCTCCGCGATGAACCCGTCCTTGTACATGGGCACCTTCGCCAGCTCGCGGTCCAACCGCTTGAGGGCGACGTGGCGCAGGAGGTTACGGTCCGTAGCCGGATGGATGCGCCCCATGCCACCCCGGCCGATCTCCCGGAATAGACGTAGGTGCGGCGGCGTCGGGACTCCCTCGCGGGCAATCTCCACCGGGCTGACCTCGTGCTCACCCGCCACCGGGATGTTCTCGATGACGTAGACGGGGTCCGCGGACTCCTGGCTGTCTTTTCTGTCGCTCACGCGCTGGCTCCCATGGCGGGCTTCGCAAGCTACCACAGCAGGCCCGCGCGCCGCTCGCGCGCGAAGCCGGCGTTAAAAGCCGAAGCCTATCATCGTGCGGATCCACACCTTGCCGTAGGGGTCCTCCGGCTTCAGAGCATCGCCCAGGTGGTCTAGCCGGGCGTAGACACCGGTAGACCACCAGGCTTCGCCCGACTGCAGCAAGACGGTTGGCCCGAGGAAGTGTCGCGCCCCGGTGGGGGTGTCGCTCGTTTGCGCGTTGCTGGTGGGGGCTTTAGCGTCGTCGAACCTGCCGCGGGCCCAGTACTCCAGACCCAGCATGAAGTTGGGCGAGAGCTCGTAATGCATACCCGCGGTCGGGTTGTAGAGCAGCTTCCACTCCTGAGCCTGGAAGTAGTACTCCTGCTCGACCCATAGGTTGGCGACCGCGGTGAGGTAGCCAAAGCGCCGGGATAGCAGCAGCTTCTCTTCGATTTCCACTTCGTTGTGGAACTCGGCCACCTCGAAGTAGACGCCGATGTCGACCGGCAAGTCTCCCTCTTCCGCGAAGCGGTAGCGCAGGCGCTGCTTCATGCCGTCGAAGCGCATGGCCGGCGTGTCCGCGGAGGCGCCCTGTTGAAACTGGAAGTAGAGCCCGAGCTCCAGCCGGTCCGTGATTCCCAGCTCGAGCTCCGTTTGCAGACGGGAGCGAAGCGAAGTCACGGCGTCTCGGGTGCCGTCCTCTTTCTCACGCGCCACTCGCATGGGGATGAGGTCCGCGATCTCCTCCACCTCGATTTTGCCCTTCGGCAGCGTCTGGTACGGATAAGAAAACGGCAGCGGGTGCGGGTTGGCGAGCGCGCTCGGCGCCGCCACCGCGAGTGTGAGCGGCGCTACGAGCGCAAGCGCGAACGTCGTGGCTTTCTTCATTCCATGCTCCGAGCTACCGCTAGCGACTCCTGAGGCCGAGGCGTGAGCGGTAAAATCCAAGGTTTTGCCGCCAGCCCGTCCGGCGCGCGAGAAAGATCCACGCTCGGGTCGATCAGGCGCTGCATCGCGCGGCCGTTCAACGAAGCGTACGCGTCCACGAATACCTTCGGCTCGGCGACGCCACGGGAGCGGAAATCCTGCGCGACGACGCGCGCGGCCTCCTGCACCATGTCCGGTTGAGGAGCCATCATGGCCACCTGGTACGGCGTGAAGTACTCGCTAGGAGCGACGTGAAATACGCGGCCGGTCTGCGGCTCCAGGACGCGGAAGTCCACCGAGCCGTTCTTCTCCATGACCATGACGCTCCACGAAAACCGAAACCCTTGCTCCGTCCATCGTGCGTCGCCGGGGTAAAGCCAGTGTCGGAGCGGCAAGACCAGCTGAAGCGCGAAGTACAAGCCCAGAACCGGCAGCGCGAGGCGAGGTGTCGGCGCCGAAGTCCACACGGGGCGGACGCGCGCCGAGCTCACGCCCAGGCGCGAGAGCAACCTCCGCGGCCAGTTGGGCTCCGCGAACAGCAACGAGCCCGCCATCATCAGGTACGGGAACATCCCGATCGAGAACAGCTGGGCGGTCGCCAGATGAAAGCCGAACAGCGCCACGAAGGCGAAGCGACGGGTCTTCCGCGCCAGCAGCAGCGGTACGATGCACAAGTCGAACGCCGCGCCGGCCCAGCTCATCGAAAAGCCGAGCCAAGCCTGGCTGGCGAGCGGGCCGAGCAGCCAAAGCTCGCTCTTGCGCTGCAACCAAAACCGGAGCGGCTCCGCGCGGAGCAGCCAGTCCTCGTTCAGCTTCGCCAGCCCGCCGAAGACGTAGACGAGCCCGAGCTGAGCCCGCAGCGCCCAAAGCGCGTAAGTCGGGACGAGGTCCGCCCCCGGCGCACGGCCCCGCCGCGCGTCCAGCGACCAGGTCGCCGCGAGCGGTAGGCAGGCCATCAATCCGCAGACGCACGCGACCAGGTAGTAGTGGTTGAGGTAGTGAGTCTTGTCGAGCAGGTGCTGGTAGGCGAAGAGCAGCCCATACCCGAGGACCGAGGTGCGGTAGCGGTAGCCGAGCGCCACGCCGAGCGCGCACACGGCCATGACCCCGAACACGACGTACATGCCCACTCCGGGCAACGGCCGAACCCAGCCGAATCCCCAGTACTTGAAGAGGTGCTTCGGCTGGAGGAAATACTCGCTGATCCAGCCGTGCTCGAAGTAGCGAAGGACGAGCACGAGCAGCAGGGCTCCAAAGGCCATGCGAAACACGGCGAGGCTGGCGGCGTCGACCGGCTCGGTGAGGCGCTGCCTAATCCCCATCGTTGTCACTGAACTTCAGGCTGGCGCCCAGGGTACCGAGCACCTCGGTGGCGAGCACGCGTTTCAGCGCCTTCGCGGCATCGTAGGCCGCCTGCACCGCGGCCGGATGACGCTCGAGGGCGGTCGTGAACGGCTCCGGGACGGCGCGCACAGCGGCCTCCGCCTCCTCGATGGCAGTGCGCACTCGCACGTCCACGCTCGCGCTCTTGGCGTGGACGAGGGAGGAGAGGCTGGTGCCGACGCTGCCGTCGCGGGTCCCCAGGTAGACGTTGCGAATGCCGCGCAGGTTCGCGAGCATGTCGCTGAGCGAAGCCGAGGCGCGCTCGGATTCTTGAGCCGCAGGGTCGATCGTTCCGCCCGTGGTCACCCCGAGTGGCTTACCGAGCTTCAGGTTTGCGATGGCCTCCGTCAGCACGACGGTCTCGTTCAACAAGGTGTCCAAGCCAGCTTGCACGTTGCTGGACACGCTCTCTTCGGCGCCGGGTCGCGAGAACTTGCCCGCGTAGTCCCCTCCCTCCGGCGCCCAGGCGTCGTGCAGCTCCTCGGCTTCTTCCGCAACGATGCGTGCAGCGGAGGCGGCGTACTGGCGGCGCCGCTCGCCGGACGGCTCCGGTGAGAGTAGCGCGCCCTCGAGCTCCGAGTCCTCGGCGGGAAACAGCAGGTACTCGATGCCGTGCAAGCCTCGCTTGTTCGCGCCGAGCGAGCGCAAGTACTTGACGCTCAGCTCTGCGTCCGAGCTCAGGGCCGCGTCGATCTTCGCCGGGTCGATCGGGAACTGATCGAGCGCCGCGGTCGCGCTGGAGTCGGCGGCGGGTCCGAACGCGAAGGCCTCCGCTTCCTCCAGCGGCGAGCGCACGTCCAGGTACGCGGCACGAATCGCGCTGAGGTCCCCCTCCGCGGGCGCGGCGGCGAGCTCTTCCAGGAGCGCGGCGAGCTCGGCGGAGCGATCCCTCAGCTCAGCGTAGGTGGGCAAGATCACTTGCTCGGTGGTCTGGCCCAGCGCCACCCGCCGCTCGCCATCCGAGATCGACACCGGCGAGCAACCGAGCAGCAGGAGCAGCGCGCCGAGCGCAGCGGCCAGGCGCGGTCGAACTTGAAAATGCTTTTCAAATTCAGTGCAACTAACCAACTTTATTAGTTTTTTCGGCATATACGGAGCCGGCCGCGGCGACGCTGCGGGCTTAGGCGTAGCTTTTGGGTCGAATCGAGTCAAGTGCGCCGCCAGGAGAGCCGATTTGTGCGGCTCCACGCCCGCGGGTTCGTGCCAGGCTCGCGGCCATGTCCGAGATGCTCGCCATCGTGCAGCAGTCGAGTGAGCTCATGGTCGTGCAGCGTCGCGAGCTGGCCGAGCTGTTCGGCTTCGAAACGCGCAACAAGTATTCGATCGAGGCGGGCGGGGTGCAGCTCGCGTTCGCCGCGGAGCAGGGCAAAGGCGGGCTCGCGTTCTTGGCGCGCATGTTCGTCGGGCACTGGCGGTCGTTCGAGATTCACGTCTTCGACAACCAGCGGCAGCTCGTGCTGCGCGTCGTCCACCCATTTCGCTTCCTGTTTCAGCGCTTGGAGGTGACGACGGCGGACGGGCGACAGCTAGGGGTGATAGAGCAGCGCTTCGCGGTCTTCTCCAAGAAGTTCGACGTGACGGACGCGACTGGCCGGTTGCTCCTGAGCGTGTCGTCGCCGATCTGGCGGCCGTGGACGTTCTCTTTCGAGCGCGAGGGGCGCGAGCTGGCGCGCGTCGAGAAAAAGTGGTCCGGCATGCTGCGCGAGGCGTTCACGGATGCGGACCGCTTTCGCGTCGCGTTCGACTCGCCGGAGCTGTCGCTGGACGAGCGCTCGCTCGTGCTGGCCGCGGCCCTGTTCATCGACCTCCAGTACTTCGAGCGGAAGGCCGACTAGGCAGCGCGCGGGCCAGGCGCTCGACCGCGGTTCGGATCTCCTCCGGCCGCAAGGGGGCGAAACCGAGCCGCAGGAAGGGCGCCTCGCGTCCGTCGAACCGAAAGCGACGCGCCGCGTGAACGAGCACGCCTCGTTCCAAAGCCCGCTCTGCCCAAGCGTCGCTGGACGTGCCTTTCGAGGTCACCTTGGCCCACAAAGACATGCCGCCGGCGGGGGTGCGGAACGAGAGAGCGCCGCCCAGCCGACGCTCCAGCTCGTAAACCAGAGCGTCTCGACGCGCTGCGTATTCGCGGCGCGTTCGCCGCACATGACGGCCCACGACGTCCTCCTCCAGCAAGTCCGCGACCGCCCGCTCCACGACGTGATCCGAAGACCGGTCGACGTAGCGCCGAGCGCGGGCCGCGCGCTGCACGATCTCCGAGCGGGCAGCGAGGTAGCCGATGCGAAGCCCGGGAGCGAGGACCTTGGACAGGGTGCCGACGTAAGCGACCACGTCCGCGTCGACGCTGGCGAGCGGGAGCACCGCGCGGCCGTCGTAGTGGTGCTCGTAGTCGTAGTCGTCCTCGATGATCACGAAGCCGTGCTGGCGCGCGAGAGCCAAGAGCTCGAGCCGGCGAGGCGCCGTCAGCGTGACCATGGTCGGATACTGGTGGTGGGGAGTGGTGTACACGGCCGCGACGCGCTCGCGCCCGAGCAGCTCGCGCAGCGCGGCAATCGAGACTCCCTCCGCGTCGACCGGGAGCGGCGCGAGGCGTGCCCCCGCGAGGTGCCAAGCCTCCCAGCAGGGCCGATAGCCGAGCCCCTCCACCGCAACGACGCGCTCGGGGTGGGAGAGCACGCGCGCCAGGAGGAACAGCGCCATTTGGCTGCCGCGCGTCACCATGAGCCCTTCCGGCTCCACCGGCACGTGACGCGCTTCGCGCAGCTGCCGGGCCAGCACGTCGCGCAGGCGCGGCTCACCGAGCTCCGAGCCGTACCCGAGCAGGTGCGCGCCCTGACGGAGTGCGCGGCGGTACGCTCGGGAAAGCTCCGCGACGGGCATGAGGCGGTGATCCGGAGTGCCCCCGACGAGGGGCAGCACCCCCGCGCGAAGCGACACCACCGGCTCGACCGGCGCTGCTTCCGGTAGCTCGAGGGGGGCTCGCGGAAGCGTGAGCGGCCGGGCGAAGCGGCGCGTGCGGGTCTCCGGGATGCGCTCTGAAACGAACGCGCCGCGGCGCGGCTCCGTCGTCACCCAGCCCTGAGCGGTCAGCTCCGCCACCGCCGCGACCGCGGTGCTGCGGTGGACGCCGAGCACGCGCGAAAGCTCACGGGTGCTCGGCAGGGCCGAGCCGGGGCGGAGCACCCGGCGCTGGATGTCCTCCGCGATGCGGCGGGCAATTTGTAGGAACAGTGGGCCCTCCCCGTGGGGCTGAGGCGGCTCGGGGCGATAATTGCTGCGCGCCATCTGGATGGTGCCTTTTATCAGATCTGGCACTTTTTGACCTACCAGACAGGGAGCAAGCTCGGCTCATGCGCCGCCCCGAATTCGCCATGACCCGAGCTGCCGCGCTCAAGTTTCTGCGTGAGTCCGAGGTCTTGCATCTGGCCCTCACCCGACCTGACGGCAGCCCCGTGCTCCGTTCCCTGAACGCCGCCGTCAGCGACGACTGGTTGTTCGTTCATGGCTCCCCGAGCGGTGAAAAGGCGCAGTGCGTAGGACGCCCCGCCGTCGTTCAAGCGGAGGAGATAATCGCCACCATCCCCAGCTACTTCACCGATCCGGAGAAGGCTTGCCCGGCGACGACGTTCTTTCGCAGCGTGCAGGTGCACGGCACGCTCGAGCGCATCACGGATCCGCACGTCAAGGCGGAAGCGCTGCAGCTCATCATGCAGCGCTATCAGCCCGAGGGCGGGCACGCGCCGATCTCCTTCGACTCCCCCATCTACCAAAACGCGATCCGCGGCATCCTGGTGCTCGGGGTTCGCCTCGCGGAGGTGACGGGTAAGGCCAAGCTCGGCCAAAACAAGGCCGCTCCCCAGGCGCAGGGGATCATGACCGCGCTCTGGCGAAGGGGCGCCCCGGGCGACGCGCGCGCCATCTCGCTCATGTTCCAGCATCATTCGGAAGAGGCGCGCCCGAGCCGATTTCGAGGGCCGGGGGGCACCTGGCTCTGGCCCTGGCTCGAGGCGAGCGAAGGAGCCCAAGCCGCCGCGCTGCTGCGCGACCAATACTGGACGCGTGGCACCTCCGAAGCGCTCCTGATCGAGGCGCAGCTCGGCTCCAGCGTTTGGGTCGGCGCCCGCGATGAAGCGGGGCGGCTGGTCGCCACGGCGCGCGCGAACAGCGATGGAGTCCGCCACGCCTACGTCGCCGACGTGGCCGTAGCAGCGGAGCACCGCGACCGCGGCTTGGGCTCGGCCTTGCTCCAGCTCCTTCTGGACCATCCATGCCTGCGCCGTGTGACCTCGGTGCGTCTCGCGACCGCGGACGCTCAGGCGTTCTACGAGCGGTTTGGCTTCGTGCCCGAGCGGCAGGTCGATCTCGGATTTTCGGTGACGAATCTTCTACTGCGTCGTCCGCCATCCGCTCATCCCACCGAGCCAAGGTCGTTCAACCACCTGAGCGCCGACTCCAAATGACTCTGAAAGCTCGGCGTGAGGGCGTGCCCCACCGCTCCGAGGCTCTCGAAGCGTACCGTGACTCCTGCGCGCGTCAGGCGCGCCGCCTCACGCTGCAGCGGAGCAAAGGTCATGTCCCACGCGCCCGCTGCGAGCACCAGACGCGTCGAGCTTCCGTCTCGGAACAGGCGCGGCTCCATCACGAGGCGCGCGCCGATCAACATGGCCCGCCGGTAGTCGCTGCCCACTTGCTGCAGAAGCGCCGCCGCGCGGTACGCCCCGAGGGAGTAGCCGATCAGCGTTCTCCCCGCCTCGCGATCGACGAGCGGCCCGAGCTGGAGCTCCGCGCGCCTCACCGCGGCTTGGATGGGGCCAACGAAGCCGCGCGAGGCCCAGCTCGCGCCTCCGCCTTCGCAGCGATTGCTGGCGCGCGGGCAGATCAAGTGCTCACGCTTCGTCACCTCCGGCGCAAAATGAGCGCAGGTGCGCAGCGGCTCGCCGCACATCCCGTGCAGGACGACGGTCACGGGGTGAGGCCCGGGCGTGACCGCTGGATACACGACGAACGCGAGCTCACTCTCGCTCGCGGGCAGCGGGGCGGCGGCGTGCGCGCGTGATGCGAACAGCCAGAGCGCCAAAAAGGCGAGCCGCGCGCACACGCGTCCCGATGCGCGCGCGAGGCGCGCCCAGTTTCGATTCATGACGAGCCCTCCGAAGGCGCGCGTGGGTTTCCACGAAGCGCTCGGCGTCGCCGCCCTCTAACCCTCAGGGTTTAGAGACAGCGCCTCGGTTGCTCAGGACATCGCCGGGAGAGCGCGGACTGTGACCGCCGCGGCTACTTCTTCTGGTCCAGCTCTAGTGAGGGCTCACTCGGCTCGAGACTGGACTGCTGCTTCTGGCCCTGCAAACCGTTCCCGTCGTTCACGCTCGCCTTGGTGGGCGCCGCGTACGGACGGACCTTCGGCGCGGGGAGGCTCTTCGGCGCGCTCGTCCTGACCGGGCCCGCGCTCGGCGCGCGCAGCGGTGGCCGCGCCGCGCTCGTCGAGGGCGCGGGAAGGACGAGGCTGGGAATCGGCGCCGCACTGCCGGCGGGGCGCGATGTCGGGAGCGGCTCCGATGCGCTGGGGGGCGTTCGGGGAGGCTCGCGCTCGACTACGTCTGGCCCGGTTTGGCCGCGGCTATACCAGTAGAGGGCGCCCAAGCCGCCCAGCAGCGAGAGGAGCAGGCCTACCAGCATGAGCTCGGCCGCCCAGCGCTCGCGCAGGAGCTTCCGCAGACGCGAGACCCGTTTGCGAACGCGCGTGGCCGGCACCTTCGCGTCCCTCGCGATGTGCTCCAGCTTTTCCCCGTCGCCTTCGCGGAGCATCCACTCCAGGGTGCTGCGCGACTCCGCGTCCCCTTCGCCGAGCTCCCCTTCCGCCCAACGGAGGATGTCGCGGGCCGAAAGCGGCGCCTCCGGTGCGGCGGCGTCCGCTTCGTCCAGCCCCTCCGTGCGGCGACGACGTCGGAAGTGGTCGAAGACTTTGTTGCGCGCGACTCCGAAGACGAATCGACGAAACTCTTCCGCGTCCTCGGGCACTTGCCGGGCGGAGAGCACGTCCGCGAGCGTCGCTTGCACGAGGTCCTCGGCGTCTTCCCCTCGGACGCGGCGCCGCACGGCAGCCTGCACCTCGCGTCGCAGTTTGGGATCCGCGATTCGCGTTTGCAGGCTGCCCGGAGCGTCCGACATGACCATGGTGGCTTTGGTCCATCGGCGCATACGTCTGGAGTGTGACCAACCCTCCCCAGGGCCCTTGGCTATTTCCTGAAATGCGACGCGAATGGATTGTTGCGGAAGGTTTCCGCCGGTTTGGGCATAGGGGCGGCAGGCTTGGTCGTCCCCTTCCGAGCGCGCGCGTCTGGCGCTGGCGAGGCCGTGCCCGGCGCGGGGGCCGGCTGGGCTCCGGACTTGCGGGTGAGCGCGATGCGCCGCCGCTGCAGGTCCACCTCCAGCACGCGGACGCTCACCTTGTCGCCTACCTTCACGACCTCGCTCGGGTCTTTGACGAAGCGGTCGGCGAGCTGGGAGACGTGCACGAGCCCGTCCTGGTGCACGCCCACGTCCACGAAGGCGCCGAACGCGGTCACGTTGGTGACCACGCCCTCCAGCTGCATCCCTGGCTGCAGATCCTCGAGGGTGCGGACGTCGTCGCGAAACTGCGGAGGCTGGAACTCGTCGCGCGGATCCCGCCCGGGACGCAGGAGCTCGGCGAAGATGTCGTCCAACGTAAAGCTACCGACCTCCGTCGATTGGTAACGCGCGCGGTCGATGCGCTTGACCAGCTCCGCGTTACCGACCAGGGACGCCACGGGCACGCCGAGATCTTTGGCGATTCGCTCCACCAGCTCGTAGCGTTCAGGATGTACGGCGCTCGAGTCCAGCGGGTGCTCGCCGCCTCTCACGCGCACGAAGCCGGCCGCTTGCTCGAACGTCTTCGGCCCCATCCCCGCGACCGCCAAGAGCGCACGACGGCTCTTGAACGCGCCCTTCTCGTTTCGATGCGCGACGATGCGCTTCGCCACGCTCGGCCCGAGCCCGGCGACGCGAGAGAGCAAAGACGCGCTGGCGGTGTTCAGCTCCACTCCGACCCCGTTGACGCAGCTCTCGACCACTTCATCCAGCTTTTTAGCCAAAAAGGCCTGAAATACGTCGTGCTGGTACTGACCGACGCCGATGCTCTTCGGGTCCAGCTTGACCAGCTCTGCGAGCGGGTCTTGCAGCCGCCGCGCGATGCTGATCGCTCCGCGGATGGTCAAATCCAAGTCCGGGAATTCCTCGCGAGCGACGTCGCTCGCCGAGTAGATGCTCGCCCCGGCCTCGCTGACGCTCACCACGAACGGCAGCCCCGGGGTCGCGCCGAGCTCGCGCAGCACGTCTTTTGCGAACGCTTCTGTTTCGCGACCGTGCGTGCCGTTGCCGACCGCGATGGCAACGATCGGGTGGCGCGCGAGCATGGCCTTCAGCGTTTGTTTCGCGCGCGCTAGCGACGCGTCCCCTTGCACCAGGTACACCGTCTCGTGCTCGAGCAGCTTGCCGGTCTCGTCGACGACGACGCACTTGCAGCCGGTGCGCTGCCCCGGGTCGATGCCCAGCACCGGGCGGGTACCGAGCGGCGCGGAGAGCAAGAGCTCGCGCAGATTCTTGGCGAACACGTCGATTGCGGCCCGGTCCGCCGACAGCTTGAGCTCGACCCGCACGTCTACCTCCACGGAAGGCACGAGCAGGCGCGACACCGCGTCCTTCGTGGCGAGCGCCATCTGTTCTGCCCACGGCGAGCCCGCACGCACGCGCGGTTTGGCGACGCGCTCGGTGAGCGCCTCCTTGTCCACGGCGAGGGAGGCGCGCAGAACTCCTTCGGTCTCGCCGCGACGAATGGCCAGGTAGCGGTGCGAAGGAATGTTCGCGATGGGCTCGGCGAAGCTCGCGTAAGCGTCGAACTTCGTGACCTTGTCTTGGTGCTCCTTGGTCTTGCCGACCTCGATCTGGCCCTCCTTGAAATAAACCTCGCGGGTGGCTCGACGGACCTCGGCGTCCTCCGCGATGCGCTCCGCCACGATGTCCCGCGCCCCCGCAAGCGCCGCCGCCACGTCCGGCACCTCCTTCGCGGCGTCTACGAACGCGGCAGCGGAGCCGGCCGGCCCCCTCGGGTCCTGCTGCGCCCAGAGCAGGTCCGCCAGCGGCTCCAGCCCCCGTTCCTTGGCGATGACGGCGCGGGTGCGTCGCTTGGGTTTGTAGGGCAAATACAAGTCCTCGAGCTCCGCCTTGGTCCCGGCCGCCTTGAGCTTTGCCTCCAGAGCGGCCGTGAGCTTGCCCTGGCTACGGATCTCGGCGAGCACGCTCGCGCGCCGCCCCTCCAGCTCCAGCAGGTAAGTGCGGCGCTCGTCGATGTTGCGAATCGCCACTTCGTCCAGACCGCCCGTGGCTTCTTTGCGGTACCGAGCGATGAACGGCACCGTCGCGCCCTCGACGAGCAGCGCTACCACCGCCCGAACGCTGGATGCTTGTAGCTTCAGCTCCTGGCAGATGCCGGGCACGGGGTCGAAGGCTGGGACAGAAACGCTCGCGGCGGAATCGTTGACGCTCGTCATTCGGACGACTCGTCACATAACCGCGCCACGAAACGAAATCTACACGCGGCGTGACTAGGCTAGGGTGCGGCTCGAGACCCTCTTGAACGAACCCGAATCCAAAAAGCAAGAACCCGCCTGGCTCGCCCGCGCGCTCCGGCTCGTCACGGACGTTCACCCGGGAGAGGCGGTCACTGCGCTCCTCCTCACCGCCAACGTCTTCCTGCTGCTTAGCGCCTACTACGTCCTCAAGCCGCTCCGCGAGGACCTCATTTTGGCGAAGGACTCGGGGGCGGAGTACAAGTCTTACCTCAGCGGCGCGATCGCCCTGCTGCTGTTCGCGCTCGTCCCTGCGTACGGCAAGCTGGTGGACGCGCTGCCGCGCATCAAGCTCGTCATCGGCGTGAGCCTGGCCTTCGCCGCTCAGCTGCTCCTCTTCTACGTCGCGATCGCGATCCCCGCCCTCAAAGACAATCTCGGGTACGTCTTTTACGTGTGGGTCGGCATCTTCAACGTCATGGTGGTGGCGCAGTTCTGGGGTTACGCCAACGACCTGTACGAAAAAGAGCAGGGCGATCGTCTGTTCCCGATGGTCGCTATCGGCGCCTCCGTGGGGGCGGCGGTCGGGAGCAAAGGTGCCAAGTTCTTGATCAACGGCCTGGGCGAGCCGACGATGTTGCTCGTGGCGGCGGGCCTACTCGTGCTGTGCGCAGGGCTCTATTACCTAGTCGAGCGGCGCGAAGGCAACCCTACGGAAAAAGCGCCTGCGAGCCGCGCCGAGGGCGACGAAAAGAAGACGAAAAAAGGCGGTTTCGGTCTGGTCCTGGGGCAGCGCTACCTCCTCCTCATCGCGCTGTTCGCCCTGATCTACAACTGGGTCAACAGCAACGGCGAGTACATGCTCAGCCGGGTCATTCAGGAGGAGGCGCTCGGCCTCATCAAAGAGGGGAAGCTCGCGGCCAAAGACAAGGGCAGCGCGATCGGCGCCGCCTACGCGGACTTCTTCTTCTACGTGAACGTGGCCGGCGTCGTGCTGCAAACCTTCGTGGTGTCGCGCGTGGTGCGCTGGCTCAAGCTCCCCGCCGCTTTCTTGTTCATGCCCGCGCTCGCGCTGACGAACGGGTTCCTGTTCGCGTTCGTGCCGTTCGTCGCCAAGATCGGCAAGGGCGCGGAGAACGCGATCGACTACTCGCTCAACAATACCCTCAAGCAAATGCTCTGGCTCGTGACCTCTCCGGACATGAAATACAAGGCGAAGCAGGTGGTGGACACCTTCTGCGTGCGCATGGGCGACGTCTTCTCGGCCGCGTCCGTGTTCCTGCTCGTGGATTTCCTGAAGTTCTCCGTGCCGACTTTCGCTTGGCTCAGCATCATCTTGGCGGGCTGCTGGCTGTTCCTCGCGATCGCGATCGGGCGGCTGTATCACGGCTTGGAAGAGCGAAAGGAGAAGCTCGGCACATGAAGCGCGCTCTACTGTCGCTGCTCTGTCTTTCCGCCGCGCTGGCCGCGCCATCGGCGCAGGCGGAAGAGCAGCAAAAGCGTCGGCTGCCGGACTACGACGGCCGCGGAGGCGCCCCGCAGACCCCAGGCCAGAAGGCGCTTTGGGTGCCGCGCATTCTCCTCTCTCCGCTCTATTTCGTGAGCGAGTTCGTGATCCGCCGTCCCCTCGGGGCGGCCATCACGGCTGCGGAGAAGGCGGAGCTGCCGGCCGCGCTCTACGACTTCTTTGCGTTCGGCCCCGATCACTCCGCCGGCGTGGTGCCGTTCGCGTTCCTGGAGTTCGGCTTCAAGCCCAGCGTGGGCCTGTACGCGTTCTGGGACGACGCTGGCTTCAAAGGTCACCAGCTGCGCTTGCGCGGATCCACGTGGGGTCCGAGCTGGCTGTCCGGGGCCGCGACGGAGCGGTTCGTCTTCAGTGAGCGGGCGGACATCACGCTCAACGCGATCGCCACGCGCCGGCCGGACTACGCCTTCTTCGGCATCGGCCCGGACTCCCATCAGAACGACTTGATGCGCTACCGCGCAGACTGGGTCGACGCGCGCGCGGACGTCCGAGCCGGCTTTTGGAGCAGCAGCATGGTGGAGGCCGGCGCGGGCTACCGCGGCTACTCCTTCCACGATACGGATTTCGACGAGGTCAACCGCGGTCGCGACTCCTACCAGCCCTCGGTCGTCGAGGAGGCCGCCGCCGGCCGTATCCCCTACCCGCCCGGCTTCAAGGACGGTTACCGCGCGCCTTTCGGTCGCGGTCGCTTGATCCTGGATTCGCGCGATCCGAAGGGCTCCGCGACCGGTTTTCGTGCCGAGCTGACGGGCGAGCAAGGGGTGGACCTGAAGAACTCGCCCACCTCCGGCTGGGTTCGCTACAGCGGCTCGGTCGGCGCTTTCTTGGACTTGGGGGACAGCGGTCGCGTGCTGGGCCTGTCACTGACGACCATCATGTCGGACCAGCTCGGGCAGCGCCCCGTACCTCTGACCGAGCTGGTGACGCTCGGCGGCACGGACTTGATGCCCGGGTTTCGCCCTGGGCGTCTCTACGACCGGAGCGCGGTGGTCGCGACCCTGCGCTACTCTTGGCCGATTTGGATTTGGCTGAACGGCTCGCTGCAAGGCGCCGTCGGCAACGTGTTCGGCGAGCACCTGAGCGGCTTTCGCGCCGAGCGCAATCGTCTCTCCGCCGCCCTCGGCATCGAGAGCAACAGCTCGCGCGATAGCGTGTTTCAGGCGGTCATCGGTTTTGGTAGTGAAACCTTCGAGAGCGGCGGCAAGATAGATTCCTTGCGCATCGCCCTAGGAGCGCGCCGTGGCTTCTAAGCTTAGATTCGGTCTGCTGTTTTTGGCGCTCGTCGGCTGCGCTTCGTCCGCGCGCTTCCCCCTCAAGGCGCCGCTCACTCGCGATGCAGACGATGCGCCGTTCGCCGCCGCTCCGGAGGAGTACTACTCCCCGTTCGCTTGGGACGGCGCGAACTACATGGTATTCCACCCGATTTCCCGCTTCTTCGCGGTGGACCCGGCGGGGGCGGCCACGAACGTCAACGCGCTGGACGAAGTGCCGGACTCCAGCTGGTTCGAGAATCGTCTCGGCGTGCGGCGCATGACCGCAGAAGAAGTGACGCGCGGCGCGTGCGACGACGCGGTCCTGGACCCGAACGCCCCGGATGGGACGTGGACGATCGACAAGGGGAAGGACAACGGCGCCAACCCGGGCTTCCGCGTCAACATCGAAGGCCTCGGCAAGTTCATGCTGAAGGTAGACACCGACGACGCGCCGGACCGCGCCACCGGTGCCACCGCGATCGCCTCCCGCGTCTACCACGCGGTCGGCTATTACTCGGCGTGCGATACGGTCGTGTACTTCCGCCCTTCGCTACTGAAGCTGAAGCCGGGGCTCACCGTCACCAACAACGAGGGCGTGACTCGCCCGTTCGATGAAGCCGCTCTCGGTGCCGTCCTGAAGACCGCCTCGCACCGCAACGGCCTCGTTCGCATGGTCGCCTCGTCGTGGCTGCCCGGCAAACCGATCGGTCCCTATCGCTACGAGGGCACCCGCGACGACGACCCCAACGACGTCATTCCCCACGAGGACCGGCGTGAGGTACGCGCGGGCAGGCTCGTCGCCGCGTGGCTCAACCATTTCGACAGCCGCGAGCAGAACACGATGGACGTGTTCTTGCCCGCGGAAAAAGGTCGCAAAGACGGCCCGGGCTACGTCCGCCACTACATCATCGACATGGGTGACTGCTTCGGCAGCCAGTGGGCGGTAGACGGCATTTCCCGGCGCCTGGGTAACTCGTACATCTTCGACGGCGGTCACGTCGGTGAGGACTTCATCACCCTCGGCACCATCGAGCGGCCCTGGGAAAAGGCGCGCCTCACGGGCGGCATCTTCGGCTACTTCAGCGCGCGTGATTTCGATCCGCAAGAATGGCGCGGCGAGTACCCGAACCCTGCCTTCATGCGCATGACGGAGCAGGACGGCGCGTGGATGGCGCGCATCCTCGCCGGCTTCGACGACGAGCTCACGACGGCCGTGGTCAAGGTTGGCCAGTACGACACCATCAGCGAGCGCTACCTGACCGAGACGCTCATCGCGCGTCGGCGCGCCATCTTGCAGCGTTACTTCGCGAAGGTGTCGCCGATCGGGCGCATCAGCGCGAACCAAGAGGGCGTCTGCGGCGTGGATCTCGCGCGTGCGACCGGCATCGTGCCGAACGAAGAGATGTCGTTTCGCGCGTACCTCTACCGCGGCGCCGATCTCGAGCCGGCGGGCAAGCCTCGCTTTCGCCGCGTCGCCGCACCAGACGTCTGCGTGGATATACCGCACCGCGCCCTCCCGCCTTCGGTCCCCGCAGAGGATCCGGAGCGCTACGTGGTGCTGGACATCACGAACGGGTACGCGCCCGGTCCGTTGCGCGTCCACCTGTACGATCAGGGAACGAGCGGGTACCGCCTCGCGGGCGTGGAGCGGCCCGAGGCGCTCAAGCGCCCGAAGTGACCTGAGGCGGGCGCAGCGCCATCGGCGCGGAGGTCGTCGAGGCCGAGGATTCGTCGACCTCCAGGAGCGGCTCGAGCTCTGAAATCAGGTACTTGAGGGTGCCGCGGGTGAGCCGCCCGTGCTCCTCCGCCTGATCGTAGAAGTCCTGCTCGGAAATGCAGAGCAACGTCGCGTCGCCGAGGGCTCGCGCGGCGTAGCCCGGGAGCGCGTGGCAGAAGGCCGCCGCTCCCCCGACCAAGTCACCGCGCCGGTGCGTGTATCGAAAATCGCCCGGCGCGGTCAGCTCGATGCTGCCGCGCGTGAGCACGTAGAGCATCTCCGCGTCGCTGCCGAGCTCGAACAACGTCTCGCCCGCTCGAAGGTGAAGCGGCTCCGCCACCGTCGCCAAGCTCGCGATCGCTTGCATGCCCGCGGAGCGGAGGAACCCGGCGCGACGCAGCGCGAGGATCTTGTCGTAGGTCTCCATGGGGCCGGTCGCCAAGGGCGGCGGGAGCTCGCTCTGCCGCTCTACGCGGGGAGCCAGCTCGCGCCAGCGCCCGTGCAGCTGGGTCGCGAAGTTGCGGATGGCGGCGCGCGCGATCTGCCCGTTGTCCTCGAGCATGTCGAACCAGTCAGCGATCCGGAGCGAGAGGAAGCGGCTGAGCTCGAGCGCGCGACAGTTTCGGGTGCGCGGTCGCTCCATGATCGCGTCCATCACCCCGACGACTGCGAGCGGGGCAAACTCCCAAGCGCGCTCGCCCGGGCGCTCCATCGTCACGCGGCCCTCCACCAAGAAGAGAAAGCGGTCCGGCGGGTCGCCCACGTCGAACAGGACCTTGCCCGCGGCCAGCTCGACGTCCTCCAGCAGCTCGATGAAGCGGACGTGCGCCGCCACCGGCATGCTCGGAAACATCGAACGAAGGAGGATTTCGCGCTTCAGACGCGCGCTGTCGGCGATGGTCATGCGGGTCGCTCCGTGAGCACCGCGAGCGGCGGCGCCGGCGGGGGCAGCGAGCCGAGCTCGCGTAGGGCGCGGGTGGAGAGCGAGCTGACGATGCTGTCCGGGTCCCGTGACAAGGCGGTGAGCGCGCCCCGCGCGTCCACGAACGAGCCGACCAGCTCCTGAGCTCGCTCCGCACGGAGCTCGTCCGGCAGGTCGTCCACGACGAGCCGGAGCAGCGGCGCTACCTCGTCCGCCGCGCGATCCAGCCCGCGGATGAGCGCGTCCAAAAACTCGACCGCGCGACCGCGGCGCCGGCGGTCCCGTGAGGTGAGTGCCGCGAAGATGGCGGGGATGTCGTCGCCCCGGTGCAGCACCTGGAGCAGCCGCGCCAGCCGGTCGCGCGACTGAGCGATTTTATCCTCGAGGAGCTCGATGACGAGCTGGCTCTCTAGCTTAGCGGCGGCGACGCGGTCGCTCTTGAGTGCGAGCTCGGCCGCGAACAAGCGCAGGTACTCCAGCGCGTTGCGGTTGATTTCGTGGAGGATGGGCCCCGGCTCGATGCGCAGCGATGTCTCGAGCGCGATCTGCTCCAAGCCGCGGAGCGCCTTGTAGCGCACGAGCCCATTTTCGTGCTCGACCACGATTTTCAGCAAGATGTGCAGCGCCTCCTTCGACAAGAAGGCAGAAATGCTGCGCGGCACGTGGATGCGCACCCGCCGGTCCAGCGATTGGTCCGTGACCGCGCGCGACAACGCTTCGAGAGCGGGCGCGCCGATGCGCACGAGCCCGCGCCGCGCCGACAAGCGATCGTCCGCGAGCTTCAGGCGCTCGATCAAAAAGTCGATGCAAGTTTCGTCCGCCGCCGTCTCGAGCGCCGCCGTCACTGCGCTGGCCAGCGCAGGGAGGCGCGCGAACGCGAGCAGCAGCCGCGGAGTATCCGCGGTCGGGTGGGCGGCGAGCGACTCGATGAACGCGAGC
The DNA here is from genome assembly GCA_004193285.1 of Myxococcales bacterium. Taxonomy (GTDB): domain Bacteria; phylum Myxococcota_A; class Polyangia; order Polyangiales; family Polyangiaceae; genus PMG-095. Next base: position 14,003 of record SECP01000010.1, on the reverse strand, counting down.
TTCAATGAGTGGTCGTCGTCGTCGTCCGAGAAGAGCTGCCAGGTGAGCGGGTCGCCGTCCATCACGTGCCCGCCCAGCTGCGCCAGGTACAGCGTCGCGAAGGTGCGCAGCGCGGGGCTACCGTGCGCGGCCACGTGATCCAAGATGTCTACCTCGCCGGCGAGGGCGAAGGCGCGCACTGCGGCCTGCTGCACCGCCGCCGACGGTGATTTGAGCAGCCGCTCGCCGAGCGAGAACCAGTCCCGGCGCCTGCTGGGCCCCAGTATCTCGAGCGCCCGCAGCAGCACTCCCTCGTCGCCGTGCAGCAGAATCAGCGCGGGAATGAGGCGTTCGCGCTTGCGCTCGGCGAGCACGTTCATCGCCGCGATGACCTCGGCGGGCTCGGGCCGCGCCAGTGCCTCGACCAGCGTCTCTACCGAGGTGAGGTCCAGCTCCGCGAGCATGAACTCGCGTTCCTCACTGCCGCGGCTGAGCGCCTGCCGAAACAGAGCGATGTACGGTTTTCTGATGCCGATGCCGACCGCCAACCACAGCACCGCCAGCGTCGCGGCGGTGGCGGCAAGGTGGCCCGGACGGAACTCGCGCTGCATCGTGGCCGCGAGCAGCACGCCGCCCGCCACCGCTTGCGCCACGCGCGTGACGACCAGATCCACGAAACCTCGCGCGCGGGCCTGCTGCTCCACCGGCGCCCAAAGCAGCTCGCCCGCGACGCGCCCGAGCGAGTTGCGCAGCGAAGTGTCCGTTCCCTTGAGCAGCACGACGATCCAAAATGGTGCGCCCAGCAGCGCGGTGAGAGTGGCGCCCGCGCTCAGCAACAAGGGCCCCGTCAGCGCCAAGCCGACGACCCCCACGCGCTGCACCACCGGGCCCGTGATGGCCAGCTGCAGCACCAGCGCCCCCAGGCTCAACACCAGCTGATAACGCGCGAAGAACTCACCGAGATCCTCGGGCGCGACGGTCCGAGAGACCTTGGCCTTGTACAGGTAGTCCACCACCACCGAGAGCGCGATCGAGAGCGCCGCGATCAGCGCCAGGCGGATGAGGAACGGGTCGTGACGGACCGTGGAGAGCTGCGGGCCGAGCGGCGCTCGGCTCGCGGTCGGGCTCGACCCCAAGCGGCCCCCGGGGCTCGCCGCGACCGTGTCCTCCAAGTTGAGCTGCGTCGCGACGAGCGCAGAGGCGAAGTAGAGCAGTGACGCGACACCGAGCAGGCCGTGCACGGGCACGACGTGCAGCAGCAGGGCCGCGACCGCGCCTCCACCCACGCCGCCGAGCACGCCTCCGGAGGCGAGTGGCCCGAACAATCGCCGGCTCTGCGCCGCGGTGAACAGGGTGCCCGCGAGCTGCCAAAACTGGCCGACCAGGACGGTGGCAGAGAGTGCGCCGAACACATACAGGCTGAACACGCTCGCGGCGCCGGGCGGACGTATGCGGAAGTAGGCCGCGGAGAAAGCCGAGACCAGCAACGAGACCACGAGCGCATTTTTGCTCCCGGCCGCGCGCGTCAGCCTCACGCTGAGCGGCGTGAGGGCAATCGTGAAGACCGCGGTGGCGACATAGACGAAAGCCAGGTTTCGCGGAGCCAGCTTGGTCAAAAACAGCGCGTCCCGCGCGGTCTCCAGTACCGTATGGGCGGAGATCGTGAGCAGCAGGACGAAGAAAGCCCGCAAAAAGACCACACCCTCACCAGCGCGGAGGTCCACGAAGCGGCCGACAGTGCGGGACAGAGCGGCGCTTTTCACGGAGAGAATCTCGTCACGAACGAACTTTGGGGGGTCGGCCGGCTTGCGGCGCAAAAGGTATGGGCTTACTTTTAGGGCAGATGCTCGGTTGCCACCAGCAGCAGAACCTCGGAGAACGCGCCCGCAGCCGCGCGGTGCGGTTGGGCGTCATCATGGGCGGCGTCGCCCTCGGCTGGGCCCTCTTGGCCTCGGAGCTCGGGCTGACCAAAAAGCTCGGCTGGCTGGTCGCCTTGCCGGCCGCGCTCTCGGCGTACCTGCTCATCTCCGGCAGCCTCGGCATCTGCGTGTACTACGGGCTGAAGGGCGCACGTGGCGCGGACCACGGGAGCGAAGCGGTCTTGGATCCGCAGCGCCGCGCTCACCTTCGCTTGCGCGCGCTGCTCGCGGTGTCGGCCAGCCTGGTCATTGCGGGCGGCTTCGCGGCCGCGGTCGTCGTCGCGGCCAACGGCTGAGCCAGCGGCCAGCGCCGCCCACTCAGACTCAGGGTCGCGAAGCGCCTTCGGCGCCATCAGCTCCGTCAGCGGGAGCCTCGAGCGGGTGGAGCCCACTCCGCGCCGCCGCGCGCCGCGCGCGTGCTTCGAGCGCGTCCAGCGAAGACGCGCCGAGGTGAGCGGCCATCTCTTGCGCCTCCACGTCGATGTCTTCCGCGCGAACGTTGACCTCTTCCACGTCCACCGGGCCGGCGCTCGGCAGGTCCTCGAACGTGAGCACGTGGTCGAACAGGTTGTCCGCGTTGGCAAACTCGGCGATGAGCGGCGTCAGCTCGGCGCCCTTCAGTGACCGAACGCCCACGCGCATGGCTTCGTTCAGGGTGGCGCGCACGCCGTCGCCGCTCGCCGCGTTGGCCGAGATCATCGGAATCGAACCGTCCAAGCGCAGCTTGCGGCGCAGCATGGCCGGACTGAGCGCGCCCTCCACGTCCTGCTTGTTCGCCTGCACGATGATGCTCACGGGTTCCGTGCGGCGTTTGATGGAGGCTCGAAGCCGCGCGAACGTGCGCTGCGTGTCCGCAATGGCGCCCGGGCTCGAGTCGCACACGAAGACGATCACGTCCGCCATCGCCACCAACGGACGACGCCGGTAGTTGCGCTCGATCTGCCCCGGCACGGTAATCAGCTGGAAATAGAGCCCGACGCCGCCTTGGCGCGGCCCCTCGATTTCGAGCCAATCGAAGAACATGGTGCGACCCTTCAGCTCGGCCGGGGTCACGATCTCGCTGCGCCGACTGGGCGGAATGATCTCGTGCACACGCTTCAGGTTCGTCGTCTTGCCGGCGAAGCCTGGGCCGTCGTAAACGATGCGCACGACGTGGCACTTCCGCTCGGAATCGAAGGACGCCATGACACTTGCTAACGCGGGCGAGGCACGCGCCGCAAGGGCGCCGCCACACCACATGCAGACATTCCGCGATCTATCCAGTGATTGCGGCAATTTACAGCGCATTGTTCGTTTGATACGTTGCGCCATGTCGTACGGTTCGCCGCCAGGGCCGGGTGGGTACGGTCAGCCTCCAGGCGGCTACGGCCCTCCTCCGGGTCCGGGTGGCTACGGGCCGCCAGCGCCGGGCGGCTACGGCTACGGCGCCAATCCGTACGCACCGCCCGTGTTCGATCAGGCCTTGGCGGTCACGGGCGAGTCGGACAAGACGCGTGCGACCGCCCTCGTGCTCGCCTACGTGCCCGCCATGTTCCTGATCTGCGGGCTCGACCGCTTCTATCGCGGTCAGGTGCTGCTCGGCATCCTCAAGCTACTCACCCTCGGGGGTTTCGGTTTGTGGACGATGATCGATTTGATCCTCCTCACGGTGGGGGAGCCGAAAGACAGCGAGGGCAAGCCCCTGGCGATGCCGCGCGAAGTCGTCGGCGTACCGACCGTCAACGGCAACCACGTGCTGCTCGCGGGTATTCTGGCCGGTAGCTTCGGGGTGGATCGTTTCATGCTCGGGCAAACCGGCCTGGGGATACTCAAGCTCGTCACTTGCGGCGGCTTCGGTTTTTGGACGTTCATCGACGCCATCTTGTGCGCAACTGGTAGTTTTCGCGACGCGCAGGGCAATTCGCTGCGGTGGCGCTGAGGCAGCCTTGCGGGCGCGGAACCGCGCGATTTCATTGGTGGTAGCGGTTCCAGGTGGCATAGTCCGCGCAACATGCGGCGCCTGCTCTCCGCCTTTGGTATTGCGCTCTCACTGAGCGTAGGCCTCTTCGGCTGCAACGATCACGACTACTGCGACGCGGGTGAGCCCTGCGAATGCAGCAACACGACCGACTGCTACTTCGGCTGCAACGACGACGGCTGCGCCCCGCGTTGCTTCCAGATGGATCGGTGCGGCATGGTGTGCGAAGACGACTGCCACTCGGAGTGCTTCGACGTGAAGGAGTGCAGCACCGTTTGCGGCAATGACTGCAGCTTCGAGTGCCACAACACGACCGCCTGCGGGATGGAGTGCGGCGCCAACTGCAACTTCGATTGCCACGATACGGACCGCTGTGGAGCGAGGGTGGGCGACGGCAGCGTGGTGCGCTGCGCCAACCTCACCACCTGCGCCATCGAATGTGCCGGGGCGTGCCAAGTGGAGTGCATTTCGGTGAACGACTGCGACGTGACGTGCTTGGGCGGCGGCGAAACCCAGTGCAGCAACGGCAACGTGGCATGCGGAGGTTGCTCATGAGCCGCCGCTCGCTGCGCGCGCTCTGGCTCGCGCTTCTTGCCACGTTTTGCCTGTGTTTTGCGCTCCCGGCGAGCGCCCAGAGCACCATCAAGCGCCCGGGGGACCGCCCCTCCTACGTGTTCGAGCTCGAGCCGCACCTCGCCCTCGGTCTGTTCAATCCGCCCGGCTACGGCGCGGGAACCGGCTTTGGCTTCGGCGTGCGCGGCAGCGTGGAGCTCGTCAAAAACGGGTTCATCCCGAAGCTCAACAACTCCGTCGCGCTCGGCTTCGGGCTGGACTACCTGCGCTACGACGGCTGGCAGGGTCCGCGCGGCTACTGCGAGCAGCGCGTCTCCGGTCCGGCCGGCGTGCCCATCTGCCGCCGCATCTCGGGCGGCGCGGACGGGGACATCGACTACTTCTTCGTGCCGGTCGTGATGCAGTGGAATTTCTGGCTGCATCGGCGCTGGTCCGTCTTCGGCGAGCCGGGGGTCGCGCTGTACGTGCAAGACGGCCACTTCAAATTCGACCCGTTCGTGTTCTACGCCGGCGGCCGCTTCCACCTGACTGATAACATCACGCTCACGATGCGTCTCGGCTACCCCACGTTCTCGTTCGGCGTCTCGTTCCTATTCTGAGAAGGCGCTCGGCGCAGTCTCCGCTCCCCGTCCGATACTCGAGCTTCGTGGGAGAAATCTCGCCTCGCGGCGGCGCCGGCAGAGGCGTCAGCGCGAGCCACCGCTGCGGGCGAGCAGCGAGACCGAAGGCCGGCACGGCAGCCTTCTGCGAGGCAGGCCGCGGCGCGGCAGCCCCTTCTTCTCGAAGACGCTGGTGGCGCGAAACAGAGCCGTAACGGAAGCGCGCGGAGGACGTGCTAGCACTGAGGGCCGCTCATGCTCACTCAGCGCGACCCGAACAGGCCCGACAAGCTCGACACGCATCAGAAGGCGCTCGCGATCAATCTGGACGCCAAGCGCTACGGCACGTTCGCGGAGATTGGCGCGGGGCAGGAGGTCGTGCGCTGGTTCTTTCGGGTCGGGGGCGCGGCCGGCACGATCGCCAAGAGCATCAGCGCGTACGACATGGCGGTGAGCGACGCCATCTACGGGCAGACGCAGCGCTACGTGGCGCGGCAGCGCCTGGAGAGCATGCTCAACTACGAGCACGACTTGAACTTGAAGCGCCTGCGCGACGCGCGTGGCGACACGACCTCGTTCTTCGCGTTCGCGGACACGGTATCTGCGCGCAACTTCAAGGGCACCAACGAGTGTCATGGGTGGATGGGGGTCAAATTTCAGGCCCACCCCCGCGACCAAGACAGCGAGATCATCATCCACGTGCGCATGCTGGACGCGGAGAACGCGCTGCAGCAGGAGGCGCTCGGCATCGTCGGCGTCAACCTGCTCTACGGCGCCTTCTTCATGCACCACGATCCGGATCGCCTCGTGGAGTCTTTGCTGGACAACTTGAACACGCAGCGCATCGAGATCGACATGATCGAGTTCTCGGGCATCGAGTTTCGTCACGTGGACAACCGCGTCATGAGCCTGAAGCTCGTCCAGCTCGGCCTCTCCGGCGCGGCGATGTTCGGCCCCAAAGGCCAGGTGCTGCAGCCCGCGGAGGTGCTGTACAAAAAGCCGGTGCTCGTGGAGCGCGGTAGCTTTCGCCCGGTGTGCCACGTGAACATCGACATGTTGAAGGCGGCCCACGAAGAGTTCGAGAAGACGCTCGCGCCCGGCGAGCAGATCGTGGAGCTAGCCGAGATCACGATGCGCAACCTGATCGTCGGCGGGCAGATCGACTACCGGGATTTTCTGGCCCGCGCGGACGTGCTCGCCGCGGCTGGCAAGACCGTGCTCATCTCCGACTATTTCGAGTACTACCGGCTCGCGAGCTATTTGCGAAAGCATACGTCGCGCCCCATCGCGATCACGCTCGGCGCAGCCAGCCTGCAAACGCTGTTCGACGAAAAGTACTACGCGGATCTGGACGGCGGGATCCTGGAGTCCTTCGGGCGGCTGTTCAAGAACGACCTCAAGCTGTACGTCTACCCGTTCCTGGATCCGGACACCGGCAAGCTCAGCAAGGTGGAGAACCTGGAGGTCGCCAAGGAGCTCACCAAACTGTACGGCCACCTCGTCGATCGCGGCTGCATTTTGCAGCTGGAGAACTACGACCCGAACTGTCTCAGCATCTTTTCTCGGGACGTGCTGGAGCGAATCAAGGCCGGTGACGCCGCCTGGGAGCAGATGGTCCCGGCCGAAATCGCCGAGATCATCAAGCGTCGCGGCTTCTTCGGGTGCAAGAAGTCGCAAGACGCACCCGCCGCGACTCCCGAACGACGCTACGACAACTAGCGAGCGTCCGGGGCCGCTGTCTGCGGTGCTTGCGCGGCGCGCTCCGCGAGCGCGAACGCTCCGGCGATGCCCGCGTGCTGACCGAGCCCGGGAGGAACGAGGTAAGAATCGATACCGGCCGCAAGCGCCTCCGCTTGCACGTAGCCGTTGAGTGAGCGCCGAAGGTGCCCCCGTGCGAGCGGGAAGAGCTGCGCCGCTTGCATCACGCCGCCCCCTAAGATCAGCCGCTGCGGCGAGAGCACGAGCACCAGCGTGGTGAGCGCGGAGGCGATGTAGCGCGCCTGCAGATCCCAAGCCGGGTGCTCGGGCGGCAGCGTCTCGGCTCGAGCGCCCCAGCGCCGCTCCAGCGCCGGCCCCGAAGCGAGGCCCTCCCAACAGCGCGCCCCGTGAAAGGGGCACGCCCCGGCGAAGCTAGCGTCGTCCGGCTCTCGCGGCAGCAACAAGTGGCCCATCTCCGGGTGCACGAGGCCGTGGACGAGCTCGCCGTCGATCAAGGCGCCCCCGCCGATGCCAGTGCCGATGGTGACGTAGACCGCAGTATCCAGGCCTTGCGCCGCGCCCCAGCGCGCCTCTCCCAGCACCGCGCCATTCACGTCCGTGTCGAAGCCGATCGGCACCTTTAGCGCTCGCTTCAGGGGGCCGACCACGTCCGCGTTGGACCACCCCGGCTTGGGCGTGGTCGTGACGTGCCCGTACCGGAGCGCGCCGCGCCGGAGCTCGAGGGGGCCGAAGCAGCCGACGCCGAGCGCTTCGATCCTTGGCTGCGCCTTGAAGAAGTCGATGCACTTGCCGAGCGTTTCCGCTGGCGTGGTCGTCGGGAAGCGAGCGTGCGCGCGCAAGTCGCTCGGGCTGTCTCCCACCGCGCAGATGAACTTGGTACCGCCGGCTTCGATCGCTCCGTATAGCGACATGGGGATCGCATGATGCCACGAGGCTCGGCCGCCGCGGCTAGGTTCGATTCAGCGCGATCACGTTGACGAAGCGCAGCGGGTGCCGCGCGACGTCCCGCGCGATGTTCATCTTGTCGAACAGGGCCGGCATCGGGTCGTCCGCGTCCACCACCGCGTCTACCCGGCGCTGCCCGTCTCGCCAGTGACGCCACTTTTGCCACTCCTCGCGGCTGAGCGCGCCCGAGAGGCGCTGCGAGCCGAGGAGCAGCTGGAGCGCCGCGCCGTGGGCGTAGGCCGTTACTTCCCCGGCGGCGTCGCCGGAAGGGCTCGGCGGCGGCTCGTACGCCTCGCCAATGGCATCCAGATAGGCGAGCAGCGGCAGGGGCAGCCCTCTGGCGATGTCGAAGCCCATCTGGTTGTAGAAGCGCGGGTTGAAGTCGATGAGCAGCCGGCGCGTGCCATCTTGAACGAACTCGGCCTCGAACGTGCCGCTGAAACCCACGCGCTCGGTGAGGCGCTCCAAGCCGCGCACGAGGTCCTCGCTCGGCTCCGCCCCTTCGAAGCAGACACCGATGCCCAACCGCCGCGGCCACTGCAGCACCTTGCGCATGCTACGCGAGCCGACGATGCGGCCGCCCTGCGCGTGGCCGCAAATGCTGTAAATGCCCGTCGTGGCCGCGTCCGTGAAAAACTCCTGGATGATCGGCCGCGTGACGGAAGCGTCGTAGTCGCGCAGCTCCTGCCCGAAGGCTTCGCCCGACACGTCCTTGTAGGTGGGGACCAGCTTCTTGCGCTCTTTGACGAGCGCGCCCTTGACGCGTGGATCGAACAACACCTGCGTCGTGGGCTTGATGAGCAGTGGGAAGCGAGCCTCTCGCGCCAGCTGCTCCACTTCCGCAATCGAGCTCGGCATCCAGCTCTGAGGCGTCGCCAGGCCCACCGCGCCCGCGTGCTCACGAAGCAAGCGCTTGTTCAGCAGCGAGTGCAGCACCGTCACGTCCGGCAAGCCGAGGTAGAAGTACTTGGACAGCTCGCTTCGGTGCAGGGAGTAGAGGAAGGCGGTGTCGTCGCACGTGGGCAAGAGCACGTAGGGCCCCCGACTGCGCCCGAACGCGAGTAGCCACTCGAGGAACCGATCGGTGCGCCTCACCGGCGGACAGCGCACGTGCTCCGTTGCGTACTTGGACCAGCTCCCGGTCGTGAAGCGGGCCGGATCCGCGGTCGTCACGGAAATGCCGTTGCGCCCGAGGTTTCGCACCGCGGCCAGAGTGCCGTGGTAGCCGGGCATCGTGAGCAGCACCGGCGGGCGTGCGCCGTGAGCCGCGCGCGGGGGGCGCGCCGCGAAATGGGCAGCTGACGCAGCGCTGTTCGGAAGGTGGCTCATGGGATGACGCTGCGTTGGGCGTGCCCCCACCAGCTTGCGCCAGCGGCGGCGCCACGCGGGGCCGCGGCTCTCGAGCTCTGGCTCCCGAGCCGACCACCTGCGTGGTGAAATGGCTCCCTACCTTTGCAGCTCATCGAATGCCAGTAGGTCGTCGAACGTTTCGGCGCGTCGGAGGAGCTCCACGCGGCCGTCATCGACGGTCACGATGGCGGGCCGGGGGAACGAGAACGAAGTCGAAAACGGCACGAAGTAGGCGCCGGCGTCCATCACCAGCAGGTGGTCTCCTGCTTGCAGCGCGGGCAGCCGCACGCCCCAGTGCAAGGTGTCCCCCGGCGTGCAGATGGGACCTGCGAGCGCGTGCAGCCGCTCCGCCCTGCCGGCGGTGGCGCTCGCCACGAAGAGCTGGTGGTACTCGCTGCGGCAGCTGTCCGCCAAGTTGATGCCGGCATTCAAGATGGCATACAGCCGTTCGGCATCCGCCTTCAGGCTCTGGACCTGGCTGACCAGGAGCTGCGAGTCGCTCGTGACGGAGCGCCCCGGCTCCAAGAGCACGCGCGGCGCCGGTCGGCTGCGGGTGGCGAAATGGCTCGCCACCCGCTCGCTGACGAGCGCGACGTGGCGTTCGATACCCAGCGCCATCGACGGCTCGGGTGCCGCGATGTCCCTGCCGAACGTGCGGTTGAGCCGAAGCTCTTGGTCCGAGAGGCCTCGCACGCTCGGAGACGCGAGGCTCCCCCCGAGGTTGAGCAAGGTGAGGTCGAGCCCCAGGCGTTCGTGCAGCTCCTCCACGAAGGCGAGCGCCTGGTCTACGAACGCCGTGACGTCCGCCTCGGAACGGAGCATGCCGCCCCGGTGCGCGTGGAGCCCCACCACGTTCAGCGCGCCGCTGGCGACCGCCTCTTCGAAAACGCGGAGGGCGAGGCCCCCGGCGACTGGAGTCCCGAATTGCCCGGACCAGCCCTCCCCCACCGTGACCCGCACCCCGACCCGTGGCCGCCGGCCGAGCTCGCGCGCGATGCGCACCACCCGCTCCAGCTCTTCGCGGTGGTTCACGTTCAGGAGCAAGATGTCGCTCGCGATGGCCTCGCGCAGCGACTCGTCCGATTTGACCGGGCCGTTGTAGACGATGCGGTCGGGCGCGAACCCGAGCTTTTGCGCCAGCCACAGCTCGTAGTGTGAGATGACCTCGGCCCCGAAGCCCTGCTCGCGCAGCATCGCGATCACGCCCGGAACCGGGTTCGTCTTGAACGAGTAGAACACGTCCACGTCCGCGGGCCCTCGCCGTGCTGCGCTGACGAACCGCCGCGCGTTGTCGCGCAGGCGCGCCGCGTTCACGACGTGAAGAGGAGAGCCGAAGCGCTCGGTCAGCGCCGCGAAGGTCACTCCGCTGAGGCTGAGCTCGCCATTCGGGCCGCGCGTGAGGCCGAAGTGCTCGGGAGGGATTCCGCCCGCCTTTCCCGCCTGCGCCTGAACGGCGGCCCGCAGCCCTCGCTTGACCAGGCCCTTTGAGGCGCGAGCAAGTCCAGAGAGAGTGAAAGCCCGTGTCAAAGCACCGAAACGTAACACGACCTTCGCGACCGCGCGTCTCGGCGGCGCTCGGAAACCTGTGTCTTTTCGACGCATCGCGGCTCGGGCTCGCTCTCGCTCTCGCTGGGCGCGGCCGGCGCGCCCTCGGCTGCGTGTTAGACTCCGAAGTGGACTCCGTCGCGGGCTTCTTGAAGGCGTGGGCTGCCGCGACGGCGGCGATCGTCGCGTACGCCTGGGTGGACCTCCGCTACAGCCCTCGTTTGACGCAAGAGACCGCGTTCACGTTGACTCCGGACCTGACGCGGCTTTGGGACCTCTGGGATTGGGGAGGCCGGCTCTTGCACCATGGAGCGTTCGGGCTGCTAGCGCTGAACGCAGTCGCGCTCGGCGGCATCGTCGCGCTCGCGCTGAGGGGGGCACTGGCCGCGCTTCAGCGGCTGCGCCGGCCACCCGAGGAACAGCGGGTCAGCATCTCGGCCGCCTCCGTCCCCACCAGCGTGCCCCCGCCGGCGCCGTGAGCCGCCTCAGCGCGCGAGCCAGCGCCCGATGCGGGCACAAGCTTCCAGCAGGCGCGGCGGATCTTCGATGAGCGCGAAGCGCACGTGGCCGTCGCCGCCGGGGCCGAAGCACACACCCGGCGACGCAGCGACGTGCGCTTCCTGGATGAGGCTGGTGACCGCGGCCATGGAGCCGCGCTCGCGCCACGCGGGCGGGAGCGGCGCCCACACGAACATGGTGCTGCTCGGCTCTACCACCTCCGGCCAGCCCGCTTCACGCAGACCGGCCACGAGCGTGGTGGCCCGCGCTCGGTACAGCTCGCGCAGCTCGCTCGCGATGGCGTCCCCATGCCTGAGCGCCCAAGCCGCCGCATGGTGGATCGGCACGAAGCTGCCGTAGTCCAGGTAGCTCTTCAGGTGCGACAGCGCGCCCACCATGCGCTCGCTACCGACGACGAAGCCAACGCGCCAGCCCGGCATGCTGTAGCTCTTGGACAGCGAGCAGACCTCGACCGCGAAGGCTCTCACTTCGTCTGCGGGCACTCCGCAATCGAAGATGCTGGGCGCAAACCGCGCTTGGAAGTCCAAATCCGCGTACGCCAAATCATGCAGCAGCAGCGCGCCCGAACGCTGGACCACGCGCACGAGCGCTGCCAGCTCGGCCTTGCTGACGCTGCGGCCGGTCGGATTTTGCGGATAGTTCGCGAGCACCAGCTTCGTCCGCCCTCCGCGCGCGGTGACGCGCGCCAGGGCCGCGGCGACCGCGTCCGCCGGCGCGACGTCGGCGCGAGCCTCGTAGGGCTCGACCTCGGCGCCCGCGATCCGCGGCCCCCCGGCGTGGATCGGGTAACACGGGTCCGGTGCGACGACGACGTCGCCCGGGCTCAGCGCGGCGAAGCAAAAATGACTGATGCCCTCCTTCGCCCCCATGCACACCACCACCTCGGAATCGACGTCGAGCGTTAGCCCGTAGCGCCCCGCGTACCAATGACCTATCGCTTGGCGTAGCTCGAGCAAGCCGATACCCGGGTGGTAGCGGTGGCTCTGGGCCGCGTCCGCGTGCGCATGCAGCACGTCCACGATGGCCGCGGGGGGTGGGCGGTCCGGGTTGCCGAGCCCCAGGTCGATGAGATCCGCGCCGGCCGCCAGCACTTTTGCCTTCGCCGCGTCCGTCGTGACGAAGGCGTACGGGGGGAGCGAATCGGCTCGCGGAAACGCCCAATCTGGGGGAATGATCGCCATCCAGGTGCGCGGTCCGTACCACGGCGTGTGGGGGGCGCGCCGGGGAAGAGCGGCCGAGCGCCCGCAAAATTCCCGATCGTGCTAGGTTTTCGAGTTCCCTGAATGGCTCGCTACGAGATCCGCGGGGCAGTGCCGAGTGACCTCGGCGAGCTGCTCAACCTCGCCCGCCACCTCAACTCGGTGAACCTGCCGCACGAGCCAGGGCACATCACTCGCTTGCTGGAGACCTCCGAGAAGAGCTTCACCGGTCAAATCGAGAACCCTCGGCGGCGCAAGTACGTCTTCTTGATCCGAGACCTCGAGCGCGGCGAAGCGGTGGGCACGTCCATGATCGTCGCGCAGCTCGGCCGCCGTGACGCGCCCTACATCTATTTGGACGTCAGCACCGAGGAGAAGTATTCGAGCTCGACCGACAAGCACTTTCAGCACCGCGTCCTGCGCATCGGGTTCTCCTACGATGGCCCGACGGAGCTAGGAGGCCTCGTCGTGCACCCGGAGCATCGCCGCGCGGACGAGAAGCTCGGCTTGCTGATTTCCTACGTGCGCTTCGCGTTCATCGCCGCGCACCGGGACCTCTTCAAGAGCGAGCTGCTCGCCGAGCTGATGCCGCCGCTGGAGCCGGACGGCACGAGCCATTTGTGGGAAGCGTTCGGGCGCCGCTTCACCGGCATGAGCTACGCGGAGGCGGACCTGCGCTCGAGCGAGGACAAGACCTTCATTCGCGACTTGTTTCCGCGCGGCGAGGTGTACGCCAGCCTGCTGTCGCAGGACGCTCAGGACGTCATCGGCAAGGTGGGCGCGCAAACGCGAGGGGTCGAGCGCATGCTGCGGCGAGTTGGGTTCCGCTACGCCGAGCGCATCGACCCCTTCGACGGCGGGCCGCACTTCGTGGCAAGCGCCGACGAGGTCTCGCTCGTGCAAGCGACTCGCCAGCTCCCGTTCGGCGGCGTCCTCACGGACGGAGACGGGGGCGCGAAGGCGCGTGCGCTCGTCGCGGCCGAGCGGAAACAGGCGCCCTACTTCCGGGCCGTCGCTTGCCGCTTCACCGAGCGCGAAGGGCAGCTGCTGCTGCCGAGCGACTTTGCGGAGCAGCTCGGGGCTAGCCCGGGCGAGACGTTGACGTTGCTCCCCCTGCCCTGACTCAAAGCTCGCCGCCGAGCCCAATCCACGCGTGCCCCGGGCGGAGCGATGCGAGCGGAACGATGCGCGCCCCGGTGCGCGCGGGGCGCGGACGTCGGTCGTCGTAGGCAAAAACCGCGGCATCGATCGCGATGGCGCCGGCCATACCCAGCAGCAGGCCTGCCCCCGCACCATCGCCTTCACACTCGTAGCCGTCACAGTTGCTGGAGAGGCTCGCGCCCAGGAAAGCACCAGCGAGCGGCATGCCGAGCCGAACTCCGAAGCTCGCGAAGCCGCGGCCCGGGTTGCGATGGACGAAGTGCACGACGCCCGGGCCGAATTCATAGGCGAGCAGACCGGTCCCTACGATGGCGCCGCCGTCAGTGCCGCCAGCGTTGCGATCGAGGGCCGCGCCGAGCAGCACCGCCGAAAGCGACGCACCATCCACGATGAGCGTCTGCCAGCCGTACCACGCGCGCTTCGGCTTGACCGTGGGCAGGTCTTCCTCCTCATCGTCGTCGTCGTAAGGGTGCTGCTCGGCGCGGCCCTCGATCGCAACGCTGGCGGCACTGACGGCGGCGCCATCGTAGGGACCGGT
>SECP01000066.1 GCA_004193285.1 Myxococcales bacterium | reverse complement strand
GCTTTACCGCGTCGACGACGGAAGACCCCCCCGAGCCGCCCCCGGCGCCCTCGGCACCGCCGCCGCCGCCCCGAGCGCCTCCGCCGCGCGCACTACCGAGCGCGCCGCGGCCCAGCCAGCCGCCGCCGTCGCGCGAGCTGCGCCCTTACCTCCACGCATCCGTCGGCGTGCTGCTGCAGTTGTTGAACGAGCCAACCGCTTCTACCGGCGGAGGAGTGGGGCTGCGCTACCGCAGGCTCAGCCTCGAGCTCGGCGGCGCCGTTCACCAGACGCGCGAGGTCACGCGTGACGATCGACCGAAGCTCGGCGCGGAGCTGCGGCTCGTCACCGGTGAGCTGCTGGGTTGCTACACCGCCCTGCCGTTCCGGCTCGGAGCGGTCGACGTGTGTCCAGGGCTTCGGCTGGAATACCTGAGCGCCGAGGCGTTCGGAGCGAGCCACCCGGACGAAGCCCGCGTCTTGATCGGCTCAGGGCTGCTCGTCGCTCGAGGTAGGCTGCGCGCCACCTCCTGGCTTTCGGCCGAGCTGGACCTAGGCCTCGCGGCGCGCCCATTCCAGCCACGGTTCGTGCTGCTCGGGGTGGGGCAGGTATTCGAAACTCCTGCAAGTTCCGCGTTTGCGCGCACCGGCTTGGTTTTGGATTTTTGAAATCGAGCTCGAAAAGCTCGCTGCATCGCACCGTCAGATCACGGAAACGCCGCGCCGCTTGCACTGATACTCTCAAGCGACGCCGCTCCCGCCCATTCGGCGGCGGCCCCCGCGAGCCTTGTCCCAACCGGAAAGCGTCGGAGCGTTCGACACGCGGCCAACCCCATCGCCCGCATTCGCGGAGGTGTATGAAAGCTGCGCGAAGCTGGTCTGGCGCAACCTTCGCCGCCTCGGTGTACCCGACGCGGCGCTCGAAGACGCTGCGCAGGATGTCTTTCTCGTCGTTCATCGCCGGCTACCCGAGTTCGAGGGGCGCTCCAGCCTCCGCACCTGGATATTCGGCATCGTGCTGCGGGTCGCGGCTCGGCATCGCCGCAAAGCGCGCGGCGTCGCGGTGCGCGAGACCTCGATTCCGAACGAGCTCGGACGCGCGCTCTCGGCGCCGGCTCACGAAGGGCCGTTCGAACGCACCCTGCAGCGCCAAGCGACGGACTTGCTGCACCGCGTCCTCGAGCAGCTGGACGACGAAAAGCGCGCGCTGCTCGTCATGGTCGAGCTGGAGCAGACGAGCGTCGCCGAGGCCGCCGAAGCGCTGGAGGTCAACGTGAACACCGCCTACTCGAGGCTTCGGGCCGCGCGGCGTGCCTTCGAGGCGGAGCTTTCCAAGTTACTCGGCGAGGGGCCAAAGTGAGCACGGGGCTGGAGCGGCGAGCCCATCGTTTGGTGGAGCTTTCCCGCGCTGGGGACGACCCCGGCCCGAATCAGCTTTCGAGCCTTCATGGCGCGGTAACGGCCCGCATCGCGGCCGAGGGAGCGAGCGCGACGGCCGGAGCCACCGCCACCGGCAAGGTGAGCGGCGCGGGTGCGCTCGTGAAGGGGCTCGCAGTGGCCGGAGCGATCGCGACGGGTGCTGCTGGTTTGTTTGCGCTCCGCGCGGGAGAGCCCGCGCCTGCGCCTGCAGTCGCCCACGCCGCGCCCAGCTCGGCCGCGCCGAGGCCGCCGCCGGTTCCCGAGCCGCTCACGCCGCCGCCAGCCGTGACTGCGCCGGCGCCCACCGCCGCGCGCACCACCAAAGTGCCTTCGGGGCTGCGCTTGCAAGAGGAAGCCGCCCTGCTCGCGGACGTGCAGAGGGCGCTGCGATCCGGCCAGCCCCAGCTCGCGCTCGGCAAGCTCGACTCCTACGACCGGCGCTTTCCCGGCGGCGTGCTCCGCGCGGAGGCGGACGCGGCCAAGGTCTTCGCGCTTTGCTCGAGCGGGCGTGTCGAGAAGGCGCGCGCGTCTGCGCAACGCTTCGTCCGGCGCTACCCGGGCTCTCCCGCCGTCGCGCGCGTGCAGGCCGCCTGCAAGTGAGGTGAACGTGCGAATGGGGCCGGCCTGGTTCAGCGCGCTCCTCGCGCTCGGATGCGAGCTCGGCGCGGTAGACGTGCCGATCGGCGCAGACTTGCCGAGCACCTTCTATATTTCGCCGCACGGCTCCGACGACAACTCCGGCACGCGCGCTTTGCCTTGGCGAACGTTCGCGCACGCCACTGCCCAGCTCGAGCCAGGTCACACCCTGCTGCTGTTGGACGGCGACTACGAACCGCGGAGCACCGGCCTGCTCCAGGTGAATTGCGGCGACGGGGTCCGTAGCGGTCGAGCCGGCCGCCCCATCCTCGTGCGAGCCGAGTCGGAGCGCCGCGCGCTCCTGCATGGCGATGGCGCGCGCGTGCCGCTGGAGCTGCGGGGCTGCGAGCATTGGGTGGTCGAGGGCCTCACCCTGATGAACGAGCACGTCGACAGCGTGGAACCAGGGACCGACGTCGGCACGGTCGCGATGGTGCAAGGCGGCAAGGACGTCGCCCTGCGGCGGTTGCTGCTGCTCCGGCCCAATCACCACCGCCACACTCACCTCCTGCGCGTGCTGGAAGCCGACCACGTGCTGGTGGAGGAGTGCGAAGCTTACGACTTTCATCACAACGCGTTCGAGGCGGTGCGCAGCCGCTTCGTGACGTTCCGGCGCAACTACTTCCACTCGCGCTACGCCGAGAGCGCCGAAGGCACCGTGGGCACGGACGATCCGACACGCGGCGAGGTCGCGATTCAAATCGAGGAGTCTTCTTCCGCCGTGCTCGAGAACAACGTGGCCGAGGTGGTTGGCACCGGCTTCAGCGTCGTGGGGCGTCCCAGCGGCTCGCCTTACACGGACGCGCCCCCCTACCCAGTGAGCGGCGCGCGCCTGTTCGGCAACGTGGTGCGCGACGCGCTCGCCGCCGGGTTCAAGATCGAAACCCGCTGCGGTGACGCCGCGCCGTGCGAAGCACCCGAGCGCATCGTGACCGATACGCTCGTCGTAGACGGCGCGGTGGAGGAAGCTGCGGTCGGAGTTGCGGTCGACGCGGCGCCCGGCACGCGCGTCGACAACGTCACCCTGGCCCGGGTCGCGGACGGGGTGGAGCTGTCCCGCGGAGCCGGCAACCAGGGGCTCGAGTTCTCGGCGAGCGCTTCACGGGCCCTAGTGCGGGGCTTCAGCGGTGTGGCGTTCGGAGCGAGCGGGGTCGCGGACTGGTCCTTCGAACACTGCGCGGCCGTCGACCCCGGAACCGAAGCGGTGAGCTTTGCACCTCGCGACTCGCGGGTGTTGCAGCCGCTCAGCGAGGCCGGCGGCGACGACTGCCTCGTCTATCTCCATCGAGATAGTCCGCTTCGGCGGGCGGCCGGCGCGGACGGTTACGTGGGCGCGAGCATCATCCTCCGTTACCTGAACGGCGCGGTCACGGACGTGCCGCTGTGGGAGCCCGCGACCGGCGCGTTCCCGTGCGGGGCGGTGGTCGCTGGCATCAACGACGACCCTGGTCAGAGCTGCCGAGGAGTGCATGAACGCCTCCGGGTCGGGAGCACCGGCTGCCCGTTGCCGGACGGCGAATCTCGCTGAAAAGAAGTTCAATCGCGCCTTTCACCGCGCAAGAAACCTTGTAGCCTCCGCGCATGTTGCGTCTCGTTTGCGGCAACCTGAACTACTCGTCGTGGAGCATGCGCCCGTGGTTGGCGCTCAAGCACGCCCAGCTCCCTTTCAAAACGTTCGACGTCGGTCTGCGCACGGCGGACGGCTGGAAGGACAAGATCTTGTCGTTTTCCGGCGCGGGCAAGGTCCCGGTGCTGGTGGACGGCTCGCTCAGCGTCCATGAATCGCTCGCGATCTGCGAATACGTGGCCGAGCTCGCCCCTGCCGCCAAGCTCTGGCCCGAGGATCCTCACCTTCGTGCGCGCGGTCGCGCCATCGCCTGCGAGATGCACAGCGGCTTCTCGGCGCTCCGTCAAAGCCTCACCACCAACCTGCGTGCTCGCGCGCCCGGCCGCGCCCACCAAGCCGAGGTAGCGGCGGACATCGCCCGCGTGCTGGACATCTTTCGGGCTTCTCTGTCCACCGCGAAGGGCCGGTTTCTTTTGGGCGAGTTCAGCATCGCGGACTGCATGTTCTTCCCCGTCGTCACGCGTTTCCGCACCTACGGTGTGCCCCTACCGGAGGACGCCGCCGCGTATTCGGCCGCGCTGTTCGAGCTGCCGTTCGTGCAAGAGCTCGAAGCGCTGGCGGAGGTTGCACCCGCGATCCCCGAGTACGACGCGGCGCTCAGGGTCAGCGGCTGAACGGCACGTTGCTCGAAGCCGCGGCGTAGGCGAGCGGCGCGGCGCCCGGGACCTGAACCGCGTGCCAGCCGCTGCGCTCTGCGGGCACGAAGTACGACATTTCGCCTTCCGCCCCCTGCTCGTAGGAGGCTTCGGCCTCTTCTATCAGCGCGCCGCGAGAGTCCAGAGCTCGCACGGCGGCCGGGTCACCCGGCGGGCGGTGCGCGGTGAAATCCAAGCCCCAACGTGCGCTCCCGCCACGGACCCGCAGCGTGCGGAAGCGCCGCGGCTCGGTAGGACCGATGACGCGGAAGGCGGCCGCGCGGTTGACGACCACGATGCGCTCCAGGAGCTGCTGGTAGCTGTAGTCGCTGATCCATTCCGGCGAGCAATAGGTCATGAAGTCCACGTGGCTCTGGGGCTCGAACAGCTCGCGTGTTTGCACGTCATACCCCCAGGAGCCGAGTGCCCCGTTCGGGTACGGGTAGCTCGCGTCGGCCCCGCTCGCGCCGCCGCACGGCGCGTGGGGGCGGCGGTAGATGTGCCCGAGCTCGTGCACGAAGGTGCTCACGGCGGCGCTGGGGAAGCCGATGCCCATGCCAGCGCCGGACGTGCCGCTCATGCTGCCGAACCCGGCGATGCCAGTGGTGCACGTGCCTTGGCAGTAGTCGCCGAACGTCTCCGCCTGGCGCACCATGCCGTAGTAGGCGAGGTCGCTCGGCGGGGAGTCGGTTGCGCGGAGCTCGCGCATTTGGTCGAGCATATCCCCCAAATCCGCGCGACTCGTCGCTACTTGAGCGCGGAGCGAGAGCTCGACCCCCGTCGTCGGGTACATGGAATACAGGCGGCGCGCCATCTGCGCGAGCTGGTCCGCGGACGTGTCCGGCAAGCGGCCCGAGCCGTCCGTCTCGTAGCGCACCGGCACGAGCAAAACGCGCACCGGACCCGTTTCTCGCGCACCGACGGGAGCAAGGCCCTGCTCGGGAAAGCGTGCGCCCGCCGAACTGCCGAGAGCGAGGGCGGTAGTCGATGCCTCCAGCAGCTCCACCGCGTAGCGCGTGCTGGGGCCGAACGCGTCCTTCGGTAGCTCCACGTTGAAGGTGGAAGCCGGGTCCGCCTCCGTGGAGGACCCGCGCACAGCAAGGCTTTGCTCGAAGGAGCGTACCGCAGCGCCGTCTTCTGCGAGCGTGATGCGTGCGCGCAGCACTCGGCTGACGAACCCGTCGCGGGGGGCCACGAACACGCGCACGAGCGCCTCCCGGCCCTGGACTAGGTCGGCGTTGCGCTTCGGAACCGCGGCGCCGTCCCGCGCCACGCTGACTTTGACCCCTTGGTACACCGCGACCTCGGCGATGCCGACGCTGCTCGCGAGCGCTCCGGTTCCGTCCACCTGCGGCTCCGCGGCTGCAGCGACCACCGCCGTATCAGGCTGAGACGTCTCCGGCACCTGTGGCGCAGGCTCGCTCAGGCCTGGCGCGTCTTGCACGTAGCCGGTGCACCCCGGCGCTGCCGCCAGGCACAAGAGGCAAAAACTGAGGAGGTTGCGAACCGGCTCCATCGGGGAACGTCGCCTGCGTCAGTAAAGGTGGCCAAAGGTCGCACATTCGGCTCACCAAAACGCAGAGGCATTCGACCGCGCACGACTTTCGTCGGCGCGGCCCGATGCAAGCGGTCACCCGCCGACGCCGGTTCCTAGCTTTTCGCGCAGCGTGAGGTGGGCGGTGCTGATCGAATACGTGATCAGCTTCTCGATGCGCTGATTTGCAGGCGGAGCGCCTTCTTCCGCCGGGATGGCTTTGATGAGCGATACGGCGTGCTCCAGATCCTGGCACATGACGAGGCCGGCCCGGTCCGCGGCGTGGTCCACCGAGTGCGCCCACTTCTTGAGGTCTAGCGACTCGGTCGACCGCAGCAGCTTGGACACGACGTCCGTGAGCTGCTCGCGCTGCGCCACGGGCATCGGCGCGGAGCTGAGCTCACGCTGCGCCTGCGCGACCAACGGCTCCAGCTCGGCCGCGACCGGGAACTTCGGCTTCACGAGGCGAATGGCCGCGAACACCCAGCTCTTCAGCGCGGTCATGTTGCTCAATACCTGACGTAGGAAAAAGCCTGGTACGAAGTACGCGACCGCGCGACCTGCCACGAAGGTGGAAGTGACGAGCGGTAGCTCCGACGCAAAGGCGCCTGCGCCGAGAGCGATGGAAGCGGGCCGCGTCGCGAGGAAGGTGAGCACGCCGGGGTCGCCCTGGTTTTGGAACATCGGCGGCTCCGAGAGCCCGAGCGTGTCCGCGGCGGTCTTGATCGCTTGGACTAAGCCGTAGGGGTAGGTTTCCGAGCTCAGCAAGTGCTCCGGCGTGAGGCCGTACTGGTCGATGCCTTTCGCGCGCGCTCCGAGCACGAGGGGCTCCAGCAGGGCCATGAGCGCGGTGAGCGCCGGGTCGTGCTCGCTGGGTAGGATGTACTCGGGCCAGTCCGTGAGGGTCAGGCTGTCTGCAGCCGTCACTGGCTCCTCGTTGCGGAGTCGGCTGTAGAAGCGCTCTTCGTCCGGCTCCGCGCGGCCCAAAGCGTGCAGCGCCTGGCAAGCGCTCCACGCGCCGTCCGCGTGACGCACGCCGGTATAGATGCGGCGGAGCAGCTGATACGGCTCGCTCTGGTAGGGGTCGCGATCGATCCACTCGCCGAGGAGCGGCACGGACTCTGCGAAAGAGCCGGCCGCGTCGTCCGCATATAGCCGGGCCAGGCGCTCTGCCCAGCGAACGTTCTCCGGCTCCACTTGGTGCGCCTCGCGGCAGACGGCGATGGCTTGCTCGGTCCGCTTCAGGTGCTTCTCGTACACGTCCGCTAGTTGCCACATGGTCGTGAGGAGGAGCTCCGTGTCGCCTACGTCGTGCGCGTGCGTGACGCGCAGCTTGAGGAGGTTCTTCACGCCCTCCCAGTCGCGAGCCTTTTGGCGCAAGCTCAGGGCTTCGTCCAAGGCCGCGATCGCGGAAGGGTCGAGCTCCAGTGATTGCTCGAGCAGCTGCTGCGCCAGCTTGGAGTCTTGCAGCTCGCGCGAGGCGATCATGCTCGCGGTGTGAAGGTATTTGGCCTTGTGCTTCTTCTCGGTGACGACCTCGGCCAGCTTGGTGATGACCTGGATGAGTGACGGCCAGTCCTTTTCGGTGCCGTACAGCTGCATCAGCTTGGTCAAAATATCGCGATCGTTGGGCTTTTCGCTGAGCGCGAGCAGGTAGCTCTTTGCCGCGTAATCCGAGTTTTTCAGGCGCGTGGCTGCCAAATCACCGATTTGCAGCAGCAGCTTGGCGCGGTCTTCGCCCAGCGTGCGCTCTAGCTTGCGGTACAGCGTCTCCAGCGCTTGATCGTAGCGGCCGAGCTTGGAATGCGCGGCCGCGATCGCGTCCAGCGGGGAGAGGTCACGTGCGTCGGTTTCGAGCGCGCGCTCCAGCGCGCTGATGCCTTCGTCGTGACGGCCGAGGCCGATCAGCGCCTCACCGCGCAAGCGCTCCGCCTTGGCGGCGTCGCCCAGGCCCAGGCTCGGGCCGAGCCGCTTCAGCAAATCTTGGGTGAGCGCGTAGGCTTGCTCGGGCGCGTCGTTCTTGGCGGCGAGCTCCGCTACCGCGAGCAGCGCGCGCGCGTCGTCCGCGAAGAACCGACGCAAGCCTTCGACCATGACCATGGCCTTCTCGGCCGAGCCGCCCTTCACGAGCGCCTCGATGTAAAGGCGCGCGACGTCCGCCGCCTCGTTCACTTCCATGCCTTCCAGCACGGAGATCACCGGCTCGAGGCGCTTGGCCGCCTCCATGAAGCGGCCGTCGTCGTAGGCCAACCTACCGAGCACGCGCAGCGCGCCGGGCTCGGTGGGGTCTAGATGGAACGCGAGCTGCGCCAGCGACGAGGCGCGCTCCGTGTCTTGCAGGTGGCGCTGACACAACACCGCAATCTGCCCGGCGAGCTTGGCGCGTTGGTGCTCGCCCTTCGCGTTTTCCAGCTCCTCTTCCAGCAGATCCACCACTCCGGCGAAGTTGCCCATCGTGGTGTACTTGGACTTGAGCTTGGCCCGCGCCGAGCCGTCCTCCGGGGCTGCGTCTATCGCGCGTTTGAGCTGGGCGATGGAAGCCTCCAGGTCGCCGCGTTGCTCGAGCAGCGCAGAGGCGCGCAGGTACTGCTCGGCGCGCTCCTTTGGTGTCTTGGCGGCTTCCGCGAGCTCCTCGATTGCGTCGAGCGCGCTCTCCGAATCACCGGCGGTGGCGCGCAGGGTGGCCAGCGCGTCCAGCGCGCCCTTGTGACCGGGCTCGAGCGAAAGCACCAGCTC
Source organism: Myxococcales bacterium (assembly GCA_004193285.1). Lineage (GTDB taxonomy): Bacteria > Myxococcota_A > Polyangia > Polyangiales > Polyangiaceae > PMG-095. Next base: position 36,015 of record SECP01000066.1, on the reverse strand, counting down.
GTAGGCCTCGATCGCGCGCTGAGGGGCGGAGAGCTCCGTGCCGAGCACCCGCCCGAGCGCCAGCGCGGCGTCCAGCCTGACCTTGTCGTCCGAGCTCTTGTCGATTTGGGTTTGGTAAAGCTCGGCGAGCTCGACGAACTTCTCCAGGGAGCGGTAGTGCCGCGAGAGCTCGCGAGCGGCGTCCACCCGCAGCGGGTCCAGCGCGATCACCTGCTCCAACGCGGCCGCGGCCTTGGTGTGATCCAAGAACTCTTCGTCCCACACCCCCGCCGCGCGCTCGAGCAGCGTGATCTTTTGTCGAGCCGTGACGGCCAGCTCGACCTCGCGCTCCAATATGGGAAGGAGCTCTTGGTAGCGGCTCTGGCGGCTGTAGACGCGGTCCAGACCTCGCAGCGCGTCGCTCGATTTCGGGTCTTCCGCGGCTACTTGTTTGTACAGCTTCTCGGCTGCTTCCAGATCGTCGGCCTCGACCTCGTACCCTTCCGCGACCTCACAGAGCAGCTCGTGCCGCTCCTCACCCTGGAGCGTCGCCGCGCGTCGCGAAAGCACGCCGAGCGCGCGCTTCACGTCTCCTTGCTGACGCAGCTGCTCCACCATCGCTTTGACCGCTTGCTCGTGTCCGGGATCTTCCGCGACCACGGACTCGAGTAGCTCGAGAGCGGCTTGCGCGTTGCCCAGCTTGCTGGCGACGATCTCTGCCGCCTCCGCCCGGAGGTCGCGCGCCACGTTCGGCGCGGCCACGTCCGCGCGCTTCACCAGCACCTGGGACAGCTCGGCCCATTGCTGCGCCTTGCGGTAAATCTGCGCCAGCATCTCCAGCGAGCGTTCGTGGCTGGGCTCGATTTCGAGCACGCGCTGCAGCCATGGCAAGGCCAGATCCGGCCGGGACACCTTCTCCGCATACCAGCGCGCCATGTGCTGGAACAAGTCGTGCTGCGCGTCGGTGGAAAGCTCCCCGTTTGCCGCCTCCAGGCAAAGGCCGAGGACCTCCTCCCAGCTCTGGTAGCGCGTACCCGCGAGCCGCTCGATGGCGTCCGCGTACGTGTCTACGGTGGGGTCCGCGCAGAACGCCTGGGTATAGGCGACCAGGGCTTGATCTTTGTCGTCGACGTCGTTGGCGTAAACGTCGCCGATGGCGAACAAGTATTCCGCGCGCTCGCTGTCGTTGGAGGCGGACTCACTGCGCTCCAGCAAGGACTCGACCAGCTCCTCGTGCTTTCCGAGCGCGCGCCTGACCTTGTCCAGCGCCTTGGCGGTGGCGCGGTTGTCGGGCTCCAGCTGCAGCAAGCCCTTGTAGAGCTTCTCCGCGGACTCGTGCTGCGTCGCCTTTTCGTAAAGCCGCGCGGCCCGGGCGAGCAGGCGCGGTACCACCCGCCGCGTCCCTTGCTCGTCTTTCTCGCGCAGCTCCTTGGCGAGGGCGTAGAAGCCGTCCGCGAGTAGGGCCGGGGATGCGCCGAGGTCGATCATCGACTCGAGCTTGGCCGCTTCTTCGTCGTCCTCTGGATCCTTGGCGAAGCTGGCGAACAGCTCGGGGATGCGGTCGTCCGTGATGAAGCTCGGCGGGCGCTGCGAGGCGTGCCAGAGCTTGCGCAGCCCTTCCAGCAGCTCGGTGGCGTCCCGCGGGCGCTGCTCCGGGTTCTTCTCCAGCAGCGTGCGCACGAGCGTCTCCACCGCGGGCGAGGCGCCGTTTCCGGGCGCGACGAACGACAGCGGCTCCGCGCTCTCGATCAAATGCCCGAGCGCCACGTCGGCCGGGCTGTCACCCACGTACGGCGGCTTGCCGGAAATCAGCTCGTAAAACAGGACGCCGAACGCGTAAACGTCGCTGCTTCGGCTCGGAGCTTTGCCGCGCAGCAGCTCGGGCGCGAGGTAGGCGACCCAGCGCTGCTCGCCCGGGTCGGAAAGCGGAGGCCGCGCGAGGCCGGCGCCTGCATCCAGCAAGCGAACCTTCGGCGAGGCCTGGGTCACGTCCGTCACGATCACGTTGCCGGGGTGAATCGCTCCGTGGGCGCGTCCCTCTGCATGCAAAGTCGCGAGTGGCTCCGCCAGTGCCCACAGCAGTGGAAGCACCGCGTTCAGGTGCCGCCCGCCCGTCCTCGCCAGCACTTGGGCGAGCGATTCACCGGCGACGAAGTCGTGCGCGATCGTGAGCAAGGCGTGCCCCGCGAAGTCCAGCGTCGCGGTCTGCACGCCGTCCGGCAAGCTGGCGTGGGCGATGCTCCCGGTGAGCCGCGCTTGCACGAGCGCGCGTTCGGCGTCGCGCCGCCGCACGGTGCCGCGCAGCACGCGAAGGCGTACGTCTTCGCCTTCGCGCCGCGCTCGGTACACGCGGGCGCTAGGTCCGGCCCCGAGCTCCCCGATGATCAAGAAGTCCCCCAGCTCCATGCCGGGGCCGAGCGCGGGCTCGAGCACCAGCCCGTCGGCGCGTAGCTTCTGCAGCGGTTCCGAAAGACGCTTGCCGGTAGCCTCCACCGCGTCCAGCAGCGCGGGCACTGCATCTACCCTCAAGCAGCGCTGCACGAGAGCCCGCGCGAAGGAGGCTTTGGCGGCGGTGCCCCCGATAGTCTCCGGATCCATTCCCAGAGAGGCACGGCTGAGCTCGGTCAGCTCGTTGAGGGTCAGCAGTTTTTCGAGCTCGGCAGCCAGCGACTCCGTGATCATGGGCCGCTCAGGAGTAACAAACTGGCGGGGTCGTCGCCAGCCACACCGGCGTCCGCGCAGCAGGATCTTGGATTGTCCCCGGTCGAGGGGCGTCGGAAGCCGGCGCACCAAGAGCCTGTTCCCGGCTCGCGGAAACATTCTACGAGAGCTCGCAGCCTCCGCACGTTGCGCTCGGCTGGCCTGGGGCCCGCCCGAGAGCGGCGCCACCGCCAGCGGACGGGCGGCATTCGGGCCGCAAAACACCCCGTGGTAGCCTCTTCGAATGCGAATTCGAGTCGCCTCGTGGGCGGGAGCAGCGTTGCTCTGTTTCAGCTGCGGGGACAAGCAGCGGGACTTCGAGGGTGGCATCGCTGGCAGCACCGCGGCGGCCGGTTCGAGTCACCAAGCAGGCGAAGGCGGCGCCGGCGGCGCACGGGGTGGAGGCGCCGGCGAAGTAGCGGCAGGCACGCCCGGGTCCGCCGGCGATTCCGGCGGGGGGGCCGGTGACTGCGAGGAGGGTCAAGCCGGGTCCTGCCCGTTTGGGTGCCATGAGGGCATCTGCCTGCCCGATCCCTGCGAAGCGGTGACCTGCACCGAGCCCTCGCCCTGCGAGTCCGGGCCGGGCGAGTGCGACTCGAAGACGGGGCAGTGCAGCTATGCGGTCGCAGACGACCACACCGCTTGCGGCGAAGCGCTCGAGTGTATCGAGGGCGCCTGCCTCTGCACGTTGGCTTCGTGCGGCGTTCACCACGCTCGACGCTGGCGCTGCCTACGCGCTGGCGGTGGACGCTACTCACGCGTTCTACTTCCGCGCCAAGGGCGGCAGCGCGACCTGCGCGAGCGGCTCCGAGCTGCTGAAGGTGCCGCTGGAAGGCGGCGCGGTGCAGCGGCTCGCGGTCGAGCCAGCGAAGACTTGCGTGCGCTCGGTCGTGCAGGACCAAGCGGGCATCTACTGGCTGGCCGAGCAGTCGATCAAAGCGATGTCGAAGTGACGGCGCGCGGGCCGCGCCTTCAAGCGATGAAGGCGCGCGCGTTGCGAAAGAGGCGCATCCACGGGGCGTCCTCGCGCCAGGTGCGCGGGCGCCAGCTGTACTGCACCGCTCGGAACACGCGCTCCGGGTGCGGCATGATCAGCGTGGCACGGCCGTCCTCGCTCGTGATGGCGGCGATGCCCGCAGGCGAGCCGTTCGGGTTCTCCGGGTACCGGCTGGCGACCTCGCCTCGCGTGTCCGCAAAGCGCACCGCGACGCGCCCGCTCTCCTCGAAGGCGACGCGTGAGGCTTCGCTCTCGAACTCCGCGCGGCCTTCGCCGTGGGCAACCGCGATTGGCAAAAGTGAGCCCTCCATGCCCGCGAGCAGCACGCTCCGGCTCTTTTCCACCCGCACCAAGCTGAGCCGGGCCTCAAACTGCTCCGAGCGGTTACGCACGAAGCGCGGGAAGCCGGTCGCGCCCGGGATGAGCTCGAGCAACCCCGAGACCATCTGACAACCGTTGCAGACGCCAAGGGTGAACGTATTTCGCCGCGCGAAGAACTCGGACAGCTCGGTGCGGGTGCGGCCGTGGAACAGGATGGATTTGGCCCACCCTCCGCCCGCGCCCAGCACGTCGCCGTAGCTGAAGCCGCCGCACGCAGCGAGGCCCTGGAAATCCGCCAGGCTCACGCGTCCGCTGAGCAGGTCGCTCATGTGCACGTCCACCGCGGAGAAGCCCGCGCGGTCGAAGGCGGCCGCCATCTCGATTTGGCCGTTCACGCCTTGTTCTCGCAAAATCGCGACCTTGGGCCGCGCGGCGCCGGACTTGGCGATGAACGGCGCGGCCACGTCTTCGTCGATGTCGAAGCTCGGCTTGACGCTGAGACCCAGGTTGCTGGCGTCGGTGCGCAGCGCTTGCTCCTCGTCCGCGCACGTCGCGTCGTCCCGCAGTCTTTGGAGGGCGTGCGTCGTCTCCGACCAGACGCTGCGCAAGACGCTTCGCTTCTCCTCGATGAGCACCTTGCCGCCTTGGCTGATCTCGATGCGGTCGTCTTCCAGCACCGCGGCCACCGAATGAATGCAGCCCGCGAGGCCGTGTAGCGCTAGCACCTCACGCACCTTCTCCGCGTCGCCCACCCGCACCTGCAAGACCGCGCCCAGCTCTTCCGAGAAGAGCGCGGCGAGCGGGTCTACGCCGAGCGTCTCCAGCGAGATGGCGAGCCCCGCCGACGCCGCGAACGCCATCTCCAGCAGGGTAACGACCAAGCCCCCGTCGGAGCGGTCGTGGTAGGCGAGCAGCAGCCCGGCCGAGCTGAGGTCTTGAATCGCTGCGAAGAAGCCCTTGAGCAGCTCCGGATCGTCCAGATCCGGAGGCGCCTCGCCCACGCTGCCGTGAACCTGCAGCACCGCGGAACCGCCCAGGCGGTTCTGACCGCGACCCAGGTCCACGAGCAAGAGCTCGCTAGGTCCGTGATCGCGCGAGAGCTCTGGCGTGAGCGCGCGACGAACGTCCGTCACCGGCGCGAACGCGCTCACGATGAGAGACAGCGGAGCGGTGACCGACCGCTCTTCCCCGTTGTCCCGCCAGACCGTGCGCATCGACATCGAATCCTTGCCGACTGGGATGGCGATGCCCAGTGCCGGGCACAGCTCCGCCCCGACCGCTTGCACCGCCTCGTACAGGCGCGCGTCTTCGCCGGGGTGGCCCGCAGGCGCCATCCAGTTGGCGCTCAGCTTGATGTCCGAGAGCTTGGCAATGGGGGCGCAGGCGATGTTCGTGATGGATTCGGCGACCGCCATGCGCGCGGAGGCTGCGGCCGAGAGCAGCGCGAGCGGCGTGCGCTCACCCATGGCCATGGCCTCGCCGGTGTACGACTGGTAGCCGGTGGCGGTGAGCGCGGCGTCCGCGACCGGCACCTGCCAGGGGCCCACCATCTGATCGCGAGAGCACAGGCCGCCCACGGTGCGATCGCCGATGGTGATGAGGAAGGTCTTGTCGGCGACGGTCGGCAGACGAAGAACGCGGAAGAGCGCCTCGCGGATGTCGATGCGCGAGTGCTGGAGCGAATCCGGCTGAAATTCGCCGGTCTGGGCCGTGCGCGTCATCTTGGGCGGCTTGCCGAGCAGGACCTCGAGCGGCATGTCGATGGGCTGGTCCCCGAAGTGCACGTCCGCGAGCTTGAGCTGGCGCTCCGCAGTGGCCGTCCCGACGACCGCGTACGGGCAGCGCTCGCGCTTGCAAATGGCTTCGAACGCGGCGAGTGACTCCGCCCCGATGGCGAGGACGTAGCGCTCCTGCGCTTCGTTGCACCAAATCTCCAGCGGAGACATGCCGGGCTCGTCGCTGGGAATGGCGCGCAGCGAAAACGTCGCGCCGCGGCCGCTGTCGTTGACCAGCTCCGGCAGCGCATTGGAGAGCCCCCCCGCGCCTACGTCGTGGATCGAGACGATGGGGTTTCCGTCCCCGAGCCCCCAGCAGCGATCGATGACTTCCTGACACCGACGCTGCATCTCCGGGTTGTCGCGCTGCACGGAGGCAAAATCCAAGTCCTCCTCGGACGCGCCAGACGCCATGCTGGAGGCGGCGCCTCCGCCCAGGCCTATCAGCATCGCCGGTCCGCCCAGCACCACGATCTTCGCGCCCGGCGGGATCTCGCTTTTCTGTACGTGGTCGCGGCGGATGTTGCCCAGACCGCCCGCGAGCATGATCGGCTTGTGGTAGCCGCGCACTTCACGCCCTGCGGGGCCCGGTGTGGAGAGCTCGAAAGTGCGGAAGTAGCCGCACAGGTTGGGGCGACCGAACTCGTTGTTGAACGCAGCGCCGCCGAGCGGCGCCTCGAGCATGATGTCCAAGGCGGAGGCGATGCGCTGCGGCTTGCCGTACTCGACCTCCCACGGACGAAGCGCGCCGGGCAACCGCAGGTTCGAGACCGAGAAGCCGGTGAGCCCCGCTTTCGGCTTCGCTCCTCGCCCCGTCGCTCCCTCATCCCTGATCTCGCCGCCGGAGCCGGTGGCAGCGCCTGGAAAGGGTGAGATGGCGGTCGGGTGGTTGTGGGTCTCCACCTTCATCAAAATGTCCACTGGCTCCGTCCGGTAGCCGTACTCGCCGCTATCAAGGCTCGGCCAGAACCGCGCCGCCTGGTGGCCCTCCATGACCGCAGCGTTGTCCTTGTAGGCCGAAAGCACGCCGGACGGGCTCGCCTCGGTGCTGGCTCGGATCAGCTTGAACAGGGACTTTTCGCGCTTCTGTCCATCGACCACGAAGTCCGCGTTGAAGATTTTGTGTCGGCAATGCTCGCTGTTCGCTTGCGCGAACATCATCAGCTCCACGTCCGTGGGGCTCCGCCCGAGCACGGCGTAGCTGCTCATCAAGTAGTCAATCTCGTCGTCGGCCAGCGCCAGGCCGAGGCGCTTGTTGGCGGCTTCCAGCGCACTGCGGCCGGGGGCGAGGTCGATACGCGACAGCGGCCGGGGCTCCGCGCGAGTGAAGAGCTTCTCCCCGTCCTCCGGCCGCTCCAGGATCGACTCCGTCATCCGGTCGTGCAGCACGCCGCGGAGTGCCTTCACGTTCGTCACGTCGCCCGCGACGGTCCACAAGAGCCCGCGCTCGATGCGGCGCACCGCCGCAAGCCCGCAGTTTTGCGCGATGTCAGTCGCCTTCGACGACCAGGGCGAGATGGTGCCGAGGCGGGGCACCACCACGAACGAGCTGCCGGTGACGTCGCTCCCGGCGAGGCGAGGGCCGTACTCCAAGAGCTTGGCGAGCACGCGCGCTTCTTCGTCGCCTAGCGGCGCCGCCAGATCGACGAAGTGGAGGAAGCGCGCCGTGAGCGCCGTTACACCCGGCGCCACCTGCTTGAGACGCTCCAGCTTGCGCGCGAGACGGGCCGGGGTGAAGGCGGGCGAACCAGACAGGATGAGCATCGCGGGGCGGAGCCTGGCCGCTGGGAGCGGAGGCCGCAAGCCGGAAGCAGCAAACGGTATTTTTCAGTGATTCTAGAGGCTTGCCGGCCTTCCGCAGGCGCTGGCCTCGACCAGTTCCACTCTCAGCGCAGGCTCGAGAGGAACGGACCCACCGCCGCGAGGCCCCCACGCTCCAGAACCCGCAGGGTTTCGCTGCCGACTACCGCGATGTCGGCCTTGCCGCGCAGGAAGTCTACATCACTCTTTTCCTTCACGCCGAACCCAACCGCGAGCGGCAACGACGTCGCTGCTCGCGCGCGCTCCAGGTAGCCGGCGAGGTCCGTAGAGAACGCGGTGTCGGTACCCGTAACGCCCTTGCGGGCGACGCAGTAGACGAAACCGCTCGCGTGCTTGGCGATCGTGGCGAGGCGCGCGGGCTTCGTGTTCGGCGCGTAGATGAAGATCGGTGAGAGCAGCGCCTCCTTCATCGCGGTGAGGTATTCGTCCGCTTCCTCGGGTGGCAGGTCCGGAACGATGGCTCCGCGAAGACCCGCGCCCTGCATGCGCTCCACGAACTGGCTGACGCCGCGGCGGAACAGCACGTTGTAGTAGCTCATGAACAAGAACGGAATGTCGAAGCGCCGCGCGACCTCCGACGCGACGTCGAAGCATTTTTCCACCGTCGAGCCGCTGCTGAGCGCTTCTTGATTGGCGCGCAGGATGACCGGGCCGTCCGCGATGGGCTCGGAGAATGGGATCTGCAGCTCGATCAGGTCCACGCCGGCCTGAACCATGCTCTCTACCAAGCGCAGGCTAGTGTCGAAGTGCGGGTGCCCCAGCACGAGGTGGGTCATCAGCAGGATCTCCTGCTTCTGCCTGCGGTCCCTCAAGTATTGCTCAAGCACGACGGTAGCCCTCCGCCTTCTTCTGAATGAACTCTTCCCATTTGGGATCTTTGAAGGCGTCCGCCACCGTGAAGATGTCTTTGTCGCCCCGGCCGGATTGATTGATGATGACCACGTCCTTCGGCGAGAGCGTGCCGACCTCTTTGAAGGCTTGCGCGAATGCGTGAGAGGACTCGAGGGCGGGTATGAGCCCCTCTTTGCGGATGGTGAGCTTGAGCGCCTCCACCACTTCTTGGTCCGTCGCCGCTTCGAAGCGCGCTCGCTTGGTCTCGTGGAAATGCGACAGGATGGGGGAAACGCCGACGTAATCCAGACCGGCGGCGACGCTATGCGTGTCGTTCATCTGCCCGTCGTCATTCTGCAAAAAGTACGTCTTGTAGCCTTGAGCGACGCCCACGGATGCGTCCTTGCTCGCGAGGCGTGCGGCGTGGCGGCGCGTTCCGACGCCGGCCCCTCCTGCCTCGACCCCGACGAGCTCCACCGAAGGGTCGTTCAAAAAGCCGCTGAAAAGGCCCATCGCGTTCGACCCGCCGCCGACGCAAGCGTAGACCCGCTTTGGCAGCTGACCGGTGCGCTCCAGCACCTGGCGACGCGCTTCTTGACCGATGATCGACTGGAAGTAAGTCACCATCTCCGGGAAGGGGTGCGGACCGCACGCGGTGCCCAGCACGTAGTGGGTGTCGTCCATGCTCGACACCCAGTCGCGCATGGCCTCGTTGATGGCGTCTTTGAGAGTGCGTGAGCCTTCCTTCACCGGGACCACGGTCGCCCCCAGGCGCTCCATCCAGAACACGTTCGGGCGCTGACGCTCCACGTCCAGCTCGCCCATGTAGATCGTGCACGAGAAGCCGAACTTGGCGGCCATCGTGGCGGTCGCGACGCCGTGCTGACCGGCGCCTGTCTCCGCGATGACGCGCTTCTTGCCCATGCGCTTCACGAGCAAGCCCTGGCCCATGACGTTGTTGGCCTTGTGCGCGCCGGTGTGGTTCAGGTCCTCGCGCTTGATGTAGATGCGCGCGCCGCCGAAGTGCGCGGTGAGGTTGTCGGCGAAGGTGAGCGGGGTGGGCCGGCACGAGTACGTGCTCATCAACTCGACGTACTCGGCCCAAAAGCTCGGATCGCTTCGAGCGGCTTGGAAAGCCTCGTTCAGCTCGTCGAACGTACCTTGCAAAATCTCCGGGATGAAGGCTCCGCCGAAGCCCTGAAAGTAGCCGTTTTCGGCGCGAATCGAGTCAGTCATGTCGCGTTTCTGCTCCTATCGTCTGCGAGAACACCAGCTCGTCCGTGCGGCAGTACAGCTCACCGAACACGGCCCGCGGCGCGCGGGGAAAAAACAACGCGCGCTTGACGAGCAGCAGCGCGGCGCGGGCCGGAAGTGAAAGGGCGAGTCGCACCTCTTCCGGCGGGAAGGCTACACGGAAGCTTTGCTCGGCGTGAGTCGGCCGCAGGTAAAAGCGCTCTTCTACGAGCCGCGAAAGCGAGGCCCCCGCCAAGCCGAGCCGCGGCAGCCCCGCGAAGACGTCACGATCGAAGTAGAGCCGTTCGAGCAGGACCGGCTTTTCTGCCACGCTGCCGAGCCTCGTCACGAGGAGCGCGGTCTTACCCGCGAAAGGGTTGTCCGCATTGGCGTCGACCTGCGTTTCGTTGACCCTTCCGAGCAGCTTGGTCTCTAGAGCCACGCCGCCCTCACGAAAGCTGGAAAGAGTGCCGCCCAGCGAGAACAAATCCACCCGCTTGGGAGCGCTGCGCACGTACGTGCCGGACCCTCGCTTGCGCTCCACGAGCCCACGCTGCACCAGGAGCTCGGTTGCCTGCCGCACGGTAGGGCGGCCGATTCCATGCTGGCGTGCCAGCTCGGGCTCCGAGGGCAAGCGCGCCCCCTCCGATAAGCTCCCGCTCTCGATATCCCGGCCGAGCAGCTCAGCGAGCTGTTGGTACAGGGGCAGAGGGGACGCGGGGTTGAGCATCGAAGGACGGCCGGAGCTTTCCCCCAACCGGTAAAGATGTCAAGACAACTTAGCGCGGCGCCCTCTTGGGGTTTTTTGCGTCGCTTAAGCTGCGCGCTCTGCGGCCGTTGTGGGCAAAAGGGATGCAAACGTCCGCTTCGCTCGAGCTGCTGGCCGACGCTGCCGGTTCGGTGACATTCGGCTGGGCCGATGACGGCGTTTACTACGCCCGCTTCAGCCGGAGCCTCTCGGCACGGCTAGGGGAAACGTTTGCGGCGCGCTTGTCCGCCGCGGCCGCGAGCGTCGACTCACTCTCGTGCTTCGCTGACGCGCGCGACCTGGAGAGCTACGACCTGACCGCGCGCAGCGCCGTCCTTCGAGTGCTGGAGGCGCAGCGGGTCAAGCTCCAGCGCATTGAAGTGCTGTGGTGGGACGGGAGCGCGCCGAGCGGTAGCGTGCGCGCGACCATCGGCGAGTCCTTGCACGTGACGTTGAACGCAGCCGAGTTCGAAGCGCGGCTCATGGCGTGTGCGCCCCGCGCGCGGCGTAGGCTCGGGGTCAAGCCGGACTCTCCCCACCGCTCGCGCTGGCCGCTGCGGCGCTGAGAGCTCAGTTCGCGGAGGAGACGATCGGGTTCGGCTCGGCCGTCTGCCACGGGACGGCTGGCTACCAGCGGGCTCGCGGCACCGACGCAGCCGTGAGCTGGAACGGCTCGAACGGTCGCGGCGTCAAAGGCTCCAAGTGCCGCGCGGCCGGCGAGCGAGCTGCGCTCCACCGGTTCCGTCCAGCCGTGAAACGCGAGGGCCGCGCCTCGCCATCGCTCGGCCACCGCCAGCGGGGAGCTCGGGGTCACGTGGGCTCTGAATTGACGAAATGCCGGTCCCAGACCTGAGGCGAGGCTTGCATGCGCGACAGCCGCGCGCCGCTCGCGCTCGAGACAAACGCTCGATAACCCTGGACTATGAGCACCAGCACGAACGTCGCGAACCGGGCCAGCACCACCTGGACAGCGCGCCAGAGCGCGCGTCTCCGCGGCGCATGGGACGAGGAGAGCTGGCCGCGCGCGGCATGTTTCCCAGGTTGACGACGCGCCTTCCGCTCGTCAAGTTGTCCCAAGGCCGCCGAGCGCGGCTGGAACACACTCCCATGAAGGTCATTTTGTTCGGTGCGAGCGGTATGGTCGGCCAGGGAGCGCTGCGAGAGCTCCTGGCGGATGACGAGGTGACCAACGTGCTCGCAATAGGCCGGTCTGCAACCGGTCGACAGCACCCCAAGTTGAAAGAGCTGATTCAGGCGGACGTTGCGGATCTCTCGATGGTCGAGCAAGAGCTTCGCGGCTACGACGCCTGTCTGTTTTGCCTCGGCGTCTCCGCGGTAGGCATGACCGAGCCCGAGTACAAGCGAGTGACGTACGACCTCACCCTGCGCGTCGCGCAAACACTCGAGCGCCTCAGTCCCAGGATCACGTTCGTCTACGTCTCCGGCAACGGTACGGACTCGACGGAACGTGGGCGCGTGATGTGGGCGCGCGTGAAGGGCGCTACCGAAAACGCGCTCCTGGCGATGCCGTTCGCGCGCGCTTACATGCTGAGGCCGGCCTTCATTCGGCCGCTGCACGGCGTGGTCTCCAAAACGGGGTGGTACCGCGCGCTCTACGCGCTGGCAGGCCCCGTCTACCCGCTGCTGAAGCGCCTGTTCCCGGGGTACGTGACGACGACGGAGGAGCTTGGCCAAGCGATGCTGCACCTCGTCAAACGCGGGTCTTCGGAGCGCGTTCTGGAAAACCGAGACATCTCGGCGCTCGGTGCTAGCCCCGCGCTCCCAACCTGAGCGCCGCCGGGGCAAGTCGTCTCGGGTCATAGTAAAGCGCGGGTCTTAACCATGCGCGCCGCGAGCGAGAGCTTGCGCGCCGAGCTTCCGCCAAGGAAGCTTGAGAGTACGTCCATGGCCGCACGAGATCTCGAAAGCGGACGCACCCGGCGACGAGTCGCGCTCCTGATGGACGCGATCGAAGACGAGTACCAAGTCGGTATCGTCCGAGGTGCGGCCAGCGCGGCCCAGCACGCAAACGTGGAGCTCGTGTGCCTGGCGGGAGGGCCCTTGGGAGACAGCGAGCGCGATGCGCGGCCGCGTCGTAACTTCTTGTTCGACCTGTTGGACCCACGGGATTTCGACGGCATTCTTCTGCTCGGTGGCTCCCTCGGTAATCACGTCGGGCTGGAGGCGCTGAGCCAGTGGACCGAGCGCTTCGGAGGGCTGCCCAAGGTGAGCCTGGGGGTGGAGCTCCCCAACTGCCACAACGTCGTCGTGGACTGCGCGCCCGGCATGCGGGAGACGCTGCGTCACCTCATCGAGACGCACCATCACCGGCGCATCGCGTTCATTCGTGGCCCAGCTACGAGCTTCGAAGCGGAGCAGCGCTACCACGCTTACCGTGAAGTGCTCGCGCAGCACCAGATCGCGGAAGATCCTCGACTCGTATTGACTGGAGATTGGCTGCGGGACTCCGGCGCCTCCGCCATGCGTGAGCTTTTCGACGTCCGCGGCATAGCGGTGGACGCGGTGAGCGCCATCGCCTCCGCCAATGACTACATGGCGCTCGGCGCGATGGAGGCGCTCCGGGAGCGGGGCGTCTCGGTACCGGGGGATATCGCGGTCACCGGCTTCGACGACGTCAACATGGGCCGATGCGCGGTGCCGGCTCTCACGACTGTCGCTCAACCAACGGACGCGCTGGGCCGAGAAGGCATTCAGCGCCTGGTCTCGCTCATGAGCGGCAAGAGCGAGCCGCGCTTGAGTCAGTTGCCGACCACCGTCGTTGGTCGAAGGTCTTGCGGCTGTTCCAAGGCGACGGTGCTGATGCACCGCCGCGGTCCTGCCAAGGCCGGACGCTCGCTGGAGGTGGCGGTGCTGGAGCGGCGCGCGCTCATCTTCGCCGAGCTATCGCGGAGCGCACGTGGGTCCCTGCTCGGCGCAGGTCCGCGCTGGGAGGAGCGGCTCCTCAGCTCCCTTCTCGCGGAGCTGCAAGGCTCTTCCGAGGGTGCGTTCTCGGCCGCTGTCGATCAGCTCATGGCCGGCTTGCATCGGGCGGGGGCGGACTTGACCTCGGCCCAGCCGGTGCTCGGCACCTTGCGGCGCTCCCTGCAAGACTGCGCGAGCGGGGACGCGGAGAGTCTGCTGCGCATCGACGACGTCTTGGATTCGGCGCGCGAGCTGATCGGGGAATGGGTCGTGCGCGGCGAGTCGCTGCGGCGCCTGTACCTCGTCGAGCTCCTGAGAGACTTGTCGCGTGTGAGCAGCATGTTGCTGGCCCACGAGCGCGGCCCCGCCCGGCGCGAGGCGTTCGAAGCCGCCCTCCGTCGTCTCGGTATCCCCGCGCTCTCCTTGGGATTGTTCACTCGCGCCGGGAAAGTCTCGCCGGTGTGTGCCTGCCTGGCCGCATATGAGCCGAGCGGTCGCGTTCGGCCGGAGACGCAGTTTCGGTCCGCGGATTTCCGCGCCAAAGGTGTGTTCGAAAACGAGCGGGGCGCCCTGCTAGTGCAGCCGTTGCTGTTCGAGCGCGAGCCGCTCGGCATCCTCACGGTCGCGCTCGGGGAGCACCAAGGCAGCGTCTACGAGCAAATGCGTGAGGCCTTCTGCATCGCCTTGAGAGGCTATCGCCTCGCCGGTGGTTAAAGGCCGCTCCGGGGCTTTCGCGTGCAGTCCGCAACCGGCGGGAAGGAGAGGGTGTTCTCGCCTCGGGCCAACGAAGCCTGAAAAGCTTTCGCGTGCAGTCCGCCACCGGGCGCGAGGGAGAGGGTGTTCTCGCCTCGCGCCAACGTATGGATCTGTACTAAAATTATCGAATGATTTCGGCGCTCGGAGGCGCCGTCGCCGCAATGTACCGTTCGGTACGTCACGCGACGTACGTTGAGCCATCGATCCACGGTCCACGGTCCACGGTCCACGGTCCACGGTCCACGGTCCACGGTCCACGGTCCACGGTCCACGGTCCACGGTGCATCGGTGCATCGGTGCATCGGTGCATCGGTCGTCGGTGCATCGGTCCATCGATGCATCAAGCGACGTGCGCTCGATCCGTCAGGCGAAGCCTGGAAAGCTTTCGTGTGTAGCCCGCCACCCGGCGGGAAGGAGAGGGTGTTCTCGCCTCGGGCCAACGTATGGATCTGTACTAAAATTATCGAATGGTTTCGGCGCTCGGAGGCGCCGTCGCCGCGATGTACGGTTCGGTACGTCACGCGACGTACGTTGAGCCATCGGTCTATCGGCGCTCGGAGGCGTCGTCGCCGCGATGTACGGTTCGGTACGTCACGCGACGTACGTTGAGCCCACGGTCCACGGTCCACGGTCGACCGGTGCATCGGTCGTCGGTCCATCGGTCCATCGGTCGTCGATCCATCGGTCCATCGATGCATCGCGCGACGTGCGTTCGGTCCGTCAGGCGAAGCCTGAAAAGCTTTCGCTTGTAGCCCGCCAACGGGCGCCAGGGAGAGGGTGTTCTCGCCTCGGGCCAACGTATGGATCTGTACTAAAATTGTCGAATGATTTCGGCGCTCGGAGGCGCCGTGGCCGCGATGTACGGTTCGGTACGTCACGCGACGTACGTTGAGCCATCGGTCCACGGTCCACGGTCCACGGTCCACGGTCCACGGTCCACGGTCCACGGTCCACGGTCCACGGTCCACGGTCCACGGTCCATCGATGCATCACGCGACGTGGGTTCGGTCCGTCAGGCGAAGCCGGAAACGCTTTCGCGTGCAGTCCATCACCGGGCGGGAGGGAGAGGGTGCTCTCGCCTGGGCCAACGTATGGATCTGTACTTCAATTATGAATGACTTCGGCGGTCGGAGGCGCCATCGCCGCGATGCACGATTCGGTACGTCACGCGACGTACGTTGAGCCATCGGTCTATCGGCGCTCGGAGGCGTCGTCGCCGCGATGTACGGTTCGGTACGTCACGCGACGTCGATCGGTCGATCGGTCGATCGGTCGATCGATCACGCGGGATACGATCGGCCCAGCGCGCGGTGATTCGTGCACCACGATGTATGCTTCGGTACATTGCAAGTTTGGACGGACGAGCCCACGTAATTGCTCGAGAATTTTAGTACGGAAACGTACGTTGGCGAGAGGAGGGAAGTGCGTCTCCCGCCGGAGCAGCACGTGAAGCTCATTTCACGGCGGCGAGGTATGTAGGCGAGAGGAGGGACGCGCGTCTGCCGCCGGAGTAGCACGTGAAGCTCATTTCACGGCGGCGTGGTACGTAGGCGAGAGGAGGCGCGTCTGCCGCCGGAGTAGCACGCGAAGCTCATTTCACGGCGGCGACCACCCCGCTGCGCCTGAAGCTGGATACCGCGAAAACGTAAGGTCCGAGCTTGGGTGCGAAGGCTTCGGAGGCTGCAGAGCTGCGAGGCTTCGGAGGCCGCGGAGGCCGCGGAGGCTTCGGAGCTGCAGAGCTGCAGAGCTGCAGAGCTGCAGAGCTGCAGAGGCTGCAGAGGCTGCGGGGCGAGCGTCGACGCACGCGGCAACGGTTTCGGCTACGGGGGGGGGGCCGTGCAGCCGTCGTTTCGATGCGGAAGCTTGAAGCCTCGGACACGTGGAGCGGGGGCGGGGTGCTCTTTTGCAATGCAATGGGACGCAAAGCATTACAATTGGGATCGGACGTGTTACTCGTTTGACGGCACCCCCTGAAGATGGCCGTTCGCAAGCGCTCCGCCAGCCCACCCCGCTCCTCGCCCGGTAACGATAGCCAGCTCGTCGTCCGCTTGCCCGGCGCGCTGGTCGGTCGCGTGGACCGGTACGCCGCGCGCGTTCGCCGGGAGTTACCCGGCGTGCGGTTCGCGCGAGCGGAGGCGGTGCGCGTCCTCCTCACTCGCGCGCTCGACCAGCTCGCGGCCGCCAAGGACAAGCCATGAGCGGCAAGGTGATCTCTTTGTTCAGCCATCCCGCTTTCGCGCGCCGTGCGCAAGAGCGCGCTGAAAGGGAGCTGGCCGAGAGCGTGGTGCCCGTCGTGCGGCTGGACCACCGCAGCCTGCGCTGCCGGCGCTGTCTGCTGGAGTTCGAGTGCGTTCCTCGTCTGCACGCCGCCCCTGGGCCGGACCACCTCGAGTCCTGTCCCCATTGCGAGCCGAACATCGACGTGGACGCGCTCGAGGCCTTCCTCAACGAAGTGCTGGGCGAGCCCTGAGGAGCCGCCTTCGCGGTGGCATGCTAGTGCAGCCGCATGCGCGACTCGGCAGCGTTCAAAGACACGCGCTTCGCCAGCGACAACACCGCGGGTATCTGCCCGGAGGCGTGGCAAGCCTTACGCGACGCGGACCAGGGTAGCTGCCCTTCTTACGGAGAGGACGCGCTGACGGCGAGGGCGGCGGACGCCATTCGCGCGGCGCTGGGCGGGGAAGGGGACGTGTACTTCGTCTTCAACGGTACGGCCGCGAACTCCTTGGCCCTCGCCGCGTGCTGCCAGTCTTACCATAGTGTGATCTGCTCGGACGTCGCGCACATCGTGACGGACGAGTGCGGCGCACCTGAGTTCTTCTCGAACGGTACCAAGCTACTGGCGGTTCGCACCGAGGACGGCAAGGTCACGCCTGCGGAGGTCGAGCGCCTCGTCACGCACCGGAGCGACCTACATTACCCGAAGCCGCGGGTGCTTAGCCTCACCCTGCCAACTGAGCTCGGTACCCTTTATTCGTTGGAAGAGCTGCGCGCTCTGGCCGCGGTGGCTCGTCGCCATGGCTTGGCCGTACATTTGGACGGCGCTCGATTTGCGAACGCGGTCGTTGGCCTCGGCGTGTCCGCCGCGGAGCTCGTGGCAGCGGCGGGGGCAGACGTGCTCTGTTTTGGCGCGGTCAAGAACGGGCTCGGCTTCGGTGAGGCGGTCGTGTTCCGAAACCGCGCGCTATCGGCCGAGTTCAGCTGGCGGTGCAAGCAGTCCGGACAGCTCGCGAGCAAGATGCGTTACTTGGCAGCGCCCTGGCTCCGCGGCTTCCAGGACGAGCTTTGGCTGCGGAATGCGGAAAACGCCAATCGCTCCGCCCGCAGCCTGGCCGCGCAGCTGAGCGCTGTCCCCGGCGCGCGTTTGGTGCGGCCGGTGGAGGCTAACGCTGTCTTCGTGGAGCTCAGCGCAGAGCACCATGAAAAGCTGAAAAGTGCTGGCTGGGCCTACTACACCTTCATCGGCGGAGCGGCGCGCTTCGTGTGCTCCTGGGCGACCACCCCCGCAGATGTGGACGCCCTGGTGGCGACTCTCACGACCAGCAGCTGAGGGCCGCGCGCGCTACTTGGCGGAAAGCACGACTGGCTGCCAATTGGAGCCGGTGGTGTTGGCGCAGAAGCCTACCGTCGTGGACGCCCCGGGACTGAGCGCCGCGTTGTGGCTCACGGGGGTGACGGTTCGCGTGGATCCCGAGCCGGCAAAGTTAGCGCTCCACGAGCTCGTGAGGGTGGATTGGTTGGTGCTCAGCGTCACCGTCCACGTCGTGATTGCTGCGCTCGAGGCGTTGGTCACCTTGAGATTCGCGCAATAGCCGCCCGTCCATTGGTCGCCGAGCGTGAGCACCGCCGTGACCTTGGCCGTGCTGGCCGCCTGGCAGATGCCGGCAGCGCACGTACCGGTGGCGCAGTCCCCGCTGACGCTGCACGCCTGCCCGGTGGCGCACTTACTGCTGCAGCTGCCGCCGCAATCGACCGCCGTTTCCGTGCCGTTTTTGAGGCCGTCGGTGCAAGTCGGCGCGGGCGGGAGCGAGCCACAGCTCACGTCCACGCGGTCCACGTACAGGTTACGATCCTGGCCGTTTTGGTTCAAATCATTGGTGAACTCAACCTTGACCTCCTTAGCGCCGCTGGTCGCTACGAAGGTAAATGCATGCGGTGCGTAGCTCGTCGTGTTCACGCTTGCGGTACCGACCACCGCGCCTCCGACGCTCAGGCGCAGGGTAGGCCAGACGCTCGCGGCCACGGAGCCGCGCGCCAAGACGGTGATCGTGGTCGCGCCGGCGGTGAAAGCATGAGAGGCCGAGAGGTAGCCGTTGGCCCAGATGTTCCAGCCGCCGCTGATCGAGCCGCCGGTCGACGCGTACATGCTCTCCGCTTCGTACGTCTTGCCGGAGCACACCGCGCACGCGCTGCACGTGCCGCCGCAATCCACGCCCGTTTCGGTCCCGTTCTTCACGCCGTCGGTGCAGCCGATCTTGGGGACGGCGGGCTCGGAACCGTCGATCTGGCGGAGAAACTCGACGAGGCTGCTCAAATCCGATTCGGAAAGAGCGACCCCGCGATGGGCGGCAACGGCGTCCGCCAGGGTTTTGGCGGAGCCGTCGTGCAGGTACGGCGCGGTCGCAAACACGTCCCTCAGGGAGGGGACGTCGATGCCGAGCAGCGGACCCGAAGCGCGCTGCCCGCTCCACACCCGCAGCGTACCGATGTCTTCGAGTGCGGTGCTGCCCTCGCTCGAGAAAGTCGTTCCAAAATGGCAGCTAGTACAGCCGGCGTTCGCGAAGACGACGCGCCCCGCCGCGCCCGCCGCGGTGAGCCCGCTTGCGCTGCGATAGGGGCTCGGAGTGGGCGTGGTGAGCGACTTGACGTAGGCGGCTAGCGCGTCCAAGTCCGCGCTGAGCCCGGCCTTCGCGTCGCCGAGAGGCTGGCTGCGAGTGCCCGTGAGCAGCGCAGAGTCGGTCATGAGCCCCGTTCCGCCGGCCAAGGAGCGGATCTGGTTCTCGAAGTCTTGCACCTCGTCGAAGTTGCCGCTCCAGTGCAGTCGCCCCTGCGCTCCCGAGCGACCGACGAGGCTGATCGTGTTGCGCAGGCCTTCGCCCATGCCGGTCAGATCCCAGACGCGGCCGTCCGAGTCCCCGTCCGCGTGGCAGGATGCGCAGCTCAAGTACGCGTCGCGCGCCAGCCGCGGGTCACGGGCGTCGTAAAACAGGCGCTTTCCGCTGAGCACGTTGCTGCCGAGCTTCTCCGTGGTCACGGTCGCGATCGTGGCGAGGGTGGAGGTCTTGAACTCGCCGCTCTCTACCAGCGGGCTCAGGTCGATCGCGCTCACGGTGCGCCCCATGAAGTTTTGCACGTACAGGCGCGCGCCGTTGGAAGAGAGCGCCAAGCTTTGCGGCGCGAGCCCTACCTCCACGCGCATCAGCTCGCTGCCGGTCAGCGCGCTGACCACCGCGACCTGGCGGCTCGTCTCGAGCGCCACGAACAAGTACACGCCGCTCGGGTGAAAGACGGCGGCGGAGGCGACCCCTGCGTTGTCGTGGTCGACGCGTTGCTCGGCGCTCTCGCTTTCGGTGACCAAATCCACGCGCGACGTGACCGCGCGCACCGTGTTTTGAAAGTCCAGATTCTGGCCGTCGCGGAAGGTGCCGCGCGCGATGTTGTCTTGCTTGGAGGGTACCCACGCGCTCAGCCCGCTCGGCGCGATGCTCGCCGCGCCGAGGTAGTTGGGGATGCCGCGCCCCTGCACCGAGCCGTCTACCCGGTCGCTATGGTGCAGTCGAATGAGCCGCGAGCCGGCCATGGCGGGCAGATCCACCGCTCGCAGCTCGGCAAACGCTTGGCTCGTCGTGGGGCTACCGTTGCTTTCGCCGGGAGCGGGTGGGCTCACGAACCGTGAAACGAGGAGCCGCGCGCCGTCCGCGGTGACGGCGAGGCCGCGTGCATTGGGCCCGACGTCCAGCGCGCCTTGCCGCTCCCCCGTGGCCGCGTCGAGCTGAAGCAACTGGCCCGTGGCGTCCAAGCTCACGTAGGCCGAGCCGCCGGGGGCGAACACCAAGCCGTAAGGGCGCGACCGCGCGGGAAGGCTGATGGTTTGCGTCACGGTGAGGCTGCTAGGGTCCACGACCGAGATGGTCGCGGAGTCTCGAGCGACAACCCAGATGCGCCCGTTGGGTGCCACCGCGACGCTGCGTGGTGACGCGCCGACGGCGAGCTCCTTGAGCCGGGTCAGCGCCGCGCTGTCCAAGACGGACACCGTGTCGGCGTCGGGATTGACCACCCAGATCCGCTCGGGGGCGCCCGAGCGAGCCTCCACCGCGAGCGCGGAGGACGAGCGCGAGGCGCCGGGGGTAACTTCCCCGCGCACCGCCTGAACGAAGGTCTTGATGACGGTGCGGCCGTCCGCGAGCCTTACCGTGAGCGTCACCAAGTAAAGTCCCGGCGCGCCGTAGGTGTGGGTCGCCTCCGGCGTGGTGGAAGGCTCGGACGGAGCGCTCCCGTCCCCGAAGTCCCAGATGTAGGAGGCGCCTTGCAACGTGAGCGCGGGCGCGTAGTGGACGGTTGCGCCACTGGCGACGATGGGCGCGGGCACTGCGGGCAGGGTCGGTAGCGGTGGCTCGCGCAGCTTGAAGCTGGCTTCGGCGGCGAACCCGGTCTCCGTCGTAACCGGGTCCAGCCAAAGCTCGAAGCTCCGATGGCGCAGTACCCGCAGCGGGAAGTTTTTGGACCTCAAGCTGATGCCGGTTCCAGCTAGCCCGAGCTCTGGACAGAATGTCGCGTCCGCTTTGAACACGTCCGATCCGTCGTTCGCGGCCGCGCGCAGCCGGTACGCCTGGTGACGAAGCCACTGCCCCGGCGTCGTCGTCGACTCCAGCGAAACGCAGTTGCTGTCGGCGAGACCGTCGCGCACCAGGAACCGCGCGCTGCTCAGGTCCGAGGCGCTGGGACTCGCGCCCAGCAGCTTGAGGACGCCCAGCGACTGCGCGTCGGTGGCGATCGCGTAGTCCGGCTGGCTCAGGCTCTGAAGGGTGATGACGTTGCCGCGCGGCAGCAGCGTCGAGACCGGCGGTGCGGCCATGTCCTCACCCAGCGAGAGCAAGACGGCGTTCGAAGGGACACCGAGCTGGTCCAGAAGGAAGAGCGCGTAGTAACCGGGTGGTGCTTCGGCCGCACGAGCCGGCATTTCCACCGCGAGGCGGCCGCCCTCTTGCAGGAAGCGCAGCTCGAGTCGACGCTGGAACGTGTTGAAGGAGTGCGTCACGCTGCTGGCTCCGATCAGCACCGCTTGCACGATGGTGGGGCTGCCGGTGAGCTGGACGTCCAGCTGCGCACCATGGCCGAGGGCCAAAGTGCTCACCGCGGCCATCCGGGGACGCGGCGCTAGCTCTGCACCGCCCGCCGCCGCCGCGCGGAACAAATAGGGCGGGTAGTACACCTCGGCGTTGAGATTGTTCACCGGGCCCGGTGCGCCGCCGCCCGTCGAGAGGACGGCGCCGTTGGGCATCAAAATGGCCGCAGAATGGTAGACGCGGACTTGGCCGGCGCGCGCGCCCGTCGTCCACACGCCGGTGCTGGGCTCCCACAGCTCTGCCTCGTAGACGGCGTCCGCCCCGCCGTTGTTCGCGTAGCGTGTGCCGCCGGTGACGACGACGCGGCCGTCCGGCAGCACGGTCGCACTGGGCCATTGCCGAGCGAAGGTCATCGGGTTCGTCTCCGTGACCACCGGCGCGGCGCCGTTGATATCCACGACCGTGGCGAGCGCGCTGCTCGGCGTCGCGTGGCCGTCGTGGTACCCGTTGCCTCCCACTTGCAGGATGCGACCCGGGGCGAACATGACCGCGGCGCTGGTCGGGCCGATGTTGGGACGCGTCACCGCATCCACGCCGGTTTTGAACGCACCCGCTACCCGCACCGCGCCCGAGCCCTCGGAGCTCAGGAACCACATCTTCTCCGAAGAAATACCGAACACTTCACCGTTCGGGGCGGCCCACGCTCGCGGGTACCAGTAGCGGTGATGGTCCGGCCCGAACGCTTCGCGGCTGTAGGCGCCGAACAGGCTGCGGAAGCCGGTCCCGGGCTCGTAGATCTCTGGGGTCATGGAAACGCTCCCGGCGTTCACGGCCTGACCCGGATCCTGGTAGGCCCGCAGGGCGCCGTAAGGAGTCGACCCCCCGAGCATCAGCAGGCGTCCGTCCGCCAGCGTGATCATCGAGCCGTACCAGCGCTCGTCCGCCAGGCTGAACGGCGAGGTGACGACCGCCGCCGTCGCCGGTGAAAATTCGCTGCTTTCCAGCGGCGAGTTCCCCCCCGACACGAGCAGGGTGCCGCTGCGTAAGAACGCCGCGCTGCTGCAGAAGCTGTTGACCTGCTGGGCGTTGTAAACGGTGCGGTGGCTCACGCCGGTGAAGCCCTGGGCGGGGTCCCACACGTCGAACGTGCGCCCGTCTTGGCTCGCGGCGTTACCGGCTGGGGTGCCGTACGTGAGGACGCGGCCGTTCGGGAGCAGGGTGGAGTGAAGCCCATTGAGCGGCCAGTCCCTGGTCGGAGACCACATGCCGCGCAGCGCCGCATCGGCCGGGACGCTGAGGCCGGCGAAGAGCGGGTCTTGAGCCTCGGGCAAGGTGATCGCAAGAGCTGCGGTCGCAGGCGAAACCTCGAGCGCCGCGGCGCGCTCCCCCGCGGTTGGCCATTCCTCCGTACCGCCTGCACCGGGCTGCGCCGAGCACGCGGCGACGCTGAGCGCAGTGAGCAGGGCCCCGCGCGCTGCCGCACCGCGAGCGATGCTCGAGGCGATGGTAAATACACGTCGACTGATCTCGGTACGGGACTCGAGCATGGGGATTTCGGTTGGGAGCGCCGTCACGCGCCACGGCTCAGTTGCGAGCCAGGCGCGCTCCGGAAGGTTTCAAGTCATCGAGCAAGGAGAGCTCGCGCGCGAGGTGGGACACATCGAGCGGAGCACCGCGGTAGCGCTGCACGAGGCGCCCGCCGCGATCGAAAAGATAGATGGACGTGCCATGCGCGGAGGGTGAGGGCGCCGTGCCAGGTTCGAACGCGGCGAGTCGCGACGTGAGCTTCGCCGTGCCCTCGGCGTCCGAACGGACGAAGGACCAGCCGTGCGCGGCCGCGTGGTGCGCGCGCGCAAACTGCTGGAGCGCGCGCGGCGTGTCATTGTCCGGATCCACGGAGGCGGAGATGAAGCGAACGCGCTCGCGAATCGGCGAGGGCAGCGCGGCTCGCACCTGCGCGAGCGCCTCGGTCTGACGCGGGCAGACGACGGGGCAGCTCGTGAACATGAAATTCACCAGCACGACCTGGTCGGTGAGCGCCGCGGCTACGAGCGCCGCGCCGTCCTGATCAGTGAGCGAAACGTCCTCGAAAGTGGCGGCCAGGGCGCTCGGTTCTTGCCGCTGACAGCTGACGCTGAGCGCGGCCAGCAGCAGCCCCATCGCCGCGCCGCGAGCACCCGGGCGCGTCTCCCACCTGAAGGCAAAGGCTGACACCAACCCCCACTATTACCGACATCACGCGTCCGTTTCTATAGAAATTTTTCACGCGGCCATCATCCTTTTGGGTGATGAAGCTACGTGACGTCAGGCTGACGCTCAGCGCGCGTTTCCTCCAAGACATCGGGGCGCCGCGTGACGAAACGTCTGGGCCAAGTGGAACTTTGGGCGTGAAGGGCGAAGAAACACTCGCCTGGAGGCCCAGCGCAGCTCTGCCAGCATGGGCTGGCTTCGCAGCGCGTCGTGGGCGTCTGTTGATCACGCCCGCGCGCTTTTTCGCACTCAGTTGGTGAGTCTCGGCAGATGATGTCTTCAAACGGGAATCGCTCCTCGCTCGTGGTCTGGGTCGCGCTAACGCTAGCGGCCTCCCTCGGTTGCTCCTCTACCAAAAGCCCCGGCCCCAGCGGCATGGCGCAAGGCGGCGCGATGGCGACCACTGGCGGCACCGGCACCGGCACCGGCACCGGCGGTGGCAGCGGTGCGGCGGGTACGGACCCGAGCGGGGCGACCGGAGGCGGGGGCGGCGCCTCTGCTACCGCCGGCGCTGGCGGCGCCCTGTCCGGCGGCGCGGGTGGGCAGCCTCAGGGCGGCTCGGACCTCGGTTCGGACGAACCCTACCCGTTGCCGGACTCGCTTCCGGAGGAGACCGGCGCTCAGCTCTGGTTGCGGTACCCAAAGGTCCCCATCCCCAAGCGCTTGGCCGAGTACCAAGCGGCGCTCACGCACGTCGTGAGCGCGGGCGGCGGCGGCAGCACGGACTTGGCCGAGGCCGAGCTGGTCAAAGGCTTGAGTGGGCTCACCGGCGCGGCCGTGATGGTGACGAGCGCGGTCCAGGGCCCTGGCGCGGTCATCATCGGTACGCCGACGACCTCACCGGCGATCGCAGCGTTGCCGCTCGCTCAGCAACTAGCGGCGCTCGGAACCGAGGGCTACCTCGTGGAGTCGACCGAGTCGGGGGGACAGCCAGTCATCGCGGTGGCGGCCAACAGTGAGGTCGGCGTCCTGTACGGTAGCTTTGCGCTGCTGCGTCACCTGCAGAGCCACAGCGCTCTCTCCAAGCTGTCGCTCCGTGCGTCGCCGCGTCTGCAGCGAAGGATCTTGAATCATTGGGACAACCTGGACCGCACCGTCGAGCGCGGTTACGCCGGCCGCTCGCTGTGGGACTGGGCTGCGCTGCCAGCCACGCTTTCTCCGCGCTATGCCGAGTACGCGCGCGCCAACGCGTCCATCGGCATCAACGGGACGGTGCTCACCAACGTGAACGCCAACGCGCAGGTGCTCACTGCCTCTTACCTCGCGAAGGTCAAGGCCCTCGCGGATGTGTTTCGGCCGTACGGCATCCGGGTGTACCTCACCGCTCGCTTCAGCGCTCCGATCGAGATTGGCGGCCTCGCCACCGCGGACCCCACGAACGCGAGCGTCAAGCAATGGTGGGTGACCAAGGCGAACGAGATCTACCAGCTCATCCCTGACTTCGGCGGCTTCTTGGTCAAGGCAAACTCGGAGGGTCAGCCGGGGCCGCAAGACTACAATCGCACCCACGCGGAGGGCGCCAACGCGCTCGCGCAGGCGGTGGCGCCGCACGGCGGCATCGTGATGTGGCGCGCCTTCGTCTATTCGGAGGACAGCCCCCAAGATCGCATCAAGCAGGCGTACGACGAGTTCAAGCCGCTGGACGGCAAGTTCGAGCCCAACGTGCTGGTCCAGGTGAAAAACGGCCCTCTGGATTTCCAGCCGCGGGAGCCTCAAAGCGCCCTGTTCGGCGCGATGCCCAGCACCCCACTCGCGCTCGAGCTGCAGATCACCAAGGAGTATTTGGGGCAGGACACGCACCTCGCCTACCTGGGGCCGCTCTACGAGGAAGTGCTGCACGCTGATACGTTCGCGGAGGGGGCTGGCTCCACCGTGGCCAAGGTCATCGACGGCTCGCTGCACGACTACGCCGCGACCGCGATCGCTGGGGTCGCCAACATCGGCGACGACGCGAATTGGACAGGCTCGCAGTTCAACCAGGCGAACTGGTACGTATTCGGGCGAATGGCGTGGGACCCGGACGCCTCTGCTCGTAACGTCGCCGAGGAGTGGGTCCGCCAGACGCTCTCCAACGATCCGTTGGTCGTCGCCCCGGTGGTCGACATGATGATGAGGTCGCGCGCCGCGGTCGTGGGTTACATGACGCCGCTCGGGCTCGTGCACATCATGGGGACGGACCACCACTACGGGCCCGGCGCGTGGGTGAGCAACCTGAGCCGCGCCGAATGGAACCCCGTTTATTACCACAAGGCCGATGACAAGGGCATCGGCTTCGACCGCAGCGCCTCCGGCAGCAACGCGGCGGCCCAGTACAGCGCTCCGCTCTCACAGACGTTTGGGGCGCGCGCGACGACGCCGAACGATTTGCTTTTGTTTTTTCACCATGTGAGCTGGCAAGACACGCTGGATACTGGCCGCACGGTTTGGGCGGAGCTCGTGCATCGCTACAGCCAAGGCGTGGATGAAGTCGGCGCCATGCGAACGTCTTGGCAGTCCGCTCAGGGGCGGGTGGATGCGAAGCGCTTCAAAGAAGTGACAGACTTCCTCCAGATTCAGCACTACGAGGCGCGCTGGTGGCGCGACGCCAGCCTCGCGTACTTTGCGCAGGTCTCCAAGCAGGCGGTGCCCAGCGGCTACGCTCCGCTGGCGCAGCCCCTGAGCTACTATCAAGGCCTGACCTGCCCCGCAGACGTAAAGAAGCCCCGCTGCCCGGCCGTGTACACGGGCTCTCCTTCGCCCGCCGTTCTGCCCTGACGCCTCACGAAACCGGCCGAAGCTAAATTCCAGCCAGGTTCGGGCGTTGTGGATCCGAACGATGAAACACGGCGCTCTGTTTTCCGCGGCGTCAGTGCTGCTCGCAGTTTCGGTCTCTGTCTCCGTCTCGGTCTCCAGCGCTCACGCGCAGACCGCGCTTGACGAGCCCGCGGAAGAGCTGCCCGCGCCGGCTTTGCCCGCGCCCGCGTCCGTGCCCGCGTCCCTGCCCACAGAGACAGTGGAGCCCGCGGCTCCGCCAGAGCCCGCGCCTCGCAAGCCCGCAGTCGTTGAAGTAGTGAGCCCCGCGCCCGCCCCCAGCGTAGCCGTCCTGCCGAGCGCGGCCGTCGACGTGAAGCCCGCCGAGCCGCCGCGCCAGCTTTCAATCGGCAAAGAGGGCTTTTGGAAGCCGGGCGCGGTCGTTCAGGTTTGGGCCTTCGCCACGCACTCCGAGGAAGAGTGGAAGCAGACCTCGTTTCGATTGCGACGCCTCGAGCTGCGGTGGGCCGGCGAGATCATCCCTGGCCGATTCGGCTACGCCGTCGTCATCGACCCGGCGCGCTTGCTGGAGCCGAGCACCGCGAACGTGCCCGTGAAAAACGAAGCCGGTGACACGATCGGCACCGCCGCCGTTTCTCAGCCGACGAGCGCCTCGTCAATCGTGCAGGACGCGGTCGTGACCGTGATGTCGGACTACGTCGATGTATCGATCGGTCAATTCAAGATTCCGGTCAGCTACGAGGCGTACGGCAGCGTCGCCAAGCTGCTCCTCCCGGAGCGGTCCACGGTTTCGCGTCGTCTGGGGGAGCGCCGAGACATCGGCATTCGCGCCGAAAAGCGCCTAAAATACTTAGGCTATGTCGCCGCCGCGATGAACGGCGAAGGGCAGAACCGGCTGGACACGAACGACCAAAAAGACCTGGCGCTCCGACTCGAGCTCTACCCAATCGAGGGCTTGACGCTCGCCGGCGTCGGCTACTCCTCGGTCGGGGAGCGGGACCTTGCCGGCACCAAAGATCGGGTCGAGGTCGACCTGCACTTGGAGAAGGCGGGCTTCTTGCTACAGGGCGAGCTCATTCGCGGGCGGGACCGAGTCAGCGCGACCTCACGCCTGACGAGCCAGGGGTACTACGCGGTGCTGGGCTACACCATCGCGAAGACCCTCCAGCCCCTGGTACGCTTCGGTTACTTCGATCCGAACGTTCGCCAGAGCGAGGAGGCACCAGCAGACTTTGCTCGGCTCGACGAGCAGCACGAGTATTCCGGTGGGCTCACCTACTACTGGGTTGCCCACGAGGCGAAGCTCCAGCTGGCGACCTCCGTGTTCGACTATGATCAAGCGCCGACGGAGGTCACTACGATCTTCTGCGCGCAAGCCAGCTTCTGAGACGCTCAGGCCTTCTTCGCGCTCTTCTTCGCTTTCTTCTTTGCCGGCGCCTTCTTTGCGCCCGCCTTCGGCTTCTTCTTCGCCTTCGGTGCCTCGCCGAGTAAGCCGCTGTCGAGCACGAGCTGCGCGGAGACTTGCGCCACCTTGCCCAGCAGGCTCTTCGCGCTCTTGGCCGCCGTCTTTGCGGTCTTCTTCACGAGCTTCGTCGCGGCGCCCGCTCCGCTGGTCGTCTTCTTGCTCGTTTTTGCTTTTTTCTTCGCCATGCTCGACCTCTACTACAGGTCCACTCCGTTCAGCGAGGCGTGCTGATCCAGTCTTCGAATAGCTTCTTGGCGGCGGGGTCCACGACCTCCGTGCCGAGCGGCGGCATGCTCCAGGTGTGCCCTTTTTCGACGAAGCGCTGGTACATCGCGCTGTCGGGGAGCGACCCGGGAGCGATGCGCTTGGGCGCGTTCGGGTGCTCGGCGTCCAGCCAAACGATGTCCCGGTCGAAGATGCCTTGGTAGACCGAAGAAGCGGTGATGGGCCCCGCCAGGTCCGCCACCTTGAGCCACAGGTCTAGCCCGGTTTGCTGGTTGGCGGTGCCCTTGGGATTATGGCAGTGCCCGCAGTTCGCGTGCAGGTAGCCGAAGAAGTCTTGGTCCAGCGCGGCGCCCGGCACCGTGAAGGATTGCGCGGGGGGAGCGGTGAGCAGGTCATCGCGAATCAACGTGTCCAGCGTCCACTCCAGCGCGCCGCCCGCGGCCTCCGCGGCGTGGGAAAGTTGGAGCGCGGAGAAACCGAGCGCCTTGTCTGGCATCTGGCTGTGGCACGTCAGGCAGTCGTCTCCATTCGGCACGTCGTGCGGCGTACCGGATGCATTCCGCACACCGTTCGGCACTGCGTCCGCCTCTTTTTGATCCGCGCGCCACTGGTAAGCCACCGCGTACCACGCGCCCGAGGACTGCTTTTGCAGCAGGCGGGTCTCCACTCGCACGCCGTCGCGCGTGAACTCTTTCCAAAGCTTCGTGCCAGCGGGGAAGCTCCAGTAATCCATGTCTGCAGTGTCGATCTGCGTTCCTACCGGCAAGCTGATCCAGCGCTTCTTCTCCGCGCCGTCCGACCACAGCTGGTAGCGGGGCGAGTACGCGTGAACGCCCTCGGCCAGAGTCGACACGTCCGCGCGGTACAGCCCCGTTTCCGAGAGCAAGCAGGGAAGCCGCGTGGTGAGCCCGCCGCTCGGCCCCGCCTCGTGGCATGTGGTGGGCGAAGCTCCAGCGCTCGCCTCGCCGCCCATCGGCCCTCCTGCGGCGAGGCCGCCGTCGGCCAAACCGCCACCGCCCAGCCCAGCCGCCGACCCCCCGGCGCCGCCGCTGCCGCCACCGCCCGCGAGCGAGCCGCCATTGCCAGCGACTCCGCCGGTGCCTGCGGCGCCCTCCGGAGTGACCGGAGCGCCCGAAGAACAAGCGCCGAGCGCCAACACCACCGCCAATGGCGAAAAGGTACGGGAGCGCCTCGAAGCGCTCTGCTGCCGCGTCATGTCGCTGCAGCGTAGAGCCAAAGGGCCGCTCTCGCACGCCGTTTCAACTTGGAAACAGCGAGTCTTCGCTTGGATGAATGAACAACGCTCACAGCAGATTGTTCGACGGCAGTGGTGAGGCTCAGCTCACCTGGTCCCCTCGAACGGGCACGCTAAAGATGGCCGCATGCGACGTCGCTCGAACTCGTCTCGCGTCATCTCCGTGACTTCGGCCTGCGCGCTCGCGGTTGCGGCCAACTCCGCTTGCGATAGCAACACGGACGTCCCGTCAGGCTCCGCAGGCGCGAGCGGTACGGCCATCAGCGGCGCGGGCACGTCTGCGGCATCTGGTGGCACCGCGTCACCGGCCGGCGGCAGCGCGGGCCCTGGCGCGGGCACCACGAGCGGCGGCAGTGGGAGCCAGAGCGGCGGAAGTACGAGCGGCGGAAGTACGAGCGGCGGAAGTACGAGCGGCGGCTCCGCTAGCGGCACCGGCGGTGCATCCGATGGCGGGATGGGCGCGGGCGGCAAGCGCGTCGCGGGTACGGACGGCTACGACTGCTCCCCCGCGTCGGGCGCGGTGCCGGCATTGCAGGCCACGTCCATCGCGTCCGCGGGGCTGAGCGAGCCCATCTACGTAACCCACGCCCCGAACGACAGCACCGGTCGGCTCTTCGTCGTCGAGCGCGCGGGTGCGGTGCGCCTCATCAAGGCCGGCAGCGTGGTCACCAAGCCGTTCCTGGACATCAAGAGCAAGGTCGTCGCCGGCACCGCGAACGGAGACGAGCGCGGCTTCTTGGGAATGGCGTTTCACCCCCGCTACGCCATGAACGGCCTCTTTTACGTGCACTACAGCGACAAGGCGGACGCCAACAACACCGGCGACACCGTGATCGAAGAATACAAAGTCAGCGCCGCCAGCCCGGATGAAGCGGACGCAGCGAGCGGCCGCGTCGTCCTCAAAGTGGAGCAGCCGACCAACTCCAGTACGCTGTTCCGAAATCACAAGGGCGGCGCCATCAACTTCGGTGCGGACGGCTTCCTCTATATCGGGCTCGGTGATGGCGGCGGCTCCGGCGACACGGACGCGACGCACGGAACCGGCAATGGTCAGAACCTAACTTCGCTCCTCGGCAAGATGTTGCGCATCGACCCGGCGGCGAGCGGCGGCGCGCAGTACTCGTCCCCGCCCGGCAACTTGAAGGACAAGATGGCGGCCGCCGCGCCCGAGGTCTGGGACTACGGCCTTCGTAACCCCTTCCGCTCGAGCTTCGACGGTTGCACCGGTGACCTCTACATCGGGGACGTCGGGCAAGATAAGTGGGAAGAGGTCGACATCGAGAAGGCCGGTGAAGGTCAAAAGAACTACGGCTGGAACAAAACCGAGGGCAATCACTGCTACCAACCCATGAGCGGCTGCGACGAAGCCGGCATCACCAAGCCCCTCGTCGAATACGACCACAACGCGGGAAAGTCGCTCACCGGCGGGGCAGTCTACCGAGGCAAGTCCATCCCCGGCCTGCGCGGCGCGTACATTTACGCGGACTACCAGACCAACGCCATCTGGTCGCTCGTCTACGATCGCGAAAAGGGCACCGCGTCCACGCCAGTCAGCCTGAAGCAGGACCTCAACAACGTCACCTCGATCGTGTCGATCACCAACGGCGCGGATGGCGAAATCTACTTCGCCTCACTCATGGGCGGCGTGTACAAGCTGGAAGCAGCGCCGTAGCAGACGCGAGGCGAAGGGGGGGCGCCGCGCCGTAGCAGGGCGCGTCTGGAAAGTGCCGCGCGTCCCCAGCTCAACGCCAGGCGGCGCGGCCGCGCGCTCTACCGCGCACGCGAGTCCTCGTCACGCGGCGGCCTTGCGAGCTACTTGCTCTTGGCGTTGGACTTGCCGCTCAGCACCGCCGACCCTAGCGATGCGGCCTTGATCTTGTCGACCATGGCCTTGGTGAGCGCAGCGCCGGCTCCGGGATCGATCGTCTCCACGTTCAGCGCGTAGAGCGTGAATTCGTAGGTATCCAACATGCCGCCGGGGCAAGGTCCGAGGTAGCTCTGCGGCACCTGCTTAAGGGCCACCGGCGTGGTGAGCGTCGTGCCATCCGGAAGATCTGCCGGCAGCGCGCGCGTCGGCGCCGGGATGTTGTAGGCCATCCAGTGATGCCCGAGCGGATTCATCGGGTTGCTGGCGGTGAGGGTCACGTCGATGAACGTGAGCGCGAAGCTCTTCGTTCCCGCCGGCGGCTCCGTCCACGAAAGCGCGGGCGAGGCGTCGTCGCCGAACTGCTTGCCGTTGCACGTGTTCTTGTCCTGAAAATTACCGCCATTCATGAGGTCCGGGCTCGTGAGCGTGAACGCGCTGGCGCCGCCACTGCCGCCGCTCGCGCCTCCCGTGCCGCTGCTACCGGCCAGGGCGCCGCCACTGCCTCCCGCGCCTCCCGCGCCGCTTGCGCCTCCCGCGCCCGCGCCTGCCGCGCCGCCGTTCGCGGCTCCCGCGCCGCCGCTACCGATTGCGCCGGCATTTCCGCCGACGGGACTGCTCGCCCCCGCGCTGGCGCCGCCGCTGCTGGTTCCGGCTGTTCCGCTCCCGGCTACGCTCGAAGCGCTCCCTCCGCTGGCTCCGGAATTGGTCCCGGCGGTGGCGGGGCTGGGCGCAGCGGGGTCGTCACTGCAGTTGACGAGCAGAAGCGCGCAGGAAGCAAACAGGGCGAGGCTTGAGAGATCGCGAGCTGACATCGGTGGTGCCCAAGTGCTGCAAACCGAGAAGCGCTGACGGAGCGCGTTCGTGCAGGCGACGAACGATAACTTTCGGCAGGCGTCGACGCAGAGTGAGATATTTCTCATCTCGCTCATTCAACTTTGCGCGCCGAGCGCTCGAAAACTTTCGATCTCGAAGCTTGCGTGTTGTGGCTGGACACATCGAGTGCTTCGAGGGACCTTAAGCGCGAAGCCATGAGAGCTCACCTCGCGCTGCTGTCGCTTCCGATCGCGCTCGCCTCCGCTTGCGGAAACGACGCAAGTCCTGGCGCCAGCGCGAGCGATGGCGGCGCCGGCTCGCCGATGGCGGGCGCGAGCAGCGGCGCAGCGCCTGGCGGCGCAGCCTCGAGCGGCTCCGGCAATGCAGCCGGCGGCGCGGGCTCGTCGGCGGGCGGAGCGCCCTCGGCAGGTACCGGCAACGGCGCCGGGCAAGGAGGTACCCCGGGCGGAGGCGGCGGTGCTGCGGGCAGCTCTTCGATAGGTGGTAGCGGTGGTTTGAGCGGAAGTGGCGGCAATGGCGGCGCTTCAGCCTGCACGCGCGGCCTCTTGTCGAGCGCGGTCGACGCGTACTTCGCGGCGCTCGCCGCACACGACCCTTCCACGCTACCGCTGGCAGCGAGCCTGAAGCACACCGAAAATGGCAAAGCCAGTACGCTCGGTGACGCGGGCCTCTGGAAGACGGCGGGGGCGCGCAAGTACGCGCACAGCGCGCTCGATACGGAGCTGTGCATGTCCGCCACGGAATCGGTCGTGCCCGACGGCGGGTCAGACGTGCCAGTCGCGCTTCGGTTGAAGCTCGAGAACCAAAAGATCACCGAGAGCGAGCTTATCGTCGCGCGCGACGGTGACTACCCGGCGCTCGAGGCCAACCCCGCGGCGCTCATGGCCAGCGACGACAAGATCGAGTGGGAGCGAGCCGTGCCGGCCGGAGAGCGCGCCACGCGCGAAGAGCTCACCGGCTGGATGGACAAGTACTTTCGCCGATTTCCCGCCGGCGTTTGCAACACCACGCCGGACTGCCTGCGCATCGAGAATGGCGGCGGCAACTTCATTTGCGGCCAGGGCGCGAGCTGCGCCTCCGGCGCCGGGTCGGGTCAAGCGGTGCTCAGCCCAAGGCTCCTCTTGGCGGACGTGGAGACGGGGTTGGGCGTCGGGCTCACCATCTTCACTGGCGGCTACATCGACATGCACCTGTTCAAAATGTACGGCGGCAAGGTGTATGCAGTGAGCGCCATCCTGGCCAACGGTGAGGACTCGGGCTGGGAGTAAGTGAGCCCAGGCCCCGGAGCCGACCGGTTCTTTCTCGCCGTTCGTAGGCATTTCTTGCCCAGCGAGGCGAGGCCTAATCCCCGCGCGAATTCGTCCGTACGTTTTCTGGGCATCCAGAATGGGACCGATGCGCATCCTTCTCGCAGATGACGAGCCGCTGAGCCGTGAGCTCGTTCTGCGCACACTTCGGGCGCGCACTCCCCATGACGTGACGGCGGTCGAGGACGGCGAACAGGCTCTCGAGCTATCTCTCCGTGAGCCATGCCCGGACGTCCTCCTGCTGGACTGGATGATGCCGGGCCTGAGCGGTTTGGAGGTTTGCGCGCGCGTACGCAAGGCGAGCCTCCGCGTGCAGCCTTACATCATCCTCATCACGGCGCGGAATAGCCGTGAGGACATGCTGGAGGGCCTGGGAGCGGGAGCGGACGACTTCCTGTCCAAGCCCACCGCGCCGGACATCCTGGTCGCGCGGCTCTTGCCCGCGGCTCGCCGCTCCGGAGCTGGGCGCTCGCACTCCCGCGCGGTCGCGCAAGCTTTGTTCCGGGCGCGGGACGAAGGAGACGGCGAGCTCGTGGTGACGGACGGCGCCATCAACGCGCGCGTGCTCTTTCATCGTCGCCAAGTCGCCTGGGCCCACGTCTCGGACGACCGGAACACGCTGCTGGAAATCTTGACCCCGGAAGCTGGTATCGACGCGGACATGGTGCGCGAGGTCGTGGCCGAGTGCCGTCGTACTGGCGCTCGCTTGAGCGATACTCTCGTGAGCTTCGGGCTCGTAGACCGCGCGCGCCTGCGCGACCAGCTCCTGGATTGGACGCGGCGAAAGATGCAATCCATCCTCCGCTTCGAGCGACCCCAGATCTTGTTCTTGCCGCAAAAGCGGGGCTATTCGGAGGACTTGCTGTTCGATCTCGAGGAGCTGCTCGGGGACGAGGCGCAGCTCTCTCGCGCGCGCTCCGCCTACCCCCCGGCGGCGCCCAGCTCCCAGCCGCCGTGGCAAGGCGCCTTTTCGGATTCGGACGGCGCCGCGCCTCGAGCCGAGCTCACCCGCGTGCTGGACCGCGCGCTCCTCGGAGACGGAGTGCTGGGGGCGGCCATCATCGATAGGCTCACTGGCGTTTGTCTGCTGCAACGCGGGCAGGAGCTGAGCCCGGACGTCGCGTGGGCGCACTTGCAATCCCTCAACGTGCTGTCTCGTCAAGAGCGCGTGCTGGATTCCATCGTCGTCACCGACCGCTATTTTCACCTCGTCTGCTTCGTGCCGGAAGCGCCCGATTGCTTCGTTTACATCTTGGCGGACGCGAAGAAGGTCCTACTCGCCGCCGCCCGGCACGCCCTACAACAAGCCGTGAGCAGCTAGCTCGCAGCCACGTGCACGGCCAGCGCAACGGCTTCTGGTCGCCGCAGCCCTGCCCGGGTGAGCTCAGAAGCGCAGTGCGTAACCCCAGCCGAGCGACAGTCTCGAATCCGAGTAGCGATAAGTCTCCTCGCCGCGAAGGCTCGGGTTGGCCTTGACGGTAGCGCTCCGGGTCATACGAACGGAGCTGATTTCCAAGCCCGCTTCGACGTAGACGGCGTGGTTCGCCGAAAGCGCGAAGTCCACGCCTGCCACCGCCCCGAAGCTGAAACCGCGCCCGCCTTCGTACCGGGCCTCCACCGCTCGCGAAGGTCCTTCGTCGAACCAGACCCACGTCAAGCCGACCGGTACTCCCAAGCGCCAACTGGCCTCCAACAATCGTGCTCTCGCGGTTGGGGCTCGGTAGAGGGTGCCCATGAGCGTCGGCGCCAGTATCAAGCCAGCGCGAGTCCTCGACTCGTCCCGCTCCCTCGACCAGCTCGTCGAGCCTTTGCCGATGCTGCCGCGTAGCTCTGCGCCCAGCCAGCGCAGCACGCGATACCGATAGCCTGCGCTGAGCGCGTAATCGAAGGGGTCGCTCTCGTCCTTCTGCTCCCGGTCGTCGATCTCCAGCAAGGCCAGCTGAGGGAGACCGCCGCGAAGCAGCCGAGGCGTGCCCTCGTCCCTCGCGCGCCCACCAGAGCCACCGCGAGCAGAGGAGCGACGACCATGCCCGCGCAGTCGCTCAGTTTCCCGGTAACCCAGCCTGGCAGCAGCCCCGCGCCTTTCAGCCAGTGGTCGTTTGCGAGGAGCACCGCGAGCGCCGCCACGAACGTTCGCGACGCAAGCGGCGCCATCCACGACTCCGCTGTCACGCCCCCCCCCCCGCGCGAACCAAGATCTCCCCGGTTTCCGCTTCACATGTCGCGCCTGGAGCAAGATTCGTGCGCCGGCGCCTTCACTTTTGATGGTGACTTTGAGCGCGCTCCGGCAACCTTGGTACCAATGCGTGCGACGACGTTCCTCCCCGCTCTGGCACCAATGCTTGCTTTCGGCGCGCTTGCGCTGCCGCTCACGGCGGGTTGTTCGGACGAGCCGGCGGATCTCGGGGGCGGCACGGCCGGAAACGGCAGCTCAGCGCCCGGCTCATCCGGGACCGCAGGTAGCGGCACGGCGGGGGCGGATAGCGGCAGCAGCGGCGCGGCGACCGGCGGCGGCAGCGGGGTAGGCGGCTCCACTGCCGAGGGTGGTAACGCGGGCGGCGGCGTCGGCTCGGGCGCGAGCGGGTCGAGCGCGGGCGGGTCCAGCGCGGGCGGCTCGGGGTCGGGCGGTGTGAGCGGCAGCGGAGCGGCGGGCGGCTCCGGGGGAGCGGCCCGCCGCTCCGCTGCCGCTCAC
>SECP01000065.1 GCA_004193285.1 Myxococcales bacterium | reverse complement strand
CCCCGCTCCCGCTCCCGTGCCGGAGATGCCGCCAGAGGTCCCCCCGCCCGCCGACAACCCCTTCAAGGTCACGGTCGGCGCCGGCTTCCGCAGCGCCTTGCGCATCCAGAACCCGAACACGCCCAGCAGCTCCGGCAACCTCACGAAGATGAACGATCAGTTCATCGACGAGCTCAACGCAGAGCTCCGCGTGAGCGGCAAGGTCACCGACATCATCGGTTGGACGACGAACTTCACGGTGGATGGCCGTTCACGTGCCGAGCACGGTATCGGCGCGCCGATCGCCTTCCAGGTGCAGGCGCTCGACATCATCGGTCAGCTCGACTTCATGGACGAGTTTCACGTCTGGATGGGCCGCATGCTCACCCCGACCGATCGCAGCAACTTCTCTGGCCCCTGGTTCATGCCGGGCTGGACCTACTTGGGCGTCATGCCCACCGGCTACTTCGGTCCTCGAGGTACGGAAGAAGTGGGCCGCGAAGTCGGCGGGACCATCTGGGGTGACATCGGCAAAGGCAAGTTCAAGTACTACGCCATGATCGGTGACCTCGACGGCAACTACGGCTCGCAAGGCGGGTTTGCCGGAACCAGCCCGCTCTTCGCCGGCCGCGTGCAATACGCCGCGATCGGTTCGGAGCCGGGTTTCTACGGCAGCAGCACGTACTACGGCGGTCAGGACATCCTGGCCATCGGCGTCGCCGCGCAGTACCAGAACAAGTACGAGTGCGTCGCCGGTACGTTCAACTGTTTCCCTGGCACCCCGGGCACTGACGCGCTCGTCGGCTTCAACGCGGACGTCTTGTTCGAGAAGAAGACCGAGGCCGGCACGCCGGGCATCGAAGCGGCGTACTACCACGCAGCGGGCGACACTCGCCCGTACAACGACTACTTCTACGTCATCCCGACCTTCACGACGGGCGAGATCCTGCCGGCCAAGGGCAAGCTCAACGCGCTGTTCCGCTTGCAGATGGGTATGACCGGCGAAGACAACGACGCCGGTAACACCAAGGCCACCCACACGATGCTCGAGCCCAGCCTCGCGTACCTGTTCAAGGACTACTTCGCCAAGGTTCAGCTCACGTACACCTACGCGATGATGAATCCCTCCGCGGAGGGCGCGGCCACGATGAAGCAGCAGTACGTGCAGCTCGGCTTCCAGATCCAGCAGTAATCAAGCACACGTCGTTACGAGCTGCGCGGCGCCTCCGCCGCGCGGCTCGTTGACGTGACTTACCGCGGCCGAAAGGGATGTTCGGCCTTATGGTTCCCCGCGGCGCCTCCGTTTCCGGGTTTTGGGCGTCGTGGGGAGCCGCCTTTGGCTCCGCATGCTCGAGTCGCCCTACCGAGCCTCTGCCGAATCGGGCGCAATTTACAGTCGCGGTGGCGCGCGCTACGCTGGGTTACGTGTCTCAGCGACCCGACGCTTGGCTAATGGATCCGTCCGATCCACGCGCGCCCGCCCAAGAGGTTTGGGACGGCATGAGCGAACCTCAGCGACAGCTGGTGGTGGATAGCCTGCCGTCGGACTATCCGTCTACGGAGGCGCATCCACCGGAGGGCGACCAACACACCGAGGCCGTTTATGAAGCGCGCAGCGCGCTACGTCGATTCTTCGGCAAGCTCGGGCGCAGCATCTACGTGGGTACGAATCTGCCGGTCTATTATCCGGCGCGCGCCATGTTCTCGCCGGACGTCATGGCCGTACTCGATGTGTCCACGGAGGCTCGCTCGAGCTGGATCGTTTCCAAAGAGGGTAAGGGGCTGGACTTTGCGCTGGAGGTGCTGGTGCTCGGCGCGCGCCGAAAGGACCTGAAGCGGAACGTCGAGGAGTATGCGCGGCTAGGCATTCGGGAGTACTTCGTCTTCGACCGCCCTCGGCTACAGCTATCCGGCTACCGGCTACGCGAAGGCGGCCAAAGCTACCAGCCGATCGTTCCTCAGCACGGGCGCTTCGCCTCCGAGGTGCTCGGGCTCGAGCTGCGGATTGAGGCCGGGCGGCTGCGTTTTTATCTCGCGGACGCCGAGCTGCCCGCGGCGGACGACCTCATCGCGAAGCTCGAGGGCTCGTTGGACGACCTCGAAGAGCGAGTCCGGGCATCAGAAGAACGAGCCGAAGAGGAAGCACGACGGGCGGAAGTGGCGGAGGCCCGGCTGAGGGAAGCCCTGGCGGAGCTAGAGCGGCTGAAAGGCGAGCCCCGCTAGGCGCTTGCCATCACGCCACCTGCAGCATGCCTTCGCGAATGATGAAGGAGACGACGGCTTGCAGGCCCTCCCCTTGGCGGATGCTGGTGAAGACGAAGGGCCGCTCGCCGCGCTGCTTCTTGGCGTCCCGGTCCATCACCTCGAGCGACGCACCGACGTGGGGCGCGAGGTCGGTCTTGTTGATGACGAGCAGGTCGCTCTTCGTGATGCCAGGGCCGCCCTTGCGCGGGATTTTGTCGCCGCCGGACACGTCTATCACGTAGATCGTGAGGTCCACGAGCTCGGGGCTGAAGGTGGCCGCGAGGTTATCACCGCCGCTCTCGACGATGATGA
Organism: Myxococcales bacterium; assembly: GCA_004193285.1. GTDB lineage: Bacteria > Myxococcota_A > Polyangia > Polyangiales > Polyangiaceae > PMG-095. The sequence goes on along the minus strand of SECP01000065.1, from coordinate 42,128 downwards.
GGTCGAGCTCGGGGTATTGCTCGTTCAGGCGATCGATCGCGTCCAGATTGATGGAGGCGTCCTCGCGAATGGCGGTGTGCGGGCAGCCGCCCGTCTCCACGCCCACGATGCGCTCGATGGGGAGCGCGCCGCTTCGCATCAAGAACTGAGCGTCTTCCTTGGTGTAGATGTCGTTGGTGACCACCGCCATGTCGCAGCGCTCGCGCAGCGCTTTGCAGAGCGCGTCCACGAGCGCGGTTTTACCTGAGCCGACGGGGCCGGCGATGCCAACACGAAGCGGACCTTTGCGATTCATGGCGAGTCTCCTAAGAACGAAATAGCCTGGAGTATTGAGTTTCGTGGAGGGCCGAGAGCAAGACCTGCCCTGGCGCGCTGGATGACAGCTGTGCGTCCGTGCGGGAGAGGGCGCGCTCGATGCCGCCTGCGGCTCGCTCCACGAGCTGGGAGATGGTGCGCTGGGCGTCCGACTGCCCGAGCGGTATGAGGCGGGTGGCAGCGCCGACCTGCGCCTCCGCCCAGGCAAAGACGTAAGCGAGCGCCGCCTCCGTGAGCGGCGCCGACCAAGTCACACTGGCGAGCGCAAAGCCGGTAGCGAGCGTGACGCGCGGGTGGGAGAGCCAGGGCGCAGCCTGCTCGACGCCTTCGCGGGAGAGCAGCCGTACGAGGGCGCTGCCCGTCTGTCGCTCTTCGGCGCGGAGCTCCGCGGTGCCGCGCGCCGCGAACAGGTAGTCGTTCCAGCGCTGCGCCTCCGCGACCTGACCGGCATCGAAGGCCTCGTAAAGGCGAGCGAATACCGGTACGTCCAAGGTGAGCACCGAGCGCTCCAGCATGCCGGCAATCCACGCACACGACGACGCTTGGCATGTGACGTCCCCGAGCGCGACCGCTTGCTCCAGCCCCTGCGAGTACGCAAAGGCTCCGATCGGAAGCGCGGCGCTCGACAGTTGATACAGCCGGAGCAGAGCGGCGCTGGAGAGCGACGAAACCATATCAGTCGTGGTGGTGACCGTGGCCGTGAGCGCCATGACCGTGGTCGTGCTCATGACCGTGGTCGTGGGGGTGAGCGTGAGCATCGTGGTCATGACGGTGACCACCGGACGCGTAACCTCCCGCCTCGGGCTCGAAAGCGCGCTCCACGACGTGGGCGTGGAGGCCAAGCTCGTGCATCAAGCCGTCCAGCACGTGGTCGTGCTGGTAAGAGAGGCGACCGGGCTCGATCTGGAGCGGCACGTGGCGGTTGCCCAGGTGGTACGCCGCCCGCGTCAACAGGTGCCGATCCGAGGTCTCCACCGTCGATAGGTGCTCTGGCTTGGCTCGCACTTCTACGATGAGCGAGCCGTCGCGCGTGGCCAGCTTGTCGCCGTGCTTGAGCGACAAGCCGCGCTCCAGCAGTAGCCCGACTTCGGCGCCGCTATCCAGCCGGGTGCGCAGCCGGGCGCGGCGACGCAGCTCGAACACGAGCGTGAGCGACTCCGTGGCGGCCCGCGGGTCATCGGCCCCCAGCACCGTCTCCAGCATCTGCATGTGCGACTCCATCAGAACAAGAAATACTTCTGCGCGAGCGGCAAGATCTTGGCCGGCTCGCACACCAGGAGCTCGCCATCCGCTCGCACCTCGTAGGTCTGCGAGTCCACTTCCATGAACGGCGCGTAGTCGTTCAAGATCATGTCGCGCTTACGCACGCTGCGAGTGCCTCTTACCGGAACGAGGCGGCGTGTGAGCCCCGCCGCTTTGCCGACGCCGCGCTCCATACCCACCTGCGAAACGAAGTGCACGCACGTGGCCGAGCGAGCCGCGCCGTAGGCGCCGAACATGGGCCGGTAGTGGACTGGCTGCGGAGTCGGAATGGAGGCGTTCGCGTCGCCCATCGGCGCCGCGACGATGAAGCCACCTTTGATGATCATGCTGGGTTTGGTGCCGAAGAACGCCGGCTTCCAGATCACCAAATCCGCCAGCTTGCCGACCTCCACCGAGCCAATCTCGCGCGCCATGCCGTGGGTGATGGCGGGGTTGATGGTGTACTTGGCGATGTAGCGCTTGGCGCGGAAGTTGTCGCTCTGCGCGGAGTCTTCCGGCAACGCGCCGCGCTGCACCTTCATCTTGTGCGCCGTTTGCCAGGTGCGGGCGATGACCTCGCCGATGCGCCCCATGGCCTGGGAGTCGCTGGACATCATGCTGAAAGCGCCCTTGTCGTGGAGGATGTCCTCCGCCGCGATCGTCTCGCGCCGGATGCGCGACTCCGCGAACGCGACGTCTTCCGCGATGCTCGGATCCAGGTGGTGGCACACCATGAGCATGTCCAAATGCTCGTCCACCGTGTTCACGGTGTAGGGGCGCGTCGGGTTCGTGGAAGAGGGCAGCACGTTGGGCGCGCCGCAAGCCTTGATGATGTCCGGCGCGTGCCCGCCGCCGGCGCCCTCCGTGTGAAACGTGTGGATGGTGCGGCCTTTGAAGGCGGCGAGCGTGTCCTCCACGAAGCCGGACTCGTTCAGCGTGTCCGTGTGGATGGCGACTTGGACGTCGTAGTCCTCCGCCACCCGCAAGCAATTGTCGATCGCGGCGGGCGTGGTGCCCCAGTCTTCGTGGAGCTTGAGCCCCACGCAGCCGGCGGCGACTTGCTCCACGAGGCCCTCCGGCAAGCTGGCGTTGCCCTTACCGAGCAAGCCGAAGTTGAGGGGAAATTCCTCGAGCGCCTGCAACATCCGCGCGATGTTCCAGGGGCCCGGGGTGCACGTCGTGGCGCTCGTGCCCGCGGCCGGCCCGGTGCCGCCACCGACCATGGTCGTGACGCCGGACATGAGCGCTTCTTCGCACTGCTGCGGGCAGATGAAATGGATGTGGGTATCGATTCCGCCCGCAGTGAGGATCGAGCCTTCGGCCGCGATCACCTCCGTACCGGGGCCGACGATGATGTTCACGCCGGGCTGCACGTCCGGATTGCCGGCCTTGCCGATCGCGAAGATGCGGCCGGCCACGATGCCGATGTCCGCCTTCACGATGCCCCAATAATCCAGAATGAGGGCATTGGTGATCACGGTGTCCACCGCGCCGGGGGAGCCGTGGGAGGGCGCTTGGCCCTGGCCCATGCCGTCCCGGATCACCTTGCCGCCGCCGAACTTCACCTCTTCCCCGTAGATGGTGTGGTCGCGCTCCACCTCGATCAAAAGCTCGCTGTCGCCGAGCCGAACCCGGTCCCCCTTGGTAGGACCGTACATTTCAGCGTAGGCGCGCCTGTCGATGCTCTTCACGGTGACTCCTCGGATTGCGGCTCGGAGCCCGCCGGGCCGTCCAGCGCGCCCATGATTGACCCGCGGAAACCGTAGACTTTGCGAGCGCCCGCGAGCGCTACCAGCTCCACCGTACGAGCTTGGCCGGGCTCGAACCGGACCGCGGTACCGGCGGGGATGTTCAGACGAAAACCTCGCGCGGCGGCGCGATCGAAGCTCAGCGCCTGGTTCGTCTCGAAGAAATGATAATGCGACCCGACCTGAATCGGTCGATCGCCGGTGTTGGAGACCTCCAGCGTGACGACCTCTCGCCCGACGTTGATCTCGATGGGCGGCGCGTCCGCGACCAGCACCTCACCCGGTGTGAGCCCACCGGCAGAGCTGATCGGTTGGTGCACGGTGACGAGCTTCGTGCCGTCGGGGAAAGTCGCTTCGACTTGCACCTCCGGGATCAGCTCCGGCACACCCTCCATGACGTCCTCCGGCCCGAGCAGCTGCGTGCCGTGGGCCATGAGCTCCGCGACCGTCCTCCCATCCCTCGCGCCCTCGAGGATCGCCGCGCTGATGTAAGCCACCGCCTCCGGGTAATTGAGCTTGAGCCCCCGCGCCTTGCGGCGCTCGGCCACGAGCGCAGCGGTAAATAGAAGCAGCTTGTCCTTCTCGCGCGGTAGGAGCTCCATCTCTCCTTCCCGGATAGGCGCACCGCGCGCGCCCCGCAAACGGAAACTAGCGTTCGCGAGCCAACATCGAATTCCGGCCGCAGACCGGGCCAGGCGAAACACGCCCGCAACTCATGCGTCACGATGCGGAACGCCGGCCCAAGTCTCAGCCGCCCGCCGGCTTCAATACGGCGCGCAGTAGTCCGGGAAGCTCATCGGCAGGCCCGAATCGTAAGGCTCCGGGGCCACCCCGAACGGGTGCGCCTTCATGAACTCCCAACCCGCCGTGTAAAGAGCGGCGGGCGCGTCGCAGTGCCCACCGCCGTGATTGCAGTTCACGACGAAGCTGCCCGCCTTGCTCATGCGCTCGTCGTAAGCCGCGCTCGTCGTCGCAAAAGAGACAATCACTTTGTCCGACGCGCCGCCATGCATCGTCATGACGGCCGGAACGTGGTCGGGATCTTGGATTGCTTGCTGACCGACCTGCCCGCCGGAGTTCGGTACCACCGCGGCGACGTAGCTCGAGCGAGCCGCGCCCATGCAGCCGGCCTGCAGCCCACCCGCGCTGCAGCCCGTCGTGTAGATGCGGCGTGGGTCGATGCCGTGATCGCGCACGGCGCATGCCGCGATCTGATCGGCGATCTTGAAGTCGTCCTTGCTGAAGGTCTTCGTGCCCGAGCAATCCCCGCCCGTTCCGAGGGAGTCGTCGAAGGAGACGATGATGCCGCCCTCGGCCAGGATCTCTTGGCGCACGCCGGACGGGATGAGCAAGTTCACCTCGTTCGCGCTCGAGCCGGTTCCGTGCCAGTAAAAGACCAGGGCACCGCCCGGCTGCTTGGCGCCGACTTGCAGCGAGATGCCGCTCAAGCCGGACACGCTCACCGTGCCCGTCTTGAGCTCCGGGCACTCACCCACGATGGGGGGCAGCTGGGGGTCGCCCGCGGCGGGGGAACCCGCGCTGGGTTGACCGGCTTCGCCGCTGCTTTCGCTGCCGGCTCCGCCTTCGGACATGCCGCCGCTCGCGTCCGAGCCCCCTTCGCCGGCAAGAGCCGCGGAGCCGCTCGTGCTCGGGCTCGTGCCGCCGCTGCCGCTCGGCCTCGTGCCCCCAGCGCCGCTCGCGCTCGTCCCCGCGGTTGCCGTCGCTCCGGCGGAGGGCGAGCTCCCGCCTGCGGCCGCCTCACCTCCACCTCCGGGATTGTCCACCGGTGCATCACTCGAGCAACTGCTGACGCAGAGACACACCATGCACAACGCTGCAGGCAATGTCGACTTCATCGTACCTCCTACTCAGGACGGTTGAGCGCAGACCAAGCGCTCATGATGACCCGACTGCGCGCAACGTTCCAGGTCGACTTGCTACGTTGCCCAAATGCGCGGAAGACGTGCAGCACGGCCGAGAAATTCTGGGCGCAGCAGCTGCCAAGCGCGAATCAACGGCGCTCGCACCCGTTCCACATTGGGACCCAAGACGCGCACCACCAAGAGCTGCTGAAGCGAGCTCACGCCGCACAGCACTGCATCACCCGTCACTTCGCGCACGCGCTGCACGAGCGACTCCGGCACGGCGCCCTCGCCCGGCACCGCGAAGAGCGTTGCCACGACCGCCTGGCCGCGCAGCGCGAAGGGCGCGCTCAGCAGTCCCTCGGCCTGGTCTACATCGAACGACTCGAGCAGCAGCGGCGCTTGCTCGCGCCACAGCTCGAAGCGCGTCTGCACGCGTCCTCGAACGAACGCTTCGCCTCGCGCCGGCATGCCGTAGCACGCGATGTCCCAACCCAAGAACGCCGCGCCGGCGGCGAGCTCCACCCGCGTCGACAGCTGAGCTTCCGCCGCGGGAAACGCCAAAGTCTCGCTCGGCAACCACTCGAGCTTCGCGCCTGCACCGAGCCGCAGCTGGCTCTCGATCTCCGCCCGCGCGCCGGCCGAGCGATAGAGCTTCTGCGCCGCCGGGGTGGTCAGGAAAACCTCCGCGCCAGCGCCGAGCGTCACCTCCGTATGCAAGCGATCGCCGCCCACCACGCCGCCCGGCGGGTGCAAGAGGTAGATGTGCGGGCAGCTCGGCCCCTCCGGCGTGAGCACGCGCTGGATGCGCAGCGGGCCTTCGTGCTCGGAGCGCGCGAGCCGCGTGCCGTGCTCCGTCTTCTCCAGCTCGAGCGCGATGCGCCCGAGCCAACCGGAGCCGGGGCTCACCCCAGCACGTCCGCGATCGTGTACCGCTTGGCGGGCTTACCGGCGAGAAAGCGCGCGGCGGCGATGGCGCCGTGGGCGAACAAATCACGATTGGAGGCGCGGTGCGTGAGCTCGAGGCGCTCACCTTGCCCAAAGAGGTAAACGGTGTGGTCACCCACCACGTCTCCCCCGCGGATCCCCAAAACGGCCATCTCGTCGTCGGGGCGCGCGCCCACGTCCCCGCTGCGGCCGTGCACGTCCCGCAGCTCGGGGCGGGCTTGGCGCGCGGCCTCGGCCAAGCGCTTGGCCGTGCCGGACGGCGAGTCCACCTTCTTGCGGTGATGAATCTCGGTGATCTCGACGTCGTAGCCGAGCCCCAGCCGCTTCACCGCTTGCTCCACGAGCTCCGCCAGGACTTGCACGCCGAGGCTCATGTTCGGCGCCCACAGCACCGGCACCGACTGCGCGGCTTTATCGAGCGCCTTCTTCGCGTTTTCGTCGATGTTCGTCGTGCCGCTCACGACCGCGATTTTGTGGCGGGCCGCGACGTGAACGAGGCCCGCGACCGCGGAGGCGTTCGAAAAGTCGATCACCACGTCTGCGCCGAGGAGGCCAGACGCGATGTCCGGCGTGGTGACGACGCCCATCTGCCCGAGCCCTGCGAGCTCCCCGATGTCTTTGCCTGCGCCGGGGTGCTCGGAAGAGCAGATGCCGCCCACGAGCTCAATGTCCGCCGCGGCGTGCGCGAGCCGCGCGATCGCTAGCCCCATGCGGCCGGTTACGCCGGAAATTGCGAGCTTCATCGGGCTTCGTACGCTTTGATGAGGGAGGCCAACGTCGACTTGCACTCTTCCGTCGCCTCCACCATGGGCAGACGCACGCTCGAGCTCATCATGCCCTTCAGCGCCAGCGCGGCCTTGGTAGGTGAGGGGCTCGGCTCGCTGAAGAGCGCGCGGTGAATCGGATAGAGCGCGCTGCTCTTGCGCTCCGCCTCCGCCCAGCGCCCGGCCAGCGCGTCCGCCACCAGCTCGCTCATCTCTTTGGGATAGACGTTGCTGGTCACGCTGATGATGCCTTTGGCGCCGACCGCCATCATCGGTAACGTGAGCGGGTCGTCCCCGGAAAGGTGCCCGAATCGGCCGCGCGCCTTGCTCTGCAGCTCTTGGACGAACAAGCAGGTGCCAGTTGCGTCCTTGATGCCCACGACGTTCGGGCAGGCGTCCGCGATGCGGAGGAAGGTATCCACCGACAGCTCCACGATGTGACGACCCGGAACGTTGTAGAGCACCACCGGCCCGGAGACGGCCTTGGCGATCTCCGTCACGTGACGGTACATGCCCTCTTGCGACGGCTTGTTGTAGTACGGCATCACGATCATCACGCCGTCCGCTCCCGCCTCGAACGCGGCCTTGGACGACTCGATGCTCTTCTTCGTGTTGAACGAGCCGCTGCCCGCGAGCACCGGGACGCGCCCTTTGGCGAAGCGTACCGTCCGCGCGATGAGCTCACGCTGCTCGGCGTCGCTCAAGGTGGGAGATTCACCGGTGGTTCCACACGGCACGAGCCCGCTCACACCGCCGTCGATCTGCTGACCAAGGAGATTCTCGTATGCGTCGAAGTCGATACTCGAACCGTCGGCAGAAAACGGCGTCACGAGCGCCGTCCAGACACCTTGAAGCAGAAGCGACATGGCGGACCTTTGTCGCGTAAGCGCACGGGATGCAAGGTGTCCGGGGCCCCGCTAGCGGGTAAATGGCAGAAATTTCTGGTCTACACGCGCTCTTGACCGCGTTCCCCCCGCCGGTACTATCGAAAGCCCCTCTTATGGCGTCCATTTTTCCCGGCCGGCGGACAGCCATCTCGATCCCGTCGGAGCGGCCCGCCGCTTCTGGGCCGCCTTGCCTCGTCATCATCTCCGGTGACGACATGGGGCGTCGGTACGAGCTCGGCACGAGCGAGGTCTCTATCGGGCGCGCTGACACCTGCACCATCTGCGTCGCGACCGATCAGGTGAGCCGCAAGCACTGCACGGTGCAAGGCGTCCTGGGCCGTTACTTCATCGTCGACAACCGGTCGACGAACGGCACCTTCGTCAACGAGCAAAAGGTGGAGCGCGCCAAGCTGGTGGACGGTGACCAGATTCGCGTCGGCAAGACGGTGCTCAAGTACACGGAGAGCCACGTCGAGCAGCGCTATTTCGAGCACGTCTTCAACCTGGCGAGCATGGACGCGCTCACCGGCGCCTTCAACAAGCGCTATTTCGACGAGACGTTCGCGAAAGAGACGGCGAAAGCGCAGCAAACTGCGACTCCTCTCTCGCTCGTCCTCTTCGACATCGACTTTTTCAAGAAGATCAACGACGCGCACGGCCACCCGGCAGGCGATGCGGTGCTCAAGAACGTGGCGACGGTTCTGCTCGCTCAGCTCCGTGATGGCGACGCTCTGTTTCGCGTCGGCGGCGAGGAGTTCGCGCTGGTGCTGGCCGCGACTCCGCTGGCTTCGGCAATCCACGCCGCGGAGGCGGTCCGCGCGCTGGTCGCGGACCTCGTCACGGATTTCATGGGGACTCGCATCAGCGCCACGCTCAGCTTGGGCGTGGCGGAGCTCGGCCCCACCGAGCAGGCGTCGGCGCTTTACCAGCGCGCCGACGAGCTCCTCTACATGGCGAAGCGGAGCGGCCGCAATCGCGTCGCATCCGCCTCCGCCTTCTAGCGCTCACTTCGGCGGCTGGTACAAGCAGCAGCCGAGCGAGCAGTACTTGCCGACTCCGCAGCCCGGCAAGTCCGGACCGCACACCTGCTCGCCGCCGTCGCACGAGTAAGTGGGGCCGCCGCCGCTGTCCGAGCCGCCAGCTCCAGAGGTCGCGCCGCCTGCGCCCGTGCCGGTATCAGTGCCGCAGTCCTCGGGCAGGTCCGCGATCGTCTTTCCGGGGCAGAGCTCGCAACGGCCGCAGGTGTTACCGCATTGGTCGCTCTTTTCGCACTTCGGGCAGGCTTTGTCGTCACCAATCTGGTCGAGCGAGCAGCTGCTGCCCGTCATGATGTCAGTCGTGTCGCCCGTGGGGAGCTGAACCGTACAGCAGCCGAAGCAGTCGCAGCCGTTGGGGGTGAGCTTGGCGCAGAAGTCGATGCAAGCTTTGCTGAGCTCACAGTCAGGGTGATCCTGCGCGAGCTCTCCCGTGAGGCAACCGGTCGAGTAGCGGCACTTGTCGTCGCCCGCGCCCGAGTTGCCGTCGAAAAAGCAGTCTTGCCACTTGGGATCGCGGTTGTCGCCCGGGATGCCGGTCGCGAACGAGCCCTCGTCGTTGTCGAGGGGGCCGGTGCACTCCGCATCGAAGCCGTCGATCAAGCCGTCGCCGTCGTCGTCCGTGCCGTTCGAGCACGTGCAGCCCGCGTCGCCGCACAGGTCGGTCGCGAGCGTGCCGCCCGTGCCCACGACGCTGCCGCCGGTGCCTACGGTCGTGCCCCCGCCCGGGAGCGCCGAGCCGTCACCGCCCAGCGCGGCGCCGTCGCCCCCAATCGCCAAGGCGCCTCCCGTTCCGACTGCACCGCTGCCGTCGGCTCCGCTCCCGTTGGCGCCACTACCATCGGCCCCGCTGCCACCGGCTTCCCCCGTGGTGCTGGAGCCGCACGCCCACATCAGTGCCAACGGTAAGACGAGAGCGAGCGAGGCCTTGGTCAAATTCATTCATTTTCTCCTGGCGAGCCCGGTACGTGGGACCCACCAAGAGTTTTTATCAACGCCCTCGAAGCTGCGCCGAACCTGGCTCAGCGCACCGGCGCGCGAACGCAGCAACCGGTCACGCAATAGAAGCCGAGCTCGCACGGCGCTTCCGCTCCGCACCTTGGCTGACCGGCTTCGCACGCGCTGCCGGATTGGCACGACGCGTCAGGGGCCTTGCCAACGCAAGCCTCACAAGGCTTGCAGTCGTTGAAGCAGCCTTCGACGGGGGTGCAAGGCGGGCATGTCTGCGGATCGTCCCAGGCGCCCGGCTGGCAGCCGTCGGAGCCGCGCCCCGCGCCTACGTAACGAAAGTTCCCGCTCCCGCCGGGCAGCTCACAGCAACCGAAGCAGTCGCAGCCGTTCGGCACGACCGGCAAGCACGCCTGAATGCACTCCGCCGGCTGCTCCTGCTGGAGCTCACCGCAGCTTCGCCCACCGGCAAGAGGATCGTACGCGCAGCGCGCTTCACCGCTTGGCGGGTAGGAAGGCGCGACGGAGAGCGGATCGCACTCGTGACTCCACTGGCACTTGTCGTTGCCAGGCCCCGCGTCACCATCGAAGTAGCAATCCTTCTGGCACGCGCCGCTGGGGCTCGAAAGGCCGGTGCTCAAGCCACTTTCGTCGTCGTCGCACGGACCGAGGCACGCCGAATCGAGCGCGTCGACCCCGCCGTCCGCGTCGTTGTCCGCGCAGTCGCCGCACTCGTAGAGCTTGCCGCGGCACTCGGTCGGCTGACACGGCGGCTCACCGCCTGCAGCCGCGTTCGTCCCCGCGACGGGCATTGCCGGTTCGCCGGCCACCCCCAGCGCGCCGCCCGCGCCGCCTACAGAGCCGGAGCCCGCGCCCGGAAGCGGATCGTCCAAACCGACGGGCACGGTCTGACCGCACGCGGTGAACGCTTGCGCGAACAACGCCAGCGCAGCCAAGGAGACCAAGCTCGCCCGCGCCATTGCCTGGTGTAACACCGCTCTCACGCCTCAGCGCTGGAGCTTACGCTGAAAGGCCGAGCCCGGATATGCCTTGGCGAACGCTTCGGCTCGGCGCTCGGCGTCTGCCTGCCGCCCCAGCCCTCGCAAGGCTTGAATCGCCAGGACCTCACGCTCTTGCACGAGCACGCCGCGAGGGTAGCGCCGCGCGTGCTCCGTCGCGCGCGCCAGAGCGCGAGCGCTGTCTCCGGATTTCAACGCCGCTCGCGCTTGCTCGAGCAGATCGGCTTCGGAGGGCACGGTCGCCGCCGGCTTGGTGGGCAGTGTCGGCTTGGCCGCGCTGGGGGGCTCGGGCGCGATGGACTCGCGGCTCGGCGTGGCGGGGACGAGCGGTGCGGGCGGCTCCACTAGCGGCGGCGGCGCAGACACGTGGGCGGTCGCGGCGGGGAGCGGCGCAGGTACGGAGGTCTTCTGGGCCGACAGCAGCCACACCGCGCCGCCCACTGCGAGCAGCGCGAGGCCGCCGACGCCGAGCTTAGCGACCACGCTGCTGCGACCGGGCGCGGTCGCCGGCGCGAGCGGCGCAGCCGGACCCAACAATGGGCCGAGCTTGGCCGCCAGCCTTGCGAGGTCCGCATCGGTGCCCACGTCAGCGCGCGCGCGCTGCAGCGCGTCGCGAAGGCCTGCCGGCGCCTCCGGCGAATCGAAGAGCCGAATCGGATCTTCAGAGTCCGTCATGGGGGATCCTTTTCGGCGCGCTGCCAGGCTTCTCGCAGCAGCTCACGGGCGGCGTGCAGGCGTGAATAGGCGGTTTGCAGTGGGCAGCCGATGACCTCGGCGACCTCGCGCATGGTGAGGCCTTCAATCTCGTAGAGGACGAGGACGACGCGCTTGTCTTCATCCAGTGTTTCCAGCAATTTTTGCACGAATGTGCGCGACTCCAGGCTGGTGTCCGGCTCGTCGCCGCTGCGCTCCCCCCCGTCCACCGGGGGGCTGCTGGTTGGGCGCTCTCGCACCACGTACGCGCGCCGGCGGTAGTCCGACGCGATGCGTAGGCAGATGGCATAGAGCCAGGTACGCAGCTTGGAGCGGCCTTCGAACTCCGGCAGCTTGCGGTGGACCGTGACGAACACCTCCTGCGCCACGTCGTCCACATCGGCTTCCTTGACGCCGAAGTGCCGGAGCGTGCGGATGACATAGCGAGCGTGCTCATCGAAGACTGTCCTGAGGCTGGGAACCGGCACCCGGTCGGGCGTCACGAGCCCTTGCGTAGGTTCTGTGGGAGGCAGTCGGGCCATTTATTACCAGAGCGCGGCTTCCAGCCCGAGCTGCGCGGAGAGCCCCACCGGGCTTGGGCGAAACAACTCGGTGGAGTTGCGACCGCTCGAGACGAATCGGTCCCGCACCACTGGAACCTCCGCCGCCAAAGCGGCTCGCAGCGAGACGACCGAGAAGAGCCGTTGCCGCCCCTCGGCCCCTACCTGCAGCGCGTAGCTCAGCCTGCGCTCGCTCGAGTCGTGGTCGAAACCGAACCCATCTACCCGTAACCAGCCAACTTTCTGACCGAAGCACCAAGAGAGACTGCGCTCCGTCTCGCGCAGCAGCCAAGGGCAGAGCGCAAGGCCCACGCGCAGCAGGCGGAAGTGGGCGCCCGAGCCTTCGTCGCGGTCGGCCGAGCTGCGCGCGAACGCTTCGCCCGATAAGGTCACGGGGACCACGTCACGCGGCTGGACGCTCACGTGCAGCGCTAGCGCGGGAACGATACCGGGCACGGCTCCCCAGCTGCCGAGAAAGGCCGCGCCCACCGCGACGTGCCACGGCTCCCGCGGAGCGGCCACTTCGGCTGGAATGGTGATCGGCGTCGGCGGGCGCCGTGACGGAGGCGGCGGCGCTGACGACGCGGGCGGGCTCGGCTCCGGCTCCGCTTCAGGCTCGGGGGGCTGGTCGACGAGCAGCGCGACCGAGAGCGCCAAAGAATCGTCCAGGGTGGAGCAGTGACCGGAGGTGACGAGAGTTCGGGTGCCCCGCGGCGTGCCGTCGATGCTGCTCACGTCGATACGCGCCCGAGTTTCTGAGCCTTGCTTCGAGTACGTGACGACGAAGCGCAGCTGGGCATCCGTGACACCGGTGAACACCCGACGCCGTAAACGCTTTTCCACGCTGCGCTTGAGCCTCGGCTCCGCCAAGCAAACCTCGGCGCCCCGGCCGTGCTCCACGGTGAGCGCGACGAGCAGAGAGGCCTCGGCCAGCATCGCGGAGAGGTTAGGACAAAGGGGGCGAGGCCGTATTCGATAAAATTCTGCCCCCACCCCCACCCACGACTGGATGAAAATGAAAGCGACTCACCCCGGCCGTTCGCTCCAAGCTTTGGGGCTGTTTCTGCTGCTGGGCAGCGCCTGGCTGTCTGCGTGCGGCAATGACGATCCGTCTCCAGGCCCCGTGAATACGGGCCGCCCCTGCGACGCGGTGGAGGCGTGTTACCCCAATGTCGCCGAGGGCGAGCTCCTGGGCGAGGCCGAGTGCCTCGATCGAGTGGAAGGCGGCTACTGCACGCACCACTGTACCCAGGACGCCGACTGCTGCGCGGCGAAGGGTGAATGTGAGGGGAGCCACCCCGAGGTGTGCGGTCCCTTCGAATCGACGGGCGAGATGTACTGCTTCCTCAGCTGCGAGGGCGAAGACTTCGCGGGCACGGACGCGACCGACTCGGACGTGTACTGCCAAACGTACGCCGGGCCGGCGTTCCACTGTCGTTCTACCGGCGGTGGCTCGGAGAACCGCAAAGTGTGCGTCCCCTGAGGGCGGCTCAGCGCCGACGAAACGACGCCATGAAATAGCCGTCCGTGCCGTGGGAGCCAGGCAAGAGGCGCAAGCTCGTCTTGCCTGCGACGAGCTCGGGCGGCAGCTCGGAAGCGAAGAGCAGAGCCGGCTCCAGGATATCCGTCACGCGTGCGACGACGTCCTCGCACTCTTCGCGCAGCACGGAGCAGACGGCGAGGAGCACGGCCCCGCCCGGCTTGGCGCGTGAAGCCGCGCTCCGCAAGATGCTCTCCGAGAGCGCGGCGAGCCGCGCCGGATCGCTCGGGCCAAGACGACGCAAGATCTCCGGGCGGCGGCGCAGGGTGCCGGTGCCGCTGCAAGGCGCGTCGACCAGCACGCGATCGAAATCTGCCGAGAGGCCGCCGGCGCCGACGCTCCAGTCGACTCCGCGCGTCTCGATTGGCGGCAGGTTCAAGCGCTGCGCTTCGGTGTCCAGCGCCGCGAGCTTCTCCGGATACAAGTCGCACGCCACGAGGTGGCCGCGCTCCAGTCGCTCCGCTACGAGCGTCGACTTTTGGCCGCGGCCGGCGCACGCGTCGAGCACCCGCTCGCCCGGCTGCGCTCCCAAAGCCAGCCCGATCGCCTGCGCGCCCTCCTCTTGCACCGTGAAGGCGCCTTCGGCGTAGCCCGGCCGCTGGCGGGGGTCCCCCTCGCCGCGCACCAGCCGCGCTGAGCTCACGACGCGCCCCGGGGGCAGCTCCGCGAGCCAATCCGGGAGCTCCGCGCCTAGCCTTGGCCGCAGCCCGGTGTAGGCATCCGCGCAGACGAGCGCGAGCGCCTCCTCTTCCCCGACCGCCGCGCGCAAGGACTGCCAGAGCCAATCCGGCACGGACTCGCGCAGCGCTTGAGCGCTCGTGAGCTTTTCCCCGGTCCTGGCCAGCTTCCGGAGCACCGCGTTGGCGAAGCCGGCGACGCGCGGACCGCGCTCGCGCTTCACGCCGGTGACCGCAGCGTCCACCGCGGCGAAAGCCGGGACGCGCTCCAGTAGCAGGATCTGGTAAGCGGCAACGAGCAGCTGCGACAGCACTCGCTCGTCCGACACGCCGCGGGGCGCATGCACGAACAGCCGAGCGCGCAGCGCCGGCTCGGTGCGCATGGTGCCGTAAGCGAGCTCCGTCGCCAAAGCGCGCTCTCGCGGCTCGAGCTGTGGGTGACGCTTGAGCTCGGCGTCGAGCGCCGCCGCCACGAAGGCGTCGTCGACCAGCACCCGCTCCACGACCTTGGCCGCAATACTGCGCGCGTTCGGCGCGCTACGAGGCTCAGCCAGAGATGCCGCCAATCTGGCCGCGAATCACGTCCCACCGTTTTTCCACGTCGTTTTTGAATGCCATCGCCATGAGCCCGAACAAGAGCGCCATCCCGATGATGTGCGCGATTTCCCTGGTGCGGAGCGGCAGCGGTTTGCGCAGCACGCCCTCGATTGCGAAAAACATGAGGTGACCGCCGTCCAGCACCGGGATGGGGAGCAAGTTGATGAGGCCGAGGTTGATGCTGAGGAGCGCCATCACCCACACGAAGTAGTCGGCGCCTTTGCGGCCTTCCTCCCCCGCCACCTCGTAGATCGCGATCGGGCCGGAAAGAGACTTGAGGCTCAGCTTGCCCTGCAGCAAACGCACGATGCACACGAACGTGAAGCGCGTCACGTCCACCGTCTCCTCCACCGCTTTGGTGAAGGCGTAGCGGATGGGGGTCGGGTGCTCCACGCGCTCGTCGGCGGTGACCGGGAGCCACTGCTGCTTCAGGAACACGTACCGAGACGACACCTGCCCGCTATCGTCCTTGTAGTCCTCGCGACGAATCTGGAAGGTGCCGGTGCGCACGCGACCGTCCCGCGCGGCTTGGTAGTCGATGCGGTGTTGCTTGTCCGGCGCCGCCTTCACTCGCTCCGCGAACGTGTACCACGCCGGCACCGGCTCTTCGTCGAGCCGCAAGATCTTGTCCCCCGGACGGAGGCCAGCCTTGTAGAGGTAGGAATCCGGCGGCACGAACGCGAGGTAGAGGTCCGCGAGCTCCAGGCCCGTGCGCTCGAACAAGCTGCTGCCGGATGGATCCGGCGTGAGCGCGACCACGCCCGATTCGAAAACCGCCATGTCGGCGAGGCCGCCCAGAGCGTCCGGCACGCTCACGGGGCGCATGTACGTGACCGGCAGCGTCTCCCCCGCGTTTTCGCTGAGCGCGCTCGTGAGGTCCATGAATCGCCGCACCGGCATGCCGCCCACGTTCGTGATGATGTCGAACGTCCGAAGCCCCGCGCGGTAAGCGGGCGAGTCCGGGTTGGGCACGCCGACCACGGCCGTGGGCGCGCTCGGTTGAATCCCGAGCGTGCCGATGCGCTCGGTGATCTCGAGCTCCCCCTGCTTCACGTCGCCCCCGCGCCGCTCCACCGTTTCTTCCGCGGTGATCTCCACGTCCACGTGGCGGTTGTCTCGAAACACTTGCAGCTTGAGCGGCTTGGCGGGGCTGGCGGCGATGATGCGCTTCACCTCGTCGAACGTGCCCACTTCTTGCCCGTCGATCGCCATGATGCGATCGCCGGCGCGTAGCTTGCCGTCCGCGGCGTGGTTCGGGAGCACGATGCCGATGGTGGGAGGCAGGAACGGCCCGTCGCTCACGAAGACCGCAAAGTAGAGCAGCACCGGGAACACCAGGTTCATCACCGGCCCCGCGAGCACGATGACGATGCGCTTGAAGGCGGGCAGCGACTCGAACGTGCGCTTGCGGTCCTCCGGGAGCACCACGTCCGTCTTGGACGCCTCCAGCATCTTCACGTAGCCGCCGAGGGGCAGCAGCGAGATGCAGTACTCCGTCTCCCGACCGCGCAGCTTCAGCACCTTGGGTCCGAAGCCGAGGCTGAACGTCAGCACCTTCACCCCGAACGCCTTGGCGAACAGGAAATGGCCCAGCTCGTGGACGAAGATCAGCGAGCTGACCAGGATGACGAAATACAGGAGATTCACGGCGGGCGGTCGCGGCGGGGACGGTAGCACCAGGCCCCCCTCCGGCAAAACAGCAGCAAAACAAGGCGCCAAAGTCGGCGTAACATGCGGGCCACCATGAACCGCGAAGGGCCCCAGACACCGCGAGCCTCCGAGATCTCACTGAACCAGCTGATGCTGCCCGAGCACGCCAACGCCCTCGGCAACGTCCACGGCGGCGTGATCTTGAAGATGGTGGACGAGGCCGGCGCCATCGCGGCGATGCGCCACGCGCGCAAGCCGTGCGTGACCATCGCCATCGACTCGATGACCTTCAAGCAGCCGGTGCACGTGGGGCAGCTGATGGTGTGCCAGGCTCGCGTCAGCTACGTCGGGCGAAGCTCCATCGAGGTGCAGGTGCTGGTGCACGCCGAGGACCTGCTGACGCGCGAAGTCACCCACACCAACTCCGCGTACGCGGTGTACGTAGCGCTCGGGGCGGACGGCAAATCCGCCGCAGCTCCGGAGCTGGTTTTGGAGACGGAAGAGGACAGCCGCCTGTTCGGCGAGGGTCAAGAGCGGCAGCGTCGCCGCACCGCGCGCGCCTGACCGTTTGGGCAGGTCGTGGAAGCTTCGGGCCCGCGGGCGGGTTGAGTCGCAGCGGGTAAAACCGACTGAAACGCCGCCGCGCCCACCAATTCACCAATGTTTTCGACAATTTGCGAAACGCCGCATGCACGCCGTCAGGCTTGCGACTACGTTCCCGCCCACATCTCATGCTGACCTGGGTAGCCAAGAAGCTGTTCGGCACTTCTAACGAGCGCGCCGTGCGCCGCATGCAGCCGATCGTGAACGCCATCAACGCGCTCGAGAGCAAGATGGAGAAGCTCTCCGACGCCGAGCTGCAAGCCAAGACCGCGGAGTTCAAGCAGAAGCTGGACAATGGCGCCACGCTGGACGACCTCCTCATCGAGGCCTTCGCGGCTTTGCGTGAAGCGAGCCGGCGCGTGCTCAAGATGCGCCACTACGACGTGCAGCTCATGGGCGGCATGGTGCTGCACAAAGGCTCCATCGCGGAGATGCGCACCGGCGAAGGTAAGACGCTCGTGGCGACTCTGCCCGTCTACCTGAACGCGCTGGAGGGCAAAGGCGTCCATCTCATCACGGTCAACGACTACCTCGCCAAGCGCGACGCGGAGTGGATGGGGCGCGTGTACCGCTGGATGGGCCTTTCGATCGGCACCATCGTGAACCAGCAGGACGACTGGGAGAAGCGCAAGGCCTACAAGAGCGACATCTGCTACGGCCAGAACAACGAGTTCGGCTTCGACTACCTGCGCGACAACATGAAGGACAGCGCGCTGGAGTACGCGCAGCGCCCGCTCAACTTCGCGATCGTGGACGAAGTCGACTCCATCCTCATCGACGAGGCCCGCACCCCGCTCATCATCAGCGGCACCGCGGAGGCCGCGAGCGAGAAGTACAAGACCTTGAACGAGGTCGTGACTCGCCTGAAGAAGGACGAGCACTACACGGTGGACGAAAAGGGCTTCAGCGCGACCCTGACCGACGAGGGCGTGGAGACGGTGCAGAAGCTGGTCGCGGTCAAGAACCTGTACGACCCGGTCAACGTTCAGACGCTGCACATCCTGAACCAGCTGCTCCGCGCCCACGCGCTCTACAAGCGCGACCAGCACTACATGGTCTCGCAGGACGGCAAGATCCTCATCATCGACGAGTTCACCGGCCGCGTGCTCGCCGGGCGGCGCTGGAGCGACGGCTTGCACCAAGCGGTGGAGGCCAAGGAGAACGTGCGGATCCAGGAAGAGAGTCGCACCATGGCGACGATCACCTTCCAGAACTTGTTCCGCATCTACAAGAAGCTGGGCGGCATGACCGGCACCGCCCAGACCGAAGCGCAAGAGTTCAGCTCTACCTACAAGCTGGACGTGGTGGAGATCCCCACCAACAAGAACGCGGTGCGCAAGGACGACCACGACGTGGTCTACAAGAGCGAGCGCGAGAAGTTCAACGCGCTGACGCGTGACATCGTCGAGCTCCACAAGGAGGGTCGCCCGATCCTGGTCGGCACCACCAGCGTGGAGAAGAGCGACGCGATCAGCCGCATCCTCAAGAAGAAGAAGATCGAGCACGCGGTGCTGAACGCCAAGCACCACGAGAACGAAGCGTTCGTCGTGGCCCAGGCCGGTCGCAAGGGCGCGATCACGGTGTCCACCAACATGGCGGGCCGCGGCACGGATATCATGCTCGGCGGCAACGCAGAGATGATCGCGCGCCTGGACTTCAAGAATCAGGGGCGCGATGCCGAGGGTGAGCCGGAAGCGTTCGCGGAGCTCGTCAAGAGGTACGAGGCCTCCTGCAAGATCGAGCACGACGAGGTCGCGGACATGGGCGGCCTCCACATCATCGGCACGGAGCGCCACGAGTCACGCCGTATCGACAACCAGCTGCGCGGCCGCGCCGGTCGCCAGGGTGATCCCGGCTACAGCAAGTTTTACCTGTCGCTCGAAGACGACCTGATGCGCATCTTCGCCGGCGACCGGGTCAAAAACCTGATGGATCGCATGGGCATGCCGGACGACGAGCCCATCGAGCACCCGCTCGTCACGCGCAGCATCGAGAACGCGCAGCGCAAGGTCGAGGAGCGCAACTTCGACATCCGCAAGAATCTGCTCGAGTACGACGACGTCATGAACGCGCAGCGCAAGACGGTGTACGCCTTGCGCCAGCAGCTCCTCGTCGGCCGCTACCAGCCGGAAGAGGTGGACGACGCCGGGAAGACGACGGGCGAAATTCGCGCCATCCCGATGGACAAAGCGCTCGAGGAGGAGGTCGTGCCGCTGGTCGGGCAGCTCGTCGGGCTGTGCTGTGACCCGCCCATCTCCCCCAAGAAGGAGGGCGACAAGTACGTCCCCCTCAGCGCCAAAGACTTCGAGAAGCAGGAGAAGCTGGTCGAGCTCGAGACCTTGCAGAGCGAGGTCTACAACAAGTGGGGCGTGAAGCTCGATATCGAGGGCCGCAAGGAGCCCAAGCCGCTCGAGATCTACGAAGAGCTGGCGCAGCTCGTGCCGCAAGGCCTCTCCGAGCAGCGCGAGCGCGTGCTGGATTTGATCGACCGCGTGCTCTCGGCCATGGTCGAGGAGAGCTGCCCCGAGAACAAGCCCGCGGAGGACTGGGACTGGAAGGGCATCGAGACCGCGTTCCGCGAGCACTTTCAGCAGGATTTGCCGAAGGAAGCTCATGACCTCGGTGACCCCAGCATGCTGGTGCGCGACCTCTACACGCGCGCGGAGGAGATTTTCAACGCGCGTGAAAAGGAGCTCGGCGCCGAGCTCTTACTGCGCATCTTCCGCTTCGTTTACACCAAGCAGATCGACGACGCCTGGGTCGAGCACCTCTCCAACATGGAGCACCTTCGGGACGGCATCGGCCTCCGCGGCTACGGGCAGAAGGACCCGAAGAACGAGTACAAGAAAGAGGGTTACGACCTCTTCTTGAACATGATGGCCAAGGTGAGCAGCAACGTGCTCATCCAGCTGTTCGAGGTGCAAATCCAACGTCAAGACGAGATCGCGGCGCTGGAAGCCGAGCAGCACGCTCGCCACCACGCCGAGCTCGAGCAAGCGGTCGCGCGTCACCCGGGCGAAGAGACGGACGACCCGGTCGCGGCCCTCGCGCAGATGCAGCGCATCGCCGAAGGCCGTGGCCCCACCCCCTCGCCGCAGCCCCAGCGCGTCGCCGCGCCTCGCATCGGCCGCAACGATCCGTGCCCGTGCGGCTCGGGGATGAAATTCAAGAAGTGCCACGGCGCCATCCTCGAGGAAGAGGGCGCGGCGGACGACGAGCCCGAAGAGCAACCGCGGGCGTGATCGAAGTCGATGGGCTGACCAAGGACTACGGCACCGTCGTGGCGGTGCAGGATGTGACGTTCTCGGTCGGCCGCGGCGAAGTCGTCGGCTTTTTGGGGCCCAACGGCGCCGGTAAGAGCACGACCTTGCGCATCCTGGCCGGCTTCCTCGGAGCCACCGCCGGCAAGGTGCGCGTCAACGGGCTAGACGTCGCCGAACAGTCGCTCGAGGCGCGCGCCTCGCTCGGCTACATGCCGGAAGCGGCGCCGCTCTACCCCGAGCTGCGCGTGCGCGAATACCTCGAGTTTCGCGCGCGGCTCAAGCGAGTCCCGCGCGCCAAACGCGGCAGCAGCATCCAGCGCGCGCTCGAGCGCGCGGGTTTGGCCGACATGGCCGAGACCACGGTCGGCCACCTCTCCAAGGGTTACCGGCAACGAGTGGGCTTGGCCGACGCGCTCGTCGCCGACCCGCCGCTCCTCATCTTGGACGAGCCGACCGCGGGCTTGGATCCGAACCAAGTGCGCGAGGTCCGCGCGCTCATCCAGGAGCTCGCGAGCGACCACACCGTGCTGCTCTCCACCCACATCCTCTCCGAGGTGGAGGCGACATGTCAGCGCGCGCTGGTCATCGACAAGGGTCGACTCGTCGCGCAGGGCACCCTCGCCGAGCTGGCGAAGGGTCGTCGCTCGGCGACGCTCTCGCTCGTCGTGAAAGCTCCCCGCGACCTCGCCGCGGGTATTTTGGGAGAGCAGCCGTTCGTCTCCGAGGTCGCGCCGCATCCCACCGTGGCTCTCGACGACGGCTTCGAGCGGCTCCGCGTCACCCTGCGCGAAGGCACCACGCCCCTCGAAGCCGGCCAGCAACTCACCCGCATCCTCGTCACCTCCGGCGTCGACGTCGCGAGCCTCGCGCCGGAAGTCGCGACGCTGGAGCAAGTCTTCGCCGAGCTCACCAGCGACGACAGTGGTGAGCCGTGACCCATTCAGCGCTTCCAGCCCTCCGATCTTCTCGTGAAGGCAACTCCAGCAACGCATTGCACCAACGCGGGGGCCAGCCGTGAGCGGGTTTACCGCGATTTTTCGGCGCGAGATGCTGTCGCTTTGGGTGACGCCGCTGGCGTGGGTGCTGCTGGGCGTGTTCCTGATTTTGCAGGGCGGCATTTTCTATTCGATCATCGTGCACTTCTCGACCTTCACGGATTTGTCGGTGGACGATGGCCCGCTCGGGGCCTACTTCGGGCAAAATTCGGTGTTCTTGCTGATGACGCTGCTGCTCATGTGCCCGGCGCTCAGCATGCGGCTGCTCGCCGAAGAGCGCCGCAGCGGCACGATCGAAGCGCTGATGACCGCGCCAGTGGCGCCCGCCGGCGTGGTGCTGGGCAAGTACGCGGCGGCGCTCGTTACCTACGTCGTGATCTGGGTGCCGACGCTGCTGTACGTCGTGATCTTGCGCAAGACCGGCAGCGTGGACTGGTCGGTGATCGGCGCGAGCTACCTGGGGCTGCTGCTGGTCGGGGCTCAGTACTTGGCGATTGGCGCGCTGGCGAGCGCGCTCTCCAAGAGCCAATTCGTGGCGCTGCTGATCACGGTGCTGATCCAGTTCGGCCTGTTCGTGCTGGGCATCGGCGAATACATCTTCGACCCTGGCCTGCTGCACGACGTGTGCTCGTACATCTCCCTGGCCGGGCACATGGAAGACTTTTCCAAGGGCATCATCGACACCCGCCGCTTGCTTTACGACGTAACTCTGGCTGGTTTTTGCCTGTTTCTGGCGGTGCGAGTCGTGGAGTCGTGGAGGCGCGCGTGAGGGCGCGTGGGCACATCCTGCCGTGGGCGGGAGTGGCGGCGGCCGCGGTGCTGCTCGTCAACGTGAACGTGCTCGGCGCCCGCTGGTACAAGCGCTGGGACGTGACGAGCGACGCTCTGTATTCACTGTCGCAGCCGACGCGCGAGCTGTTGGCCGGCTTGCAAGAGCCGGTAGACGTGAACGTGCTGCTCAGCAAGAGCGACCCGCTCACGGTCAGCGTACGGCACATGCTGGAGGCGTACTCGGCGGAGACGCGGCAGCTCCGAGTCCGCTATGTCGACCCCGACCGCAGCCCCGCGGAGTTCCTTGCCGTCCAGCAGAAGTACCAGATCCTGGCCGGCAAAGCCGAAGACGGCCGAGTGATCACGGACGCCGTGATCGTGCTGGCTCAAGGACCAAGGCACTGGTTCATCACCTCCGACGAGCTGGTGAAGCTCGACGAGGACTCCGGGCGCGCGCGCCCTGCGCTGGAGAGCGCGCTCTCCACGGCGCTCGACAACCTCCGCAAGGCGGAGAAGGCCAAGCTGTGCTTCACCACCGGGCACCGCGAGCCGACGCTGGAAGACGCAGGTCCCCAAGGCCTGAGTGAGCTCAGAAAACGCCTGGAAAAGGGCAACTATGAGCCAGTCAGCGTGGACGGCTCGTCGCCTCGGGTAAGCTACGCGGAGTGCGTGGCGGTGCTGGTTCCGACGCCGGAGCTCGAGTTCAGCGCCGAGCAAGCCAAGCCGCTCGCGGACTACGTGAGGGGCGGCGGCAGCGTGCTCCTCTTGCTCGCCCCCAACCTGGACGACGCGGGGCGCGTGCGCGGCAGCGGGCTCGAGCCAGTGCTGGAGCTCGCGGGGGTGACGCTCGGGCGTGACCTCGTGCTGGAGCAGGACAAGGCAGAGCGCTTGCCGAGCGGCTCCGGCGAGCTGTTCTACGTCAAGCTGCGTCCCCACGCCCTCACGCGCGGGGTGCTGCACGAGGACGACAAGCTGTCTTCGCGAGTGCTCGTGGCGCAGGCGCGCTCGGTGGACGCGAGCGGCGGCGCCACCGTCGTGATGGAGACCACGCCGTCCGCAGTGTCGCTGAAAGACTTGAGCCCGCTCGGGGCCGGCCAGGGTGGTGACGTGGCGGCGGGCGCCCAGCAGCAGGTGCATGCCATCGCCGCGGCGCGGGAGCTTCCGAAGACGAAGCCCGATTCAACTCACGGGCCTCGCTTGTTCGTTACGGGCGCCAGCAATTTGGCTTGGAATCGCAATTTCCAAGATCCTTCCGCCTACGGCAATCAGAGGTTGATCGAGAACGCGATCAGCTGGGCGGCGGCGCGGCCTACCCTCCTCAACGTGCCGCAAAAGCCCGAGCGCGAGGTGGGCCTGTCCTTGAGCGAAGAGTCGCTGGACGAAGTGCAGCGCTACGTCCTGCTCTACATGCCGCTCTCGGCGGGGCTGCTGGCGGCCTTCGTACTGCTACGTCGCCGGAACGACGAGCGCCGCGCCCGTCGGTCGCCAGGCAGCGAGACGCGGAGCTGAGCGCGGTGCGTCGCTCCACGCTCGTCAACGGCGCGCTCCTTGCGCTGGCTCTCGCCACCTTCGGCGTGGTGTGGGCCACGCGAGACGCGCCGACCAGCGCCGACCTCGCGGAGCGAAAGGACAAGCTGTGGCCGACCTTCCGGCGCGAAGACGTTCGCCGGCTCGTGCTGACGAAGGGCTCGCGTCGCCTGGAGCTCGAGCGCGGCGAAGACGAGCTGCGCATCACGAAGCCGTGGTCGGAGCGCGCCGACGTCGCCACCGTGCAGAAATTGCTGTCCGCGCTCGAGCTGGCGTCGCCGCTCAGACCTGCGGAAGAGGTCGACCCGGGGCGAGCCGGTCTCGGCGCGGAAGCGCTGTCCATTCGCGTCGAAGGGCCGAAAACTCCCCTGCAGCTGTGGCTCGGCGGTCCCGCGCCGGCGCCCAGTGGCGCGCGCTACGCGCGGGTGGAGGCGGAAGGTGCCGCTCGCGTGTACGTCGTCAGTCAGGGGGTCGCGGCGGAGCTCGACCTCCCATTCGATGCGTTTCGCGAGACGCGACTGCTCGAGCAGGGGCGGAGCGAGCTCGCCAAGGTCACCATCGTCAGCGGCGCGGAGCGGCTCGAGCTCGAGCAGCGTGAGCACGGAGCGTTCTTCCTGCGCGACGGGGACGCGTGGCGGTTGGCGAGCCGCGCCGCGGTGGAGGCTATCCTCACGGCGCTATCGCGACTGGCGAGTGAGCAAATGGTCGAGCCAGAGCAGGCGCGCGCCGCGCTCGGGCTCGCCAGGGACTCCCGTGAAGTGAAGCTCGAGCTCTTCGACAAGGGCGCGCCGCCGATCACGCTGCGGTTCGCGGCGAGCTGCCCGAACGCTCCCGAGCAAGCGCTCGTCTTGCGAGAGCAAGAGGGAAGAGGTGCCCGCGCAGGCTGCATACCCGCGGACGTCGCGAGTGCGTTTTCGGTGAAGCCCGAAGACGCGCGACTCGCGGGACCTTTTTCGGCTCGGGTGGACGAAGTCGAGGAGCTGCGCATCACACGGGGCGCCGAAAAGCTCGATCTCGCTCGCAAGGACAAGGCGTTCGTGCTGCGCGGGGCGGCGCTGGCGGACGTGCCGTTGGACGCAGGAAACGAGCGCATTGCCTCGGTGCTCCGCGCGCGTGGCACGCCGAGCGCGGCTCCTTTCGAGGCGGCGGGTGAGGTCGTCATCCAGCTCAGCGGCGCGGACGCGGCCACTCACCGCGAAGAGCGCGTCAGTGTCAGCAAGCCGAGTCCAGATGGCGGCGTTTGCCTCCGGCGCTTGGCGGACGGCGTCGGGCTATGCGTCGATGCCGAGACCGCGCGCGCCTTCCAGCCGGATGCCTCGCTCCTGCGCAGCTTGACCGTGCTGCGCTTTGCGCCCTCCGACCTCGTCGGGCTGAGCGTCCAAGCGCCCGGCCTCACTCAGCGGCTCGTGCGACGCGGCGACGGCAGCTACGAGCTCACGGAGCCGAAGGGCTTCCTGCACGACGGCGCGCTGGTGGCAAACCTGGTGCAAACCTTGGGGTCGCTTTCAGCTTCACGCTGGGTCGCGGCCAGCGACGAGTCGCACCCTGGTTGGGGCGAACCGCGCCTCCGCGTGGCGTTCGAGCTGGCGAGCGCTGGGCCGCGCGAGCTGCTGGTCGGCGCCCCTACCCCGGGCGGCTACTACGCGAAGCTGGGCGGCGATCCCGGCGTCTTCGTGCTTCCGGGCAGTGCATTCGCGGACCTCTCGGCGATTTTGGTCGACCGCTCGCTCTGGCCCTTCGGCGAGTCGGAGCTGCAGCGCGCCGAGCTCAAAGCCGGGCGAGGCCGCGCCCGCACCTTGAGCGGTCCCCTGCTCGCGAGTGTGGCGGCGTTGCGAGCGGAACAAACCGTACACCTCGGGCCTCGCCGCCCGAGCGAAGGTCTGGAGCCGCCGCAATTGGAGCTGTTGCTGACAGCCCAGGGTGGCAAGACTGCGCGTCTCCTCATCGGCTCGTGCGACACCCTCGCTGACGCCTCGATCTGTTACGCTAGACTGGATGGGGTGGACGCAACGTTCACCCTCTCCCGGCGCCTCGTCGCCGAGTTCCGAGACTTCGCTGAAGATGCCCACTGAATCCCCCCGCCCCCTCGCCATTCTCGTCGCTGTCCGCTTGCCAGATGTGGATGCCGACGCAGCGGAGTCGAGCCTCGCCGAGCTAGCTCGGCTCGTCACCACCCTCGGCTACGACGTGACCGCGCGCGTCCTGCAGACCCGTTCGAGCCTCGGTCCGGCCGCAGTGCTCGGTGAAGGTAAGCTCAAGGAGCTGGCTCGTCTCACCGGCGGCAGCGGCAGCACGCAGCCCATCTTGCCCGGCGGGCGCCGCAACTCCGCGCAAGCGGACAGCGAAGACGACTACGAGCTCGAGGAAGACGACTACGAGGACGACGAAGCAGACGACGGCGAGGAAGCGCTCGAAGCGCCCGCCCAAGAGATCGCGCTCGTGGCCGTGGATCACGACATCTCCCCGAGCCAATTGCGGAACCTCGAGCGCGCCACCGGAGTGACGGTGCTGGACCGCACCGGCGTGATCATCGAGATCTTCCACCGCCACGCCAAGAGCCGTGAAGCGCGCCTGCAGGTGGAAATCGCGCGGCTCAACTACGAGGCCCCCCGCTTGCGGGAGTCACCCAAGGGCAAGGAGCGACAAGCAGGCCGCGGGGCGGGCGAAGCCGCGCTGGAGCTGGACCGCCGGAAGATCCGCGACCGTATCGCCGAGCTCCGGCGTGAGCTCACCTCGATCGTGCGCGAGCAAGACGTCCGTCGGCAGCACCGTCGCGGCGCGCGGCGTGTGGCCCTGGTCGGCTACACCAACGCCGGTAAGTCTTCCCTGATGCGCGCGCTCACCGCGAGCGAGGTTTACGTGGAGGACAAGCTGTTTGCCACGCTCGACACGACGGTGCGCGCGCTGTCGCCCGAGGCCAAGCCCCGCATTTTGGTGAGCGACACGGTCGGCTTCATCAAGAAGCTGCCGCACGACCTCGTGGCCAGCTTCAAGTCCACGTTGGACGAAGCGCTCGAGGCCTCCCTCCTGCTGCACGTGGTGGACGCCTCGGACCACAGCTTCCGTGAGCAGCTGGACGTCACGCGTGACGTGTTGCGCGAGATTGGGGCCGAGCAGGTCCCGCACCGCCTCGTCATGAACAAGGTCGATCAGTTGACTCCCGAGGCGCTCGCCGCTCTCCAGCAGGAGCTTCCGGACGCCTGGTACATCAGCGCGAAGAACCCGCAGGACGTAAAAGAGGTGCGCGCGCGCATCATCGGCTTCTTCGAGTCGCGCTACGCCGAGGCCGAGCTGTCGGTGCCTTACACGCAGCAGCGCCTCGTTTCGGAGATGCACGAGCAGGGCCGGGTCGTCTCCGAGCGCTACGAGGAAGACGGCGTCAAGGTGCTGTTTCGCAGCGATCCCGAGGTGCTGGACAGCTTCCGCACGAAGCTCGCGCGCTCAGCCGCAGACGCGGTGAGCTAAGCGCCAGGCTTCGTTCCGAGCGCGCAGCTCGGCGTGCCACCGCGTCAGCCCTGAGCTGGGCGATGCGGCTTCTTGCGACCGGGAGGAGGCGCTTTGCGATCTTCGACGGTGATGGCCCAGCGCTCGTGATCGCGCCAGCGACCGGCGATGCGCAAGTAGCGCTCGGACAAGCCTTCGAGCCTGAACCCCGCCCGGCGCACCAGCTCGATCGACCGGCGATTCTTCGGCTGAATGTTCGCCTCCACCCGGTGCAGCCTCAGCTCACCGAACGCGCGCTCGAGCACGAGGCCGATCCCCGCGCTCATGTAGCCCTTCCCCGCGTGGGGGCTGAGCGCGTAGTAGCCCATGTAAGCGCTCTGAAACGAGCCTCGAACGATCTCGCTCAGGTTGATGACACCGCAGATCTGCCGGTCCTCGCTGCACACGAAGAATTTCACCTGGCGCGGACCTTTCCGCTCCTTGAGGTACAGACCGTATTCGGCAGCAGAGCTCGGCGCGGTCACCCAGGCGCCATGCAAACGCCGACTGCGCGCCACTGCGGCCAGGAACTCGGTCTCATGGCGAGGCGCGGGGGTGACCAGGTGCGCATTCATCGATCCCCAAGGGTAGGACGAGGACGCACTACTCGTGAAGCCGAAGCCCGCTCGCGCCCATTGGAAGCCGGTGAAAGCGGGTCCAAGTACAGATATTTAGACCAATTTCAGGGCACCTGGGCACTTACTTCCCGTGACCTTTTCCGCGCCGACCCGCGCCAGCAGCGCTGGCCGAAACTTGCAGCCAAGTCCGAGGCCGCCGCGGATTTCGTCTCAAAGCGCGCGCGTCACCGAGCGTCTGCCACTCCGCCGAGTTAGACCGAGCGAGGTGAGCTGGCTTCGCTTTGGTCTCGCGCCGCGCTCGCGGTGGGCTTCTTTGCTTCTGGGCGTCGCAATACAGCTGTCGGCGGGCGCCGCGTGGGCCCGGTCCGGCGGCATCGCGGCCAGCGGCTGCACCGGCTGTCACAGCGGCGGCGGTCAAGGCTCGCTCACGCTGACGAGCGCTCCGGCGACTTTCAATCCGGGCGACCGCGTGGAGCTCACGCTCAGCGTCGTTGGCGCGTTCGCGACGGGCGGGGTGTACCTCGAAGCGGGGGACGTGGGCGAGCTGCAAACCGTCGCCAACATGGGGCTCACGAAGGTGTCGAGCGGCATGGTGCACAACCAGCCGAAGCCGGCGAGCGGCGGCAGCGTGCAGTTCAAGTTTGCCTGGGTGGCGCCGAGCAAGGCGGGCGCGGTGCGCTTCTCCGTCTACGCCATCGGCAGCAACGGCAATCGTAACAGCAGCGGGGACACGCCGCTCGAAGGCGAGTTCGACTTCGTTTACGGCTGCACCGGCAAGAAGTTTTACCTGGACGGCGACAGTGACGGCATTGGCCGCGAAGATTTCTCCATGCTCGGCTGCGCCGACGCGCCCCCGCTCGCCTACGTGGAGCCGATGGGCGACTGCGATGACTATCGGAAGACCACGTTCCCCGGAGCCAAAGAGCTCTGCAACATGATCGACGACAACTGCGATGGCCGCGTCGACGAAGAGGCGGTTCCGGTGGAGCTGTGGCCAGACGCGGACGGGGACGGCTACTACGACGCGCGGACGGAGAAGACGGGCGAGCCGAAGATTGGCTGCGCGGGCCTGAAAAACTGGGCCGCGGAGCCCGGCGACTGCCAGCCGACGAACAAGGCGGTCAACCCCGGCGTGGAGGAGGTTTGTAACAACCTCGACGACGACTGTGACGGGGACGTGGACGAGCGCGTGCGCCCCACCTGCGGTGAAGGCTGGTGCCGGCGTGAGTCGCCCGGCTGTGACCTCATGTACTGCAGCCCCGGCGAGCCGACGACGGAGACCTGCAACTTCCTCGACGACGACTGCGACGGTGAGGTGGATGAAGATCCGAACCTTTGCCCCCAAGGCCAGACGTGCGCGGCGGGCTCTTGCATGGACTCGGACCAGGTGATCCTGGATCCCGATGGCAAGCCGATGCCGATCGCCGGTAGCGGCAACGTGAGCGGAAGCAGCGGGCTGGCCGGGGGCTCCGGCAACACGAACGCCGGCGTCGGCGGCTCTGGCCTGTCGAACACTCAGGAGTCCGGCTGCGCGCTCGGGCCGCGCACGAGCCACGGCGCGCTCGCGGCGCTCGCGCTGCTCATGGCGGGCGCGGCGCGGCGGCGCAGGCGCCGCTGAGGCTCTTCAGTTCAGCGCCGGGCTCTTCTTGGAGCTCCAGATGGAGTCCCAATTGTCGCGGTACACGTCGGTCGCGACCTGAGCGGGCCCTTTACGGGCCGTAGGCGCGGGCGCCGGCGCGGACGCGGCGGGCGGCTTGTAGAGAGTCTTCACGTCGCACAGGAGGGGAAAGTCCTCCCGGGGGCGGAGGGAGACGACCTCGCCCTGGATCGGCGCACCCTCGCGCAGAGGCTGCAGGGCGCCCGCCTCCAGCTGGTCCCCCCGGCGCCGAATGACGTGGACCGCGCCATCCGGCGTGATGCGGTGGACCAACGCGACGTCACCCCCCGGGGTGCCTGAATCTGCCGAAGCTTCCGAGCTAGGAGGCGGAGACTTGGGTTGGGTCATGCGCTGCCGCTACGGAGCTGTAACACGCGCGGCAGCCGCGCGCCCGTTTCGTCACATGCCGATGGCGGTGCGGTACACCCAGCCCTGGCTGCCTTTGGCGTCGTATTTGATGCGAAACCAATCGCCGCTCTTCCCGGTAACGACGACGCGCGTGCCGGAAAGTACCCGGGCGCGCACCTCGCCATCGCGCGCCGGCTGCGAGCGGACGAGCGCGACGTCCCAACTTACGGTGGCGGTTCCGCTCGCCGGCGTGGATTCGCCGCTCGCGGCGGGCGCCGGCTCCGTGGCGCTCGGCTTGGCCGCGCTCCCGGCCGGCGAGAGCAGCTCGAGACGGTAGTAGAGTGTGTACGCCCTCTGCTCGTGAGCGATGCCGGCGAGGGGAACGTTCGCGAAGCCGTCCTTGGCGCAGGCGAGGAAGCGGTCCACGACGTCTTGCTCGAGCGACGTGCTCTTGCCGCTCTGGATGCTTTTCACCTTGCCGGCGCCGAAGTCCAGCTCGAAGCCGAGCGAGAGCACGCCCGCGGCGCTCTCCGTACCGGGGCACGCGGCTAGCTCACGCAGGTGCTCGCGCGCCAGCCGATCGAACTCGATGCGATCGCATGACTGCGCGCGTTTGCCTTGCTCGTTGCGGCAGCTGGCCACTTGCACGTCACTGATGAGGACGCGCTCCGCCGGCGCCTTGTCTGCGGCAGGTACGGAAGGCACCGGGAGCGGAGCGGCCGGCGCGGGCTTGCTCGTCTCCGCGGGCGCGCCCGTCAGCTCGCGGGCGGAAGCCTCCGCCGCCGCGGGTACAGGGACGCTCGGAACCAGCTTCACCCCCGCAAGACGAGGCCACGCGATGCCAATCGCGAAGCCGACGGCGGCGATGATGCCGACGCGGCCGAACTTGACTCCGTCTTCTTTGGAGCCAGGAACCTCGACCTTCAGGGCCGGCCGTTTGTCCGTCACGGATGCCAAGGGACGCCTCCCGGGAGACGTAGCACGTTAGGAAGCCGCCAAAAAGCGTAGGGTTTTTGCGGTCTCCCGGCCCCCGCTGGAAAGTCAGCCGGGATTTGAGCAGGATGGGGGGCTCGAGAAACCATGAAGGTCTGCCCGCCGTGCAAGCTGAAGTACCCGAACGACAGCACGGCATGCTTCCTGTGTGGCGGGCCGCTCGCGGCGCTTCAGGACCCGCTGATTGGAACCACGATTGCGGGCCGCTACCTGATCGAGGAAGCCATCGGCGAGGGCGGAATGGCTACGGTTTACTCGGCGCGTCATCGCCTGGTCGACCGACCGTGCGCGGTCAAGGTGATGAACCCCGCCCTCGGCAAGAACGAGGTCATCCGCGAGCGCTTCCGCCGCGAGGCCAAGGCCGCCCAGAAGCTCGCGCACCCGAACATCATCGAGATCTTCGACCAGGGCGAGACTCCGGAGGGCAGCCTCTACCTCGTGATGGAGATCCTGGAGGGGCAGACCGTGGCGGATCTGCTCGAGCGTCAGGGGGCGGTTCCGCTCGACCGCACGTTATCCATTGGGATTCAGATCGCTCGCGCGCTGGCTCGCGCCCACGACTTGGAGGTCATCCACCGTGACCTCAAGCCCGAGAACATCTTCCTGGCGGAGGGGAACGACGGCTTCGATCGAGTCAAGCTGCTGGACTTCGGGATCGCGCGCTCCATGCAGGACACGCGTCTCACCGGCGCGGGCGAAGTATTCGGGACGCCTCAGTACATGGCGCCCGAGCGCATCACGAGCATCGACGCCGGTCCCGGCGCCGATCTGTATGCCCTGGGGGTGATTCTGTACGAGATGCTGTGCGGCGCCCTGCCGTTCGACGCGCCGGACGTCACCACCTATTTCATCAAGCACCTGAAGGAGACGCCTCCGCCACCTCGGCAGCGGGACCCCTCCATCCCCGAGCAGCTGGACCGGCTCATCGTCGAGCTGCTCGCGAAGGATCCGAAGGACCGCCCGGTAGACGCGCACCGGGTGCACGCGGACCTGCTGAGTATCGCAGGCGCGATCGGCGTGCGAGTGCCCGGCGAGGCCTTCAACGAAGAGGCGTCCTCGCGCGGCCCGGCCAAGACTCTCCCGCCGGTCGCCATCGACCAGTGGGTGAAGCGCACCGCCGTGTTCGACCGCATGCTGGGCATGGCCTATCGGGGCAGCCCGCCTTCGGACGTCGAGCACCTGTTCCACGAGGTGAAGCGGCTGGTGCGCGAGATCGGAGAGCTGCGAGCCAAAGCGATCACGGACCAACGCACGCTCGAGAGCATCGAGTCGCGCGGCCGCGAGGCTCGTCAACGCTTCGGCCACGCGGTGGACGCGCTCGGCGTGGACGCTAGCAAGGCTCGCGACGAGCTGAAGGCGGCGCTCGGCCGAGTGAACGCCGCCCAAGCCGCGCTGGCCGAGCCTCGCGAGCGGATGAAGGCGGCGATGACGGAGATATTGCGGTGGGAAGGCCGATCGGGTCTCCAAGAACCCTACCGGGAGCTCGCCGAGGCGTACCGCGCCGCCGCCGATTTGGTCGACGACTGGCTGGTGATCAAGCGCCGAGCGCAAGCCGCGGATCGCGAAGCAGCGCAGCGCAAGACCGAGGTGGACGACCTCGAGTTCCAGATCAAAGAGCTGCGCGCCGCGCTCGCCGCGCACAGTGAAGGCCAAGAGCGCGAGGAAGAAAATTTTCAGCGCGGCGTGAGCGAAGCCGGCAAGCGCGCCGACGAGCTGGACCGCGAGCTCCTGGAGATGGCGAGCCGGTTCTGCGCGCCGCTGCGACTACGACCCGAGCTCACGGACTTGTTTCACGAGCTAGAAGAAGACGCCGCCGCCTGACTACCCGGGCCCCGCGTTACTAGAGCTTGCGATCCATCCGTTTGCGGCTGCTGCCGAGACATGCGAGCTTCGAGAGGAATGCCCGTGCGTTGCTTTGGTGTACGACAAGGTAAGACTGAAGGCGCCGTGCTCGCAGCGTTACTGCTCGCGAGCGCGTGCTCGAGCGACTCGAGCGTGAGCTTCGACTCCACCCCGGACCTACCGAGCGCGGGCGGCTTCGGGGGCAGTAACGCGGCGGCGGGTAGGAACAGCGGCTCGAGCGGCAGCGACAGCATCGGCGGTACGGAAGCGGCGGCCGGTACCGCTGCGAGCGAGGAGGGCGGCTCGTCCCTCGGCGGCAGCGCAGGCAGCGGCTCGGCCGGAGCCGACGAAGGCAGCGCGGGCGACATGACGGGCGGAATGGGCGGCAATCTGGCGGGCGGGGGAAGCGCCGGCGCGAGCGCGGGCGCCGGTGGCAGCAAGGGCGGAGAGGCAGGCAGCGCGGGCACCGGCGGCTCCGCCGAAGGCGGGAGCGGCGGCTCTGGCGGCAGCACGTCTTGCACGAACGGCCTTTTCAACGGCCATAGCTACGCGTTTTGCGGCGTCGTGGACTCCGCCATGTTGGCCTTCGCCAAGTGCGAGAGCCTGAACATGAGCGTCGTGAGCATCGAGTCCAGAGCCGAAAACCTCTACGTTCAGGGCAAGCAAACCAGCACGTGGCTGGGCGGGTCGGACGAAGCGAACGAGGGCGCGTGGCGGTGGGCTTCCAGCAACGTCTTGTTCTGGAAAGAGAAACCGGTGCTGGGCGTCTTCTCCGACTTCATCGACGGGCAGCCCAGCAACAAGGACAACGAAGGCAAACCCGAGAATTGCCTGGTCCTCACCGCCTCCGGTTGGAACGACGTCGGCTGCGACCTGGGCGGGTTCCCGGTGACTTGCGAGTCGGTCGGGCCCCTAGGCCACCCGTAACTCGAGTCGCCGCACGGAATTTCTCGGCGGGCGGCGAAAGCGCCTGAAGTCCGCGCCAGCCCAGCCGTTCCATGATCGGGACGCGTGCTCGGCGCACCCCGTCCCCCCGAGGCCTACCAGATGGCAGATGCGGCGCGACTGATTCATGCGACGGTTCCTCAAGCGGTGCTCGACGAGCTCAACTGGCGCGTAGCGCAGGGCAGAGTCGACTTGCCGCTCCTGCCCGGCGTGGCGATGGAGGTGACGAACGTCGCCGCCCAGGAGAGCACGGACTCGCGAGTCATCGCGGAGCTCCTGCGCAAAGACCAGGCGATGGCTGCCCACGTGCTGCGCGTCGTTTCTTCGCCACTCTACAGCGGGCGGACTCAAATCGTCTCGCTGCAGCAAGCGGTGGCGCGCCTCGGCGTGCAGAAGATCCGCGAGATTGCCCTCGCGATCGCGTTTAGGGTCGGCGTATTCAAGCTCAAGGGCTTCGAGGCGGAGGTGACCGCGCTGTTTCAGCACTCGGTCAGCGCGGCCATGTTCGCGCAGGAGATCGCCCGGGCGACGCGACGCAACGTGGAGGACGCGTTCATGTGCGGCCTCTTGCACGACGTGGGCCGGCCCGTGATCTTGCAGGCGCTGGTCCAGATCCTCCACGAACAAAAGCTGAACGTGGCGCCCGCGGCCGTGATCGCCGCCACCGGCGACGTGCACACGGACGTGGGCGGGACCTTGGCGGATTCGTGGGGTCTGCCGGAGGCGGTCGAGATGTCGATCCGGCATCATCACTCGCTCACGCCGCCGGACGCGCACATCAACAGCGTGCGTATCACCGCGCTCGCGGACGAGATGGCGCGCTTCGCCTTCGAGCCGGAGCGAATGCCGGAAGCCGAGCTGCGCAAGCACCCCGCGCTGGCGCCGCTCGAGCTCTACCCAGAGGTGCTCGACAAGGTGCTCGCCAAGGCCGAGTCCATCCGGCAAGCCGCCGCGGTGCTCTCTTGAGCGATTACGACCTGGTCGTGATCGGGGGCGGTCCCGCCGGTCAAAAAGCGGCCGTCCAGGGTGCCAAGGCCGGCGCGCGCGTGCTGCTCATCGAGCGGGCCAAGAGCGCGGGCGGCGCGTGCGTCCGCTACGGCACCATCCCCAGCAAGACTTTGCGCGAAACCGCGCTTTCGCTCGGGAAATTTCGCAAGCTCACCGCGCACGTCATGGACGTGGAGATGCCAGCTCACCTGCAGGTGAGCAGCCTGATGGAGCGGAAGGAAGAGGTCGTCTCCGCCCACGAGCGCTACATGGAGGCGCAGCTTTCGCGCAACGGCATCGAGCTTCAGCAAGGCGTGGCGCGCTTCGTCTCGCCGGAGCGAGTAGAGATCACGCTGCTGGATGGCAGCAAGCGGCAGGTGACGTCGCGCTACGTCGTGATCGCGGCTGGCTCCTCGCCGCGCACGCCGGACAACGTGCCGGTGGACCACGAGCACATCCTGGATAGTGACTCGCTGCTCTCGCTCTCCTATCTGCCTCAGTCGCTCGTCGTGCTCGGCGCGGGAGTCATCGCCTGCGAGTACGCCTCGATTTTCGCCGCCCTCGGCGTGCAGGTCACCATCGTGGATAAGGGCGAGCGCCCGCTCGGTTTCATGGACCAGGAGCTGGTCGAGCATTTTCTGACCGAGCTGCGCCAGGCCGGCGGCGACTTCTTAGGCAAGCGCAGCCTACAAAACGTGGTGTACGACGGCCTTTCGAGCGTGGAGACTCGCCTCGAGGGTGGCGAGGTCCTTCGGAGCGAGAAGCTGTTTTGCGCGTTGGGCCGCGTCGCGCCGGTGGCTGGTCTCGGCTTGGAGGCCGCCGGCGTGAAGGTGACGCCGCGAGGACTGATTCAGGTCGACGCGAACTTACGCACCACCGCGCCCAACATCTACGCCGCGGGCGACGTGATCGGCCCGCCCGCGCTCGCCTCCACCTCGATGGAGCAAGGGCGGCGCGCGGCGTGTCACGCGCTCGGCCTCGGGCTCGGGCAACAGGGAGACTTGGCGCCGGCCGGTATCTACACGATCCCGGAGCTTGGCAGTGTCGGGCTCACCGAGCAGCAGGTGCGCGAGCGCTATGGCGACGCGCTCGTCGGTCGCGCCAAGTTCGAGGAGGTCGCGCGCGGCCAGATCTCGGCTGCGGAGAACGGCCTGCTCAAGCTCGTGGTCCACCCACAGACGGGGATCGTGCTCGGCGCTCACGCCGCTGGTGAGAGCGCTACGGAGCTGGTCCACATCGGGCAGATGGCGATCATCGCCGGGCTCGGCTTCGAGACCTTCATCGACACCGTCTTCAACTTTCCTACGTTTGCCGAAGCGTACCGCGTCGCCGCCTTCGACTTGCTGAAGCAGCAGCGCGCCCGCAGCGCCAAGCCGGTCGCGGCCGAGTAGGCTACTTCGCGACCACGAGCAGCTCGCTCACCGCTCCCCGGCGCGAGGCAACCGAGTTGATCGGGCGGCGCACCGCGACGTCCGAGCATTTGAATTTGCGGTACAGGTCGCGCGTCTCCGGCGTGGCGGAGTTCGACAGCACGGCCGCGACGCCGCGCTTGAGGAGCTTGTCGAAGACCTTCGCGAGCCGCTGGTGCTCCGGCAGCCCGAACGCCTCCGAGTGGTAGGCGGAGAAGCTCGAGGTCTTGGACAAGGGCAGGTAGGGAGGGTCCAGGTACACCGCGTCTCCGCGCTGGGCCTTGCTGCACGCGTCCTCGAAGTCAGCGACCTCGATGGAGACGTCCGTCAAGTATTGGGCGGCGAGCGCGAGCCGCTCGGGGTCGTAGATGCGCGGCCGCTTGTAGCGACCGTACGGCACGTTGAAGCCGCCCTTGGAGTTCACGCGATACAGGCCGTTATAGCCCGTCTTGTTCAGGTAAATGAGGCGGGCGGCGCGCTCGATCTTCGTGCCCCCCTTCTCGGCGCGGATCTCGTAGTACTCGTCCTCGCTCGTGCGCTCTTGCAGCGCCTCCAGCTTCTTGAGCAGCTTGCCGAGGTCGTCGCGCACGACCGTATACAGGTTGATGAGCTCACGATTCTTGTCGGTGATGACCGCGCGCTTGAAGCGCTTCTGCTCGGCGAGCGCCAAGAACACGGCCGCACCACCGACGAACGGCTCGTAGTACGTCTCGATTTGCGCGGGCAGCTCCTTCAGGATCCGCTCGGCCAAGCTACGCTTTCCACCCGCCCACTTCAGGATCGGGCGAAGCCGCTCAGACATCGAGCGCTTCGCTAGCCGAATCCGGCCACGGGGACAACCATTTGCAGGCGCCCTCACGCATCCGGGCGTTCTTGGCGTATTTCGAGCCGCTTCATCATCTTTTGCAAACCGAACCGCGAGAGGCCGAGCAGCTCTGCGGCGCGCGTCTGGTTGCCATCCGTGCGACGGAGCGCAGCGCGGACCAGGTCTGCTTCCAGCGCATCCACGCGCCCGCGCAGATCGAACTCCTCGGCCGGGCGCGACGGGCGCGCGGCGAGAATCACGTCCGGGCTCAGGTGCTCGAGCCGCACCACGTCGTCCGCCAAGACGAGCGCGCGCCGGACCTCGTTTTCCAGCTGCCGCACGTTGCCCGGCCACGGAAACGCGGCGAGGGCGTCCAGCGCCGCGCGCTCGAAGGTGGTCTTCCGTCCGCCCGCGTGCACCTTCGCGAAGTGCTGAACGAGCAGCGCGACGTCGCCGAAGCGCTCTCGCAGCGGCGGCACCCGCACGCTGATCACGTTCAATCGATAGAGCAGGTCCTCCCGAAACTTACCCGCCGCGACGAGCGCGGGGAGGTCGCGGTGGGTCGCCCCGATCACGCGTACGTTCACGTGGCGTGTCGCCTCTGCGCCTACCGGCCGCACCTCGCCGTCTTGGAGTGCGCGGAGCAATTTGGTCTGCATACCGAGGCTCATCTCGCCGATCTCGTCCAAAAACAGCGTGCCGCGATCGGCGACCTCGAACAACCCCGCGCGGGCACGCTGGGCGCCAGTGAACGCACCACGGACGTGGCCGAACAGAGTCGACTCCAGCAGCGGCTCCGGGATCGCGGCGCAGTTTTCGGAGACGAACGGCGCCTTGGAGCGCGCGCCATTTTGATGAATCGCGCGGGCTACCAGCTCCTTGCCACTGCCGGATTCACCGAGCAGAAGCACGGGCACGTCGGTCGCGGTCACGCGATCCACGATGCGCAGCATGCCGCGCACCGCCTCGCTCTTGCCGATGATCGAATCGTACGAAAAGCGGGTCTCTCGCGCGCTCTTTACCCGAGACAGCTCGCGCTCCGCGACGTCCAGCTCTGCCTCGCGCCGCGAGAGCTCTTCGTGAAGCCGCGCCGAGGCGCGCTCCGCGCGACGGGCGGCGCGCCGTAGCAGCAGCTGATCTCGGGCATCCGCGATCGCCAGCGCCGCCAGCGTGGCGACGAGCCGCACCCACGAAAGCTCGCGGGCACCGAAAGCGCCGCGTCGCGCCCGGTCGTCCAGGTACACGACCCCGAGCGGCTCGCCGCGCGCCACGAGCGGCACCGCCAGCACGCTCCGCAGCTTCAAGGCGTGCACGCTTTCGTGCACCTCCGGGAGATCGCCCGCCGCGTCCACCGCAACCACGGGGCGCCCTTCGGCGAGCGCGCGCTCCGCCAGCGAAGTGCTGAGCTGCAGCTGCACGCCCGACAAATCGTGCTTGCCGATGTTCCGCGCCGCGCGCGGCCGTAAATGCCCGTTTGGAGCGCGCAGCAGCAAGAGCCCGCGCTCCACTCCCGTCCAAAGCACCAGCGCGTCCAGCACTTGGTCGAGCAGGGGGCGGAGACGCTCCCGGTGGCCGAGCGCTCGGACGAGCGCCTCCACGTCCGAGATCTGCTCCGGAGTGAAGCCGGGCGCGCTCCCCTCGCCTTCGCCGATACCGGAGAGCCAGGGCAACGCCAGGACGGCGGGCTTCAGATCTTCGGGCGTACGCCGGAGCAGCTCGCGAGCCGCGTCTGCGACCGCTTCCGTGAAGTGGCGAGCAGTGGCGCCGTCGCCCAGCTGTGCCGCCAACTTCGCGCCTGCCAAGAGGGCGGGGCCGCGCACTCCGACCGGGCTCACGGTGCGGGACAGCCGGGTAAGCTCCGCCAATACCTCGTCTCCACGCTCGCCGCGTTCCCCACGCTCGCCGCTCTGGCCGCTCTGGCCCCCGATGAGCCGGCGAGCGCGAGCCCCCCACCACTCCAGGCGCGCGTCGATGGCGACGTCCGCCCTCCGCGCGACGCTGTCGTTCGGTACCAGCGGCAGCGCGGCGCCGTGTTCCAGGAGCCGAGCCGCGCAGCGCAGAGCGTCGTCGGTTCCGGGCTCCAGGAGCGCGCGGGCTCGCTCCACGTGCTCGAGCGCTTCCGTGTCACGATCGGCGATGTCGCAGAGCACGAAGTGCGCGTAGGCGCGGCAGCGGCGGTCGGCCGAAGCTTTGGCCCGCGCGATCGCGTCCTGCGCGGCGTCTCGCGCCTCGAGCTTGGCGCCGGCGGTGGCGTACGCGGCGGCGATCGAGAGCGTGGCGCGCGCCGCATCCGCGCCTCGCCCCAAATGTTCGAACAGGAGCAGGGCCCGGCGGGCCGCCTCGAGAGCGTCCCCCAAGTCTCCGACGCTCGCCGCCGCCGCCGCGACGCCGGTGGCATACGTCGCCTCTTCCACGACCGCTCCCGCGCGGGCCGCGAACTCGCGCGACACCCGGAACGCCGAAAGCGCCGCCTGCGGCTGCCCGAGCGCGTGCGCAAGCATGCCGAACAACGACTCTGCGCGCGCCCGTTGCTCGTCCGAACGCGCCAACAACCGTGCTCGCTGCGCGTGCCGACGCGCGTCCGCATGCCGGCTCTCACGCAGGGCGAGCAATGACGAGACCTCCTCCACCTGCGGAGTCGGGGCCTGCCCACGCAGCAGCTCGGCGGCTTCCGCCAAGTGCCCGGCGTCGAGCTCCGCGCGAGCCCGGAGCGCGGCGGCCCGAGCCTCGCACACCGGGCTTGCTCCGGGCAGCGAGTCCAGGAGCGCCATCGCGCGCGGCAAATCACCGGCGCGCCTCCACAGCTCCGCCAGCTCCACCCGAGCGTCCGCGGAGCTCGCCGCTTCTAGCAAGCTCACCGCGCGCCCGACCTCGCCCCGCAGCCGCAGCACCCGCGAAAGCTCCAGCAACAGCCCCTCCGGGGCCGTGCCGCGCCGGACGAGCTGCTCTGCGGCGTCCACCGTGACGTCGCTCACGGCTGGATCGCGCAGCGCGAGCGCGAGCGCAAGCGGCTCCTCCACCGTGCGCGCGTCCGCCGCGCCGCCCGACTCGAAGTGCAAGAACGAGAGCGCGTGCGGCGCGCGTTCGACGAGGGCGTGCGCCGCCCGCTCCAAAAGCTCGTCGTCGCTCTCCAGCCCCAGCTCCGGCCACGAAGACGCAGCCACCCCGACCAAGGCCACCAAGAATCGCGCGCGCCCCAGCGAGTCCAGCTCGCCGACGCGCGCGGTTCCGGAGCTGGGCTTCCCACGGAGGGCTCGAACCTTGCGAAGCAGCGCCAATACGGGCGAAAGCACGTCACGAGCCCGAGGCCCTACCGCTAACTCTGCTTCAGCCGCGCGCGACGCTTCGGCGAGCTCCCGCCGCTGCGCGAAGCGGTACGCACGCCGGACCGCACGCTCACCACGCTCGGCGGTTCCGGCGACGGGGGCCGCGCCGGCGGCGAGCGCGCGGCGCTCCACCCAGCCGGCAGACGGGCGAGCACCGGGCGACGATTGGGTGAGCGCCCGCGCAACGTCACCTAGCGGATCGTCCGCTTGCAGGAGCTCGCCCAACACGACGCCCAGTGCGTAGCTATCGCGGCGCCGCCCGTCGCCACCAGCTCCGCCAGCCGTGACCTCGGGGGCGAGGTACCGCCGCGTGCCACCACTGGCGGTTTCCGCCGAAGCGTCCCCCGCAAGCCCAAAATCGATGAGCCGAGCGCCAACCGGAGTCACCACGATGTTCTCCGGCTTGATGTCGCCGTGAGCCGAGCCAACCCCGTGCAGATCCGCCAACGCCGCTCCCACGTCCCGAGCGACCAGGAGCGCCAGCTCGCGCCGCCCGGCCGCTGGCGAACGCGCGGCCACCGTAGCGAGCGTTTCGCCCTCCTCCCATTCGAAGACGAGCAGGGGCGCGCCGCGCTCGAAGCGGTCACCAGCGACGACCACGTCCGCTGAAAGCGTCGCAACGTCCAACAGCGTGGCTACCCAAGGTGAGTCGACGAGGCACAGCCGCTCCGCTTCCTCCGCGAAACGAGGGCGCTGGCTTTGATCCCGCCCCAGCTTGACCACGACGAGAGCCGCGCCGCGCTGAGCGAGCAGCACTCGGCTCGTCGCCCCGCCTCCCAACAACCTGAGCGGTTGTAGGGGCTCTCCTGGGACCGGCAACAAAGTTGGCAACTGCTCCGACCCGCCCATGCCCACGAATATGGCTGTAGAATCATAACCTGTCAACGCAGATGGCGCCCATTGCTTCGCTGCTCACCCCAGCGCGCGGCTCTCTCCAGCGACCAGCGCTCCTCACCGACCAGCGCTCCTCACCGACCAGCGCTCCTCACCGACCAGCGCTCCTCACCGACCAGCGCTCCTCACGACTATGCCGCTGCACACCCGCTCGCCAACTCTCTGCCACTGCCGCGCCACCCTGTGTGGGCGGCGGCGTTCGCATCGACAGCCGCTTTTTCTCAAGGTGGCCCTCCGGGAGGCACTCTCCTCAGCTCGAACCCTTCTTCGGATCCGAAGGACCATCCGCGCCGAGAAGGCGCCTTCCTTAGAAGGCGACGCCGCAGCTGCAGCGACCGTTGAGTGCGAAGCGGCAACGTGACTTTTGCTGGCGAGGCCGCATCTGCCGCGCGGCGTCGGGGAGGCACTCTCCTCAGCTCGAACCGTTCTTCGGATTCGAAGGACCATCCGCGCCGAGAAGGCGCCTCCTTTTTGGAAGCCGACGCCGCAGCTGCAGCGACCGTTGAGTGCGAAGCGGCAACGTAGCTCCTGCTGGCGAAGCGGCATCTGCCGCGCGGCGTCGGGGAGGCACTCTCCTCAGCTCGAACCGTTCTTCGGATCCGAAGGACCATCCGCGCCGAGAAGGCGCCTCCTTTTTAGAAGGCAACGCCGCAGCTGTAGCGACCGTTGAGTGCGAAGCGGCAACGTGACTTCTGCTGGCGAAGCGGCATCTGCTGCGCGGCGTCGGGGAGGCACTCTCCTCGGCTCGATCCGTTCTTCGGATCCGAAGGACCATCCGGGCCCGAGAGGGCACCTTCCTTAGGAGACGACGCCGCAGCTGCAGCGACCGTTGAGTGCGACGCCGCAATCTGAAGTGGTGCTGGCAGCGCGACGTTGGCGCGCGGTCGTCGGGGGAGGCACGCTCCAGCGCTCTTACGGTTCTTTGGATCCGCGGATCCGAAGAACCGTTGGCGCCGAGAAGGCACCTTTCCCGACGCGGCAAGTCCCGGTCCCGCGATGGGTGCGAAGCGGGATACAGCAAACGCGCCGGAGCGAGGCAACGTAGCCCGACGCGGCACCGGTAGCGGGCGGGGAGAGCGAGAGATGCGCGGACGGAAAGATAGAGGGAGTGGCCTTGGAGATTGACGCGCGGCGCGATGTGCGGCGGCAGGTGGGGCGCGATAGACGTGCGGCGGGGGCGAGAGCCGATGCTTGTGGCGGCGGCTGGGGGAGCCGGGA
>SECP01000064.1 GCA_004193285.1 Myxococcales bacterium | reverse complement strand
CAACGTCGAGCGGCGCCATTCACACCTCGGCTACCTCAGCCCCCTCGAGTTCGAATTGCGCTCGCAACTCCAACAGAGCGTGGCATAGTCAAGCTGTCCACTGGATCGGGGGATCTTCAGCCGGCTACAAGCCTCACAGCGTGCGCACGACGGTAGAGGGGGGTAAGTCGCTCGTCATCGACCTCAAGCTGCGCCCGGAGCTGCATGAGGGCACCCTCAACGTCTTGGCGACGAAGGGAGCGTGGGTCAGCGTGGACGGCAAGCGAGTCGGCGCGGATGGTTGGCGCGGCCGACTGGCAAGCGGCTCCCACACCGTGCAAGTGAGCGCTCCCGGTAAGCACCCCTACTCCGCAGACGCCGTGATTCAGGACGGTCAAGTCACGGTGTTGCACGTGAACCTCCAAGATGCCTCGTCTACCACCAGCCCTACCAAGCCGGACCGCGGTGGCATCTCGGCTTGGGTGTGGGTTGGCACCGGCGCGGTCGTGATCGCCGGAGCCGTCGTCGGCTACCTCCTACTCAAGCCGGAGCCCAATGGGCCCCCCGAGCCAGTAGAGGGCACCCTCGGCAAGGTGCCCCTCGGGATTCGCTTCTAGGGCGCGCTCGCGTCCAGCTTCAAAACGCGGGCGAGCAGCAGAGCAGAGCTCAAGCGGCGTTGATCAGGGCTACGCCCTGGATGTACTCGCCTGGAGCGCACTCGCCTTTCAGATTGTGGGCCCTGTCCGCCGCGGCTGGTGGTTCCGGGATTGTCCGCGTCGAACCCCCTGACGTTGCGGCGGCTTAGGGGCACCGGTGCATGAGGTCGAGCGGATTCTCCAGATCTGCGCCCCACGCAAGCGCCTAGACTTTCCTGATCCGATGGACTGCGTCGTCCCATTGAGAGGTCATGTCCGTAGACGGCTTCGCTCTCGCGCCGGGCTACACGCCCGAGACGCAGTCGCCGCTCGCCGCGTCGCGGGAGAGATGCGTGCCTGCAGCTGACGCCGGCCTACGCCGTACGGTGGCTGACCACCTCCAGCTGGTTTGGAGGGTACTGCGGCGTTCCGGCTTGACGCCGGCGGACGCCGAAGACGCGGCACAAGACGTGTTTTGGATCTTGGCCCAGCGCTTGGACGACGTCCCGGAACGTGCCCGCCGGGCGTTTCTGGTATCCACGGCCCTGCGCGTCGCCGCCGACCGCCGCCGCTCCAAGTGGCATCGCGTGGTGGACGTGGGGCTCGATGGCGACGAGCGAGCCAGCCTCGCCCGGGGGGCTGACGAATGTATCGATTTGCAGCGCGCCGCGGAGCTCCTCGATCGAGCGCTTTCGACGCTGGAGCCGCAAGACCGCGCGATTTACATCATGGCAGAGCTGGAGCAACTGAGTCGGACCGAGGTGGCGGCAGCACTCAGCATCTCGAAAGGTACGGTCGCCTCGCGACTGAGGCGCGCCCGCGAGGCGTTCGAGGCCGCGCTCCGTCGCTTGCATCGAGGCCAACTCCGATGACCGACGAGGAGCTCCTAGCGGCGGTGAGTGCCGCCGCCGCCCGCGAAGTTGCCCCGCCGGACCTCGCCGCGCGAGTGGTCGCGGAGGTCGAGTACCGGGCGCGACTCGAGGAGCCGTTCCTCGCTCAGCGACGACGCCGGTGGCGTCGTGCGCTCGCCGCCGCTGGTGCGCTAGGCATTGCGGCGTCGGCGTGGCTCTGGGCGCGGTCAGCGCGGCACGCATCGCCCATCGCCGCGGAGGCTCGGGCGCCGGTCGCGCGCAGCGTGAGCCCCCTGCTCGTCGCCGACCCGTGCCGCGCGCGCCGCGTCGCTGCCGGCAATGCGCCATTGATCGACGATTTCGAAGATGGCGACGACGTGCTGGAGCAGATCGAAGACCGCGCCGGGTTCTGGCGCTGGGTGCGCGAAAGTGACGCGCCTGGTACGGCTCCCGCGCTGCTACCCGTGCCGCGGCCCGACGCGAACGCACGCAATCGTTTGGCGCTTCACGTGAAGGGAGGCGAGCTGCAAGACTGGGGCGCCACGATGGAGGTGAGCTTCAGGCCACCCTGTTACGACGCCTCCCCGTACGCCGGCATCACGCTCTCTGCGCGAGGCCCCGGCCGCGTTTACCTCTCACTGCGCGAGGTCGGAGTGATCCCGAGCTTCGAGGGCGGTACCTGTGAGCGTGACTGCTACGACTCACACTTCACCAAGCTCGAGCTCAGCCGCGAATGGCGCACCTACGCCGTGAGCTGGGCGCAGCTGCGGCAGCGTGGCCTTGGCAAGCCGCCGCTGGATACCCGTCGGCTGCATAGCATCTCCGTGCTCATCCGGCCCGAGGACACGCCATACGACGTTTGGCTGGACGACGTGCGTTTCTCGAAGGCGCCCTGAATCCAGATCCAAGGTTAGGTCTGGCGCCATCTTCTCGAGTGATGAAACTCTCAAGCATGGCTCTCGCGCCGCTGCTGCTAGTCGCGCTCGGTTGTGGTGCGATACCGCGGAGTAGCGATGGCAAGTCGCAGTCGGCACGGGCGACGACGCCGACCCCGCAGTACGCCGCTGGCAGCTGGCTGGCGCTCGACCAGCGCACGGAGGCGCCGACCC
Organism: Myxococcales bacterium; assembly: GCA_004193285.1. Classification (GTDB taxonomy): domain Bacteria; phylum Myxococcota_A; class Polyangia; order Polyangiales; family Polyangiaceae; genus PMG-095. The sequence goes on along the minus strand of SECP01000064.1, from coordinate 42,437 downwards.
CGGGCCAGCTCGCCCTGGATGATGCGGTGGTCGCCACCTTCTTCGAGGATGACGTGCCGCGGGCCGGAGGGGGCTTCACCTACGCGTACGGTGGCAAGACCCGTAATAAAGTGCTGCCCAGCAGCACGGCGGGCAATCCGGCCGTCTTCGCGACCTACCTCGAGGACGACTACGCGGGCGTGAATATCTCCCTCGGCTCGGGAAGGGCGGTCGACCTCACGCCTCATCGCAAGGCGGGCTCGCTCACGTTCTGGATCAAGGGCGGACCGAACGCGCGCAAGTTCATGGTTGGGCTCATGGATACTCAGGGCGGGACCAAGAAGGTGCAGAGCAAGGTTTCGGGCGACTCGTACGTGGTCGTCGAGCAAGGCGAATGGCGGCAATGCCGGATTCCCCTGAAGGCCTTCATCGAGGACGGCACCTACTGGGACGCGGCGCAGCAGCGCGAGGTGGGGGCCAAGATGGATTGGGCCAAAATCACCGACTTTCGTATCTCCGTAAACCGCGGCGAAAACAAGGTCGGAGCTGGCTCACCGGTGGTCTTCTACCTGGATCAGATTCAGCTCACCAAGACGGCGAAGGGCGTGGTCGACCCCGACGCGTACTGGGACACGTTTCGCTCCGACGCTCCTCAGCAGCTCGTCACGGACTTTCGCAAATGGGGGGAAGCCTGGCGCGTTCAACACGGGAGCTCGGCCGAGATCACCGCCGCGGTCGTCAAGCTACCAGGGAAGCCGCCCCTGGGGATGCAGGGCCAGGCGCTGCAGATCGACTTCAAACCGGGCGATTGGTACGACGCGTTCCTGCGGCCTGAAGCCGCACCCGGCATGTTACGCGATTGGAGCAAGCACTACGCGCTCTCGGTCTGGCTCTACACAGACAAGCCGTACCAGGCGTTCGATTTCGTGATCTACGACCGCGACAGCGAGATGTTCGTCAGCCGAGCGGGCGGAGCCCGCGGCTGGCATCAGGTGCTGATCCCGTTCCGCAGCTTCACCAAGTTTGCGTACTTTCAACCGCCGGAAGCCAAGCAAAACAACAAGCTGGATTTGGACGGCATCGCTCAAATTGGCGTCAAGCCGGCCGGCGAGGTCCCCGGCACCCTGTACCTCGCGAGCTTGCAAATGACCAACCAGCGAGCGCTGGTGACGGTCAAAGCGCCTCCGCTCCTCGCCGCCAAGCTCAGCGGCGATCTCACGAAACCCGTGCAGCGCATTCCGGATATCTACGGCATCAATGTGGGCAAGTGGGCCTCCGACCTGCTCGACACGCAGTCGCAGCCGCTCGAAGCAGCGCTCGGCCTGGGGGTGGTTCGCTACCCGGGGGGGCTGCTGTCCGACGAAGAGGATTGGCGGAAGACCTTGAGCGCCAAGGACGGCAACGTGGATACGGACGAGTTCTTGGACTGGTGCGCGAAGCAAGGGTGCACGCCGATGTTCACCGCGAACGTCGGAGACGGAGCGCCGGAGCTTGCGGCCGCATGGGTCAAGTACGTCAACCAAACCCGCAAAGGTCCCAAGGTTCGCCTGTGGGAGGTAGGCAACGAGATCTACGGTGAATGGCACCATTACTACGCCAAATGTGGCAAAGACGGAGGCGTGGCCTACGGCCGCGCGGTGCGAGCATTCGTGAAGGCCATGAAGGCGGTGGACCCGACCATCACCGTGAGCGCCACGTGGATGCTCGGGGGGCCCTGGAACCGCGCCGTGTTCAAGGAGGTGGCGGACGTGGTGGACGCGGTGAGCGTCCACCACTACGCGCAGAACGCGGGCTCCGAGAGCGACCTTGGTCTCCTCGCTACCTCCTCCGACGCCGACGCGTTGATGAGGAGCGTGCGTGATCAGGTGAGTGAGCTTGGCGTGCGCGGGCGAAGGTACGAGATCTGGCTTTCGGAGTGGAACTCGGTCGACACGAACCCAGGCCCGCAAATCCTGCAACACGTCAGCGCGCTGTTCATTGCGGACTACTTGGGGCACTTGGCCCAATCACCCGTTCACATCGCGAACGTGTGGGCCCTTTACAACGGCCGCGACAAGCGCCTGGGCGACTATGGCTTCCTCGCACCTTCTGGCGACCCTCACGGCTACAACTTCCGGCGGCCTGCCTATTGGGCCTTCGCGATGATGGCGAGCACGCTCAAGGGGACGCTCCTCCGCGCAAGCTCGGACCGAGAAGACCTCTCGGCTTGGGTCGCCAGGCGCCCTGACGGCAGCATCGGGCTCGTGCTCGTCAACAAGAGCCTCGAAACCGACTATCGAACCACTTTGCAATTGCCGGGTCTGCGAGGAGCGGCAGTGGTGTCCGTACTCTCGGCAGGCTCCTCCGGGGCCTTGCTCGGAGCAGACGCGGTCGGCAAAACATCGCCCTCCACCGGGCCCACGAGCGAACGACGCGCGTTGGCGAATGGGGGAGAAGTCCTGGTGCCAAAAGCATCCGTCGTCACCGTGACCTATTGAAGGCAAGCTGGCGCGCGCGGAACCCTACTTCGTCTCCGGCCCGCTCGACATTTTGCAGAAGATCTTCGTCATGGTCTCAGGATCCATGGCGGCCATGTCGACCAGCCGCAGCGATTTCACCATTGGCGCGGTGGTGGTTTTGTACTTCAGAAAGTGCGGCGTACGGAGATGTGCTTCGTAAGCCGCGCGAGTGGCGTAGATCTCAAGGATCCTCACCGCGGTGGGCTCAGCCGCCTGGTACATGGGAAAGATCGAGATCACGCCCGGCTCGAGCCGAACCGACTCCCGGGCTTCCTCCTCGAGGATGGCCTTGTAGGACTCGAGATGCTCAGCCTCGATTTCAATCTCGGAGATGCGGACGATCATGTTCGCGCTCGATTCTAGCGAGCTTCGCTGGGGAGTGCTGGGGGCCAACGGAGCAGGGCGGCTCGGCCCTGTCGCACAAGCCGAGACGAGCAGAAAGATGGTCGCTGCTGCACGGCGCATGAGCACTCATCGAAGCCGACGCTGAGGCCGCTTTCAAGGCTTCGCTGCGTCACGCGCCGACGAGGCCCAGGGGGCTTCCGCCCCACGGGAAGGCTGCCCATCAGCGGAGGGTCAGAAAGATCGAAGGCCGGGGCGCCTGAACACAAACGAGGGGTGGTTCAGCCCGCATGACCCCACGCTTTGCGCCGCCCCTGCTCGTGATCGCCTTTGCAGCGGCATCCCTGCACTGCACCAGCGAGGATCCAGCCGCTCCGCCCCTCTCCGTGCAGGCCGACCTCGGAGAAGCGGCAGCGACGCCCACCCGGACCTCGGCAACCTCCAGCAACGGTTCGTGGCCACCGCTCGCATCCTTTCCCTCATCGATGGCCAGCGGTCGCTCGCGGACTTGGCCCAGGCTCTGGGCGCCGAGCTCGGAGTGGAGCCGCCGCTCTTGCATGAGCCGCTCCGCCAGGTGCTCCAGTCCCTGCTTTGTTGAACAGAGCCACACGCGCCGAGCTGCTCAGGCGCCGGGGCGTCCGTGAGATCTGGGCGCTAGCCCCCGAAACACTGGTCCGCGTGAGACCACGGCGCTAAGAGGGGGGCATGACCATGAGGTGGCCCCCGCTGACGCCTGACGGCGTTCGCGCGTCCACCGATCAGGTTCCGGATTCCACGCCCACGCCGCCCATCTCGATTGGGAGCGTCGTGGCAGGGAAGTACCAGGTGGACCGCGTCATCGGGTTTGGGGGGATGGGCATCGTTTGCGCGGCTACCCACGTGGAGCTGGGCACGCCGGTTGCGATCAAGTTCGTGCGCCCAGAGCGTGCTTCGGACGACCGAGCGGTCGCACGGTTTTTAACGGAGGCGCGCGCGGCGGCTCAATTGCAGAGCCAGTTTGCCTGCCGGGTGATCGACTACGGGCGGCTGCCGAGCGGGAGCCCCTACCTGGTGATGGAGTTCTTGGTCGGGCAAGACTTGCGTTCGCTGGTGAGCGCGCGCGGCCCGCTGGGGACGGAGGAGGCGGTTGCGCTCGCGCTGCAGGCTTGCGAGGCGCTCGCAGAGGCTCACTCCAAGCACATCGTGCACCGCGACGTGAAGCCGGAAAACCTCTTCATCGCGGAGGGGCCGGGCGGCGCACGCCAACTCAAGGTGCTGGACTTCGGCATCTCCAAGCAGCTCTCCCAGCTGGGCCCCCAGCGCTCACTCACGGATTCTACGGAGAGCATCGGGTCGCCTTCGCACATGTCGCCGGAGCAGATGATCGATCCGGCCGGCGTCGACTCACGCACGGACATCTGGTCGCTGGGCGTCGTACTTTACGAAATGCTGACGGGCCAGATGCCCTTCGCGGGGGAGAGCGGGCCGCAGCTGTGCGCCAACGTGATGACGACGCAGCCGCTTCCGCTTCAGGCCCACCATGTCGAGATTCCGGAGCGCCTTTCGCAGATCGTGCTGAGGTGTCTCGAAAAAGACCGCGCGCAGCGGTTTCACGATGTAGGGGAGCTGAGCGTCGCGCTTCGCGAATTCGGGGGTGAGACGGGCGCGCTAGCGGCGGCGCGCGTGCAGCGCATTTTCGGGCGGACGACCTCCGCCACGCCGTCGACAGTGGCGAGCGCCGGCGCAGGCGCAGGCGAAGAGGCAAAGGCATCGCCCTTCGCGAGCGACCCTACGCTGCCCATCCCGGGCATGCCGCGGCGCGGGCTCGGGGTCCGGGTGGCGGTAGGGCTTTCGCTGCTGGCCGCCAGCGGGCTGGCAGCGTACGCGGTCCGTCGCAGTGTCGTGCCGGCGCGAAGCGAGGAGAGCACGCCGGCGCCGCCCGTGCTCCTGCCCCCAACTTCCGCGAGCGTGGTCGTGACCGAGCCTGCGCCGCCGCCGGCGCCGCTGCCGGTGCCGACCGTGCGGGTGAAGCCGAAGCTCAGGCCAGCGCCTGCGGCTCCTTCCCACCAAGCCGTCGCTCCCCCGGTGCCGGAGGCTAGTGCGGCTAGCTCCGCGGTTTATCCTGAGCTCAAGCCGCTTCCCCTGGATCTGCCGGCGGACGTGCCGCCGCCTCCCGCGGCTGTGGAGGCGGAGCAACCAAATGACTAGAAAAACTAGGTAGTTTCAAGTGCTTGGGCCATGCCACAATCGCGGAAGTGGCTGCTGTCGAAGGGAATGAGGTGGGGGCAGGTGGGCCGCAGGGTTGGGGCGCCTGGAGGGTGGTGGCGGCGCTCGTCTTCATCCTCGCGGCGGGTGCGAGCGGGTGGTTCCTGTACAAGAGCGGCTTTCTTACGCGCGCGCTCAGCGACCATTACGCGCGCACCATCGCTCGCTTCGGGCGAGAGGTAGAGCTACGCGCCGGGAGCTATCGCAGCGTCCTCGGCAACCTCACGCAGTTGCCCGGCGTCGTCGAGGAGCCTTCGCCCATCCATCGCCTGCTGCTGGGCGCGGAGGCGAGAGTCTTGGCGGTGCGCAAGGCGGAGCAAGCACAAGACGCGCGCAGGGCGGCCCTGGCTCGAGCGCTGAAGGACGGCAATTCGGCGCTCGAGGCCGCACAGGCGCTGAGGCTCGTGCCACGCGACGCCTCGCCTCCCGTAGACGCCGAACGCATCGCGCCCGCGCGAGAAGGCTTCTCCCGAGCGCTCTCGAGCGTTCAGCTCGCCTTCGGACCGCTCGCTGAGGCGAGCGCGGCGCTCATCGAGTTGGACGCGGAAGCGCTGGCCGCCCAGAAAGTCGCGGAATTGGCGCTCCGAAGCGACGCTCAAGCCGAGGCCGAAGACGCTAAAAAGCAGCTGATTTCGAAGATTGGTGAGGCGCGAGCACGGCTGGCCGAGGCCGAAAAGCCGCTGACCGTCGCGCTGCTGGAGCTGGCCGCGCGCGCGCGCGCGCTGCAGCTCGCCATGAGCCCCAAGGACCCGCGCAGCGCCCTCGCCGAGCAATTGGAGGAGCTAGCCGGCAATGGCCAAGACGCGGTGCGCAGTCTGCGGAGCGTGGAAGACGGCGCCGACCAGCACTTGGTGCGCGATCGCCAGATCCTGCAAAGCGTCCTGCCGAGCTACCAGGACCTCGTCGCTAGTTGCCTCGCTGCTTCGGAGCAGAGCGCGAACGACCTGAAGAAGCGCAATGCGGAGCGCGACCTCTGTGTGGCTCGCGGCCTCGCGCGGCGCAACGAGGGGGCGGGGGACTCTGCCCGCCGCAGCCTCGAGCTGTCGAGCTGCGCCGCGGACGTCCCCCGCGACGCCGTGACTCTGAATCGAGAACGAACGTCGCTGACCTTCCCGCCCAACGAGTCCGGCGCCTCGCTCGAGGTGTGTGGTCGGCTGGGGCTGGCGCGGCTCCTCGCCGGCTTGGGCCCTCCTCAAGGTGGTCTGGAGCGGACCGCGCCGCACGCGTTCGATGCGCTCATGCTGCTGGACAGTGACGGCAGCGTGCTGGTCGGCCCGCCCGGGGACTCACCGCTGCGAGTGATGCGTGTACCCGGTTTCGACGCCGCGCGCGCCACCGCTTCACACGTGATGAGCGAGGTCTCGATTGGCCCTCGCAAGTATTCCTTGTTCCTTCAGCCTCTGGAGCTCTCGCTCGTCACCCCGTGCTTGGCCGCCACTCCGGGCTGTAGCGCGGGGAAGCGCCCAGCCCAGCTGATGCTGGCGGGCCTGGTGTTCGAAGATCGGCTCGCGAGCGAACGCTTGGAGGTCACCCCGGGCACGTACCTGTGGGCGATCGTTCTCCTGAGCTGCGTCGTGCTCGCGTTGCCGCTCGCCAAGCTGTGGCTGCTTGCTCCCACTTCACGGCTTCGTCGCTTCGACGTGTCGCTCCTGCTCGCGTCGGCGGCCGCGACCACGCTGTTGGTCACGCTCGTCAGCCTGTCTGCGGCGGCCTTTCTCCAGCTGAGGGCGGCGGTAGACGAGGACTTGAAAGACGTTGGCAGCGCGATCGCGCGAACGGTGGAGCGCCGAACGGACGACGGCATTCAGCTGCTGGAGAGCTTCGCCGCCGACACGCTCCCGCTGCAACGAGCGGCCGCGGTGAGCAATTGGGCAGAGCTCATGCGCGCGTGCGACGAGCCGGCTGCCTTCGTCGCATCGCTGGGCGCGTGCGAGCGGCTGGAGGCGCCACTCTCGCTCAGCTCCGGCGCGCGCTGGGAGCAGGCATTTCTGACCGACCCGACCGGGCAGCAGCGCGTCAAGTGGACGGTCGGCAAGGAGACGACCAATCTGGTCAATGTCGCGCGGCGCGCCTACTACAAGCGCGCCACGGCACGAGCCTGCACGACCGGAGCCCACTGCGGCGATACGTACGCGCTCGAGGTCGTGCGGTCTTTGACGACGGGCGCCTTGCAGCTCGTGGTCGCGAAGGCGTTCGGCTCGCCTCGCGCGCCGGAGGGCGGGGTCGGAGGCGTCGCCGGGATCACGCTGCCGCTACCGGAATTTCAGCGCGTGGTGCTGCCGCTCGGCTTCCAGCTCGCGGTGCTGGATCGGGACGGCAAGGTGATGCTCCACTCGGGAAGCAGCGCCTTTCAAGGTCAAAACTTCCTGGACGACGTGGACTCGCCCAGCGCGCTCCGCGCCGCGATCACCAAGCGCGGCGAGAGCTGGCTCAGCTTGCGCTACCTGGGCGAACGCAGCCGAGCTCGCGTCGAGAGTCTGCCCACCAGCGGCTGGTCGGTCGTCGTCGTCGCGCCGCTCTCGCTCATCGACTTGCCGCTTTCGCAGTCCGTGCTCATTACGGTCGCGGCTCTGGCGCTGCTGGCGGTGGCCGCTCTGTGCGCGTTCGGGCTCGCCTTGTTCGCCTCGCGGTACCTTCGCGGTGGCCGCCGCAACATCGAGCAGGACGCGCTGCTCACGCTGCGTCCGCGCGCCGCTTCCCTGCATGATTACCAAGACGTCATCCGCTTCGTCACCGTGACGGGACCAATCGCGCCCGTCCTCGCGCTCATGCTCCCGTACGGTTTGATGCCGCTGGTTTTGCTCGCGGGGTGCGGTCTCGTCGCGTTCGGCGCGCTCATGCGCGTGCCGGGAGTGGGCCGCAACGGCGCGCTCTCGTCACTTCGGCCAACTGGTGACGGGCGACTCGCTTGGCTAGCGCGCCTTTACGTCGGAGACGCGGCGGGCGAGCCCTCTCGGTACCGCGCCTTCAATCGCCTCACGTTGGTCAGCGTGTACGGCGCGTGTTGCTTCTCGCTCGCAGCCGTCGCCGTTACGGCGCCCGTCTGCGTGCTCTTCGCCGGCGCGCACGATCACATGCTGGAGACTCTGGCGCGCGCCCAGCAGCAGCACCTCGCGCGGGAGGTGGTGTCGCTGGACTGCTTGAACGACAAGGCGCGGTTACCCTCGTGCGAGCACGTGTACGTGCCTCGGGCTCGAGCCGCCGTCGCGCGAGACGTGTGGGGCGCAGCGGCGAGGAGCGAGCTGCTCGAAGGCGCGGAGAGCTGGCTGCCTCAGTTCGAGCCCGTGCGCGGCAGCGCCGCTTCTTTGCTGGCGCTCTCGAAATCCCCGACGGACCCGCCGAACCTCTCGTGGATCTGGGAGCGCGCGGGGAGGGACCTCCGTTTGGGGCCAACGAATCAGGTAAAATCGGCGGGGCTTCATAGCGACTTGCCCACCCTGCTGGGGCCCTGCGCGGTGTTGCCGCTGCTGGGCCTGACCGCCTGGGCCCTCGCGAGCTACTTGATCTCGCTGCGCGTCTTCGACCGGCTCTTTCACATGCGTCTGTTGCAGGAGCTGGGGCAGCATTCGCTCGAGGACCTGGCGATCGCGCTCGTCAATCGAGCCTCCGCCCAGGCGGTGGCAGTCAACGTCTTCATCCCGAACCTCTCCGATCTGGAGCTCGCGATCTTGGAAGCCAAGGTGGACGGCTTGCTCGAGCCGCCTCCCATCTGGACGCGCGAGGCACCGTTTCGAGCTCTACCCGGCGAGCCAGAGCCGAGCTGGGTGATCGCCACGTTCCAAGGAGATCCGCTCGCCCCAGCCACCCCCCAGGCGCTGGAAGACTTGCGCGACTACGACGAGCTGCGCCGCGCGCCGACCACGGACCCCCACCTCACCACCCACGCCGCGCCGAAGCGCGAGGCGCTCCAGGAGCTGTGGGCGAGGTGTGATGCCGACGAAAAGCGCGTGCTCTCGCAGATCGCGCTGGACGATTACGCGAACCCTCACCCGAATACCGCGCTCGTTCTGGAACGTTTGGCGAAGAAGGGCTTGATCGAGTCCAGCACGCTGGCGATCCCGCGCAGGGCCTTCGTCGACTACATCCTCGGCACGCTCGGCCCCGCAGATCTCGAGCAATGGGCGCGCGCAGAAAAGAACACCTCCTGGACGGCGATGCGCGGCGTTCTGGTCGCTGCGCTCGCTACCCTGGCGGCGGTGCTCACCGCCCTGCAGCCCAGCCTCGGCGCCGCAACCGCCACCGTGCCCGCGCTCGCAGCCGCGATACCGACCTTGCTGCGGATGCTGAACCTCTTCGCGGGCAGCGAGGCTAAGTAGGCACGCTGCGCTACTCCGAGGGCTGTAAGACGACCTCGGCCGGCTCCAGCTCGCCCTCCGGCGGGGCGCTACCCACGAGGAGGATAGAGAGCACCATGTCGCTCAAGACATTCACCACCGAGCGACCCCGGGCAATGATCCAATCCACGGTGAGCAGCAGCGGCAGAAGCTCCAGGGGCAGGCCCACCGTGTTGAGCACCAGCGCCAACGAAACGAATCCTGCCTCGGGCACGCCCGCGACGCCCATCGCTGCGACCAGGCAGATCGCCGCCGCCAGTAGCTGCTGAGTGACGCTCAGCTCGATGCCCGCCGCTTGAGCGACGAACAAGACGGCCATGCCCTCGTACAAGATGATGCCGTCATTGTTGAAGTTGGTGCCGACGCACGCGCCGAGCGCCGAAGCCGAGCGCGGCACCCCCAACCGGTCGAGCGCCCGCAGGGTTACCGGCAACGTCGCCAAGCTGCTGTTGGCGCCGGCCGCGTAGCTCACGGGCTCCTTCGCCGCGGCCCAAAATTTGCAAAGGGGCATGCGCGCGACCCACGTCAGCAAGCACTGGTAGGTCACGAGCACGTGCAGCGCCAGCCCGCCCAGCCCGACCGCCACGTAGGCAGCGAGCCCGCGGAGCGGCGCGTAGCCGTGCTCGCCCACCGCGCGCGCCACGACCCCGAAGATGGCCAGCGGGATCAGTCGAATGACCCAGCCGAGCACCACCTCCATGAGGCGCAAGAGCGTCGTGACCGCGCTCTCCACTGCGAGGTAGTGGGCCTCGCCGTCCGCACGCTGCTCTCGCTTGACGAAGCGGAGCCCAAGCCCCACCAGCAGCGCGAGCAAAATGACGCCCAGCACCAAGTTCTCGGCGAACGGAGCCACGAAGCTCGTGGGCACCACGCCGTTCAGCGTCGCCAGGAGGTCCAGCTTCTTGCTGGCATAAGCGGCCGCGGCTGCGGTTTGGTTGGGGTGGAGCCCCAGAAGCGAGCGGCCTGGACGAAACAAGTTGGAGAGCGCGAGCCCAAGCAGCAATGCCAGGCATGCGTTCAGCGTCGCCCAGGAGAGGAGCTTCAGCGCCGCTCGACCCCGCACCTCTGTCTTGAGGGTCGCGCTCACGATCGCGAAGAACAAGAGCGGCGTGGCGGTCGCCTTGATGAGCTGAATCACCAGCTTGCCCAGCTCACCGAGCGGCTGAGCTTGTTTTCCGAGCAGCGGCCCTACCGCGAGACCCACGCCGATCGCGACGAGGATCTGCAGGTGGAGCGGGAAGCGGCGCGGCTTGAGCTTCATGGATGACGGCTCGGAGCGACGCATCGCAGCTGAGAGCGGGGCTTTCGACGCAGCAATTACGGCGGTTGTAGCGGAGAGGGGCGCCCCGTGTAAGCAAGAAATCAGCGAGGCGGCCCCACGCGCGCTGGCTTCTAAGCTTAGAAGAGCTCGATCGCGTCCAGCTCGAGCAGCCCTGCATCCACCATGCCCTCCGGCAGGAGCCCACCGGAGTCACGGCCGTTGCAAAGAGGCTGAAAGGCGAGCCCGTCGACGCGAGCTTGGATGACGGAGAGCTCGTCCAAAGTCGCGTGCGCCCATGAGGGGAGGCTAGCCGTGGAGAACGGCAGCTCGATCGGGGTGGGAGTGCTGCTCGTCACTACCTCCCAACCAAACTTGATGCCTTCCGTGCCCGCCTCGTAGAGGGAGCTCTCCAGGTCGATGCGTACCGTACGCGCCCCCTCCGTACGGAGGGTCAGACGGACGCCGGTGTGAGCCGAGAGATCAGCGGGGCGGCCCTCGAATGGGAGCGTCAAGTTGATCCAGTGGCTCCACGGGGTGACGCCTTCGTTCCGGTATTCGAACGACAGCAGGAGCGACTGCAGGCCTTCCAGCGACGAGTCATTGCCGGGGCCAACTCCTGCGAGTGACATGTGGGTGGTGGTGGCGGAGTTGCTGAAAGCCGGGAGCAGCGCGATGACTTCTGGCGAGAGCGCCTCGAAGTCGTTGACGGCGCCGACCGAGAGCTCGAGCGCGCGCGCCGTGTAGCCGCTGCGCCGGGCGGCGGCGCGCGCTCGGAGGCGAGGTACGTTGCTCTTCAGGATGGCAAGCTCGGATTGCCAGCGCTCCATCGTCTGCCCGCCTGGCTCGACCGCGACGGCCTCCGCGATGAACGCGGCGTGGCGATCCACCGCCGCTTGAACGTTGGCCTCTTGAAGCGGCCCTGACATCAGCGCCTCCGTGGCTGCATCGTACTCCGTCAAGTCGTGAGCGAGTCCGCTGAACCACGCGTCACAGCCGGGCGCGGCCAGCGTGGTGTCGTCGTTGGCCAATGGGTAGCGGTCCTCGCAGTTCTCCGGGGTGACCTGCCAGGGCGGCACGTTGTCGTACACGGTTTGCGGCCACATCGTCGCGTCCAGATCCCAGGGAATCAGCCGAAAATGAGACTGGTCCTCGCTCAGGTAGAAGAAGTAATTGTGGTTGCCGCACGCGGTGGGGTCCTCTGGCGGGCAATAGATGGCGGTGACCCCGTCGATATTGGCGAGCGCGTCGTCGACGGCCATGTAGCGAGCCAGCTCCTCCAAATCCATCCAGTTCCCGAGCGCGCGCCGTCGGGCGGCAGGGCTCTCGGCTGCCTGGAGCTCGGAAGCGAACGCGGCGAACGCCTCGTGAGTCGCCGTCTCTTCGTTCGTCTCGAGGGCCGCTTCGTAGTCTTTCGGATCCGTGCTGACCGGCCACGCTTCTTTGTACAACTGGCCGTCAGGGTCCTCCGGCCACCGATCTCGAGTGAAACGACCGTCCACCTCCTCTACCAGCGAGAAGAGGCCGAGCGAGACGCCGTTCACGGTCGCAATGGCCCAGCTGCTGCGCGGCGCGGTGATGCCCATCGTCCGGTACGCGTCGTACGCGAGCTTCTCGTGCAGCAGCGAGGCGTCATGGATCATCGAATGGAGGTTCAGGCGCTTCAAGCCGTAGAAGCGCTGGTCCGGATCGTACTCGTCGAGCTTCAGCTTCATGCTCAGCTTGCGGCACGTGAGGTTGCCTTCCGCGTCGAAGCAGTTGGTCAGGGTGCCGAAGCTCCCTTTGAAGCGCAGGCCGACCTGCCCGACGACTCGGCCTTCGAAGCGGAGCTCGGCGGGCTCGTACTCCTCATCCCGAGCGTGAGCTCGCAGGTAGTCCCAGCGCTCGGGCGGTAGCGTCAGCTCGAGCGTCGGCAGGGTTTGCGGCTCGAACAGCGCGCTTGCATCCCGCGTGTCGAAGCTCGCGCCGGCCTCGCCGCCGCCCTCTGCAGGAATACCGCCGCCGCCGCCGCTTTCGCCGCCGCCACCCGCGGTGCCTCCGCGGTTCACGGAGCCGTCGCCCCCGCACCCGGCGAGCGTCAGCGCGAGAAATGCCGTGAGAGAGAATCCTTGGCGAGCAGCGCAGGTCATCTCCTTAGAATGTGGAGTCACCCGCAAACGGATCAGACTGAATGAGGGCGCGGGCGGCGACCTCGGTCGAGCTTGAACTTGCGAGGTGGAGCTCAAATGAGCTTGGGGGCTGCCAGAGACCGCAGCCCCTCCTGCAGCACTGCCGCTCCGCGACGGGTCCCGTCGGGCGGCCGAGCTCTGCCCGCTACCGGGGATTTTTCGCCTCGCGTTGCGAGGAGAAGACTCGTGGCACCGTTTAGCGCCGGAGGTCGACGTGGAGCGAAAGTCATTCGAGCACGACGGGCTGAAATTCTCGTACTTGGACGCGGGCGGCGATGGTGAGCTCCTCGTCGCGCTCCATGCCCTCTGGATGGAGGCGGGGACGTTCGTTCCTCTGGCGGAAGCGCTCGCGCCGGGGTGGCGGGTGGTGGCGCTGGATCAGCGCGGACACGGCCGCAGTGACCACGCGGCGTCGTCGACCTGGGGGGACTACGTGAGCGACCTCGGCGCGCTGCTGGATCATCTACGCGCGACGCGGCCGGTCGTCTTGCTCGGCAACTCGCTGGGCGGCACGGCTGCGTTTCTGTTCGCGGCTCGCCACCCGGAGCGCGTGCGCGCGCTCATCGCGGAGGAGGCGCCCGCGAAAGAGGACGCGGACCTCGGCTTCATGCTCGCGTGGCAAGGCGTCTTTGCCACCCGCGAAGCGCTCCTGGCCAAGGTCGGCGAGCGCCTCAGCTGGTCGGTGGAGCCTTCGATCCGTCAGGTGGCAGGCGGCTACACCTTGGCATTTTCCCCGCGTGACTTGGCCGAGCGGCAAGCGCATCTGAACGGCGAGTATTGGCACGAATGGCGCGCGACCAGCTGCCCGGCGCTCGTCGTTCGCGGCAGCGAGAGCCGCGCGGTGGACGGCGCCATCTTGGAGCGCATGGCCGCGGTTCGCCCTCACACCCAGCTCGTCACCATCCAAGCCGGCCACGTCGTTCATCACGACGCACCCGCGCTGTTTCTGGCGGCGGTAGAGGACTTCTTGGCCGCGCTTCCGCGCTGAGCTCGTTCCCACACGCTGGGCGGCCACCGGGCACCACGCCCGCGCTGATCGGGAAGGCGGTTTACGAGTTAAGGCTCCTTCCTGTGAGCGCTCACTCGCTCAGGGAGAAATGGCTGCCGCTCCCACCGCTGGGCGCGACCGCGCTGACCCGTAGGTGTTAGCGTGAGCTCTTCTTCTTGGAGGTTGGTGTGGAGCATTCTCGGTGGTGTGCCTTGGGGATATTCGTCGTGGTCGCGTCCGTTGCCTGCAGCGGCGGAAAAGGTGGGGCTGAGCCGGCGGCGTCATCGGGCGCAGGCGGGGATGGCGGAGCCGGGGCCAAGCCCGGTGCCGGCAGCTCGGGCTCTCCGTCCTCAGGCGGCAAGAGCGGCGCCGCAGGCGGCAGCGCTGGCAGTGCGAGCGGCGGCTCGGGCGCGGCCGCTGAATGTGCGGAGCTCGCTGCCTGTTGCAGCTCCGTCACGGACTCCACCCTGCAGGGTGTGTGCAGCTCCGGTGCACAAGTAGACTGCGGTCTCACGCTTTCGATCCTCATCGCCAACGGCCAATGTCAGCCGGACCCCGGCGCCGGGCTCCCCCCGGTGACGTTGGACGGAAGTTGGAGTGAGCCCAGCCAGGTGGACAACCTCCTTTGGCAAGGGCAAACGGTCAGCATCTCGTCGCCCATCATCCACGCTTGCGGCGAGGGGGACGCACTGGCGGCCTGGTTTTTCCAGTCGGGTGAAGTAGGGCAAGTTCAGGTTGCTCGTTACCTGTCCGCAAGCGGTTCGTGGCAGGTCATGAAGCAGGTCGACCAAAACAGCGGTTACCGGCCGGGGGAGCCGCTGCTAGCGGTGACGCCCTCTTGCGAAGCGCTGGTGGTTTGGGAGGAACGCCTCCCGGTGCTCGGGAGTAGTAGCGACGAGTACACGCTGGTCGGCGCCAGCTACGACGGGAGCGTGTTCTCTAGCCCGGTCACGCTGCAGCCACTATCGACCGCACGCATCGAGGCGCCCTACATCGCCGTCTCGCCGGAAGGAGACGGCGTCGTGATCTTCAAGCGCGGGCAGCAGCTGTTTCATCAGCCGTACGGCGTCGGCAGCGGCGTCCAGGCAGCAGAGGCGGTAGGTGAGGCCTCGTTGGGACCTGGTTACGTCGCCTCCTTGAGTGACGGCACGACGCTTCAGGTCCACACCACTTACGACAGCGTGACCAGCACTTCTGCGGTCCTCTTCCAGCTTCTCACGTCCGCTTGGTCGGAGCCGAAGCCGCTCCTGGACACCTCGGGAGGAGCCCCCCAGCGCCTCGTCACGGTCGCGGCAGGGGACCGCTTCTACGTCTTTTACCCGACGGAGGGAGCGCTTCGCTTCGTCTCCGTCACCTCCGCCGGAGTCGTGTCCGAGCCGAGCATGGTGGCGCAGGCGAGCGCGGAGGCTTCGGTCGCCGCCTATGGCGAGCACGTGCTCGTGGCGTGGAAAGACGGCAAGCAAATCCGCGCTGCGCGCCGCGTGGCCGGTGGCGACTGGGCCGAGCCGACCACCATCAGCTTCGAAGCCCACGAGGTGCTGGACTTCGACGTGGCGGTAGCGCCGGACGGCGCGGCCATGCTCGCCTACCAGAGCGTCGACTACGACGTCTTCGCCAATCGGCTTGCGGCCAGCGGTGAGTGGCTCGGGCCTCACGCCGTCGCGTCGTCGGGCACCGGTCCGCGGCTGGAGGCCACGGAAGGTGGCGCCTTCTGGCTCTCTTACAACGGCAGCTACGGCGGCCTCGCCATGCCCCAGCGCGCGGCCTGGATTCAGCGCTTCACTCCCAACGCCGCGCCCTGAGGGCCGGCCGCGCTGGCGGTCAGTGCGAGGCGGCGCTGCTCTCTTCGAAGCAGGCGGCGACGCCACGCACCTCGACGGTCAGCCACTCCGCCGCGGGGCACTCCTTGGCGATCGCGACTGCCTCCTCCTGGCTTTGGCAATCCAGCAGGAAATAGCCGCCGATCATCTCTTTCGTCTCCGCGAACGGGCCGTCGATCACGTGGGCGTGACCGGCCTGGACGCGGACGCGGGTCGCGCTGGCTTGTGAACGCAGCGACTCGGCGCCGAGCAGGAGGCCACGCGCTTTGAGGCTCTCGCCCCAATTCACCATGCGCGCGTAGGCTTCCCGCCCCTCCGCTTCCGTGCGGGCTTGTCGCTGTCCGACGGGCTCGACCATGAAGAGCATGTACGACATGAGCCGGGCCAAGCTTGCTCACGACGCCGGAGGCGTCAAGCGACCGCTCTCCGCGAGGCGAGCTCGAGCAGCTGGTCCAGCGGAAAGTCGTCGACGAGCGCGGACCAGGCGTCGAGCGGCAGGCGTCGCGGCGGCAGCGCGAACGGCGTCGGCTCCGCGCCGCTGCTCACGTAGACGCGGAGCGCGGCGAGCTCGCTCACGCTCCGAACCAGGGGCACGCGTAGCATCGACCTGAGCGCCACGTGCAGGCGGCTGCTTCGACCGACACGGGGAGCCGCTTCGACCAAGTCGCACGAACAGCTGCGGCGCGTCACCACGCGCACGGAGTCCTCCGGGGGGAAGACGGCGCGAATGAGCTCCGGCGCGGGCGTCACCTCCACGTCTTCGGGCGCGTGGCTCTCCAGGAGCTTGGCGAGCCGCCAGGGCTCGGCGGCCGCCCCCACCGCGAAGAGGTAGCAGGTGCCGCAGCCGGGGCGCCGGGAGGGCCAGAGAGTTTTCACTGACCGAGTCCTCCGGCCTCGCCGCTGTCCGTGTGCGTGCGGCAGCGGTAGGCGATGGCTTGAAAGAGGCTGAAGTCGAACGGCTTTTCCAGCACCGCGGCCACCGTGCAGCCGCCGAGGTCGCGCGGAGCCTCCGCCGGGGAGGTGCCAAACTCACGGGTCAGCAGCACCTGCGGCTCCCCGAGCTCGCTTTCGGCGCGGAGCGCAGCGAGCGCGGCGAGCGCGGTCTGAGAGCGGGAGCACAGCGCGTCGGCCAAGACGAGCAAGGCGCGCGGCGCGGTGCGGAGCCGGGGGCTGCGCAGCTTCAGCTCCAGCTCCAAAGGGCTCGCGCTGTCCAGGGTCTCGAAGCCGGCTTCGGTCAGTGCGCGCTTCATCAGCTCACGCATCGCCCAGTCAGGCTCCGAGATCAGCGCCACCGCGGTATCCATCGCGAGCTTCCCTGCACGGTCCGTGCCCTCGCGACGAAGGCGAGAGAGGAGCGAGAAGGAAGGGAGAATCAGCGAGGTCTCGTCGCTGCCGGTGCCACCTTTTTAGCCAGTGTCACAAAAGTAGTCAGGCGCCCGTGGGCTTCGCCGGCTCCACGCCGTACTCCTCCAGCTTGCGGTAGAGCGTGCGGCGGCTCACCCTCAGGGTTTGCGCGGCGAGCGACTTGTTACCGCCCGCGGCCTGCAGCACCCGGAGGATATAGCGCTTCTCCACCTCCTCCAGGGGCACGAGCTCCTCCAAGTCGTCGCCGGCTACCAGCACATGGCGAGGCTCGAAGCGCGCGATCCGCTCCGGCAAGTCTTCGGCCCGCACGTGGTCGAACGCGGTGAGCGCAACCGCGCGCTCGATGGCGTTGCGCAGCTCCCGCACGTTGCCCGGCCACGGGTAATCCATGAGCCGCATCGCCGCCGCCTCGGACAGTCCGACCACCTCTGGGCGCGACTGGCTGGCGAAGCGCCGCAAAAAGTGTTGCGCGAGCAGGAGCACGTCTCCCCCTCGAGAGCGGAGCGGGGGTACCGCCACTTGGACGACGTTGAGGCGGTAAAACAAGTCTTCTCGGAACGAACCGAGGGCTACTGCTTGCTCCAGGTCCCGGTGGGTGGAGGCGATGATGCGCGCGTCGAACGGCACCTCCGCGTCGCCGCCCACCGGGCGAACACGGCGCTCTTCCAGCGCGCGCAGGAGCTTGGCCTGGACCGGCATCGGCAGCTCCCCTATCTCGTCCAAGAGCAGCGTCCCTTTGTCCGCTTGCAGGAAGACGCCCGCGCGGCGGGTGTGGGCGTCCGTGAACGCTCCTTTCACGTGGCCGAACAGCTCGCTCTCGAGGAGGGACTCGGGGAGCGCCGAGCAGTTGATGGCCACGAAAGGACCATTTCTACGCGCGCCGTGGTCGTGAAGCGTGCGCGCGGCCACCTCCTTGCCGGTGCCGGTCTCGCCGGTGACGAGCACGGTCGCCTCGGTCTTGGACAAGCGAGAGAGGAGGGAGCGCAGCTCCAGCACCTTGGTACTATTGCCAACGATCGAGTCGCCCCAGCCGGCTTGACCGACGGCCGCGCGCAGCCTCTTTACTTCGCTGCGTAGCGAGTGATGCCGCAGCGCGCGCTCCACCACCAGCAGCAGGCTGTCCATGTCGAACGGCTTGTTGATGAAGTCGTAAGCGCCCACCCGCATCGCCTCGATGGCGGACTCCATGCTGCCGAAAGCAGTCACCACGATGACCGGCACGTCCGGCCAGCGATCCGCGAAGTCTCGGCACAGCTCGAGCCCGCTTTTGCCGGTCATGTTCAGATCCGTCAGCACCACTTGGGGCTCGAAGCTCCGCGCCAGCTCCTGCGCTTGGGCGACGCTGGCCGCGGTCTCCACCACGTAGTGGGCTCCTTGAAGGCCCAGGGCCATGAGGCGACACGTGGCCTTGTCGTCGTCAACGATCAGGATTCGGCTCGACATCCGCGCTACTCCTCGGAACGAAAATCGTGAACACACAGCCGTGGCCTGGCTCGGAGGTGACCTCGATGACCCCGTCGTGCTCGGCTACGATGTCTCGCGCCACGCTCAGGCCGAGCCCCGTGCCTTCACCGGGCGGCTTGGTGGTGACGAAAGGCTCGAAGATACGCGCGCGCACGGCTTCCTCCAAGCCGTGCCCGGTGTCTGCCACCGCGAACGCGAGGAAAGGGCGCCGCTCACCGGCCACGCTCCGCTCCACCGCGTTCAGCGATAACTGAACGACCCCGCCGTCCGGGCTCGCGTAGATCGCGTTGCTCACGACGTTCGTCAAGCATTGCTGGAGCTGGTCCGGATCCGCCCACAGGCTGAAGTCCCCGGGGCCGCGGCGGATTTCGAGCTTCACGCCACGCCGCGCGGCGAGCCCTTCCAGGAGGCCGCACGCGCTCGAGAGCACGTCACTGCCCGACACCGTCGTGCGCTTGGCGGGTCTGCGCCGCGCGTAGTCCAGCACTCGGCGCACGATCCCGGTGATGCGATCGCACTGCGCGCCGATCGCGCGAGCGCTGTCCACGATCAGCTCGCCGGGCAGCTTGCCGGCGGCGATCAGCTTTGCGTGCCCGGCGACCACGTTGAGCGGCGTGCCGATCTCGTGGGCCAGCACCGACGCGAGCTGCCCCAGCGTGCTCAGCCGCTCCGCGTGCCGAAGCTGCTCGAGCGCCGCGATGCGCGCGTCGGTTTCGTGCTGCGTCCGGCGTCGTTCTTCGGCCAGGCTGCTGCCCATGCGCCGCAGCGCGCCCGCCAGCTCCCCGAATTCGTCCCGCCGTTTGCTCGCGCGCAGCACGTCGAACTCACCCTCACCGATGCGACGAGCCGCGCCCATGAGCTCGGCGACGGGCCGTCCCACGACGCGCGCGCCGATGGCGGCCATGGTGACGCCTCCCACCGCGACCATCGCCAGGCTGGACGCCATCGCGCTGAGGAAAGCTTGCCAGGCGTACGCGGCGCCGGAGGCGAGAGGCTGCGACAGCTCGACCGCACCGTACGGGTCGTCCACCGTGGGCGCTCCCACGTACGTGACGAGGTAGTCTGCTTCTTCGCCCGGCTGGCGCGACTTCACTAGCTGCTTGGGGTGGCCCGCGCGGGGCCGCTCGGAAGCTGCGAGCTGCAGCAAGGGCCCGAGCTCCGGGCTCGCTCCCTCGGCCAGAGAGACGAACCGAATCTGAATGCCCTCGCGCGAGTCATTCACGCGAGCCGCGAGCCACACCGCGTCGCGCTGGGTGAGCTGAGGCGAGACCGCCGCGCCCGCCGTAACCCCCACGATACGCTGGTCCCGCCGCGCGTCCGCGTCGAACGCCTCCAGGTCCCGCCTGGCACGGAGCGCCGTGAAGGCCGCAACGACCAAGAAAACACCGGCGAAAAGAGCCAGAGCTAGCTTGGGGACTAGCCTCATGCGCGCTCGCTCCGCCCGCGAGGCGGCTCGCTTTCCATCGCTGCCCTAGCTAGCGCACGCGCTGCGGCCGAGCACGCTCCGCGGGTGACTCCTTTCGTCACACGGCCAGGGGTGATTCGGCGGGGGCCGCCTAAAATAGTGATATCGTGGGCCGTTTCGGAGACCGCCCCGACCGACGCCGCGCCCCATGGTCGTCCCCAAAGAGCAAAACCACGAGAGCCCGACCATCACGGAGGATGGTCGGGGGCTTACGACGTTGGACGCCACGTTGGTGACCGCGGACGACCCGGTCGAGAGCGCGCGCGTCGCGCCCGCGAACACGCTCGAGAGCTCCGGGCAGAGCCCGCGCCCTCGGGACCTCGCCGCGAGCGAGGAGCAACGCCGCGTGGGCCGCTTCGAGATCGAGCAGCTGCTCGGCCGTGGTGGGCAGGGCAAGGTGTGGCTGGCGCATGACCCGCTGCTCGGGCGCCGGGTCGCGATCAAGCAGCTGCCCAAAGGCACGGAGCTCACGGAAGCGAGGCTGGCGGCGGCCATCGAGCACCCCAACGTGTGCCGCGTCTACGACTTCCTCACCACGGACGAGCACGACTTCATCGTCATGGAGTACGTGAGCGGGGAGACGCTGCTCAAAGCGGTGCGGCGCGGGCTGCCGCTCGAGGAAGCGCTGCGGATCCTATGCCAGGTCGCGCGGGGCCTGGCAGCGGCGCACGAGCGGGGCGTCGTGCACCGGGACCTGAAGTCGGACAACGTGCTGCTCACGCCCTTCGGCGTGCCCAAGATCACCGATTTCGGCATCGCGCGGCGCGAGAGCGAGCCAGCTTCCAGCGAGGGTGCGCTCACCGGCACGCCCCACAGCATGTCTCCCGAGCAGAGCTTGGGTCAGCCGACGGACGCGCGCTCGGATCTGTTCTCCTTCGGCGTGCTTTGCCACGAGCTCATCGTCGGGCAGTCGCCGTTCTTGGGGCGGGACTTGTACGACACGCTGCACCGCGTGCGCGCTCTGTCTCCGCCGGCCCTGCACGAGCTCGAGCCTTCCGTCCCCCGGAGCCTGTCTCAGCTCATTGCGCGGCTGCTCGCCAAATCGCCGGCTGACCGCGAAGCGAGCGCGGAAAAACTGGCTCGCGCGCTCGAGGCGATCGTCGACCAGTCGGACCGCACGAGCGCTTCGCCTCAAACGGGGCGCGGGGAGCGTCGGCAGGTGGTGCTGGTCGCTTGCGAGCTCGCGCTGGCGCCGGGCAATGACGACCCCGAGCTCTTGCTCCAGTTTCGGCGCGAGTACCGGCGCACCGTGGAGCGCGCGGTGGACGAGCTCGGCGGCTCGGTCCAGCTCGCGGTCGGGCAACAGTACGTGCTCTGTTTCGGCTACCCCGAGCCGCACGAGGACTCCGCACGTCGCGCCGCGATCGCGGCGCTGCGCATTCAAGACTGGGGCGACGCCGTCGGCCAGGCTACTCGCGTCACGGTTCGTGCGGCGCTGCACGCCGGCACCGCCGTCGTGCTCGGTCACGGTACGGAGACAGAGCTCGAGCTCGGGAGCCTGCTCCGCACCGCTCAATCCCTGCGCGACCTCTCTCCGACGACGTCGGTGATCCTCAGTGAGGCCGTAGGTCAGTTGCTCGCCGGCGCGGCGGAGCTGGGCGAAGCGGCCGAAATCGCGCTCGCCGGCGCACGTCAAGCGTATCGCCCGCTGTTGCGACTTTCGCCCGTGCGCCGCGAGGCTCTGGCTCTTCCTCTCATTGGGCGCGAAGAAGAGCGCTCCCTGCTCGTACGCGCTTGCCAGCGCGGTCGTGAAGGCAACGGCAAGATCGTGCTGCTCCAGGGGGAGCCCGGCATCGGCAAGTCGCGACTGTTGCAAGCCGTACGAGAAGAGCTGGCGGGAGCCGTGCGCTGGGCGGTGATCCGTGCGACCCCGGACATGCGCCACTCGCCGCTGGCTCCGATCGCGGACCTGCTCGCCGATCTCCTCGGGGTGAGCGGCGCGCCTGGAGGCGAGCGGCTCGCGCGTGCGCAGGGCAAGCTGCAGAGCTTCGGCATCCCTCCCGATGACGCTCTGCCGTACTTCGACTCGCTCCTGCGCTTGCCCCAGAGCGAGCGGACGATGCCGCCGGCTTGGGAGAGCCCGGAGCGTCGCCGCGAGATCACGCTCACGAAGCTCATTCAGCTGCTGCAGAGCTGCGCAGAACAAACGCCGCTCGTCGTCGTATTGGAAGACGCGCATTGGGCGGACGCGTCGACGCTCGAGCTGCTGGAGCGCTTGGCTCCGCGTCTCGGGAGCACGCGGCTCACCCTCCTCGTCAGCGCGCGCACGGAGTTTTCTCGACCGGCGCTGTCAGGGCCCAACGTGAGCGTCCTGCAGTTGGGAGCGCTGAGCCGCAAGGAGGCAGAAGAGCTGGTAGGCCGCGCGAGTGGCGCCGCGGGGCTGCCGGCCGAGCTGGTCGCTAGCATCGTGCAGCGGGGGGACGGCGTGCCGCTCTTCCTGGAGCACGTCACGCGCGCGCTCACGGCCGGAGGTGCGCCCGGCGCGAGCCACGTCCCCTCTTCGCTGCGTGATCTATTCACGACCCAGCTGCATCGAGTGGGGACCGATCGCGCTCCGCTCGAGATTGCGGCCGTGCTCGGGCAAAGGTTCGAGCTGTCTCTGCTCGGGCGCGCGGCGCGCCTCACCGCGGAGCAGTGCCGCGAGCTGCTTTCACGCCTGGCGAGCCGAGGCCTGGTCGAGCCGGTAGGCGGTGCGGGTGAGCAGGAGACTTGGCAGTTTCGGCATGCCTTGATCCGCGACGCCGCCTACGACTCGATGCTCAGGCCGCGCCGCCAGCTGCTACACGCCGAGGTCCTGGAGGCTCTCTCCGGTGCCGGCACGGAGGAGACAGAGCGGCCGGAGTTGCTCGCCCGGCACGCGGAGGGCGCGGGCGCCTCCGAGCGGGCGTTCGAGCTTTGGCTCCGCGCGGCCGGGCGCTGCGTCGGCCGCTACGCCCTTCGCGAGGCCGACCAAGCCTACGCGGAGTGCTTGCGGCTACTCCAGTCGCTGCCGCTGGACCCGGAGCGGGACGCGCGTGAGCTCGAGGTCCTGGCCGCGCGCGGCGCCATCCAACAGGCGCTGTACGGCTACGCCGCCGAGCCGGTCGTCCAGACGTACGCGCGGGCGGACGAGCTGTGCGCCAGCTTGGAATCGGTGCCGTTCCCGGTCATCCGCGGGGTGTGGAACGTGCACGTCGTCAAGGGGGACAAGCCCGCGACGCTCAAGTACGCGGCGCGCATCGGCGCGCTGCTGGACTCGCAGACGTTGAGCCGGCTGGACCGCAGCATGGCTCACAATTGCTTGGGCACGTTCGCGTGGTTCACCGGCGAATTCCAGGAGTGCCTCCGGCAGTACGCGGCCGCCCAGTATCGAGCCGCCGACCACGGCACCATGGTCGCAACTTACGGCGGCTGCGGCGGCGCCTACTCGCAAATCCTCGCGCCCTACGCGCGCGGCGTGCTGGGGGACCTCGGCGCGGCTCGGCGTGACTCCGCGAGCGCGGTGGCGGCCATGGCCGAGCTCCGCGATCCTTTTTCTCACGCGATGGCCAAGCTGTACGACTTGATGCTCGACCGCGAGCTCGGCGACCTGGAGCGCGCCTTCGCGAGCGCGGAGGAGCTCGCGGCGCTCTGCGGCGAGCACGGCTTCGCCCAGCTTTCCCCTCTGGCCTCGATCGCGGTGGCCGCCGGCGCCGTGCACCGCCGCGGGGACCTTGCCGCCCTCAAGACCATGGGGGACAGCCTCACGCTGCTCGGCGCCGTCGGCGCTCGCACTCCCGCAGCGTACTGGCTGGCCTGGCTGGCGGAGGCGCTCCTCGCGGTGGGTGCCGCGGCAGACGCGCTGGGAGCGGTCGCGCACGGTTTGGGTGCATCGCGCACCGGCCTCGACCACCTCTACGACGCAGAGCTTCATCGCCTGGAGGCGCTCGCCCACCTCGCGCTGGACCAGCCCGCAGAGGCCCTGACCGCGTTCGAGCAATCGCTGACCGTGGCCCGGCAGCGCGAGCATGCGCTATTCGAGCTGAAGACCGCGGCTGACTTCGCGTCGCTGTTGAGCGAAACGGGGCAGGGTGCGCGCGCGAAGGAGCTGCTGCAGGGCGCGCTTGGCCGCGTCACGGGCGACGCGCCCCTCGTCCAGCGCGCGCTCGGCTTGCAGAGCGCGCTCTAGCCAGGCCCCTAAGGGTGATCGTAGCCGACGATCGCTTCGAGCCGAGGCCACTGCGCGATGGCGTGGGCTCCGAGCCGCCCCGACATCACGGCCGCCTCCACGCACGACTCGTTGAAGCCGCAAGCGGTGTAGTCCCCCACGATCGTGAGGTTATCGTAGGTGGCGTCGAGCGGTGAGAGGCGATAGCGGGTGCTGCCCGGGAGAGTCAAAGTGAAGCGGTCGCTGGGGCTCACGTTCGCCGACACGTATTGCGACTCGAGCCGGTCTCGTCCTCGTAGCGCTGCGTCTTGGGCTGGGTCTGGCGCGACCAGCAGCTGCCAGCGGAAGCCCTCCTCCGTGCGCGCCCGCGGCCAGAGGTGATGCACATGCCGCTCGAGGAAGTCGCCGAGGTTGCGGCGAACCAGCGCGCGCTGCTCCGCCGCGTAGTCGACCCACTGCCCCGGCGGCGGGCGCGCTGGTGGCGGCGCCTCGTCCGCCAGCACACTGCAAAAATACGCGAGGCTCCGCGGCTCGCGCCCCTGCACGGGCCACAGCTCGAGCGGTAGCAAGTGGCTCATGTCCGCCCAGGTGTCGAACGGCTCGACGAAGCCGGACAGCGTGACGGCCGGCAGGCTCCAGCCGAGCTCGGTCATGTCCTCGGCGAGCCAGGCTTGCCCGGCTTGAGTCGCCACCGTCTTGACCTGCTCGCACATGGACCGCCAGCGTGAGTCCCGAGCCAGGATTTCCGAGCAAATGTGGGGCAGGGAGGCGACCCCGACTCCGAGCACCACGAAATCGAAATCTCGACCCACCTCGAGCCGCTTCTGGCCGGCGCGGCGGCGATCCCAATGCGACTCGAAATCCCGACCTTCGCGGCGCAGCAGCTCCCCTTGCTCCAGCTGCGCGAAGTCCGGCTCGGCGGGGAAGCACGGCAAACCACCGAAGTGCACGAGGGGGAGGTACTGCGGGCCGAGCACGCGCGCCTGCACGTCCAGCTCCAGGGCTACGACGTGTGGTTGGTCGTCGCCGGAGAGCCGCACGTTCTCCAACCGGTGGAAGAACTCGAAGCGCACGCCGCGCCGCGTGAGGACCTCGTACAGCGGGGCGAAGATGGTCTCGCCCATGCCCGCGCGCATCTTCCAGAACAAGGCGCCGCGGTAGGTGAAGAAGAAGCGCAGGGCGCCTCTCAGGGCTTGGCCGGCCGCAATGCCGGGCCGCGCGATGTCCCCCGCCTCGAAGGCGAACGCGAGGTCGTAAAGTCCTCGCACGAATCCGCTCGCGAGCGAGGGCGCAGAGGCGCCGTAGCGCGCCAGCCAATCCCTGATGTCGTAATCATCGAGCGCGTCCAAGCCGCGCGGATCCAGGAAGGTGCCGCTTTGCACGAGGCCGCGGAAGATGGCCAGCACCAGGTCGATGATCTCCCACACGCGCCGTGCGTCGTCGGAGCCAGTAACGAGCTTCGACCGCTCGCGAACCAACGCTTGCTGCAGCCGCTCCAGCAGCGCCGAGAGCGGCGCCTGCACGTCGGCGGCGCGCCCGCGCGCGAGCTGATCGAGCAGCGCGGTCACCTCCGCCGCGCCGGTGAGGGCCGCGAGCCCCGCGTAGCGTAAGAGCGTCGTCAGCTTCTGGAGCGGAGTCCGCTCCTTTTCTCCGGTCGGGCCGAGCTGCTGCGTAGCCGCCTCCAAGAGCGCGCGCAGGACCTCCAGCATCCGCACGACATAACCGGTCACGGTGTACGGATTGTCACGCGTGAAGTCGTCGCCCGGCTCGCCGGGGAGAGGCGGAAAAATGGCCGTCCAAGCCTCCCAGCCCGCGGCCTCCGACCAGTCCACGATTCCGACGTGCGAAGCGGGCTCGAAGGCTTGCCGCCAGCTGGCGATGGGACATTCGTCCGGATCGCGCCCGAGCTCGGCGTAGCACTCGCGCATCAGCCGGAACGCGTTCTCGTAAAAGCCGAGCCACACGTGCAAGCCGTGCTCTTCGATTCGCCCGGCCGGGCCGCGGCTGGAAGCACCTTTGCCGCCCAACCGAAATCCTTGCTGGTACACCGTCACCTCGTACCGGCCACCGTGCTCCGGCCGAGTGAGCTCGAACGCGGTCGTCATCGCAGCGCAGCCACTGCCGATGATAGCGACCTTGCTCAGCGAAGGCGGCGTTCCCACAGAACCTCCGAGGCGATGGTGACGTCGTTTTCGAGGACGAGGCGCGTCTCCGCGAAGGGCCTCCGATAGACCTGCCACTGATCCCGGTTGTCGTCGGTGGACTCTTGGAGCGCTCGCGCCACGTCCGGCTCGTTGTGCTGGAGGCCCAACCGGTTCACGAGGTTCAGAGAGTCGTACTCGAACAGGCGAATTTCATGGTCGATACCCACGTCTTCGGTGCGCCCGCGCGCGCCGCGCCACTCGGTCTTGACGAGGGCTTGATACGACACCTTTCGTGAGTCTTCCGCCGAGGGCACTTGCTTCAGGCGAAGTAGCGGCAAAATCGGCAGGTCAGCGATGCCGTCCGTCATCAGGGTGACCACGGGCTCGCGAGCCCCGGAGTCCTTTCGCTCGCGAGGAACGCCGAACACGTCGATGACGGGCAGCACCTCGGCTCGCTCGCCGAGCTGAAATTGCCTCACCGCGCTCGCGCTCA
Source organism: Myxococcales bacterium (assembly GCA_004193285.1). Classification (GTDB taxonomy): domain Bacteria; phylum Myxococcota_A; class Polyangia; order Polyangiales; family Polyangiaceae; genus PMG-095. The sequence goes on along the minus strand of SECP01000064.1, from coordinate 15,749 downwards.
GCCGGAACACGTGCAGCCGGTTGTCGATGCCTTGCGCGGTGTTGCTCGTGTCTCCGCGTCGCATCTTCGCCAGGCAGCAGTTGGAGCCGAGCACCTCGTGCATCGCGTTCGAGAGCGCATTGCTGTTGGCGAAGCTGGCGTGCGAGAGCAAGGCCGGCTGCGTCGTCTCGCCCGCGCCTCCCCGCACGAGAACGGGGAAAAAGAGCTCCACGAGCGTGCCGTGCCAATCCGGCAGGCTGAGCCTATCCGCCCGCATGCCCTTGAACGTCGCGATCGCGATCACGACCATGGACTGCCCGTTCCGAAGCGGCGGCAGCGCAAGGCTGACCCCCATGTCCAGCCCGTTGAGCTCGTCCACGATCTGCTGGTGGGCCGTGGCCTCCGCGCTGAGCCCGAAGAGCTGGAGCTCGAGGCCGCTGAGAGTCGTCCCGCGCGACGCGCCCAGTAGGCTGCGCGAGCCTAGCGTGGAGTTGAAAGGCACGCGCGTTCCGGTCGTCCCGCCCGCCGCGCCTACGGCGGGGGTGCCGCGGCTGGCGAGGATGCGGCTCGGCAGCTGATCGAAATCCGCGTTGGACCAAACCGGCAGGACCGGCCGAAGGCGGTACACCAGCCGCGCTCCTGGCTCGCTGCTCTCCGGCGTCGCGTCCGTGTACTTCAACCCTAGCTTACTGACGACGGGCCACGTGGGATCCTCGTAGATGCGGATCAAGCAGCCGCCAGAAGGGTCACCCAGCAGCTGCTTCTGCTCCCCGATCAGGCCGAATCCGTTGAGACGCGTCGTTCGTAGCGGTGTCTCCGTGAGCGCCTGGTAGGCGGCCGTCCCCTCGGGGTTCAGCTGCGGGAACTGCTTGAGGTTGATGACGCGCATCTCGAGCGGGGTCGTCGGCTGCGTGACTAGATCCAGCAAGCTGCGTCGCCAGAGCGCGAAGCAGCGGTCGGCGATCAGCCACGGTCGGGACAGGACGCGGAGAACGCTCGCTAGATCGAGCGGCGGGGGATCGTCCGGCGTGCGCTTGCGGCCGAAAGCGAGGTACTCCCGCGCGGGCTGGTCGTCGATCTCGAGCAGGCGCGACGTGCGCGGCCCGGTGGCGCACAGCATCTCCGTATCCATCGATAGGATCTGGGTAGCTGCGCCCATGCTGGGGCTGCTCGCGACCTCGTCTCGCCTGTACCAAGCCGCCTCCTTGGGCCAGCCGAACAGATCCCGGCCAAGGCGCGCGGAGACCGGGCTATCGACGAAGATGTAAGGAGTGATGACCGCGAAGCGCCGCTTGCCGGTAGCGCGCTCCTTGCACATCACCGGCACCATGAAGAAAATCTCGGTTTGCCCGTAGGTCGCGAAGGCGGGCTGGTCCACGCTCGTGATGCTCGAGTAGTCCAGCACCAGGAGCTCGACGAAGCCATCGATGGGGCGGATCTCGGCGACGTCCGGAAAGCCTCCCAGCAACCGGTCGCACAGCTCCTGCAGCCGGCCGTAGCTGGCGCGTAGCGGGAACACCCGCATGCCTACGCCGCTGAATCGAAACGGCGGCATGCTCGGCTCGCCGCCCACGTCGTACAGATAGTCATCGCGGCTCATTCGGCTTTCCTCACGCTGCGCGTTCGAAGACCCAAGTCGGTAGCTCTCGAAGGAATTCCTTGTGACGCGACTCGGGCGCGTCGCGCAGGGCATGCTCCAGCTCGTGCTGCGCGGCGCCGGCCAGCGCCTCGGCCACCCCTCGGGCGGCTTCGATGCTGCCGTGGCGGTGCATCAGCGACAGCACCCGGGTTACCTGCGATTGCGTCTTTTCGGCGCGCGAAAGGCCGTAAAACGCGCGCAGCTCCTCCCGCTCGCTGGGCGAGCAGCGCTCGAGCAGCTCGATCAAGACGAGGGTGCGCTTCCCCTCCCAAAGGTCACCGGCCAGCTCCTTGCCATAAGCCTTGGCGTCGCCAATCAGGTTGAGCACGTCGTCGTGAATTTGGAATGCGGCGCCAAGAAAGAAGCCGGCGCACACGAAGCGATCCAGGTCTGCGGCTTCACCCAGCGCGAGGAGCGCGCCGACACGTAGCGGGTGAATCGTCGCTAGCCAGCAGGTCTTCTTGAGCACCAGCTCCAGGTAATCCCCCTGCCGCAGGTCCAAGTGGTTGTCTCGACACCAGCCGAGCTCCAGCGCCTGCCCTTCGGCAGACTCCTGACCGACGCGCACGGTCTCTCGCAGCAGACGAGAGGTGACGCCCGGTGCCAGGTCGCTCGCGCCGATCAGCGGGTACAGGCTCATGAGGCTGAGCGCCGAGCCGGCGTTGAGAGCGAGCGGCAGCCCATGCAAGCGGTGCAAGGTAGGTAGCCCGCGTCGCTCGTCACTTTGGTCCTCGATGTCGTCGTGGATGAGCAGCGAGTTGTGGAGCAGCTCGATCGACGCGGCGGAAGGCAGAGCGGTCTCGAGCCGCGCACCGAAAGCCTGCGCGGTGGCGAGGCAGATGCTCGGTCGCATCATCTTGCCCCAACGCCGCGGGTATTCGGCGACCAGATCGTACAGGTACCGCCGCAGATCCGGGCGCTCGGCGGGCGATAGGTAGCGGAGCATCTCCGCGGAGACGACGCCGGCATAGGCGCCGAGCGTCTCGGTCACGAGCGCCGGTGAGGAGCCCACGTTCAGAGCTCCCCGTCCACCGCCCGCACTTGAACGCGGCGCACCTTGCCGTCGATCTCCAGATCCGCGAGCCACTCTCCGGGGCCGACGCCGCGCAGCTTCAGCAGGCGCGCGCCGCTCGAGTCGTAGGCCGCGCGCTCCTGGGGGTGGAGAGCCACCCGAGGCTCGGGCGGAGGCTCGGCGCGCGCGGCAGCGGGCACGGGCGGAATCACGGCACTCAGCACATTCAAGAAGCTCCGCGCGACCCCGGCGAGCTGCTCGGTCAGCGCCGGGTCCATGAGCGTCTCGGTCAGACTCGTCACGATGCGCGGGGCGTCGACGCGGCCAGCGAAGCCCGCCACCTCGCGACCGGCGCCGCGCAGCTCGGCCGCGACTTGGCGACCGCGACGCAGGTTCTCTTCCACGATGCGGTAGCCGTCGCGAACGGCGCGAGCGGTCGCATCGTGCGGAGCGGCGTCAGTGGGAGGCGGCGCCTCCGCCGCGGCCGGAGCCGCGGCATCGGCGGCGCCTTTGCCGGGCGCGTACAAGTTGCCCCAGCTCCGGCGAGGCTCACTGCGCTCGAGCGGGGGACGCCGCAAACGCCCCGCCGCCGGAGGAGGAACAACGCCGTCCGACGTGACGTCATCTTGAGACATTTCGCCGCAATATAGCCCAGGGCTCGCCACCCCTGTCGAGCCCCACTTCGCCGCTGCGGCGGCCGTTCCTTACGGATTTTGTTGTACCAGCTGCGTTCCGTCGACCCCGAGGGTCGAAGTGGCGCCGCCGGGGAGCGCTGGAAATTCGCCCGGGTGGTCCCAGAAGTTTTGGAGCAGCGCAGTCCACCTCGGCAAGAAGCTCAGCTTGAGCAGCGGCGAGCGGGCGTAGCAGCTCCGCTCCTCGTCACCTCCAGAGCGGCCGCACGGCTCGGTGCGCTGCGGGTTGACGTGCGCAATCGTACCAGGGTTCGCGAAAGGCGACCCTTTGGGGTAGTGGCAGCCATTGCAGGTGCCAGCGAAATCCGCGCGGGCCGCGACGTCCGAAGGGTAGAGCCCGTAGCTCGGGTAGCGCATGTTGAGCTCACGCTCGAGCAGCTTTTCGAGCGTGGGACCATACGTGCCTTCGGGGACCCAGCCGTACAGGCCGCTCAGGAGGGTGGGCCCCTCCGTGACGTCCGTTCCTGCGAAGCAGCTCGGGGCGACGTTCATGCGCTGATTGACCGGATCGTCGTCGAGCAAGCCCGGGAGGGATGCCAGTAGCTGTGAGGCGCAGGGGTTGCCGCTCGGCTCCTGCGATACGAGCGCCAGGATGGGCAAGCTCTGCGTGAGCGGACGCCGCAGCACCCAGCCTTCGTCCGCCGAGACGAGCGCATGCTCGAAGAAGTGCCAGATGCCCTTGTCCCCCAGGTAGAGCAGCTGCAGGCGACCGCGCCTGCCGAAGTGCTCTGGGCTCATGAAAGGCAGGTAGCCGGCGGCCACGAGCGCCTGAAGCTCGGGGGCGCTCGCGCTGCGGCTCGACAGCGAGGGACCGAGAAATGCGGCCTCCAAAGCGTGCGCGCGATCCGCGGGCCTGTCGTATTCCGCACGGCTGAGGCTCGCCCAAAAATCTACGAGCGGTCGACAGCCCTCCAGACCGAGCTCCGGTGAAGGATTGGCAATCACCGCGGAGAAGCGGAGGGAGGCGGTCACGAGAGCTCCCACCCGTGAGAGGTAAAAGCTGAGGTGCTGCTCGCCGCAGTTCTCTCCGCCCTCGGGCGCGAGGTCGAAGCGATTGGTCACCGAGAGGGGCTTCCACACCTTGTTCTCGTTGGAGTGCAGGAGCGCCTCCGCCTCCGCGGGGCAGGGGATTGGAAACCCGTTCAGTGAAGACGCCCCCGCTTCCACCGCAGCTTCGTCGTCGCAGCGCGGGCCGGCAGCCTCCTCCGCCAGCGCGCGCGGCACGAAGCTGCGCGCAAACGCCAGGTACATCTCGTGGCCGTTCACGCCAGCCAGGCTCCACAGGACCCGCTCCAGCGTCAGGCCCTCCAGCACGGCTGGGTCGCTGATGAGGAGCGAGCGTTCAGGACGCAGCACCAGCGCGTCCGCGCGCGGCTCTGGCTCCGCGCCGGCTCCGCCACCCTCTCCGCCCCCGGCTCCGCTGGCGGTGCTCTCTGCCTCGCCCGCCTGACCGCCTTGGCCGCCGGTACTGGAACCGGTCCCAGCAGCCGTTTCTGGGCTTTTTCCGCCCGAACCCGCCGCGGCCTCTGGCGCCCCGCCTTCCGCTGACGCGAGCGGCGGCTGAGGCTCGTCAGTTGCGAACTTGCCGCAACGCAGAGTGAGGAGGCTTAGAGCGGTGAGCCACAGCAAACCTTCGCGAAAAAATGCGCGGCGTGGTCGATTTGCAATCATGGGCAAAGCTCGTCTCGATTCCGACCATGACACGAGTGCGAGTGGCGGTGCGAGGAGATAGAATGCGATCGCTTGTCCATGACCGCATCAGGCGTCTCGACGACGCAGACCGCGAGCGACACCGAAGGCGACGTCGGTGAAGAAGCGATGCCGCTTACGGCGCAGCTCTTCTTGGTGCTGGAAGCAGCGCGGCCTCGCGCCGGTGGTGCGCGCTTCTCCCTTTCCCAAACGGACGAGGTTTGGATCGGCCGTGGCTCGCACCGCACCTTCTCTCGCGAAGGCAACGGCACCGGCGCGGCACGGTTGAAGCTCACCGTGCCCGCGCGCACCGTCTCCGCTTCTCATGCGCGGCTCCGCAATCATCGCGGTCATTGGAGCTTGCAGGATCTCGGCTCTACCAACGGCACGTTTCTGAACGGGGTGCGGGTGACGGACGCGGTGCTCCGGGATCGGGACCTGATCGAGCTCGGGCACACCTTCTTCGTGTTTCGCGAGGGCCTGCCGACTCCGCCGCTCACACCGACGGACGTAGAGCTCGGGGGGGTGGAGCTCGAGCCGGCGCCCGTGAGCCTGCTCCCGGCCGAAGCCGAGCAGCTGCGTGTCTTGAGCTCCATCGCGCGCACGAAATTGCCGGTATTACTGCTGGGCGAGACGGGGACGGGCAAAGAAGTCCTGGCGCGCGCCATCCACCGGTACAGCGGCAGGCCCGGCGCGTTCGTCGCCCTGAACTGCGGCGCGCTGAGCCCGACGCTGCTGGACGCGCAGCTGTTCGGTCACTGCCGCGGCTCCTTCTCCGGCGCTGCTCGCGACGAGCCTGGGCTGGTGCGCGCGGCAGATAGAGGCACGCTGCTCTTGGACGAGGTGGGGGACATGCCGGCCGCCGCGCAGGTAGCGCTCCTCCGGGTGCTGCAGGAGAGCGAGGTCTTGCCGGTCGGTGCTGCCAAAGCCCAGCCGGTGGACGTGCGGGTCGTGGCGGCGACGCACCAACCGCTAGCGCAGCTCGTCGCGAGCGGCGCGTTTCGATCAGATCTGCTCGCGCGGCTCCACGGTCACGTGCATGCGCTGCCCGCCCTCCGGCAGCGCCGTGAAGATTTGGGCGTGCTGCTTGCCAACGTGCTCGGCACCATCGATCCCGAGCAGCGGCTGACACGGCTCTCGCCGGAAGCCGCGCGCGTGCTGCTCCTGACACCCTGGCCCCTCAACGTGCGGCAGCTCACCCAAAGCCTCTCACGCGCGCTCGCGCTCGCGACGGACGACGTGCTGCGGGCGAGCAATCTGGAGCCCTCGCCAGTGGAGCGAGGGAGCTCCAGCAGCGCGCTCGAGCCGCCGGCCGAGGCGCGGCTCTCTGCGGACGAGGAGCAGCTGCGAGCCCGGCTGGTCGGGCTGCTGAGCGCGGAGCGCGGGAACGTGACGGAGGTCGCCCGGCACCTGGGCAAAGCGCGCATGCAAGTGCAGCGCTGGATGAAGCGCTTCGGCGTGGACCCCGCCGTTTATCGCCACTAAAACGCGGCGGAAACGCCGACCACGGCGCTCGCCGGGGGCGCACCGGGCCGACTCCACCAGGGCTCCGCAAACAGCGCGAACGAGGTCAACCCCGCCGCTCCCGCGACCGCGTAGCCGACCACCGCGACCGTACCGAAGGTGTTGGCCGAGCGCCGGTACGCGGCGCAGCGCTGGCTGCGGTCCGGCGCGCACTCCGGTGCGTTGTAGTCGTCGATGTACCCTTGCCGCACAAGAGACGCCGCCACCGCCTCGAGTAGCGCCACGCTCGCGAGCGTCGCCGAGGCGTACGCCCAGGAGCGAAAGCGACGGCTCGGGGCGACCGGCGACGGAGACGAGGGCTGCGCGCGGCGGTAGGCGGTGGGCGCAAGAGGAGCGGGAGCACTCGAGGGCGGCGCGATCGACGGCGTGGGTAGCTCGAGCCGGTAGACATGCCGCTCACCGGGACCCAGCTCGATGCTGCGCCGGAGCGTGGCGCCGCTCGCGGCTCGCAGCTCGAGCGCGTGCGGACCCGCCGCCAAGCGAAACGGGGACGAGGCGAGCGGCAGCGGTTGCTCGTCCAAGCGAAGCTCGGCGTCGGGCGGGCTCACCGTGACCTCCAGCCAGGCCAGGCGCGCGGCGATCGCGCTCAGGGCTTTCTCCAGCGCGGGGCGGTGCTGCTCGATCCACGTGTCGTTCGTGTCGAGGCTTTGGGTGAGGTGCCCCTCTGCCTCCAAGAAGCGGCCCAGCGCTTGCTCCGCGAGCGCGATTTGGGCCAAGATCATGGGCTTTTCTTCGCGCTGATACGCCTGTTGGAACGCGGCCAAAGCGGCTTGGTCTTGGCGAGCGCGCCGTAGGGCCAGCCCTTGGTCCACCAGCGCTGTCGTCGTCGGCTCCGGCGCCGCCGAAGCCAGGCTGGCGTGCAGCGCCACCGCACCGGTCAGAATCATCATGCGTGCGAGCCGCCGCACGCTACTCGAGGATGGGCGCATCGTTGGGTCCAAGCTCTACCGTAGCGCTCCTTGCGCTCGCAGAGGGCCGCGCGGGTGGCAGTGAGCGAGCTCGCGGCGCCGCGCGCGACGGCGACGGCAGCGGAGGCGAAGCAAGCGGCGCACCCTGGAGGGCTGCGGTGGGAGCCGCCGGTGGGCTCGGGCGAGCTTCCGACGGCGCGTGAGGGGCGATAGGTAAGACTGATTCCATTCTCGAAGGGCCCTCCGCTCTTCTATTCACGCCGAGCCCCCACGCGAGCGCCGCGCCCGTCAGGGCACCCAGCGCGAACGCGCCCAGCGCGAACGCGCCCAACGTTCGAGGCTGCGTGCGGGGGCGGGCGGGCGTCGAGCGCGCTGGCGCATCTTCGCCGTCGGCCGAGGTCAGCTCCCGGCCCCACGCCGCCCAAGTCCGCGGGGCCGCAAACTCCATCAGCGCTCGGGAAAAATCATCCAAATCCGCGAAGCGCTGCTCGGGGTCCCGCGCGAGCGCTCGCAGCACCACTTGGTCGAACGCGGGCGGCAGCGCGGGGTTATGCCGGCTGGGCGGCTCGACGGAAGCGGTGGCGATCGCGTGGAGCAATTCATAGGTGCTCGCTCCACGGAACGGCCGTTCGCCCGCGACGCACTCGTAGAGGATGACCGCCAGCGCGTACTGGTCACTGCGGTCGTCCGCCAGCCGCGACTGCTTGGCTTGCTCGGGGGCGACGTAGGCGGCGGTGCCGATCAAGGCGTCCGCGCTCGTGACGGTCGCGAGACCGAGCTCTTCATCGTCCAGCACTCGCGAGACACCGAAGTCCAGCACGACCGGATTTACGAGCGTGCGGCCGCGCCGCGCGAGGAAGATATTGCTGGGCTTCAGGTCACGATGCACGACGCCGGCTTCGTGGGCGGCCCGAACCCCGGCCAGCACCGGCGCCAAGAGGTCCAGCGCGTCGGCCAAAGCCAGCTGCCCCTTCAGCGCGAGATGGGCGGCCAGGTCGTGACCCTCCAATAACTCCATGACCAAGAAGGCGTTGCCGTCGTCGAACCCGACGTCGAAAACCTCCACCACGTTGGGGTGACGAATCTGGGCGGCGGCGCGGGCTTCACGCAGAAAACGCGTCATAGCGCCCTGTTTTCCCGCTCGAAGGGGGTCCAGCACCTTCAACGCAACGAGCTTTTCCAGGTGCGCCTGCCGCGCGCGGTAGACGGTGCCCATGCCCCCGCGCCCCAGCACGTCCAGCAACTGGTAGCGGCCGATGCTGCGATCGAGCGTTGCCCGAGCCGTGACGGATTCGCTGCGCGCCTTCATGTCCCGCGTCTTACGGAGAGTAGCGCAAGCCAGTGGGCCGAAGCCATCAAACGAGAGCAACTGCAACAGGTGCAACAGTGACACGGTGCCGGCCACGGTTGCGATCTCCGTCGTCGCACCGCCGGCCCCGCGGGGGGCGCTTCACCCCTCAGGCTTGTGCGCTCATGAAGTCAGCGCAAAACCGCCAACTCTACTCGGCTCGGAAGTGGCGAGGTCATCGGCATGCGCGTTGCTCTGGCGCCGAAGCCTGACGGGACCAGCGTTTGGTCGCGTCCGCAGGAGCATGCTCATGACCCGACCAAGTAGTCATTTATCATTCACGAAACATTTGCCCGTCCTGCTCGCATTGGCCGCAAGCAGCGCGGCTTGTGGTGCCGCGGAGGGCGCCGCTGACGACGAGGTAGTCAGTGACGAAGCCGCTATCGCCGGAGAGCACACCGAAGCCCTCACCGTCACCGTCGATCCTCGCAAATCCATCCTCATTACCGACTTCGATATCGTCGACACCTTCAGCTTGAAGGAGGTGCTCGACCAGCTCAGTGATGGCCACGCGCTGGACATGTTCCGGCAGCTGTTCGCGACTCAGCTCCCGGCAGGCGCGGAAGGCGCTGGCTCCGGACCGAACTGCACGGGGACGCTGAACGGCTGGCCCGAGGAGTGCCCGCGGCTGGAAGGCCAGGAAGCGACGCGGGATCCCTTCGCGGATCCGACCTCCGGCGAGAGCTACAAGGCCATCACGCTCTCCAACCGCTTCGATCTCGCCCCTGCGGATGGCGCGAACTGCGGCGAGTACCGCGTGAACTTCGCGCGGCGTTCCGGCAATACCAACCGCGGCAGCTTGGAGCGAGTTTTCATCGCGTTCGAAGCCCGCCTCCCCAACCCCAAGCCCAGCCTCGGGCTTGCCGGCTGCTTGCCGGTGGTGCAGTTCTGGCGAGGCCTCTCGTCCGTTGCACCGGCCGTGCGCGCGGCTCGACTTCGCGACTTCTATTTCAAAGGCCTGCCCGGTTTTCTGCCCGTCATTCACAAGAACCTGTTCGGGGCCGTACCGGGGCCGCAGGGCGGGCAGATCCGTCTGAACGAATTCCTCTTCATCCAGACCGTTTCGGGTGACTGGTCGATGCGCGAGTACCGTCTGGTTCCCCAACCGAGCGGCCAAAGCCCGAGCGCGCTCCTGCTGCCTACGTTCGACGACGACACGCCGGCCCGCTCGTTGTTCAACCCCGTCCCCGCCGATGCCAGGGCGGTGCGCTTTCAGCAAGAGTACTTCCCGAACCAGGTCGAGCGTCTGGCGCTGCAAGACATCAACACGATGAACTACGTCGCGCCCGTGCCCGACGACTTGAACACCGGCGACAGCCACCTGACGGGCAACATGACCGAGTTCTTCAGCGACTACGCGCCCGAATTCGGCCCCGGCCCGTCCCCGTTCCGCACCCTCATCCAGCAGAAGCTGACGGCCATCGGCAGCACCCTGACTCCCGAAAACATCGTCGAGCGGGCGACGACGCTAGGATGCGGCGGCTGCCACCATTTCAGTCAGGGCAAGACCACACTGGGCTTTCCGACGCCGTTCCCGGTCTCGCTAGGCTTCAATCAGGTGGGCGAAGATCTGATCGCCATTCCCGGCGAGCCCGGGCGCGAACGCTACCAGACCTCGGCGCTACTCGAGTCCGCCCTCGGCTACCGTGCGCAGATCATGCGCGACTTCCTCGCGCCGGTGCGCGGCTTCGAGCGAGACGCGGGCTGGACCTCGTCGCAAGCGCAGCTGGCCCTGAACACCTCGATCAAGACCGAGGGCACGAGCTCCCTGCGCGTCATTCCGGTCGGCGGCTGGAGCGAGCTCGTGAGCATCCCGAGCAGCACCATTGGCGCCGGCAGCATTGGCTCGACGCTGAAGCTGGACATTCGGTTGCCGCCGCAGCAGCCAAACCCCTACTTTCGGGGTCAGGTCGGCGTGCTGATCTCGATTCCTTCCGCCTCGATCAACGACCAATACTTGGGGCCAGTCAGCTTGGACAGCGCCGCGCTCGGCCAATTCTCGACCGTGACCATCCCGCTGCCCGCCAAGGTGCAGCGCATCCTTCGTTACGGCGTTGCGGACGTCAGGCTCAAGATTCAGCTCAACGTGCCGCCGAATTCGAACCCCTACTACCTCGACAACATTCGCTTCTGATCCAGAAAGAAGCTGAGCCCCGCGCCGCGGCGGCCCAGTCGACGCGCGGGGCTCGGGCCACGGCCCCGCGCGTCACCTCCGGGTTTCAGTTCCAGTCGTCGATTTTGAGATCGATGGGCGCCGGCCGCCCTTCGCCCGTCTCCACGAGCTGCCGCAGGCTGAGCAGGAAGGTCGCCCACTTCATGCTGCAATGAGCCATGAACTCGACCGGCTCGCGCCAGCCGCGATGCCCGAAGACGATGAGGGTGTACTCGCCGTTCTGAGTGAGGTCGAACGTCACGTCCGTACCGAGCCACTCGCTGGGGCCGGCGGTGAAACGCCACTGCGCTTGGCGATGCGGCTCGAGCTTGGTGAGCTCGAAATCCATTTGGCCTTTTTCTTCGCCAGTGGGGGTGCGAAAAACCACGTGAATCGCCCCGCCGAGCCCGGAATTTCCGGTGGTTTCTCGCGTCCACCAACCGGCTACGCCTTGTACGGTCGAGACCGCTTCGAAGACTTTGGCGAGTGGTGCCTTGATGCCAATCCTATGAATGATGTCTACCATGCGCTTTTTGCTCCGTTGATCGGGTCGCAGTACTTCTAGCGCTCGAGCCACCCCGCTGGAGAGTAACAACGGCGGCGCGAATGTCGCTCGGCCCCGCGCTTACTCGATGTCGCGGGCGGCAATACGCGCGGCGTTGTACCCGCACATGCCGTGGACTCCGGCGCCGGGGTGCGCGTAGCTCGAGCACAAGTACAGGCGCTGCACCGGCATGCGGTAACGGAAGTAGGGGAACACCGGCCGGAACAGCAGCTGCCGGTTCCAAGCGTTGGAGCCGCCGCCCAGATCCCCTCCCTTGAGGTTTTCGTTCATTAGCTCGAGATCCGGCGGAGCGTGGATCTTGCGGCCCAAGATCAGCGCCCGAAAGCCCGGCGCGAGCGCCTCGATGCGCTCCTCGATTCGGTCCGCGAATGCTTCACGCGCGTGCTCCCAGCCCTCCGGCAAGTCGGAAGGGACACGCGAGTAAATGTACAGGGTGTGCGCGTTCTGCGGCGCCCGCGTGGGGTCGCACAAGCTCTGCTGGCCGATGACGAGGTAGGGCCGCTCCGGAAGGCGGCCGCTCCGCACCTCTCGCACGAAGCGAGACAGGTCGTCCAGGCTCTCTGCGGCGTGCACGACCGCGCTCATGCGAGCCTCCGGTACCTTCCACGGGACGGGGCCGCTCAGCGCCAAATCCAGCTTGAAGGTGCCGAAACCTAGCGGAAAGTTGCGCATCTTTCGCAGCACGAACCCGGGCTGGTGCTTACCCTCCAGTAGATCCAAGCACAGGCTCGGGGCGGACGTGTCAGCCATGATGGCTCGGCTCGCCGGCACCTCCTCACCGTTCTCCAACGTGACCGCGACCGCGCGACCGCTGCGCACCACGACGCGTCGCACCCGCGCGCCGAGGCGCAGCCGCCCCCCTTGCCGCTCCAGCACGGTGACGAGCGCGTTGGTGAGAGCCTGAGCGCCGCCGCGTGGAACCGCGTAGCCGCCGGTGGAGGCGGTGAGGCCCAGCATGTAGCCGAGCGCGGAGCCGAACCAGTCGTCGGGCCCCACGTCCACGTGCAGAGCGAGTGCGGGGAGCACGCGGCGCGCGGGCTCGCTCTCGAAGAGGCTGCTCGAGAGGCTTCGACCACTGCGCGCGAACATACTGGCGATGCGCAGCAGGTTGCCGGCGCCCAGCCGCAGCAGGGGCGCGAGCGCTGGAAAAGGATCCATGAGCGCTTCCAAGAGCCGCGGCTCGATGCCGCGATGGAACGCGGCGAGCTTGCGCCACGCCTCTCCGTCCCGCTGACTGCCGAAGTGAACCGCCGTCAGCTCCGGATCCCGAGCGATGATCGCGTGGCTGCCGTCGAGCGCGGGGTGACAGCTCTCGATGCTGGCGTTTTGCCAGCTGACCCCGGCGCCTTCCAAATCCAGGGTCGCGAACGCCGGGCTGGTGCGGCCGAACGGAAAGAAGCCGGCCCCCACGTCGTGCACGAAGCCGGGTAGGGTCCACTCCTCGCTGCCCAGCGCGCCGCCCGGACGCCGCGGGTTCGCCTCCAGGACCAGCACGCGATGACCGCGTTTGGCCAAGGTGCACGCCGCGCTGAGCCCGTTCGGGCCCGACCCAATCACCACGATGTCAGGGTCCTTCAAACCGAACCGAGCCTACCTCAAGCGACTCGGCTTGCCGACTCGCCGAAGCTTCGCTAAGCGGGCACGTGCCCAAAAAGTCAAAACCGACGGCTCCGCTCGTGCCCCTCACCGGCAAGCAGAAGAGCTATTTGCGCTCCCTCGCGCACAAACTGAAGCCCGTCGTCCAAATTGGGCACCAGGGTGTGACCCCGGGGCTGCTCGCGGCGATCGACGCGGCGCTGGAGCGGCACGAGCTCATCAAGGTCAAAGTCTCCGGTGAGGCCGAGGTCGACGCGGCGGACCTTGGCCCTCAGATGCAAAAAGCGACCAAAAGCCAGGTGGCTCAAGTCATCGGGCGCACGCTCGTCGTCTACCGGCGCCGCAAAGAGAATCCCAAGATCGTCCTCCCGAAAGAGAAGCCGAAGCGCGCCGCCACTCAGACCACCGCGTCGAAGGCGCCGCGCGCGGAGGAGCTCGAAGACGAGCGCGACGAGGACGACGAGGACGACGAGGACGAGCTCGACGACGACGAGGATACCGAAGACGCGGACGCGGACGATGACGACGACGACGAGGATACCGAAGACGACGAGGACGAAGAGGAGTAGGGTGGCAGCGTGGCGAAGAAGTCGACGCAGGAGCGCGTAGCGCGCGTACAAGCGGCCCAGAACCTAGCCTGGTTGGATCTGGAGATGACGGGGCTAGACCCGCAGAAGGACGTCATCCTTCAGGCGGCGCTCATCATCACGGATGCGCAGCTCAACGTGCTGGAGGAGTTCGTGTGCGACATTTGGCAGCCGGACTCCGCGCTTCAGCGCATGGTCCCGTTCGTCCAAGAGATGCACGAGACGACCGGGCTCACCGAGCGCGTTCGCAAGTCCAAGCTGGATTTGATGGTCGCGGAGCGAAAGCTGCTCGAGCGCGTCGCCGGCTGGTGCACTTATCCTGCCGTTTTGTGTGGAAACACGATCGGGCAGGACAAGCGCTTCGTGGACGAGTGGATGCCGGGGCTCGCGGGGTACCTGAGCTACCGCACCATCGACGTGACGTCGCTCAAGCTGCTCACCAAGGCCTGGTACGGCGACGAAGCCGTGTACGACAAGCCAGTCAAGGGTGAGCACGACGCGCTCGTGGACATCAAAAACTCCATCGCCGAGCTCGCGCACTACCGGGCAACGGTCTTCAAAGCTCCCTGACCGCCCCGTAACCGCCTGGCCTCGTCCACCATCGCCAGGAACTCTCGGCGGTCGCCGTGCGGGTCGCGACCGAGCGCGCCCGCCGCGAGCGACCGCGCGCTGTCGAGCGAGCTGTTCTTTACGTCACCCGAGCCCCTCAGCAGGAGCGCGACGTTGGCCACTGCCACGCCGAATCGGTAGTCGTCCGAGGCTTGTTCGATGGGCTTACTCTCGTCTCCGATCACGACGCTGAGCTTCGTGCTCACGTCGCCTTGCGGCGGCTTGTAGCGCACGCTCACCGTCATCAGCTCCCCGGTGCTCGCTGCCGCAGACGGCGCTCCCGGCGCCTGGTACTTGAGCGGAGCGACCGCTGGTGAGGCCACGGCCGTGGGCGCTCCCTTGGGTACGATCTCGTAGAGGGCGGTCACGGTGTGGCCCGCGCCGATCTCTCCCGCATCCTTCTTGTCGTCGTTGAAGTCCTCTTTGGCGAGGAGTCGGTTTTCGTAGCCGATGAGCTTGTAGCTCGCGACTTTGAGCGGGTTCATCTCTACCTGAAGCTTCACGTCCTTCGCGATGGTGACGAGCGTCGAGCCCGCCTCGCGCACGAGCACCTTGCGCGCTTCCGTCAGCGTGTCCACGTAGGCGTAGTTGCCGTTGCCCTTGTCGGCGAGCATCTCCATCGTGCTGTCTTTGGTGTTGCCCGTGCCAAAGCCCAGCACGGTCAGGAAGACGCCGCTCTTGCGCTTCTCCTCGATCAGCCGCGTGAGCTCACCCTCACTGGTGGTGCCGACGTTGAAGTCGCCGTCAGTCGCCAAAATAACGCGGTTGATGCCGCCCTTCCTGAATTGCTGCTGGGCGACCGAGTACGCGAGCTGGATGCCGGCGCCGCCGTTGGTGGAGCCGCCCGCCTCCAGGCCGTCCAGCGCTTTCAGGATTTTCCCTCGCTCGCGGCCCGAGGTTGCGGGGAGCACGAGGCCGCCGTTGCCGGCGTACACGACGATGGCGATCGAGTCCTGCGGGCGTAGGCTCTCCGTCATGAGCGAGAGCGCGCGCTTCACCAGCGGCAGCTTGTCGGCGGCCATCATGCTGCCCGAGACGTCCAGCAGGAAGACCAGGTTGCGCGGAGGTACGTTCTCGGCGGCAATCTCCTGCCCCTTGATGCCGATGCGCACCAGCTTGTGCGTAGCGTTCCACGGGCAAGAGGTGACCTCCGTGCTCACCGCAAAAGGCGCGTTGCCGGTCGGTTTGGCGTAATCGTAAGCGAAGTAGTTGACCCACTCCTCGATGCGAATGGCGTCCTTGGGCGGGAGGCTGCCTTCGGCCAAAAAGCGCCGCGAGGTCGAATAACTCGCGGTATCCACGTCGATCGAAAAGGTGCTGAGCGGCTGGCTCGCCACCGCCAGGAAGGGGTTTTCCGAGAGGTGATCGTAGTTCTCCGTGTTCATCTCCGCGTCGCGCGCCACCTCCGCCGGCGGAGGTGGCGCGCGACGCGGAGATGAACACGGAGAA
>SECP01000111.1 GCA_004193285.1 Myxococcales bacterium | reverse complement strand
AGGACCGCGTGGTCCTGCCTCCCATCACGCCGGTAGCGCGCACTCTCTCGCTGCCGCTGTCCTTCTTGCAAGAGCGGCTGTGGTTCGTCCACCAGCACATGGAAGAGCAGCGCACGAGCAACAACATCACTTCCGTGATGCGATTCGAGGGCCCTTCGTTCTCCGCAGATGCGCTCCGCAGCGCGCTAAGCGAGCTGATCGCTCGGCACGAGGCGCTCCGTACCTGCTTCCGCGTCCTTCCTGGCGCGTCGGAGGCGGTTCAGGTCATCGCCGAGCCCTGGTTGGTCGAGCTTCCTGTCCAAGAGGTGCGCGCCGACGAAGTCACGGCCATCATCAATGAAGTTTCCCGACAGATCTTCGACCTGGAGCAGGGCCCGCTCCTCAGGGCCAAGGTGCTCCGTGTCGCGCAGGACGTCCACCTCCTCGTGACCAACATCCACCACATCGTGATGGACGGCTGGTCTTACGGTGTGATGCTCAGCGAGCTGCGGGAATCGTACATGGCCGCCGCGGAGGGGAGGGGAGCGCCTGCGCTGCCTGCGCCGCCTGTGCAGTACGCGGACTACGCGGTTTGGCAACGCGCTCGGAATCTGGAACGCCAGCTGCAGTACTGGAGCGGCCGTTTGGAGAACTACGAGGACGGGCTGGAGCTCCCGTATGACTACCCGCGGGCTGCGAACCGCGCGTGGCGGGCGGCGACCCTGACGTACACCTATCCCCCCGCCTTGGCCCGTAAGCTCGCCGAGCTCAGCCAAAGCGAGCACGCGACGCTCTTCATGAGTCTCCTCGCGGGCCTTGCGGTCGTTCTCAACCGCTACACGGGCCGCCGCGATCTCTGCATCGGGACGACGGTTGCGGGGCGCGAGCAGGTCGAGCTCGAAAGCCTGATCGGCTTCTTCATCAACATCTTGCCCTTACGGCTCGATTTGGGCGGAAGCCCGACCCTGCGTGAGCTGGTGCAGCGCGTGCGGAGCGTCACCCTGGAGGGCTTCGAGCACCAAGCGCTGCCGTTCGAGCACCTGCTCACGGCGCTCCGCAAGCCGCGGGATAGCAGCCAAATTCCGTTGGTTCCGGTGGTGTTCCGGCATCAAAACTTCCCGATGGTGAAGCTCGGAAGCTGGGGCAACGGCCTCGAGCTGTCCGGGTTCGAGCTGGCGGGGGAGCGTACGACGGCGAGCGAGCAAGATTGGCAGTTCTTCGGTGACGGCTCGTCGCTGGAGCTCGTGGTGGAGTATGCGGCGGACCTGTTCAGTGAGCAGACGATCGCGCGGATGGTGCAGCACCACCAACTGGTTTTGGAGGCGCTGGTGTCGTCTCCCGAGCGCGCGCTGTCCACGGTGGAGCTGCTGACGTCTGAGGAGCAAGCGCTGTACGCCAGAGTGAATCGCACCGCGCAGCCGCCGTCCGACACGCGCAGCGTGGTTCAGATCTTCGAGGAGCAAGCAGCTCGCGCGCCGGATGCAGTTGCGTGCATCGGCGTCACCGCCGCCGGGGGCGAGCAGCGCCTCACCTTCGGTCAGCTCAACGCGCGCGCCAACCAGCTTGCGCATCACCTGCGGCACCTGGGGGTCTCGGCGGAGGCGCGGGTCGCGCTGCTGTGTGATCGGTCGCCGGAGCTGCTGGTCGGGCTCCTCGGCATCTTGAAGGTCGGCGGCTGCTACGTGCCGGTCGACCCTCAGTACCCGGCCTCCTACACCGAGAGCATCCTCGCTGACGCGTCGCCCGCACTCGTGCTGAGCAAACGTGGTCTAGCGGAAGCCGCACGCGCCGACGTGTGGCTGGATCTCGTGGGGGGCAGGTTCGTTGACCGGACGCTAGCCTCGGCCTCGGAAGAGAACGAAGTCGGCTACGCTCCCCCGCCGCTAGCGCAACTGGCATGCTTACTCTACACGTCCGGTTCGACCGGCCGCGCCAAGGGAGTGATGGTGCCCCACGCTCAGCTACTCAACTGGCTGCGTGCGGGGTGGGCCCGAGCGCCGTTCGCGCCCGACGACGTCATGCTCCAAAAGACGTCCATCACTTTCACGGTCTCGCTGAAGGAGCTGCTGAGTGGGCTCCTCGCCGGCATACCGGAAGTCATCGTACCGAATTCAACCGTCAAAGACAGTGCTGCCCTGGCTGCTTCTATCCAGCGCTGGAAGGTGACGCATGTTCGGCTCGTTCCCTCCCATCTGCACGCGCTACTCGAGCAAGTGGGGTCTCGCGCGGCTCAGGTGTTGGGCACGCTCAAGGTCATCACGACCGCCGGCGAAGCACTGCCGGAGCGGCTCCTTCGACAGGTTCGTGAAGCGCTGCCGCAGGTGGTCGTTTGGAACGACTACGGTTGCACGGAGCTCAGTGAAGTCGCCTACTTCGAGGCAACGAGCGGCGACGCCGCGTCCCCAACCTTCGGTACGGGGTTCGTGCCGATTGGTCAGCCGATCGCGAATACGGAGGTGTACGTCCTGGACGACGAGCTTCGGCGAGTGCCTTTGGGGGTGATGGGCGAGCTGTACGTGTCGAGCGTGGGTTGTGCCCGCGGGTACTG